>MHCJ01000001.1 GCA_001816585.1 Candidatus Chisholmbacteria bacterium RIFCSPHIGHO2_01_FULL_52_32
CGGGTCGAGGTTTAGCAAACCTCTGCCATCGGCCACTAGGCGACTCCTCCTGGTGAGCTCCATTATATCAGGAAAAATTATTCTACTAATTTATGTTTCTTGATGAAGGCTCGTCCTGAGCCAGACTTTAGATATTTTTCAAAGTTAAAAGCCGCATATTTGTTCGAAAAAGCAAAATAGGAAACTAATTGAATTGGTAACCGAGCTTGAGTTGCGGGAATCTGACCTTTTCTATGCCTAGCAATTCTATCTTTAAGATTATCTGTGCACCCTATATAAGGTTTACCATCAGAGCATGATAATACATAAACGTAATGCATGATCTATTGCTCTCCTTATCGAATTACCGAGCGGACTTCGTCCGCCGAAGCCAGACCCATCTGAATTTATCACACTGACAATAAGCATACAGACTTGAAGCGAATCCTGACTTCGCGTAAAGCTACGTCGGGCGAAGGCGGAGGGTAGAGGACTCGAACCTCTAAGGGCTTACGCCCACCGGTTTTCGAAACCGGCGCATTGCCATTCTGCCAACCCTCCATTCATCCGAAAAAAGTTCAGGCACTTTCCCAGAAGAATTATATCAAAACGCCCTGCCACTCCTGGCAAAAGTAAATCCCCAAACCGCTGAAGCACCGTGCCGTTTGAGAACCTTCGTACACTCTGCAATCGTTGCCCCACTCGTCCACACATCATCCACCAAAAGAAACTTTGCACTTTTAACTTTTAACTTTTCACTTATTTCGAACGCTCCCTTCATCTGCCCTCTTCGCATGGCAACCTTCTTCTCGGCCAAAAAGCGTCGCTCGGCCATCGCTTGCTGTGTAGTCGAACGGTATCGTTTAACAAACATTTGACGTTCACCAGCGGTCATGCGAACCTTGAGATCAGCCAACGCCCCGGTGTCCTTCACTCGCTTAAGAACACGAACAAGCGGAAGATCCATGTGTTGGGCAAGGATCTCACCCAGAAGTGCTGCCTGATTGAACCCCCTCCACCGCTCGCGCGAAGAAGAAAGCGGTACAGGGCAAACGACGAAGCGCTTCCGCCTGAAAAAGGAAACCATAAGAGGATCAATCCGTTCCATCACGGCTTCCACAAACGCCTTAGCCATCCCCCGGACGAACCGGTACTTCAACCGCTTTACTGCCTCTCTGATACCATCGTTGTATGAATAAATACTCACCAATCCGTCAAGCCCGAACGTTCGTTGGCACCGGGCATGGGTAACGCCCCCGATCGACCCTTCCTGGCAGAGAGGACATATTGCTGCCGCCGGAGGCAGAAGCCCAATGCACTCCGGACAGAAATACTCCCCGATTCTGCCACAGCGAACGCATGTTTTTGGAAAAACAAGATCAAGAAGAGACATGTAAAAAATGGGCTAGCTGTTTGCGTATATATATATGTCCTGCTCCACCTTTTAAAAATTTCTCTCGTCCCTTGGCATCCCTTCTATCTACATAGGCTTCGTAATAGATAAGCTGGAGAGGCAATCTATTTCTGGTAGCCATCACTTTACCCATCATATGCTGTGCAATGCGTATCTCTAGGCGTTCGGTAAATCCGATGTAGTACCGAGAATCCTTATGGGAAAGGAGAACGTAGACAAAGTACATAGGTCAAGTCTAGCAAAAAGAGCTGGGGTGCCTCGCAAATGGAGTGCGGCGCGTGCGCATTGCACTCCAGCGAGGCTAAACCGCGGTCATGAAAAATCCCGCACAAAGACACTAGTTCACTTGTTTTTGCAGAGGGTGCCCCGCAAATGGAGTGCGGCGCTTTCGTTTTGCACTCCAGCGGGGCTTTCACCTCGCGGAACGCAAAAGCCCTCGCCATGAGCGAGGGCTAGCGTTCTTTGCGAGGTGGAGATGGCCGAGAATGACTCGGCGTCCGCAACGGCAATTTAACATCATCTACAAGCGTAGGTGATTGAAAAACCTCACTCAAGTCAACCACCAACCAAAAAGAGCAAGGGTTAAGACAAAAGCTTCGCAGTAACCCGTCTTAGAAAGTTACTGCTGCATCTCGGCTTTGTTTACACCCACCCTGGTCCACCGAGAGAAACACAAAGATGGATGCCGGCTTAGGCTACTGCGTATGCAGGGGCCGCTGCTGGGGCAAACGCTCCCCGAAGGAAGGCATTTGCTCTGGCAACAAGGTTGTTGACAGTTATTGTTTTGATTCTGTTTAGCCCCGATGAATCAACGGGAGCTTGCAGATGTCAAAGAGCTCGTCACGTCGAATCAATACATCCCCAAAATATCAAAGTTGTAAGCCTCTATAGATCAGTCTAGATTCCAAAGTCTTCCTCTCGCCCCGCCAGTTTTCCGAAAGCGGAAACGGCTGAATAAGCAGTCTGCCGCGCTTCGAAAAACTGTGTGGGGTCGAATCAATACATCCCCAAGTAAAATGAAAAATTCAAAATGAAAAATGAAAAGTTATGAACGATGTGAAACTTTAAATTTTAAACTGCAACTTTGAACTTTTAACTTTGAACTTTAAACTTGATTCTAATGCAGCTTCTGCTTAAACTCCCTCGCCACCTCTCGCTCCAAATCAGCCCGTTTCCTTTCCTCCCGCTTCTCGTATACCTTCTTCCCCCTCCCAATGCCGAGCCTGATCTTGACAAAACGTCCTGTAGTATAGCACGCCAGGGGGACAAGCGTCAAATGCTTCCCCTCAATTGTGTGGAAAAGGCGAAGCGTTTCTCTCTTATGTAAAAGAAGCTTTCTTGCTCGGGTAGGATCGTAGCCGCGGATATCCGCATGTTGGTAAGCGGGGATCAAAAAGTTATACAACCACACCTCCCCATCCCGAATCCGTGCAAATGCCTCCTCAAGCGATCCGCGACCTTGCCGGACACTTTTCACCTCAGCCCCAGTCAGCACAATGCCTGCCTCAAGTTCGGCAGTCAGGTGATAGAGGTACCGCGCCCGCCGATTCACAATATCCATGATCGAAATCTAAAATTCTAAAGTCAAATTTCAGGGTCACTTCCTAAGCGGAATCTCATAGATCATCGACCCCGACAACAGGAGTATCTTCCCCTCTGTCTCTGTCACCACCATATCGGAAACTCCCTGGAGACCATCCCAAATGTACTGCGATCGGTACTCTCCGTTCTTATCCAAAACCACAACCCGCTGATTCCCTCGATCAAGTACATAGAGGCGCTCGCTTTCATCGGTGGTGTACAAGATTGAAGGCTGTGAAAACCCAACATCCATACCGGTTATGGAAAATGGATTGAGGACACCTCTTGTAAAACGGAGAATAGTCTGAGGTTTCAAGATCCAAATATCACCATCGATGGCAAAGGATGAGCTATCGGCAAGATCGGGCAAAACACTCTCCCCCAACCATCTGGTCCGTGGTCCAAATCCACCTTCAGTTCCCGGGTATCGAAAGATTTCCGAGGTGCCCCGGTCAAGCAAATAGAGGTTACCGCCAAACACGGACAGGTCAATGATGTCTCCCCATTCCGGATCGGACTGGATCACAACCGCCGAGGTTTTGCCTGACAGCGACACCTCAACCACGCCTGCTCTTGCTAAAACAAACCCTCTTCCGGAGTACACCCCGGTAAGCAAAGCTTGAGACAGGAGAGAACCACCCCCCACAGGCTCGGCGGATTTGTTGGAAATCCCGATCCGAATCAAGACGCCGCTTGTGCGATCGAGCACAACCAAGGAATCGCCATGGAGGGCGAGGGATTCGCCAAAGGTATTCGGTCGAACCAAAGCCAGATCCATAAAGACCGGTGCTTCCCCGGTCCGATATTCACCCGAAACCCGCTCAAGGACCGAAGACAGCTCCGAAAGAAGTGTGGTGAGTCGCTCTCGCTGGGATTTTGAAAAGGGTTTAGGAGAAGAAAGTGCATCCGAAAGGTCGTGTTCAGCTTGCATGAGAAGTGCCCGCGAACGAAGGGGGTTTAAATCAACCAGGCCCAACGCTTCCTGGTATTGATGGTCAGCCACTTCCCAAACCGCGGCAAACGCCTTTTCTTGCTCCAGAGCCACGCGCCGCCTCCAACCAAAAACAACGCTCACCCCAAGAAGGAGGAGGACAACGATGGCGATGGAAAACATAAGGCTCCTTCGCTTTCCCGCTTCAGCCTTAACAACAATGTCTTCGTGAGGCAGATGAAGGCCAAGGATCGAATCTGCCGCCCCGCGGCGGAGCCAATTGGGAAAACGACGGGAAAGATCAAGAAAGACGCGAAGGCGAGACAACCGCCTGCCGCCTTCACGACCCTTCTGGATCGGTTCAGGCTGACCCTCCAGATCTTCCTGGGGTTCTTCCGCAGTCTGCAAAGGAGTGGCAGAAAGGGGAGCCTTCTGAACCAAGCAAAGCACCGCCGCTACTCCGCTGTTCTCCTCGCCACCATGGACTAAAGGGGCAAGGATCGAACTTGCTTCAACCGGATCCAGGGAACGGAGGGCATTCTGGAGCGCAGAATGGGGGAGAAGCCTGAAGAAATCCGAAGAACCGAAAACGAGCAGATCACCATCTTGGACAAAACCGCTGGCGGTTATGACATGCTGTGGCTGGTCAGAAGAACCAAGGAGGATACGGTAGAGCCGGCCCCCTCGCATCAAAACCACAGAACCCTGACCATGGATAGCCAGGTATAAAACTCCCAAGTGGGCGGAAAGTTCAACGGGCAAGATGACTCCGGCCACAACCTCAACCGCGACCTGTGAGAATTCCGAACTGACGGCCTCAACGCTTTTAGTAAGAAGTTCAAGCGGGGAAACCGAGTCCTCAGAAGCGCCAAAGTAATGTTCGTGAAGCCGCTGAATGATCTCTTTGCCAAATGAGGGAAGATCCAAAACCCCCTCTTCGGTGGAATCGAGGGCCTTAAGATGAATCGCAGCAAGGAGCGCTCCACGCCGTAAGATCTTTTTGTCGGACGGGATAAACGTGTGAATCTGCGACCACGACCGATCACTTGCCGCCCCAACAAGTTTAGAGACAGATAGCAAGAATCGAAAGTTCTCCATCGGATAAAAAACTGCCCTGCTTCTGGTTAAAGAGCGAGTAGTGCCAGAAGGAACAAACCAACCGATAACGCAAAATGGGCCCAAGCGACAAGATGGATCATCGAATCAAGCTTTCCCGCAACGGTTCGGGTCATGAGCTTGACTTCCCGAATCACAACCACGGCAAATGCTAAATAGAGAAGCAGGCCAAGCAGGACAAACAGCTTGGCAATCCCCCAAACGCCGCCTTCAATCACCGCTGGAAGCTCAACGCCCGGCATAAGAAAACCCTCCTCCTTACTCCTTATTCCTACCTCACTCTTCCCTCAAGCCGCTCCTGTTCCTCCTCTAAAATGAGCTCGTTTAAAACCTTCGCCACCCGATCCGGATGGGGCACTTCTTCAAAATCAAATTCGCGCATTTCGCCGGCGGTTTGGATATAGACGGTTCCGTAGTCAAACAACGTCCTAAGCGCCCCCCCGGTCACAAACGTCACATCCTGGATGTTATCAATCTTGGTTTCAGAAACCTTCTTATAGATGAGGGAATAAAAGTCAACATCAATAATCCGCTCATCCGTAATAATGTAGACGTTGTAGTACCAGGAAAGAAAATGCTCAAAGATGTAAGCAACGTTGAATAGGTACCACATGGCAACGACGATCATCTGAAAACGTTCCGGTAACGAACCAAACAGCGGAAAGAACTCAAAAAAGGCCGGAACCGCGGAAAGAAAAGCGACCAAAAGAATCCACCGGAAATTGGTAATCACATGCCGCCGAAGAAGGAGAACAACCTTCTCTTCTCTATCCTGGGTTTCAAAATGGATCTTCGGTTTTATCATGTAAGCCGAAAGCGGATTACCGGTCGGTTTTTCGTTCGCAACGCTTTCCGGCATCGGCAGATGATGTTCTTCCTCTCTATTCGGGTGTAACTCCAGTCGCTGTTCCATTAGCCCCCTATGGATATTCTACCCAACCCTCAAGCAAGTTGTAAGTTGAAAATGTAAAGTGAAAAGTTAAAAGTAAAAAGTCAAAAGTTATAAACAAACAACTTGAAACTTAAAACTGTAACTTTTAATTTTAAACTTTTAACTTTTAACTTAATGACCTATTTCCTCTCGACATTAAACAGCCCACTCTTTAACGAAATCCGTCCCGGCGCCCGCAGGTTGAATGCCTTCTTAAAATCGCTTCCCGATATCGTAACATCGCCCGTATTGGTCTGAAACGAAACAGTTGCGGTCACCCCGCTGTCACTGTACACCACGGAGGCTCCGGAAACAGCGGAGTACCCGACGCTCAACGAAGCTGCCCGACTCCGCAGTTCCGATATGGAGTACGGACTCCCGCCCCAGCAAGAACCTTGGGGGGTAACTCGATCGTCACTCTGCCCATGCTTAATCAAAACCACCCACGCGTTGAGAACATCCGCCATCTCCTCGCTCGTAAGCCAGGGATGGCTCCTGCCGCAGGAATCCCCCGAACGCGACCGGTACCAGCCTTTATAGAACCAGGGGCTATCTGCGGTCTTTTCATATGCTTGACTGGTCCATCCGCTCCGTCCGCTCGACGTATCCCAAAATGCCGGGGTCGCATGACCCAAAGAAGTGTACGACTCCTGGTATCCGCCGGATGTTGAGGCGTACCACGTATTCACCACTTCCGAACTCAAGCGGCTGACCAAAATCTCCCCCTCGGTCTCCCGCACCGCATCTGCCCACCGTCCCGGATTATCCGCCTTGGCATTGGTGTACACCTGGCATTGTTCGGTCACACAGATCGTGCCGTTGGCATTCCGGTTTCCCATCCTCCACCCAACATACGCCAAAGCGTAGCTTCGTGCCGCGACGGCCTGCGCCTTCAGCGCCTCATAGCCGCCCTCATCGGCCCACTTGGCTGGCATTTCAGCAATCCCCCGCAGGTATCGCCCTTCAAACGCCAACCGTCCGACGCTCGTATTGATCTCCGAAGGCATCCCCTCCTTCCGAACCTCTACATTCCCATAATACGCCTCAAGGATCTGTCGATACCCCTGTCCGCTCTTCGCCCTCCCAAGCGCCCCGTACTGGCTCAAGCCTTTGAAATGGGGAGCTCCAAAGGAGAAGGCAGCAAAAGCGGGAGAAAACCCGGGATTGTAGTCGGGCCGGCTCGCCGGATCATCAGCCAGCGGAACCTCTCCCACGGTCGTCTGAAAGGTACCGGACTTCTCGGTCAGAATCTCCTGTTGCCGTGCGGTGAGAGCCGCAATCTTCGACGATAGTTGCGATTGGTATTCCTTAGCCCCTTTGATTTCTTTGCGGAAAAATGCCGCCTCCCGGTCAAGCTGCGCCGAAAGGACAGCCAACCGCTTCCGGTCCTCCTCAACCCGTTTCTTATCTTCCTCCAGTTGAATCAAATCTTCGGTCACGGTAACAATGATGCGCTTATCCTCATCTGCCGCAGCTGCTTGGTAAGAAATGTTCCGGGCAATCTCGGAGGCATTCGTCGAAGAGAAAAAAACCAACAGGGGAGAATAATATTTACTCCGTTTGTAGTAGCTCCGAATCCGGGCCGACAACAGGGCATACTGAATGGAAAGATCCTCCTCCCTTTGGACGATGCTGTCCCCAAGCTCATCAATCTTTTGCGCCGCAGTTTTCAGTTGTTTCTCAATCCCGGAAATCTTCACGTCAAGTTTTTTAACCTCCGCCTCCAATGGAGTGGTGGCTGCAACCGAAAGCTCCCGTGCCCGCGAAAGATCCTCAATCTGCTTTTGGATATCCATCAGTTCATCCGCACTTACAGAAGTCACAGAAGCAAAGAGTGATAACAAAAGGGAAATACCAAGAAACATCAAGAGAAGAAAGACTGTATTTCTTCTGAAAACACTTTGCACTTTGCACTTTGCACTTTGCACTCGCCTTCCCATCTTTCCCATTATACCCCGATACCAAGTCTGCTCTCTGCCATTTGCTCTCCCAGTGAAGTAACGCTGCGCGTACTTCACGGGATCCCGTGAGATATGAAAGTTATCTCACTGGGATCTGCTCTCCGCTCTCTGCTCTTTACCCTAAACCCTATCCCCTGCTATCCGCCATTTGCCATCCATTACTTCACTCTGCTACACTTAAAACAAAATGAGAAAAGCTGCTGTCCTGATCACCCTCCCGCTGTTTATCATCTCGATACTCCTACACACATCAAACCAGATATACGCGTTCTACCCGGAAAAGTGTGGGGCCTCCCGTGATCAGGTCCTCGATACGGCCCTCGGCTGTATTCCGACAAATCCCAGTCAATTCCTTATGGCAGCGGTAAGAATCCTCCTCGGCCTTGGCGGAGGCATCGCCTTCCTCATGATGATTATCGGTGCCGGCTTCGTGCTGACTTCCCGAGGCAACCCAGAGGCGGTCAATCGCGGCAAGGAAGTGTTTACCGGAGCCATCGTCGGCCTCCTGATGATGATCTTCTCAACGTTTCTGCTTGAATTAATCGGGGTAGATATTCTCGGTCTTTTCTAATTCAGGGGCGAATTGGATCGCAACGGTAACTGAAAATGATGCTCTACTTCACTATTCCAGGAGTCGGTCCGGTCAACAACCCGCCGGGATATGGCACGGGAACGGGGAATCTCTCAAGCCTCGGGTCCATCCTAAACAGCCTCATGCCCTATGTTTTTGCCATAGCCGGCCTAATCCTTCTGTCTATGATCGTCTCCGCAGGGTATACGCTTCTGACCTCCGCCGGCAATCCGGACGCAATCGAGAAAGGGAAAAGCAGGCTGACGGTCGGCCTCATTGGCTTTTTTCTTGTGTTCGCCGCCTACTGGATCTTACAAATCATTGAAGTTTTTTTGGGCGTACCTGGATACTTCACCTAGAGAAAACTTCTCTCCCCCCCCTGTTCTCTGCTATTTGCTCTCCCAGTGAAGTAACGCTGCGCGTACTTCACGGGCTCCCGTGAGATATGAAAGTTATCTCACTGGGATCTACCCTTTGCTCTTTGCTCTACGCCCTACGCCCTCTGTCCTATCTTCCGAACCTCCTCTTCCTGCCTCGGTATTCCGCAATCTCACAGTATGTACAAATGTACATTGTTGACAATGTTGACATAATTATCGAGGTGTGGTACCGTAGCATCATGACACAACAAACAATATCCATCAAAGAAACCCGAAACCAACTATCCCGCTTAGTGGAAGAGGTCGCCATCGCCAAGAGGCAATTTCTGATCACGAAGTTCGGAAAGCCAAGAGCGCTCCTTAGCCCCCTCCCTGCATCGTTTATGCAGAAAAAAAGCGGAACTGGACTGAAGGCAAGCTTTGGTGCCTGGAAACACAGAACTGACATCCAAGATTCTTCCAAATGGGCGGCAAACCTGCGCCACAAAATGAGCACCAGATATGGAAAAATACCTGGTTGATACAACGGTTCTCGTGGATCACCTCCGCGGCAGCCATAAAGCAACTTCTTTTCTTCTCAAATTTTTTCCATCGATTTCCCACGTTACCGTTGCTGAACTCATCCAGGGAACAGAAAACAAGAGAGAACAACAAGCAGTAAAGCAAGCTATTCGGGATCTCAACCTTCTCCCAATCACAACATCAATAAGCAACCAAGCAATTGCTCTCCTGAGTAAATTTTTCCTCTCTCACAACCTGCAGTTTTTGGATGCGCTGATCGCCGCTACCGCCCTTGAAGAAAACCTTATCTTGATCACAAGCAATGCAAAGCATTTCTCTTCTGTCAAAAGACTTCGCATTCTCAACTGGAAAGATATAGAAGCCGAACACTAAGACATTGGGGCCATGAAGCACTGAGAAAATGCTTTGTCATCTCCCAAATCTTCTTTGCCTGCGCTGATATTCAACCAAAGCTTTGTCAAAATTTTCCGGGGTAAAATCCGGCATCAGGGTCTCGGGAAAATAGAGCTCGCTGTAGATGCTTTGCCACGGCATAAACCCGGACAGCCGCTGTTCCCCTCCGGTCCGGATGATAAGGTCAGGGTCCGGCATCCCCGCTGTGTCTAAAAACGAAGAAAATCTCTCCTCATCTAAACTTTGAACTTTGAACTTTGAACTTTGAACTTGCTGAAGCAATTTATTAATTGCTCTCAGCAATTCATCCCTTCCTCCATAATTCAGTGCAAAGCTGACCGTGATTCGCCTGTTGCTTTTGCTCTTCTCAACCCACCCCTTCGCCGCCACGGAAATATCGGAAGGGAATTTGTCAATTTCCCCCAAAATCCGGAGTCTCACCCCTTTCTCAAACAGCCGCTTGGCACTCCGCTGTAAGCCCTTCCGAAAGATGTTCAGTATCCCTTGGACTTCTCTTCGGTTCCGGCCCCAATTCTCGGACGAAAACGCCCAAAACGTCAAAAAAGGGATACCCAGCGCAATCGCCCGATCAACCAACGGCTCCAAGACGCGCTCAACAACATAATCATGACCGGAAACGGCGGAAAGTTTGTGCTGCCTTGCCCATCTCCGGTTCCCGTCCATGATGATCGCCACGTGGCGAGGAAAATTGCTGTATTGTTTCATTGTTATATTGTTGGAGACCAGAGACAATAGAGCAATATGGCAATAGGACAATTAGAACAAGTGCTCCTCTACCACCCTCGCTCCCTTTCCCGGTTTGTTATCGATAACCGCGATCACTCCCTCAACCGTCCGCAACTTCCGAGCCAAACGCTCCGCATCGTTCGCTTGACAAATCACGTGAACCGTCGGCCCGGCATCAAGCGTAACATACGCTTGAAGTCCCTCATCTCGCATCTGAAAGACCAAAAGCATAACCTTAAGCGTAACAGGCTCCCAATACAAGAGTGGCGGACTGCTGGTCATCATGACAGCGTGCATATTCAGCGCTTCTTCCTCAACAACTCTCCCAAACGTGCTGAAATCTTTTTCTTTGAGGGCTTTTTTAAGAAGTGACAGCCTGCGGGGAATATCGCGGAGTCTCACCTGAAAAAACGGGCTCGTCGGCGCCAAAGAATGGCCTTCCGTCGATGTCACCTTCTTCATCCGCCGACTCACCAACACCACCACGTCGTGAATATCCCAAAAATCAGGCGGGTGGAGGGAAAAAGCGTAGGAATCCTCGTCCCTCTTCCCGACAACCCATTCGACGAATCCATCGGGGACGGAGCGGCACGCCGATCCCGACCCTCTCCTTGCCAAGAGAGAAAGTTGCTTCTCCGAAAGCCGCAGACCGAGAGCTCTTGTTGCCGCAAGCGTCAGCGCTGCAAACCCCGACGCCGAAGAGGCAATACCCACGCCTGTTGGGAAAGTATTCCTGCTCACAACCCGGGCCCGAAAAGACGTTCCGGCAATCTTCCGTATTCGATCAAGGTGACGGACGACTCGTTCCCGATCCTCCGTAGTTGCGTCGTGACCATCGAGGGAAATCTCGTCTTTCTTTAATTGACGAAACTGAATGGTCGTCGTCGTAGACAGCTCCGAAAGATTCATGGAAAAACTGCTATTGAGGGGAAGATTAAGTGAAGCGTCTCGCTTACCCCAGTATTTGATGAGGGCAATATTAGCCGGTGCGATTGCCGTTTTCTTCATCATGAGATACCATTCCCAACGCCTTTCGCGCCAACCGAAACAGACAGGACCTGTCCGTCAGCCTCGGCAACTGCTTTGAGAACCGCCTTACGATGTGCCGAATCAACCAAAGCAATCATGCAGTCTCCGCCTCCGGCACCGGAGAGTTTTGCCCCCAAAGCCCCTGCCCTCCGCGAAGCCTGAATCAGCCGATCCAGCTCCTCACTGCTCACACCCAATTCCGCCAATAGCGTCTGATTGTGATTCATCAGCCGTCCCAAGGCTTCGAAGTCCCCTTTCTCAACGGCAATCCTCCCCGCACGAACAACCCAGGCTATCTTTCGAAACAGCTGATCAACGCGCTTTCTGTCGCGCCGGCGTTGCTCGGCCACCTGTCGGACCAAGGTCGGGGTATCAGCCTTAACTCCCGTGTATCCGACGATCAGGGAAAGTTTGGGAGCGCGGATACGCTGTACCACCGTTCCTCCTCCGACGAAGTAAAGCGTCCCTCCGTAAATTGCCGACGCGACATCGAAGCCCGAACCCACGCCTTGGGCGTCCAAAACGGTCATATAACAAAGGTCGAACAGCTCTTTTTTCGTCAACTTCATGGAAAGAAGCTCGGTAATCCCAAAAGCCAGTGCTGCCGAAACCGCCGCCGAAGAACCAAACCCGTAATCTGAAGAAAACTCGCTCTCGGTGACAATGTCCAAACCGCGCTTAAGACCATAGGTTCGGCTGAAATTCTTCACTAATAGTTCAATAAATCGAACCGGTTTGGGAACTTCTTGTTTGCCTAAATCAGTAATGCGTTTGTGATAATTGACCAATCCCATTTGCGGAGCGTGGACAACAATCGCGCCCTTCCCATTGAAACCGACGCGAACCCGCATCCGTTTGGAAACCGCGGTCACGATACAGGGATGGCCATATACCACCGCATGCTCGCCAAAAAGCATCAATTTCCCTGGAGCAGATGCCGTTACGCTTGGCATCGAATTCCCTCCACCCCCAGTCTAACAGGAAAGGGTTTCCACCCCTTCTTTACAAGAAAGTTCCGCAGCTTTATGACATTGTGATGATAGGCAATCAAAATCCCAGAACCCTCCCGAATCCCTCCCGCCCCGCTTATCTTCGCTACCCCTCCTAATCTTTCTATCGCCCGTACCATAGCTCGCGCACGAGTACCAACGACCCCCAATTCCTCCAGCAACCGCTCGTTGTCCTGAATCAGGTTAACACTGAATTCTCCATTGCGGTAGTCGTGAATAAATGCTCTCGAAATCTTTCCCATCTTTCGGATGATACTTTTGACTTTTGACTTTTGACTTTTGACTTTTACTCCCTCCACCATCTCCCCCGTTGTCTCAGTAGGCCTCCCACTGTCAACCAAAATGATCTTGGGCAACAATCCCTTCGCCAGCCCGATCCGCCTGAACGAAAATCTTCTTCCTATCTTCCTGAACCGTAAAATACCCCCATACACAACCGCCGTATTATCCCCTCCACTCGGTCTTCCGTGCATAATCTTTTCCGTCTGATACACCAAAGCGTTCACACGGTCTAAGTTCCATCGCCTATCATACAATCGTCCGATTGTTCCAATCACTGCAGACGCCACGCTTGCCGAAGACCCCAGACCTGAACCAACCGGCAACTTCGAGTCAATCCTAATCCGCAATCCTCCGCTAGCTTTCCCAAGCACATCGAACACCTCTCCCAAAGCAATCTTCGCCACAACATACGGGTCCCGTCGTAACCGCTCCAACTGTCGAAGCTCACCCCGCTCCTCAAAATCTCTCAAAGCCAATTCTGCTTTCTCCAAAAATTGATGAAGCGAATCTGCCGTCTCCTCACGACAACCGCCAAGCTGCAACGAAGAAACGGAGATCGTCGCATCCCGGTGCCGCCGAGCCAAGACTCTGGTACGAAGGCTAATCGCCCCAATGAGAGCTGGCTCTCCGTAAACCACGCTGTGTTCTCCGGTCAAAATCAGCTTCCCCGGCGCAGAACAGACCACCCGCTTAACTCTCCCCTCCCTGAGTTTCGCTGGCAACCTCCTTAATCGACGGTTGAGGATCGCCCTCAAAACCCAGTTGCTGCCAAAACCCTGGTGTGGGAGTGGTTGACCCAGAAGCCACCTGCCCCGCCACACGATCAAGCTCTTCCCGGCTCATGGGTCGATCAAAGGGATCACCCTCTGCTCTTCCTCGAAACATACTGCTCCCCCCCTTTCTTCCCATCAAAGACTTGCCGATAAGTGTTGTCTGCCTGAATTTTCTCTACAGCAATCCGGAGCCATGGGGTGAAAACGGACGGCTCTTTGGCAATCTCCGCAATAAGCTTCGGCAAAGACACCCACCGAATTTGGGAAACTTCTTCCGGATTCGGTTTGACAGCTCCGGAATATCTCCCAACCAACACGCCACACACCTCATGTTCCGCAAGCCTGTCGTTGTAATCCGCTTGATACTTAAATTTATAAAGATGCCGAAGCGGTACCCGAAACCCAAGCTCAAATGCGATCCGCCGCTCTCCGGCAGCACGGTAACTTTCCCCAAGATACGGATGACTGCTGCATGAGTTATCCCAAGAGAGCGGCCAAAGCGGTTTCTTCCGGCTCCGCTTGCTGAGGAGCAGGCGGTTTGTATCATCAAGGATAAACGCGGCAAACCCCCGGTGGAGTGTTTCCGGTCTCAGGTGACAGGCCAATTTCTCCTTCATCCCCAAAATCTGGTCACTTCCGTTTACCACGACAAGTTTTTCCATTATTCCTCCGTCCTTCCCCCAACGGGCTCTGCTCTCTGCCATCCAATAGGCGCCCTCGCCGCGTATCCATGCATGATCAATCCTCTTTTGCCATCCTTCTTCCAAATTCGAGTCACCACCTCTACCGGATCTCCAATCCTTCTTTCCTCAGCAGGATCAATATCAGTCATCCGCATGCTCAGTCGGCGGGTCTTGTCGTTCCCCTGCTCAACATCAATCAACGCCTCGACGTACGGCGCAAACTCCTCATGGGTGCTCGGAGCTTCATGCACGGTCGTGAAGCTGTAAATTGTCCCATATGGTTGTCCCGGAATCTCATGGCGCATAGGTTCCCCTCTCCAACAGAAAAACTCTGGCCCTGAGGCCAGATTTCAAATAACACGACAAGCTCCGCCTGTTACCCTGCCTCTTGCTCAACCATCAAGTCTTGCGAAACGTCTATGGCAATCGCTTGATTTTCAGCCAACCTTTGATGGACCTCTTCGCGAACCTCATCGGAAGACCGCTCATGCGCTAAGGGAAGAGTCGGGTTATACTGAGCCAATTGCTCAAGATGAGGTTGGGGATTGAGTCGAAACGGTCCCTGTCTCCAAGCCGAAGCAGGAGATTCAACATTCATACATACTGTCAGTCGTCAATAAACCAAAAAATCATTCGCCTCGTTTGGCACGGTATACCGTGTTCTCTGAAACATCCGCAAGGCGTGCGATCTGGCCAACGCTCGCAATGGGAAAAGCTTCCACCAAATCCAGAATATGGCCCCGCTCAATCGCCGGTCTCCCTTTTTCCCGTTTAACGCCTGGGTTCAGTACTCCTTCTTCAGCCGCCGCATTCACGATCCTGTTCACTGTCGCGGATGAACAAAAGACTCCGTCAGTCATACTCGCCCGTTCACAGCTTCGCGTTTGGTTATACGCCTGAAGAACAACTTGAACCTGATCCGACCCAATTGTCTTGTACCCCCGCTGTTCAACCGTCACACGAAGTGAGTCGCACAAAACGGAACAAATCCTTCGCCCCCTATCCCCTTTGAGCGAAGCGTATCGAGAACAGGTTCTCGCGAATCCCTGGTACCCCCTTTGAACGCAGCAGTGAAAGAAGTATGAGGTAAGGACTATGGAAGAATTTCCCTTTGAAGAATAAACTTTTAACTTTTCACTTTAAACTATCAACTATCTCTTCAATCCCGCCCAAAACCGCACCGCCAAGTACAGAAGCAAGGCCTGCCACAGCCCCAAGGACAAAAGAAGGGTAGCATAAAAAAGCCCGATCCAGTCACGCAGGGCAGAGGGCACATCAACCACCCATGCCGCTATTCTCCCAGTCACAAAAATCCAGATTAAAAGTGCCGCAGGAACGAAAACAAGCGGCACAAACCAGAGACCCCGCATGATCTCCCGCATCGTCCGGTACGGATGGATAACCAAACCGACACATAGCCGCACCCCGTGATACACCACCCACACCCCAAACGCCAACCCTTGAGACAGTGCAAAAAGTTTTGAGTTTTGAGTTGTGGCTTTGAGTTTTGCCATTTGAGTTTTGAGCTTTCTCCCCTACCCTCCCAGCACCCGCAAGACTGCTTCCGAGAATTCGCGTCCGAAAATGAGCCGGAGTACAAGCGTCAGAATCAATGCAGTCGGCACCATCACCTTCCAAGGGTTGGTCCCCAACCAGGGCGCCACAAACCTTGCCCAAGGAGTATCAAGCACAGAGAACGGAGATTCATCGCGATACAGCCGTCGGTTTTCCACAAGCCGACGTCGCAGTTCTTTGGAAATCATTCTCATATAAAAGAGGGAAGGAAACGAAATTTGTGGAGATTGCATAGGCCAGGCAAGCGGCCTGGCAAGCTCATCAAAGTCCAGTAGCAGCTATGCTAAACCGTCATGCAATCGAACAAATGTCGCTGCCACCCCGAGCGTCCCTCAACTCTCCTCATATGCCAGGGAAAATGCGCGACGGGCCCGCACCAGGGCCGATTCACAAGCCTTAAAACTCATTCCAAGCCTCCGGGCAATCTCCGCAACCGTCAAGCCATCCATGTACTTGAGTTCTAGCATCTCCCGATAGTGAGGCAAAATCAACTCCAGTGCCCGGCGAACACGCTTTTCGTACTCTTTCCGCATGAGTTTCGCATCCGGCTCGAGCGCCCGGCTGACAAATCCCTCAACAAACGGCAAACGGGAAAACACCACGCTCTTTATGGTTCGCTTACGGTAGTAATCAGAAATCTCATGCCGAGCGATCCCGCACAGCCAGGTAAATAGGCTCGACTTTCCTGAAAAAAGGACAAAGGAGTCCAGCGCCGAAAGCAAACTATCTTGGAGAATCTCTTCCGCATCTTGCGCCGAAACGACCCGCTGGCGGATAAACGAACCGAGGCGCAAAGCATAATGTCGATAAAACGTTTCAAGCGCCCGCACTTCGCCATGAAGAAGCGCCCGTACCAACTTCCGCTCGTCCTGTTTCTCAACATCCATACACTTCTTCGTATTCTACCTCAAACTCAAACTCCAAACACTTCCCCCTTAGACCCGAGACGTTTACCCTGAGCGGAGTCGAAGGGCTATAGTCCTGAGCCTGCCGAAGGGCTCTACCCTAAACCCCCTACCCTCTACCCTAATTCCTATGCTACACTGAAATATAAGATGAAACGGTCACAAATCTCACGCCCTTCGTTGTCTCTACGCCACTTGCCCGCCGTGGTTTCCGATTTGAGGAACGGCCAAACAGGCAGTCTGTACAAAATCGCGAAACGGATGGCGGGTTTGCTGTCTGCTACTAGCTATTTGTTATTTGCTATACGCTATACGCTTTCTCCTTCCCCTGCCCACGCCCTCAACATCGGTTCTGTTTATCCCCTTGCCGGAAGTAGGACACTCGGCGACTACATCACCCCCCTCTTAAGGTTCTCAATCGTTGCTGCCGGAGTCATCTCCTTCCTCATCTTCCTCGCTGGTGGAGTAGCCATGATATCCAACGCAGGAAATCCTAAACAAGTCGAAGGTGGCAAGAATGCCATTACCGCAGGGATTGCCGGACTAGTCCTGGTAGTAACTGCCTATTGGATCGTGCAAATCGTTGAGGTGCTAACTGGTCTTGATCTCTTAAATCCTGGGCTTTAGAATACAAGAAGAAAGCTATGGGCATCATCGGACTCATCGGCAACATCGGTAACCCGCTCCCCGCCTACGGATCATACCTTTCCGCAACCCTCCTCCTCTCAAACATCATCCGCATCGTCACCATCTTTGCTGGGATTTATGCCTTTATCAATATTGTGATGGCTGGCATCGGCTTCATCGGCGCCTCGGGAAATCCGGAAGCTATCCAACGCTCCTGGCAAAAGATCTATCAATCGTTAATTGGTCTCGCTGTCGTCATCGTTTCGTTCGCCATCGCTGGCCTCCTTGGATTGCTGCTCTATGGGTCTGCAGACGCTATTCTTAGGCCCACCATCACCGGCCCAGGAGGATGAATTTAATTCATAATTCTTAATTCATAATTCATGATTCATGATTTCTAAAGCCTTTGCAGCCACCTTTGAACCGATCACCGGTACAGGCATTTTCCAAACCGGAGGCAGCACACCCGGCGTAACTCTCGAAAGGTTTTTCTCAACCGTCCTTGGTTTTCTAACGGTCATCGGCGGCATCGCCTTTCTCATCTACTTTGTTCTCGGCGCCTTTACTTGGCTAACCTCCAGTGGAGACAAGCAAAAAGTGGAAAAGGCCCAATCCTACCTGACAAACGCCGCGATAGGAATCATCATCATCGTCCTTGCCTGGGCAATCACCGGCATTGTCGGCACCTTGGTTGGCGTCGACATCTTGAAACTCAATGCGCTCATCAACCGCATCAGGCCATAAATCATGAAACCAAAACGCCTTTCCCTTACTCCATACGCTAAACGCTACTTGCCCACCGAAGTTTCCGATTTGCGAAACGGCCGAATAGGCAGTCTACGCAAAATCGTGAAACGAATGGTGGGTACGCTACATGCTATATGCTTCCTGCTCTTTGCCCTTAGCCCTCTGCCCTACGCTAGTCATGCCTACGCCGACATCACCAACCCCGCCGCCCCAACATTCTCAACTGGTGATCCCGGAGCCGTCCTCGCGAAAATGGTCGCCAGTATCTGGAAAGCCGGCGTAGTCATGGGTGGTATCGCCTTTGTCCTCTACTTCCTCTGGGGGGCCTTTCGCTGGATGACCGCAGAGAGCGACAAGTCCAAATTCGAATCGGGGAGGGAAAAGATCACCACCGCCGCCACCGGCTTGGTTCTCCTGGTAGCATCCGTTGCCATCATCGAACTCTTGGGTAGGCTCCTGAACATCCCGTTCCTCGAATCCCTCTCATTCACAATTCCCAGTCCCTAACACCTATGCCATTGACCCAGTCGCCATCAGCCATTTGCTATTTGCCATTCGTTATCTATACCCTAAACCCTATACCCTAATGCCTATCCTCCCTGTTACTATCAACATCGCTCCGGAGCTTGACATCGGCACGTTCTTCCGCATCACGGACGTCGGAGACCTCATTACGGGTATCTTAGGCGCCGCGCTTTTGTTTGCAGGGATCTTTTTTCTCCTCTACTTCATCTGGGGAGCCTTTCGCTGGTTAACCTCCGGCGGAGATAAGGCCCAAGTCGAAAACGCACGCTCAAAAATCACCAATGCCGCAATCGGTCTGGTCCTCATTGCCGCTACTTGGGCGATCTATCTCTTGGTGCTCTACTTCCTCGGGCTACAGGGGGTAATCATCACGCGGTAGACAACCATCCTAATACATAAAGAATTGACAGTTCCGAAAGCTTAGTCAATAATAGGCTATAGACCAAAAGATTACTAACCACCCGTCTTGACGAACAACGATATCTCAGAGACGGCGACCATTTGAGAGGGGGTGAAGACAATGCTTAACCTATTCGGAGTTGCCTTTGCCGCTCCATCAGGAGCAATCACCGTAACCAGACCCGTAGGATTCCAAATTACGGATGTCGGTTCGCTCATCGCTGGTGCCATCGGTGCCGCGTTCCTGGTTTCAGGCATCATCGTGTTTGGATTCTTGGTCTGGGGAGGAATCCAGTGGATAACCTCAGGCGGAGATAAAGCCAATGTCGAAGCTGCCAGGAACAGAATCTCCAGTGCCCTCGTGGGTATGGCGATCATTGCTGCGGCCTACGCCGTGATTCGATTGGTCGAGTTCTTCTTTGGCATCACGGTACTCGAAGGGATCACCCTTCCGACCGGATATTAAGTCCGGTAAAAAGCCAAACAGAGAAGGAAAACATATCGCGTCAAGCGAAGCGTGAGGTATGGGGAAAATCACATCCAGGAAGTACTGCCTGCCACAGATCGTCAAAAAGAGACAATTCCCATGCCTCGCTATCATTTTGCTAACGCTGATAGTGTGGTTCGCAGTCTTCCATCCCCCCAACAGCTATGCCGCTCTCGTCAAGCCGGGCGGATCCCCGAACACCTTCGCCGATCTGGAACCAATCGTCGGAAACATCATTAAAGTATCGGTAGCCCTGGCCGGAATCGCCCTCTTTGCCATGCTCCTCCTCGGAGGCATCCAGTATCTTTCCTCAGGCGGAGACCCCAAAGCCGTGCAGCAAGCCAAAAGCACCCTCACCTACGGCATCGTAGGGGTAGCGCTCCTTGTCCTTGCTTGGTTTGTGCTTCTCTTCATCGAACAATTCACCGGCGTTAAGGTTACTATCTTCACCCTCCCTTCCTCCTAACCTATCCTCACCCGCCCCTCTCTGTTTTTTTTGCTATCAGCTATCTGCCATATGCCATTTGCTATTAGCTATTTGCTATTGGCTCTCTGCTCTCCGCTCTCTTCTCTCCGTTTGTTCTCCGTTCTCTTCCCTTCGCTCTTTGCTCTAAGCCCTATGCTATTAGCTATTTGCCATTCGCCCTTCGCCCTTTGCTCTCTGCTATTAGCTATTCGCTATTCGCTCTCTACCCTAGACCCCCTACCCTCTCCCCTAATTCCTATGCTACACTGATCTCGTCATGCGGAAAGTTTTTCTTTGCGCCGTTCTCGTGATGGCAGTAGTCGGAGGCCTTTGGCTTTCCTCCAATCCTCAACAGGCTTTCGCCCAACCGGTCACCAGTTGCGCCATCGACCCCACCGAACCCCACCCGCTCCGGCCTTATCCGGGAGAGATCTGCGGACCGGAATCGGCCCGTACAATTGAGCAAACCGACAAACCCTACTGCGCCATGCGGCCTTGGGCCGCCAAAGATACCCAATTCATGAAAAACCGGGAGGACTGCGCCGGAACCGAGTACGATGACGACTATCCCTGTTTCATCCGTGCCTTCGGCGGAAGGTACTCCATCAACCTCAATCAATACGAACTACCCCTCGTCTCGATCAACCGCGACGGCAGCGATCTCACCTACTTCAACCGTGCCCAGGAACACGTCGCCGACTACCTTGAAGGCCGCGCCTATTACGAAGGTTTGGTTGAACCAGAACCGGACGACAAGCCGGAATGGTATGCTCTCTGGAACAGGCTGGGGGTCTTCCGAAAGCTCGCTCCCCTCTCGAAGCAGGATGAATTAAAGAAACAAAATATTGGTAGAGCCCGGGCCGGTACCATTCACAACTATATCGTCGGTTACCATGCAGGGAGTAACGTCACTCGCTGGGGAACGGGAACACCGGTTCGTATGACCCAGTTCATCGGGCACTTCCCCCCAACGTATACCTGCGGCATGATCGCGGACCTCGCTCGGAAGGACGCCTGCATTCGAGCCTATAACGCCTCCCGCAATGCCTGGGAGCGAACATTCTACGGCAAACTTTGGGCCAACGTTCCGATGTTTACCCGTGAAGACGCCAAAGGTTTCGTCCAAATCAATCCAGAACCACTCCAGTGGTTTGTCACTGGCATTAGGAGCGAAGTCTCGTTGGCCGTACCCGTCTCCCTACCCCACCTCCCCCGCCTTAATGCCGTTTCAACCACACTCCAATCCATGCTCTCCTCAAGAGTACGTGAAGCCATGGTTGCGGAAGAAACGGATCCGTACTTGGGAACCGCTTGCCCTGCCGGTCCGTGGTCTGATGCATCCTATTCCTATTTCTACAACGCCTGCGTACGCGGGGACCTCTGTAATCTGGGACAAGCCTACTACTCGCCCGGTGATTACGCCCTGGATACTTCCCTAAACTTCATTGCCAGACATGCCATATCAAATCCAGATAATCCCAAGATCGTCCCCCAACCCTATTATGAGGAGTACAAAGATTTTGTCTGTCAGGCCAACGAGTGCCTCTCCGGCGTCACCGACACCACCTACTGCGCCTCGGGGGATGTCGACGGCTCCGAGCCTTCCGCCATCCGCCGCTGTCCGTTCAGATACTGCCGGCTCTCGGCCTGCCAATCGTCGCCCTCGAGCCCCTCAGACGGAGAGTACTGCGTGCAAAACGCCCGCCGCGATTGCGACATCTACGGCTGGGGCGTTTGTCAAAATGGCTCTTGGGTGTCCACCCTCTCGACGGGTAACAGCGGGGCCTGCTATCCAACCCCCTACATCACCAAGCGTTGCTCCGGCGGCATCGCCGGAGAGCCGGGTTCCGGCTCCTGGACTACTTTGCCAGGTGCAGCCGAGCAAGGCCGCTGTGAGGAGATGTTAGTCCCCATCAAGATCGCCTTTACCCCCGGCTACGTCCTTACCTACACCCCCTACCTTCGCTCCATCTGGGAAAACACCGTCCACCAAGTCCAGTCGATCTTTACCCCCTTCCGCACCGAAATCGGCAAAGCCATCTACGATTGGCCGGGAGAATCCTTCATCGGCTATTCCTATTTCGATGACTTCGCCGAGGCCGGTGCCCCGCCGGGAACCGTTCCCGGGAGCATGGCCAAGATCTACTTCCGCTACCTTGGCTACATCCACTGTGCCAAAGAAAACCTCTTAAACAAACTCTCTCCCCTCCTCTACGACATCCCGTATGTCTACTACGATGCCCGCTGCAACGCAGAGCTGTGGTAAAACAGTTGTCAGTGAAAAGTCAAAAGTTGAAAGTATTGGAGAAAAGTGGACAACAAAACCTTTAGTGAGGAGCTAAAGCGTCGGATCTACCGATTCATCACCGATCTTGTGAAATTCACCGAAACACTTCCCAAAAACGATCCTTTGTCTCGAATCGCCACGAATCAATTGTTACGCAGCGGCACAAGCATCGGTGCCAACTATGTCGAGGCGATTGCCGGAAGTTCCAAAAAGGATTTCGCCAACTTCCTCTCTCACTGCTTAAAGTCCGCAAACGAATCAAAGTTCTGGCTTGCCCTCCTCCGAGATACGGGAAAAGGTGCTAAGGACAAAATCAATCAGTTGCTGAAAGAACTTATAGAGATATCAAAAATACTCGGAACCAGCGTGAAAACATTAAGAAGTAAATAATTCTATAGACTTTTGACTTTTAACTGTGGACTGTTCTAGAATGAATTCGATGCCGAAACTCCGTCTGCTTCCCAAAATCGTAAGCGTGGTCCTCCTGCTTCTCTTTTTCTCAACCGGCCTCGCCTACGCCCAAGGCATCTGGTACGACCCTACCCCCGAAGAACACGCCACAGCCTTACAGGAGTGCGAGAGCGGCGAAGTCGGCTTGGAGTGCACCGTCCAAGCCATTGTTTCCGGGGTCGGCAACTCCCTAGGATATGGTGGAGCAGGTGATCCCACCATAGCCCAAAAGCCAGGTGCCATCGGCTTCGCTGCCGCGATGATTGGAAAATTGATGGGTAACCTTCCCATCTCTTCCCACGACTACGTCCAGTATGTCGCAAGCAAGATGAACATCGCCCAACCCGCCTATGCCCAGGGGACAGGTTACTCTGTCCTCTCCCCCTTAATCCGGGTCTGGAGCGCATTCCGAAATATCGCCTACCTTGCCTATGTCTTGATCTTCATCTTTATCGGCTTTATGATCATGTTCCGTGCCAAACTCGATCCCCAAACCGTAGTCAACGTCCAGAATTCCCTCCCCAAACTCGTCATCACCCTTCTCCTCATCACTTTCTCCTATGCCATCGCCGGGTTTATGGTGGATCTCATCTACCTAGGTATTTATATTCTGATCGCCACGTTTGATTCAGCCGGCCTCCTCGGTGAACCGACGATTGCGTTAAACCGCCTCCTCACCCAGAATCTCTTTGAGCTTGTCTTCAAGGCCGGGCTTTGGCGCCTGACGGCCAATGCCGCCCAGTCAGTGCAGGAACTGATTTCAAGTGCCTTGGCAAATTGGTCGATCGGCAAGTACCTCGGCTCAATCAGCGGCTGGTTGGCCCATGCGGTCTTCGTGATCGCTTTGCTCTTTGCCATGTTTAAGCTTTTCTTCCAACTGGGAATAGCCTACATTCAAATCATCCTGCAAACCATCTTCGCCCCCATCTTCATCCTCTTCAACGCTCTCCCGGGGTCCCAAAGTTTCAGCAGTTGGCTGCGCAATTTCCTTTCTAATATCCTTATCTTTCCGGCCGTTGCCACGCTCTTTCTCATTGCCGCCGTTCTCTTAGGCCCCTACCAACCCGGTCCGGGTAAACCTTCGGAAGATCCGTTCGACATCACCGCTCCCTTGATTCCTTCCGGCACTCCGTTCTGGATGCCCCCGTTCATCGGTCTAGCTGGAGGGGTGGATGCGGAGGCCATTCTCCAGTTAATCGGCTTCTTCTTCATTCTCTTTGCGCCGCAGATGGTTTCAACCTTACAGCAAGCCCTGAAAGCGAAACCGCTTCCTACCGGCGGCGTCTTTGCCCCGATCGCCGCCGGTGCCGGCATTGTTGGCGGTGCCCTCGGCGCTCCCGGAAGAGCCATTGGCGGAGTAGCCAGGGGAGTTGTGGGCGGATATGTTCAACAGAAAGGCGAAGCCCTCGGCGGAGAACTCTTCCCACCAAGAAGAAGATAAAAGGATCCACCGATCACTCATTCGGAGAGAACATATTTCTGAAGATCCGCCATCCCGCGCTTCAATGCATCATAAACAATTGTCCCTCCTGCAAAAATGAGCCCGGGAACAGAATACTGATGCAGGTAGGAAAGGACGATATCCCGTTTCCTGGCATGCAGGAGCTTTTCAAGCGTTTTTGCACCATCCTCCCCAATGTACGGCCGCAGTTCCTGGACGAACCGCCACCGCTCCGCCGTTGACAAGCTCATCCCGCTCTTTCCGAACCGCCGCTGGGCAGCCGAGGAGGACTGGTTGAAAATCTTTATATCCCGCAGAGCTCCAACCGGCCCCAGGAAAAACCCTCCGACAAATCCTAAGATTGACCCGAGCGGACCGAGCTGTTTCTTTAGGGCATACAGCTGTTTCCCCTCAACCCACGGGTCGGCCGTGTACATGTCGTTTAAGAAAACCCCTGCCAGCGAAGCGGTAATCTTCTGCCTATCTCCCTCCCCAAGATGCCCGAGCGCCTGCTTAACCTCAAGTAGCCCCTTGACAAATTCCTCGCGGCTCTGTGGGCTACCTTCCCGTGTTCCCGATAAACCCGCCGCAAGGTGAAAAATCCCCTCCGCTCCCTTACCTGCCATCATTCCATCGATGAAACGCCTGGCATACATCCGCGGTCCTCCTGCTCCCCAATCGGTCTCCTCATGGAGAACATCATCGAGAAACGGCGCGTAGTTGAACCGCATCCCCGCCAATTGCTCCGCAAGATCTCTTCTCTTCCCGCCATCCGTTGCCCCAAACGCCGTCAATCTCCCGATGAGCGCTTTCTCCTGATCATTAAAATTCTCATCTGGTAACAACCCGGGCACCTCCTTCATATTTAAAAGGTTCTCTATCAAAAAATCCTCATAATATTCTTCCTGCTTTTCCCGATCTAGAGGTCGTGCGCCATTACCGTCTTCCTCGCGGATCCTTTCATAGTACCCCTGCACCGCAGCCTCCTCCACCCGCCAGAGCTTCTTTTGAGTCTCCCTCCACCTATCCCACACCTTCTTCTCCCACTTCTCACATTGCTTAGCCCATTCCTTCCGTGGCTCATCGAGATCTTTTTCCGTCTTGATTATTTTCTGCTCTCCTCCGATCTCAACTGTGTCTCCAATCTTCATCGTAAACTCCTCCGGCCGGTCGAATTTCGTGTGGTCGGGATCCAGTTCATCCGCAATCATCCAAACGGGAAGCCGTACACCTTCCTGCCGAAAGACCTCTTCCTGTTTCCTCTCGTGCAAACGCCGATCTCTCTCAGCCTTGGTATACTGCGCCTTCTTCTCAATAAATTCCTTATCGTGGTCATAGTCCTGATCAGCCAAAGCCCTGTTCGCAGCATACTTCTGAAACGCCTCCATTTCCCCCGCTTTACCTTGGAAAAAGACTCCCTGAAGCCTTCCATCTTTATCATGCGCCACTGACGGGAGTAGAGACAGTGTTCGCGAAGGCATCCGTTGCGGCACCTTCTCAAGTATTTTCGTCCGCTTTTCGAGCGCCTCCTTCTTCTCTTCCTTCTTATCGTCCGTAAAATCATCCGGATGTTTGGCGTTCGCCAGCTGTACCGACAGCGCCAGATCCATCCGCTCACGAAGCGCCTTGGTTGCAAGCAAAGATCGCCAAAAAGAAGAACTCCACTCCGAGCCAAAACCGAACAGGTTCTCGGGGCTGAACTTGCTCAAAAGCAGCTCATCCTGTTTGCCATGAAAGAACGCGGGCAACATCGCATTCATCTGCGACATCAACCGCTCCATGGTTTCAAGCGAATCCCCGTACTGGTCGAACCGGTCGGCAAGGAACCGTACCGGGTTCATCGCCGTCAGGATCTTCTCAAATGGCGGGCTGTAAAGGTGGCCTAATTCATCGCGTTCCGGCAATCTTCCTTGAGCCGCATAGTCCGCCGTCCGCATATCGGCATTGGCGATCTTCAAAGCCAAGGCCGCCAACCGTTTTGCTTCCGTTTCATCAGGAGTTACTGGAAAACGCCCGCCCTCATCACCCTCAAACGAGTGAAAAACCCTCCCTGCTTGGGAAAGCTTTAAAAGCTCCTCGGAAACGCTCTGAACAATGGAATCCGGCCCTCCTTCAAGCGAGAGCGCCTCAAAGGTCAATCTCCCCTTGTTTTTCGGATCGAAAAGTGTGCTTGCAGTTTCCTTCTCAACTAGCCGTAGTGCTACGCCCAAGCCTGGTTCCATCCGAACAATATGACTGCGGTCCCGGGAATGTCCCATGATCTCCGCACTCTTCGCAAGTTGCTCCAGATCCCCGCCGCTCTCCATGGTGACCGAGAGGTTGTGGAATAAGCGTCGCGCAACCCACCAACCCTGGTAGTCATAGTAATAACCCATCCCTCCGCCGCTCTTCACCTTTTCCAAAAACTCACCCCAAAGCTGCCAATCCTCACTGGCGAAGTTGAACTGCTGTCGGGGATCGACCTCAGCTTCAGAAACAATTAGGTTGAAAATCCCGTCAACCGACTGCTTTGCCTGTCGCCGCTCAGCTTGCTGGTCCCTGGCCGCTTGAGTCAAAACCTCCCCATCTCTCTCCGTGGGTTTTCTCATCCGCCGGAACACCCCATCGTACTCAAGCTTCTTCATTTTCCCCAGCACTTCATAGAATCTCGGGCTATAAAGTCGCTGTGGCTCAAGAAATTTAAATGCATGCTCGCTATCCTTTCTGAATTGTTCCCTCTCTTTCTTGAACTCCCTCCCCAGCGTCTCAAGAAACTCGGGCGAGGGAACTTCATGTCTCTCCAGTATTTCATCAACCTGCGTTGCATACTTCTCCAGCTGATCGATATAACCCCCGAGCAAACGCACTGCCCGATGACCAACGGGAGCATGCTCAGAAGAAAGTTCTTGCACTTCCCGCTGAACATAACCCAACCTTGCCTTGGCATAAGCAAGCTCACTGTCGAGATAGCCGAGAGTAAATCCTTCCTCTTCCTCAGGCTCCGCAGCCGCCTCAACCGACGGTCCCTTCATGCCTTCGGAGGGCCCTTCCGAAGGCCCAGGAATCTTCTCCGGCCTCTCAACAACGCCACCCTGTTCCGGTCGCGCTACCTCCTCGGCCGGCTTCCCTTCCGGCTTGGCTTCCTCAACCACCCCTCCCCTCAATAATCCTTCAAGCTCGAGAGACTCCCCCTTTGATAACTGTTTTGCTCCCAAAAGCCAAAGCATAACCTCAGCATCCGTTTTCGCCCCCGCCGCCCTTGCCGCCGCTATCAGTTCCTGGTACTTCTGTTCCTTAAACAGCTTCTGGATTTCCTTCCACAAGGTCCTGAGAATTGCCAACAGAAGTTTCCAAAGACCTGCCCGCTCTTTCTCGGGTATCTCCTCCCCTTTTTCTCTTTTCTTGAGGAACGCGAACAGCTGTTTGAGCTTCTCATCGGCAACTTCCGGCTTTGTCACCAC
Organism: Candidatus Chisholmbacteria bacterium RIFCSPHIGHO2_01_FULL_52_32; assembly: GCA_001816585.1. Lineage (GTDB taxonomy): Bacteria > Patescibacteriota > Microgenomatia > UBA1400 > Chisholmbacteraceae > 2-01-FULL-50-28. Next base: position 27,653 of record MHCJ01000001.1, read on the forward strand.
TCCTTTTTCCTTGACCTTCTCCAGCGCTTCCTTGAAAAGCGCCTCCCGCATGTCCCAACTTTTGTCCACATCCTTGGCTTCAGCCGGAGGCTTCGGCTTCTCCGACCCACCACCGGAAGACCCCGCCGCCCGTCGCTCCGGCCTCTCCCTCCTGGGGGGCTTTCCTTGAGATTCCGGATTTTTCTTTAGTCCATCCTCATGCTCTGCCATAGCTTTACTTTCATAGTACTACAAACACCAACGCTAAGTAATTTTCACCATTTTCCAGAGTTAAACGGTATTCTACCACAAAAACTATAAAGGGTCAACCAGTATTCAGTCTGCCAATGGCAGACTGAATCATTGTTATATTGCTACATTGAAACATTGCTGCTCTTTTTGTAAAGTTCCAATCATGAAGAAGTATTTAAAGTTGAATGACATTAATTGCTATAAAAGGTCCCTGACGCTATCACAACATGTGTGGGAGATTGTGAATTCGTGGGAAAAGTTCGCCAAAAGCACTGTTGGTATCCAATATGTCAAAGCCATAGATTCAATTTCCGCAACGATTTCCGAAGGTTTCGGGCGCTTCTTTAAGAAAGATAAGATCTTGTTTTACCGCTATAGCCTGGGTTCCGTAACTGAAGCTCTTGATTGGACCCAAAAATCCTGGAAGCGCAAACTCCTAACGAAAGTTCAATATGAACATATCTTGAATGAACTTCAAGAACTTCCAAGGGAAATTCGCTATCTGATCAAATTCACAGGTGAAAAATTGAAGAAGTAAATGAAGGCTCTCCCAGAAACAATTTAGCAATTTAACAATATAGCAATGGGGTTAAGCCGCTCCCGCGGCTTTCCTCGGCCTCCCTCCTCTCTTCCCATACTCCCTCGGAGTTAACACAGAAGAAAAATGCGCGGATACTGCCTTCTCCGTGGTGAACCAAATCCACGGGAACCCTTTCTTTTTACTCTCCCTTCTCCGCTTCTCTCCCTCTATCTTTCCGGTGTTCAAGAGCCTGCGAATCCGATGTGTCGATCTCCCAACCTTCCTTGCCACCTCCGCCACCGAAAGCAACCCCTCCTTTTCCGGAGTCCTCACCGCTTCAACTGGTGGAGCTAAACCCTCTTTCTCCTCCATAGCCGCAAGTATAGCAAAAGAGTGAAAGCGCAAAACATAAAAAGGCAAAAGGCAAAACTTCAGTTCAAGAGAGAATCATGTATTATGAATTATGAATCATGAATTATGAATGAGGAGCCCACGGAGATTTCTTCACCCTTTTGCAGCCGCCGCAGTTTCCCGAACGGAACATGAGCGGGAAACCAAAACTGACCTCTTTCCCTAAATCCCCTTTGAACGCAGCTACTCGAGAATGAAGTGAGCGAATTCCTTTAAAAAGTCATCGACTGTCCGACGAAGGGTTTATCCCGAGGAGTTTGATGACATGGGATGAGCGAACAAGTTCCCGAGAGATCGTTCGCTGGGGTGCCCTTCTTTTGGATACTTTTCTCGGGCAAGCAAGAAAAGGATCAATCCATTTGTGTGCGCAAAGAAGCAACTGCCATTCTTGGACTGGCAAAGACGGCCCCAATTCTGTCTGGAGTATAAAATTTCTTTACCTAATCCATTTCCACCTGCTATGATGAGCAAAGAACCACAAAACCATCTCATCAACTTTTAACGTATTGCTCTTAAAACTTTGAACTTTTCATTTTGAACTTTAAACTATCTTTATGCCCGACCAACCTCCGATAAAAGAGCCTCCGCCGACATCTCCGCCAATCTCGAAAGAAGGATCCCAGCCTCTCGAGAGCCGATTCCAAAACTACCTCACCCTCCGTCGCCATATTAATGACCAATTCCTCATCAACGCCTCGGCGAAGGCCTCGCCGTTCTTATCCTCCGAGGTCAACCCCGCCCTCACCCAAACTGCTGCACATATCATTGGCCAACGCGCCATCCGCTATCTCCCGGAAGGGGACATCACTCAACCCGACCTCATTCAGGCTATCCTGGCCGCCCAAAATGAGCTTGCCGATCGCGAGGTCTGGTTTGCGGCAACCCTTCCCAATAAAACCGATCGGAAGATCCTCGCCGAAACCATAAGCCTTACGATAAGTCCTTCGCAAGCCCAGGCCGCGGTCCAGGAAGAAGCCGCCTTTGCCCAAGCGACACTCGATGATCTTCCCGAAAAACAAACTGCCATAGCCCAGATCGAAGCGGAACTGGTCAATGCCGGTGTCGATCCCAAAAAAAGCAAAACCCTGGCAACCCAGTTGAACACCCGCTTCGAAACTTGGTCCGAAAGAAGCCAAGCCGCTACCCCCCCACCCGTCATCCATGCCTTCGTCCGTCAAGCCGTTGGGCGCAGGATTGAAAACACACAAAATCTCTCGGAACGGTTGGCTCAAAAAGACGGTTTACACCAACGCACCGAGGCGATTGGTCACAACGCGGACAAAGGCCTCTCCTCGATCAAAAAAGGCCTCAAGATCACCGGCAGATTCCCGACCTCTCCGGGACTGCAAAAGGTCGGCAGGGTCCTCAAAGCCGGGGATATTATCAGCCACCCATTCTTCTACGCCAGAAGAGCCATTACTTTCCCCTTCCGCTATCTCGGCAGACAGATTGCCAGGCCGATGGTAAAGTTCGCCAAACGCACCGCCATCAAAGTGACATCCTGGACCGTGAAAAGGGTGGCCGCCTTCCTCGTCAAGGTCGGCCTCGGTTCTCTGGTCCGCTATGCGGAAGAGCTCGCCCTCGCCGGTACAGGCTTCGGCCTCCCCCTCGCCATCGCCCAAGAGCTCTTCTTCATCGGAACCGGAAAGTTCTTCAAGACCGTTAAACGAATAGCCAATGACTATAAAGAAACCTTCCGTGAGGGTATGCGAAACCCGCTCCTGGGTAGTCTGAAGTTTATCGGAACAGTAGCTGATCACGGCAGTAGCGTGGTCTTCGGCTCAGCCGGAGCCGTCCTCGGTACAGTATCGGGCGTCGCGATCGGTGCCCTGATCGGCTCGGTCGTTCCGGTTGTGGGTACCATCATCGGCGGTATCATCGGCGGCATTGCCGGAGGCGTCTTCGGCGCCGGCGTTGGGGCGGACTTCGGCTACAAGCTGCGCAAAAGAGTTGAGAAAATGCTCAAAGCCAGGCTTGTCCTCTACCTCCTCATGAAAGCTCTCATCGCGAAACTCACCGGTGTTGTCGTCGGCTTTGGCCTAGGCGGCGTGCTCGGCTTTTTGTTGTCGGGAGGAAACCCATTAGGAGCTGTCCTCGGCGGCCTGACCGGAGGCTTCATCGGAGCCAACGCCCCGCAAATCCTCCAAGCGGTCAAGAATTTCGTCCTCAATGCCTGGCAATCAGCCTCCGGGGCCTTCCAGTCCCTCACCGCCGGACCGGGGCTTGTTTCCCAAACCGTTTCTGGGGTCGGTAACCTTCTCGGGCAAATACCATCCACCATTGCCAAAGGCTTCAACACCGCCACCGGCTGGATCAGCGGAACAACCGTCAACACCGCCGCCACCGCGGAAAGTATCGGCGGCCAGATATTAACGACCGGTCCCTCGGCAACCCTCGTAGCCACACCGATCGCCACGGTCGGCCTTGTCACGCTCTTCTCCCTTATTGCCTACTCAGTCTTAACCGCCGCCTTCTTCGTCCCCCCGACCGAAGTCACTCCATTTTATGACGATCCCTCAAGATTTATAAAGATCAGAAAACAAGCTTGCGTTGCCGGTACAGCCCCATTTGGATGTACACAAAACCAAATGAACCTCCCCAACCCGACCGAACAAGGCCCCTACACCATCACCTACACCATCACCGTTGAGGCAACCGACCGCACCCTCACCGCCGTCACCATCAAGGACGAGTACACCAGCTTCGGCCGGTACCAAAGCCCTACCAAAGCCCCAGAGGCTCCGCCCGCTCCCCCAGCCAGAACCTGGGACGGGGGAATTGTCATCCAAAACGGGCGACCCTGGACAACCACCCTAACCGTAAGCATTCCCAAAGCCACTATCTGGGACGATGCCATCCTCACCAATACGGTCACCGTCACGGCCACCGTTGAAGGTTTCTCTGATGAAGTAACCAACTCTAAGTCAGTCACCCTCATCTTCGGCAACCCACCCTTCTGCCCTCCGAATGGAGATCCTCTCGACAATCCATATTCCGTATCCGGGTATAGATACCTGAATCCTCTTTTCCATACTGGAGTCGATATCACCAATGGCTTCGGCAACCCGATATATTCAACCTTCCCTTGCCAGGCGCAAGTGGTCTTTTCCGGCTGGGGCACTGGTGGTTTCGGCTACTTCGTTGCGTTGCAAAGCGGGACTTGGTTTGCCTTCTATCCCCACATGGCCACCGATCCAGATGTCGGTGTAGGCGATATTGTCGGATTCGGCACCGTGCTTGGGGCAGTGGGCAGCACCGGTAACTCTAGCGGCCCCCATCTCCATTACGAGATTAGAGACGGCACAAAAGGTGCTGTAAATCCAGCCGATAACTATCAACCACCCCTCACTGTCAATCCCTGCGACTTTGGTATAAATCCAACGAATTCATGTAACTGAAGGGGTATAATAAAAACCGATGCAATATCGTCTTTCACTCTCCACATTGAAAAGGATCCTCTCCGTAAAAACGGCTCTGTTAATCCTTCTCGTGATTATAATTTTCACCTTAATCGTAGTTATCCAAAGAGCGCGTCGGAAAGAAACACAACCTCCGGGGGTAAACCCCACATTCGGAGATATTCCTGCCCCAAAACCATCGTACGTTTCCCAGATGAAACCACCTCAATCAACCGAACTAACACCAGATGAGCAAATCAACCTCAGTGAAACTGCCACTGTCTTCCGACGCGCCTCAACCACACTGACCGATAAACAGGCCAGAGATATCGCACGTTCATTCGGAATCTCAGGAGAACCCCTGACCTCAAAAACCTCTGTAACATTCCGTGAGAATAACCGCGTGCTTATCGTCAGCTTCAAAAAAGGTTCGCTTTCATACTTCGAACCCTTGCAGGAGTATCTGAAAGACTTCAGACAGAAAGCCTTGGAAGATTATGCTCTGATTCTCCTCAAACAGCTTTACCCCGGGGATCCGCTTTGGGCAAACCCAAAAGTCAAGACTGGTTTCTTCACCATCATTGAGATGCAAGACTTCAAACCCACTGCTCCAAATAAAGCCGATCTTGCAATCGTCGATCTTTATCCCACAATCGAGGGACTAAGCATTGTTGGCCCCTTCGATCCCTTCGGACACACCGGAATGGTAAGTATACAATTCAATAAAAGAGACGGCAGCCTCGTGTTAAACGGCCTGCCAACAGGACTGAACACAGCCCAGGTTGGTACCTATCCGCTGAAGAGCCTTGACGCAGTCCAAGAGGAAATCAAGCTTGGCCAAGTAACGTTAACTGCCACCATTCCTGAAGGGCAAACCCCAAAAAGCGTGGACTGGGGACAAAACCTCGATCCAACCAAGGCTAGCTTTACTTCAATCGAACTGGTCTACTACTATGATCCCGATCCTAACGCTTTCCTTCAGCCTATATACCTTTTTTCCGGAAAAACCACCCTTACCGACGGACGCCCCGCCAACATTTTCGCCATCCTCCCCGCCATCGACCCCCAATACCTCAAGCCCTAAACCCCCTACCCTCAACCCTCTCCCCTTGCTATAATGCCCTTGTGAGAAAGAGTAAGGAGTAAGTGTAAAGTCGTTAAAGACTTACCACCTATTCCTATTCACTTATTCCTTGTTTATGGAACAGCACCCCGTCCCCCAGCAAATCTCCGCCTACCACTTTCGCTTGGTTGGCGACATGACCATCAAACAATTCGTCGAGCTTGCCGGCGGCATCGTCGTCGGCTGGGTCATCTACTCCCTCCCCGTCCACGCGATCCTCCGCTGGCCCCTGGTGATTTTCTCGGTGTTCGTCGGCATCGCCCTGGCCTTCCTCCCCTTTGAAGAGCGGCCTCTGGATCGCTGGTTTTTTGCCTTCATCAAAGCCATCTACTCCCCAACCCAGCTCCTCTGGAGAAAGGCGCCAATCGTTCCCGCCTTCTTCGAAGAAATACAGGTTTCCGCACCATCCGCCGCGGAAGAAAGGAGCGGTGCTGACAAAACCAGGCTCCAAGAATACTTGGAAACCCTCCCGGCCCAAGGACCCATGACAAACATCGATAAAAAAGAGCTGCACTTCGTCTCGGACATCATGAAGCTCTATTTAGAAGTCCAACCCACCACCATCCAAGCCGTTCGTCCGGCTCGCCCGATCCTTGAGGAAGAACGCGTTCCTAAGGTAGCGGTCCGCAAGCTCAAAACCCCGCCGCTTGATCCCCGCGCGATTATGCGGGGCGAAATCATCATGCCCAAGCGCACTTCTGGTAAACCGAGGAAAATTCAGATTCCCAAATTCGAACCGATCGAGGTAGACAAGTTCGCGGGGGTCCTCCCCACCCCACCTTCTCCTATTTCCCCGCAGGAGACCCCAGCCCTCGATTTGGGAGGAATTTCCCCGGCCGCCACCATCAGGCCGAAACAACCCCAAAGACCTTCCGTCCAGGCAAGCGTCCGCCCGGACCTCCCCATCCCAACTCCCCCGACCGAACCGAACGTCCTTGTTGGCATGGTGGTCGACAGAGAAGGGAATATTCTCGATAACACCATCGTGACAATCAGAACTAAGGAAGGAAATATCGCTCGTGCCCAGAAGACCAACAAAATCGGTCAATTCTTTATCATCACCCCCCTCGAAAACGGAACCTACGCGGTCGAAGTTGAGCGGGAGGGCTTCACCTTTGATATAATCAAAATCGAGCTTATCGGAAAACCGGTCCCGCCAATCGATATCCGCGCCAAATAAGCGAAAGGGTTAATTTTTAACTTTTCACTTTTAACTTTTAACTATTTCCATGGCTCCCGCCCCAATCCAAGCCTCAACCCAAGAACACCTCGAACTTGAGGATATCATCGACAATCTCATCATTTTAAAAGACGGCTCTGCCGCCATGATTATCACCACGACGGCCGTCAACTTCGGTCTCCTCTCAGAATCAGAGCAGGACGCAACCATCTACGCCTACGCCGCGCTGTTGAACTCCCTCACCTTTCCCATCCAGGTCCTCATCCGCTCAAACCGAAAGGACATCACCGGCTACGAAAAGCTTCTCTCCGAGCAGGAAGCCCGGACTCCCAAGCCGGAGAACAAAGAGCGCATCCGAAAATATCGGGAGTTTATCCAAGAAACCGTCCGTCAACGGAATGTGCTGGACAAAAAGTTCTATATCATCATTCCGTTCTCCGTGCTCGAACTGGGAGTGGCCAAATCCGCCTCAGCCATCGCCAAAGGCACCCGCCACACCCTTCCCTTTCCGAAGGACTACATCGCCGGTCGAGCCAAGGTTGCCCTTGAACCAAAGCGCGACCACCTCCTTCACCAGCTAGCCAGGCTCGGTCTGCGCGCAAGGCAACTCACCACCAAAGAGCTGATTCAGCTCATGTTTGAAATCTACAATCCCGAAAGTGCCCAAGGACAGCTTCTCGCTCCTCCGGAGGAGTATCAAACTCCCCTTGTTCGAGCGGCCATCGCTTTCCAGGAGCTCCCCCAAATCGAACCCCCCCAACCGCAACCGGCAAAACCGCCTTTCCAAGCCCCTCCTCCGCCCTTAAACCCATTACCGGGAAGTCAGCCTCAAGTAGTAAGAGAAAATCCTGGACTATCCCAATCCGGCCCCCAAATCACAAGGGAAAATGCCCCGCCTGCTCCCCCCCAAACAACAATCGGAGATTCAGGCTTTGAGAAACAAGCCCAATCGACCATCGATTCAGCGATGAGCGGTGTCAATGTGAAGGAGGAAGTCTAATGCCCGCCCTCGACATCATCCAAAAAATCCTCCCTGGGGCAAAACCAAAAGAAGGCCCCCAAGTTTCCCAACCAGGGGCAACACCGGGGAAAAATCCCGTCACCTCCACAAAATCGCGGGCCGTCGCCCAAAAGCTCGGCACGGGCATGGTCTCCATTCAAGACATCATTGCTCCCGAATCAATTGATGTGGACTTTTCACACTTAAAAATCGGTAATGCCTATGTCAGAACCCTCTTTGTCGCTGGCTACCCCAGGTTCGTCAGCGCCAATTGGTTGGCTCCCTTGATAAACTTCGAGCACTCTCTCGATGTATCAATGTTCATCTATCCTGTCGAGGGCCGCGAGGTCCTCGATGAGCTCAGGCGGAAAATTGGCGAGATGGAGGCGGAAATCGAATCAGATCTCAAGCGCGGTCATATCGCCGTGGTTGATACGGAAATAAAGCTTGCCGATGCCAAGGCTCTCCAAGAAGAGCTCGCCAAAGGGGCGGAGCGCTTTTTCCAGTTCGGACTCTACGCCACCATCACGGCAGTAACACTCGACGAGCTCAGCTCCACCACCAGAAGGGTCCAATCGCTCCTGGGCTCTCTGCTCATCATTTCCAAATCCGCAACCCTCCAAATGGAGGAAGGCTTCAAAACCACCCTTCCCCTCGGTCAAGACCGCCTTGTGATTACCCGCAATATGGATACCACCTCCCTTGCCACAACCTTTCCCTTCACGTCTTCCGAGCTTACCGCCAACGAAGGCATTATGTATGGAATAAACGAACACAACGATTCCCTCATTATCTTCGACCGATTTAGCCTGGAAAATGCCAACATGGTCATTTTCGGGAAAAGCGGTTCAGGGAAAAGCTTCTTTGAGAAACTCGAAATCATGCGCTCCTTAATGTTCGGGGTCGAAGTGATCGTCATCGATCCCGAAGAAGAATATCGCCGGCTCTGCGATGCCCTTGGGGGAACCTACATTGACTTTGGCTACAATGCACCGGCGAAAATCAACCCCTACGACCTCTCCGCAATCTACGAGGAAGGGGAAAACGAGCTTGGTCTAAAAATCCTCTCCCTCCATGGACTATTAAAGGTGATGCTTGGCGATGTAACACCGAACGAAGAGGCAATCCTCGACAGAGCCCTCATTGGCACGTACAAAGCCCGAGGTATCACCCCGGATCCCGCTACCCAACGGAACGAACCGCCACTCATGGAGGACCTCTATAAGACACTCATTGGCATGGAGGAAGCCACGGCCAAAGGGCTTTCCGACAGGCTCGAGAAATATGTCAAAGGATCATTCAGAAGCTTCTTCGATCAACAGTCCAACGTCGACCTGAAGAATTCCCTCACGGTTTTCTCTCTCAAAGAGCTGGAGAACGAAACTCGCCCGATCATCATGTACATCATCCTCGACTACATCTGGACTAAAGTGAAACGGGATATGAAAAAGCGCCTGGTCGTCGTCGATGAAGCCTGGTACCTGATGAAAAACGCGGACTCGGCTACCTTCCTCTACTCAATCGCGAAACGGGCCCGCAAATACTTCCTCGGCCTCACCACCATCACCCAAGACGTCGAAGATTTCCTTGGATCTGACTACGGACACGCAATTATCACCAACTCCTCAATCCAGATCCTATTCAAGCAGTCATCGGCCGCCATCGAGCGTCTCGCCGAAGCCTTTTACCTCTCAGAGGGAGAAAAGCATCTCCTTTTGGCCGCTGATGTTGGCGAGGGATTGTTTTTTGCCGGGCAAAACCACGTAGCCATGCGCGTTGTCGCCTCATCCGAGGAACATCACCTCATCACCACCAAACCCCAAGAGCTTGTAGAGCTGGAAAGAGAAAAAGAAGAAACCTCCCCCCGAACGACCGCAGCAGTTCCCCGCCCGGGGGAACGGCCGACCCCAACCAACCCACAGCCCAAAGGGCCTCCCGCTACCAGCTACTAGTAGGGCACCAGGCACTCGTCGCCTGATACTCTATCCCTACTTCTGCACCCGAACGGGCATGATCAGATGAAAAAAAGCTTCCTTTTCAGAAGCAGGGCGGAACACCCCGGGATCCAATCCCCCATTCATTCCAAACACTATCTTCTCCGTCGGAAAAATGGACAAAAGCTCTAAAAGATACCGGCTGTTAAAAGCGATCTCGCCCTCCCCTCCGGAAAGAGAAATCTCAACCATGTTTTCGCCTTCACCATATGAAGGGGCGTTGGCAGAAATCGTCAGTCCGGTCTTCTGAAGCTTCCACTGAATGATGTTTGCGCTATCCCGAGCAAAAATCGCAGCCGCTCGAACTGCCCTGAGGAGGGACTCACGATCGATGTTCGCCACAATCTTCTCCTCTTTGGGAATAACTTGAGAAAAGTTGGGGAAAGACCCCTCGATGAGCCGGGTTGTCACTTCCCCGTCGCCAAGGCGGAACATGAGAAGATTCTGTTCAGGAACGAGCCCAAAAGACACTTCGGAAGCGCCAAGCTCATCCGCCAAACGGTCGACATCCCGTAAAGCGCGTGCCGGGACAATCAATCCCTCTCCTACCACCTTTTTTAGTGCCTTCTGCCACTTCTCTCCTTTCTTTTCCGAATCGGATGAAAGCTGTACCACGCTCAAGCGATAGCCATCGGTAGCTACAAACTGTAGTCCATTCCCTTCAAGCCTCAGCAAAACGCCGGAGAGGACCGGCCGTGTCTCATCGGAGGATGCCGCAAACACAACCCTCTCCACTGCCTCCCGAAACGAAGAAACAGGGAGGGAAAACTCCCCGGTACCCGAAACTTGGCTTAAAGATGGAAACTCCATCGCAGGAATACCGGAAAGTCGGGCCCGATAGGAACCGCACTGGATCCGAAGCGATTCTCCCTCCAAAGACAGCTCAACCGGAGCCAGCGGAAAAGACGAAACAAGCTCACCAAAAACCTTCGCCGGAACCGTTATCGCTCCCTCTTTCTTTACCTTCGCCCCAATCCGAAGCTGAATCCCCAGACTTAAGTCCGTCGCAGCCAGCTGGAGGATTCCCTCTTTCGCTGTCAGCAGAACATTCGAAAGAATAGGCAGAGACGGTTTAGAAGAAACCGCATAGGCAACTGACGAGAGACCCTTAACGAGCTTATCCTGAAGAACTGAAACCTGCATAATTCCCTCCTGAATAATGATTATAAACAGTTGTTCCGAAAGAAGATATCAACAAACATTAAAAGCCACCTTCCTCCGTCCTACTACAGAGTATATATAGTAGTAAGAGTAGCAGGTGTTGAGGAAAAGTATAAAACTCACGACTCTCCCTCTGTTAGTTTCTTCATTCCTTCGTGTGCAAAAAAGGACCTGTTATTGTGGAAAAGATTGTGGAAAAAAGGGGATAGTTTGTGGAAAAACCGAAACCTCCCCGGGAGGTATCGTTCAAGGACAAGCCATGTCCGAGCCTGGAAAGAGCCAAGATAGCTAACCATATATTTTTTTACGAATAGTAGAAAGATCGATGCGCAAGGATTCGGAATCGGAAAGCTCGTTGCTGATTTTTTCGATGGCATGCATGACCGTAGTGTGATCGCGCCCCCCGAGAAGACCCCCAATTTCCTCAAGGGGAAGATGGTGGTCCATGCGAAGGATATACATCGCAAGGTGCCGCGGCCCAACATAGATCTTTAGCCGCTTTGGTCCCTCAAGGATGGAGGATTTGAGGTTGAAGTGAGCGGCAACGATATGAATAACCTCCTTGGGTCGTGCGGTCGGCCGCAAGCGAGCCTCTCGATCGTTAAGATTGGATAAAAGGCCGCGTACGAGCTCTTCGGAGATTGGCTGGTTACGAAGCCGTGCTTCAGAAACGAGACGGGTCAAAAACCCCTCGAGTTTACGGGCGCTCTCAACATTTGCAGAGATGAGCTTTGCCGCATCGATGGGAAGAGTAACATGAAGCGTTCTGGCTTTAATAAGAAGAATGGCGGTCCGGAGCTCAAAATTAGGTTGTTGAATATCGATAATCAAGCCTCCCTCAAAACGGCTTCGCAGCCGATCCTCAAGGCCATCAATCGCGTGAGGGGGTTGGTCTGAAACCAGAACAACCTGTCCCCCTTCGCGTTGAATGGCATTGAAGGTATGGAAAAATTCCTCCTGTACCGTGGCTTTCCCAGCGATGAACTGGATGTCATCGATGAAGAGAGCGCTTGCGCTGCGGTACTTTTTCTTGAAAGGATGGGTCTCTTTCCGCCGGATGGCCTCGATGATTTCGTTGGTAAATTCTTCCCCAGTACAATAGATGAGGGAAAGGTCCGGATGGTCTTTGAGCATCACATGACAAATGGCCTGGGTGAGGTGGGTTTTCCCCACCCCGACACCCCCGTAAATATAGAGGAGATTGTAGGCTCGTCCGGGAGACTTTGCCACCGCCTGTGCCGCGGCATGGGCCATCTCATTTGAGGAAGAAACCGCAAATGTTTCGAAAGTAAAGTCCTCCCGAAGCCGGACCCGCAGGACAGCGTCATGGTAAAGCTGAGCGAAGGTATCTTCTGATCGAAAAAGGGGGGCAGCTTCAGAAATTGGGACAGACGGGGCAGCGGTGAAACTGGCAACGGTTAAGACCAGCTCATTGTTTTGTTTGGTGATGCGATCCAACGCCTCTTTTATCTGGCCGACGTAGCGTTCTTCAATGAATTGCTTGTGATATGCGCTTGAGCAGGCAATCTCGACGATCTGTCGGCCAACATCAACCTGTTGAACCCGTACCAGGTGAGTCGGAGCCATCCACGTCATAAAATTACCGTGGGATAACGAGACTTCAAGGTCGGACAGAACAGTTTTCCACAATTGAGCTGTGGTCATAGCAGTCAAGAGGCAGGGGAAAACCAGGTTAGTAACAGGCGGCCCTACAAAAGGGGAAGGAACCGCAAGCGTGAAGATCTTTGCAAGTTTTCCACAATTAGTCAACCCACAGATTCCCCAAAAGTGGAAAAAATAATGAGGCGCAAGCGGACGCGTACCCGCGCTATCGTCCGGTTCTTCAACCGACGTGGAAAAGCGAAACCGGGGGTGGTAGAATACGTTTAAACAGAGAAAGGGGCTGAAGATGCCAAAAAGAACCTGGCAACCAAAAAAAAGAAAGCGGGCCAAAAAGCACGGCTTCCGAAACAGACAAAGCACAAAACAGGGAAGAAAGACGATGAAAAGAAGACGCGCGAAGGGAAGGAAAACGCTCGCAGTAGTGGTAAAGAGGCGATAGCATCTTTATCTCCCCTCTCTGGAACTTTTCACTTTTCACTTTTAACTTTAAACTGTATTCTTTCCCTATGTTCCCAAAGCCAAACCGCCTAGAGCTCCGCTCTGAAATTGGCAGGCTGAAAAGCAGAGGCAAGCGCACGCAAGGGGAAATGATTGATCTTGTGGTGGCGCCAAGGGAGGAAAGCCTCTCCCCCCGCTTCGCCTGCATCGTAACGAAAAAAATTGCCAAACAGGCAACCGAAAGAAACCGGGTGAAACGGCTTCTCCGCGCAGGTACTCGTGCGCTCCTCAAGGATATCAGAGGTGGGAGTGATGTCCTGATTATCGCGAAAGCACCCGCTGTAGGCAGAGGAGAAAAAAGGGTACAGGAAGAACTGCGCCGAACTCTGAAGAAAGCTGGCCTGATAGAGGAAACCTAGATGCTAAAATCCTTTGCACGCTCGCTCACTCGCCTCTATCAGAGAGCCGCGCCATACAGAAACGCCTTGGTAAAAATCATCAATCCTTCGGCAGAGAAGTCCTGTAGATTCACACCGACCTGCTCACAGTATATGTATGAGGCGATCGAAAGGTATGGTATAGTAAAAGGCATTCTTCTGGGAGGAAGAAGAATCCTGCGTTGCCATCCGTGGTCGGTTGGAGGCTACGACCCGGTGCCCTGAAGAACAAGCAAAGCCAAGAAAAAACAGGGGGAGAACCTCGAATCGGGAAGACAGCAAATGGAAATATTCAAAATCCTACTCTATCAACCATTGCTAAAGGGCTTAATTTTCCTCACGGGAATGTTTGCCGGGAGCTTCGGGGTGGCCATTATTGTCTTCACCTTTTTGATCCGAGCCATCCTCATTCCCCTCTCTCTTCCGGCCATGAAATCAGCAAAGAAGATGAAAGATTTAAAACCACACTTGGATGAGATAAAGAAACGTTTTGGGAATGACAAGAAAAGAGTCCAGATGGAACAACTCAATCTCTATAAGGAGCACGGGATAAACCCGGCCGCAGGGTGCATTCCCACCTTGGTGCAGTTTGCAGTACTCATCGCCATTTATCAGGTCTTCATCGACTTCATCGGGAAGGGGGCGGTGGATTCTCACACTGTCAATATGAGTTTTTTATGGATGGACCTCTCAAAGCCCGATCAATGGTATATCCTTCCGATATTTGCAGGCGTTTCACAGTTGGCGCTCTCCCAAATGCTCATGGCTGGAAAGGAACACCACGAACAGAAAGACCTCAAGCCCGCTGTCGTCAGTGAGGAAAAATCGAAAAGCGCGCCAACCAAACAGGAGGGTACCCAAGAAATGGCGGAGGCAATCCAACAGCAGATGCTGTATGTGATGCCGGTGATGACGGCCCTGATCGCTCTGAGGCTTCCTTCGGGGCTCGCGGTATATTGGGTAGCCACGACGGTGTTCTCAATCATTCAGCAGTATGTCGTCAGTGGACCGGGCGGTCTGGCTACGGTGGTAGACAGGCTAAAAGGAGGGATTCGACATGGATGAAAGGACGCTGGCGGAGAACACCGCAAAAGAACTTTTGGAGAAACTGGGGTTTTCAAATGCCACGATTGCCACAACTGAGGATGAGGAAAAAAGGCTGAACATCCAGATTGACGTGGAACCCGAAGATTCAGGAATGCTGATTGGATTTCATGGGGAAACGCTTCAGGCGATGCAGTTGATTCTCTCCCAGATGATCTACAAACAGGCGGGACAATGGCGGACAATAACCGTAAACATTGGTGATTACCGGCAGAAGCGCCAACTTGCGTTGGAAAGCATGGCTGCAAATGCAGCCCAAAGGGTAAAGCTCACTGGCCTTAGCCTAACCTTGCCGTATCTCTCAAGTTATGAACGCCGCCTGATTCACCTCGCTATCTCCCAAGATCCGGGATTGGAAACCTTTTCTCAGGGAGAAGGGAAGGACCGCCGACTGGTAATTGCCCCGAAAAAGGATATGGTGAAGGAAGAACAACCCGAATCAGAAAACAACTCCAAACCGAATGCGTAAAAAGCTTCTTTCCGTTGAGAGGGTAATCTTGGCGGCGCTGATCATCCTCTTACCCACCCAGACGGGAAAGCATTTCTGGCCAGCCTTCGCCTACATCAACGGAATCCGCGTTGATTACCTCTCCCCGACCCTTTATTGCACGGATCTCCTGATCCTTGCCCTTGTCTTGATATGGGTCATGAGAAAGGGGCACGGACACGGAAAAAAGCTGATGACCAAAAGAGGGGCAATCGGAATTGGATTAAGCCTGCTTTGTATTGGTCTAAACACCGCAGGCTCGACTAGACCATTCCTAACCCTCTACGCCTGGGCGAAGCTGGGGATAGCCGCGTCCCTGTTCTGGTATGTCAAATCCGAAGCGGTCTCAATCTTGAAATCCGTACATTCCTTTCTTCCGATCGCCCTGACACTTTCATCCCTGCTCGCCATTGCTCAAACGGTAAAGCAGAGTTCGCTCGGAGGCCCCTGGTACTTGCTTGGAGAACGTTGGTTTTCGCTTGCAACGCCGGGAATAGCCACCACCCAAATATGGGGAAGATTATTTCTTAGGCCCTATGCCACATTTCCCCACCCCAACGCCCTCGCCGGCTTCATCCTCGCCTCCTTGCTCTTCATGCTGGGAGATAGCCGTAGACAGAAAACTATCTCTACAGGAACAATGGTTACCCTCGGTCTCAGTACTCTCGCAATTGCCCTGTCTTTCTCCCAATCTGCCTGGATCGTGACGCTTCTTGCCGCGGGCGTGCTGCTGGTAAGGAAATTTGGTAAAAAAGCCGTCCCCTTGCTGATTATCGCGGCACTCGTGTTCTTCTGGACAATGAAAGAATTTCCCTTGGAGAAGGATTCGATCCTTCTTCGCCAAATCGGTTCGAGGGCCGCGATAACGATGATCGAAAGCCACACAGCCCTGGGGGTCGGTTTAGGCAACTTTATTCCAAGCCTCGATTTCCTCGAGCCAAGAAAGTCTGTCATCCCGTCCCCCTTTCTTTTTTATCAGCCTGTCCATAATGTCTTTCTTCTTCTGGGTGCGGAAATCGGCCTCCTCGGTCTCGTAGGTTTCGTATGGCTTTTTGGAAAAGGTCTATCTGAAGCCAGCCGGAAGGGGATGATCGGGACGGCCTCTTCACTTGGCGTAATACTTCTGCTCGGTTTTGTCGATCATTATTGGATCACGCTTCAACAAACCCGACTGCTCTTTATAATCATTCTCGCCACCGCTTTTAGGACAACTCCCAAACAAAGTCTGCACCACCAGCCGAATGACAGAACCTTGCTAAAGTCTCATTCAAGATGATGCAGATGATTGCTCAAGCATTGAACACCGGGATAACAGAAGGCCGTATTCTTTTCTTGAGCGTAGTGATGGTGTTAAAATTAACACATCTCTGTATGGAATGGGAGAGCGATGAACAATAACACCAACCGGGAAAAAGATACCGAGTTTTCCATTTACTGTGACGGCGGGGCCCGTGGCAACCCGGGGCCGGCGGCAATTGGTTTTGTGGTCAGAGGCGCTGAAGGGAAACCGATGCACCGCGAAGCCCGCGAGATAGGAAAGGCAACCAACAACATGGCAGAATACCAAGCGGTTATCGCCGCACTTGAATGGCTTGCAAAGTATAAAACCACCAACAGCCTTCCAAGAGAAATAAGGGTTTTTCTCGACTCGCGCCTAGTAGTGAACCAGCTAAACGGGATGTTTAGGGTAAAAGACGCAAAACTCAAAGGCTTGACTCTTCGAGTCAGGGAACTAGAGAGAGCTTCCGGTCTGACGGTAGGAAATGAAGAGTTGTTTGTTAGTAAACGGGAAAACGCAGTCTCCTATGAAGCAATTCCCCGCGAAATGAACACCGAAGCAGATAGTCTTGTCAACGCCGCCCTCGATAAACTTCCTATACCGTGATCCCCTGACACACCGAAAAAGCCGAAAAGTTGAAAAATCGAGTCGCGAAAATCATTCGAGACAAACAACTTTAAGATGGTCTAAAACATAAACATTATGGGTTAAGAAAAAAGTGAGAATAAGACAGGCAAAGAAAAAAAGGGAACTCAAGCGAAGACATGTGAAAAGAAGTCATAACGAAAAAAGTGCGTAACAAGGGGCAAAAAAGCCACCTCAACCAGACAAAGAAGAAATAGAAAAAGAGTAAGAAAGATAAAGACTAATCAGAAAAAGAATTCTCCAGGCCGTAGTGGGGAAGAACCCGAAACATTATTGCTCTGCCACACGCAATTGAGTAACATGAAAGTCAAAAGCAGGAACAATGAAGGAAGAAGCATACGGAAAACCGCCTCCCAAAGTTGAAATTACGGACAGCCTTTCGATAGCGCTCGTTGTCTCAAGCGAAAGCTTTATCGGACCACGGCTTGCCGCGGAACTCCTTAAGCTTCCATTGAAAGTGATGTTCCTCGCACAAGGCGAAGCAGATGAAGTAAAGCATTTAGTTCCGAACGAACGCTTTGCGCTCATCCGGCAGGAAGATCTTTTCAGTCCGAAGAAAGATGAACTAACCATAAACTACATCTTTCATATTCACCAGGAAAATGGGGAAGTAGGACCAGCAAACAGCCAGCACGAACGGGAAGAGATACAAGAGATTGCTCGGAATAAACAAGCAAAATATGAAGAAATCCAAATCGCCGGCGGAGACAGGAACATCGCCAGTATCACTTCAGCTCTCGAAACGATCGAACCAAAAGAGGACAACGACAACCTCCGCTTGATCAAGGTGATAGACCCATACGGCCCCCGGATGCCATTGACAGGCGAAAGGTTCCTCGAAAAGTGTTTTCAGGGAATGAAACGGAAAGAGCTTGAAATTGTCGGAGAGGGATTAAACCCGCTCTACCCGCTGTTCGTATCGGATGCAGTGTCCGCACTCATCAAGGCCATGTTTAGCGAAAGCGCGGCAGGGAAAACCCTCATCATTGGAGGAGGAAGGGAGATCACAGCCCTCAATCTTGCCTACAAGCTTCGCGAAATGAACTTTCGCGAAACCGGCGAGCTCGTTGCAATGAAGTTTATCAATGAACCAGACCGAAATGAAAATGAAGACGTCCTACTGTCACGCCGAGACCTGAAAGAAAAGTTGAGAGAAGCCCAAACAATCCTTGAATGGAAACCGCAAACAGAGCTCGAAGAAGGGTTGACTGAAACTCTCCGGGCAGTGAACCGGACACAACCAGAAGATACCGAGTCTCCGAAAGATACTAGCCAACCAAACAACCATAAGCGAAGACAGGAATTGAACTATCCACCAGACTTCCACGAGGGAATCAAAACTACCCTACGACCGTTGAAAAATGACAAAAGATGGAAAGTAGCAACACTCACAATGCTAGCCTTGATAATTGTGCCGCTCTTAATCCTCACACAAACAATCGGAGCGGGGATGCTCGCTTTGGCTCAAGCGACAAGGGAAGTCAAACAGGCAAACTTTTTAAGTTCCCAAAAAACCGCACAGAAGGCGACATCGCGTTTTGTACTGGCGAGACAGGAATTTCTCCTTATTGCATCGATCTTCCCAAATAAACTGAGACAAACCTCCCTCGCGCAAAGGATTGAAGAGGCGTTAACCGCAGGCGAGCTCCTCGCCCGAGCCGTAGAACATCTGGGTAAGACCGGAAGCTACGCGACGCAAACCAGAGACGTCATCCTGGGGAAGTCAGACAACCCGTTGGACGAGCAAATCGGGAAGATAGCTACCGAACTAAAGGAGCTTTTCATCAAGCTCTCTTTGATTGAAACGATCGTTGAGAATAATGCGGGAGGGAAACCAGGGATGTTGGTGGAGCCCCTCCAAGACGGTATAGAAACAATCAAAACCACGATTAAGGCAAGCAAGTCGCTAGTTCTTGATGCCCAAAAGCTCACCAATCTTTTGGGAAAGCTACTCACACCTGGGGAAAAACAGACGTATCTCGTACTCCTCCAAAATAGTGCAGAATTACGCCCAACCGGAGGATTTATTGGGTCCTATGCCTTACTTGACTTTCAGGACGCCAAGCTCATGGGATTCACTGTTGAAGACGTCTATGTAGCGGATGGACAACTAAAAGGACACGTGGAGCCGCCCCCACCGATCAAGAAGTATTTGGGGGAGGGAGGCTGGTATCTACGGGATGCGAATTGGAATGCAGATTTCCCAACTTCGGCAAGACAGATAGAATGGTTCTTCGAAAAAGAAACTGGAACAAAGGTCGATGGAACAATTGCCATCAATCTTTATGTCGTGCGGGAATTCCTCCGCGCTCTTGGACCTGTGGAGCTGGTGGACTACCAGGCGACCATCACTCCGGATAATCTCTTTCAGATTGCGGAAACAACAAGCGAACTAAACAGCTTTCCTGGCACAACCCAAAAAAAGGACTTTCTTGGGAGTCTGTCAAGAAGTCTATTTTTAAGGCTTCAAGAGGCTGACCCGAAGACGCTCATCCGGGTCACTCAAGCGCTCGTCACTTCTTTGGATCAAGGTCAACTGCTCATTACATCCCATGATGGAGAAGCACAAAGAACCCTTCGCAATCTCGGTTGGGATGGCAGCTTACGGGAGGTAAACTGCAACCAGGGAGAGGGAGAAGAATCTTGTCATCCCAGCTTCTTTGCGATCAGCGAAGCGAATGTTGGGGTCAACAAGGCAAATTATTTTGTAGACAGGGCAATCACTCTGGCGCAACGCTTGCAAAGGGAACTCACCCAAACGACCTTAACCGTTCGTTACCAGAATCACAGCCAAACGGAATCCTGGCCGGGAGGCACGTACAAGAACTATCTAAGGGTATATTTTGAGAAGGGCGGGAAAGCGGTTTCGGTTAAGGTAGATGGAGAGGAGGTAAGGCAAAACATAGACTTGGGCGTTGAGCAAGGTAAAATGGTCATCGGGTTCTTGGTTGACATCCCCACCCAGAGCCAGAAGACGGTGGAAATCGTCTTCCAGACCGGCCCGCTCCTCATGAAAGATGGGATGGCCAAAGCAGTACTTCTGCTCCAAAAACAGCCTGGTACCCAGGATGATCCGCTGAGAGTTCAGCTCGTAAGTGAAGGGATGGCAGTGAAAAACTCAAATATTCCGTTAATGGTCACCGATCATACCGCGACACTCACGCAAAACTTTTCAAGAGACATGAACTTGGTTGTTGAATTTGAGAAAGCCAAAGCAAAGTGATAGAATGACACGTCCAAAGAAAGGCTAAGGCAATAATGGCACAAGTAATGCTTCAGGCTCAAAAGAGACAAATTCTTGGGAGGAAAGTGAAAGCCCTTCGAAAAGCGGGAACGCTTCCCGCCAGCGTCTATGGCAAAAAGGTGAAGTCCCTTCCGGTTCAAGTACAGGCCGTGGATTTTGACAAGGTGTTCGCCGCAACGGGCGAGACTGGAATTATTCAGTTAAAGATCGAGAAAGAGAAAGAAACACGCCCAGTCCTCGCCAAAAACCGACAGAAAGACCCCGTCACAGACAAAATCATCCACATCGACTTTCATCAGGTAGACTTGAAAGAAAAAGTAACGGTTGCAATCCCAATTGAAACAGCAGGGGAGTCTCCTGCTGTCAAGGAAAAGAGCGCCGTCCTCGTGATGGTATTGGACGAGGTAAAGGTTGAGGCCCTCCCGCAAGATCTTCCCGAAAAATTTGTGGTTGATATCTCCGGCCTGAAAGAGTTTAACGAAAGTATCCTCGTGAAGGATCTAAAAGTTGATCGGCAGAAAGTCAAAATGCTCGCTGACGAGGGAGAAACGGTAGTAATGGTTCAGCAGCCCAAGGAAGAGGTTGAAAAACAACCACCTTCGGTCGAAGCAGAAGCGGTTCCCGTAGAAGGTGAAGCGGAAATCAAAACCCAGGGAGAAGGAAAGGAACCTCCCCAAGAGAAAAAAGAGGAGAATCAGAAAAAAGAAGGGTAATTGCATCAACTTCTCCAGGAAAACTCCTGTGTGCCGTGCCAAAAAGGAGCGCCAAGCTAGATTCCCATTCCTAAGAGAACCCCTATTTCTAAAACTTCCGGATGATTGGGATCAAGTTCCCGCGCCAGACGCCAATAGGAAGACGCAAGCTGCAAATCCGAGAGCCTGTAGGACTGAATCGCCATTCGAAGGTAGAGATCGCGTGAACCGGGATAGCGGTTTACGACCTTCTTGAGGTTATCGATTTCTTGAGTGATAGTCCGCTCTGCAAAGACGAAAGTGCCAACCTCCTCAAACCGACTGCTGATCCCGCGGATCGAAGGTTGAGAGCTGTTAAGAAGGGTGATGGCGCGGTCGAACTCTCTCCGAGCCAAACTGGTGTCTAAAGCTTCTGCGGCGAGTTCCGAGAGTCGAAGATGGGCGTTGGGGTCCCGTGGTCTCAAAAGCACAACCAATTTGGCACGCTCAAAGGTAGTAAGGGGAGACAGGATATTCAAAAGCCAAATAAAGAAGATAAGACCGACAAGCCCGACTTTTTTGACAGGGGGAAGAATGAAGCTGAGTTGGTTGAGGGTCTTTATTTCCATAATTTCCTATGATACCGTTATTCTGTGATGGATCAAGAAACAGAGAAAAACGACCCCTCTTTTTGGGAGAAGCCGAAAGGAAAGACATCGACCAATCAGGGATATAAGATTGACAACCGACGAATAGAAAGCCTTAAACAAGGGTTTCTTTTTGGTATTTCCGCAAGCGACCTCTTTATTCTTCTTGCCGCTCTCCTGGCGGTCATTGTCCTCCAGGTGGGCCCAAAAGCTTTTGAAGCACTCGAGACTTCGTCCCAAATAACGGAAAATGGGAATGAAGAGGGGGCGGGTTTTGCGGCGCCCACGCTCCCACCAGGAGCACCACAGGATCAAGCGACGGAAAGTGGAACCGGGAAAGTAACTTCGGAAAAGGTGGTGTGCAAAACCCCGCGTCCAGAGGTTTGTACGCAGGAATGTCTGACGGGTCCACCGTACATCTGTGGATCAGGCGGAAGAGCGCATTGCAGCCCTTGCCAAGCGTGTGCGGATCCGAATGTCGCCTGGTACGTACTTCAATCTACTCCGTGCGGGGAAGCAGTGAACCCTTCGCTCTAAATGGAGCCCCAGGGCAAGCCCGTGGTACCGTCTACAACGCCCCTCCGGGGCGACATCCTGAGCGAAGAACCCACTGCTAAAGCGGTGGTCCGAGTCGAAGGATCGAAAACATAAACCACCCTGCCAGTCATGACCGCTGAATACGTTTTGGCCAGGCGGACGAAAGGAGAAGCTTGGATTTAAGGAGGCGCTTTCTTTGAGTGTCAGGAAGAGCCCGCGCCACCTCCTGATAGCAAGCTTCGCTGACGAAGGGAACGAAAGGATGAAGGAGTTTTAAGAATATCACCAGTCCCTCAAGAAGTGCCCCAAAAGAGAGGCTGCCCTTTTTCTGCCGCTCGATGCAGTCGTCACAGAACCAATGCCAAAATTCGTTATAGAGCCCCTCAGCCGCCCTCCCCAGTTGATAGGTCTCAAATTGTTGTGTTGTTTGCGAAATAAGCTGAGCCAAGTGGTCAAAATATGGTGTATCTTGGCCGGCCGCCTTGTACCGGATCGCCCCGTTTTCTGATTTCAGAGTAAGGAGAATGAAGCGAACCGCGTTCCAAATTTTGTTGGAAAAATTGCGATACCCGCGAATCCGATCATCCATCTGTGCCTTCGAGATAGACAGGTCGTTACCAGGATCCCTCCCGGCCAAGAGACCCATGCGCGTTGCATCCGCGCCATACTTTTGAATCGTCTCCAGCGGATCAACTCCGTTCCCTTTGGATTTACTCATCTTTTGCCCCTTTTCGTCCCGTAGGACGCCATTGATAAGCGCGACCGTAAAGGGCACCTCACCGGAAAGATAGAGGCCAAACATGATCATCCGTGCTACCCATAAAAACAGGATCTCATAAGCGGTGTTCATGACCGAAGTCGGATAAAACAGCTCAAAATCACCCTTCTTGCTCGTCTTGAGTGTAGTAATCGGCCACTGACCGGAGGAAAACCAAGTGTCAAAGGTGTCTGGATCTTGCACAATATCCTTCCCGCCGCATCGAGGGCAGATGTCGGGCTTTCCGATGGAAACGATCGGGTCTTCCAGAGCATCGATCCTTGCCCGCGGGTCGCCCTCAAGGAGCAATCCAAACTCCGCCTTCGCAGCCGCAGTTTTTTGAGACTCCCGACAGTACCAGACTGGGAGTTGATGTCCCCACCAAATTTGCCTTGAGATGGGCCAATCGCGCACATTCCGCATCCAGGAAAAGAACATCTTTGCAAACTTTTTGGGGATGATCGTTGTTTTTCCGTCCCTGACCGCTGAAACGGCAGCTTTGGTCAAGGAACCGACCTTCACGAACCACTGCCGCGAGACCAAAGGTTCAATTGTGGTTCCGCAGCGCTCACAACGAGCCACGGAATGCGTATAAGAAGAATCAACCTTTTCCACCATTCCACGCGCCTCCATATCTGCGACAACGCGTCTTCGTGCGTCTTGAGCCTTCATCCCTTGATAGGGGCCGGTCAGCTCGTTGAGCCTCCCGTCGAAGTCAATGACCGTTCGAACTTCAAGATGATGTCGTTGACCGATTTCCCAATCTACGGCATCGTGGCCAGGGGTAACCTTCACGACACCGGTCCCGAATTTTGGATCTACCGCCCGATCGGCAACGACCTGAAGGGTACGCGGTCCGAGCAGGGTTTCAAAGGTGAATTGCTTGTCGATGAATTTTTTGTAGCGCCGATCGTCGGGGTGCACGGCCAAAGCGGTATCCCCGAACTTCGTCTCTGGCCGTACCGTTGCCAAAGTAAACGGACCGTACTTAATATAATAGAGTGGATCGGTCCGTTCTTCCCAGTCAAGCTCAAGCTCGGAGAGGGTGCTTCGGCATCGGGGGCACCAGTTGACAATCCGATACCCACGATAAACGAGACCTTCATTGTACATCCGGATAAACGTTTCAAGCACAATCCGGGAAACCTGAGGATCCAAAGTGAACTTCTCCCTACTCCAATCACAACTGGCTCCCAGAGCCCGTAACTGTCCCTCCATGGTTGATTTATTTTGCATACAAAAGTCGAAGCAGGCTCGGTAGAAGGCCGCTCTCCCAAGCTCATAGCGAGTCTTTCCCGTATTCTTGAGTAAAGTTTTTTCAAAAGTCACTTGGGTTAAGATCCCCGCGTGATCCACACCGGGGAGCCACAAAGTAGCCTCTCCTTTCATTCGGTGGTAACGGATGAGGGCATCAGAGACTGCCACAAAGGTGGCATGACCAAGGTGGAGCTCGCCATTCGCATTGGGAGGAGGCATGATGATGCAAAAAGGAGGCTTGGTTGAGTCCTTAGCCGGAGAGAAGGCCCCACTTTTCTCCCACAGGAGGTAGAGAGGCGCCTCATGGGTGGTATGGTTGTACCGCTTTTCCATGTCTCATATTATAGCGAAGAACAAGACAGAAAACCCGCTAGATAGAGAGTGTCATTATCTCGCCGAAGTTTCCAAGCTGAGGATACAGCACAGAAGAGATCAGACTCCAGTCCCTCGTAAAAACACGCTTTGCCACGGCCGGTAGACAGAATAGAAAGTTTTCTCAAACAGAAGAGTTCCATCCCGCTCGACACGATAGTCGAATTTTACCTTTGCTCCCCAGGCTTTCCAGTCAACCTGCTTAAGTGTTCCCAAAGGTAAGGTCGGATCGTCTTGGTAGAGGTCGGGGGGCGGGGGAGTCACATCCCACATCCGGTAATTCGAGATGGTTGCCGTTCTTGCATCGGAGGATCCGTAGATCTCAATAACTAAAAGGTTGCTTGCGGTATTGACGCTGGTTTGTATCAAAAGGTGTCCGGGCGTGTCGTTCAGGAAGGTAAAGTCGGTGGTGGGAGAAAAGACAGTAGCATCGAACCCTGCTTTACTGTTTTGTTCGTAGTAGCCGACCCGGTAGCTGTGGGCCCGCCGCGCCACGACAGGGAGTCCGGCATCCAAGACCGCACGGAACAGGGTTGTGGACACCTGACATACCCCCCCTCCATCATCCAGGATGGTTTGGCCATCTTTGATGATGTAGGCTTGTCGAAAGCCGGTTGCCGAAGAAACATCACCAACCCACCGGTTGAAAGAAAAAGTCTCCGAAGGAGGAATTAAAATACCATTGATCCGTGAGGCTGCCAGGGAAATGTTGTACTTCCGATTGGCGATGGACCCATTGAAAGTGGACAATCCTTCTCCGAGCTTTTCCCGGATTCCGAGGCTATTCACGTCTGCGGTGGTAATCGCAGGCTTGCTGACAGTAACAGGCAGGACAACCGAAATCTCCTTCTCCTCGCTGGAATCCAAACTTAAAAAGGCATTTTGGAGCTGTTCGGTGGTTTCTCCGACCGGCAGCGAAAATCCCGGTTTTTCTGGCGAGAATTCGACAACGCGTCCTCCATCGAACCGAAAGGTAGCATTGGTAGGCGGTCGATTGATGCTCGACGCTAAACTTGCCGAATAGGAAGCAATTTTTTCTCGGTTGAAACCGCCATCAAAGGAGAGGAAATGAACGAGGTCCAAATCGGAAAGCTCCCAGGTTTTCACCGGAGCCTCACCAGCTTCTGCAAATGAAAGCACCGCACGTTTACCGAGCAACTTCTCTGCGCGGGCCATGGTAAGGTTGATATCAAAACCCAGAGAGGCAGGCTCCGGAAGGATAGGGATTGTTATCGGTGATTGGGACAGGGAGGAGAAGCGCTCAAGGATTTCTCGGCGGAAAGAGGAAACATCGACGGATTGACCAGCTTCTCCTGGCTCAACCACAATGCGCGAACCGGTTGTTGGGTCCGCTCGATCGAGGACGATGATGGAAGGGGGAATGACCGGGACATCAAGCGCCGAAGCCACAGCCGAAAGCGAGGCTTCAAGGGCCTGATCATCGAAAGCGTACGAAAGAGGCAGGTCAACCCCACGCAGGGATGCACGAAGGAACTCGGGGATGGTCAAAAGGGTATTCCGCCGACCGAACCAGAAAGCAGAAGCCACTGTTTCAGGGATCCCATAGCGCAACTTGATGTCGGACGGCAAAAGCAGGAATGTGCGATCTGAAAAGAGACTAACGGAAGCCGTAAGGAATGATTGCGTGCGTTGTTCAAGAAGAAGTGACGCCTCCGAACGAGAAAGGTTTCCCACGGGGATGCCGGCAATGGAGATACCCGGAAAGATGCTTCCTCGCAGGAAAACTCCAATTGCGGTAAAAAGGAAGAAGAAGACAAACAATGGGAATGCGAAAAGACCGATTACGCGCATACGGAGTGTTTTTCGAAAAGGGGACCAAAACTGCTTAGTCGTCATCTCGCTGAAATGATAACATGCTTGCGCTGAAAGTTTACCAAGTGATATGATGAGTTCAATGTCGCAAAACTATGTCATAAACTTTGCACTTTTCACTTTAAACTTTTAACTGTTATTATGCCTGACCCGCAAGATAAAACACCCCCGCGCCTCACCCAGCCAAGCCTCACTGCACTTCCCAAAGAAGAACCTTCCCCGGGGAAGTTGGAAGAAACGATAGACAAACCCCAACCGGAACCGCGGACCCCGGAACCCCTCAAGAACTTCCCGCCCGAGGAAAGGCTGGGTAAATCGCAAGCCCCATGGGGAATGGGGGAGAGAAAAAAGGAAGAGGGAGAACCAACCCAACCCATAAAGGAGAATGCCAACCTGATGCCTCAAGAAACAAAGGTTGAGGTTGAAACGGGGGGGCCGATACAACCAATAGAAGCTCCCGCGCCTTACCAGCCTCCAGCAATTCAACCCATGGGGAATCTTGGAGATAGCTCTCCACCAACCGAAAGCCCAGAAGTAAAGCCTCCAAAGAGAGGAGAAGGGTTGAAAAAAATTCTGGTCCTACTCGCGGTGGCAATCCTCGCATTGGGGATGGGATTCTTGATAGTGGGTGTTCTCATCCCAAGGCTTAAATCCCTGAAGGTGCCCGGCTTGCCAGGAAGAGAGGTGACCCTCAAATATTGGGGCCTGTGGGAAACCAGCGCAGCGATGGAGAGCCTGATAGCAGAATTCAACCAGGAACACCCCGAGATTAAAGTGGAATATGTCCAACAAAGCCACAAAGATTACAGAGAAAGGTTGCAATCTGCCATAGCCAGGGGTGAAGGCCCGGACATCTTCCGCTTTCACAGTACCTGGGTCCCGATGTTAAAGGACGACCTCGATGCGGTGCCTCCTGAAGCGTTTAACGCCGCCAGCTTTCAAGAGGTTTTCTATCCGGTGGTTGCAAAGGATCTTCGTCGTGGGGCAAACTTTGTTGGAATTCCCTTGGAAATCGACGGATTAGCCCTCTTCGTAAACTCTCGCCTCCTCAAAGCAGCCGGGAAATCTCCTCCCACAACCTGGGAAGAACTAAGGCAAACCGCCTTTGATCTGACAATCAGGGATGCTTCGGGGCGTATCCAGACGGCCGGGGTTGCGCTTGGCACAACCAACAACATCGACCATTGGCCGGACATTTTGGCCCTCATGATGCTTCAGAATGGAGTCGATTTGACCGATCCCACAGACAAGCTTGCCGTAGATGCCCTCCTCTTCTACACCATCTACGCCAGATCGGATAAGGTCTGGGACGAATCGCAAGCAAATTCAACCCAAGCCTTTGCCTCGGAGAAAGTGGCGATGTATTTTGGACCATCGTGGAGGGTGCTCGACATGAAGGCGTTAAATCCGGAGTTGGAGTTCACCGTCCATCCCGTGCCACAGTTGCCCAATTCCAACATTACTTGGGCATCGTATTGGGTAGAAGGGGTCTCGGCAAAAAGCGAACAGAAAAATCAAGCCTGGGAATTTGTAAAGTTTCTCTCATCAAAGGAAACCTTGGAAAAGCTCTATGCCCAAGCGACAAAAGAGCGACCGATTGGGGAACCATACGCACGTACGGATATGAAGGATCTTCTCAAGGATGATCCCTACGTGGGAGCCTACATTCTTCAGGCGCCTGCCGCGAGGTCCTGGTATCTTTCTTCAGCCACACACGACAATGGGATAAACGACAGGATTATCAAGTACATGGAGGATGCGGTCAACGCGGTCAACGAAAAAGCCGACCCACAGCGCTCTCTCGATACTGCCTCCCAGGGCATTTCCCAAATTCTCTCCCAGTACGGGGTAAAATAGCTTCGGGGAACCTCAAGCCATAGAAGCCAACACTTGCTTGTCTGAAGCTTTGTAATCGGACCAGATCACGGCCGATCACCGACGACGGATCTTGGTAAGAAGTTGATCCCAGGGAGAATCCTCAATCTCAGAAGGCCAGTGCACCTTAGCAGTTGAGAAACCTGCAAACGCTGGCACGTTATCTCCCCGATGAACAATGACAGGAACGTCAACCTCAGCCATGGATATTGGGAGGTGATCAGGATTACAGGCATTGAAATACATCAGCCGGTAACGCGGCGATCCATCCGAGTTCGCCCGAGAGCTGATCTCCGGTATCAGTCGGTTGATATCAGAGGAAACTCCTTCACCGATGACATGGAGCTCTACTCTTCTAGTCTGGGGATTCCTGAAGGTTGCGCCATGAGCCAGGATGACTGCGATCAATCCTCCCTCGCGCGCTGTGTTAAGTAGAACCGAGAGAGCATCCCCGCCTTCCGAATCAACCCGCGCCGCGCTCTGCAGACGGAAGATTTCCTGACGGAGCGACAGTTCCACGATGTACCGGGGGACGGATCCTGTTCGCAGGATATCTGCTTTCTCCCTCTCGACGGATTCGGCACCTGCAATCTCCCGAGTTTGTCCTCCTCCAACCATCGCCTCAGGTGATGTATAGACGTCAAACACGATCACTGTATCAAGAAGTGTGGTACGTAGATTTTCTGCCCTGAAAAAGAGTCGGGAAGCGACATCAGCTGAACTGAAATCTGGAAAGGACAATCTGACCGGCTCATGCAAGTTTTCGACTTCTCTGATTCCCGTGAGGCTGAAATCAGCGAAGGCATCAGTGGGTGGCGCGAGTAAGCGGAGCCGGTCAGCCCTTGTGAATCCACTGGCATCTGGTCGTTCCCTCATGAGCGTATTCTATCATTCTTGTCGAGTATTCCATGGCTTTCTTCCATTTCGGGAACGGAAACCAACGTGCTTGCCCGCAGGGACATCAAAGCGCTAAGATAGGCTGCAAACCATGGCCAAAGACACAGACCTTCAGGACGCCATCCTTAAGACCCTCTGCTACGCGAATGTCTTCGATTACCCGCTGACCCTTGAGGAAATCACGCGCTGGATCATCGGACCGGTAGACGAGAGAAGGGTAAACGGAAGAGCAATCAACCATGCCCTAAAAAGAATAAGTCCCAAAATCAAACAGGCGAAGGGATACTATTATCTGAAAGGAAACGGCCGAACTGTTTCCCTAAGGAAGAAGAGAGAGCGGTATGCGAAGGAAAAGAGGGCAATTGCGACCAATGTAGGGAAATGGCTAAGCTACATTCCCTCTGTTCGGATGGTTTTGCTGACCGGAGCCTTAGCGATGGAGAATGCGGATAGGAACGACGACATCGACCTTATGATCGTAACGAGGAGCAAACGCCTTTGGCTGACACGGCTTTTGGTTCTCGCCCTGGTTTCCCTGATCGCCGAAAGAAGGAAACCGACAAACAGAACAAAAACTCAAACACAGGGGTTGAGAATGGAATTGTCATCTCTGAAGGATAAGGTCAAGAACAAAATCTGCCTGAACCTCTTCCTCGACGAAGATGCCCTTGCTGTGCCGCCCGCAATGCGCAATCTCTACACGGCCCATGAGGTTGTGCAGGCAAAGGCGTTGGTGAGTAAAGACCACATCGCCGAGCGATTTCTGAAACAAAACACTTGGGTCAAACGCTATCTTCCGAAGGCGCTTGACGGTGAAGGCAGAGTCGGGAGGATCAAGCACGGGGGAAGGAAAAAAAGGGAAACAGCGATGACGGCAGCTGGAGACATCCTCGAAGATATGGCATACAAAGTCCAGACAAAAGTCATGGAATCAAAGAGAACAACTGAAAAGATTGAGCCAAACCGCGCCTTCTTCCACCCCCGGAACACCTCTGCCCTAGTCCTTGGGGAATATCGGAGACTGCTGAAGCGATATACCGCAGGGGAAAGAAAAGGGGAAGGGAATGTGACAACAACAGTTTCAGAGGAAGAGTTGTCGGTACTTCGCTCAACCAAACTCAAAGGGAAAACCGTAGTCCTTGCAACCGGCGTCTTTGATATCCTCCATGCGGAACACCGGCAGTTCCTAAGGAAAGCGAAGAAAGAGGGAGATGTCCTCATCGTTGGCGTGGAGCCGGATGATCGTGTCAAGGCGCTCAAAGGAAAAGACCGGCCGGTGAAACAGGAAAACCTCCGCGCTAATTCGCTTGTTTCCCGAAACCTCGCCGATTACGTATTTGTCCTCCCGAACACGCTGGGGACAAGGAAGGGAAGGGAAGAGTTAATAAGGAGGCTGAAACCACAGATCTACGCCATCAGTTCCAGCACGCCGTTTCAAGCCGAAAAACAACGGGTGATGAAAAAATTCAAGGGTGTGCTGAAGGTTGTTCATCCCTTCAATCCGAAGATTTCAACGACGCACCTCATTGAAGCCGCAACCAAAGGCGGGAAGAGATCCAAGCGGTAAAACCACCGTGAATCCGGGATGCAAAACCAGGATTCGCGTCGGACTCGATAAGGATATAATGGGGTAAGGTATGGGGCTGTTTACCCTACTAATCTATCAGCCATTCCTCAATCTTCTTGTAGCCATTTACCTGGGGCTAAATTCGGTAACCGGTGGCAAGGCCGACATGGGGATAGCGGTGATTATCTTCACGGTTGCTCTTCGGATCATTCTCCTTCCGCTCTCCTTTGCCTCCGACCGGACGGAAGCCGAACGCCGGGAGATTGAGGAGAAAATAAAGGAAATAAAGAAAGTCTTTAGCACCGATCCGATACGCCAAAAGCAGGAAATCCGAAACCTCTTCAGGGGAAACCGAAGAGTCTTGTTCTCTGAAGGATTGAATCTTTCAATTCAAATTGCGGTTGCCCTCATGCTCTACAGAATCTTTGCCAAAGGTTTGGAAGGAGCCGACCTTCATCTCATCTATAGTTTCCTGCCAACAATCCGAGAGCCCTTTAATCTGACATTTCTCGGGAAATACGATCTAGCCCATCCGAACCTATTCTTAAACTTCATCCAGTCTCTGGCTATTTTTTCGGTTGAATCGCTTTCGATGTTTACCTCACCTTTCCCGGTGACGAGGAAAGACATCATCCGTCTCCAGGTTTTCCTTCCGATTGTCTCATTCATGATTTTTGCCTACCTTCCCGCCGGAAAAAAGCTGTTTGTGATCACCACCCTCTGTTTCTCCATTGTCCTTATGCTGGCTCGTTCGGCCGTTCGCTTCGCCAAACGGATCGGTGGGCAACCTGGCCAGAAAGAAACACCAGCGACCCAAATGAGTGCCGGAAACTGAAACAAACAGAAAAAGGGAGTAGAATAGAAATTCAGAGTATTACTACTTGTAACTTGTATTTTGTAACTTAGGTATGGAATTTGATCGGCTCGTTGTCTCATTCCTCGTCGACGAGGTGGTCGGTGGATTTTTCATCTCCGTTCCTCCCGGACACATCGCCTGTCTCTACGATCGCGGAAGGGGAGTCCTTAAAAAGGTATGGGGGCCAGGTCTACACCTAAAAATCCCCTTTTGGCAAATCGCAAAGCTTTTCAACGCCCAAATTCTGGAATACACGATAAAGGAGGACTTTGACCTCAACAATAAGGAGGGATTGGGGGATGAGCCGATCCGGACAACGACCAAGGATGGCTACTACATTCAAGTCGAAGGATCAATTTTGTTCAAACTCGACAAGAGTAAAGCTCCCGAACTTTGGGAAAGCATCGGCGAGAACTTCGTTTCCAAAGTAGTTCGCCCCATTAGCCGTTCCCGAATCGCAGCGGTCTTTGCTAGCCTGTCCCTTGACCAGATAAAATCCTCAAGAACGCAGATCGAGAATATCCTGACCCAGGAGCTCAGTAAACACTTCAACCAGAAAGGCCTCATTTGTGAAGGCGCCCCGCTGTCTGAAGTAAAACTCCTGCACCAAGAGAAACCGAGTCAGAGCGGAGAAAACATTTTCGCCCAGGCAGGAAACTAGACAGAATTATCTCCCAGAACCCCCGATCTCAAGTAGAACCGGACCCTTGGAAAAGGGGAGACATGATAGCGGAACAACATCAGAAAGGACAGGTTGAATCGCCCGCTCAATATCCAGGTTATACCGGATAGAATAACTAATATATTAGAGATTTAAAGGTCGGGGAAGTGGTCGACAAGCAAAAAAGAATAAAACACAAAAAATCGACGTACTCTGGATTTCCGCTTGGATGAAATCACAAAAATACACAAAAAAGAACCAAGTTTTGACAAGCCTAAAAAAGACGGAAAAAGGCAACTTGGAATGAAAATCGTTCAGGGCGAAGGAAAACCAAATACAGACGAACAAAATGCGAAAAGAAAACATCTCTGGAGCTCTGGGGAGTAAAACAAACCCACAAGCCCCACTTCCCGACCAAAACAAGAAAGAATACCCGAAAGCTTCGCCTGGATGACCACAGAAACACAACCCAGGCTTGACAAGGACTTGACAGGCTCTGTAAAATAGCACTCGTTATCAATTACTGATAATCCGCGACGAAGTTAATAAGAGCATCGAAAGAGGAGGAAACCCATGAACAAATCCCCAAAAACAGCCGTATCAAAACTTCAGCCGGCCCCCGGATATGTATTGGTCGAGCCCATGGAGGCGGAGACCAAAACGAAGACTGGTATCTATCTTCCCGATTCTCACGATGAAAAACCCCAAGAAGGAAAAGTCCTTTCCGTCGGTGCCACTTGGATTACCGAGCAAGGCGCCAAGATAGATGCCCCCTGCAGGAAAGGTCAAACCGTCATGTACAAAAAGTGGGGCGGAAATGAAGTCAAAATCGAAAACGTCGAGTACCAGTTCTTAAAATTCGAAGACATCTTAGCAGTAGTCAATTAAAGGAGGAAAAAGGCAGGAATTAAAGAAAAAAACCGACTTTTCATTTATTCTTTATTCCTTAACACTTAAACATATATGGCAAAACAATTGCTATTTGCAGAAGAAGCCCGACAAAAACTGGTGGTTGGAGTCAATAAGCTCGCCAAGGCAGTAGTCACGACGTTGGGACCCAAAGGTCGCAACGTGGCCCTGGATAAGAAATGGGGCTCCCCGAACGTCGTCCACGATGGGGTGACCGTTGCCAAGGAGATTGAGCTCGAGGATCCTTTCGAAAATATGGGGGCCCAGCTTGTCAAGGAAGCCGCTTCCAAGACGAACGACGTGGCTGGAGATGGGACAACCACCGCCACCCTCCTCGCTCAGGCAATCATCGCCAAAGGCATGAAAAACATCACCGCTGGCACCAACCCGATGATGATGAAGCGGGGCATTGACAAAGCGGTGGATGTCGCGGTCAAGGAATTCGCCAAATTGAAGAAGGAAGTCAAACCAGAGGAATGGGAAAAGGTTGCCACAATCTCTGCCCAATCTCCCGAGATTGGTGCCAAGATTGCCGAGGCTTTGAAGATGGTCGGCCGTGACGGCGTGGTCGAAGTCGAGGAATCCAAAGGCTTAGAGCTTGAGATCGAGCACAAGGAAGGAATGGAGTTCGATAAAGGGTACGCCTCGCCGTACTTCGTCACCGATCCGGAAAACATGGAATCTACAATCGAGAATCCATACATCCTGATCACCGACCAGAAAATCTCGGCGGTGACGGATATTGTCCCCTTCTTGGAGACCGTCATCAAGATCTCCAAAAACATCATGATCATCGCCGATGAAATTGAAGGAGAAGCCCTGGCAACCCTGGTGGTCAACCGCCTCCGCGGCGCCTTCAACCTCCTTGCGGTCAAGGCCCCCGGATTCGGAGACAGGCGCAAAGAGATGCTTGAGGATATTGCCACTCTAACCGGCGGAACCGTGATTAGCGAAGACACGGGAAGAAAGGTGGAGTCGGCAACCGCAGAGGATTGCGGACGGGCCGACGTCGTCCGCGCCACCAAGGATGACACCAGGATTATCGGCGGCAAGGGCTCAAAGAAAATGATTGATGCCCGCATCGCCCAGATCAAACACGAGATTGAGGCAAGCGACTCCGATTTTGACAAGGAGAAGTTGCAGGAACGCCTGGCTAAACTCTCTGGAGGGGTAGCGGTGATTAATGTTGGCGCTGCCTCAGAAATTGAGCTGAAGGAACTCCAGGAGCGCGTGAAAGATGCCGTGGAAGCCACCAAAGCCGCCATTGCTGAAGGCATCGTCCCGGGAGGCGGAGTGGTTCAGTTGCGGGCCGCCCAAGTCCTACAGAACCTCAAGGGAGGAAATCCCGACGAACAGGTCGGGATTGACGTCGTCGCCGAGGCCTTGAAGGAACCGGCCAGATGGTTGGCAAGGAACTCAGGCGCCGACGACGGCTGGGTCATCCGCAAGGTTATCGAGGACAAGAATCCCAACTTCGGCTTTGACGCCCTCACCCTTGAGTTCGGAGACATGCTCCAACGCGGTATTCTGGACCCGGTCAAGGTGACCCGCAGCGCCCTGCAAAACGCCGCCTCAGTAGGCTCGATGGTCTTAACCACCGAAGCCCTGGTCACCGACCTCCCGGAGAAAGAGGAGAAAACTGGTCCCGGAGCCGGAATGGGCGGTGGTATGCCCGACATGGGTGGAATGTAAGGAGCCCCGCTCTGCGGGGCGACGCAACCCCTCACATGAGCCCGAATTTCGAAACGGCTGAATAAGCAGTCTGCGAAAATTCGAGCGAACTGTGTGGGGTAAAGCCCAAGAAGCAATTCAAGTCATCAAACAGAAGGAGCCGCTCCCGCGGCTCTTTTTTATAAACCAATCGAACCGCTCCTCTCTCCGAAATGAGAAAGGAATAACCAATAGAAGCGCTTATTGACATGATTAGTAGTGTATAGTCAAGTGTAATCATGGTTAACCCAAGAACAAAAACTCGAAGAATTGAGCTCATATTTACCGACCTCGACGCGGATCTTGCTGATGCACAAAATGAAGATCAAAAGTCGCTGAGGCAAGTACAAAAAGAGCTTCAAAAAGCAAGGACGAGCCTATGGCAGCTCGCTGCACAGCAGCACGCTTACTACAGTATCTAAGAAGCCTTCAATAACCCCCTCTTCCCCTATCTAGAAGAGTACAGTGCTACAATCGAACCATGAAAGTAAAGGAATGCACCTTCAGCTCAGGAGGCGAACGCATTGACGGAACCATCTATTTCCCGGAAGGAAAAGGAAAATTTCCAGGGGTGGTGATCTACCACGGGCTAGGAAGCAGAAAAGATCGTTATACTGATCGGGCGCAAGTTCTTGCGAAAAATGGAATTGTCACCCTCAACTTCAGCTTCCGTGGCTGCGGCAAGAGCGGAGGTGATTTTAAAGTTCAAACAGTAAGAAACGGTATGCAGGACGCGCTCTCGGGATTTGACCATCTCACGAGTTACACTGAGATCGATAAGGAGAAAATCGGCGTCTATGGCGGCAGCTCCGGAGGATATCTGGCAGCGCTTATCACAGAAAAGCGTCCGGTGAAATCGCTAATCCTCTCCGCCCCGGCCATCTATAAAGATGAATGGTGGGACCGGAGCGCGGAAAGTATCGCCTACGAGACTTCGGAATACAGGCACAGTGGAGAAAATTTCAATACAAAAGCAATAACAGCGATAAAAAACTACCCAGGAAGTCTACTTGTCATAAAGCACGAAAAAGATGAAGTGATCCCGGAGAGAGTAACTAACGCATATTTTAATCAGGCAACGAGTGTTCAAAAGAAAAAAATGCACGTGATCAAAAACGCCAAACACTCCCTCCATGATCAAAAATTTAGGAACGAATCAAATAAAATAACCGCAGAATGGTTTAAAGAAACTTTAGTATCATGAAGCCAACGAAGACCGACTCCGACTTTATCAAACTAGCTATTAAACAAGCACAGGAATCTGTTGATCGAGGTGGATTCCCTGCTGGTGCGGTTGTCGTCAAAGACGGAAAAGTGATTGCAAAAGGATTGAGTCTGGGCTTTCAGCTCAATGATCCCACCGGTCACGCCGAAACGGATGCCATCCGAAAATCCTGTAAAAGATTAAAAACGAATAATCTCAGTGGTGCGGTGATATATGCCTCGCTTCAACCATGTCTGATGTGCTTTTCGGTTACCAACTGGGCGGGTATTTCCAAAATTGTCTACGGGTGCAAGAAAATCAAGGAAATGGTTACAAAACACTATTATGAGGGCGCAACGGACATCATCAAAGTGAACCAAAACAATACGAGAAAAATTGAATTGAATTACGTTCCCGATTTTGAAAAAGAATCTTTGGAAGTAGTAAGAATGTGGGAAGATCAAAGGAAATGAAAAACGCCCTCATGTAAACTCTCCCCTCCCCCGAGTGATTCAAAACACTCTCGCATGTTATAATGATATGTAATCATGCGCAGGCTCTTATCCCTAAAAGACGTAATCTTCATCATCTCCCTCTCCATCATCTTATCTCAAATTTCCTGGTGGGTATTGTTTACCACCAAGAAAGCTCATACCCTGTTGAATCCCGCAATCGCCCAGTCTCTGGAAAGCGCCCAAACCGTCACCATCGCTTCCCTCCCCTCAAATCTCATCCTTCCCCTGATTGCCTATTTTCCCTTCTGGTCGATGGCATTCACCTTCCTCCGCATCTTCATCAATCTCGAAAAACGCCGCTCCATGGGGTCTCCTATCCAACAGCAGACACTTTAAAAAAACAATAGTTGAGGTGATAGAATGATGGAACCAATGGAGAAACCAAAGTACGAGAGAATCTTGGTGAAACTGGGAGGCGAAGCCCTGTTGGGAGATCGGCACTACGGGATTGATATTGAAGCCACCAAAGAGGTTGCAAACCAGATAAAACAGGTCCATGAGCTGGGCGTTCAGATTGCCCTCACCATCGGCGCGGGAAACATCTTCCGCGGTCTTTCTGGAGAAAAGCGAGGCCTCGATAGGGCAACCGCAGATTACATGGGGATGGTGGCAACCGTCATTAATGCCCTTGCGCTCCAAGATGCACTGGAAAAGATAGGGGTTGACACCAGGGTTCAGACGGCAATCGAAATGAAGTCCGTCGCCGAGCCATACATCCGCAGACGGGCAATTCGACACATGGAAAAAGGCAGGGTGGTGATCCTTGCCGCGGGGGTTGGAAGCCCGTACTTTACGACCGACAGTGGAGCGGCCTTACGAGCCTTAGAGCTGAAATGTGAAATACTCTTGAAGGCAACCAAAGTGGATGGGGTCTACGACAAAGATCCGCTGAAGTACAAGGATGCCAAGCGGTTCAAAACCTTAAAGTACATCGATGCGATCAAGGAAGAAGGAATCCAAATTATGGATACGGCTGCCCTCTCTCTCTGCATGGAAAACAAACTTCCCATCGTGGTATTTAACCTCCGAAGGACCGAAAACCTCAAGAAAGTGGTTTTGGGAGAGGACATCGGTACCCGAGTCGAAACCTAATAGCCCAGCAGTGGCTGGGGATCAGTGACTTTTCCTTCTTTGTAGATCTCAAGGTGGAGATGGGGACCAGTACTTGTTCCCGTTATACCAACTTCGGCAATCACGGTTTCTTGGTCAACGGAGTCTCCCTCCTCGACAAAAACACGCTTGACATGGGCATAGAGGGACGAGTAACCGTCAGCATGCCCAACAACTAAAGCGGTGCCGTACCCAAAACGGCTCTGGAAAACCCCTGTAACCACCCCAGCAGTAATCGGTCGGATGGAGGATCCAAGCGGCGAACGCATATCAACGCCAGGGTGGAATTGGCGGAATCCTTGAGAAACATCGAGGGTCGCAAGCGGCAGTTGGAATCGACGACTTGTGGCGGTGACCACAGGCTGGGAGAAAACCAAGGTCGGCTCCGGTAAGGAGGAGGAAGAGGCGAAGGGAGAAGAAGCGGAAACCGGCCCGCCAAAAAAACCCGCCAGCAGCACGCAAGCAACCAAATTGAGCCCGAACACTCCCCGGAGGCGATGGTGTTCGAACCAAGGCCGCAAGAACTTTGAAATGGGATGGCTTTTCCGGGTTTTAGGCAGTACTACCACTTGAGACATGCGGTGATAAAGAACGAACAAGCCCTCCCCTATCCGTTGTTTGAAGGTCCGCCCAGTAGACAGAAAACCCGAAACAAGATGCTGGAAAGATTGCATAACGCGGCTTTATTCAGGCCGCAAAGTGTAACCTGGCGAGCCACGTTCGACGTCGCCGCTTAAAAGAGGAAAACCTACCCTTTGGGTAGGCAATAAAAAACCACCATCTGGTGGAATGTCGCAATTGTAACAAAAAAAAAGACAAAGTCAAGCAAAGGGCAAAACAAGGAAGCCAGCGACAAAGTAAACCTATGGTACACTGATG
Source organism: Candidatus Chisholmbacteria bacterium RIFCSPHIGHO2_01_FULL_52_32 (assembly GCA_001816585.1). Lineage (GTDB taxonomy): Bacteria > Patescibacteriota > Microgenomatia > UBA1400 > Chisholmbacteraceae > 2-01-FULL-50-28. Next base: position 66,185 of record MHCJ01000001.1, read on the forward strand.
AAGATATGCGAACGCTCAAGGACCTCAAGGTTGAAGGGAAAACGGTATTGCTCCGGACCGATTACGATGTGCCGCTGAAACAGGGAAAGGTTCAAGACGATACGCGCATTCGGGCTTCCCTTCCCACCATCACCTTCCTGCTCGACCGAGGCGTGAAAGCAATCAGCATCCTTTGCCACCTCGATCGTCCGGGAGGAAGGGTAGTCGAAGCTCTCAAGGTGGAACCTGTCCTGTCCCGTTTACGGTCGCTCCTTCCCCAGGGAGCATTGGTAGAAGTCAGAGAAAACCTTCGTTTTCATCCTGGCGAAGAGGCAAACAGCCTGGATTTTGCCAAACAACTCGCAGGTTACGGAGAGCTGTTCGTAAACGACGCCTTTGCCGCTTCCCACCGGTCTCATGCCTCAATTGTGAGCCTCCCGAAACTACTGCCTTGTTCAATCGGCCTCCAATTTGAGAAGGAGCTTCTTACCTTATCCAAAGTGCGCGAGCATCCGAGAAGGCCTCTTGTAGCAGTCATTGGTGGAGCAAAGCTTGAGACGAAGCTGCCGCTCATTGAGAAGCTCGCCGAAATTGCGGATGAGGTGTTGGTAGGAGGAAAACTTGCCCAAGAGATCGGCAACGCCTGTTCCCCGAAGGCAATGGCTTGTATCTCGGTTGCGAAGCTGACCAAAGACGGGAAAGATATTACCAAAGAGTCTGCTTTCTCCTTTGCCCAAAAAATCGAAACAGCAGGAACGGTTTTTTGGAATGGCCCAATGGGAGTCTTTGAAGAACCGGCCCATGACCTTGGTACCAAGATCATTGCCCAAGCAATAAACGCCGCCCCCGGCTTTACAGTCATCGGCGGTGGCGATACCGAAGCCGCAGCCACGAAGTTCAAAGCGGAAGAAGGGGTGGATCACATTTCTTTGGGCGGCGGCGCAATGTTACAATATGTAGCTAACGGGACACTGGTCGGTCTAACAGCGATCGAAGAAAGAGGTGAGGATGGTCAAAGCGGCAATTAACGGCTTTGGTCGGATCGGAAGAATAACCCTCAGGGTCTGGCTGAAACGGATGGATCTTCAGGAACAACTCGATGTAGTTGCCATCAATACCTCGGGTTCGATGCCCGTATCAGGCTGGGCGCATCTGTTGAAGTACGATACCGCCTACGGTCCTCTGGAGGATGAAGTCCAAATGCAAGAAGTGAACCAGCCTGAAGCAGTGACAGACAAAAACCCCCTGCTTGGCTACTTCATCGTAAAAGAGAAGAAAATTCCCCTCCTGGCCCAGAAGGATCCAGCCAAGCTGCCCTGGGAAACATACCAGGTCGACGTCGCCATTGAATCAACCGGTGTATTTACGTCCAAAGAGTTAGCCTCAGCCCACCTAAGGGCCGGAGCAAGAAAAGTACTCATTTCAGCCCCGAGCAAGGGTGAAGGGGTGGGAACCTTTGTGTTGGGGGTTAATCAGTATCGGGGTGAAGGAGATATTATTGATAATGCTTCCTGTACGACCAATTGCGTAGCCCCGGTCGTTGCGGTCCTCAATGAGAACTTCGGCGTCAGGAAAGCGAGCCTGACAACCATTCATGCCTACACGGATGATCAAAGGCTGCAGGACAATTCGCATAAGGACTTGCGTAGAGCCAGGGCTGCATCCCAGAACATTATTCCCACAACAACCGGAGCAGCCATCGCAACCACCAAAACAATCCCCGATATCAGGGGAATGTTCGACGGGATAGCCATCAGGGTGCCAGTAAACGTTGGGTCCATCTCCGATGTCGTTTGCCTTGTCAATCGCAAGGTAACCGTGGATGAGGTCAAACGGGCTTTTCAAGAGGCTGCCAAGACACGCTTCAAGAACATCATAGCGGTAACGGACGAGCCGCTTGTTTCAAGCGACATTATTGGTCGCTCCGAATCCGCCATTGTCGATCTTCCCTTTACGCAAGTGATAGATGGCGACCTGGTCAAAATCCTCGCCTGGTATGATAACGAATGGGGGTATTCAAACCGTCTTTTGGAGCAAGCGGTAAAGGTAGGAGAAACGCAGTAACATCTTCAATTGACGAAATCCCAAATCTTGAGGCCGGAGCGGGATTCGCACCCGCGAATAGTGGTTTTGCAGACCACCGCGTTGGACTACTTCGCCATCCGGCCAGGCTAGAGGAATTATAGCAAATGGATAGCAAAACCACGACTAAAAAAGGAGTATAACGCAACCTCCCCCCTCTTCTGAGAAGAAGAAAGGGGGTTGTCCCAGAGAGCGATTTTTGCTATTATAAGCGCCACGATGGCGCGCAAACTTCTTTTCTTAGGTATTATCGGCCTTATCCTTGCAGGGTGTTCCCTTCCCAGTCTGAGGAAGGCAAATGCGGCCCTGCAAATTACCACAAACGCAAAAGCAGATGTTTTTGTGGACGGCGAAAAAATCGGTGAAACGCCGCTCAAAAACGAAAAACTGCAGGCCAAAGAGTATACGGTGCGGCTCGTTCCCAAAGAAGGAGAGGCTGAGCCATGGGAGGTAAAAGTGACGCTTGAGGAAAAGACAACCACGGCCATTTCCTATGATTTTGGCAGCGGGCAGGATACCTCAAGCGGGTCTATTTTATCGCTTGAACCATTGGTAAACAAGAAAGCGGTGGAAGTGACGGTAGTTTCAATTCCAGATAACGCTTCGGTGAACTTCGATGGCCAGCCCAAAGGGTTTACCCCACTCCAGGTGAAGGATGCCTCAGCCGGAGACCACACGCTCGCGGTCCAGGCCCCGGGATACTCAAGAAGGCAAGTTGAGGTAAAAACCGTTGAGGGGTATCGTCTGACGGTCGAAGTTCACCTTGCCAAGGAAATGCTCACCATCGAAGAATCAAGCCCCAGCGCACAACCATTGACGCCAACCCCTACCCCAACCGGAGCCAAAACAGACAAACAAACCAAAGCCCCGACCACGACAACGGAAAAACCCGCCTCGCCATCGGCAACGCCGGAGAGACCCTACGTCGAAATTCTCGATACGCCGACAGGATGGCTGAGGGTTCGCTCCTCCCCATCAACAAGCGAGGATAACGAAATTGCCAGGGTAAATCCCAAAGAAACCTACCCCTATGTGGAATCAAACGACGCAGGCTGGATAAAGATCCGTCTCCCCGACGGAAAGACCGGTTGGATCTCAGGAAGGTACGCGAAAATCTACAAGTGAGACGCTCTCCTTTTCCTCTTCAAACCAACCTCAACCGATTCCGTAGATGATGGTCACGACCAGAACACCCCAAAGGAGTACCGCCGCAAGAAGCGGGGTATCGGAAACAAGGATTTTATCGGGACTCTCTCCTTCGTTACGTTCATAAATAAGTTGCAAGTAACGCATCACTCCATAGACGACAATCGGAACCGTGATCATCAACCACTTTTGTGCGACAAAGGTATGGGGAAGCTCGGCGAGGAAACCAACCACCCGCGGCCGGGTGAGAACGGGCTGCGGTTGCAGGAAAGTAAACAGGGCATACGTAATCCAGGTGGTATTGGCAAACATACTCGTGTAAACATCTAAAAGTCTCTGACTGTAGCCAACCAATGTGGCACGATGGCTGTCAAGAACTTCGCCACGGCCCACAAGAAGGGTCCGCTCGCTTTGGCGTTTACCAACGGCCAGGAACAGCGACAGCGAAATCACGGTGAAAAGAAACCAGACATTCATGTGAGCATCAACGACAACCGCCCCGGCGTACACGCGAATGATAAAGCCCGTGGCAATGGCCAAAAGATCCAGGATGGGGACGCGTTTGATCCACAAGCTGTAGAGGATGTGAAGGAGAAGGTAGGCAAAGGAAAACAGAAAGAAGAAAAAGGAAAGCTGTCGTGCCAGGGTAAGAGCAATAAAAAAACCGAAAACCGCCAGAAAAAGCGCGACGGAGACGGGGAATTTACCAGAAGCAATTGGTCGGTGGCGTTTGTAAGGGTGCCGCCGATCCAAAGGAGCATCAACGACATCGTTAAAGAGGTAAACGGACGACGTCAAAAACGAAAAAATGGAAAACGCGTAGACGACGCGAAGAAAGGAATCAAAAGCAAAGAGTTGACCGGAAAAAATGAGGGCGGCAAATAACGCGAAGTTCTTTAACCATTGCCGCGGTCGGGCGCTCTTAAGAACAAAAAGAAGTTGAGCCATAACAACACTCCCCCAACGATCACGGCAAGTGTCACGATTGTATACAATTTCTGTTGGGCATTCAATTGAAGAGCCAGGATCCCCAAAACAGCGCTGACGATCCAGTAGAAGATCGCAATCCGCGGCTTACTCCACCCAAAATCGAGCAAGAGATGGTGAAAATGGCCGCGGTCACCCCAAACCGGAGATCGGCCGCTGGCAAGCCGACGCAGGATAGTATAGACGGCATCCGCCATCGGGATACCCAGAACAAGGATGGCCGTTGCCACCTTTGCTCCGGAAAGTATTGCCAAGATGGCCAAAAGATATCCCGCAAGCGACCCCCCTCCATACCCTGGCATAATTTTTTGGGGGAACCAATTCCAGGGCAAGAACCCAAGATAGGCGCCGGCGGTGATGGCAGCAAGGATAGAAACTCCCCATTGGGTAACGTCTTCCGTAAACCGAAGCGAAAGAGCTGCAATGACGATGGCCGCGACCACCACGATCCCAGGAAGTTGACCATCAACGCCTTTTGACCAGTTCACGATATTCATACTCCACACGATCCAAAGCAGGGCAAAAAGATCAGAAAGGAGCCAAATGGAGCGGTCACCGAAGAAATAGAACGTAATCCGGGGCCAATCCAAATGCAGGATTCCACCGAAAGGATTAGTGATAAACGCAATCCCGATTCCGCTGCCAACGACGCTGAATGCGGCTAAAAAACCAAAACCAAGACGCAGGTAAGGATTGAGATCGAGGCGATCATCCAATAAACCAACGATGGTGAGAAGAAGTCCTCCAAAAAGAATGCCAAACGAGTGTTTATCAAAACCAAGAAAGATAAGCGATGAGAGAAAGACCGCCGAATAAATCGCAAGACCTCCTCCTCGTGGCGTGGGATAAGTATGAACCACCTTAGGATGGCGGCGTAAGGCAGGATCATCGAGCCAGCCAAGGCGAAGGTAGACCGCCCGGACGAGGAAGGTAGCGAGAAAGGAAAAAAGGAATGAAACGATAAGTGGAAGGAAGAAAAGCCGTGACAAGAGCGATGGAAACATACTAAGACCACAAATGACAAAACTAGGTAATAAGTAAGATCACCCGGAAAACCGAGACGTCAATCAACAGGAGCGTTAAGCTTAAGCCGCAAAGGAGGATGCGCGCCAACAGCTGTTCGGATGGAAAAAGAAAGGCGGCAAGGATGCTTGTGGAGATGACAAGAAAAAGGGTCAAGAACAGAAGCACAAACAGAAAGCTTGAGGGAACAAGTTGAGCCACACCCCATGGTCTGGAATAAGCCAGGGGAATCTGAGGGGGAATACGCCAGAAAGAAACCCCGACAACCAGGAGAAGAAGGAAAAAGAAGAACAGAGAGAGTCGAAGGGAACGTCCCCCGATGCGATCACGCCAAACAAGGTACAAGGAGTCCTGGGTGGTGTTCTGCGAAGGCTGTCCGAAACCTTCTCCGAGCCGCGCCTGCATGGGATAAAGTATAGCATAGCAGGTTGAAATCCGTGCGGAAAAAAGAGGGAAGTAGAAACGAAAGAGACCGAAGGATTCAATGGCCGACCTGCGCCTGAGTGTCTGGTAATCGCCGATAAAGAGAAGCTCCCTCAATGGTTGTTTCAAGAATATAGTATTTTACAAGATACGACTTCAATTGAGTAAACCGATCAAGATCTTCAATCACAATAATGTACGGGGGAGGTGACTCCTGAATGGCGATAATCGTTTCATCGAATGCGCGAAAATCAAAGATATGATAGGAGACCGCATAACGTCCAACCGGGAGTCGTTCGGAGAGTGCATAGATAGAGGGCTCAGTTCCCCAGACAAAGATCCGATCCGAAGCAAATGTATGTTGAGTGATATAGGAAGAGATCAGATAATTACGGCGTACCCCGAAAGAATCAAGGTACCCATCCCAACCTATTCTACCGGTAGCATAGCGGATGAAATTGCGATAATAGGGAAAGGTAGGATAATACCAGAAACGATTTTCAATGTATGCCAAGAGTAACAAGGTAAACAGCATGGCCGCCAGAAGACGGACCAGAAAGAAACGTTCGGAATAAACAAGCGTTATCAAAAAAACCGCCGCCGCCAATGGCTCAAGAAGATAGTGTGGGTAGGGACGGCTTGAGAGGAGCGCACCGTACATCGAAAAGACAGCCCAAAGTGAGACAAAGCGAACCGCCATAGAAAGCTTCGAAGAAAAGAGGAACAGAAAAACAGTAACTCCCAGTACAACAGCACCGCGCCAAATCAATGGGTTGGTGAAGACCCCCTCTCCCCCACTCCGCCAAGAAGACACGTACCCGACGTTCTGGAGAAGCGCTGCAGAAACATAGGGTTCAAAAGCCCCAAGCCAAGAATAATAGGCGATGCTCAAAAGAACGGGAAGGACAAATCCGGAAACCATAGCCAAGAAAGGAAGGGAAAGCATTCGCCGAACCAAAACCCGAACCCGGAAAGATGGCTCGACAAAAAAACACCAAAACAACAACAGGCTGAAGAAGTCAAACAGGATGGGGATCTTAAAAAGAAAGCTGACAGCAAATGACAACCCAATAGAAAAAGGAATAAGCGGCCGATGATTTGTGGAAGGGACGGTCAGGAAACGGTAGAACAAAAAGAAACCAATAATGGCCGGAACAATCATGAAGTTTTCGCCGTTGGCAATGTTACCTTCCAAAGTTGGGAGAGTGGAAAAGACACCAAAAACCGCTGTAGCGATGAAAACCGCAACCCGGTTTTTGTCAAACAGAAGTTCCGCAAGTTTCCAGAAAAAGATAACCCCAAACGTATGGAAAACAAGCAGAATGAACCGAAACCAAAACAGACTACCCGCAACCGCCGCTACAAGATAGAGAAGTGGAGGTTTGTTGTCATGAATGTCGCGATAGAGGACAAGGCCTTTACGGACGGCCTGGCCGAGCGTGAGATAGATTTCTTCATCGGCATACCGATGCGGCTCAACCAGCGAAGGGATCCGGAGGACGAAGATAAAAAGGAAAAGTACAATGAGCGCACGGTATTTTGCAATGAATATGGCAATCTTGTGAGCAAGAGATTGCGGCCCGGCGTTATTCATTGTTTCATTGTTTCATGGTTTCATTGAACAATACAACAATGGAACAATATAACAGTTGTAGTTATACCTTCTCCGTGACACGGTATTCAATATACCGCCCGAGCATAAGTCTGGTATGGGCATCAATGCCAGGAAGAGCGCTAAAGAAAAACCCAACAACTGGAAGAAGAATAAATTCAAACGGCTGAAACAGACGTCGAAGCAGAGAAATCCCTTGTTCTCGTGGCGGCCGTTGTCGGGCGTCTATAAAAAGGATAACCACCAGGGAGATGAGGGAAAGCGTCAGAATGAATGAGGAAACTTGGGGTAAAGTTTTCCCGAGGATTGTGCGGGAGAAGTTCGGATTGATGAGTGGAGGAAGGAGAGCCCCAAGGGTAATGGCAAACCAGTTGACAGGCCAAAGGAAGTGATCTTCAAGTACACCAAGGACGCGAAACGTCTTATCCCAAAACGATATCCGTTTGGCAGTCAGCCAATGACGGATAATATAGGGATCATCAGAAACGCCCCAGGCCCAGCGTTTCACCTGCTCGTACTGATTGACCATCGTTTTCCAATAGCTGGTGGATTCTGCGGCATCGGCATAGACGGGTAAGAACAACGATTCCGTCTCAACACCACCCTTAAAATGGAAATAAGCCTTGAAGAAAAGTCGATAATCCTCAGGGATAACATCGACATCCCAGTATCCTATTTCATGGGCAAGTCGCATGCTGGTTGAGTATGTAGAAAAGTTGATCAGTCGGTCTTGGCGGATTAAAAGGGAAGTTTGGACAACACTCCAAATTGTGGCAAGAACACGAATCGGAGCAGGAACCCGCCAAATGTTGTTGTAAAAGACAATCGCAGCTTGCCAGATGCGGCGGTAACGCCTTGGGTGGTCTAAAAATGCATAGGTAAGGGCTGCCAAATAGTGAGGATGGAGGACCGCATCCGCATCTTCGCTGGTGACGGTGAGGTAATTGATGTCAAAACCCCGTCGATCAACCAATTCGCGCTTGGCAAACTTTGCAGCCCAGGAAGTATTGGATGATTTTCCCGCAACCTCACCGGAAAGCTTCGGGTGAAAAGTGATAAGGAAAGAGGAAAAGACTCCATCAAATACATCGCGCAGATGTTCTGCCTTTTTGTAAGCAGTCTCCCCTTCACGTTCTTCGAATGAGACAACAACATCGATTTGCCGTTTAGGAAACGTTTGTCGCCGAAGGCCTTCAAGGGTTCGTCGCAAGGTATGAAGCGGTTCTTTGAATGTAGGGATAATAACAAGATGGTGAACCCGTCTCCAGTCCGGAAAAAGGGAAAGTTCACCCATCCAGTCGAATGAGAGGGCGGCCTGAATACGGAAGTGTGCAAAAACGGCCAAGAGTGCAGTAGAGACCGAACGATAGAGCCAGTAGACATCAAAGGCCAAAACGTAGTATGCAACTGCGATGGGGAAAAAAAAGGATCCCCAAAAAGGAAAAAGGATGAGCGACCAAGAAAAAAGGCCCGGAACGACCTCGAGAAGCCGGAAGTGCTTTCGCAAAAGAGAAGCTTGCTGCCGAGGAGAACTGCTCATAATTGAAAAAGGAAAAATCACCTCATTGATATAGAGGAATTGTATCAAAGGTGAGGGAAAAAGGGATTCTGAGCCAGGATCTTGGGACCGGCGAACCGGGCGAGGATTTTTGCTGAAGTATCCGGAAGAAATGGTTGGAGTTCAAAGCCAACCTGTCGGAGACTGCCGATAAGCGCAGTCAAGACCTTACGGAGACTCATTCCGGACAAAGTCCACGGCCGATTACGATCAATCGTGTGGTTAAGTGTAGATACACTTTTCCATATCTCCGAAAGAGCCAAATCAAGTCGATAGTCCTCGAGATGCTTTTTCACTTGAAGCCGAAAATGAAGTGGCGGTGAAGCTGGGAACGAAAACCCGCTGCGCTGCGCAAGCGTTGCAATCCGTGACACTAAATTCCCAAGTCCGTTTGACAAATCGGAAGTATAAAGCTCCTCAAACCGTCGAAGAGTGAAATCGCCATCATCGAGGGTAGGTATCTCACGCAGTAAAAAGTATCGAACTGCATCGAGTCCGTAGGTATTTAAAAGCCAATACGGATCAATAACGTTACCGATGGTTTTGCTCATTTTATGTCCCCCAATGGTAATGAAGCCATGGACCAAAAGCGCTTTCGGGAGCGGCAGTTTGGCAGAAAGAAGGATGGCTGGCCAGTAAACAGCGTGGAAGCGGATGATGTCCTTACCGATGATATGGAGGTCAGCAGGCCACCATGCTTTCCATAAGCGCTCATCATATCCGTAACCAACTCCCGTCATATAAATAGCAAGAGCATCGAACCAAACGTATATCTTTTGGCCATCATCTCCAGGGATAGGAACCCCTACCCCACGAGCCCGTTCATTGCTCCGGGAGATGCTGAAATCCTCAAGCCCCATACGGACAAAAGACAAAATTTCCCGCCTCCGTTTTTGTGGGAAGATTCGCAGGGTATCGGAAGTAATGAGGTCTTCAATCTGGTGTTGGTATTTGGAGAGTCGGAAAAAATAGTTTTCTTCCTCTATCCGTTCGGGAAACGTGTTATGATCCGGACATTTTCCATCGAGAAGATCCTTTTTACGCTTAAAGCTTTCGCACCCGACGCAATAAAGTCCAACGTAGCGTTTTTTATAGATGTCTCCGGAGCGAAGGCAACGATTCCACAACAATTGGACACCGGGCCAATGGAATGTTTGATCGGTACCGCGACGAAACACATCGAGGGAAACGCCCAACAATCCATAAAAGTCTCGGAAGATATCCGAATATTTTTTAAGAAACACGGAAGGAGAAAGTTCCTCTTTCTCTGCAGCCTGGACATTCTTCAGAGCGTTTTCATCAGCTCCTGATCCCAAAAAGACCCCGTCTCCCAAAAGCTCATGGTAACGTTGGATACAATCGGCAATGACGTACTCCTGCGCATGACCCAGATGAGGCCTGGCATTAACATACGGAATTGCACTGGTCAGATAAAACTTCCTTCTTCGCATACGAAACTCTAGACAGGAAAGGGTACGGAAGTATTGTAACAGAAGTTCATCTGAACGAGCTAAAGAGAGAGAAACTGAAAAAAGAAAGCTCAAAGTTAAGAGGAGAATGATTGAAACAATCGGCGAATCCTCTTGGCCCATTGATCAGCCCACTCTTCCGCCTTGACTTTGGTAAGGGCAAGCTGAACACCGGGGTTGCCCATCCTAAGCGCTACAGCAGCGACCGTTGCGGAAGATACCTTCAGCATCTCCCGGATGTTTTCGTAGCTTCTCCCTTTTTCTAAAAAAGTAGCGATGGCAAAACGCTTCGCCAAAGCCACACGCTCGGTCTCGGTTAAAAGGTCTGAAAGCACCACTTTAACCTCATGGGGTGTTCGGAGATCTGCCAAAGTCTGATAGAAGACGGAGAACACCTGCTGTTCGAGGATAGCATTGAGTTTCCGGTCAGAAATCTGCATAAGAAGCAGCGATTTAATTGAATAAACTCAGTCTGTGTATAACATGGAAATCTTTGTCTTGTCAATCGATCAATGTGGCCGAGCTGACAAAGCCAGTTCGAAAAAGACAAGAAAACTGAAGAGAAGAATAGCATTCAGGAGATGTCCCAAACCCAAGACTCGAAGAGCCAGAAAAACAATCACACCAAAAGAAAGGAGGAATCCGCGACGAGTGTGAGCAAAAAGAAGAGAGGCGGTAAGAAAAAGAGCCAGCCACAAAGAAAGGAAAAAGGGCAAATAGGTTCCGTGAAAAAGCCAGTCGCGAACGAGCTCAGGGTCAACAAAAAAAATGAAAAAGCCCACGACACCCCAGAAAAGAAGGGCAAAAAAAAGAGCGGGCAGAAAGTTTCTCCTTCGTATGGTAGGCATTAAAAGACATTCTAGCTGATCGGAAACCGGAAAGCGAAGACGTGACATAAAAAAAGATCCGGAAGATAGACAGACGACAGAGAAAGTTTTACAATGGCCAGGCAACAGCCCAGTAAAATCGGGCAAGAAACACACCCGCTCGATAGTCGAAGTAAACCGAGGAAAAAAAGAAACAAGTTAAAATGCCAAGAGAAATCTATCTTCTTGCAACCATAATGATTGTGGGGTTTGCGATTTCGGTATGGTATATCGTAGCCAAGCTTGAAAGCCTGAGAAAAGAGAAAGAGGATACCACCCTTCTCGAGTGGGCCAAAGCAACTCAAAAGGACATCAAAGACCTCCAAAATGTTCTCGCAGAGAGCCTTCAGCGCTCGAACCAAAACATTACCGAGACGCTCTTAAAGAGCTCCCACTCCCTGAATCAACGGCTGGATAAAGCAGCGGAGGTGATCGGCGAACTGAAAAAAGAAGCAGGCCAATTTTCCACGATCTCTCAGTCAATGCGCGACCTCCAGGCTTTTCTTCAAAGTCCAAAACTCCGCGGCAACATCGGCGAGCAAGTACTCAATGACTTAATTAGCCAAATCTTCCCAAAGAAATCATTCCATCTTCAATACACCTTCAAATCAGGAAATACGGTAGACGCCGCCATCCGAACGGATGCCGGCATCATTCCCATTGACTCGAAATTCCCTCTGGAGAACTTTCAAAGAATGGTGGTCGGAGAAACAAAAGAAGATCGCCAAACCGCCAAGAGAGAGTTTCACAAGGACATCCGCCGCCATATCGATGACATTGCAAGAAAATACATCCTGCCTGAAGAAGGGACGATGGATTTTGCCTTGATGTACCTTCCGAGCGAACCGGTGTACTACGAGATTGTGAACGAAACGGCCACCACGGACTATGCCCGTCAAAAACGCGTCTACCCGGTTTCTCCCACCACCCTCTATGCCCATCTGCAAATGATTCTTCTTTCATTTGAAGGAAAAAAAATCGAGTCCAGAGCCAAAGAAATCTTTGTACTCCTTCGAGCTATTCAGAAAGATTATGAAAAAGTCGACAGCCATCTCGGAACACTCGGCAACCATATCACCAATACCTACAACAAATTCTCGGAGGTGACAAGCGCCTTCACGCGCATGGGACATAAATTGACTTCCACACGGACCTTGGAGAAGAAAAGAGAATCTCAGCCGCCGCTCCTTCAGGAATAGACAAAAAAGACGACCCCCAACGCATGGCAGAAAACATCAGTTTGAATAGACAGCAGAAAATTGCGATCAATCACAACCAGGGACCACTCCTGATTATTGCCGGGGCCGGTACGGGCAAAACAACGGTAATTACTGAAAGAATAAAAAGACTCATCACCAAGGGGCGTGCAAAACCGGCCGAAATTCTCGCCTTGACCTTTACCGAAAAAGCCGCCCGTGAAATGGAAGAGCGAATTGATATCGCCATGCCCTACGGGTATGTTCAGATGTGGGTCGCAACCTTCCACGCTTTTTGTGATAGGCTCTTAAGAGCTGAGGCAATCAATATTGGACTGGACTCCTCCTTCCGCCTATTAACCGAAGCGGAATCGCTGCTTTTTCTTCGTCGTCGTTTGTTCGATTTCGCCCTGGACTACTTTCGTCCCCACGGAAATCCGACGAAATTTCTTCAGGGGATACTGGAACACTTTAATAGATTGAAGGATGAAGATGTGAGCAGCCAGCAGTACAAAACCTATGCAGAAAGCTTAGCAAAAAAAGATACTGAAGAGCGAAAGAAAACCCTTGAACTTGCCTTAGCCTACGAAACATATGAACGACTCAAAGTGAAGGAAGGGATCATGGATTTTGCGGATCTTATCTCAAATACTCTCAAACTCTTGCGCACGAGAAGGAATATTCTTGCAATGTACCAGAAACAATTTAACTATATTCTCGTTGACGAATTCCAGGATACCAACATTGCCCAAAACGAGATAGCGATGCTGCTCGCGGGAAAGCGAGCCAACCTCACCTGCGTCTGTGATGACGATCAGGCTATCTACAGATGGAGAGGCGCCGCCGTTTCGAACATCATCCAATTCAAAAAACGTTTTCCGAATGCGAAAATCATCTCCCTTACCCGCAACTATCGCTCGACCCAAGAGATCCTCGACCGCTCCTATGATCTCATTCAGCACAACAATCCTGATCGTTTGGAGGTTAAAGAGAGAATCAACAAGAAATTGATAAGCTATAAAGGAAAACGGGGCGAGAAAATACGATTTCTGTTCACTAACCGGGTTGAAGACGAAGCAGAGTCAGTAGGCAAAGAAATACAACACTTAATAAAAAGGAAAGCATACGACTGGAAAGACATTGCCATCCTTGTTCGAGCCAACAATCATGCCGAGCCGTTTATCCGGACGTTAATCCGGAAAGGAATTCCGTTCCAATTTCTCGGTCCCGGACAACTCTTCCGCCAGGAAGAAGTCAAAGATCTCATCGCCTATTTGAAGCTTTTGGCAAACTATGAAGATTCGGTGGCGATGTATCGTATGCTCACAATGAAGATATTCGATCTGAGTCCGAGGGACTTTGCAGCTCTGAGGGTGTATGCAAAGAAGACAAACACATCGCTCTTTGAGGCCTGTGAAATCATTGCAAAAAAATCTCCAGTCGTCGAAAAACGACCATCCGTTACGATATCTCAGGAAGGGAGGACGAAGATTGACAACCTGATGACAATGATTCACCGGCACCTTCGCCTTCTTCCGAAAGAGACCGCCGGCCAAATTCTCTATTACTTTCTGGAAGATAGCGGACTCCTAAGGGAGATTTCTGACTATAAAACACCACAGGAAGAACAGCAGGCTCAGAACCTCGCGAAGTTCTTTGATAAATTAAAGACTTTTGAAGCCGAACACGATGACGCCTCGGTGGAAGCTGTTCTTGATTGGATAACGATGAAGATGGAACTTGGAGAGTCGCCATTGGCTGCGGACACGGATTGGACAGAGGAGAATCGCGTTAATATCCTCACCGTCCATTCCGCCAAAGGGCTGGAATTCCCGGTGATATTCCTCACTAATCTCGTTTCTGAACGGTTTCCGACCCGGGAACGGAAAGAGAGAATACCGATTCCCGAAAAATTAATAAAAGAGATCCTTCCCGAAGGAGACGCCCATGAACAGGAAGAAAGGAGACTTTTTTATGTTGGAATGACACGCGCAAAAGAGAACTTGTACATGACTGCCGCAAAGTTCTATGCCGAAGGAAAACGACAGAAGCACATCAGCCCTTTTGTGGTAGAAGCACTGGGTATTAAAGAAGAAATCCTCAAAACACAAGGACAGCTCCTCAGTGGTGATCAACCGCTCTTCATTGATTGGAAAAAAGAAGCATCTCCGAAAGAGAGAAAATCGCCAACACAGGTAGACAGCCTTTCATTCTCGCAGATTGAGACTTTTAAGACTTGTCCGCTCCAATACCGCTATCGGTACCTCCTTCGGATTCCCGTCCCGCAATCGCATGCCCAATCTTTTGGAACCAGCATCCACGATGCCTTGGCAGACTTTTATACGCTCCACAAAGGAGGAAGTAAGCCGACTAAAAAAGATCTGCTCAAAGCCCTGAAGAAACGCTGGCAAAGCCCAGGGTATGCCGGGAGCCTTCATGAGAAAAAAGCCTATGCCAAAGCAAAAAAAATGCTTTCCGACTATTTCGACACCGCCTATGACCCAAAGGAAAAAGTTCTTACGGTCGAAGAACCATTTAAGGTCCGTATTGAACCACAGCTTTGGCTAACCGGCCGCATTGATCGCCTAAACGCGGAGGGTCAAGGAAAAGTTGAGATCATCGATTACAAAACTGGAAAAGTCCCGAGTCAGAAAGAGGTTGAAACTTCACTCCAAATGACGATTTATGCGCTTGCCGCTACGCAAGGCGCATACGCAATTAGACCGCAAGGAATAGAGCTGTCCTTTTTCTATCTCGATGCGAAAAAGAAGATGACCACCCACCGCTCCCAAAGCGACATTGCCAAAGCCAGCCAAACAATCGGAAAAATCAAGGAGGCGATCGAATCGTCAGATTTCAATCCAACGCCCGGAAAGTGGTGCGATTTTTGCGACTTTCGATTGCTTTGCCCAGCATGGCGATAGAACCAGCGCAATTCAAACAGAATCTGATTAATGTGGTCATATTCATTTGTGGAGCCGCAACCCTTATTGTTGAAGTGACCGCCATAAGACTCCTCTCCCCCTATTTCGGAGCGACGCTCTTCAACCTCTCAAGCATAATATCGGTCATCATGATCGCCCTGGCAATCGGATATTGGCTGGGTGGGAAGTTCGCGGATCAAAAACCCTCACCCACTCTTCTGTATGGTATTGTCCTTGTCTCCGGAACTGAAGTTCTTCTGCTGAACATGTTAAGCATCTTTCTCCTTCCGATTTTGGGGGGAAAGCTGGATCTTATGGCAGGACCTCTCCTCGCCTCCCTGATGTTATTTTTTCTGCCAACGCTCTTTCTCGGGATGGTTTCGCCGATTGCAATAAGGATCCAGACCAAGGGAATAAACACAGTTGGAGAAACAGCCGGAAGGGTTTTCTTCTTCGGCACTGCAGGGAGTGTTGTGGGGAGCCTAGGGGCTGGATTCATCTTCATCCCTCATTTTCCCGTCTCAAAGATCATCGCTGGAACCGGAATAGTGCTTGTTGCAGTCGGACTCGCAGGCATCTCAAGAAGCCTGAAGACAAAAGCGCTGCGAAAGATTGGAGTGCTGATGCTAATACTGGGAGTGCTATCGGGAACAGTGAAACCGGTAAGGACTGAGCCGGACACGCTTGTGGAAGAAGATTCGATGTATCAGCACATTAAGATTATCAAAACGCAATTTCAGGGAGGAGAAGGGCTCCTGTTGATGCTCGACAAGACCTTTGCCGGCGCACGCTACCTTGATTCAGACGAATTGCCGTTTCCCTACACGCGTTACCACGAGCTCTACGTCCTCGCAAATAAACAAGCCAAACGGTTTCTTTATCTCGGTGGAGGCACGTACGTGATACCGAAAAAGCTGCTTGCCGAACGAAAAGACGAACTAGAAGTGGTGGCGGTCGAAATCGACCCCCGACTGCCCGAACTTGCAAGACTGTATTTCAGTCTCACTGACGACCCCCGATTAAAACTCGTAACGGCTGACGCCAGAAAGTTCCTTTCGGGAAATCTGGGATGTTATGACATGATCTTTGTTGACGTGTTCAGTATGGATTTTGCGCTGCCCCCGCATTTGGCAACAGCAGAATTTTTCAAGATAATTGAGAAACACCTTTGTCAAAGGGGCACAATCGTGATGAATATTGCGACCTCGATTGAAAATAAAGTTCCGTCATTCGGACTCTCGATTGTAAAGACCTTCCGTCATGTGTTCCCCAATGGGGAAGTCATTGCCACAAGGCCAACTGAGCTTTCCGGT
Organism: Candidatus Chisholmbacteria bacterium RIFCSPHIGHO2_01_FULL_52_32; assembly: GCA_001816585.1. Classification (GTDB taxonomy): domain Bacteria; phylum Patescibacteriota; class Microgenomatia; order UBA1400; family Chisholmbacteraceae; genus 2-01-FULL-50-28. The sequence continues at coordinate 82,763 of MHCJ01000001.1, forward strand.
TTACAGAACATGCTGCTCTGGGGTGTGAAAGATAAAACCTGGAAATTCGATGCAGCCAACCCAGAGATTCGAAACTCCAAAACGACAGAGATCAGAGATATTGCATGGCATCGAGTTGATCTCTCCCGATTTGATCTCGCACCCCACAAAATATTTACGGACGATTACGCTCCGGTGGAATTCTTCGCCGCGAAGATGACAAAACAATTAAGAAAATAGAGGGAGAGAAAAACGGGTGAAGGAGCCGGGGTAGACAATCTCCTTTCCCCCGAACTTCTGCTTAAACTGCGAAAAACCCTTCCATCGTCGAAGACCAGGGAAGCGTTGGTCATAGACACCCTCGAGGTCAAAAGCCGTACACCCGCGCCGTTTTGCCTCAAGGATTGCTTCCCAAACAACCAAATAGCCAGCCAAACGTGGTCGCCCCAAAGGCGAGACACAAGCAAAGTAATACGAAGCGGATTTGTTATGGACAAGAATGAGGGATGCCGCGAGAAGCTGGCCTTTCCCGGTATAGGTACAAACAAAGAACGAGTCGCTCCCAAAAGCCGCGAGAAGCTTCTGAAAGTTTGATACAGAAAAGACAAAACCTCTCCCGTAGGTTTTCCAAAATGAGTAAAATTGCGCACGCTGAGCCTCGTCTTGGGGATCAAGAACACGGAAACGGCAGGAATGAAGGGTCTTCCGAATACTCGTCCGCGCATCCTTCTTGAAGGTGCGAAACAAATCCTTCGGAGATTGTCGAAGATCAATTTGTAATGTCCGCGTGGGGAGCATTGGAATCGAAGCCTGGCGATAGCCATGCTGCTGAAAAATTGCCGCAACTTCAGAAACAGAAAGACCGCGGATGATCCGAGGCTCAATAGCAATAAAGACGGCCCGGTGCGCTCGACATAGTCGATCAACGGCCCGAAAATCCGGCAGAGAGGACCGCTGAATTTTCATGACTGAAAAGGGAAGGAGGGGCAACTTCTTGATGTAGACAAAGGTGGAGGGTCGCCGATGGGAATGGGGTTGACGCGGGAAAGAAAAAGGCGGGACCTTCCCGACGATCCACCCACAGGAAGCCATGTACGACGCGTACGCGGGAGTTTGCCGAAGATCAGTCATGAAACCTTGCTGCAAACCGCAACCACTTCCAGCGAAGGTCGTCAGCGAAACGAAACAGGGAGTAGACTTGCGGATTGACAACCAAATCAAAAGAACCCACGAACTCAACCAACTCCCCTCCATATCCCTCTTTGAAGCGGTGGAACCCGTACCAAGGGTCCTTCGGGTCAGGATTGGGGCCCAGCGCCCCCCACAGATCAAAGGTCCGGCACCCCTGAAGCTTCCCGAAGCGCATCGCCTCCCACATCATGAGGTTTGAGGCCATCAGGTCGCGGTGTTCGCTCGATGAAGCACCATAAGGGTAGTAGATGACATCCTTAAAAGTAAAAACAATCCAGGCAACAAGAATCTGGTCTTTCCAAGTCGCGGTCAGAAGATGGGCAATACCCGCAGGACGGAGAATCCCCCACATCTGTCGATGATACACTTCATCATGGGTATAGAATCGTTGGCGTTTTGCCGTTTCAAACGTCAACCGAAGGTATTCTTCAAACGCCGCATCGCTGTTATCCTCAACCACCGTTACCCCGTACCGTTGGGCGACGCGGATGTTGTAGCGTGTTTTCGGCTTCATCGCCGCCAAAAGCTCCTCCTCGCTCTTAGTTAGATTAACCCTGAATGTATGAGGGGTAAAAATTGGTTTTCCCTTGCGCAGGTCGAAAGTTCGGGAAAGCTCGGCCAGCGAAGATTCCCCCTCCCCCTTCGGGATGTTGGGTTCTAACTTCACAAAAACCGCATTCTTCCTCTTGCCCAACTCAAGCAGTGCCTCAAGCATCCGTTTATCAGGGAGGGATCCCTTCGGAAAGTAGCCGATCTGAAAAGAAGTACTGGGAATCGAGTGAAACGTCAGCTGAAAAGCAGACGTAAGTCGTTGTGTTTGATAGAAGCCCAATCGAACCACCGTGGCCGCAGTACGCTCTTTAAATTCTCCCCACTCCCAACTCTGTACTGGATGGGAGACTAAAGAATGATACGTGTCTTTTTCATCAATTCTTACTTCCCGCACAACCATAACGATGTTTGATTTTACCTGCTTATAGATGTTGCTTAAATTTTTACAGTTTTTCAAAGAAAAACTTGTAATAAGGCATGAAGAAAATTGTGGTGGTATTAATTTGTTGTCTCATCGCTTTTCCTAAATGGACAATATACCCTCTTTGAGGTTTGTATTTATCAATAAAGCTTCGAAAGGAGCGAGTTAATTCTGGCTTTGCTAAATCTTTATACTTAACTTCAATCGGGATAACTTTCTTACCACTGTTAACAACAAAATCAACTTCAGCTTTGTCTTTAGTCCTCCAAAAGAGGATTCGAGAAGCAGTGTCTGTAGTTTTTTGTTTAATGATGTTAAAAACAAAATTCTCAAAAGCTGGGCCCGCATCATGAGGGCGTGTTACTGTACCAAAAATGCCCAAAGAGTAGTTTCTCATTCCCAAGTCGTAGAAATAAAACACTGGCGACTTAGTAATTTCCTTTCGGATATTTGTAAAAAAGGGTGTCACTTTTTCCACAATAAAAGTATTCTGTAAATACCAAAGATATTTTTTAACCGTAGCCACAGATATGCCCAAAGTTGATGAAATTTCAGCAGTATTCACTAAATTGCCTATCTGTGAGGCAACGATCCGAACTAAAGAAGTAAAATCTTCAGATTTTTGTACCCCTAAAAGATAAACAATGTCTCTTTCTAGGTAACTTTGATAGAGCTCTGCCATTATCTTTTGTTTTTTTTCTTGCGTTTCTTCAAGGACTACTTTTGGATAGCCTCCAAAATTGAGGTATACCTCAAGAAGCTGTCTAGATTTTACTTTTTCAAGTTCAAAGAAATCAGCCAGTTTCTCTTCGTATCGATAATTTGTCTCAAAATGTATAAACTCCTCAAATGTGAGGGGTGTTAATCTGAAAACCTGCTTTCTGCCAGTTAAAGACTCATGAATATTTTCTTTTAACTCAACACTTCCTGAACCCGAAACGATAAACTTGTATCCTAAATTCATGTCGTAGAGACCTTTGAGAAATAGACCGGCATTTTCTTTTCTTTGGATTTCATCAATGAACACAAATCCCCCATCGTTGCCAATTTCTAAAGAGATTTTTTTGAGTAATTTTTGTTGAGAATCAAAATATTCTCGGTCAGCCTCGATATCTAAGTTAAGAAAAATCGTTTTTGCACCCTGGCCTTCCAACTCTTCTTTGAGAAGTGTCATTAAGGTCGTTTTTCCGGCCTGCCTTGGCCCTACGATGAAGGTAATCTCTTTCCTGTCTAAATGTTCTTTAAGAACGGGGTATAAACTTCTCTTAATCATAATATCATTTTAGTACGAGTAAATGTATTGTCAAGTAGCATTATTATCGCACTGATATGAAAAACTTCCCCACTCCCAACTCTGTACTGGATGCGAAACAAGGGCATTATAGAACTCCTCTTCGCTCAATCGAACTTCTCGTACGACCATGACAGGCTCATTATACTGAAAGAGAAGGGTGAAATAAGGGCTGCGTATAAAACAGAATACTCAGAACGTGAAGCTGCCTTCAAGGATTTCTATTTCCATGATCTGATCATCGATAGTTTCCAGACTAACTACAAGGGTATCGTAGATTTGATCAGAGGAAACGACCGCTTCTTTAAGAGGTTCGATACGCGTCAAGCTATAGCTACCCTCACGAACCCCAACAAGTTGCCCAAGCGGAACAAAATCGCTTTCTGTCTCCAGCACCTTTCCGATCCAAGCTTGATAGAATTGACCATCCGGAGGAGGGGGAAGAGATGCTTCGACCGATCGACTAATTGTGGTGGAATCTATGCGAAGCGTTGCATTTCCAGATAACTGCCCGCCCCGTACATCGGAAATAACGATGGTTTGAGTGCCGATAAAAAGAGGAGACTGAAAAGATGTTATTTGAGGAGATGGTTGCTCGGTATTCACGGCAGGTGGTACTGTTTGCGGAGCAGGAGGCATTGTTGAGGAACGCAATGAAAAGAAACCAACCACACCTCCCAGAGTCACAAAAACGAAGAAAACCGAGAAGAGAAGCCGTTTCTTAGTCAAAAACTTCTGCGATTCTGGTGAGGACGTTGATGCAATGACCTGTTGATCAGAAGGAGATTCATAAGGAGTTGGGGCGAAGTGGGGTTGAGAAGTATTCATGGGCGGTTGTGCCATAACTTCATTCTAACATACTCGAGGAATGAGAAAGTGGTATATACGACCAATTCATCCATTTTGGTGGAGCGGAGGTCCTCATTGATCTGAAGGGCATTTATAGAACTCCTTTTCGCTCAATCGAACCTCTCGTACAATCATGATTCAAGCGTATCATAACTATCCAGGAGGAGATAATTTCCAACCATAACAAAGGGTTAAACCCAAGTTCAATTCACCAACGGATAGATAGCATGGACTATAAAACCCTTAGGGTGACGTGTGAAGGATGAATATAGCTCTACATGGTATTTCGATAATATTTGACGATTGCTGGACTTTTCCCCATTTTAGTAATCTTTCCTCCTGTCATAAGAATAGTCAACGTACAGCTGTCTTTAACAAAATCAAGGTCATGGGAGACGAGGATTATCGTTTTGTTTTGCCTGAAAAACTGTTCCATTTTCTTTTGCGACTTCTGCCCAAATTTCTCATCGCCCACCGCCATATTTTCATCGAGTACCAAAATTTCAGGTTCAGCATGTACGGCAATCGAGAAACCAAGACGAAGGGCCATACCGTTCGAGTAGGTATAAAATGGAGCATCGATAAAAGAGCCAATATCCGCAAAATTGATAATGCTCGTTATTTTATTTCTAATTTCATCTTTTGACATACCGATCAATAAACCATTAAGCAAAATATTCTCTTCTCCTGTTAAATCCGGATGGAAACCGGCCTTCAGTTCAATAAGAGAAACCACCCGCCCATAGATATTTGCAGCTCCAGTGGTCGGAGCAGTAATCCCTGCAATTATTTTCAGAAGCGTAGTTTTACCAGAACCATTAGGACCAATGATTCCAATCTTTTCTCCCTTATGAATGGTGAGATTGATATTGCGTAAAGCCCAAAACGCTTCTGAAGTTGTTCGTTTAAAGATATTCTCAACCAGGGTAGGTTTTTCATGATGCACAACGTATTTTTTTGAAATGTGAGAGAGCTGAACGGCGACATTTGACATAACGGTAAACGAGTTACAACCAATCAACAAAAGTACGATGCTCCCTTTTATAGAGTAAATAACTGAAAAGGATTATGAGACCCATAGAGAAAATATTGACAAGAAACAACCTAATGTCAGGAAGTGATGTTGATAGTACAGAGACATGAAAAAGCTCAAAGATATACGACAAAGGATTGAAGTAGTAAAGGATCACAAACCGAGAAGGAATCAACGCAAGGTTGTAGACGATCGGAGTTGCATAAAACCACAGTATTAATAGCGATTGAACAAAAAAATTGATATCGCGATACTTTACTTGAAGGGTTGCGGTGAGAAGGGAAACGCTCGCCGTGAAAAGAAGCAGTAGAATTGATGCTGGAAGCAAATAGAGAGCTTGAGGGAATACAATAGATTTGGACAGACCGAGGAACACAATGAGTAAGACCAGGGAGACAACGAAATGGACGAAGTTGGAAAGAACAATGGATAAAGGTATTGCCTCTCTGGGAAAATTTGCCTTTTGCAGCAGTGATCGCTCATAAACAAATGAAGGAGTAGCCTTAGATAAGGTGAGCGAGAAGAATTGCCACGGAAGCAAACCGGAAAAAAGAAAAAGATAATAATTTGCAACAGGAATATATACAAAGAAGGAAAAGACAAATCCAATGACGAACATCTGAAAAACTGGGTTAAGGATCACCCACAAGAAGCCAAACACGGTATGTTTGTATCTGGCTTTAATTTCTTTTTCAGTCATTGCCCAGATAAAATGAAGATAGTTTGTCAATCTACTGCCAGCCATAGGACTCAATCAAAGGTAGATGGTATGGAGTATATAAGAATTAAGAACAACGGTATCAGATTAAACAGAAAAAACCTCAATAATCATTATAGCCCGTTCAGAATGCTCGAATACACAAGTGAGCGATGAGATTCTCCTATCTCCTATAATTATTCAAATGAATAGGTTCGGATAACATTGCACTCCGTAAGAACTTCAAGGATCCAAGTCATTCCTAATGATGGAGATGATGCACATATCAATATGGCAAAGTATAATAATCATGCTTCATTGCCATGAAAGCGATATTGGTAAAAGTGAACAGACGTTCCCCAATTATTCATGCGTTCATAAAGACTGCATTAGACCGGAAAGGTGAGATGCTGGTACGAGTCATTTCAAAGAGCATGACACCCACAGTTCAAAAAGACGATGTAGTTGTCGTGGTACCGGTTAAACATATATTAGTTCCTGGAAATATTCTTCTATTTAAAGAGGAGGGAAATCTCTTTTTACATCGCTACATCATATCAATAGGGAGGAATCTGCTCTTGAAGGGAGATAGCTCAAACCGTCTTAATGCAGTCAGCAGAAAACAGATTATTGGGAAAGCCATGAGGAGTCTTGATAAATCTGGGAGGGTAAAAACTGAATTTAACACATTTCCTTATATCATATCCAGCTTTGTGAATTCGATTATTGTTTTGCGTAAATACTTTTTCGCCAAAATCTCTGTCAAAATTCAAAACCAAATATTGAAAGCCAACAAACACATAATAGTGTGCCTTTAGAATGCGCATTACAATCTTTCTCAATAGTAAAACGAACCCTTTTGCAAAAAATCCGGATAGAGAGCCAGTATCCGGGACACTTTCAGCGGTGATTAGGATGACAAGAGCTCTGAGAGTGCTGGGTCATACCGTCCATCTCTACTCTCGGTTTTCAGACCTTATGCGGTCCCCAAGTGCAGATGTAGTCATTGTGAAAAGAAATCCTGTTGTCAGTATCAAGTGTCATGAGAAAGGCAAGGTTGTGACGTTTTGGTCACCGGACTTGACCTCAGAACCATCCTTTTTGCCGCTTAGGAGTAAGAAGATAAAAGAGCAATTTATTACAGCCGTAGATAAAATAATTTCTATCTCAAATTACCAAACTGGTCTCTATGTATCTGATTTAAAACTTCCATCCACGAAGATATATACTTCTCGCAATGGAGTTGATACCACATTGTTCAGTAGAAAAGTAAAAAGAGACATGCTGCGATGTATATATGTCTCAAGCTATGGCGACGGAGTGAAACCCTTATACAAAATATGGGAAAAGATCACCTCTAGAGTTCCTAAAGCCAATCTTCAAGTAATATTTTCGCGTTCTATTTATGGAGAAAAAGATTCAACTCGTACACTCGACTATATCAGAAGATTAACTTCGCTCCCCAACGTTACGTACTCTCTTCCCGTCTCACAGCCATCATTAGCAATAGAATTGATGAAGTCAAGAATATTCATGTATCCCAACTCCTTACCAGAAACAAGCTCCATTACTACCATAGAGGCGAGGTGCGCAGGGTGTGTCATCGTTACCACTGCTCTTGGCGCTCTGCCAGAATCAGCAGAAGGAAATATTCTTATTCACGGTAGACCCTACCAGAACAATTATAGAGACGCATTTGTTGAAAAAACGATACTTGCCATGTCGAACAAACCCATCGCAAACCATATATCATCACACAACCTCTCCAGTAAACGTCACTACGATTGGCGGACTATTGCACTCGAATGGATTGCACTATTTAACTATTTGCTGAAAGAAAAAACACAGTAGTCACGTATGATTCTCACAATGCATCAACCAGAGTATTTACCGTACTTAGGACATGTCGCCAAAATAGCATTAGCTGATCTGTATGTGTTCTATGATGATGTCCGATTTGAAAAAGGAGGATTCCAAAATAGAAACAGAATCTTAATCAACGCTCGCTGGAATTGGCTAACGGTTCCGGTTGCCCAGAAATATCATCAAAATATTAACGACGTTCGTATAAGTGGTTCTTATTGGAAAAATAATCATCTAAAAACACTCAAGCAGGTTTATGGAGATATTGGAACACTGCAAGACATCTATGAGCGGGACTACGACCTTCTTGTAGATTTAAACATTTCAACGACCGCATGGATAATGCGCGAATTAGGAATTACGACACCAACACTGAGGAGCAGTCAACTCAAAAGTAAGGACGAAGATAAAATTCAAAGGGTAATAAGCATTTGTAAGGAATTAAAAGCAACCGCATTTGTATCAGGAATTGGAGCAAAAACATATATCAATGAAAGCATGTTTAACAACGAACAGATCGTATTGATTTATAACAAGTGGATCGATCAGCATGACCCTCCCCTGTCAACTATTCATTATCTATTAACGCTGGGTAAAAAAACTGTTGCACGCATGCTAAAAAAGCACGTTGACTCAGTCAGAAGGGCGTATGCAGTGGAATAATATGCACATCATCAGCATCGTAATTCTCTACCTTAGTCTTAGTGTATGTTCATTTATAGTTGGGAGATATCCTTTTGGAAGAAAAATATTCAGACCGTTGGCGCCAGCCGTTTTTTTGTTATCACTCACCTTAACCCTTGTTTGGGGTCGCATCCTTTTACAGGCGGAGCATAACGCTCCAGAACTACTAATAAGCCTAATATTTATTTTCTGTTTGTCATATGCAATCGGCAGAGTAAACAGATACTATAAAGGGTCGTTGCTTTTTTACGGGAAAACGCAATATTATAAGGATTTTTTCGTTTTTACCAAAGATAATACAGTATCTATGAAAGGGTTTGGAGGAGACGAGACGATGTCTGAACTGGACTACAAAGCATACGCAAAAATAATCGAACTCATAAAGGTGCCGAAAACGCTTCTGTTTTTGGGCGGAGGAGCGTACATAGCACCAAGATATTTCTATAAAAAGTACAAAGACATCAAGGTGGACGTTGTTGAGATCGATGAAGTGATGATTAAGCTATCTCAAAAATATTTCAATTTTAACAATCAGAATATACATACTATTCACAAGCCCGCCCGATCGTTTATTGATTATTGTCGGACAAAGTACGATATGATTTTTGTTGATATTACCATGGGAAGGGTGTTTAAGCGTGTTCGAATAAAGAATCCGCTTGCCTATTTCCCCAATAATATCTTTCACCAGGAATTGCTGACCTATACCATAGAAGCATTTACAAAAATGCGTACCATGCTAAACACCAAAGGCGTAATCGTAATAAACCTCATGGGGACAGTGGATGGCGAAGCAGCAACGTTTTGGAAAAAAGTGTATGCAAATGTATCGTACCTATTTACCTATTGTCTTGTATTTCCACAACACAAGTACTTTAGGAACAAACAACAAAATATCATTCTCATCTGTGGAAACTCCGAAATATTGGGAAGCAAAAAAAATTTAATCCATTCAATAAGCAAGGCTATACTCTCTGAAAAAGAGAAAATCCAACTTGCGACACTACTGTTGGATCGTAAACTTCATATCTCATCCCATCTGCAGAAACTGCTTCGAGATAAAGATCTCACAAGGTGGAGATATATAAACTAGAGTGACATGAGTACGAATCCCAAAATAAGCATCATCGCCCCTGTGCTTAATGAAAGTGAAACAATATACGAATTCCTCAAACAATTTTCAAATCAAACCATTCCCAACGCAATCTTTGAAATAGTCCTTATTGATAATGGATCAATTGATGGGACCTATAATCTCATAAAAAGGTATATAAAGATGAATAAACAGCAACGTATACGATTAGTTTTCGAGAAGAGAATAGGAATTGCACATGCAACAAAAAAGGGGTTTGACCAAGAATCGTTATCAGAAATAGTTGTAAAATTGGACGCAGATTCAAGAGTCCGCAGGAACTTTTTAGCAAATGTTTATTTTCACTTCAGAAGATATAAAGATGATGATGCTATTATTGGCGACTTGCAATTTCCCTGGGAAACAATTTTAAAATTTAAACCAGGGCAGTTTAAACTGTATAACAGACTACTGCACAAGCGGCGAGTATTAAACCAAACAGTTGCTAAGTTTTACGGGCCGATGTTAGCTGGACCTTTTTATGCAGTAAGAAGAAGTTGTTATAAGAAGGTGGGTGGGATTTCACTCAGACGTTCACTCTTGCGCTATACCGATGATATCGAACTAACGATGAAATTAATCCTCGCGGGTTTCCATATCCGTCAAACAACGATACCTGTCATTATTTCTCCAAGACGAATGTTTGAAAATATCATTCGATACCTGACTGGCGAGTATTATTGGGGAGTCAAACGTCCTTTATTTAGACACAAAGTCAAGACGTTTAAGATAGAACTACCAGATCACCTTAGCCTAACAAACATAGAAAAGCGGATGGTTGATGCTCATACAGACCTTCTATTAAAGTTGACGGCCTACTCAATAATTTATGGACAGACGCATAAACCATATGAGGCTTTCTTAAAAGCACTCGACAGCAAACTAGACATGAATGCTTTAAGATCTTACAACAGTCCAAGCAAACTCTATTACGGATATCTCCGACAGCAACGAGGACTTACGATAACCAATTACCTTTTCAATACGCTTCGCAAAAATGAAGACGATATTTGACGTTGCGGATCTCCAATATAGAGTGCGAATTCCCCGGATTGACCGAAGGACAAAAACATATCTGTTCGACCGGTATGGTCAGTATATTGGCCATAATAAGAAAGAAGCTGTTGGAGAAATCGTGATACATCTTTCGCATAGAAAAAGATTCCAGAGTGAAAATAGAGCCAAGGGCTTAAAAGCATTGGAAAAACGAGGCACTCTCTACGTTACTCATAAAGGAATATACGCCGGAACAATCGATCTTATCCATCGTAAAGGGGAATTCCATTGTTTTTCAGTCTCGGCCCTGAACACAATATTAAAACTGTTCACATCACTCTGCGTGCTATTCAAACGAGGATTGGTCTTACATGCTTCTGCCATCGTCATCAAAGGAAAGGCCTTTGTGTTTGTCGGAAAGCAAGGAGTTGGAAAAAGTACGATTGCCCGCCTTTCAGGAGGAAATATTATTGCAGACGATACATCGTTCATTGTACCTTCTAATCGAGTATTTTATGTACATCCTACACCATTTGATAAAAACTTAGAATTGCCGAATAACAGCCCGGCCCCCTTGCAAAAATGTATTTATATTTCACACAAATTACAAAATGATACATTTGAAAGATTAAGATCCAGGGACATGCCGAAACTTCTGATAGATCACATACGGCCAGACATGGATTTTTTTAGGTTCTCACCCCTTTGTCTGAATGAAATCTTTACCTCAATAATTAACTTCGTTGCTTCTTTTGAGAAATTTTATATACTAGATTTCAGCAAAAGTGACAACTTCTTAGATTTAATACTACATGAGCCATCTGCTGATTAAAAAGAGAAGATAAAGGTTATCAGTATGATAATAAAAAGGAACCCACTGATTAATTCACGTGAGGCAAAAGATACCCTCTATGTCTTTGATGATAAGAAAATGGTCCTGTATACCTATAGTCCTGTGGCTTCATTTATCTGGAAAATCTCTCAGCGCCCCATCAGCTTAAGGGATATAGTTCAACGTGTGTGTCGCAAGTACGATATCGACAGCCAAACTGCAAAAAAAGACATTGAGCTTTTTATAAAGGGTGAAATAAAAACCACAAAATTATTCGTTCCAGTGAATGACTGAATCTTGACAGATGATTTACGAATGCTCTAGTATATAACTTATAAGAAAGGCTCTTCTCCAAGAGCATGGTTTGAGTGGTTGTGTGAAAATATTATTTTTAAGAGAAACCAAAAAGTAAAGGAGGTGAACTATGAGGAAAAGCCAGAAAAGACAAATTAAAAAAACACCATATCAGAAACCGAGTAAAAAAGCTGAAAAAATAGAACTAACTGCCTTTGCTACCACATAGCTGATATCCTGTTCTCCTGAAAGAGTGTTTACTCCTGTTCTTCCAGGCGCTTCATTGCTCATTGGGAACCAACGCTGGAATAAAAAACACACGCCTTGTATCGCAGAACAACGATGAGACCGTTAGCCTCAATAGCTCTTCTCGAATGCCCAAGCGAAGGAAATGGTTAAAGATACTCAAGATTATTGTTGCTGCAGA
>MHCJ01000002.1 GCA_001816585.1 Candidatus Chisholmbacteria bacterium RIFCSPHIGHO2_01_FULL_52_32
GGGCGTCAGTCCACCCTGGTTGACAAGGTTCGACCTTGTCAGTCCTCCCTCCTTCGCCTCGCCGGAGTCCTGGACGAAGGCGGGTCCCCTCTGCTCTTCGCTCTCTGCCATCCGCCCTCCACCCTCAACCCTCGACCCTAAACCCTCTCCTCTCATCATCCCTATCCCGAACACCCTCCCCAACCAGCCAATTGGGAACTGTGGACTTTTGACTTTTGACTTTTGACTTTGGACTACTCCTTCTCCCGCCTCACGGGAGAAGGAGAGGACCACTGCCAACGTGAAGTAGTATTTCAAACTATATAAAAAGAATACGCTCCCCATCATAAGCGCAATTGAAGCAAACACCCATCCCATAGCTTGATAGAGGCTCGCGGCTGATCCAATCAGCCTCCCCCACTCAAAGCTGCCAAACAGAATGAGAAATACAAGAAGGAGGAACGGAGAGGAGCGGAACAAAGAAGAAAGAGCCGGAACTAACCCCGGTGCCGCCGGCCCAGAGGGCCTCAGGCCCGGAGGGGGTCCCGCCGGAGCCCGCGTCGGCACGAACTGCTCAAACACCTGCTTCAGACGGCCAAGCCAGGATAGTTCCGGCCGTACATCCAGTATCTCTTCGGCCTGCCGCCGTAAAAACCTTGCATACGCTTCCCGCAAGGACACAGAGGCAAGGTTATGGCTGCGCAGCACTTTCCATACGGTAAAGCTTGAGGCGGGCACAAAGCTTGCGAGCCTGTGGACGGAAAGCCGAGGCTGGCTCGCAACAAGTGATAGAAGTTTCTCCTCTATCAACGGGTAAATCGCCCGCGGATGTGCAGCCGCGCGAGCATATCGCTCCCGAAATGCCTCCGAACTAATCAACCCGATTTCTGATGCCCTCTTATACTTTTCAATCCACTTATAGATAGTTTTTCTGGCAACCCCATGTCGTTTCGAAAGCTCGGAAATCGGTACATTCTCATCAATTGCCTCCCTGACGATGGAAAGCTTGATTTCCGGAGTCAACCGCCCCGGCCCCGACCACTGCTTGGCAAAAACCCTTCGAAGTGCCGGCGTTGAAACCCCGAGTGAACGTAGCAGCTTAAAAACACCAAAGTACCCGACGGAGATGCCCCGCTTCTTTAACTCATAGCTGAACTTCCTGCATCCCCATTCGGGGTGCGCTACGGCCAAACGAACAAGCACTAGACGCGCCGCTTCAGCCGCTATCCTTGGGTGGCGATCTCCTGAAACATACCGAGGTTCAAGTGAAGCAGCCTTAAGCCGGGCCGGGCTACTTTGATATCGCTTAATCCATTTATAGATAGTCTTGCGGGCGACGCCGAACTCTCGACTGACAGCAGAAACGGGTTTTCGCGCCTGAAGAACCGCCTCAACGGCCTGGCGCTTAAGTGAAGAAGAAATGCGGAGCCTCTGGGCAGACATACGTCTTAATGACTGGCTATGAAAGAACCTATAAAATCAGCTTCAAACCCTCTCTCTATACCCTAAACCCTATACCCTAACCACTATTATAAAGTGTTACCTACCATGCTAACACCTGTCAAGCCCCAAAGATTACTCTGGAAAAACTCCATGTGCTCCTGTGAAAACACGTCGCGAAGGCAACCAATCAAACAAATTCGAAGCAAAAGACGGAACGGGCCCCCACCACGGACAAGCGCCGTCTGCAAGCCTAACAGCACTTGTTGATTCCGAGTGCAATAAAGAAACCACGCTCTTATTCCCCTTTGGAGATCGTGCAGTATGAAGCGAGTCGAGCTCGTGCGGGAAACGGAAACTGAACCTGATCCGCCAGCTTGCGGAGAAGGTAAATTTCCGAGGGCTCCCGCCGAGCGAAACGAAGTGACACCAGCAGAGCTTCACGAGGCACCCTTTCTTGCCTGCCCGCCGTAGTTTCCGAATGCGAAGCACGACTAGGTATCGAGCGATCAAGTCGCGAAACGAATGGCGGGGTTACTTCTTTGGGTGCGCAAAGAAGTAACTAGCCTTCTATACGCTCAACAGCCGCTGATTCTTTCTCCTCAAAAACAAAAGCATAACTAAACCCCTGCCCGCCAAAGCAACCCGAACGGAGCCTCGACAAATGATCGAGGCGCAGTATCGAGAGCGCCGGAGGGCCCGCCCCGCATACGACGTGCCTGAGAGTGTAGGCGGTACGCCACAGATCAGGCAGGATTTGTGCGGGGACCAGAAGACTCAACCGTCAGGTTGAGAAAAAAGCTATGTTGACCGCACGCTACCCATCAGAGATCCTTTTTCCTCTAATACGTACGCGTAGGAAAACCACCAGAAGAAAAATAACCAAGCCAGGACCGCGAGCGTCGAACCGTAGTCATGAAAGACAATCGCAACCGACTGGCCGAAGGCATACGCGATCAGGACAACGGCCGCAATCCGGAACAGATTCACCAAAAACGTTCCCAAGAACCCGATCATCCACGCCTTAACCTTTGACAAATCCGTATATCGGTCCCCCTGCAAACCAACCCATGAGGTAATCACGAAGAACAACAAAGATTGCCATCCGATGCAGTTCCAGGCAATCTCAACTAATAGTTGAGATTGTCCTGAGCGACTGAAAGGAGTCGAAGGACCCCCTCCGATCGCCAAATACTCCCCAACAACGCCCGGCTTAAGCCCAAGCGGCCAAAGGATCACCCCCACCATCCTAACCTCCCAGGGAACAACGTAATCTTGGATCACCTTATATCCATCTAAACTCATCACAATACGTGTTAATACATCATTGAAAGTCGTTACAAAAGGCATAAAAACCAGTACTACAACCAAGATTATGAATATCCAGATAAAAGTTTCTTTTTCCAATAATATGGTTTTTTGTTTAATGAGCATTTTTCTCCTTGCGCCAACCCTTGAGCGCTTTTGGCAAAAACGGGGCCAGTACCAATAAAATGAGGGATTTTTCGGGAACTGTCGCGAATTCAAAATTGCCGGTGCCTTGCCGCAAGACAACTCCAGCCTCTGAAATATTGGTAACTACTCTCATCGAGGCAACATGGCCCAAGTCTCCCGGACTAAAACCGTATGGGCAACCTCCTACCGATTGGCAAACATCGCTTTCAACCGAATTAGTAGCTTCGTCCCACCTTAAGAAATAGGCTTGTTCCGATGTATCCTTAATTACGGAAAGAATTAGGTCGTTTTCGCTTGAAGCGTATGTTGCCGTTGCATAAATCAGGTTGGTTGCGCCGGTAAAAACACTGGAAGACGACCAGCTCCTTCCCGCATCGGTGCAAGGAGTTGCACAGCGATACAGGGTTGATGTATTAGCTCCATTAACCGCATGAACATAAAAATCACCATCACTAGTCTTAACCAGACCAAAGCTTGTGGAAGTGTTGGCCGTGTCTATTGCAACTTCGGTTCCCCATGTATTGCCTGATACATCGCGGTAGTTATGCCTTAAGCCCGTGGCACCGGCCTCCTGCCAAACAAAGTGAATGTTGTTTCCGTCGACTGTTGCTGTCAACTGGTCTGCTGCGGTAATCCCTGAACCGGTGGTAATATCCGTAAAGGTAACTGATCCGTCACAATTTGCCGTTACTCCCGTTACCTCCAAGACATCCGGATCGTCAGAATAACTGACAACGAAGTCCCCGTTGGTCCCTTTATTAATGCTCACATAATCACTAAGGTTTACGTTGCCTAAATCGGCACTGGAACAAACTGCAGTTCCTGGAGTATCCGAACTGGCGGTATCAATAGATTGAAAGTTGATATCATCCCCCGTGGTGTTTGTGTCGTCAAACCAGGCGACCCAAATGGTAGTTCCATCAAGGGTAACAACCGGTCCTTCATTGTCTGTATCACCGCCATCGCTCATTAAAACATCGCTTCCGCTACTCCAGCTGGCTCCTCCATTATTGCAATTACTGGAGCATTTCCGGTAGGCAATCCTGCCTCCGTCGTTGTGGAAGGCATAATAAGCATTTGAAACATAAACAAGCTTTTGCTCCTGGCCTCCAAAATCAACATCGGCATCAACGATATTTCCTGAAACAATCACCGAAGGGTCAAGCACTACTGGATATATTCTATTCGGAGCGCTCGTCCACTCTAAAGCACCTCTTTCCAATTTTTTGATAAATGTATACGAGGTTAAATCCTTTTCAACCTCGAATTTTATGTCCCTGTTTCTTTCGGACGTATTATTCTTTTCGTAAACTACACCTTCTCCCAATTTGAATACTTCATTGTTTTCCTCATCGAATACGCCATACGTTCCATTTGTACCAATAAGTCGGACCTCATGGAGAGCCATCTTCTGCATAATGCCTTTAATGGGAAGTCTCTCTCTGATGATAAATTGCTCAATAAACCCGCTTGGTTTGATTTTATAAACAAGGTCAACGCCCTCTACTATTTCCTCATAACGAACCTCTTGGTCATCAATAATGAGGCTTTTCTTTGGACTTACCGCCCCGATACCGGTAATTTCCAGAGTGGTAATTTCCATTTCTCTTTCGCCAATTTTTATTCTCACTCTTGGTTCTTTGTGAAATATCATCTCCAATTCTCTTCCGTCTTCCTGTGTAACTCTTATCTGTCTCGGTGTGCCTATAACTTCAACCTTAGTCTCTGGTGTCTTGCCTTCAACAGCGTCCTGAACCGAAACGAATTTCTCTCCCGAGTTTGCCTGGGCAGTGGCTGTAATGGGTATAAAAGGAGCCATGATTACAAGAAGGCTGGTTATTAATACCACAAGGGAGAATGCCGCATCCCCAGCCCAACGCATATGACGCGGCCTTATTCTGAAGTTTTGGAATCGGTTATTGGCCGTAGCAAGGACAAGGTAGGGTTGAATCGTACCAATCAATGAGCCCTTGGAAATCCGGCTCTGGAGAGGTGCAGGCCACCTGCTTGGCAGGATTCCGGACATAAACCGATAGAACCGTCCCCTCCGAAATATATCCGTGATTCTGCCCGTCTTCGGTGTCCGGAACCAGGGCCCCTCTGAGCGCTCTAAAAATCCCTTCACCGATGCGTACGCTTGAAACGGGACAAGCAGGTACGAAAGGGTTACAAAAGAGAATATTCCTAAATAATCCCGCTCCTCCGCCTCCTCAAGAAACAACCCGACGGTATTGAGAAGTGGCAGAGATAGCAAGTTGGTTACCACCAAAGACCAACCCCACACCTGGGTCCAAAATGGGAGACGGGTACGGAAAACCATCTCAGAAATAAGCCAGCTGACTGTGCCAATCAGAAAGAAGGCGGCTTGGAGGTAGTAGGGGGAAAGGTAGAGGAACTCCAGTTTCTCTGAAAAAGAGAGGGGGGAAGGTAACCACACCATTCCCTGTTTCTGGGAGGGATAATTGTTATATTGTTCTATTGTTCTATTGTTTTCCTGTCTGAAACTTTGAACTTTAAACTGTAACTTTTCACTTTGAACTTTAAACTTTGAACTTTCAACATCCGCCCACCGGCCAAACAGGAGCCTCAGGAATGTCTTGCGGATGTTGAAGGAGTGTCCCTCCGCCCAGCGCATCCGCTGCCTGACGAGTCGCTGGAGGGTGGACACGCATTCCGCGGGAGCCTGGATATATGGGGTGTATAAGACTTTATATCCCGCTTCGTAAAGCCTTAAGGTAAGCTCAAAGTCTTCGGTAAGAGTTGTTCCCCACCCAAAACGGTCGAGCAAGTCCCTGCGTATCATATAGACAGACCCGGCAATCAATTTCATACCACCGTAGAGTTCATTCCCACTCCGCTCAACGACATACGACCCGGCGTATTCGGATCGGATGCCCCTGGTAATCCAGTTCTCCGATTTGTTCAGGACATGCCACTGGTAGCCCTGGATAGCGGCGATCGGAGAACTGAAAACTGAAGACTGAAGACTGAAGTTTTGTCTTGAGTCTTTAGTATTTATTTTTAAGTCAAGACTTCCCGCGCTTGCCTGGAAGTACTTCAGGAACAATTCCAGCGTATCCGGGTACGGGACAAAGTCCGCATCAAACACCACCACAAACTCTGTTCGGGGGTCACTGACCCGGAGCGCCTCGCGGAGGGCCCCTCCCTTGAAGCCTTCCCGATCTGCACGGTGGATCAGGGTGAATGAAGGAGTATCAGGGGTGGAAGGGGTAACGTGAAGAATTTCCTCCCCCTGATCTCCCTTGATCTCCCTTGCTTCCCCTTGATATCCCTTCAGGAATCGTTCCACGATTCCTGTTGTCTCATCCGTGCTGTCATCGGCGACCACAACCTCGTAGTTTGGATAGTCAAAGGACGTACAGGCTTTAAGGAGTCTCTCTACCACCTTGGATTCGTTGAAAAGAGGCAGATGGACGGAGATGAAGGGATACCGCTCAAGCTTGACCTGGGATACATCAGGCGTAAGCCCAGTTTGACTGGGTTCCAGTCCCCCTCCCGAAGAGCTCGATCCCGGATCGGGCATTGACGATCCGGGATCGTTATGGATCCCGAACACCCTCCCCAACCAGCCGATCTTTGAACTGAAAACTGACGACTGACGACTGAAGTCTTGTTTTGAGTCTTGTGTGCTAAGTCTTGAGCCTTGAGTTAAGTCTTGAGCTTCCCTGGAGAAGCTCAAGACTACTGCCAACGTGATGTAGTACTTCAAACTATATAAAAAGAATACACTCCCCATCGAAAGCGCGATCGAGGCAAACACCCATCCGAGAAGTTGGACAGGACTGGTTGCGGATCCAAGAAACCTACCCCATGCAAAGCTCCCTGACAGAACAAGAGCGGAAAGTACAAAGAAAGGAAGAGATCGCCGCAGCAAGGAAAAAAGAGATCGTACCCCTCCGACTAGCCCGCCGAAGCCTTGCCGTGCGTCGCCAAAGGCTCTGCCGGCGGCGCGGCGAAGGCGGGAGCCAAAATCAAAGGGGGGCGGCCCGATCGGCGCGCCGGTGACAAGAAATTCTACGATCGCAAGCCTCAGGTAATTCAACCATGCGGTCAATGGGTAAACAGGCAAACGGGCCGCGCGAATCTGCCTGGAGTACGCCAGTCGCCTTTCAATAGTAGATAACCCGCTTCGCTCAAGAACCCGCTGCACTCCATGGTTTCCTACGAATCCCAGTCGCTTCGCAATCTTCCCCGCGGAATACTCGGGGTAAGCCGCCACAAAGTCAAGCACCACCCGCTCTTTCTCCTTGCGCAAACCCCGGGGATGCTGTGATGCAGAAGGGTTACGGTCCTCCAAAGCAACAAGCAGTCTCTCATTCCGAGTGATTGCGTCCAGATACCGCCGCTTCCATTTCACCAATGTCTTTCGGGAAACGTGGAATTCCCGGGCCACCTCCCCGCTCTTCCGCTTCGAAAGAACCACTTCCTCAACCATCCGTTTTCTCGCCGAAGCGTGTAAGCGCAACCACGCGGGAAGCCCGGGCTGAACTTTCGCAGGGATTCGATACGAAGATGCAAATGCCTCCCGTTCGATCCGCAACTGAAGCCCCTGATGCTTCAGGAACAACCACACACTCCGAGGGCTCATTTGAATTCGTTGTTCACCAAGAGCCCATGAGATCTTATCCGGCCCAAACTCAGGATGGGAAATGATGATGGGAAGGAGCCTGTTGCTTGCGGGCTCACTCCGGCTGACGCGTTTGGCAGCCGATTCCTCCGGAGTACGCCTGATTTCCGGCCCGTACCGATGAAGCCAAGCGTAGATGGTCTTTCTTGAAACTCCCAGGCGTCTTGAAGCCTCGGCTTTGGTTACTCGTCCTCGAAGAACGTGTTTGAGGAGGAATCGTACTCTATACGAGAGATTTAGCATGGGCAGCTAAATCCATTGTTACCTTTCATGGGTATTGTGTCAAGTAGAAAAACGTTTGTTGCGATAGATCAGTCTATAATCGTTCAAAAAAATAATAGCTAAGCAAAAAGTATGTAGTTCTGTCAATTTTCAGGATTGAAAGTGTAACCGGAAGACAGAAACTCACGCAGGTACGGACAAGAGTTAAGGATTATTGCTTTCCAGAGGTAAAAAGGAATTATAAGATAAGAGCCGGAAGAACAGCACCAAATGCCTCTTAAACGGTACCCGAAGTCGTTTCTGACAACTTTATAGCTACCCAAGGCAGAGATTAGCCTTAAAAAAGGATACAGAAGGCCGACCTTGAGGTAAAAAGAACTATAATTTCAAACAGGAATAAGCGACCGGCATTCCATCGGCCACCCTTCCTTCACTCCTTATGGGATTTAAAGAACGGATATAACATAAACTGATTGATATAGTAACATTATAACAGCTTAAAAAAGATCATGTAATGCTATAGTAAAAAAGAGATTAGAAGAGAATATAAATATGTAGTAAAGTGGATAATGATATGTGATATAAGGTGTTATAGAAGAGGTAGGAATAAAACGTAATAATTGTTAATAAAAAACGCAAATATCCTATTGACACCAATCATATCAACTTTTATACTGAAAGCATACAGGGTTTGCTCTATGAACACGCAAAATCCCATCATTTCAATCAGTGTCGCAGCCAAACTACTAAAATTGCACCCAAGAACGCTTATGCTTTATGAAAAAACAGGGCTTCTTGCCCCCTACCGAACTCAAACCAGCCGACGCCTCTATTCAAAAGATGATCTGGCAATTCTTCACTTCATCAAATTCCTCACCCAGGAGAAACGAATAAGCCTGCAAGGGGTCCTCTACCTTCTCAAAGCCATACACCTCGCGGAGGGACGTAACCTCGAACTGCAAAGACTTCTTTTCCCGGAGTACAAAAAAAAGACTCTCGTTTGAGCAATCCTCTTCGCTTCAAATATCTCATCTTCACATGCAACTCTCTGATGTAAATCTTCAAGGAATGCTCAAACTAAACACGACTTCTTATTGTCGAAATATTATCACTCACTGCTGTAATCTGCGAAGATTTATCGGAGACCCAGAGTAATATCTACGAATCTAGTCTAGTAGTCACCATAAGTTTAGATATAAGGACATCAGTATTTTCATGCTATCAGTTTTCATTCAACAAGTAATGCTAACAATAGACATCAATCTATCTAAATAAACATAGCCCTAATTGAGATAAACGGGAATCGTTGCACTACGAATATTACGGAAGACAGTGAAAAAAGAACCTGAGAAAATGCAAATAAAGGAGAAAATAAGAACCTATAAAAGATAATTGATATTTCCTAAGCACTCCTAAAAAGCGCTGCGGTCGAGCTCACTTTCACGCCCACCCAGCCGTTCAATGAAAAGCGAAACACGCTGCGAAAATTGCGGTCGGAAAAGAACGAATAACAGCGCCACTACACTCACCACAATTCCCGAAATCACATCCAACCACGGTTCATAGCGAAGTTTGATCGTCAGTATCCCCGATCGTACGGGCCGAAGCACAATCATCCCCATTGGATCCCGCACAAGCGAAACGGGCATAGAGGTCTCACCAACGCGCCAGAACGGCGAGGAAGCAACCGCCAATCGAACGCCCTGACCCTCGTTGACTTGCGCCGCAATATCCACTTCCCGCTCCCCCGTAAATCGGACCACAGCCGGCTCTCCGAGTTTCTCAACATACCCCAAAAGACCCGACGCATCATCGCCCTTTTCAGGAGGTAAAACGGACAAAATCCCCAAATCAGCCACCTCCGCCAGCCCCCGTTTTTGTCTCCGGTAAATCATATCTCCCGCACGCTCCCAAACCTTCTCCCACCCCTCCATGCCGTCAAACTTCGAAGGATACCGGAAATCGTGGTAAACCTCCAAAGATTCCTCCCCATGTACCACCAGATACGAAACGCCCAAGACTTTAAGCCACAGATCGGCAAGTTCCGCATCTCTCCCCTCTCGGATTTGATACGATCCATGCGGCCACCACGGATTAAGCGATCCCTGTTCTCCTCCTCCCCGAACCTGCGCCACATCAAACCAGCTGTTAAGCCAGAACGCCGAACTTCCCGAAACATACGCCCGAAGAGAGCAATTGCCGACTTCCCTGCAGTCATCATCCATGAACCGGGACAACGCTTCTCCCACCCGGTATTCCGCAGTCTCAGGAAAAGCCACCCCCTCAGAAATCATGATTCCCCTCTTGAAAAAAAACGGCAATCCGAGGACAAGCATCCCCGCAAACACCCAAAGTCGCAGTGTACGCCCCATATTTCTGTCCCAAATGAGCCCGGTGAGGGACATCCCCACCGCAAGGTCCAAAGACCGTCCGAACCGGCTGTAGTCCTGCCAAAAATCCGGATCGGCAGTAAAAGCTGCCACGGTCAAACTGCCGTATACGAGAAGCCCCATTATCCCGATCACAGTGAGAGGCGAAGCCGTTCGGAACCACTTCCGCGCCGCAACCACCCCGAGGATCGCAGGAATAACCACGAAAAACTGTCTGAAAAGCCCAGCCACAACCACCGCAAACGGTCGACCGCCCAGGGACGGCGCACGGAGAACCGTGAAGAAGAAGCCCGGGGTAAACCAAAGACTCGTCATCAAAACCCCAAGCAGAGTAACCACCAGAAGTCGCGCGAATAACTTCACAAGACCCCCCGAAGCGATTGTCGGCCGAACCACAGCCGCCAGCAGAAGCACCAGAATCCAAAGGAAAAAGGAAATCAGGCTCAACGAATCCACCAGAATCATCGCTCCAACCGCCAAAGCCAGCCACCTCGCCTTCCCGACCTCCCATTTCTTGGCCAGCATGAGGCAGAGAAGCAATGCCATCATGACGAACACAAAACCGATCACACCCTGCCCCTCGCCAAGGTAAAATGCCGAGAACATCAGAAAGGACGGAAATCCGAGAGGACGAAGCACACCAAATATCTGGGGAAATAAAACCAATACAGAAGGTATCAATATGGTAAAAAATGTAACAAAAATGGCGGGTATTGTCGCGTCAACGGATGACGCATTCAAGCGAGCCTTCTTCTGATCGCCGGACATAAAGGAAAGCTCTCTCACCAAGAACAGGCTGACCGCGTAAACAGCCCCCACCACCCCCACCACTCCAGACGCCACCATCCCTCGCCACACGCGAAATAACGATCCGGGATCGTTATAAGGAAAAAGAGACAAAATCCAAGGCAAAACAGGCGACCCGATGTGCTGCCCGGGGATTCCCAAAAACCAATACCGGTTCCAACTCCAACCACCCAAACCCTGCCCCAAAAACCGCGCTTTCGCAAGCACAAACCCATCCGCCGCCCCCATCCACGCCGGACTACGCACACCCAATGCCGGGAAAACCCATAGGAAAGAAACGAAAAGAATCAGAAAGAGCCCAAACCAAGTCCACTTCACACCGCTATCTTAACATCAAACATCAAACTGCCAAACTGCCCCTCTAACTCAACACCCCTACTGGAACTCCTCCATTCGCTTGATTACAATAAGATAGCCTTAGACCCGCAAACAACAACCTTTACCTCAACCACGACCGTCAATGAAAATCATCAAAGAACTTTTCAAACGCCTCATTCCTCCGCTAGTCCTGGTTCTCCTACCCATCCTCCTTTTCAATAAAATTGTGCTTGGCAATGTCATGCTGGTGACTGGAGATTTTTCCGGAAGCGACCTGTTGGACCTCAACCTTCCCTTCAAAGAAACCCTCCACACCACTATTCCCAAAGGCAACCTGCCTATCTGGGAACCCAATTTGTCGCTCGGATTTCCCATCCTCGCGGAAGGACAAATCGGAGTCTTCTACCCCCCAAACGCGATCCTTTCCTTCCTCCCCTCCCATCTTGCCCTCATGGGAAGCATCATCCTTGCCTACATCCTCGCCGGTCTGTTTACCTATGGGTATGCCAAAAGCCTCAAGTTTAACCGGTTTTCTGCCTTCATTACGGCAATCACCTTTGCCTTCTCCGCCTTCTTCATCACCCGCGTGAAGCACGTCAACATGATCACCGTCTCTGCCTGGCTCCCCTTCCTTTTTTGGGCGACAAAAAAACTCTTTCAAAGAAAAAACCCGCTCTACGCCTTGGCAATCGGGATCGGTATTGCCCTCCAAGTTCTTGCCGGCCACCCGGAAATGACGTTCTTTATCCTCTTCGTCTTTCTCATCTACGCTGTCTATGAATTCCTCTTTGCGGTAAAGATAAGCGGGCTCTCCCCAACCCTGCCTCTGGCCGCTATCAGTCTCTTGATAATAATAACCACATCACTCGGACTTTCTGCCGTTCAAATTCTACCTTCACTGGAGTTCACCGGCCTTTCGGAGCGCACCGAATTTACCGAACAGACCGCCACTGCCTATCCCTACAATCCGAAAAACCTCGTCACCCTCATCTCTCCGTACTACTTCGGAAACCCAGCCTCAGGTTCTTATTCACAAGACATTCGGATCATGGGAATTTTTTGGGAAAACGCCTCGTACGCCGGTCTCCTCCCGATCATCCTTGCGTTTTGGGTAATCGTAACCACGGTGAAGAGAAAATCCCGCAATTCCGCCCTCCTCTTCTTTATCGGGCTGGCCGCCGTTTCCCTGCTACTGATGATGGGAAGAAATACCCCGCTCTTCGGAACCCTCTGGAACCTTGTCCCCGGCTTCCAGCTCTTCCGCTTTCCCAACCGTTTCAACCTCTTTCTCATCTTTTCAATCGCCGTTCTTGCCGGTTCCGGTGCCAACGACCTCATAAAAAGACTCAAATCCATCCGGGTTAAGCCCCAAGGGAAAACTACCGAAAGTTTCCGCTTTTCCTGGCCCTTGAAAACTCTTCCTACAGAGCTTCTGATCGCGGGCTTGATTGTACTTGACCAATTCGTGTTCGCCTCATCATATTTCGGCTATCTTCCCCTGGACAAACTCAATAATCAGCCGGAGATCGCCGCGCGTTTACGCAAGGACGATGGGATTTTCAGAATGTACAGCCTCACCCAATACGGCCAAAGCCCGTACGCACTAGGCTGGAAGAATAACGAGAACACCATCGTGCCGATCCGCGAAGCACTCCCTCCTAATACCAACCTTATCTATAACCTCGCATCGTTCTCTGACCGGTCTTGGTTTGAAGGGGGCTTGGGTACCAAAAGACGAAACCGCCTTGAAAACTTCCTGCTTCGGGAAAATCAGAATGCGGCCTTAATCGGAAAGCTGTTGGGAATGTTCAATGTCAAGTACATCATCAGCTTCGCCGACTGGATGGGAATCGAAATCCAACCGATTGAGGAGTATGGCTTGGGGGATCAGTACGCCACAACGCTCAAACTCTTCGAAAACCTGCAAGTGATGTCGCGGGTCTTTTACGTTCCTTCAGCCGAGGTGATCAAAGGCGAAGAAAAGGTATTTACGAAGCTCAAAGACCTCGAGTTCAATCCGACGACGAGCGTCATCCTTGAGGAAGACCCGCGTGAACTTCCCCCCGCCTTCTTCGGCGCGCTCGACGAATTCCAGGCTCGGAATCCCGTCGTCATAAAAAGCATGTCAGACACCGAGGTCGTCATCGAGTCAGCCATCACCAGCCACGGTTTCCTCGTCCTTTCAGATCTTTACTATCCCGGTTGGAAAGCCACGGTGGACGGCAAAGAAGTGAAAATCTTCAGGGCAAACTACCTCGTCCGCGCCCTCGAGCTTGACCCCGGCACCCACATCATCCGCTTCTTCTACGACCCCCTCTCCTTCAAGCTAGGAGCAACAATCTCCGCCGCCACGTTGGTAATAATCCTGATCACCGTTTTGCTTGCAGGCCTCCTTTTTCTCATAAGGAAAAAAAGGCGCTAGTCTCCTCCCTCTACCTTGCCTAAGCTCCCCCCCTTCCGCTTCCCCCTTGTCCCAGCCATCACCAACACCACTGTTCCAATCGCCATAGCGACCGCTGTGCCAACGGTTACCCACAGTCCCCACCGGAAGCTTGTGGGCTCGTACCGAAAAACCACGTCATGTTCTCCCTCCGAAAGTCTGACAGCCCGAAACAGATAGTCAGCCCGAAAAATCCTCTCCTCCCTTCCATCTACGTACGCCCTCCAACCGGGGTAGTAGGTATCCGTCAGCACCAGCATTGCCGGCCTCCCGATTCGGACCGTCATCGCAATCTCCCTGCCTGCTTTCCTCCGTTCGATCTCCCCGATGGCATCCCCTTCTTCCATCCCACGATCAGCATCCGACTCAAGCGGAATTGCTTCCCCTTCAAGCAAAACCGTTTCAATGGGATCGAAATCTTGAGACAGAAGCTCCGAAAGAACCTGCGCACCATCGGCAAATGCTCGCGACCGGTAAACCAGAAAGGCATTCGGCAACACCTCGCGGTTTGCATAGACCCGAAACACCGGTGATATTTCCTTTGCCGTCGTCCCAACCAGGTCCAAAGCCTCCTCATCGATCGCAAACGGAGACACAAGATACTTCACTCCCAACAGGTTAAGGAGCCGTACCCTAGTTGCATCAAACTTCTTTGGCTCCCCCTCTCCGTACAGGATACTGGCGAGAAGATCATCAAGTTCACTCGTCCGCTGTAGCCGAAACGCCATCACCCCGCTTGCCTGATTAAGGCCGTAATAAAGATTTGTCTTAGGCATCACCCAGTTTAATAGATGCCGGTATGAACCTAAATCACCCGACCATCCCCGCTCTTTTTTCCGGGCCTGAAAGTACACGTTCTCCTCATTCTCCTGCATGAGCCCCACATTGAGTATCCTGAAAAATGAAGCGTCTTGTTTGAGGATCTTGACCGTCTCGGGTTCTTTGAGCCACTCCCGTGCCGCATACGTGCGGTTAAAGGAAAATCCGTAGTGAAACAGGTCCGCCACCGTCACGGACAGGAATATCGCGGTAATGATTCTCCGCTTTCCCGAAAATTTCTCAAGAAGGTTATCCAACCCAAAACCGGAAAGAACCGCAAAAGAGAACGTCGTAAAATACAGGAAGCGCGCCGGAATCCGGAAAAAATGAAACGGAGGCAACAAAAGAAAACCCTTGAGCGGTCCCACTCCTCCGGCTGCCAAAATCAGAGACATGATAAGTAAGAAATAGAAGAACACCTGATGGCTGTTCCTTACCTTACTAAGCGAGACGAAAGCCAGGAAAAGCGCGGCAATCCCCACATAGACGATATTTTCCCAATAGATTCCCTTGGCCTCAAACGGCGGGTTATGCGTGAATGTAACGGAAGTCCCGTAGTAATTCGGCCACACAAAAGTGACGAGCTCTTGTAAATGAAACGGGTGCTCGTTGATCGCCTCAGGTCTCAATCCCGCTGCACGCTCTGACTGCGAAACGTACTCAAGGGTAGGCAAAATCTGAACAGCCGAAAGTCCCATTGCTAATATCAGCGCCAGTGGAAATGCCGCAATCGGAAACACCGACGGCTTCTGCTTCATTCCAGAAAACCAGGTTCGAAAGACGACATAGACGAGGCAAACGAAAACGCTGTACAGGAAAAACTGCGCCTGCCCGGCCAGCAACTGGAAGCTAAACACCACTCCCAGAGCAATAACGTACTTCGGATCGGCTTTGCGTACCAATTTCTCGATGAGAATTAGCTCAAGAGGGAACCAAACCATGCTGTCAATCGAGATAATCTGCGCAATATGGGTAACGAGATACCCCGAAAAGGTGAAGGCCAGGGCCGACAGCATCGAGCCGCTTCGGGATAATCCCACCATCCTGCAGTAAAAATAGGTGGCAAGTCCCGCCAGAAGAAAGCCGAAGGCAAGGTCAACGTGGAACGCCAAAATCGGAGGCAGGAGCCAGTAGAGGAGAAGGTTCACCGGATAAAGCGCCGCAATGGTCGTCTCCGCAAGTAGTGGATAGCCGCCATAGAGCGAATCGGTCCAGAGCGGAAGATGTCCCGCTTTGAGTTGCT
Source organism: Candidatus Chisholmbacteria bacterium RIFCSPHIGHO2_01_FULL_52_32 (assembly GCA_001816585.1). Taxonomy (GTDB): domain Bacteria; phylum Patescibacteriota; class Microgenomatia; order UBA1400; family Chisholmbacteraceae; genus 2-01-FULL-50-28. The sequence continues at coordinate 15,762 of MHCJ01000002.1, forward strand.
CGGAGAGGTACCACCGCAGCGGCAACCCCCCAGTCGTAATCTCCCCGACTCCCAGATTCGGCGTCACATACAACTCTCCCAGAAAAAGCGTTCGTGCAAAGAACACGCCGACTAATAAAAGGAGGATAACAATCGGCCAAAAGTCTTTGAGGATACCTAGAAGCTTCTTCATCGTATTATCGTGCAAAGAGCCGAATAAACGCCAGTTTCCCGAGAAAATAACCAACTGATTTCGCCTGAACAAACAGGCTTTCAAATCTATTCATCGGGTGCCGTTCGGCGTACTCAGCCTGGAGCAATTGGTGCTCGGAGATCGATCGCTTGAGAAGTTTCGTCGTCCCGGCTGACTTGTGAATGCGGAAAGAAAAAAGAGTTTTGTCAATGGAATACCCGTCACCATGCTCAAGAAGCTGGATCCAAAAATCCAAATCCGCCATATGCCGAAACTTCTCCACCCTGAAGTGTAAACGTCCGGCCTCTACAACGCTCATTCGAAACATCGTCCCGCTCGGCTCTCCGATGGGATTGCGGGCACTCGAAAGAATAGTCCTCACTAGCCTTCTTCCCTGAATTCTCTGACTTCGATTAGAAAATCTTCTCGTAACAAGCCTCCTCCCCACAGAGTCAACCACCTCGCTTGAACCAAATACCAGGGAAACCCCCGGAAACCGCTCCAAAACCGCCACTTGCTCCTCAAGGCATTTCGGCGCCAACACATCATCCGCACAAAGTATCTTTATATAAGGTGTATTTGAAAGGGCAAGACAACGGTTCAAGTTCTGATACAATCCCAGGTTCTCCCGATTCCGATGGATGGCTACCCGAGGATCAGCATAGCGCTTCAGGGCCTTAAGCGTCCCATCGGTCGAGCCGTCATCAACCACCAGAATTACGAAATCCCGATAGTCCTGCCGAAACACGCTCTCAATCGCCTCCCCGATATAGCGCTCTTCATTAAAACAGGGGATACAGACGGTAAGCTTCGCGGTATGTCCCATCGCCGCCATCGTATCACATAGCGTTCAAGTTATGTCTCCATCCCTATCAACTGCTGTTCGATTATGCTATACAACGCACAGAGGGTATGCTTGATCTCGTTCTCTATGTACTCGAGAAGTTCTTCCGAAACCTCGCAGACTTCCTTCACGGAATCCGTCTGTTACAGAGGAAACCGCCGGAGAAGTTTTCGAAGCCGTTGCGCCTGGATCTGGGTATCGGCCTGTCAAAACCACCGGGATTCGTCGGCATCGACATCGCACTGTTACCGAGGGTCGACCTCATTCACGATCTTGAGACAGGCCTTCCTTTCCCCGATAGTTCGGTCAGGGAAATCCGCGCCTCCCATACGCTCGAGCACTTACCCCACAGGACGATTCCCACCCTACTGAGGGAGTGTTTCCGGGTATTGGAGCCCGGTGGGAAGATAACGATCAAGGTCCCCGATCTTGAAAAGGTGATGAGAAGCTTTCTCAAGCTCAATGAGGAGAAGCGTTGGAAAGAAGCCTGGGAATGGATCTTCGGAAGTCAATCACGCAAAGGTCAATTCCACAAAACCGGCTTTACCAAACCAAGGCTCCGCAGACTCCTCAACGAATCAGGCTTTGCCGATATTACAATCGCAAACTACCGAACCGGAGTCAGATCGTCGCTTTCTGCCACCGCAACCAAACACTAAACGCTATGCCCTAAGCTCTAAACGCTATTTGCCATTTGCTATGAACATTCTCGTCACCCAGCACCAGACTCCTGTTTCTTCGATGACGGCAGGGATGTTATTCAACCTACTTAATCCAGAACAGATCATATGAGAATCTTAGTAACCGGTGGTGCTGGGTTCATCGGTACCAACCTCTGCCTTGCCGCCAGGAAAAAAGGCATCAAAGTCCTCGGCATCGACAATCTCTCCAAACGCTCAAGCACAAAGAATCTCCCTCTCCTCACCAAAGCCGGTGTCCGCTTCATCCGCGCTGATCTCAGAAAACCCCTTCAATCGCTTGGAAACGTTGACACCATCATTCACCTCGCCGCCCACTGCTCAACTCCGCGAAGTTTCCGAAAACCCGTGTCCGATTTTCTCGACAATGCCCTAGGAACACTAAATGTGCTCGAATATGCCAGAAAGCGTGGAAAAATTCCGGTGATCTATGCCTCAACAATCAAGGTCTATTCGGACACCGTAAACCGCCTCCCGATAAAAGCTACCCGCACCAGATACACCCTGCTGAAAGAAAAAACCATCGACGAACGGTTCCCGATCGAACCCGGCAGCCATTCTCCGTATGGCTGTTCAAAGTACGCCGGCGATCTCTATTGCCAAGAGTACTGGCAAAGCTTTGGCGTGCCGACGGTCGTGAATCGACTCTCAACGGTCTTCGGCCCGCACCAACACGGCAGCGAAGAAGCCGGTTGGATCTTCCATTTCGTCAATTCCAAAAAGCAAAGTCAGCCGGTCACCGTCTTCGGCACCGGCAAACAGGTCCGCGATGCCCTCTGGGTTGACGATCTCACTGGACTACTCCTCAAACAAATAGACAAGATTGAAAAAGTCAAAGGCAACGTCTACAATGTCGGCGGCGGGAACAAAAATTCCCTCTCGCTTCTTGAGCTCATCGACAGACTCAACAGGAAAGGCGGCAAACCGCTGGCGGTGAAATTTGACAAGACAAGACGTTCGGATCTGAAAGTGTTTATCTGCAACCTGTCAAAAATCAAACGGGATCTCCGGTGGCAACCAACCACCGATGTCTGGACAGGCATTGACACGCTCTATCAAGAGCTACCATGAATAATACAGATATTCACGGTGAGGACAGCCAATTTTCGCAAGCTGCGATGGCCAGGCTATAAGCCTGGTTAAACAGGCACGTCTACAGAGAACTTGCACCGAAACCTTCAGCAGCCAAGAAAATTGTTGCTGCCCGAACCGCGGGGACTAAAATTGAACCTTATGAAAATTCTCGTCACCGGCGGCAACGGCTTCATCGGTTCCCATGTCGTCGATAACCTCCTTCTTAAAAACCATGAGGTAACGGTTTTCGACCGCTTTAAGAAAGTTCCCCCGCGTTGGAAAAACGTGAACCAGTACACCGCCGATATCAAAGACGCCGAAAGCCTTTTCGACGCCGTCGCGAAGCACGATTGCGTCATCCACCTTGCCGGCCTCCTCGGAACCGCAGAGTCCGTTTCGACCCCGAAGGAATCGGTCGACGTCAACATCGTCGGCGCTTTAAACGTCTATAACGCCGTCAAACGCTACAAAAAACCGGCCGTAACCATCACCGTCGGCAACTACACCTGGAACAACACCTACGCCATCACCAAATACACCGCCGAGCGCTTCGCCCTGATGTACAACCGGGAGTTCGATACCAAAATCGCCATCGTGAGAGGCTTAAACGTCTACGGACAGCGCCAAAAACATGCTCCGGTGAAAAAAGTCATCCCCAACTTCATCCTCAACGCGTTGAAGAACAAACCCATAGCCATCTACGGCGACGGCGAACAACTCTTGGACCTCATCTACGTCAAAGACACGGCTGAAATCATCGTCCGGGCCCTCCTGGTCAATCACAACCTCTACAATACGGTCGTTGAAGCCGGAAGCGGTGAAACGGTCTCGGTCAACGAACTCGCCGGACTTATCATTAAGCTCGCAAACAGTAAAAGCCAGGTACAGCACCTTCCCATGCGCTCCGGAGAACCTCTGCGCAGCATCACCCTCGGCGATCCCTCAACCCTCCAGCCCCTCGCCTTCCGCACCCAGGATTTCACCCCCTTGGAAAAAGGGCTGAAGCGTACGATCGCTTGGTACAAGAAGGAATACCTCCCCCGCCTTGATTCCGAAACCCCAAGCATCCAAACAAGACGACCGAAAACCAAGCGAAGCTCAGCAAGAAAACGAAGTTAAGCCTGCAGCCCACACTCTCCTCACGATCTCTTCCGTTTTTCCTGAGCTTTCTTCCGAAGACGGCCTGAAGCGGCCCGCCAAAGCCCGAACAACATAACGGCAGCAAAGACAACCAAGGATCCGGCGCTGACCGCAACGCCCCGAAAGAAATCCCTCGGCACATAGCGAAATTCGATGGTATTTTCCCCAGGGGGAACGACCACCGCCCGCTGATCGACATTCGCGGGCAGAATCTCCGTCTCAACACCGTTAATTGTCGCCTCCCACGCCGGATAAAAACTATCAGCCACCACCAGCAAGGCTTTCTTGTCCGTGTTCGTCCGAAGCACCAGTCGTTGATCCAAATCTTCAAGAACTTTTATTTCTGCTCGAGACAATTCCTCAAACGACTCTCCGGGATCTGACTCAAGAATCACCGATGTTGCTAACGGATAACCAGCTTCAATCGCCGCAACCGCCCCGTCAATACCATCAACCACCGTATAGTCGGAAACAAACCGAAACCGCTCCAAGCGCCCCGCATTTCGATAGACAGACAGAGTCGGTAAATCATCATTCGGCGGACGGATGGTACGGGTAAGCTCCAAGTTCTCAAAATTTTCACCCACATTAGACGGAGTAATCACCCATTCCGTAGAAGTTGCCGAGATAAGCTCCTGTCTCAACTCGCCCGCAGCTTCCTGCCGCCGGGTCGCCAAACCCGCCAGCGGCCGGGTGTTGAAGCGATCAAACACCATGCTCAGATTCCCGTCCAAGGCATTTTTAAAATAAAGAAACGGGACCGCATCCTGCCAACCGTTTGTGAGGTACGCTTTCTTCCAGAATGTAAGATAGGAAAGATCCGTAAAGATCCGTTGTCCCGCCGGTACCTCATAGGCCGATTCCGGTTGTTTCAGGGCTTCAGTAACCGGAACCAGGGAGTGATACGGGAAGACAAACCGCCCTACATCAACGACGGTAAGGCCCATCACCATCCACGGAAAAACTCCCACGGACACACTCTGCTTGTTGCGAAGCCTGTCCGTGATCCGGTCCAATCCCGCTCCTGCCAAAGCCGTCACCGCAAAGGTGGTAAGCAGGAGATACCGGGCGCTTCCCCGAAAGTTATTAAATACCGGTAGTGTATGCACGAAATAGAGCGGAGAACTTTCCCCCAATGCCAGAAGCAGCGAAACGACCCCCAGGACAATCATCCCCCACTCCCAGGGTTTTCTGTTCCGTTTTACCAAGGCAACGACGAGGAAAATAAGCGGCAGGATGCCGATATAGGCGGTATTTTCCCAGAATAGCCCCAATGTTGGGTCTGCCGAGTACGTCGCGTTCCTCGGAGTTCCGTAGTGCTCTGGGAAAACAAACGTCACGAGATTCCGTACGGAAAAGGGGAAAACAAATATATCTTCTGAGGTCAACCCCGCATTCCTCGTGCTTAACTTCCGAAACTCCCAAGTTTCCAGGATCTGCGGCGCCGCCAGGGCAAACCCCAAAACCAATGCCGCCACCACCCAGAAGATCCGTAGCCGACTCCCCTCCTTACGCCTTTCGAAAAGGTGAATCCAAAAAAACAGGACAAAACCCACGAGCGTCACAACCACCCACTGGAGGTGCCCGGCAGCAATTTGTTGCCAGAGTACAAATGAAAACACGATGAACCGCCATCGTGTCGGTTTCTCCCACAAATACTCTCCGGCTAAAAACACCCAGGGCAGAAGCAAGGCTGTCTGCAAAGGTGCCATATGGATGATCCGCGCCACGAAATATCCCCCAAAACTGAAAGAAAATCCCGAAAACAAACTCGCAACTGTGGAAAGACCCACTTTTCTGAAGAAGAGATAACTTCCCAAAAACCCAAGGAAAAACGCCAACACGAAAGTGAGATTCCACGCCAGCCAGGCCGGAAGCAGTGAGTAGAGGGCGAGGTTCGGAAGGAAAAACGTCCCTACCTGTCCATTGGCTTGGACCGGAAACCCGGTCCCCATTCCTTTTGCCCAGAAGGGAATCTCGCCGCGTTTGAGTGACTCACCGAGAAAATGCCTGATGGGGTAATAGACGTTCCAGATATCCGATCCGATGATCTCAACCGTGTAGATCACCTTGGGTTCTGGAAAAAACAGCCGCCAAAAAAATGCGGCCACAATCACCAAAATCACAACTACCGGAACAAGCTTTCTCTTCACCATTTTTTTATCTCAAATTCATCGACTCTTTTATTCTCAATTCTTAAATCTTCTCCCCCCTAAACCCTATACCCTAAACCCTAGACCCTAGACCCTCTCCCCCTATTCGTCCTTCTCCATACTCCTCACTCCTTACTCCCATGACGTACTCCGCAACCGCTTCCTTCGCCGTCCGCCTGGGTTTCCACCCGTAACCGCAAAGCTTGTTTATATCCGATAACATCTCTCTGGGATCAGCAGCACTCGCTTTACCCCCGGCAATCTTAATCACCGATCTCCCTCCCGTTGCCTGTTTCACCCATCCGGCAAGCGTCAAAAGGCGGACCCGCCGCTGTCCCCCGACATTGAAAATGCCTTCCGGGAGACGCTCAGCGGCCAAGACATTGGCCGCTGCGACATCGTCAACATGAACATAGTCCCGCCGCTGCATGCCGTCCCGGTTAACGCGAATTGGCTTCCCCGCGAAACCGGCCCGTACCCATTGGGCGAGCGGCCCGGACATCCCACTCTCTTCCCTGATCCCGGCTCCCAACACGGTCGAGCAGCGGAGGATCACAACCGGAATTCCCATCCGCTTCCCCACCTCTCTCGCCGCCCGCTCTGCGAAAAACTTACTCTTCCCATAAATGGTCGTCGGGCTGGGCGTCTGGTCCTCGGAGAACGGCGGCTGTAAACCCAGGTAAACTGCCTGCGACGATCCAAGCACCACCTTGGCAGGCAGCCGACCGGTCTTCACAGCCGTGACAAACAGATTTTCCGTCCCTTGTGTATTAACCGCAAAATCCGCCTCCGTCTCGGTCCGGATCCCTGCCAAATGTACCACTACCTCTCCTCCGGAAATATTCGCTTCCCAATCGGATCGGGAACGCACGTCACCGGCAAAGTCCCTAACTGAGTATCCGCCGGTCCGCAATGCCTCTTCAGTATGCAAGCCGATAAAGCCATGTGCGCCGGTCAGTAAAACCGAAATGTTCTTTTTCATTTCAAAACCCGGATGCCGCAATAATTTTCGGCAAGATCTCTCCCGCTTTCCCGCGGAAAAAGATGTCCCCCTTTTGCAGGTAATCCATGTTCCGCGAGTGCGGCGCAACGCCGAACACGGGATTAATAGCCACGATCGAAAGCCCTTTCCTCCTTGCCTGTTTGACCACTTCCCGCCGGTCAACTGAGACCCCGATAACGAGAAGTGAACGCACCTTTGAGCCGAATGTCACCGGAAACCGGTCGGGGAAAATACTTAAGCGGGTTTGAGTATAAGGGATGCCAACCTTCATCAGGATATCATCCACGTTATCAGTCAGGATCTGAACCACCGCCCCCCGCCGATAAAGATCCGCAAGGACGCGGTGCGAATCGGACGGACGGGCTTTAATCGCCTGCGTTGTAAAGTCACCAAACTCCCGAAACGCACTTCCGACATCCCGGACGAGCTTCCCGGGCAACGGATCGCGATCTCCAAAGATGAGTTCTCCCCGTTTCGGATCGTCAACCGAAAACACCTCATGGATTGCACCCAAGAAAGGCAGCCCGGATTCCGCGGAGAGGCCGGAACCGCAGTACACGGCAAACGGAGTCAAACATCTCAAGTCATAGTCGTGGGATTCCGAAACGAGCTTTGGCGGATCAATCTTTAAGCGGGGTTTCCCCAGCAGCCTGCGTGCCACGGTTCGCAGGTCGTATCCGGTCGACCTCCCAATCTCAATCCGCAACCGACGATACCCCGGGTGCCGGAGGTCCCCGAAAGACCGAACCTTCATCGGATACCCTCCTAAGTTGCGACTCCCCCCGACCTGATCGTGTAAAGCTGAAATCTGGTCGCGTATAGCCCGACTCTCCAGGAAAAAGTAAGCCCGCCTGATGAACAGTTCATCGTTTCGCAGTCCGAAATCAGCGGAAAAATACACCGTCCGTGATTCCGGATATCGCACCCTTCCCACAACTTTGTCCCGCTTCCATCCCCACAAGACCAGCGGCTTGCCTTCGCACGCAAGCTTTCGTGAGATCGCCCGAAAGAACGCTTGCTCGCCGCGGGTTAACTTCCACGTTTTCTCCAGTTGCTTCATGATCCCACCTCGACCTATTTAAGAGTTTGATGCCGAAAAATACTACGTGATCCTCCAGTGATAAGTAATCCGACAAAGCTCCCAAAATACCTCAATAGAGGAGAGAAACGAGTACGGGATTCTGGTCTGGGGATTATGCTCCCAGATAACCGGAACTTCCAAAGTCCGAGCCCCCAATCGCTTGGCTGCCAACAAGAACTCGATATCAAAAAGCGCTCCATCGGTCTGAACTTGAGCAAAGGCTCGCTGACCGATCCCCCGCGTAAATAACTTGAACCCGCATTGGGAGTCGGAAACCCCACCGAGAACAAGCAACCGAACCAACCACCGGAAGAGCTTCCCCAGTGTCCTACGCACCACCCCCTGATCGCGCCGGATCCTCGCCCCCCTAATTCTGGAACCAATCACCACATCATATCCAACCTTTGCAGTACTCCACAACTTCTCAAACTCCTCAATAGGGACCGAAAGATCACAATCGGTAAAAAGGATCCAATCACCCCGTGCTTCCCTGACCCCGCTTCTCACGGCCGCCCCTTTGCCAAGATTTGTATCATGGGTAACCAGGCGAAACTTGTTAATTAGCTTACCCGCCTGTTGAGCGATCTTGCCGGTATTGTCGGTTGATCCGTCATCAACCAGAATAATCTCATGCGAAGTACCGCGCTTCAAAAAATACGAATGAACCCGGGAGATCGTCTTCCCGATTCTTCTTTCCTCATTGTAGGCAGGGATGACGACGGACAACAAAACCATCTATTTCTTTCCGCTTCTCCCTCTGACAAGAAGGTAGCTTATCGCAACCAAGGCAACCATCAGAGTCCCAAGAGTGATCCTAAGACCCCACCGGAAACTTGCCGGCTCGTAACGAAAGGTCACACGGTGTTCTCCCGCCGGAACCTTAACCGCCCGGAACGCATAGTTTGCAAGATAGATGTTCGTTTCCTTCCCATCCACAGACGCTTTCCATCCGGGATAATACGTATCGGAGAGATACAGGAATCCATCCCCCGACGCCTGCGTCGCCACCACCACCTCCTGATCCGTGTATTTCTCAAACGCCGCATTTGCGGTAAATGCTCCGTTCGTCCCTCCTAAAACTTCCTCCTCAACATAGACCTTAAGGTTCGGATCAAAATCCCCCGAAAAGAGATGCTGGCGGATCTTCGCCGGTTCCGCCCGCTCCGCCCTCGGCACCAGAAATGCCCGTGGGTACGGTTCGGCAAACTCGTAGACCAATACCGGATCCTGCCCGGTCTCAAACGGAATCTCCCTAACATGAGTAAGGAAAGTGTTCGTAACCGGTCGGGTGGTCAAAAAGTACCGCACGCCCATCAACCGATTAAGAAACACAAAGGTATCCGTAACCGTAGGAGTGTTCATATCGGCATATACAACTCCCTTGAACTGGGTTTCCAGTTCAAGTTCGTTGTAGCGGGCAAGTTTGAGTCCCCCGGCATTGGCAACCGCCACGTTCTTCGGAATTCCATAGATAAGGTTGGTAAAGTTCGGCAACAGGTTGCGTAAGTTGATGAAGATTTGCGGATCATCCCAAAGTTCAGGCTGGTCAAGGAAGATCTTGGCTGAGGCATAGAAATACTGCTGATCAATGACCCGCTCTTCGTTTCGCAACCGTTCCCGAAGGAACGCCACCACCTCAGGTTCCGAAAACCATGAATTTGCGTCAACCTCCGGGTAGAGCTTCTTGACATGATACCGAAGATCCGTAAAGCTCACCAAAGTGGCAACGATGATAATCACCCAGAGAACATAACGTGTTGCTCCCTTCCCCATGAGCCAATTGAGGAATCGCTCAAACGAAAGCGCCGCCAGCACCGCCAGCGAGAAGTTCACCACAAAGATGATCTTAAAAGGGATTCGAAAGAAGGAAAACGGCGGTAGCCGGAGAATGTACCCCGTGGTAAATTGGCTGCCGAAGGCAAACAGCATCCCGAAAAATGCCGCCACCCAAAAGAACATCGCCCGGCCACCAAGCCTGCGCACAATCGGCAGACTCGCCAGAGCCAATGCAAGCCCCAAAAGCCCCATGTAAACGTACTGCTCATCCTTCGGCCAGCCGTTATTGATAAACGCCTCCATGGTATGGCTCGGGTCAAAGGTGGCAAACGGCCCGATAAAAGTGACGAGATCCGCAATCGGGAAATTATACCGCTCAAGGATTGCGAGGTTGAGCCCCGAAGATCTGGTGGAATTCTGGGTAAATTCGAGCATGGGGAGAAATTGCCCCGCTCCGATCCCCAATCCGACCAGCCCGTAGACAGCACCATAGGAAAGGAGCTTCCCGAAGGAGGCCCTGCGCTTCACAATCCACCAGAACAGCCAATACGGGCCCAAGAAAAGCAGGGAATAAAAGGTGATCTGCGGATGTCCGCCGAGGATCGCCAGTCCCAACAGGATTCCCAAAGTAATAACGAGGGCAATCTCGTTGCTCATCCATCGCTTCTGTCCCGAGCCCGGAGGTGCAAGGAGCCATTCCAAAACATAGAGTTGTGCTAAAAAAAGATAAAAAGAAATGAGAATATCAAGATGCATGAACTCGTTTGCCGCAAATCCGCTGAAGGAGATAAGTACTGCCCCGAACAGTGAACCCGCAACAGAAAGACCGATTTTCCGAAGGTAGAGAAAACTAAAACAATAAATAAGAACGTAGCTTACTGCGATCGAGAAGGTAACAGAGGTAGTCGTCGGCAGCCATGCGGCAAGGATGGTCAAAGGATACAAGGACCCCGCCACACTTGCCAGGAACGGATACCCGCTGCTCGTCTCGGCTGACCACAGCGGGAATTCCCCCCGCTTGAGAGACTGGGAAAGAAAGGCCCGGTAAGGGTAATGCAAATCGGTAAGATCATTCGTTCCGACTGTCGGCGTGTAATTGACCGCGGGCGTTACGATATTGCCCCAGAAAAAGACAACGACCGAGAGAACTCCGATGAAAACGGCGATGGCTGTCTGTTTCATGTCTCTCTATGTGCTCTTTATTGTTATATTGCTAAATTGTTACATTGTTGAATTGTCAAATGGTTGATCTGATGAACTGCACAGCAGTATAGCCATAGAACAATATAGCCATTAAACAATCTATCGCTTGGCAAGGAGCGTATAGGTTAACCCGCATAGTGTTATGAGCAGTGTAACTGCCGAGATGATCAACCCGAGCTTCCAATACGTCGGCTCAAAACTGAAGACTACCCGATGCTCTCCCGCCGGAACCTTAATCGCCCGAAACGCATAGTTCGCCCGTAGGATTGGCATCGACGTCCCATCCACCGTTGCCGTCCATCCCGGGTAAAATGTATCTGCCAACACAAGATACCCCTCCGAAGCCGATTGTACTGCGACCTCAAGCGAGTTCTCCCGATCATCAGTGATCGACGCCGTCCCCGTTCCCGATCCCGTAGAAGGAAGTATCGCCTCCGGGACCTCCAAAACAACCTCCGTCCGCAGATCAAATGCGGGATCCATAATCGCTTCCAACGCCTCCTCTCCACCTCTGACAGCCCTGGCGGAGTCAACAAACAACACCCGCGGATACGCCCCGCTGTATTCATAGATGTACGTGGCTCTCGCTGGAACCGTAACCGTCTGCACCCCACCATCTCCGGACAAATAGGCGTAATGATCAATGGTTTTCGAAAACGGAATCGTTTTGCGAAGCGCAAGGTCCTTATCCTCAATCGGCAGATCCGCCAATAAAAATTTCACGCTCTGAAGTCCCAGCGACCGTTTAAACGTAGACGACAGTCGCAACACGCCCTCCTTTGGATCCAATATTGTTCGTTCTCCGTTCAGCAACTGCTGCCGCGGCAAAAGCAGGGCAAACCACTCCCGGTTTGAAGGTATCCTTGAGAGCAAACTGAAATCCACCGGCATGAGATTCTGAAACTCCTTTTGCAGCCCAACATCCCGAACGTACTGGTAATCCAGGTTGTTGGTCCCATGGCTATAGACACGGTAACCGGAATCGCTAAGCTCACGGCTCAAAAACTCCGCTGCCTCTGTTGAGGAAAACCACTCCTTCCCCGACGTCGAAAGATTTACTTGCCGCACGTTGTTGTAGAAGAGATCAATAAACACAAGGCCGACAGCCAAAGCGCTAAACAATTGAAGCACCTTGCTTCCGCCTTCTGCTCTCCCAATTCTCCGCGCCAGGAAACCCCGTACGTCGTCGAACCCGAAACCTGCCAGAATCGCCAGACAAAAATCAATAAAGAAAAGGATTTTAACGGGATAACGGAAAAACTTGAGGCCGGGCAATGTCTCCCAGAGAATCCCAAACAGCTGTGTCGTCCGGCCTAAACCATACACAATGGATCCGATAAGCAAAATGGCAAACACCACCACGAATCGTTTTTTTAAACCCTTCGCTATTGCCCCCAACCCAAACAGGAGCGGCAAAAGCCCGACATACCCATATAGTGCCTGGATGTTGACAGTCTGAGACACCAGCGGGTGATACCCGGGTTCACTCCGGAAAAGATCATAGGCCCGGGGGAAAACAAACAGCCGAAACGTATCCAGTGGCCATGCGGTCGCCGCTGCCGCCTCAAACCCCAATCCCTCCGCCCGCTGCGATAACTGGGTCAGCTCAAATGTCGGCAGAAGCTGAACCGCACTCATTCCCATTCCCAAAGCAATTGCGACAGCAAAAAATAATCCTGTCTTCAAAGGCAATGCCTGCTTCCGGTGCTGCCCCCGCACTTCAGGGAAAAGCACACCGATACTAACGAAGAACACCGCACTGATAAGGACGGTATAGTAGAACATCTCGATATACCCGGCGAGGATCTGGAAGACAAACACCAATGCCAGGGAAAACGAAAAGACCGCCTTCCTTGTTGTGACCAAGCGCTCAACCGCCAACAAGACCAGGGGCAAGTACGCCACCACCAAGATGATGTTGATCTGATGGATGTGAGTCAAGAAAAATCCGGAAAGGCTGTACACCAATCCAGAAATCACGGAGGCAGATTTCGACTGAGCGAGCGATATCCGACAGAACAAATAGGTGAAAATCGCGGCGAAGACAAAATGCAAGAAGAGATTGAGATTAAACGCAAGTAAAGTCGGAAGCACTCGAAACCAGAGAAGGTGAAACGGATACAGCGCTCCTATCTGGAGTTCCGCAAAAACCGGAAAGCCGTTGCCGAGTAAGGAGGTCCAAAACGGCAGCCTTCCCGAAACCAGCATCTCCCGATACCAATCCTTAAGGGGGTAATTGAAAAGCATGAGGTCGGAGTACACCACGCCCGTGTGTAAGAAAGTCTTACCGGAAAGTACGGGGAAGAAAACGGCTGTTAGTAGCCCGACCAGAACCACAACAAAAAGCAACTCAGATAAATGTTTCACTTTCATCATCTATGGTTCTCCATATAATAAACTCCCGCTTACCAACAGACAATTACTGCTGGCTTTTTAAAAGTACCCGGTTGTAATACTCCATCGCCTTTGCCTCGTTCCCCATCCGTGCGTACAGATTGGAAAGAGACAGGAAAATTTCCCGATGGTAAAATGACGGATCAATCGCAAGCATTCCTTCATATGCCTCAAGAGCACAGGTAGCCAGTTTGTCCCCCTGCCAATCCTCAATCGCGCCTCCGGTCTCCCGGACGCGGATGGCTTTCCCCTCCTGTTCCGCGCCAAGGCACCACTCCGCCAAGTTCTTCTTCGCCTGAAGCTCAAACGTCCTGGCTTGGTCGGAATATCCGCCCCTCTCAAGAGCAATCGTGTCTCCCAAAACGTTCTTCCTCTTCATGGAATGTTCTGCCCGCTCGGGACGGAGGTACCGCTTGGGATCCGAATAGGAGTAACTGAAATGGTCAAGATCAATCACGGCTTTTGGCTCCTTGACGACCTTCCACAGCGTCCCGTCAGGAATCAGGAAAAGCTCCTCAGAAACCGGAATAACATTCCTGGTAATCAAAAAGATGTCATGTTCCCCGATGTTCTTTGCGATAAATTCATCAATTGCCCCAACCGCCTCCTCATCCGAAAGCACACCGTTCTTCCCAATTGCGCGGGGCACAACCAACTCAGGATGCTCTGCTGCCAACCGCTCCCGCTTCCAGTTAAAGGTAAAGCTGTTATCCCACACCAGGACCACATCCTTTCTGAAACCCTCAACCTGCTGGAGATACAAGGGTATCGCCGACTCCTGATCACCGAGCGTAAACAGAACACTGCCAGAAGGCAGCTTCCCCAGCAGATTTTCTCCGAACTCCCGCGCCAAAACGTAGTCGTGCCGGTTCAGAAGCCGCCAGTTGACCGCCATCTGCGGCAGGAGAACCGCAAGTCCCAAAAAACTAGCCAGCCACAACTGACGTTTCCTTCCCGCAACCGCTCTCTCAATTCCCAAACCGATCAAAATACTAAACCAGACATAAAAGGGTATCAACCAATAGTTGTACTCCGTCCCCTGCTCATAAACACTCACCAGAAGGTAAAGGAAACCAGCCACTACCGCCCCAAACTCCAACACCAACCCATACTTTTCTCCCTGCTTCCGCAATCGGTTCCAACCAACCAGGCCAATGATTATTCCGACTACGAAGAATTCCTGGAAGAACAGCCGGGGAAAACTCGTAAGCTTCTGCGCATCAAAGAGTTTCAACGAATCTCTCCCCGCCAGGTAAACCTTTCCGCTGATATGCCCGACAAACGAGCCAAGAGAATCGATATTAGTCCACAGGTATTCAGGCTGTGCCGCCGAACGTATGGGTAAATAGAGGTAGGGCAAAACGGCAGCCAGAACAAACACTAGGAGAAACCTCCGCCAATCCCTCCAGCCCAATGAGGGGTATGCCCGCCGTCCCCCAACGTGTTGATACTGAAACGGCAACAGCCCGAGCCTTCCCAAAAACCAGAAAAAAGCCGGCAGGAAAACCACGGCAGACGGATGGTTGGCAAACGACAGCCCCAGTAGTAAAGACAGAAGCAGCATCCTTCGCTTCAGGCTCGCTTCGATGGTCTCAACCTCTTTCTCGGTACCATACTCGCTGATCACGCTGACTATCCCCCAAAACAGGAATGCCGTGAAGAAGCCGATCAGGCTGTACACCTCTGCGTTGATCGACTGCGCCCACAATGAATAGCTAAAGCCAAGCGTTAACCCCACCACAACCGGAACCAAGATCGCAGGCACACCATCGCCAACATTTCTCTGACTGCGATCCTGACCCTTCCCTTGGTTTTCTCTTACTCCACGAATAATCTTCTGCGCTGTCAACCCCACGAGAACCGCAGCCCCGGCCCCCCACAATCCCGAAAACGCACCCACGAGTTTTGCAAACGGTACGGATTCCCCAAGGATAGTTCCCAGAACCCTGGTCCACACCCACCCCAGTCCCACATACAGCGGAAACCCGGGCGGATAAACGATACCCAAGGCTTTGATGCCCGCCAGGAATATCCCGGAGTCCTGCCAATAGACGGTGGCAGGCGACGTCCAAACATACACCCCGTAAACGGGCAAAAAAATTGCCACCGCAGTCACCAACGATCTGATCTTCCCCGATTGACCGCCCTCTGTCTTATTCATAAATCGTAAATCCAAAATCCTCTCCCACCCTCTACCCTAAACCATAGACCCTCTGTCTGCTATTCCTCCTCGCCTGATGGTGTCGCTTCCCCGCTCGGCGTTGCCTCCCCAGCACTTGCCGTTGCTTCCCGCGCTTGAGCCTCGATCGCCTTATCCTGAATATCAAGAATCATCCCTTGGGCCGCCTGTCCCAACTCAAGCTCACCCGGTGTTAGCACCGATTGGTACTTCTGGAGATAGTCGATCGCTTGAAGGTAGTCGGGCGGTTCAAGTTTATATCCGTACACCCTTGCCAAACTCGCCAAGGCTTCCTTGAAATACGGATCGATCTCGAGCACCCGCTTGTACTCCCGTATCGCGTCATCAAAAAGCTTGACTTCTTCATACATAAATCCTGCATTGAAAAAATGCCGCGCGTAGTAGAAAACCACCGTCTCTTCAAACATCGGTGTGTTGCGCCGCACCTTCTTAACCATCTCAAGATTAATCCCGTCCCAAAGCGCATCGTTTTCCGTCCGCAAGTCTTCAAGTTTGAGATCCTCTCCCTTCTTCTTGACTAAAAACAACAGGTTTTTCGGATACAGCACATACTTTTTTTCAAGCTCGGGATCGTGAACCACCAGATCCGGCCCGACGTAAACCGGCCGCCTGCCGTAGTTGGCATCCACAATCTGGGTGGCCGTGGTAAATTGCTTCCCTTCCAACGGAAAAGGGATAAAAAGGTCAGGGTACTTTCTCAGGAGTTGAGGCGTGAACCAGGGAAGGTGGAATTGTCCAGGGGTAAAGCTAACTCGGCTATCCTTCCCCGCCAGCTCAACCATCCGAAAGTAATCGACCGTCATATTGGGAACGTCACCGGAAAGTAAGATCAGCGCGTCCGGCTCGGTAGGACTATACGCTTGTCTGGCATACAACTGCGTGAAGGTATTTCCCCCGCCGTTTGCCTTGGCAAAGTTCACCAAAACCAAACCGGAAAAGAGAAGAAAAAGATACGCCTTCCCCAACCACAATCCCAAAAGGTAAGCTGTTTTCCTCACCCGAATCCCTTCGATAAGCCGGTACAATTCGTAGATACCGAAACTGATGGCCAAGGCCACGAACAGGTGAGGCAGCATTTGGAAACGCCGTACGGTCGACTGGTTGAAGCTGTCGGAAAGCGGGAAATTCGCGTACGAAAGGAAGAGGATGCCGGAAAACCCCAATCCCAAGAGCAAAAACCAAAACATCCGCCGCTCCTGCCGGAACAGGCGGTATCCGCCGTAGACAGCCAACCCAAACCCCACCACCGAGAAGTCAAGAATGAGGTTTCGAAGGTAAAACACCACCTGCTCTACCGGTGTTGCTCTCACCACGGGCGATGATCCGACCAAAAACGAGCCGAAGGTGCCGAAGTCGCGCCTGACAAGCGCCGCCAGGGCACCGCCGACCCCATCGACCTCCCCCCAGTTTAAAAGCGGTTTTCTTGCAGCAATCCATAAAAGCGAGACAAAAAACGGCAGCGTGCCCAGAAGCAAAGCTCCCAGCGTAACTCCCAGCCGCCTCCAGTCGCCGACAAACGTAAGGAGAGGCCGCCAGATAAGATACAGCACGGCGGGAAACACCAAGATGATGGTTTGGTGATGCGTCAACGCCAGCCCCCCGACAAGTGCCAAAAGGATGAATCGCCAAATCCCACCCCGACCGACCCTCTTCAACACCCCTTCTTTTGTTGTAGGCAGATTTCCTTGGCTGCCGATCGCAACCGCCAACAGAAGCAAAGAAACGGCAAAAAAGTTATTCAGGGGGAACACCTCAAACTTCGTTGCGTATTGCCAGAAGATCAGCGAAAACGCGAGAAACATGCTGGCGGAGAACGCTACCAGTCTTTTCCCGCGTTCTCCCACTTGCCCCGCGGTTCCCGCTTTGCGGGGACTTTGCGTGGCTCCCACCTTATCATTCCCGTGTGCTTCTGAATTTGCATACCCAAACAACGCCAGGACCAGAAAATAGAACGTAAAAACCGTCAGAGCTTGCAGGAATGCCGAAACCGCATTCACCCGTTCAACCGGATTCATCGTCTGCGCTGTCAGCCTGCCTGCCTCAAGGATCGGCTTTCTCATCCACTCTTGTCGTGACGACAGATACCCGAGAAGCGTATTCACCGGATAGCTCGGTTGGTGCGGAACGCCCAATACAATCGCCGCCGTCACCATCTCGGTTGAGTCTCCCGGCGCAATCGACGGATAAAGGGTAAATAAATACACCGAAAACGGCAACCCAAACGCCAGAATCGGCAAAAAGATACTAACGAGTCTTTCTATCACTTTCTTCATCTCTCATCATCTCCCCTCTATGAATTCATCCGCATTTAACCACGTACGCTTCCACTCATCAATCCACTGATAGTATCCGTACCAATCCTGCGCGCTTCGCTTGGCTCTCCTTGGCTCCCCTTGAACGCAACCGAATATATGAATCATGAATTATGAGTAATGAATAATGAATTACAAATAAGGAAACCCTTTGAACACAACCATCAGGATTAGCTTGTAGCTTTTTTAGTTTCTGATTCCCCTTTGAACGCATGCTACTCGAGAACGAAGTGAGCGAATACCACTGAAATGTCATCGACTGTCCGACGAAGGGTTGATCCCGAGGAGTTTGATGACAAAGGATGAGCGAACGAGTTCCCGAGAGACCGTTCACTGGGGTGCCCTTTCTTCCGCCGCTTTCTTTGGGCACGCAAAGAAAGCGGCAATCCATTTTGGATGAGTAAAGAAATGATCTCCAGTATTGGTGAGCAAAGAGATGACAAACCATGCTTAGCTTCAGCACAGACAACACGACTTAGGGTGCATGGGCCCGGATGACCGCCTCCTTCCTCCTCCTCTTCAGCAGTAATGGCAAGAATGGTGCCGCCCCGAACAGCAGCCAGACACGTTCCGGGATGACGATATACGCCCAGTCCACATGGAAGGGAGAGGTTCCTCCGACCGTCCACATGCCGAAGATGTGGGAAGCACCGGAGTAGTTGGAGGAGGTGGAGGAGAAATCATCATTTTGGGCCCCATTGACGGTCTGTTCTCCCGCCCACTCGGATGGATCATCACACCCGGTTGAAACGGTACAGCTGCTGTACCGGACAAGGTCCGTCCCGGCCCCGGCTTCTTCCGTCCATATGGAATACAGGACACTCGCATCAGTATCTAAAGAGAGGGAAGGATAGCTGTCATCATTATCTTCAAGATCGGCAGCCAGGATGGCCGATCCCCAGGTCGTTCCCGTCCTCCGTTTGTAGGAGACTTGGTCTGTTCCGGCGTCATCGATGAAAATGAGATGGACCAGGGAGCCGTCGGAAACCGCCGACAGGGTATCGGCAAGGTTGGCATTGACGCTATCGATAGAATCCTGGCTTCCGGGCGCCCCGACCTCGAGCCTGCTCTCCACCCCGGTATTATCATAGGAGATCGTCACTGATCCCACACTCCAGGTGAATCGCACCCGGTGCCGCCGCATGGTCAGGTTCCCCACCGTATCTGAAGGAGGGGCATTAGCTCCTCCGGTGGTGAAGGTCACGGTTTGCAATACCGTACAGTCTCCGCCGTCACAGGTCGGACCCCAGGTTTGGGAAGCGGAAGCCTTGGCAACCTGGGTGCCGTCCCATTCCGTGATATCGGTGTTGACGGTCAGGGTGGCCGCTTGGTTGGCTTTGAACTTGACGACCCAGCTGGTCGTTTGGGGGACATTCACTTCATTGATATTCAGGCTCTGCCCGCACACCCGGACCAGAGAAGTGGTGTTACTTACCCCGCATTCTCCTGCTGCAGCTCCGGTATCATTCCTATTGTCCTCAAAGCCGATGACCATCCGCTTCGTCTGGTCTCCCAAGGTCCCAGTAATCCCTCCAAGAGATGGTCTTCCCGAATAGTGGCTTCCCGTCCCCCCGCCGAAAGTATCCGCCCGGATGTCCATGACAGCGTAGGGGGAGGTATACCCCACCCCTGTTGAAGCAGCCGGCCATTGGGGAGCCCCCGTCGTCCCATCAAACTTCTGCATGAAGACATTCTTGTCAGAGGTAACGGTATTCCCGACAAAGCTCCGGTCATCCTCCCAGACCACGTACGGATTTCCCGAGTCAACCGCAATCCGAGGATATCGTTGGTTTCCCGAAAGAGCAAAGTCATGGGAGAGCATCAGCTCACCGGCAGGGTTGTAGAGCTCGGCACTTGTCAGGATCCCGTTGTTATCCCCACCGGTGGTCAGGACTTTCCCGGTCGAAAGTAAGACGGAAATATGCCTGCGAGTGCCGAGGTTCAACCCGCCTGTCGTATAGGTAAATGTCCCCGCGGAGGGATCGAACAGCTCCGCAGTGGTGAGAGAAGAACCACTTAACCCACCGATGAGAACAGTTTTCCCGTTCGGTAGGAGGATGGCACTCTGCTCCGTCCGCGCGGTCTTCATACCACCAGGTGTGGTCGTAAACGTCTCGGTTGCGGGATCGAACAGCTCCGCGACGGTCGAATTCCCGGTAACCAGGACTTTCCCGGTATCCAGAAGCAATGCCTGGTGTTCATAGCGTGTGTTGGCAAGTCTTCCGGTGGTAAAGGTAAAGGTGTTCCCTTGGGGATCATAGATCTCGGCGGTGGACAGATCCCCCGCAAAATTCCCCCCCACTACGAGCACCCTGCCATTGGAAAGCAGGGTCGCGGTATGTCCGCTGCGGGCGGTGTTTAAACCCCCGGTCGTCAGGGTGAAGGTTCCGGTCGAAGGATTGAACAGTTCAGCGCTGCTCCGATTCCCCGAGGGGCCCCCGCCTCCGACCACAAGAACCTGACCGCTGGGGAGAAGGACCGTTTGCCCCTCGGTACGGTTCTCGATGAGGTTCCCCGTTGCAGTGAAGGTGCCGCTTGCCGGGTCATAGAGCTCGGCCGATGAATGTTTTGTGCTGCATTCGCTTGCCCCGGCACAGCCCCCTGCCACCAGGACCTTGCCGGTATTGAGCACGGCCATGGAAAACCGGTGCCGCTCGACCGCCATATTGCCGGTTGAAGCAAAAGTAGACGCGGCAGGATCGTACAATTCCGCCGTCGATGCTATCGTGGTACAGCCAAAATTGGTACACCCCCCCGCAACCAGGACCTTCCCATTGGGAAGCAGGACAGCGCTGAATCGCTGCCGCTGGGTCACCATCCCTCCGGTCGTCGTGGTAAACCGGTCGGTCGTCCCACTCGGCCATTGGTTCGTCAATCCACCGGATGTGGGGTCGTTGGTTCGTTGTCCGTAGATCTTCCAACTCCCGCCGCCGTGATTGGCTCTCGAGACGTTCACCCCGCTCGATGAGCCGCCGCCCCCTCTCCCCGCCCAGGCAAAGAAGATCGAGGAGCCGGACACCACCGCATCCGGGCTTTCCTGGTCTGCCAGATCCACCCCGCTGTTGACCATCTGGTCGATCGAATACACCTCAGCAGTGGAGAGGGAAGCCGCCACACTAACTCTCCCTCCCGCGATGAGGATGTTACCGTTCGGGAGGAGCGCGACTGTTTGGTCATAGCGCCTCCCGATCAGGTTACCGGTGGAAGAAAAAGTCCCGGTTGCCGGATCGTAGACCTCGGCTGTAAAGAGAGAACCACCGGAACTTCCCCCCACAACCAGCACATGGCTATTGTTAAGAAGGGCTGCGGTATGTTGGGAACGGTTCCCGATGAGGTTACCGGTAGAAGCAA
This sequence comes from Candidatus Chisholmbacteria bacterium RIFCSPHIGHO2_01_FULL_52_32, assembly GCA_001816585.1. Classification (GTDB taxonomy): domain Bacteria; phylum Patescibacteriota; class Microgenomatia; order UBA1400; family Chisholmbacteraceae; genus 2-01-FULL-50-28. The sequence continues at coordinate 37,163 of MHCJ01000002.1, forward strand.
AGGTTCCGGTTGCCGGGTCGTAGAGCTCGGCTGTGGAGATGTAGGCCCCATCGTATCCCCCCGCCACCAGCACCTTGCCGTTTCCAAGCAAGGTGGCGGTGAAGTCCTCGCGTAGTCCGATCAGGTTACCGGTAGAAGAAAAAGTCCCGGTTGCCGGGTCGTAGAGCTCGGCTGTGGAGAGGGAATTAGAGCCTACAACGATCCCCCCCGCCACCAGGATACGGCCATCCGGAAGGAGAGTGGTGGTGTGTCTCTCTCTCCTTCCGATCAGGTTACCGGTGGAGGAGAAAGTGCCGGTCACCGGGTTGTACAGTTCAGCCGTCGAGATGGTGACAATATCGTCTCCTCCACTGACTAACACCCTTCCATCAGCAAGCAAGGTGGAAGAGAAATCATAGCGCCTGCCGATGAGATTGCCGGTAGAAGAAAAAGTGCCGGTTGAGGGGTTGTAGATCTCTGCTGTGGAAACCGAAACAACAGAAACGCCATACCCCCCCGCCACCAGAACCGCGCCATTGGGGAGCAAGGTCGAGGAGAAGTTCCGCCGCCTCCCGATCAGGTTACCGGTGGAGGAGAATGTGCCGGTCGAAGGGTCGTAGAGCTCGGCTGTGGAGACGGCAGCACCGTCATATCCCCCCGCCACGAGGACTTTTCCATTCGGAAGGATGGTAGCAATAAACTCTTGCCGCCTCCCGATAAGGTTCCCCGTCGATGACCATGTCTGTCCCCAAAGTGGTGAGCCGCTCGAATTGATCTTCTGGGCATAGATGTTCCCTTCCCGTTTGAGGGTTCCCGATTCTGCCTTGCTGGCGCTGTTACTGTCCCAAGTCAGGATGGCGTTGGTCCCGTCTATGGCAAGGGAAGGATTACGGTTGCCGTCCCCGGTTGATGATAGCCCGATATCCTCCGGATTGTTCTGGTTGACACCGGCTTGGTCATCCCCCCAATTCTTGGCTCCGTCGGAGCTTGACAGCTTCTGTCCCATGATCCGAAGTGGCGGTCCGGTGATGGCCGGGAGGGCTCCGCAGGAGTTATTCGTTCCCCCTCCTCCGTTACAGGCTCCTGCTGCGGCAAGGTTCACGTTCGTCTGCCACCATGCGTTGGAGTCGTAATTCCATGACAGTCCCCAGTTCTGGATTGCAGCATCACGGTCATCTTCCCATGCCACAATCACGTTGTTTGAAGTATCAATCGCCAGAACCGGC
>MHCJ01000003.1 GCA_001816585.1 Candidatus Chisholmbacteria bacterium RIFCSPHIGHO2_01_FULL_52_32
CAACGTTCGTCGACTTCGGGTTAGGCGGTCCTAAGGTGAGGCCATATGGCGTAGCCGATGGAAAACGGGTTGATATTCCCGTTCTTGGTTGTAGTCGTTATCAGCTGGGGAGGGACGATGAAGGATAACCTGGGCGGCGCGAGGAAGTTGCGTTCGTCTAAGCCGTAAAGCAGAATGTGTTGGAAAATCCGCAGATTCGACGCTGAATGGTGATGGGAAGGCCAAACGCAAGTGAGGCCAACCCGGGTGATTTCATCATCCGAGAAAAGCTTCGCAGTGAGACTACAACCAAACCGTACCGACAACCGACACTGGTGGGCTGGTAGAGCATACCAAGGCGAGCGGGAGAAGGAGGTTTAAGGAATTCGGCAAATTAGCTGGGCGTACCTTTGGTATATGCCCTCCCCGTGAGATGTCGCGCAAGCGCTGTCTTATGGGGTTCAACAAAAGATTACAGAGCGACTGTTTACCAAAAACACAGGTCTGTGCAAACTCGAAAGAGGAGGTATACAGGCTGAGGCCTGCCCAGTGCCGGAAGGTTAATTGCGGGGGTGAGTCCGACTTGTCGGACAAGCCTCCAATCGAAGCCCCGGTGAACGGCAGCAGTAACTATAACTGTTCTATGGTAGCGCAGTCTCTAGTCGCTTAATTAGCGACCCGCACGAAAGGCGTCACGACTTTGTAACTGTCTTGAACCTTCACCCGGCGAAATTGAAATGGCTGTGAAGATGCGGCCTACTGACTGCAGGACAAAAAGACCCCGTGGAGCTTTACTACAGCTTGGCACTGATTTTTCATACCGAATCGTCGAGCATAGGCGGGACCTCGCAGATTTATTTTGCGGGGGTCACTGGAATACCGCTCGTTTAGCATGAGAAATCTTACTCAAAGATTCTGGAAACGAATCTGGGGACACTGTCTGGTGGGTAGTTTAACTGGGGAGGTTGCTTGCTAAAGAGTACCGCAAGCGTGCAATGGTACCCTTAGTCCCGATGGAAACGGGACCGGACGTGCAATGGCATAAGGGTGCTTGACTGTGAGGCAAACTAGCCGAGCAGATGCGAAAGCAGGTCATAGTGATCCTCGTGTGCTTTGTGGAAGGCACCGGGCTTAACGGATAAAAGCTACCCCGGGGATAACAGAGTAGTCGCGCCTAAGCGTCCATAGCGACGGCGCGGTTCGCTACCTCGATGTCGGCTCAACGCATCCTGGGGGTGGAGAAGCTCCCAAGGGTTGGACTGTTCGCCCATTAAAGCGTTACGCGAGCTGGGTTCAGAACGTCGTAAGACAGTTCGGCCTCTATCCGCAGTCAGCGTGGGATTCTTGAGGGAAGCTGGCCACAGTACGAGAGGACCTGGCTGGGGCAGTCCCTGGTGTTCCTGTTGTCGCTGTCAAGCGCACCGCAGGGTAGCTACACTGCTTCGAGATAACCGCTGAAAGCATCTAAGCGGGAAGCTCATCCCAAGATAAGGAATCCATCCGAGTTCAGCTCGGGAGAGACCCCTAGGAGACTACTAGGTTGATAGGCGGCCGGTGGAAGTCCGGTAACGGATTAAGCCTAGCCGTACTAATTGGTCGAAAGTAGACAAATCATTTGGCGCTTGGTACTCAGTACCTGGTGCCTCTTGGCTTAAGAAGTCGGAAAACATGAGAATACTCCGTAGATCGGAGTTTCAGAGCATCAGAGACATCGGAGCATCAGATTGTCAAAAGGTTCACTTTTCACTTTCTGGCTCTCTGATTTTCTGGTTTTCTGATTCTCCGAGTCCTACCGAGTATTCTGGTAATTCATTCTATTCACTTTTCAAGGAGCGAATCCGCCAGTTGGCGGATGAGCGACGCAGACCCCGCGATGAGCATGGTTGCGGAAATGGCTGAATAAGCAATCTGCCGCAACCCAAGCGAATTTGACGGGGGTCAAGGAGTTCTCGCAGAGCGAGAAGATCATTTACATTTTTCTTTAAATTCATTTTCTTCCCGGTCTTTGGAGCGCCGTCGAACTACCTCTTCCCATCCCGAACAGAGTCGTAAAAGGCGGCAGCGGTGACGATAGTTCCAGCGCAAGCTGGAGCGAAAATAGCTCAAGGCCGGGATTTTTTGTGGGTTTCATTCTAGGAGTATGCTACTTTGCAAGTTCCGAGATCCGACGGAGGATCCGCGAGATGAAGAGCCGCTGCAGCTTTTTTGCTAGTGGTATTATTGTTCTTTTGAATGCGGCCGCACTTGTAAGAACAATGATCTTTCAAGGTTTCGTTTTAAGCTCAAGGTATCTCCGATAGGCTCTATTGCCCATCCACGTTGGGCCGAGGAGTTGAAAAGGGAGCTGAGGATCGTCTTTCAAAATAGAGAGGTAATGGAAGGTGAGATGGGATTTTTCTTGCTTTGGTTGTTCTGCTTGTTTGAGAAACGATCCATACCGTTCATTGAGATCCTTGAGCCTGAAAACGTTCCAGATCAGGGTATCCAAATCAGCATCTCCGATCGCTCCATTAGTACCCGTATCAGAGACGATGACAAGCCCATTGAGATCGTGAACTTGAATGAAGTGTCGGAGCACTTCAGTCGGGTCCCAAAGGATCAAATAGACGCTCTGTTGAAATTGTCGAGCACCAATGGTCATGAGAAAGACGCGAAGTTTATTTCTGTGGTAGCGCTTTTTTTCAGGGATATCGTACGTCACAAGGTACAGCTTTCCATCCCAGGGACGTTCCTTTTGATACTGTGGAAGCTTGGACTCTAAACGTCTGGCCCCCTCACCGGTGAGCTCCCAGGAATATCTGCTACGAGCACGCTTCCGTCGTAAAAGACCGAGGTTTTTTGCTTTCCAAAATGCGTACTTGAGGCTTTCTTTGCTGATCCCTGTATCTTTGCTTGACTGTTCAACTGCTTGCCATATTGCTTTATGGCTTTTCCCTGATGATGACACAGTGGAACTGAAGGAGACGAGGCCAAGGCAGAGGTTGATCGTTGTTGAGAGGAGTCCGAACGATATATCCTCAACCGTTTCGCGAAGTTTTGGGTTGCGCACAAATGGAGTCTATTCCATAAATATATTGTTGTCAAGTGTGCGGCCGCACTTCCAACAACAATAATGAACAACGATACCAGGCAGCCAAGTCATAACTAGCTGACGAGTCAGACTCGATCATACAAGTTGTGATGAGGCCGGGATTTTTATGTCGTGTGGTATAATTCGGCGAAAGGAGTAAGGATTATGGCTGATGTTGAGCGGATACGTATGGCAATGGTTTCTCGGTGGGAAGATCTGCTCGACGCCCAAGAAGTTGATGTGGAGATTAAAAAAATGACACAGGCAATTGTCGACGGATTGCGGCAGGGATTTGAGGTTGCTTTTGTTACTTTGAATGAAGATGGAGATGTCCCCGTCCAAGATGTGCAGACGTTCCTGTCGGATGAATCTCTAGTAAACCAAGCAGGAGGGGAGGGGGATGCTGACCTTCTATTGTTTGCTGAGTGGGTACTTGAGCAACATATTGAGCAACTCAAGAATCCTGATACCGATTTAGTGTGGATTAAAAAAGATGCTCACGGAGACTTGGCGGAAATGCGTTTTCCCCTTGATGAGCTAGAGGAAGGAACCGGGTGAATACAAGGGATTGTTGTTTTTGTTATTTATTGAGCCGCCGAAGAGACGGCTTTTTGGTGAGCAAGATTACCTTGCAAGGTCTGACCTTGCAAGGTAATACTTCTTTCTCGCTTCACCTCACACCTTTGTGAGAAATTATTTCGAAAGCTTGTCGGGAGAGTTCAGCGATTGCATAGGCCTGAAAGAGGGTGATGGCTACTTCCGCGGGAAGGTAGTATCTTGGCCAGTCGTTTTGTAGGTACAGTATGAGCCCTCCGATTGCGACAGCTGCCCAGAGAAGGAGGATCAGTTCGCTGGAGAGCATTTTTCTTCGACTGAATTCGTATATCGCTTTTTTCCTCACGAACCAAAGTCCAGCCAGGAAGAGCAAGCCATCGATGGGAACTTTGCCGATCGGGAAGTTGGTATATGTCCCTTGAGGAAGGAGATTTCTACCGAGGATGAATTCGATGGCTTTTTGTCTGGTCTGGACCGCCCAGATCGGAAGCAGGCGCTGGTCTCTCTCGGAGATTTCTAGACGGTTGGTGAAGATGGCCAGGAAATGTCGGGCGGTATCGCGGTAGAGATAGGGATGGAGGGCGACAAAGACGGTCAGGAAACTTGCGATCAAGAGGCCTCCACTTCGAAGCAGGATTCCCCTGGGTTTGTTACGCTTTTTTTGCAGCATAAAAAGACTGAGGAAGATGAGGGTTTGGAATGGGAGGATCAAGACCCCGCTCACCTTCACCCCGAGGCTTAGTGCAGCGTTCACACCGAGGAAGAGGCTCAATGCCAGGGCGCGCTTGGAGTTTTGCTTTCCCACTGCTTTGAGAAAAAACCATGTGAGCAGCAGGTTTATATTGAAGAAGAACTGCTGCATGGAATCGGTCATTGCCAGACTTCCGGAGGAGAACATCAGCGGGTTTAATGCAACGAGCAGAGCGGATAGGAATCCAAGAAGGAAACTCTTCATTACCCGTGCAAAACAGAAGAGGAGGATGACCGCGCCGAGGGTGAAAAGCAATGACGTTCGTCTTCCCATCCAGATAATTTTCAGATGGGGAAGGAGCTCCTGCGGGAAATCCGATTGTGTTTGCGTGAATGTGCTTCTTCGAAAAAAACATGCCGGGCGGCTGACCAGTTCGGATCGGGGGACTTTAATCCTCCGATAGAGGAGGTCGTCCCACCAACGTTTCCCCTCCTGGGTTGTCCGGGTAAAACCCGTTTCGTGCAGGGACTTTTCAATATCCCTCATTCCCGCAAGGCGGAGCATTATTCCATAGATGTAGGCTCCCACTTTCGGCTGGGCTGGGTCATCCCGGCTATACCATCGGGGATCGGAAAAATTGCGGTTGAGGTAAAGATCGAGATAGTAGCTCTTTCTGATGAATGACCATTCATCGATCTGGAAGCGGTGAGATCTCAGGCTTGAAAAGTAGCAGTAGCTAATAGCGGCGAACAAACCGATGAAGAGAAACGCGTGGACCAGGGAGCGGTTTTTGTTGGATTGTTTCTGTTTTACCATTTGCCTCGCAAAGTTCTTCTATTGAGCGCGGTTCATTTTCGGTTGGTATCGTTTATGAGTATTGTATGGTCTTGTGATTTCGAAGACAATCTCTGTGTTGGGAAGGCTGGTGTATAGAGGTCCGACCTCTGTGCAGAGGTCGGACCTGGTGGTTTTAGCACTTAAGGACTTTGATTGACAAAAGCTGGATTATAGGGTATACTCTTCGAAAATTTTAGAGGGAAAGGCGATCCGCCGGTTGGCGGACAGGAGTTTGAAGCTTTGGAAAGGCGGTTTGGCTCCTTTTTTTGTGGCCAAGCCATCCTGCATGTCCTGAGCGGAGCCAAGTCTGACTTGGCGGAGCCGAAGGATTTGATTATTGACATTATTTATTCTGCCCAAGCTGCCCGGTTCGGAGCAAGGCGTTTTTGATCAGCCGGTTGGCTGATCGACGCGGGGGAGCTCCGAACCGGGGGCTGGCAAAGCACTTAAAACTTAAGACTGAAGACTGAGGACTGAAGACTGAAGGCGGATTCGCCGCAGGCGTCTGGTTGGGAGATTTAATATGCCTTTCCAACCGAGTTTGACTCGGGAATATCTCCCAACCGGATTCGTGCGACGAAATATAAAGGGGTTCTTGCGCGGATGACACATGGGGCATACTGCGTCTTATGGGTTTATTCTCGCAAGAAGGCTATTTCTCCTGCAGTGCAGGAGCGCACCTTTCCACCTACGCAATACTGCTTGCTCAAAACTGCTATTTAGCCGTTTTCGCAGCCGGTCGCTTCGGTGGATTCGTCGCTCGCCCCGCTATGCGGGGATTCGCTCCTTGACAATTCGGAAAGCAAAAAATTTCTACCCACAACCGGTGGGTGAGACTAGATGGGCTGGGAGCCCAAGGGAGATATGGAGATGGCGGCGATGTTGTTGTGGCGAAGTTCACGTCGTTTGCGGGAGCGAGAGAAAGGTAGTTGCCTTTTAGGCTGCTTCGCTCTAGTCGTTATCGCTGTTGTGGTTGTCACGTTTGTCATCGAGCTCTTCGTCAACGTTCCGTGAGAGATTCGATCAACCGTGCAGGACCGACCTGCAACTCAATCGGGCGAAGAACCCAAGGAGAGATTAACGTGAACATGCAGTCGATCATTCAGGAGATTGTTTGGTTTGTGTTTTGGATCGTCATGTTCGGCAGTGCTGGAGTCGAGACGAGGGCGCTGCGGCGAGGCGAACGGACTCCTCTAAATAAAAAGAGAGTTTTCGCTCTCGTTTGGATAACGATGATGGCAGTAGGAAGCATCCTAGGCTTCCTCAGGTTCTACACGACGCTATTTCCTCTTGTGACTCCAGGTTCAGATCCGTTTTCTAGAGATCTCTTCGCCATTCTGATGAGCATATTGACCCCATTTCTCGCTTGGAATGTGGGGGTGCGAATTCAGAAGGAGATCTTGATGTTGGTAGGAATCGCTGTCGCCGCCATTGTTGTTGTTTTGGCGATTACCGCCTGGTCATTCTAGGAGGACTGTGGATGCGCTTTGGAATCACTACAGTTCGCCCTACAACACTCGGTGAAGAAACCCGAGGGAAAAGGAAGGGACTCATGGCTGAGAGCAAGGTTCCCGTGTTGGGTGTGTGCGCTGTTTGTGGAGGGGTGTATGCCCTCCGCCAACTGTCGCATCGCCGCCAGCTGATTGAGGCACATCCACTCTCCGCTGATCCTGAGGATTGGTGTGACGGGGGTGACATGCCACCGCGAAACCTCATCAGCATTCCGATGACGACACGCCACACAACAAGGATCGGAGTGGACTACTAGCCGTGAAGGACTGTCTTGTACGGATTGACAATAGATCCCTGGCTGAACATTGGCCGGGACCCTGAAGAACTCCTGCCTGATCTACGGCCTACGGCCTGTACTCTCAGGCATGTCGTCTACAGGGCAGGTGACTTGCCCCCAGTCACACTGGGCTCCAGGGCCGTTAGAGGCTCTGAATCCGCTCAAGGTTCCTCGCGTAAAGCGAGAGGAGGATGTGGAAATGGCTACTCAGCCATCTGAGAAAGCCTTGCAACTAGGATGTTTCTACATGGGGGTGGGGACTTTGGGCATTACTTTGGCCCTCTACCTCGCCGTCTTGATCATCGGCAACACCTACAAAGATCAGATCGATGCGTTTCTGTCACCAGTTACGGCGCCGATTGATACCAGCGTCGATAGTGCGCTTAGGTGTGTCTCCTCTTTCAGTGGAGACACGTGCACTTTCGAGAAGCTAGGTGGCTTGGTTTCGGTTTTGGTCGTTGTAGGAGTAGGCTTCCTTGCCTTTGGCTACTGGGTCTCTAGGGAAGAGAGGAAGGCTGAGAACCTTTCAGATCAAAGACCCAACTCACAGAGTTGACCTCTGGCACACCAGCCGAGGCGACTTGCCCCCAGTCAAACTGGGCTCCAAGGCCGTTAGAGGCTCTTAAAACCGTTCAAGGTTCCTCGCGTAAAGCGAGAGGAGGATGTGGAGATGAGTATTGCCATCATGCTGATCGGACTCTTTGCGAGTTTCACTTGCGTAGGTCTTGGTTGCTACCTGATGGGCGTCGCTGTCAAGAAGGAGTTTTTCCTGGGTGCCTTTAGGGGCTCACTCGCGTTCAGCTTCGGGTTGACCGTGGCTCTGTTTAATATATTTCTGTTCCTGCTCCCGATGGTCCTGGGATTCTGAGTGCGGGGCATTCGAAGAGGTAGTCGCGGCTCCCACACGCAAATCTCGCAAAATCATATAGCCCGCCCGGCATAAGGGTAGACCCAGTCTGACTGGGTTCCACCGAGTCAAACTCGGTTACACTTGAGAAGCGCTCATGCGCTTCTAAACTTTCCCCAAGTCGAACTTGGTTCTTGGCGGAGATGACTTTGCTTGCAGAGTCAGACTCTGCTCGAGCCGGGTCGAAGCTTGGCGATGTAGATTGACAAGAAGCACCGACCGATGGTGAGGGTAAAGAAGATGGTGGTTGCGACTCGCAAAACACGCGCGTGGGCCGCAACCCCATATCCTCTTCTTCTCTCATTTATCCTAAGGTGCTTTTCTTGTGGCTCAACGGTACTTTCTTGCTCACCCAAGAAAGTACCCAAAGAAGGGTGCCCCAGTGAGCGTTCTTTCGGGAACGCAGTTCGCTCACACCATGCGATCCAACTCCTTCGCCGTAAAGGCTCGTCAGACAATCGATCGCTTTCAATCGTGTTCGCTCAACGCATTCTCGAAGATAACGCTCAAAGGGGACTTCTTCTAAACTCTAGACCCTAAACGCTAAAAAGCTACAAGCTAATAAGCTAAGAAGCTAATCTTGTTGGCTGCGTTCAAAGGGGATTTCTTTTCAGAAGGTATTCGCCAATTCTTGACGAAATTCTTCAAAGGGGTTTTCATTCTTGATTCATTATTCATAATTCATACTTCATGATTCTTTCTTTTAGCTGCGTTCAAAGAGGTTAATTGATGATATATTATTCATTACTATGATAGCTAAATATCTATTTTGATAGTATTAAATATGGCTTAAGATTCCCGTTGCTCATTATTAAAAAGGCTGGTATACTCAATCAATCTTAAAGAAAGGTGGACCTTATGTTATATGGCAAAGAAAGCAAAAGCTTCTAAGAAAACCCCCAAACGTTCCAGAGGAAAGATTCCCAAGAAAGCAAAGACTCCTGCGAAGAAGTCGGTAAAGACAGCGGGTAGAATGAAAACCGCTCAAAAGGCTTCTTTGTCTTCAAGTGGGAAAGCTCCACTCACTGCTGAAACAGGGGCAGCAACGCAGGCAACGCTTAAGAAAACTCCGGTACCTGTCAAGCCCGGAAAAGTCACACCCGCTAAACCGCGCGGTAAAGAGCCGGTAACGATGGAAGAATTATTGGCGCAGACGGGGTATGAGCTTCACGGTGTGAAACGGGGGGAGCTTATCGAAGGTACGGTGACCGATATCTCAAAGAGGATGGTGCTCGTTGATATCGGCGGGAAGACCGAGGGGTTAGTAGTTGATAAAGAATACGAGGCAGCGCGGGAGTTTATCCGGGAGCTTGCGGTTGGCGATGCAATCACGGTCTATGTGCTGTCTCCGGAGAACGATCGGGGGCAGATCCTGTTGTCCCTCAAGAAAGCGGCCTCGGATCGGACGTGGGAGAAATTTGAGGAGGCAGAAAAGACCGGTGAGATCATGACGGTGAGGGGGCTTGAGGTCAACCAAGGAGGGGTGATCGTCCATGCGGACTCGGTCCAGGGGTTTGTGCCCTCCAGTCAGTTTGGCAGGATGTGGATGGGGAAAATGGAGGAATTGGTAGGGAAGTCGTTTCAGGTGCAGGTGATTGAGGTCGATCGGGAAAAGAATCGGCTGATCTTTTCGGAGAAGCAGGTTTCGGAAGCGGAGGAGCTCAAAAAGCGGGCCGAGGCGTTAAAGCAAATTCAGGTCGGAGCGTCCTACGACGGATCAGTTTCCGGGATCGTGGCTTTCGGGATGTTTGTGACGGTCGATGTTCCGATAGGAAAGTTAAAAGTTAAAAATGAAAAGTTAAAAGTTAAGGGAGAGAAGACAGAGAAGAAACAAGTAGTTGGGAAAGTGGAGGGGTTGGTCCATATTTCAGAGATCAGTTGGGAGAAGGTGGATGATACCCGCAACTATTTCAAGGTTGGCGCAAACGTGAAGGTGAAGGTCCTCGGGATCGATGCGGCTTCCGGGAAGCTCAACCTTTCCGTGAAGCAACTGACCCCCGACCCTTGGGAAGGGATTGAAGAGAAATATCCCTCCGGAAAAAAGTTCAAGGGGAAGGTTTCGCGGGTGGCGCCGTTCGGGGCATTTGTTACCCTGGAGCCGGGGATTGAGGGACTCCTTCACATTTCTAAAATTCCGGCTGGTGGGGAGCCAGAAGACGGGCAGAACATTGAGGTATACATCGAGCAGGTGGATCGCGAACATCGCAGGATGTCTCTTGGAATGGTGCTGACAGAAGTGCCGGTCGGTTATAAGTAACCGAAAATCCGAAGCACGAAACAAAGTAAAATTTCAAATCTCAAATTTTAAAACTCAAAATTACAACCTAAAACTTAAAACTTCAAGATTTACTCTTTGAGATGTGGTTTTGAGATTTGAGATATGCGTTTTGAGTTTCACAGCTGTTTTGCTATTCGAATTTTTGATAGAGTTATTTACAGTGCATTGAAATTATTAACTTAGGAGGTTATATGTCGAAGAAACGTCTTGAAGTTTGGGATGATCAGATCCTCATCGATATGGATTTGTTGTTCCGTGCCATCCGGGAGGCAGGCGGGGACTGGCAGCGGGTTGAGAAGGAGATCCGTCAGTTCCTTGAGACCATGCAGAGCATGGGTCACGAAGACGAGTAGGTTCCAATGGATTTTGATCGAGAAGCTATCCGCCAGAAACTGACTTCGTTTCGAATCTTCAACGTGCGGACCGATGAGGTGTTTGTGTTCGGCACCAAGCGCATTCATGCCAGTGAGGTGATGATTCCCGTCAAAGAACGGATTATCCTCGGCTGCATGGATGAACGGAAGATTGTTGCCCTCATCGATCCAAAGACAGGACAAAAGCTTGACTATTCCGGGTTTTCTGTCGGACGAGCGGCCGGGGCGACGCTGGGGCTGGTTGATGCGATCCGTAACGTCCGGGTGACCATCCTTCGGGAGCAGATTCTTAAAGCCCTTTCCGAAAACGGGGTGGTTGCGACAAACCACATTGATACCCATGCGAAAGAAGGGGAATACACCGGGTGCGGCCATGGGGCTCTGCGGGCGATGGCGGAAAGCGGAAGCCTGTTTGACCGGCCCGCGGTTGACTTGGTTTGGAGGATGTCCGGGTTTGAGGAGACGGGGACATTACGGATGGTTTTGGATGGGGAGCACACGGCGCAGGGTTTCTTGGTAAACCCCCTTTCGAACAAGGTACTTGACCCCACGTCGGCGTTCGCTTCGCAGTCCTTTTTCTCGCTTGATCTGGGTATTTATCGAGAGGTCCTGCGTTGGATTCAGGGTGCTTTGGGGTTTGGCGATGAAGTCCTGCAGAGCATCTTGATGAAGTTGACCCGGAATACCCTCGCGGATGTTTTTATCCTCTCAAACGCCAAGATTACGGAGGCGGTCTACATCGAACGGGGGGATGATGCCGATAGTTTCTTTGCGGGCGTTCTCCATGAGGCTTTGGCGGAACTTAAGGAACGAGAGGGACCGGTCCTTAGGATGATGGAAGAGCGGGCAGGGATGGGAGTGTAGGAAGCGCAAATGGCACGGAACGCTTCTTTTTTTGTCTGTCAACAGTGTGGAACCACTTTTCCAAAATGGTCGGGAAGGTGTAGTCAGTGTGGGGCGTGGAACAGTCTCGTCGAAACGATGGTTTCGACGAGAACGCAAAACGCAAAACGCCACGCCAACGGGCGGGCAGGCAAAACGCAAAACTTGGCAGTCAAACCAATAAGGCTTTCGGAGGTCACAGGGGTTGCCGAAAAAAGGATTCCGACCGGCATTGGGGAACTGGATCGAGTCTTGGGCGGAGGGATTGTTCCCGGGAGTGTGGTCTTGGTTGCGGGGGAACCGGGGATCGGGAAAAGCACACTCTTAACGCAGCTAGCGTTAAGAGTAGCAAATAGCATATGGCATATGGCAAATAGCAAAAGGGGAGAAACGAAACCATCTGCTATACGCCATACGCCATCTGCCGTACTGTATGTCTGTGGGGAGGAGAATCCGGGGCAGATAAAGCTTCGAGTCGGTAGACTCGAGGCAAGTTTAAAATTCAAAGTGCAAAGTGCAAAGTTGTTTTTACTGCCCGAGGTGGATGTGGATGCGGTGGTTTCTACCATTGAAAAAGAGAAGCCCGGATTGGTGATTGTTGACAGTATCCAGACGATGATGACTGGTGATTTAACATCTTCGGCAGGAAGCGTGGGGCAAGTGAGCGAATCCACCCGTCGGTTGATTTCGGTTGCCAAGGCCCTTGAGGTTCCGGTGTTCCTCGTTGGCCACGTGACCAAAGAGGGGGCGATTGCCGGACCAAAGATTTTGGAACATATGGTTGATGTGGTTTTGGAGCTTTCTGGGGATATGCAGCATGAATTTCGCCTGCTTCGGACGACCAAGAACCGGTTTGGGACGACGGATGAAGTTGGGGTGTTCGTCATGGAGGAGGTGGGCCTTGAGGAAGTATTGAATCCGTCTGACCGTTTCCTTGAGGATCGACAGGACAAAGTCTCGGGGAGCGCGGTGGTTTGCGTCCTTGAAGGGACACGCCCGATGCTGGTTGAGATCCAAGCCCTTGTGGTGCCCAGCCAACTCGCAATCCCGCGGCGCGTGGCAAGCGGGGTAGATTTACGGCGGGTCCAAATCCTGGTCGCGGTATTGACCAAGCGTTGCGGGCTTCGCTTGGGCGATGCTGACGTTTATGTGAATGTTGCAGGAGGTCTTACGATCCGGGAACCGGCTTCGGATTTTGGCATCGCCATGGCAATTGCCTCAAGTAATCGGAATCGGGCTCTTCCAACAAAGACCGCATTTATCGGAGAAGTCGGACTTTTAGGGGAGGTTCGGAAGGTTGGGCGACTGAACCAACGCCTCGCCGAAGCAAAGGCGCAGGGATTTTCTCGGGTAGTTTCAGCCTCCGAGTACCGTTCTTTAGCTGCGGCGGTTCGCGCACTTCTATAACTGATTCCTCATTTCCCCCAGGTTTTCCACACCTCCATTTGAGTTTTCCACACTTACCTTTCTTGTTCTTTTTTCCGCGAGTGTGATCAGGTTTTGGTTTGTAATTATTGTTACAGGCCTTTTTGTTTTATCCAAGTTTATTCCTATAGGATTTGACAGCTGTTGACAAATGTGTTAAGTTTGGAATTGATGCGGAAAGTCCAAAGACAGATACGAACATTTTTCCGTGGCTTAAGAAGCAGAAAAGCCCGAAGAATCAACCGCGAGAAGGGAGCGGTTGCATTTGTGACGCATCAGTTGAAAGACCTTGTCCGTTTGGATCAAAAGCTGATCCTCATGGGGAAGTGAAGCAAGTTGAAAATTTAACGTTAAAAGTTTGAAGTTTTGCGAGATAAATAAGGCTCACTACCGCTTGTCTGATGGAAAAGAGCATTACTACCGCAGCACGGTGGGCTCGAATAGCAATGCTCTTTCTTAAGAGTCGGCTCGCGTTCGGACAGGTGACGCGAAACCTAAAAGACACCATAACACGGGCTTGGCACCTTGTCAATCTTTCGCATTTTGTTTGAGTACTATTAGTGGACAACATGGATATTTCAGGTTCGACTACTTGAGTGGTGGGTGATGATCGGGCCCAGCCTACGCAACACTGCTTTTCGCAGTCCACCAGCTGGCGGACTCGTGGGCCGGTTGCTTCGGCGGGCAGGCATGCTTGGCACGTTGGCTTATTCGACCAAGTCAGACTGGGTTCGATAGGGATTGAATTCGACTGCTTTAGTGGTGGGTGATGTGTAGGGCAGGCGCATCACCCGCCTCTTGAGTAGTTGAGTTCAAGCTGGCAGAGGCTCGCTCTTCTTTCGCTTATCGTTTCGTTCTTGACAGATCGCTGGGAACTTGAAACAATGGGGGTTGTCTTAGACCTCTAGGGTTTTTCCTCAATGTGCATGCGAAAAACGTCTTTACGATTTGATTGAACATTCCGTTTCATGGCTATTTGCTTTTTCCATTGACCTTTCTTGTTTGTCTATGGCAGTTCGCTCAACAGCCTCCCGTTCCAAAACTTATTCCAAAATTCAGAAGGTTCCGGAGCTTGCTCCTGAGGATTTCGTCGGTCGAGTAGAGGAGCCTCAGACGGAGGTACCCGCACCCGCTGAACAAGAGGTGAACAATGTTGTTCCTCCTGAAGATACACCTCCACCCGTTCAACCACCGATTCAGACCCCGGTTGGGCCCCCACAGTTTCCGGCTTCGCCCCCTCCCCAACCCCAAGCGGGCTTATCCTTTAGCGGAATGGTCGATGATCGAGTTATACCCGATGCCGGTCTTCCGACGGAAAATGTCTCCGGGATACTAGATAAGAAACAGGAAGGTCATGGGTTACTCCGCCCTCATTTTTCTCCGAGCAACATGGATGTCTATATCTCTTCTTCCCAGATACGTCGGTTTGCGCTCCGCCCGGGAGACTTGGTGGAAGGCCCGGCGCGACGGCCAAAGGAGAACGAGCGCTATTGGGGACTCCTGAAAGTGGAGATTGTGAACGGTCATCCGATCGGAGAGTTGGGGAGGCGACCGCACTTCGACGAACTCACACCCATTTTTCCTGAGGAGCGGTTGGCACTTGAGACCGGGAAAGATCCGCTCTCGGCCCGTCTGATTGATTTGGTGGCTCCGATAGGAAAAGGTCAGCGGGGCATGATTGTGTCTCCGCCCAAGGCGGGGAAGACAACGATTCTCAAGGATATAGCCTTGGGGGTAGCGGTCAATTACCCCAAAGTCCACTTAATGGCTGTTTTGATCGGTGAGCGGCCGGAGGAAGTGACGGATATTCGTCGCCACATCGAAAAGGTAACCAAAGGAACCGGGGAAGTGGCCTCTTCCAATTTCGATGAGCCAGCCGACCAGCAGACGGAGATAGCGGAGATGGCTTTAGAGCGGGCAAAACGGCTGGTGGAGATGGGAATGGATGTGGTCATCTTGCTCGACTCCATCACCCGTTTGGCACGTGCCTACAACTTAGCCATACCCACATCCGGACGGACTCTTTCCGGAGGATTCGATCCCGCGGCGTTGTATCCACCTAAGCGATTTTTCGGCGCAGCCAGGAACTTTGAACCTTTCGAGACGTTCGAGGGTAAGGCGTCGGGGTCCTTGACGATACTGGGGACCGCCCTCATCGATACGGGGAGCCGGATGGACGATTTGATCTATGAAGAGTTTAAAGGAACGGGGAATATGGAACTTCACTTGGACCGGCATTTGGCAGAACGGCGGATCTATCCTTCCATTGATGTCCAGCGCTCCGGAACCAGAAAAGAAGAACTGCTGTTTGACTCGACGTCTTACCAGAGTGTGGTTGTCATGCGGCGGATGATCGATGTCCTCGGCAAGGATGAGCGGACCGAGCTTCTCTTGGATCGGTTACGGAAGACAAAAAACAACAAGGAGTTCCTCGCTTCTCTGAAAGAAGGATAAGAGATAGCGTATAGCATATGGCGAATGGCAGATAGCAAATAGCAGATAGCGAATGGCGAATAGCCAATAGCAAATTTCTCATTTCTCCCTCAACCCTCAACCCTCAACCCTCAACCCTCAACCCTAAGCCTTCTGTGTTTTATACTTGTGTGCGTTTGATTGGAGAGTATTCGTTATCCAGGTTGTCGCCTGCTTCAGTCCTACGGAAGTTACCAGAATAAGGATGAGCAGGGTTGGAATGAGGTACCGTTCAAAACCTGGGAGCTTCACGCGGGCGTAGGCGATGTTGACGACAATCCAGAAGATGGAGAGGGAGAGCAGAGAATGGCTCTGTGGATCGTTTTTTGCTCTCCTTAAGAGGCTATACCATCCGAACAGGAGCAACAGTGTGAGGAGGCTTTGAACGATGCGATATTTTGAGATCGAGATAAATACTGTCAGGATGTAGAGCGGCATCTCGAGAAAGCTAAACTGTCCGAACGCCCGATAGAAAAGTTCCTGCTGGAGGATTCGAGAGCCAAAGAGGGCTCCCGTGCCTCGGATGGGATCCGCCCAGATCTCCGGTTCCAAAAAGAAGAACGTGGCAAGGAAAGAAAGGGTATACCCCGCGCAGAAGAATAGGAATCTTTTCCATTGTTGTTTGGAAATTGTGCTTGGGTGGGTGAGACAAAGCAGGGAAAAGTATAACCAGGGGAAGAAGAGGAGGAAGACTCCGGGGAGTTTGATGCTCGTAGTACACGCAATGAGCATTCCCAGGACGAATGAGGAGAGAAAAATACGGCTGTTTGAAAGTCGGGGAAGCTGATGAAGTGTTGCGACAAGTGCAGTTCCACTGATGAGGAGGAAGAGGACAAAAAAGGCGTCGGCTGTGGCAATCCCAAAAGTATTCCTTATGAGCGGATGCCATGCGCTAAAGACAGCGATAGAAAAGCCGATTTTCCAGTCTCGGGTTATATTGGTAGCGATCCATGCGAGAAACAGGATGGCCAGCAAACCCGCCGCTACGGAGGCGTATCGGATGAGAAGGATCGCATCGGTCACCTCAGAACCGAGTATGATTGCGGCCTCCTCCAGCGTTTTCCCTGTCGGGAGTACGTCAGTGTGAACGATGGCGTAGAGCCGGGTGCTTGTTTCCTCATCGACCATTTTTCTCCCGGTGCTTTGCAAAAGGAAACCGATGAGGTATTTCCCGAATTGCGGCTGGTCGAGGAGGCGGCGCTTCTGTGTTTCCCACCGAAGATATTTGAAGTCTTTTGGCAGCGAAAACCGTTCCCAATTGTTGTTTCGGCGATGCGTATAGAATTGGGCATCCAAGATCCAGGGAACCTCGTCAATGGAGAGGGTTATTTTCGGGACTAGGGAAATCCACAAGCCGTAGATCCAATAAACCCCAAGCATAACCAAGGGAATTTGCCACAGAAGAGAGCGCCAATACCTCCTTTTTCGCATCGGCTTAATCATTGCACATGTATATCTGCTGTGCTAGGATGCTTGCTTGTCCCTCAATTATGGGGGAAGTATGCAGAGATTGGTCCGTTTCTTCCTTGAACTCCGGGAGTTTTCCCTAGCTTTATTTTCCTTTGCCTCACACCGGCTGGGAGGCGCGTTTTGGCGGTTTGAGCGCGGGAAGGGATTTTTTGTTTCCGCGCTTTACCGAAGACGGGGGCGATACGCTCAGCCGTTTATCCATTCGGCAATGGCTGGTTTGGTGTTTGTTGCGGTCACGTTCGGGCCGCTTTTTATTGCCCAAACCTTTCCCGGCCAGGCCTCGTCGTTTGAGGAAGCATTACCCTCCGCGATCATCTTGGGGACTACTGCTGATTATGACCCTCCGGTTACCACCCTCATTTCCGAAAAGCCAAGATCAGAAGTGATTGAATACCAGGTTCAGACAGGGGATACGGTCAGTTCGATTGCCACAAAGTTCGGGGTTTCCATTGATACGGTGCTTTGGGCGAACGGAATGACGGAAACGCAACGGATACAACCGGGACAGACTCTCAAGATCCCTCCGGTTACCGGTGTTGTTCATTCGGTGCGGAAAGGCGATACGATTTATTCGATTGCCAAGAAGTATGAGGCGGAGGCACAGGCCCTGGTTGACTTTCCTTTTAATACATTTACGAATGATGAGACGTTTGCTTTGGCTGTGGGACAGATTGTCATTGTTCCAGACGGCGTGTTACCGGAGGTGAAGCCGGTGTCACCGGAGTCGATGATTGCGAAGGTGTTGACGCCGAGCGCGGGTGCGGTTTCGGCAACCGGGAATTTCGTTTGGCCGGCGGCGGGGCGGATTACGCAGCGATACGTGTGGTACCACCGCGGCATCGACATCGCAAACAAGGATGGGGGGCCGATTTTGGCGGCTGACAGCGGAACGGTGGTCGTTGCCGGATGGCCGGACGGTCAAGGGTATGCAAACCGGGTGATCATCGATCACGGAAACGGACTCACGACGCTGTATGCGCATATGTCGCGGGTACGCGTGGTTGCGGGACAGACGGTCAGTCGCGGAGATGTGATCGGAGATATGGGATGTACCGGCCGCTGTACCGGGACTCACCTTCACTTTGAGATCCGGGGCGGGGGCGGTTTTATGAACCCATCGGAGTATTTGAAGTGAGAAATTAGCTTCTTCGCTTCTTGGCTGCGAAAATCTTGAGGGTTTAACGAGAGAGTGCTGTCGGGGTTTTAGTTTCTGCAGGTAAAGATGCGGCAGCCATTTTCATCGCGGTCGATGGTCCACTCTGTCGAGCAAATTTTTCCGCGCGGGATGATTGGGGCTTCACAGTTCTTCGGGAAGTAGGCGCGCCCAAGGATGTTGGTTTGTTGGGTTAGTGCCCAGATGAGGAGAGGAATGGTTGCCAGCATGAGAATGATGAGGAGGATGGCGAGTTTATGGTGGGAGAGAAGAATGGTTTTTGCCACTGAACTCAAGGGTAGGGAATTAGGGAAGGGAAGTCAAGAGAAATAGCGTTTAGCGATAAGCGTCTAGCGTCTAGTTCCTCAACCCTCAACCCCCAACCCTCAACCCTCGACCCTCGACCCTATTCCTTGTCTTTTCTGTACTTTGCAAACTGGCGCTCACGAGCCTGAAACTTGGCGCGGCAGATGAGGCAGAAACTCGGGGGTTTAAGACCCTTTTGGCGGTAAAAGTCCTGTTCGCCATCGGTCCAGATGAATTCGTTACCGCAGTTTTGGCAGATAAGGGTGAGGTCGGACATGGGTTAGGCAATAGGCACTAGGGTATAGGGTTTAGGGAAAAAGCAGTAATGGCTGATAGCGAATAGCCAGTAGCCAATTGTGGACCGTAGCGGGATCGAACCGCTGACCTTTTGCATGCCATGCAAACGCTCTACCAGCTGAGCTAACGGCCCTGGTGGACCTAGCCGGACTCGAACCGGCCACCTCACCCATGCGAAGGGTGCGCTCTACCAGATGAGCTATAGGCCCTCAGGCAGATATTTTAACATAGTAACTCTGTCTCTGTCCTTATTCATCTCGTAAAGGAGGAGATGGTTGGGGGAAAGAAGGTATTAACGAAAATCTCTGAGTGCTGCCTCGACCTGGGGACTTCTATGGAAACTGACAAGCTCGATCGACGAGGATTGGGTTGGAATTTTTAGGATATCAAATAGGCTGATTTGATTGAGGATAGCGTTGCGTGTCTGTTCTTGAAGATCGAGCGGAGCTTGTACCTCTGCAAGTACGGAATCTGCGGTTTCCAGTGTGTATTTAGCAAAGTCGCGGATCTTTTGTTGTCTTTCACTCCGGTCTCGTAAGAGCGTTTCTGCCATGAACATATGGGCGTTTCCCATGACAATCGCTCCACTTGTTTGCCTGGGTTTTTGCAGGAGGTCGATTGCGTCCTGGGTTTTGGCGATTAACAGGGCGGTGCGGCCATCCACCCACCACAATGTTTTGGTCAAGATCGGTTTGGTGAGACGGGCAACACGCAGAAGAACGTCCCGTTGAGTTTCGCTTGGGGTAAAGGGAGCTGCGATCATTGAGGCTACCTGGCCAGCTCGACTGCCAAAGATAGCAAACGCAGCCGAGTATGCTAATGTCTTCTTGAGGAAGTCTCTGCGCGTGATTACAGGACGATTGGAGACCCCTAGTATTACACTTGAGAGTACAGATGCAGCGAATATTTCTGTTACTACACCTCCCCTCGCTTCCTTATCCAGTTGATTTGTGTCGGATAAGGCCTGTGCAACCTGTTCTTCGAGTGACCAGTTACTTTGCGTATAATCGAAGACGTCTCCCCTGACAAGATAGATATACTCACTTTTTGTATTAATCTCATCAGGCCTGCCTGGAAAGCCTTCCGAGAGAGAAAGGGAGAATTGAAGATCGGAACCACCTTGCATGCCATCGATCGAGAGGAATTCTGGATTGTACTGCGAAAGTCTCCTGGCCATTTGTCTGTTCCAATCCGGACGGGGCGTATCCACCCTTTCATGCAATCCGGGTTCAAAGCGGAGATTGGGGTACTCTGAATTTTCCCTTTCATTCGCATGGTTCGGGCTTGATTCGATCATGGGGCGGTATGGTACCAGTTTTGCGACCTTGCTGCAAGGCGTGTAGAATATTTAGGAGTAAGGAGTCATTCGGATCCTTCGACTACGCTCAGACAAGTTCGCTCAGAATAAATAAGGAGTAGGGAGAATGGAGATATACGATCATCGAAAGATAGAACGTCGCTGGCAGAAGATGTGGAAAGAAGCGAGGATCTATCAGCCTGATCTTCGCAAGGCAAAGAAACCGTTCTACAACCTGATGATGTTTCCGTATCTCTCGGCAGAAGGACTGCATGTCGGGAATATGTATGCCTTTACGGGGGCGGATATCTATGGGCGATTTAAGCGGATGCAAGGCTATGATGTGTTCGAACCCATCGGGTTGGACGGGTTTGGGATCCACTCGGAAAATTATGCAATGAAGATCGGGAAGCATCCGGCGGAGCAGGCGAAGCTGTCTCAGAAGCGGTTCTACGCGCAACTCCATGACATCGGTAACAGTTTTTCTTGGGAGAATACCCTTGAGACTTTTGATCCTGTCTATTATCGGTGGACACAGTGGCTGTTTGTGCAGATGTTTAAACACGGACTCGCGGTGCGTAAAAAGGCGATGGTGAATTGGTGCCCTTCATGCAAGACCGTTTTGGCGGATGAGCAGGTGGAGGGAGGGGTGTGTGAGCGGTGCGGGACACCCGTTGAGCGCCGAGAGATGGCGCAGTGGTTTTTCCGGATTACCGACTTTGCAGAGCGGTTACTTGGGAACCTTGAAACGCTCAATTGGCCGGAGAAGATCAAAATCGCACAGAGGAACTGGATTGGCAGGAGGGATGGCGCAGAGGTTGGATGGGTGGTCGATGGCACCAGAGAGGTTCTTTGGACCTTCACAACGCGTCTGGACACGATTTTTGGGGCGACGTTCCTTGTTATAGCTCCTGAGCATCCCACAGTAGCGGATCTGATGAGTTCAAAGTTTAAAGTGAAAAGTGAAAAGTTAGAAAATGTAAGAGTCTACGTCGAGGCGGCGCTCAAGAAAACGGAGCAGAAGCGGAAGACGACAGAAAAAGAGAAGACGGGCGTTGATACCGGTTTGAGGGTGATCCATCCTCTGACCGGCGGGAAAATTCCAGTCTGGATTGCCGATTTTGTGTTGATGGATGTGGGAACCGGTGTCGTCATGGGTGTGCCTGGACACGATCAGCGCGACGGGGACTTTGCCCGGAAGCACAATCTCCCGATTATCAAGGTCATCGATGTTGGTGGGCGGGAGGTGCAGCAGGCAGCGGTTACGGAATTTGGCAGTTTGGTGACTTCCGGGGAATTTGACGGGCTTTCTTCTTTGGAGGCGATGGAGAGGATTCTTGAGCGTTTAGCGTCGCAAGGAACGGGAAAAAAGAAAGTTGCGTACCACCTCCGTGACTGGCTGATCTCAAGGCAGCGCTATTGGGGCCCGCCGATCCCGATGATTTTTTGTGAGCAATGTGCCAAGGAGGGAAGGGCCTTTAAAGGAGACTCCCTGAAAGGTACCCTGAAAGGTATGGCGGGGTGGTGGCCGGTTCCTGAAGGGGATTTACCGGTTGAACTTCCTTTTGTTTCAGACTACAAGCCGATTGGGGACGGAAGATCTCCTCTTGAGAGGGCGTCGGAATCCTGGCTCTACACCAAGTGCCCCAGGTGCGGGGGAAGGGCCAAAAGAGAGACGGATGTGTCGGATACCTTCCTGGACAGCTCGTGGTATTTTCTTGCCTACCCAAATCTTGGAACGGAGGAGTGGACCCGAAAAAAAATTGCTAAATTGATCAATGGTCAAATTGCTCGTAACAATACAACAATGCAACCATTTAACAATACGGTAACCCGCCGGTGGTTGCCTGTCGATGCGTATATCGGTGGCGCGGAGCATGCGGTGTTACACCTTTTGTACAGCAGGTTCGTGACGATGGCGCTTCATGACTGGGGTTACCTTTCCTTTGAAGAGCCTTTCCCGTTTTTGTTCAGCCACGGTTTGATCATCAAGGAAGGGGCGAAGATGAGCAAGAGCCGGGGGAATATCGTCACGCCCGATGATTATATTCGAAAGTTCGGTTCTGATACATTAAGATCTTATTTGATGTTTATAGGACCATATGATCAAGGAGGAGATTTTCGCGATACGGGGACTCTAGGGATGTACCGCTTCCTGATGCGAGTCTGGCGACTCTATCAGGAAAGTTCGAAGTTGGGGGAGAAGACGGATCCGAACCTGGTCGGGCCGCTGCACCGTATGACCAAGCAGGTGACAGAGGATCTTGAAAAGTTCCGCTTCAATACGGCTCTGGCAAAATTGATGGAGTTTATCAATGCATGGGAGGACGGGAAAATGCTTTCTTGGGATGACGCAGGGATTTTCTTGAGACTATTGGCTCCGTTTGCGCCGCATATGAGCGAGGAATTGTGGCACAATTTGCCGAAAAAACATACCTGCCTCGATTTGAATTGTATTCTTAAAGGGTTGCGGGGAAAGCCATTTTCTCTCTCGAGCATCCATGTGGCTCCTTGGCCGGCGTATGATGTAACGCTGGCGGCATTTGGCGATCTCGAAATCGTGGTTGAGGTCAACGGAAGGGTGCGGGGGAAGATTTTGGTTGCGGCCGAGAAGGCGAACGATCGTTCGGAGACTATTCGTCTGGCTCAAAAGATACCAGGAGTGGCAGCTCATCTCTCGGGAAAACAGATAACAAAGACGATTTGGGTGGAGGGAAAACTGGTGAATTTCGTTGTCTCGTAGGCGACCTTATCCGATTTGTTTGATCTTTGCTTGCCTCTATGGACGCAACGTTTGACTTCCGACAGGCTTTCGAGGAGCATAAGGCGCGGTTTCTGCTGGTTTTCCTTGGCTTGTTCCTCATTGGTGTGGGAGCCCTCTCGCTGGTTGTTTTAACTTTTCAACGATCAGAACCTCAGATTGAGGTGATTTCTTCTTCCCGGCCTTCGCCTGCGGAAGGAGGAGAAATTGTTGTCGATGTGGCTGGTGCGGTTGAGAAACCGGGGGTTTACCGGCTGGCTTCCGGGGCTCGTGTGAACGATGCGTTGCTGGTTGCCGGGGGTATATCCGCCGAGGCAGATCGGGAGTGGTTGACTAAATATATCAATCTTGCTCAAATACTTTCAGACGGTATTAAAGTGTATATTCCAAGGGTCGGAGAAATTTCCGAGGGAACGGCGCCTGTTTTGGGTAAAACCGATAGTGAAGTCATTGGACTTACGCAGGAGCATAAAATCAATCTCAACACGGCTTCGGTTTCAGAACTCGATTCTCTTTGGGGGATCGGAGAGACGCGGGCTCAGACAATTATTGGCAATCGACCGTATTCCTCCGTTGAGGAGTTGTTGGAGAAACGGATTGTTCCCAGCAATGTCTTTGAGCGGATTAAAGATGAGGTCAGCGTTCAGTAGGAGTTTTTGGGAAGTTTGTCGAATATTACATAGCATTTCATACAAAAGCCCAAGAATTTTATTGTTTGCACGGTAAAGCTTTTTCTGTTCTTGTTGCATTATTTTGATGTACTTTAATCGTTTATTATTGCTATTGATACCTCTTGTACTGGTTTGGGTTTTCCGCGTGTTTTTGATGACTCGGAACGCAGAGCGCTATCCCGATCGATCACCGGTCCGCGTTCGCGGGAGGGTGTCTTCCCAACCATATCAATATAAATCAAAGCAGATCATGGAGGTGGGGATGATTTTGGTCTATACTACGCCTTTTCCCCAGTACTCCTATGGTGATTTCGTGGACTTGTCTGGCAGCCTCAGAAGGGAAGTGACAGGCTTCGGTAAACCAAAAATGAGTCTGATGTATCCAACAATTCGCGTTGTTGATAAAGAAGAGTTCGGGGGTGGTTTTGGTCTTATCTCCCTGCAGGCTTGGCTGAGCCGCTTGCGGAGTCGGATCCACCAGAATTTCTCAAGTTTTTTACCGGAGCCCCAAGCCTCGCTCCTATCCGGAGTCGTGTTGGGCGCTAAAGGACGGATTCCGGATGATTTTCTGACTGCCCTTCGACGGACAGGGACGATCCATGTGGTGGTGGCCTCGGGGTATAACGTAACCATGGTTGCCGGACTTCTGTCTGCTCTTTTTTTACGGTTTCTTTCGCGTCGTTTGGCGATTCCCTGCGTGATTGTGGGGATCGCCCTCTACGCGATGCTGGCAGGCGCTGATTCACCCATTATCCGGGCCTCCATCATGGGAAGCTTGGCTTTTATCGCCCAGTATTTCGGGCGACAGTACTTGGCGGTCTGGGGGCTTGTTGCCGCATCCCTGTTGATGCTTGTGGTTTCCCCTTTCGCGTTGTTTGACGTCGGATTTGAACTTTCGGTTGCGGCGACGGCCGGAATTTTATTGGTTTCTCCGGCGATCTTGGGTTTACTAGGACGGGTCCGGTGGTTCGGTTATATTGCCGAGGAATTAGCGGTTACCCTCGGAGCGCAACTGGCTGTTTTACCGATTCTCCTTATCTACTTCCGTCAAGCGAGTTGGCTTTCGTGGTTGGTCAACCTTTTGACGGTTCCGCTTATCCCATTTCTCATGGTTCTTGGAGGTGTGGTGGCTGTCACAAGCTTGGTATGGCAGGAACTTGCCTTTGTGGGCGCTCTTTTATCCTGGGTGCCGTTGACCGTTTTTGTCAGTGTGGTTTCTTGGTTTGACCGGCTGCCTTTCGGGGTGTTTCAGATTTCTGCCCTCTCGTGGTGGTGGGCCATAGGTTACTATTTGGTGCTTGGCTATTTGGTTTGGCGTCAGTCTCAAAAAGGGAGGTTGACACGGGAAGACAGGCGTTTCGTCTCTTGAGTTTGGGGTTTCTGATCGGTGTCGGACTCGTCCTTGGCGTTGGCGCTTCTCTTCCTGACGGGCGGCTGCATATGGTGGTTTGCGATGTCGGTCAGGGCGACGCTATTCTTCTGACTTTCCGATCGAGACAGATTCTCGTGGATGGGGGGCCGGATGACCGGGTGGTTGATTGTCTGTCACGGCATATGCCGTTTTGGGACCGGGCGCTTGAAGTAATCGTCCTGACGCACCCCCAGGCGGATCATATGAATGGCCTGGTGGATGTGTTGAGGCGATACGATGTTTCGGAAGTGTTCTTGACCGGTGCAACCAATACAACGGATGGTTTTATGGCTTTCAAAGCGGCAGTTTTGCAGGAGGGGGCAAGCTTGCACTTTGCCCGAAGGGGAGATGAAATCCGGCTTGAACCCCTGGCCCTGACAGTGGTATGGCCGAAAGCGGCGATCGGAACTCTTGCTTCTTTTAGGAAGGAAGCAATTGACGCAGCGGTCCTCGGTGAAACAACCGCAACGGACGTGAATGAGACATCGGTCGTTCTTCTGGCACAGTTTGGGACGTTTCGGGCTCTGATGACTGGTGATATCGGGATTGATACCGAGCAAGCACTACTCCGTTCGGGAGCGCTAAATCGCGTGGACGTCCTAAAAGTTGCGCACCACGGGTCTAAATACGCTACTTCTTCGGATTTTCTTAGTGTCATTCGACCTCAATTGGCTTTGATTTCGGCCGGAAAGAAGAACCGTTACGGACATCCGACTAGTGATACTTTGATGCGGTTAGATAGTGTTGGGGCAGAAATTCTACGGACCGATGAGCGAGGAGATATTGAAATCATGTCGAATGGAGAGGATTATTGGGTTTTGGAGTGACCCGCCTATGTTCCAGATATTTCGTCTTGATCATTAGTCAAGACTCCATTCTGGGCACGATTGCGGGCTAGTGGTGAGCGATACTGGGTAGTAAAGTAGCGTAAATATTTGCGACTGTATTTGAAGATTCATAGGCGGTTCCCGTTCTCTTAACCTGATATACTGGGCATATGCTTGCAGAGGAGATCAAGGTTCAGGTTCAAAAGGCGCTCAAAGAGTTGGATTTTCCGGAGGTGCCGATTGTTATTGAGCATCCTAGTTCGGCAGAGCATGGGGACTATAGCTCGAATGTTGCGTTGCAACTTTTCGCTAAATCCGAAGCACGAAGCACGAAGCACGAAAAAACATCACAGCTCGCTAAGTATAAAACTCCTAGGGAAATCGCAAAGGCGATTGCTGACTATTTCGGATTTCGGATTTCGGATTTCGGATTTCTTCATAAAGTGGAGTTAGCGGGGCCGGGGTTTATCAATTTTTGGCTTTCCGAGCAGTTTTTGTCAGACACGCTTAAGCAGGCAATACATCTGGGAGACAGGTATGGGCAGAACGAAGCACTCAAAGGGAAAAAGATCATGGTGGAGTTTACCGATCCCAACCCGTTTAAAGAGTTTCACATTGGGCACCTGTACAGCAATGCGGTGGGGGAATCTTTGTCGCGACTCTTGGATGCAAGTGGCGCCCAAGTAAAACGTGCGAACTACCAAGGAGATGTGGGGTTGCATGTCGCCAAGGCCCTTTATGGGCTCTTGGCGAAGTTAAAAGTTAAAAGTGAAAAGTTAAAAGTTAATGAGGAGAAGCTTAAGGAGCTTGAGAAGAAACAACTCGCAGAGCGGATCCGAATATTGGGTGAGGCGTATGCGGTGGGAGCTAAAGCCTATGAAGCGGATGAGAAAGCAAAAGCCCAGATCGAGGAGCTCAACCGAAAGATTTACGCACAGGAGCCGGATGTGATGGAGATATATGGGAAGGGCCGGGCCTGGAGTTTGGAGTACTTTGAGACGATTTACCGGCGGCTCGGAACCAAGTTTGATTTCTACTACTTCGAGTCGGAGGCGGGAAAAATCGGGCTTGAAGTGGTGAAGGGGGGCTTACGGAAAGGTGTTTTCGAAGAAAGCCAAGGGGCAATCGTTTTCTCCGGAGAAAAACACGGATTACATACGCGGGTCTTTGTCAACTCACAGGGTTTGCCAACCTATGAGGCAAAAGACTTGGGATTGGCGCCGACGAAATACAAGGATTTTCCCTATGACAAGTCCATCATCATTACGGGTAATGAAGTTGATGCGTATTTCAGGGTGGTTTTGAAAGCACTGGCGCTTCTTTCCCCCGAGCTTGGGGAAAAGACGCAACATCTTTCCCATGGGATGGTGCGGTTGCCAACAGGAAAGATGTCGAGCCGGACAGGTGAAGTGCTCACCGGCGAATGGCTCATCGATGAGGCGAAAAAGAGGATCTTGAGGATAATGGAGCAGGGACCCTCCTTCGCAACTGCGACTTCGCGCAGACTGCCTGTTCGGCCGTTTCGCGAATCGGTTGCTTTGGAGGGTGATAAGCGCGATGGGGAAATTGTATCGCGCTTGTCAAAAGATGAGGTGGCGGAGATGGTTGGCATCGGGGCGGTCAAATATGCATTGCTTCGAGGGAGTATCGGACGGGATATCATTTTTGACATTGATGAATCGGTGAACTTGGAAGGGAACAGCGGGCCGTACCTCCAATACACTTTTGCAAGATGCAAAAGTGTATTGGCAAAATCCGAAGCACGAAGCACGAAGCACGAAGCAGTTTCGAATTTCGATATTCGAGCTTCGAATTTGAATGCTGAGGATCTCAGCATTCTGCGTTGGTTGTATCGGTATCCGGAGGTGGTGGAGCAGGCAGTGAAGGGGTATGCACCATACTTGGTGTGTGCTTACCTCTATGGATTGGCGCAGCGATACAATGCCTTTTACAACAAACACAGGATTGTTCAGACTAAGAAGGAAGAGGAGAGAAGGTTTCGTCTGATGATGACCAGTGCAATCGCCCAAATTCTTGAGAACGGACTTAAGCTCCTTGGTATTGCAGCTCCGGAAACCATGTGAGGTTCTTTCTCTCTTTCCAGAATGCCCGTTGTCGGTATAATACGAATCATTCTATGCCAGAGTATCTTCGTGCTGGATATGATCTGCAGAGGGGACTGACTCAAGAGCAGGTTGACTAACGGTCTCATTTCCCCTATAATAATTGGTTATAATACTTGATAGTCAGATACTATGACTGGTGAACGGCTGATTCCTGGGCTTAACGGCCAAGCGCAACTTTTACCGCAAGAAAGCGATACTTTCCTGGTGCCTGAGTTCAATACGATTGCTGAACGGTTATTGCCTTCGGAGAGTTCTGTTTTTACCTACCTTGCCCAGCGTTTTGAAGAGACCGTTGCATCAGCAGAGCTCTATCAATCGGGAATGGGATACTTTCTGATAGGAGACTGGCAGAATCATCTTCAGCAGAGTATCTTTCGGATTCGTCGTGTCCTTCCTGAAAAATTTTCCGTCTATGGACTTCATGGATTTGCTCGTTATTCCCTTGACTGGCGACGGGCGGATGGGAGCCGGTTTGTCCCAAAGGATTGGTCTCTCAGGGCGGAGGAGTTTCCGGAACCGGTACAACCGCTGATGCGTTTTTGTTACGAGGCTCGAGTCGATGATGATCGGCGACTGGCTCCGCGCTTAACGGGAATTCAACTCGGGATTATGGAAACGCTGGGAAGAGCTTATCCTAATGCCGTTGGCAACAGTGAACTTTTCCATATGGCATGGAATCATGACCCCGTTATCGTTGAATCTGAGAACGCATTACGAACACAGATTCACTACGTTCGAGGGAAAATTGGAGACTTTGACCAGGGAAGATTTGAAATCGTTTCAAGGCCAGGACAATATGCACTTGTCTGAGAGGAATGACCGCTACCTCTGTGGGGGTGTGTTACCGTCATAGCATGGATGAGCAGGATGGTTTTGTCTTTCTCTATGCAATGGGCCTTTGTTTTTAATACCTTGTTTGACACGGGTGGAAGGTTCGTTTATTATAAAAATTGAGTCGTATGGGTACTTTATCTTCAAAGGCCGCTGTTTTTCTGTTTTCCCTTTTCGTGATTTTGACCGTTACAATCGCCATGCGGCGAAGTCAAACAACGGGAGCGAAGGCAGACGGCGTCCAGTACGAGGCGATCGTTGAACCAGACATTGCCTACGGTTCGCAAACAAAACAGCGTCTTGATCTGTGTCGGCCCAAGAATGCGATCGGAAAGCATGGGGGTGTGATGATCATTCACGGCGGCGGCGGGGATAAATCACAGCACCGTGACCAGTGTAAGTCGTTTGCCGAGCGGGGGTTGGTGGCGATTGCCGTGAATTACCGCGAAGACCCTCCACCGACATGGAAGGTGATTTT
Source organism: Candidatus Chisholmbacteria bacterium RIFCSPHIGHO2_01_FULL_52_32 (assembly GCA_001816585.1). Lineage (GTDB taxonomy): Bacteria > Patescibacteriota > Microgenomatia > UBA1400 > Chisholmbacteraceae > 2-01-FULL-50-28. The sequence continues at coordinate 28,888 of MHCJ01000003.1, forward strand.
AGGTGATAATGCCATGGCTATGGATTGGTTATTGGCGCGGCCTGATGTCGATACCAATCGGATCGGCGCAATGGGTGCCAGCCTGGGAGGGTATGTGGCATCGTATTTTGGAACCTATGATGATCCGCGGAAGGTCGATTGTACGGAAAACAACTTCGGGCCGATGGACTTTACCGATACCAACTTTGAGGGCAGTCCGCTCTACGATGAGGCGGTTTCCAAGTTCTTCGGCGGGGTGACCTATGATGAGAATCCGCAGCTTTATGTCCGCTTATCTCCTATTTCCCATGTCACAGCGGATGATGCTCCCAAGTGGTTGTTCACCCGCAGCACGAATGATCATTTGGTGCCGCGGAGTCAATTTGAACGGATGATCGCAGCACTGAATGGTGTGGGTATTCAGACAGAATTATATGAGTACAACGGGAGCGGTGGTGGACATGCCAACAAGCTGCCGCCGCTTGAGGCTCTCAAGCTCTATCGAAAACGTATTAACTTCATGGAAACCTGTCTTCGGTAGCGCAAACCCCGCGCCTTTCAAGTATCACGGTTTTGCGGCCGTGTTACAATTGCGGCATGGATGAACGGTACCGGAAATTCATTTTTCCTTCCGGTTTAACACTTCTGACGGTGCCGATGCCGGGGGTCGAGAGCGTGACCATTCTTGTGATGGTGCGGACCGGGAGCCGCGACGAACCTTCTGAGCTTTCGGGGATTTCCCATTTTCTCGAGCACATGGTCTTTAAGGGAACGGCGAAGTATCCTTCGGCCTTGGCGTTGACCTCGGCGATTGATTCAGTGGGAGGGGAATTCAATGCCTTTACAAGCAAGGAGTTCACCGGTTTTTACGTCAAGGTGGCAAGCGCCCATCTTGACAAAGGGATTGATGTTTTGTCTCAGATGCTCACAGCGCCGAAGCTTTTGGCGAGCGATATCGAGCGGGAGAAGGGGGTTGTGGTTGAGGAAATTAACCTTTATGAGGATTTACCAACGCACAAAGTTTCCGATGTGTTTGACCGGCTGATGTACGGAGCCAATGGCTTGGGAAGAGAGACAGCGGGGAGCAAAGAAACAGTGAAGTCATTGTCGAGGGAAGACCTGCTCCGTTACCTTCGCGGGCGCTACACGGCGACGCGGACGGTGGTTGGTGTAGTCGGGGGGGTTGGTGGGATCGATGGAGAAAAGGAGATGCGAAGGATTCGGGAATCGGTCGGAAGAGCCTTTGCACCACTGGGCAAAGATCGTATATCTCGTTGGGGAAGTCCGGTTGAGCTGCCTCGTCGGTCTTCCGTTGCCCTCCATCCCAAGAAGACCAACCAGGCGCATTTTATCTTGGGTGTTCCGGCGTTCCGGCGAGGGCATCGGGATCGGTTTGCCTTGGCGGTTTTGGCAACAATCCTTGGGGGAAACATGAGCTCGAGGCTGTTTTCGGAAGTCCGCGAGAAGCGAGGCCTGGCCTACTACGTCAAGTCCGATGTCGATATTTTCTTTGATACGGGAAGCATTTCGGTCCATACCGGGGTAGAGGTGGGTAAAATCGACGAGGCGATTCGGGTTACGCTTTTGCAACTTCGGCTTGCGGCAAACGGGAGCCGGGGACAAGGGATTTCTGCAACGGAAGTGGTTGCGGCAAAAGATTATCTCAAGGGCCAGTTTATTCTTGATCTTGAAGACAGCCATGAGGTGGCGGATCACTTTGTCCGTCGCTACCTTTTGGAGCAACGGATTCTTACCCCAGGTGAGTTTTTGGCAATGATTGACCGGGTGCGACCCACGGATGTGGTACGGGTAGCTAAAACGCTTTTTAATGGGGATGGGCTGCGGTTGGCGGTGGTGGGACCGTACTCGGAAAAGGATAGACAGCGATGGGAGAGGATGATACAGTTAAAAGTGAAAAGTTAAAAGTGAAAAGTTGGGAGAAGGGATGGAGCAAACGGTGGTACTCGTCAAGCCGGATGCGATGCAGCGAGGGCTTGTCGGGCAGATTATCAGTCGGTTTGAGCAAAAAGGATTGAAGCTGGTCGCCATCAAAATGATGGAGCTTTCCGATGAGGTTTTGGACGAGTGGTATGCACACCACAAGGGGAAGCCGTTTTTTGAGAATCTGAAGATCTTCATGAGGAGTGCTCCGATTATTGCCATGCTCTGGGAGGGATTGGAGGCAGTTGAGGCGGTGCGAAAGCTTTGTGGCGTTACCAAAGCCAGGGCGGCCGAGGCGGGGAGCATCCGTGGGGACTTCGGGATGAGCCAGCAGCTTAATTTAGTCCATGCGTCTGATTCACTTGAGATGGCCAAGAAGGAGAAGGATCTCATTTTCTCCCCTGGGGAGATTTTCAGTTATGAACACGGTGCGCACCCGTTGATTTACTCCGAAGAGGAGAGGGAGTAGAGATAGGCATTAGGCACTAGGCAATAGGGTAGAGGGTAAAGGGAGAAGTCTTCGGTTTTCAGTCTTCAGTTTTTTAAGCCGAGTGAGACAGACCTTTAAAGGAGGCTCCCTGCAAGGTAAGGCCTATACTTGAGTTTCCAAGAGGAAGTAGTATACTTCCTGGAATTATGAGTAGAAGTGGGCCTGAAGCGCCAGGAAAAGAAGAGAAGCTAAGCTCCGCTGAGGTGTTTGTTGAGGCGAAGCGATTACTCGGGGCATTTAAAGAAAACCTGAGAACGACACCCGAGTTCTCGAACGCTGTTGTGGATGGTTATTTCAGCGAGGAGCCCTACGACAGGAGTAACTTTGGTCACGTACCGGTTGAGATCACAAGGGGTGGTTTTCGTTATTCCATTAGCTACGTCGCAGTCAAGAACATTATCGGCCGTACGGAACATGAATTACAGATTATCCGGGAACGATCGGGAGAGAAACAGCCAGGAGATTTGACAGAGGAAATGGATTTGTTAGTGGAACCTAATTCAGCCCGTATCCGATTTATGAGGGGAACACGAGATAGCGATGAAATTTGGAATGAAGAAGGTTTGGAGCTCCATATTTCGACGCCGACTGCGGTTGAGAATGCTGAGGCATTTCTTCGAGATCTTCAGGGAACCACTTAAGGAGATTTAAAGACCTTGAAAGGTCTGACCTTTCAAGGTCGGTCGATGGTGAGACCTGGAAGGAATGGGTCCGGCGTTTCATCCTTGGTTTCCACGAACGATTCGTAGGAGGTAAAGTCGATACTCCCGATTCTTCTTCTCGATTTGAAAAAGGCGAGGATTTCTTTCGGCTGAATCCATGCGGTCGTTCGCAGCCCAAGATACTCCGCGTAACTTGAGTAGGGATAGTCTTTGAGCGGTTTTTCCCAAAATTTCATTGGATTTTTGTGGATGTAGCGACTGAGGTGGAGGAACTGCTCGTTGGTTTCCACAAGTACGGCTTTATACACACTCTCAAATAATGATCCTAATCTTCCGTGTGTCTTGTTGAAGTGAACAGCATACCGAGTTGCTAGGGACTGCATGAATTGTTTCATCATATTTTTTGTCTGTTGCATTACCAGGAGATGGAAGTGATTTGGCATCAGGCAGTACGCGAGCAGCTTGAGTTTCCCGGAACAATTCTTGGGTTGATGCGGTATACCTTGAAAGGTCGAACCTTTCAAGGTGAAGGATTGGACGAGGGCTTGTGGGTTTGGCGGGGGTGAGAGCGCTGTTTTTAGGATATTTAGGAAGACCTGATAATCTTTTTTGCCGACAAAAATAGATCGTTTCTCAACACCCCGATTGTAAATATGGTAGTACCCACCTTCGACATTGATCTTGCGGGTGTGCTTTCGAGGCATAATATTTATCCTACCTTGAAAGGTCTGACCTTTCAAGGTTGGTGTTTGTTACGCTTCTTTTATTGTTCTTGAGTATCTTTCGCGGGAGACGCGCAGGACTTTTTCCCGGTTTTGGTTCTTGGAGCGGGGTAAAGGCAGGGTAATGGCAGGGAAGGGAGCGGAGGTGGCGTTATCGATCGAGAGTTTGATGACGATTTGGTACTTACCGAGGCTCACCAGCTCTTCCTGGGTGTAAACCCCGCCAAATTCCTTCATCAGGTGCTCGGCGTCTTCGGCACCGACGAGGAAGCCTACCAAGGTTCCTGCATTGCCGAAGATTGCCTTTTCGAGCTCCTCGTTAAGCTGGGCGATGTATTGGTTGGCAAGGATGAGGTCCAGGCGGTATTTGCGTGCTTCGGAGAGGATTTTAATGAAGCTCGTTGTCGCAAAGTTCTGGAACTCGTCCACGTAGAGGTAGAAGTCGCGGCGCTGTGCCTCCGGGATGTTTATCCGGTTCATCGCGGCAAGCTGCATCTTGGTGATGAACATGGCGCCAAGTAGGGCGGCATTGTCTTCGCCGAGTTTCCCTTGGGCGAGGTTGACGATCAAGATCTTTCCGCTGTTCATGAGTTCCTCTAGGTTCAACGAAGAATGCGGATGGCTGATGATTTCTCTGATGGTCGGGCTGGTGACGAATTGGCCGACTTTGTTGAGGATGGGCGAGATGGCTTCCGAGCGAAGCTTGGGGTTCATCTGCGCGTACTCCTTGGTCCAGAACGTTTTGAGGGCATCTTCAGGGAGCCGGTCCACGATTGACTGGCGGAAGCTGTCATCGGTGAGGATCCGTGGCACGTCGACTAGGGTTGAACCGGGCCGCTGGACTAAGGTGAGGATCGAGTTTCGCAGGATATACTCAAGGCGCGGCCCCCAGGAGTAGTAGTAGAGCTTATAGAAGATGGCAACGATCCCGGAGGCGACCAGCTCGGCGTGGGCGGGATCGTCGACCTCCAAGGGATTCATCCGGATGACGTGCTTTGTGTCTGAGGGATCAAAGTAGACGACGTCGTTTAACCGTTTTGCGGGAATATAGTCAAGCAGTATGTCACAGAGGTCGCCGTGGGGGTCGATGATGGCCAGGCCCTCGTCGTTTCGCATGTCGGCGATTGCGAGGTTTGCAATCAGGGTTGATTTTCCGGTACCGGTTTTTCCGATGATGTAAATGTGCTTTCTTCGGTCAAGCCGCTTGATGCCGAAGATTTGCATGCGGTTTTTAAACTCGGTGCGGGCGATGAAGTTGATCTCCCGCTTTTCCTCGTCGGTAAGGTCAATGGCAATCGGTAAGTTCTCCGGCGGTTCGCCGAGGAGGTTTGAGCCCCAAGCGATGTTGCGGATTTTGGCGAGGGTTAGGTTGGGAAGGTGATATAGTGTGGCTAGTTCTGATATATTCAGATAGTGTTTTGCCGGTGTATTTGCAAATGTACGGGTGGTGATTGACCTTAGAAATTCCCGTCTGAAAAGGGTGGGGGTTTTGAGCCGGAGGCTGTTTCCCTCGCCGATGGTGAAACTGCCATACGAGCCGGCGATGTGCTTCAGGAGCTCTTGGGAGCGGGTTTTGCTGTCGGAATCAGTTACGAGCTTGATGCCTACCCGGAAACCAACCTCCGAGATTTTTCTTTCAATCAGCTCTTTTTGGGGATGGGCCTTGGTTTCTCCGGGTTGGCCGCCGACGGCTGGCACTCCTTTTTCAACGGCGCTTGCTCCTTTTGATTGCCAATTTCCAGAGGCAGGAGCCACCAAATACTGGACAAGCATCAGGTCATCGGGCTGGGCTTTTGCCATGGTTCCGAGGATGGCTGCCAACGGATCCACGTCCGTGAATTCTTTATAGGTTTTGAGGGGAAAATACGATGCTTGCGAGAGTGTGAGCAGGCCGACTGAGGGATTTTTCCACTCGTTCGGAGGCGGTAGGTATTCTTTTACGGGGGTGATGATGATTTTCGGAAAGGAAGCGGAGAGTTGGGATTCGAGGTAACCTTGGACGTCCTTCGGGGCAACGACATAAAAGTGGGTGACTTGATTGATGGTGGCGATTTCGAGTGAGATGGGCTCCGGAATACCGAGGAGCTGTTTTAGAAAGGGCGTACGAAGGTGGGGAAGGGCGGCGAGGAATTGGGCGGCGGCTTCGGGGGTTTCTTCGCTGTCGCGGGGAGTACGCAGTTCAAGGATGACGCGATCGGCAGTCATGAGGAAATCATAGCATATTCGCCCCTTTCTTTGCTTGTCCAAAGAAAGGGGCGAAAGAAAGGACACCCCAGTGAACGATCTCTCGGGAACTCGTTCGCTCATCCTTCGTCATCAAACTCCTCGGGATAAACCCTTCGTCGAACAGTCGATGACATTTCAGCGGTATTCGCTCACTTCGTTCTCGAGTAGCTCCGTTCAAAGGGGGGGAGCATTTTATGCTTGAAGATACGGGTATGGTACAATTTTGGCAACACGGAGCGTAGTTCACCGGTAGAACGCTCGGTTCGGGACCGAGAGGTACTGGGTTCAATTCCCAGCGCTCCGACTCTTTCCATGTCCCTGTAGCTCAACGGATAGAGCAGAGGTTTCCTAAACCTCCGATAGAGGTTCAATTCCTCTCAGGGACACTGCTTGGATAGGGAAAATATCTCCTCGTGAACCTTCGGAATAGGGTTTGTGTTCATCGGCACGCTTCTCCTCTTTCGCTTTTTCGGTCTGGGCATGATGATAGACGTTCCAATCCTGCTCGCTCATATCTGCGTATCCCGGAGCCGAGGCGATGTTGGCCATGGTTCCCAGGGTCCTATCGCCGATCGGGCGGTAGAAGGCGCCGACAACGATCTCCACTTCGCGCTCGAAAACGACGATTGTGGCGTTTAACTCATCGAACGTTTGCTCAATGCCTGGCACAATGAGGAGACCGAAGACGCCATATCCTTCGGTGTCTTCCCGAGCGTGGTCGCCTTCATGGCTCACCGGTTCGTCAATAACGTGGGAAGGAGTGTCCCTTTCTGCCGCAGCTCTGGCGAGGTCGCCTAAGTTTGAACCGACAACTTCCGTGTGCATTTGGTCTCTTTTCTCACACCGTGTAAAGTCGGCAGGCAGCGTTGAAAATATAAATTGAGGTTCCTGCTGGGATTACGAATCTAAAGATTGAGGATAGTCAGGAGCCAATCCGATAGATCACCTACAATTTAGGTTACGGTTGTGACAATGTTTCATCTTCAGCTGCGTTCGGCTTGAGCCTCTTGTCAATCTCGGAAATCAATTCATGAATTGCTGCAGTTTCGAGTTGACGTGTCTCTAGCAATTGTTGCAAGGTGAGTCCTTGGCTCTCTAGATTAGCTAGAGTCATCTTTAAGCGTTCTCCGTACTCCGAAGTTCTGTTTGATATCTTATCTGCAACAAGCGTTACCGCGAGTAACCTGATAACTGTACGTCTGTGTTCATCAGGGACACTTTCATTGAGCCACTCAAGCCTCTTGTCTTGGTCGATACGATCAAAAGCCATTTGTGCATAGGTTGTTACGAGACCCATGTCAGCCTCGTCCAGGCTGATATCTCCGACGACGCCAAGTATATCTTGAGCTATCTGAGAGAATTTGTCTTTCCTCAACGTTTCTTTATCTGGCATATCGTTACATTTTCAATCTTTCTCAGCGATGGACATATTGTACCGCAAGAGTCAATGTTTTGTTCGGGATTGAGAGTTGGGGCTTACTGCACGTTGAGCTTTTATGTGGACTTTGCTTATTATGGGCGTGCGTTTAAGTCTTTCGATCTCTGTTTTCGTTCCTCAAGCTCACTTTGCATTCCGTTCATCGCGGTGTCGAACTCTTGCATAAACTGATCGAATTCATCTTGGGTTGCATACTCCGCAAGGAGGTGGATAACTGGGGGAAGTATAGATTGTAGTTTCGTGAGTAATTTGTCTGCTGCCGCAGTGTCAGAAGAAATGCCGAGTATCTCTCGTAATGTTTCATCTGGTTCAGCGCTGAGCGCGCGTTGCCGCTCGTGCCAGATCGAAGCTATTGGAACCGACTTCAACTGCCCGCATGCCACTATTCTCTCACATCGTGTAAAGTGAGAAACTGCGTATCGTAGTCAGACTCAATGAAGCTTTGTACGGGTGGAGAGTTTCACGAATGGGCAGAATGTAGCGCTTAGTGTTCTTGACCAAGATATGCATTGATTTCATCTAATCGTTGTCGTGCTTCTGCCTGCCATTTTTCAATCAAATCAAGATCCTCAGTTTCCAGTTTACCCGCAGCATCCATTTGGGGAAGTATATTGTTTAATGCCGTCGTTATTGCGTTTATTGTGATCAAATACCGTTGGATCTCGTCCGGTATGTTGATTTGTAACCACCGCTCGACTTCGGCCTCATCTCTACCTTCCGCAAACATCTGGAGCAGTGTTGAGGCGAGCCTGTCTAATTCCTGAGGATCGGAGATGATTCTTCCTGATTCCACGGTTGGCATAAATGGTTAGCGCTAATACGTTCAAACAAACGCTCAGCTTAGTGGAATATTTTGTGGGGGAGGGGGTTCTAGGGACTGAGGGGACTCTTCTGATTGGTGTTGTCTCGTATCTGGAACATGTCCGGGGGCAGTGAGCATCCAAAGTAAGGTATGACCGAAGCCGCGCAAGGTTCTTCCGAGCTCCTGGTGGAAGTACATCCCGAGCGGTTCTTGTTTCTGATTCGAGCTTATATCCGACTGCGGTACTTCCTGGTGGTAATTAGGTTTCGGTTCCATGATCTGATCACTCGAGCGGAAAGCCCTTGAGGGGATTCCTCTGAGTATGAGATATACAGGGGAAGTATACCAGAGCGGTCAATTTAATTATCTTGGAAGGAGGGGCCTTGGACGGGGGGGCTAATTCTTCCTTCCCTTCGGAGTGAGGGAGAAGTCGAGATCGACGGTGATATTCGAATCAATAGTCGTGGTTTTGCGAATTTTCGTGAATCCTTGCGCATCAGCCTCCACATCATAACTTCCCGGATCGAGGCTGAATGTATAGTTTCCTGAAGCGTCGGTAGATGTCGTCGCAATGACTCTGGGTTTCCCTTTTGCGCCCGGAAGCATGACGGACATATTCGTTCCCGGGAGAGGATTGCCGGTTGTGGCATGGATGACGGTGCCTGTCAGCGTCCCTTTGGCTGTTGGGGGGACAGTAGGTGTTGGAGAGACAGTGGGCGTCGGGGTTGGTGGAACAGGATTGACGACTATCGTCGCAGTTTCTCCGGTAAAGCTTAAGTTTGCAGAGGTCATGTCAACCAGCTGGGTACCGACGGTGTCGAGATTAACTGTGGTTGTCTGGTTTTGCTCTTGGGTTTTCGGTCCGAATGCAACTTCGGCAAACTCAAATATGCCTGTCGGCGGGGTGGCTCTGTTTGCCGGGGAAAGACCGAGAACGATGAGAATTCTTCCGGTTGTGTTTGCATCCGTCAGGGAGGTTTTAGTAACGACGGTACTCATAAGGTTCGTGGGGGCGATTTCTTGGGTGAGTGCAATTTTTGTTTGATCAAAGGCCAGCTCAACACGGGCAAACCCTAGTTGATTCGATTGCGCATCGAACATGAGTTTCAACGCGGTGTTCGGGGGGATGGTAGCTTGCGATGGGGTGAAATACATTTTTACCACTTGCTCCTGCGCCTTCGAGCGAAGCTCAGTTTTTCTCTGGACGAGGGAAATACTCAGCGGCATTGCCAATAACACGATTGCCAACAGTATCAATTTTTGGAAAGTCGAAGGCGGTAATTTGTACCTAAACGGCATTGACTGCGTTCCTTTGTCTGCGAAACCGCTTCCAAGTTGATTCATCCATTCGGGCATAGACTTTACCACTTTTTAGGTTCCGTAATGGGTTAACCAAATAACGTAGTCCATACCGTCCACCATACTGTCTCTATTGAAGTCGCCGTCTGCGGGGCCGTTTGCGGTCGTGAGGTTATAATGGGCAAACCAGATGGTATAGTCGCTCGTATCCACTTTTCCGTCACCATTGGCATCTCCCGGGATAGGCGCTGGAGTCGGAACAGCGGTAGGGGTTGGGGTTGGAGTCGGCGTTGTTCCCGTGTTGTTCGTCACAGTCACCGTATATCCGGAAGGGGTCTGGGTATTAACGGTTACTGAGATGCCGATCGGGTCGGAGAAGGTTTCTCCAACGGTCCACATCGCACCGGCGTCTCCGGTATTTCCGTTTCCATCCGGATCCACGACATGCGCTGGGTTCATTCTGGTGGTATCCACCTTGTGAATAATAACCGCCTCTCCGGGAAGTTTGATATCGTAGCCGGCCCAACGTCTCACCTCGACTGTAAAGAAGACGGTGGAAGATCCGGCGACCGGCAGGATAATCATCTTTACGTTCGTGGTTTGCGGAAGTGTAAGTTGCTCAAGGGTTGCAGTTTGCGTGCCGGAAGAAACCGTTAGCTTTTGGGCAGCGGGAATCCACTGCAACCTGTCTTTATGGAAGGAAATCGTATGCTGACCCAAACAGCCGTAGGTAGGATCCGTGGAGCGGGAACAGTTTGACCAGGTGTCACTCATGACGTCCCATCTATTGTCGTAGGTATAACCGTAATCACCGGACGAGTGCGGCAAGCCGAAGCCATGGCCCATCTCGTGAGCCAAGACGGTTTGGTTTCCATACCCCCAAGGCGGTTCCCAGGTTGAATACCAGAATCGGCTGGCTCCATCAAGCGTTGTCCAGCGGCTTCCACCCCATGCAGAACCATCCAACTCGCCATTCAACATGATGTTGACCCCAAGATAATTTGGAAAGAAGACGTCGGGATCGGCAGCTGCCACACAGTCATTGAATATTGTGGTTAACATCTGTGAAGTGCCCAGGGAAGTATAGTAGGCTCTGGTATTTGGGAGGATATACCAGCCGACGGCTGTGGTTCCGTCGATATTGACTAAATCGTATGAGGATTCTTTCCAATAATGATTCAGGCCAGGTTTAGTTGATGAGAACAACCCCTGGAAATACGAAGGGCTTTTCGGTTCGGTGGCAATGTCCTGATATTTACAAAGGATATTGATCCACGGCTGAGATCCGGTGATGGCCGCCGCTACTTCTCCTAAGACCGGAGAGCCACCAGGGTTATTGACAGGCTGAATTTGGCTGGCTTCCAGGACCTCAGTTATTTTTCCCTGTAAGGAGAGCCGTTTCAGCTGTCCCTTGACTGAGAGGCGGCGTCTATCCAGTGCCAGAATGCCACCGCTTTGCTGCTGCAGTGCATCGTTGATCACTATTTGTGTCGGTTTTCCTGCCTCATCAGACAACGAAAATATCAGTGCCGAGCGGCCTGTTCCCGGCGGTCCGTCGCCCCAAAGCAGTGACATTTGTCCAGACTGGGATACTTCCACGCTGGCTGGTTCACCGGGAAATTGCGAGAAGACCGGATCGACGCGGGACATCAAGAAGATACCGATAATGGGGAGCAACAAGAGGGCCGTACTTTTCCACAGCCTTTGGGCAAATAGCAGGTAGGCAGCTTTGCTTAGATTTGGCAGGTTCACGTTACTCTTCCATTAAGTCATCTGCCAACTTCAATGTCAAGACGATGATTTTATCCTGGTTTGCGGAGAGCGACGTTCCAACCACGGTGACTCTGGTGCGGTCGAGGGAAAGAGGACCACCCAGCTTTTTTATCAATATGTCATTGATGAGGAGTTCGGTTGTTCGTCCTTCGTCATCCGTAAGCAAGTATTGTGGTTCTCCGTTCCAGATTATGGTTAACCAACCCGTCAGGGAAATTCTATCTAGATCCATGAGTAATGACGGTTCTGGCTTTGTTGGCGGAGGAACACTAGCCGTTCTATTTTGTCTCACTAATGCGATTGCTACGGTCAGAGTCAGAAAGACCAAACCGAGCAGCCATGCTTTTTTGTTTTGGTTTGCCCTTGAACTCATCGTTTTGATTCTGGCAAGAAGTGTTGTGGCTGTCAAGCATATCCGGATGAATCTTCGAGCGGAATCCTGAAAAGAAGCAGGATTACCAACCTTGAAAGGTCAAACCTTGCAAGGTTGGGTGGACAGAGGGTTTGGATGGTCTGTACAATGAAGCTATGGAATCTGCCCGAGGCTGGCGGCTGGCGGCTGTTTTTATCGCTCTTCTTGTCCTTATTGTCGGTGTTTGGATGGCGACCCGTTCTCGACAGCAAAAACCCCAGACGAAGGTGAATGAGGTGACCCTGACCCGTGGAGATGTGTCCATTACCGTGACTCGGGAAGGGGCGATGACGGTACGGACCCCTGAAGGGTTGTTTGAGCAGCAGTGGGATGAACAGCGCGTGCGGGCGTTTTTTGCCCAGTTTGAAAGCGAGGATTTTTCCCGTTTCCGCCGATTCGATGAAACAACAGAAGGGTATATGTTAACCCTTGTTTCTGATGGTGGGCAACGGACTACTTTTGTCGTGCCTTTTTTGGATATACCAATCCCTCCATCTGTTGAGGAATTGATCAAGGTTCTTGAAGAAGTGACGAGCGGGGGAGGTTTGCCGTCCCCGACGCCATTTCCTACGGTTGGCTTCTGGCCGACCCAGCCGCCTTTTCCGACCCCAACCCAAATGCCGTTTTATCAGCCCTTACCGACTCCGACCCCAACCCCGACGCAGGGCGGAAGTAGTGGAGGTACAGATCCCCGGCAACCCTTTACGTGCTCCTTTTCCGATCCGACGATTCGCCCCGACGTGCTCTCTGAGACGGTGTGCACGCCGGAGTAACCCAGGGTATAGGTTTTAGGGTATAGGGTCTAGGGTTTAGGATAGGGACCTCAGTTTTCAGCCTTCAGTCTTCAGTTTTCAGTTTGTAGCCTGGGTATGGAAGTTCGCTTCCTAGAGTTCGGTCCAGGAGATGAGGTCGTAGGTCCCGAAAGAGGGGTAATAGGGCGGGGGGTTGATGGCAATGTTGGGATCGAAGGTGATGGTTCGGGTTCGGAAGCCTGAAATCGGCTCGGTGCCGAAATTCCAGTAGGATTTTTCGTATGAGATGAGGGAGCCGTAGATAGAGAGGCTGTTTCTCACGGCGCTGGGGTGGTCGCCGCAATACGAAAGATACCCGTGCCGGATGACGGCGCCTTGCTGGGCCAGGAGGGCAGCGTCGACCTCAAAATCGTCGGGAACATCACGGACAAAGTAGATGTCATTGTTGGCGATCAGTCCCAACGCGTGGTTCCCATCTTTGGCGAGGTACTTGAGATTGTCAGTAATCCAGACGTCGGTCTTTGCGGTTTGGATGGGGAATTTGGCAGCGACGACCGTAGTTCTGCCGTTGACTGTCCCGCTTATCCAGGTGAAATCTTCGAGGAAGATGACCGGGGCATCCGAGAGGCTGTAGGTGGCAAGTAAGGTTTGGTTCTGGATGGTCTGGCGGCGGTTGGCGCAACCGTCGTTCACGGCCCAGCCGTGCTCGCGTTTGGCCGAGATCACCTGGTAGATGTCCACGGTTCCGTTGTCCTTAAAGATCAAATTATATCCGTAGTAGCCAGACGGACCATAGTAGACCCCATTGGCTTGGGCTTCACTTTTGAGTTTTCCAAAATCGTAAGAAATTGCATTAAAGTCAATGAGCGTGACAGGAAATTTCCACAGACTCTGGTCCACTCCCGTTCCCCACACTCCCGGTTTATCTTCCGGAGGGCTACAGCCCGTTTCCTTGCCGCAGACGTAGGTTTCCTGGGCGCTGGTGATGAGGGAGGTGTTGACCCCATCCTGGCGAATGCCGGTGTTCGTATGGGCTCTGCCGTTGACCGTCATACCTGAACCTAACCAGAGGCTGGCGTTCGAGAGGAAGGCGAAACTCGCGTAGGAGGTTTGTCCGAGGCGCACGGTTATCGACCGCTGAATGGTCGGATAGCGGAGGGTCCGGCCTGTGGATTTGATGGTGACGATGGTCGAACCCTCTCCCGGAGGTGTGATTTCCAGGCTGAAGTTTCCTATCGGAGCACCTTGGGGGTCACGGTACTCATGTTCATACGGCCCCGGACCTCCGGTGCCGTCGGAAAAGTCGGTCGGAGCTTGGAAGAGGTGCCAGCGGTAGTAGTTGATGCCTGCCTCCGCGATATGGTATGCCTGATCGCCGGCGACTTGGCGGAAGGTGAAGTCAAATTGAGTGGCGATAACCGCCAAAAGCGAGTAAATGACGATGGAGAAGATCGCCGCGGTGATGAGAAGGGAGATGAGAATAGAACCGTTCTGGGCGTAGAGCGTAGAGCGTAGAGCGTAGAGTTTAGAGCTGTGTAGTTTCATAGATTGGTTTTAAGCGATCGGATTTGGACGAAGGGTTCCAGGCTAAACTCCGACTCCGGATGGGTAGGGTCGGCATTGACGCGAACGGAAACTTTCACGAGCGTTACCGCATTGAGGGGGGCCGGTGTAGACAGCGGATTGGTGGTGGTTTCCACCGGCCAATCTTGGTTGTAGTAGGAGAAGACGGGCGATGCTCCGTTTCTGATGTCCTCGGCAACGGTTTTTACCTGTTCGTTCTCCGAGGGATAGGAGACGGGAAAGCCGGTCGGTTGGACCGTTCCCTTCTTTAGCTCCGTTCCGTCAAGGTAATAGCGGACGTGCTCGATTTGCGGATCCGAGTCGACGTTGGCATAAAAAATAATTTCCTGCGCATCGGCCTTTTCAAGCGGAAAGGAGCCTGCCTCGGATGGGCGACTGCTTCGAAGCTCGTCGGTGAGCGTTCGCAGGGAAGCATTGGCGTTCTCAATCGTAAAGATCGTCCGGAGGGAAAAATTCTCGCTCGTTCCTAAGGATGACTGGAGGGCAACCACCGTGCCAAGGAGAGCGACGAAAATCGACATACCGATAAGAATTTCGATCATGGTAAACCCGGCTCGCCCTTGGCGAGAGTTAAAAGTTAAAAGTGCAAAGTTAAAAGTTGAAGATCGGGTTATACTGTCTTGGAGTTTTGTACTCAATTTTGAATTTTTCATTTTGACTTTTGTACTTAATTTACAGCGAATCGAGTTGGATGGTGCTTTCGGTTTGGCCGGAGACTTCGATCGTATCGGATTTCGGCATGAAGCCTTCCTTAGTGATCTGGGCGGTGAAGTTTCCGGAGGAGAGGGGGCTGAAAAAGGCCTGGCCGAAATCCGGAACATTCGCTTCGCCGGTGAATATGGTTTCATCGAAGTTTCCCGGACCCGTGAGATGGGCGCTGGCGCTGGCGATGGCCGATCCCGAGGCATCGGTCACGGCCAGGAGCAGGGAATCGGGGCTATGGACTGCGGAGGCAAATGCCAAATCCAGAGAAGTATTCGGATAGAGGACGACGGGTCGGAGCGGGTTGGTTCCTGCAAGGTCCCAGGCACCGGGAGGGATAGTCAGTTGGTAGCTATCCCACTCCATGCCGGAAAGGCTGAGCGTGCCAGTCGGAGCAGTCTGGAGCTGTTTGTTGTACTTCGGAACGGGATCACCCAGACTGTCGAAACCTATGGTTTTTCCGCCCCTGAGGGTGAAGATTTGGTTCGGGAGGGTTCCGTAGCTGAAGTCCCGATCCCTCTTTGAGAAAATTATGAGGGTCGAGGTGTGATCGATTGCAAAGCTTACTTCCGTTACCTGGCCTTCGATCAGGGTGGCATGGGGCTTTGCCGGATTTGTCACTTCGAGGCTTGAGTACGTGCGGTCGGTCGAAAAGTCGGTTTTGGTTGCGGTAATCTGGTAACAATTGGTACATGTTGGGGCTCCGGGGAGGATGATGCGGCCATCATCGGCGGTCTGAAGGGTGAGGTTTACTGGCGGGGAAACCTCGTTATTGACGATTGTTACATCGGCTTGTGAAACAGGCTGGGCGCTTGAGTCGAACACGAGGATTGCGAGCGTGCCCCCTCCTGCCGCGGCATTCGAGGCAATGTCGGTCACGAGGGTGACCGACTCTCCGGCAACAAATCTCCCTGTCCAGGAAACATCTACCCGGATGCGTTTGTAGTCGGCAGGACTAAGGTCGGACGGAGCTACCTGATCAAAGGGGTCATCGATGTAGATCACTGCGGTTCGCACTGTGTACGTCAGCCCGTTTCTGTCGACACTTTCTTGTTGGGGAATTACTCCTTGGGGGATTCCGCCGACCACACCGAGTGAAGCATAGGGAAGGTTGTGCAGTTGTTCAATTTTTTCATTTCCCAACTGCCTTGCGGTGATGCGGGTTCGAGAATTTCCGAGAAGATCGTAGGCGGCGATAATGAGGCTTCCGAACGCATGAAAGAGGATGATGAGGATCCCAAGACCAACGAGGGCTTCGATGAGGCTTTGACCATGCTCTGAATATCGGTGGGGCAGAGCGGACTTCATTGCTGTTTTCAGTATAGCAAATGGCCGATGGCTGATGGCAAATGGCTGATGGCTAATGGCAGATAGCAGAGACCTAAACCCTAACCCTAAACCCTAGACCCTAGACCCTTCTTTCACCTTGGGAGGTCGACCTTGCTCATGTCGGAGACGGTGAGGCGATATGCGGGATTCACCGAGCGTGTTCCCTGGATCGTGGCATCTTTCCCGATCATTGAGGCCTCGATTCTTACCGGGACATCGGCAATATCTGCGTCTTCCATTACGATTGAGTACTCAATGGCGGTGTTGGTCACCTCGCACCCTGAGCCAATTGAGGTGTAGGGACCGATGTGGCTGTCTTTGATGCGGACATGATCGCCGATTGAAATGGGGCCGACCAGACGGCTGTTTTGGATGGTTGAATGGAGGCCGACTGTGACGTTGCCGCTTAATTTTGATTGCTTGTCAACTTTTCCTTTGACGTCGAGCTTGCAGTTGAGTTCCAGAAGGAGGCGATTTGCCTCGAGTGAGTCGTCAAACTTTCCCGGGTCGAGCCACTTCCCTTCAATTTTCTTGAATTCAACCTTATATCCGTTTTTAAGCATGTAGTTGTAGATCTCGGTTATTTCATATTCGCCGCGGGCGGATGGCTTGATTGCCCCTTTCCCGCTGAAGGCTTTATGGACTTCGCGGGTGAAGAAGTACAGACCCGGCATACCGAGTTTATTGGGAGGATTTTTCGGTTTTTCTACCACCTTCACCAGCTTACCGTCCTTGAAGAAGGGTACGCCAAGACGGAAATTCTCTTCGTGTTCGACCATCGTCAGGAGGGCGTTGGCTTTGGTTTTGAGAAAGTGCTCGAACGGGCCCTTAATTCCTCTGGTGAAGATGTTGTCTCCCAGGATGTAGACAAACGGCTCGTTTCCGAGGAATTGGCGGGCTACTCTGATGACATGGCCGACGCCCAGGGGCTCAGCTTGGTTTATGTAGGTGAATTTTACTCCCCACTTCGAACCATCCCCGAGGACGCTTTCGACGGCAGATCGACTTTCGTTGACCACAACCCCAATGTCTTTGATGCCGAGTGAAATCAATGACCCGAGGGGATACAGAAGGAGGGGTTTGTTCGCAATCGGGATGAGATGTTTGTTTGAGGTAAAGGTGAGCGGCCGGAGCCTGGTCCCTTTTCCCCCTGCAGCGATGAGGCCTTTGATTTGCATAGGACGTTGTCGCAGATTTCTATTGTAACACACACGAGTTTCGCGTTCTTTTTGAGATCGCGGAACAGAAATTTACTTGATCGCAAAAGGTTTGAAACGAGAATGAGAAATAGATTGCTTATCTAGCCAGACGAATAGTCTGGCCTAGCGACCAGCGTAAATTTGTTCCGCGCTCTCATCGGGAAATGCTTGAGTGCGAAACTCGTGTTAGACTAAAGATATGGAGACACTTTTGACCGAGAGTTTGTGGGGGGATGAGAGCTTTTCTGCGATGGCGGTGAAGCTGCCGTTTGGGGAAACGATGGGGGTGGTGATGCGGGACACCGCGCCGCCTTTATTCTATTTTGTCGGTTGGATCTGGGGAAGGGTGTTTGGTTTTTCTGAAGTGGCGCTGAGGAGCTCGTCTCTGCTTCTCATGATAGGAGCTGCCGTCTTTGCCTACGCAATCGTCAAACGGATTGGGAAGGACAGGTTTGCGGCAATCGGAGCGGGTTTCCTCTCACTGTTGAGTCCATTTCTCGTTCCGTTTGCTTTTGAGTTTCGAATGTACGCGCTGTTTGCCTTTCTGGTCGTCGGATCGGTGTACTTTTTTATCGCGAGGAAATGGCGAAGCTATGTCGTGTTTACGGTGGCTGCGCTTTACAGCCACCATTACGCATTGTTTACCGTTTTCGGGCAGTTTGTCTGGTTTTTGGTGACGGAGTTTCATTGGAAAAGTTGGCGGACCTTCCCTCGACAGCTCTGGCCGTTCGTTTTGATCGGCGCGCTTTACATCCCTTGGCTTTATCCGTTTTACCTGCAGATTGCCCGGGTGAAGGGAGCGGGTTTTTGGCTTCAGGCGCCCGGAGTGTGGGAAATCTTAGGGACCTTGGGTCGTTTTGCAACGGGGGGGGTTCCCGCCGGCTTTGTGTTGCCGACGGCTTTTTTGGTGGGAGGGCTTCTTCTTGGTAAAGATTGGAAGCGGATCGGCAAACGGTGGCTCGAGCTGTTTGTGATTTTCCTGATGCCGGTTGCGGTAGCGGTTGGGATTTCCCATGTTCTGACGCCAATTTTCTACGACCGTTACCTGTTGTCGGTGGCGATCGGGACGGTTATCTTAACCACTCTGGGTATCCGGGGACGGTTTCGGGCGGGTCTCTTTATGCTTCTGGTTCTGTATGGCTATGTCAGTTTTACGCTCTTTACGCATCCGACGAAGCGACCGTTCCGGGAATTGGCGGCGTACGTTCATTCGGAACAACTCGAGGGTGATTTCTTCATTAATTACAACGGGCGGGCCCATCATTTATGGGAATCGAAGTATTACGGGATTTCCGCACCGATCTACACTCCTGCCGGACCGCTGCCTTTATATGTCGGCACCGCCCAAATGACAGCGGAGGATACCGTGGCGAAATTGCCGGAACAGGCTTTGCGACTTGGGGTCATCACCAGCGACCCGGCAGAGACAATTGTTTTGCCCGGAGGCTTCAGGCGCGCCGGTATAAAGGAGTTTGGGGAGTTGAAGGTAGTGTGGTTCTCACACCTTTAAAGGAGACTCCCTGCAAGGTTGGTGTTACTTCAGGTTGATGGCGTAGAGGTTGGCGGGAAGCTCTGACTGGGGGTTGAGGTTTGTAAGAATCAATAGCTTTGACCCATCCGGCCAGGAGTAGGCGAATCGGTCCAAGAGGGAGCCGGCATAGACCGCCGCCCGATTGGTGCCATCGTATTCAAGAATGGTGATTTTGTCTTCTTCGGTTTGGATGAGGTGGTTTGAATCGGGGAACCACTGGAGTTGTCCCGCAGAGATCGGTGCGTACTGGGCAGCGAATTCGCTTATGGTGCTTTGGGTTGTTTCTTTCTGAAGTTTTGTGTAGGCACTCGGCGATGCTTCCTCAATAAACGGAAGGTTTTGCGTGATTCGATCGACGAGAAGGATTTTCTGACGGAGCGTCCCCAGTTCAGCGGGCGGTTCTTGTCTTTGGGCAATCAGGAAGTTCCTATCTTCCTTGAGGTCATAGACGTAAACGTTTCCGGGCTCGAGAAGACGCTGTTCCTGTTGTGTGCTTGAGGCAGGGAGAGGAGGGATGAGTTTTTCGGGAATCTCCGCTTCATTGGTGGCTGTTAAGAGAAGCTTCTCTTCGTCCGGAGAAAAGTAGAGATTTGTCGCGGAGCCGGTCGCGATGTTTTGCATTTCACTTGGCAAGGTGAGCAGCTGATCGTTTAACTTATGCGCAAGTTGCTCTTCCCATTGGGAGAAGATTACCGGGAGTCTTGCCGTTGCATCACGAAGTGCCTCCTCCCGGTTTAAGCCGCCGGCATCAAGGAGGATGTTGGTTTCGGATACCACGGTTTTCTCTCCTTCCGGAAAGTGGGCAAGGAGTTGGGCGGAGTCCGGCGACCACAAGAGTGTTGCGTTGCCGAAATCGAGATTTTCCGTGTTACGGACAATCTGGATGGGGTCTTTGGAGAGCGAGAACGGCCTGGTAACCATGTCGAGGACCCAAACGCCTTTTTTTACGTCTTCACTTGAGGCGGTTACCACATAGGCGATTTTTTGGCCATCGGGACTCGGGGTAAGATTCTCGGCTCCGGTGAAGGTAAGCGGGCGAAGATCCGTGACGGATGGAAAGAGGCGGGCAATGGCTTGGGTGACGAGTTCCTCTTCAATTTTCAGGGTCTTTTTCCAGGAAATGTAGCCATCTTTCTTGATCTCTACCTCGTACTCTCCCGGAGGAAGGTTGGTCGTGTCGTTGGTGGCTGTCGTGAGTTTTCCATTGAGAAAGACTTGGGCACCGATAGGGACGGAGTTTGTCACCAAGAGGCCGGTGCCGCGGATTTCTCGTTTCCGAAGATCCGGGCGGTAACCTTTCGCGAACTGGATGGCGATGTAGGTACCCGCAACCAGAATAACCGCGGTGGCGATGGCGACGATGAGTTTACGATTCATTCGGAAGTGAAGTCATTATAGCAGAAGGCAGAGAGCGGAGGGCGGAGAGGGTGTGATATACTTTTGCCGCCTCAAAGGAGAATCTTTACAATGTTTGCGAAAAGACTTGGCATAGACTTAGGGACGGCCAATTCCGTTGTCTGGCTTGCAGGAAAGGGTATCGTTCTTAACGAGCCGACGGTGGTCGCGGTATCGATTGAAGATAACCGGGTGGTAGCAGTTGGGAACGAGGCGCGCGAGATGCTGGGACGGACTCCCGGCAACATCGTTGCCAGCCGGCCGCTTCGGGATGGGGTGATTGCAGACTATGCGGTCACCGAGGCGATGCTTCGGTTTTTCATCCAGCGCGTGGTGGGGAGGGCTTTCCTGTTTAAACCCGAGGTAATGATCTGTGTTCCCGCAGGATGCACCCAGGTTGAACGGCGGGCGGTTTTGGATGCGACCCTTTCCGCGGGAGCGCGGCATGCGTATCTCATCGATGAGCCGCTGGTCGCCGCAATCGGAGCCCAAGTCCCGATTGCACAAGCTTCGGGAAACATGATTGTGGATATCGGGGGAGGAGCGGCTGAAGCTGCGGTCATCTCACTTGGAGGTGTCGTGGTCCACAAGAGTGTTCGGATCGCGGGGAACAAAATTGATGAGGCGATTGCTTCGTTTATCCGTCGCAGCCACAACCTTATCGTCGGTGATCAGACCGCGGAGATGATAAAGATTAAGATCGGATCTGCGACCCGGCTTGCGGAGGAAGAGAAGCTTGCGGTGAAGGGGAGGGATTCCATTGCCGGGCTTCCGAGAACCGTCACTATCACGAGTACTGAGGTAACCGAGGCAATCCACCGGCCGCTTATGGCGATCATCGGAGCGGTGAAGGGCGTTTTGGAGCAGGTGCCGCCGGAATTGGCCTCGGATATTATTGATAAGGGGATTGTGATGGCCGGTGGAACCAGTTTGCTCCGGAATTTGGATCTCCTGATGACCGAGGAAACGGGCGTGCCTTGCCATGTGTGTGAAGAACCCATGCTTGCGGTGGCGAAAGGGACGGGGATTGCCTTGGAGAATTTGGATTTGTACAAACGAAGCATTACGAGGAGATAAGAGTAGGGTATAGGGCTTAGGATTTAGCTTATTGGCTTGTAGCTTCTTAGTTTAATTAGCCTCTAAGCACCTCGTTTTTCCTGACTACTGAATACTGAATACCCTGCCTGCAATTTGCAGACTCCTGCTATCATAGCCTCATGAATGTTGGCATTGACGCCTCAAGGGCATTTGTTTCAGAGCGAACCGGGACGGAGAAATACTCCTTAAAGCTTCTTGAGGCGTTGGGGAAGGTAGACGATAGGAATCGGTATATCATGTATACTCGTACCTTGAAAGGTCTGACCTTGCAAGGTGGGTCTGGTGGGCGGTTTGCTGTGCGGGAGATCGGGTGGCCGAGGCTGTGGACCCAAGGAGGCCTGGCCGCCCGCACGTGGGTTGACCGCTTAGATGTTCTTTTTATTCCGGCGCACACCCTGCCGGTTCTGCGGCGGCCACGGCTTAAGACGGTCGTCACTATTCATGGGCTCGAGTATGAATATCTGCCGCAGTATTACCAGTTTCCCCAAAAAGTGTACCTCACGTGGTCCACACGCTATGCCGTGCGGTCTGCTACGCGACTGATTGCGGTTTCCCGCTTCACCGCTTCGGAGCTGGTTTCTCGGATGGGAGCTGATTCTTCAAAAATCCGTGTGATTCATGAAGGTGTTGATGCACTAGGTTATAGTAAATCATATAGCGATAATGTAAAGCATAGTGTTTTGGAGGGCTTTGGCGTTCGGAAACCCTACGTTCTGTTTGTCGGAGTGGTTCAGCCGAGGAAGAACCTTGTGCGGCTGGTTGAGGCGTTTTCGCTTACTGTGAACAGACTTTTGGGAGAAAGAAAGGGGTTTCCGGATCTTACCTTGGTCATTGCCGGAAAGCTTGGGTGGATGGTTGAGGAGACACTAAAGGCCCCGCAAAAGTTCGGGGTGGCGGATCGGGTGAAGTTTTTGGGCTTTGTGGAGGATAAGCATTTACCTTTTCTTATGCAGGAAGCGGAGCTTTTAGTGCAACCAAGCCTCACCGAGGGCTTTGGGTTACCGGTTTTAGAGGCAATGGCCGCCGGCACGCCGGTTGTGGCTGCTCGGGCGGGGGCATTGCCTGAGGTCTGCGGGGATGCAGCAATTCTCGTCGATCCTGTTGACGTTGTTAATATTGCAGATGGTCTGTTTCAAGGGCTGACTCACAAGGAGATGAGAAGAAGGCTGACGAAACTGGGTCTCGAGAGGGTGAAACAGTTTACTTGGGAAAAGGCGGCACAAAAGACACTTGAAGTGTTGGAAGAAGCGGTGGGGGAATCGAGGTAATAGGCATTAGGGTATAGGGTTTAGGCTAAGGCAGAAAGATTCATGATTTACGATTGATGAATCATGAACTGCTGAAAACTGAATACTGAATACTGAATTCTGAATTCATAATACTGTCCTGAAGAACAATGCTATATTTTCAACGATTTACGAGTGTTTTTCCAGATGTTCAATGGGGAAAGTTACCAGAGTAATACTGAGTATAGAAGCTGTGCAATGTGGGCGATTATTGCTATGATTTTGGAAATGAATAGTCTTATAGTATCATCCTCTTTGTCTTATTGAGGCGGACGATAGAGCAGCAACGACACAAAACTTAGATACCCTCAACCACTATTCTTGGCGTTCGTGTTTCGCGGGTGTCCAAGCGGGAGACTCTGACCTGGATCACGGGGGAATCACGAAAGGGGAGAGAAAACTGGTGCTAACACCTAACCCGGAGCAGGTAATGATGGCTCAAAAGGATTGGTCCTTCCGACAAATCCTGAGTAAGGCCGACTTAGCACTCTCCGACGGGGTTGGCTCGCTGTAGTAGGAGTACTGTTTTCACGATTGACTGTTACGGTACAATGAGGGTTGTATTTAGATTGGTGAATCGATTACTTTCTCAACGCTGAAAGGGTGGGATGAGTCCAAGATACGGCGGCAGGGAATTGTCTCCGGAATACCGGGCGGCAGGTGGTTTGGTGGTGTTGGGGTTGGCTTTGTCAGCCTGTACCACTGAGGCGCAAGCGACCATCACACCAGAACAATTCCCCACGCAGCCAAGATCGACCGAGGTATTACCGAGCCCGACACCTGAATTCAGTGTGGGGCGGACGCAGAGTCAAGAGGATATTCGGGTTGGTTTGGGGCGGGCAGTGGGAGCAGGTGGACCGGAGAGTTTTCAACGATTCGAGCAGATACACAACAACTCCTTACTTCAAGATGCGCTAAACCGTGTGGGGTTAAACCCTTGGATTGGCGAACTATTGAATGGGCGGAGCATTTTGACCCAAGTCGGGACTCACTCCGATGGGAGACGGACCTGTTTCCCAACGATGCCTGAGCTCATCTATAATCCCGATGTTCCTGCGCGCCCCGGGCAGGAGTCCGGCCAAGATGATTGGCTATCCACAAACAACTTTGTGGTTTCTTACGGGGATGGGGTGACTCGGTCAGAGAGACTTAAGGCAATTTCAGCTGTGACGCTGCGGAATACAACGGAAGATGTTATTTGTGTGAATACTTATGTCAGCAGGGATAGACCGAACCCATATGGGAAAAAACCCGGGACGCTCCTCAATGTCCTTATCAACCGGCAAACGGGGAGGATCTACGGGACACTCCGAGCGGCATATGCCCAAACTGATCAAGTCGAGTTTGATGCGCGGACTGGTTCCGTCTTTGTCAACGGGGTAGAGACTTGGTATGAGGGGGAGGGGATGGCGGATCTGGTTATTCCCCCTGATCCCATGGAGCTCGGCAGACAGCTTCCCGGGGTTACCGAAGTCCTCAAACTTGGGGATGAGACGTTGGCCTATGGGCGCCCCGGCCAGATGCCTTTGTTTAAGTTCAATACCGACACCGGAGAATGGGCGACGTTTGTGAGGGACACGGGATTTGCGCTAGTAAAGGAGTGGATGAATATTCCGGAGAGCATGCTCAAGCCGCTGTCCGTGGAACGCACCCAGTCCATGCGGTTTGTGGACGGACAGGGAGATCCGCTGCCCTACGGCTATATTGGGTACATGAGGCAGGGTATGTTGGCTTTGGATGGGATCCATAAAACGTGGTACCTCAGTGATCCGGTTGTTTCGGGCGATGAGGGTGTTAATGTTCTGCTCCATGGTAGATTACGTGGTGTTCTTGCTGATCTTCATCAGCTACCTCCGGGATTTAACCCCGACTATACAACTCGATGGGCTATCCTTGAGTTTCCCATCGAGCGGGTTGACCCGGCTACCGGGGATTTGCGCTGGACCGGTGATTCGCAGTTTGCAGCCGTCGGGCTCCAGTACGGTCCAGGAAATGATATTATCCGCATTCCCGTCCGTTTCCTTGAGGGGAGAAACATCGAAAACCAGAAGGTTCTTGGGAGAACGCCCACTACCATTACGGACATCATTCAACAGATGCCCGAGGGTGCATCGGTCATCCTTGGGGTTCCGACTAGTTTCCGTAGTCGGGGGAGCGATCATGCCGCAAGTGTGTTTGATGCCTTCAGGAGAGGCGAGCTTATCACCGATTCAATCCCATTTGATACTCTTGTTCAGATAATAGATTCTTCGTTTTCTGACTAGCCTTGGAATTTCTCAACCCCCCCCGTTTAGGGTATTGTTCGTCTTGCATCCATTGCATCTTTTCGGTAGTCTGGTTCTTAGGATGTTTTTGGTATGAATAGAATGCTGTCCTTCTTGAGAGAGCGATCTTCGGCAATCGCCGGTGTTTTGTTGCTGGTTCTGCTGGTGGGGCTTGCAGTTTTTTTGTACTTTCGCACCCGCGTACTTGAGGTTCCGCCTCCGGAACCGTCAGCTGAACCGGCAGTCACGAGTATCCTAAACCAGCCAAATAATCCAATTCAGAAGTATCCCGGTGCAGATAAGCGGAGCTTTCTCTATAAGCTCGAGGGGAGCTTCGTCGGAACAATTGCGCAGGATCAGTTCCGTGAGGATAAAGCATGGGTTGGGAAATTCGTCCTGCGTGGTGACTCCTTGAAACGAGAAATTCCCCTTCTTATTGGAATACCGGAAGACACCGTGTTATTCGGTATTTTTGAGGGCACATTATCCGGCGACTCAACCTGGAAGATTCGGGGGATGGCTGATGTAGCAATCGAGCTCAAGCCCGGAGAACTGGTATTGATCCAATCCGAGCAGAAGCTCCCGCCTGACCTTGCCGTTGTTCCTGACTATTTCAGGTCAAATCAGCAAGTGTTAGATACACTGGCCGGAGAGTTTAATACCAAGGAATTTGGGTACACTATTCCGTCTGATTATACATTGATTGTTACCGGCATTGGTGTCGCGCGATGAGACAGAAATTCTTACTGCTCTCAATATCTATTTTGATCCTGGTTGGCGGAATGTTCTTTCTACTTCGAGAACAGAAAGCCTACGGTCAAATCATTGACGGCCATCCGGCGTGTGGAGGTTCGAAGCCCGCTTGTTGGTCGACAAGAACAGCTGAACGATGGGCCTGTTCCGCTTGTCCTTCCACTGCATTACGTTGTCAGGGCCATATTTCCTGGGGATGTGCGAGATGCTCAAACTTCCCTGATGCTGCTTGTAGCTCTGACGCTGACTGTGACTTCGGACCCTATTATCCAGCTGGGACATGTGGGGCATCAAATGCCGCTTGTGCTGGACAAGGTCCGTGTATCTACGTGTGTGTGAATTCACCCTACCCAACGTCCCAGTGTGAAAACTTTTCCGATAATCTGGCATGTAATAACGTTTCTGGGTCATCTTGTAATTGGCAGGGATATCTTGAGAATTGTACTTCTTCAGTTGATTCGTGCGATCTTGACCTGACTTGGACTACATTGAGCTGTTGTGGTCCGGGTTCGAGCTCGCCGACTCCGACACCGGTTCCACCCACCCCTGCTCCAACTCCCATACCGACTCCGACACCGATTCCCGGGTGTACAGCAACTGCACCAACCAATTTGACCACCCCTGGGATAACAGGCAGCGGGGCTACCCTACAGTGGACACCCGGAACAGGAGGGACCAAGCAGCAGGTGATGCTCGGAACCGTACTCTCTGAAGTGTCCGCGGGGTGTCCTTCCGGGTTCGGAGGTACTTGTCTTATAATTGCCGACAATCTGTCTACCACGAAGAACTTCTTTAGCACTGACCTTGATGACCGAGGGGATGGCAGCGGTCCTGCGGTGCTTTCACCCAATACCCTTTACTATTGGAGAGTGGTGAACTACCTGGATGCAGCTTGTTCCGCCTCGGCCGTCTCTTCCTTTACGACGGCGATTCCGGTTTGTTCCGCACCCTTGAATCTCACGGGAACCACCGCTTGCGATGCCAGCGACAGCCTTTTAGATATCACCTGGAGGTGGAATGTGGTAACTGGGGCGACGCAATACCTTTTCCAGGCAGATAACACCTCAAATCTCTTCCCGAGCCCTGAAGTGAGTAATGGTCTTGATGCCAGCGCTGTCTGCAGCGGGGCAACCTGTACCTATATCACTAATAACATCACGCCGGGTACCTGGTACGGCCGCGTCAAGGTGTTGGTATCGGATGGGAGCTGTGACTATTCTAATCCGCCTTGGAGCTTGGTAACTTCCGTCACGAATACGTGTACGGCGGCGTTCACGGGAACGGTGTATAACGATCTTGCGCTTGATGCCTATCTGTCGGGAGGCGTCTGCGTCAATCCTACCCCAGACAGCGGAACACAGCCAGGGGCGAGTTCGCGGGTTCGGGTGAATGACAGCCTGGGTGGGCTGGAGACCGGGCCTGTCGGAGGCGGCGGTGCGTATACGGTTTCCGGGGTTCCGATCAGCCTGACGGGGAACCAACCTCTGCTTGAGAATATGGATGCGGGGTGGGTCTGCAAGTGTCCGGCCGGCTGTGCCTATGGGGCAAACTTTGCCTCGCCTGCTTCCGGGGTCAATTTCTTTGTGACGCAGCGCCAAGGCGGGTGGGCCCAGACCGTAGGCGGAGATGTCATGGTAGGGGCGGATCCTTTAGCCTCTGGCGATATCAGCATTCCGATTCCCGGAACATGTTCTTCTTTCCCGACCTGTACACCGCAATTCTCGCTTGCCGGTACGGATTCCGTGGGTGTTGTCCAAGCCACAGGGACGGTCAGCTTTGACCCGAGTGGTGCGGTTTCTTCAACGGGCTGGCAGGCAGCTAGCGGGTACTCCGGCCCCCAGTTCCGCCATGCCTTTTGGCGGAAGGAAGCCAGAACCGTGGTTCCGATTGCGAATCTGACCACTCGTCCTGCTGCCGGTGGCCCCACCTTTGAAGTCCAAAGCGCAACAGACATCACCCTGACAGGGGCGAATTGGCAAAATATTCCACAGCCTTTAACCATCTTTGTCACCTTCACGGACCCGAATCCCTTGAACCGAACCCTGACGATCAACCCCGATCAGCACGAAATCACCATGAATCCTCTTGGGATGCTGACCATCATCACCAACGGGAATATCCAGGCGGCTGATACACTCACCCGGCTTGAAGGTGTCTATCTTACCGATGGTCAGTTTCGCACCTGCGCTTCGGCGACCTGCGGAACTACCCTTGCGGATCAATTCAGGTTCCGCGGATCGGTTATTGCCTGGGGTGGAGTTGAGCTCGCCCGTGATTTGGATCTGGACAATCGAATGGCCCCGGCGGAGCTGTTTACCTACGAACCGGAGTTTTTATCACGGCTTCCCGATTTCATCCAACGTTCCATCTTCTCCTGGCATGAAGTAGCTCCGTAGAGATAGGGGATAGGGTTTAGGGTTTAGGGTTTAGCATTCATTTTCAATCATCAGTCTTCAGTTCTCAGTCATCAGCCATTAGCTATTGGCCATCTACTATCTGCCATACGCCATTTGCACTCATAACCCCTTACAGCATACTTCTTACTCCATACTTCTCCCTGTGTTATACTCGACCGTAGCATGCCGAAACGGAGACTTAGGATTTTTATTGTTGCGGCGGAGGTGGCGCCGTTTTCTTCGGTCGGAGGACTTTCGCAGGTCATGTACTTTCTCCCGAAAGCCTTGGCAAACTTAGGCCATGAGGTACGCGTCCTGACTCCGAAATACGGAACCTTGGACGAGAAACGTTATCCGCTCTCCGTGGTGTATAAAGGCCTGCGCGTCCCGACCGGGGAACGGGAGGGAACCACGGAGCTGGTGTGCAACATCAAAGCTTCCCGAAAAGGGGCCCGGGATCCTCAAGTGCTTTTTCTTGAGAACATGGAGTATTACGAACAGCGGAGTAACGTCTACGGCTACAACGATGACCACATTCGCTTTGCCCTCCTTTCCAGGGGGGCAGTTGCGTTTTTACTGAAGGACAAGTGGATCCCCGATATCATCCATACGAACGACTGGCATACCGCTTATCTTGTCAACGATCTCCGAACACGTTATGCAGGAGACCCTAAGCTTTCGAAGGTGGCAACGCTTCTCTCCATGCACAACCTCCACCAAGGCTGGTTTGATTTTTCCAATGCCTCCGATCTGGATTTTGACGACGGCAAGGGGCCGCTGGCTAGTTTTTTTTCCGATCGCCTGTTTAAGCAAAATTCCCTCAAAAGAGGGATCATCTACTCCGATGCAGTCAATACGGTTTCGGAGACCTATGCCCGCGAAATCATGACGGAGGAGTTCGGAGCCGGCCTTGAGAACCTCATTAAAGAGGTGAGAACCAAGGTTTTCGGGATCCTCAACGGGATTGATTACACGGATTTCAATCCCTCAACCGATCCGCTCATCAAGAAGAACTTTTCTTTGTCAACCCTTGCGGATCGGGTGGAGAACAAGGTTGACCTCCAGAAAGAGTTTGATTTGACCGTTGATCCTTCGATTCCGATCCTTTCCATTATGGGGAGGCTTGATACCCAGAAGGGATTGAACTTGGTCATGGATGTGCTTCCGTTTGTCCTTGATGAATACAATGTGCAGTTCATCGCCATGGGGGGTGGAGACCCCCAGTATCGGGATTTTTTCCTTGACCTTGAGAAGCGGTACCCGAAGCGCGTCGGAACTCACCTGATGCCGAATTTCACGCTTCCGAGAAAGATTTTTGCCGGGACCGACTTACTCCTCCTGCCAAGCCGGTGGGAGCCGGGCGGAATCGTGGCGATTGAGGGTATGCGGTATGGGGCGGTTCCGCTCGTTAGGACAACCGGGGGCTTGGCGGATTCCGTTTCGGAGTTCGATCTTGTCAGCGGGAAGGGGACCGGGTTTACCTTCGAGCATTTCCATTCGTTGGCGTTCATGGGGGCGTTGACGCGAGCCCTGGTGCTTTTTTCGCAAGCGAAGCTTTGGAAGAAGCTGGTCCGAAACTGCATGCTGGCGGATTTCTCCTGGAAGAAGGCGGCAAAGCGGTACGAGGAGATGTATTTTCGGGCGATTGATTTTCGATCAAAGCAGCTGAAGAAAAACCCGGGCGAAGCGTATCAGGTGGAATATTAAAACATAGGGTATAGGGTTTAGGGTATAGGGTTTAAGTGGCATGTGACGTTTTCGTTTTCACTTTTGACTTTTGAGATTTGACTTTTGCGTATATTACCCATGTATCTAGCTTTGGTTCTTCACATCTATCAGCCGCCGACGCAGTACCCGGAGATGGTGCGGCGGATTACCGAGCAGTCGTATACGAAGATTGTTGATTTGCTGGAACGGTTTCCAAAGGCTAAGATTACCCTGAATATTCCCGGTTCGCTGTCAGGACAGTTACTTGAAATGGATTATGAGGCGCTTTTGGGA
Source organism: Candidatus Chisholmbacteria bacterium RIFCSPHIGHO2_01_FULL_52_32 (assembly GCA_001816585.1). GTDB lineage: Bacteria > Patescibacteriota > Microgenomatia > UBA1400 > Chisholmbacteraceae > 2-01-FULL-50-28. The sequence continues at coordinate 58,922 of MHCJ01000003.1, forward strand.
CGGATCCGGCGTCTTAGTGAGCGTGGGCAAGTGGAGCTGACCGGGACTGCGGCCTATCATCCCATTCTTCCTCATCTTCCCAAGACGGAGATCGTCCGCCAAATCAAGATCAACACGAGCATCAATACCTCTTTCTTTGGCAGTTCGTATCAGCCGAGGGGATTCTTTCCTCCTGAGCTTGGGTATAGCAAGGGTGTTGGGGAGGTGTTGGAAGAGCTTGGTTTTCAGTGGGTTTTGGTTGACGGGACGGCTCTGGCGGACTGGCAGAAGTTTTTAGCGTTTGTTTACGTGCGGAAGGGGGGAAGGCTTTTTGCATTTCCCCGTGAAGATACCTTGAGTTGGCGGATCGCCTTCGGCAGGCTGAGAACTTTGGTTGGTCTGCGGCGGGCGATTGGGAGAGGGGAACTTGCCAAACAACAATACGCGGTAGTGGCAATGGACGGAGAGACGTTCGGACATCATCAGCCTCGGCAGCTTGAATTACTCGAACAACTGTTTTCCCGATCGGATACTGACGGCGGAGTTCCGCTGGTTTCCGTTTCGGAGCTGGTTACGCTTTTCTCAAGAAGGAAGGAGGTCGATGTGGCTCTGTCCACTTGGGGGTACACGGAGTGGGTTGACGGAGAACGGGTGTGGGTTCGTTGGCGGAATCCCCAAAATCCCCTTCACACGCTTCTTAAGAAGTTTCAGGAGCTTTCCTTTCGGTCCGTCACCGAGAATGATGCCAAATCCAGGCAGATTCTTGACCGGGCGCTGTGTTCGGATACCTTCTGGTGGGCTTCCGGCCGTCCGTATAAGCATCCCGGGATGGTAGAGCGCGGATCACGCCTTTTTCTGGATGCCATTCTTTCGAGCGAGAGCGCGACCACCTTTCAGAAGCAGGAGGCGAGGGAGCTTCACCATACAATTTCGCGGATGGGGTATCGGGTACCCGGGAAACGCAAGAGAGGATGAGGGAGGAAAATATGAATTACGAATTATGAGTTATGAATTATGAATTATGAATAAAGCACTAAAGGAATAGAGAGAGGGAAGAGGGCGATTTGGAATTTACGATTCAACATTGATAATTGATGAATTTTTGGCTAACGGATGCTATATGCTTAATTCTTGATTCATTATTCTTGATTCTCTCCTATGCTTTGGGCAAACTTCATGCACATCTACCAGCCTCCGGATCAAAAGCGGTTCATCATAGATGCAGTGGTGCGCGAAGCCTATCGGCCGATTATCTCCATTTTGATGGATAATCCTCAGGCGCGGATAACGATGTCGATCGTCGGTTTATTGCTTAAGAAGCTTGATACCGAGGGGTATCGGGATGTGATTGATGGATTGAAAACTCTGGTTTCGCGTGGGCAGATCGAACTTACCGCAGGAACGATGTACCATCCCTTTCTGCCGAAACTACCTGATAGTGAAATAGTCCGTCAAATCAATCTGAATAACGAGAGTCAGCACTTTTACTTCGGGAGTGCTTATCAGCCGCAGGGATTCTATAGCCCAGAGGCGGGGTACAGTTACCGGGTGATGGAGATTGCGCATTCGTTCGGATACCGATGGACGATTGTCGATGAGATTGCGTACTCCGGATTCTTAAGCCGGAGAGGGTATGATTTCCAGCACACTCCGGGGTTTTACAGCGGCGGATTGGACCTCGAGCGGATCGTCGGAACAGTCAGCGGAGCGGGGAAGGGGAAAACGGAGAAGCGGCGGTTTGTCGATTACAGCAAGCTCTATAGCATTCGGGGACTTCATGGCTTTTTGGTCAATTTCCGGGAACGGGTGATCTCCGATGCTTTAGCTTCAGGGCAAATCACGACTCCGGAACAATTTCTTGAGGTGCTTAAACCCGAAATGACAAAAAAGCGGTATCTTTTAACCGGCACGGATGGGGAAGCGTACGGGCATCACCAGAAGGGATTGGATCATGTTTTAGGACAGCTCTACTGGCGGAAAGCTTTGGAGACGGTCACGATTTCCGAGCTTCCGCAGCATTTCCCGGTTGCTGAGGAGGTGGAGCCGATACCCTCGACTTGGGGGACGAGTGAGGAGGAGGTTGCGGCTCGCAACTACTATGCCCGATGGCACCACATTGACAACGAACTTCACGATAAGCAGTGGGCGCTCACCGATTTGGCGATCCATGCAGTCACTTCTGGTACGGCGAAGCGGAAGACGGTTTCAGCCGAGGCACGGAAGATGCTTGATGAGGCGCTGTACTCATGTCACTACTGGTGGGCGTCGGCGCGGCCTTGGTGGTCGATAGAGCTTATCGAGCGGGGGGCACGAAGCCTAGCGGACGTCGTTGCGGTCGCAGAGGGGTACACGGGAGGGATTCGGGAGGTGGAAAAAAAGAAGGAAGACAAAGGGCGAGCGGGAAAGGCCCTACGGCTGTATCAGGACATCGTCTTCACCGCGTTTGATTGGCTGAGGACGGAGAAGGTGTGGGACCTCTCCCATCTCCACAAGTGAGCTTGAGGTTCTTTTTCCTATCAGTCAACCGAGATTAATCCACGTGCTTGTGAGATCAAACGGGCGACGCTCGCATATTGAGACAGCTTATCATCGGGAATCAACTGACGAAGAGTCACGGCTTCTTGGGCTAACTGTTGGAGAGGGGGGTCTTCTCTTTTCTGCTTTGATCCTTGATTAAAGTATGTGTTGAGAAGATTCAGCGGAACGATACGAAGGAGACGTGGGACGTGTTGTATTCCGGTTTGGAAGCTATGTTCAAGTTCATCGATGAGTGTGACGCTCATTCCCTGAGTGATTTCTTTTTTTATGGTCGACAATTGGGGGTTTTCGGCGGAAGTTTGTGTCGTTGAGAATTCGTTGGCCGTGCCTCTAGACGGAAAGAGCAAGCTGAAAACAGCTACAGTGTCTGGATGAATTACGATATGGTTGTTGATCGTGTCGTAGTGACCGCTCTGGAAGCCAAATTTTCTGAGTATCGAATTGTCGGAAACAGCCACTATATCTTCGAGTACTCCCTCATCGCTATCGAGATTGTAGGCCAGGGGAAGAAAACGGCGAGATACATATTCCCTTTCGCCAAGAACCAAGCCACCACGAATGATAATCCGATCGAGTCTCGACTGTCGACCCTGACCTAGCTCTGACATGAGCTGCGCCATAGCCTGGGGCTGAAATTCAAGGTCGAACCACTGGGGCGGATATTTCTCGTCGTGAAGCACTTCCGGAATCGTGAATGGAGTTGGGGCTTCAGGAGTCATAGATTACCTTTAAGGGAGTCTCCTTTAAAGGTGGGTTAGCCGCTGATGTAGCGGGCGTGGTTTCTGACATTGGGTTCCAGAAGCGCATTGGCCTTTCGAATCTCTTGGCAGACGGTCTCTACAGGTTTATTCTCTGCGTCGATGAGGATTTGTGTACGGAAGCGGTTCCATCCGCCATCGCCAACATAAACAAAGAAACGAGGGAGAGTAAGCGACTCAAGTTTGAACTGTGGCTCTCCCCAGGCTTGAATGTAGATGTCTGGCCGGAGTGACCCGGTGAATCGTTGGACAGTTTGGTCGTATCTCTTGACGAGGTAGACCGCAAATTGAAGGGCGACATTTGGTGTCCAGTCGCGGCGGGTAATTTTCCCAGGTCTGGCAAAAGACATGTCATAATCATAAGATCTACTGACCGGGTAAACTGATTCTTCTGAATGAAGTACGTTGAGAAGGTAGGCATATGCCATGTCGGGCGGTCCTGGGTTGGGACGCATATTCTCAGGATATTCGATTTTTTTGGAGACTAGAGCGAGTGGCTCGGATCCGAAACGGGCGTAGAAATCCTGGGCAAAGCAAGAGAACACACTTTTAAGGAATGGGTCGTATTCAGCCCGTGAGCGTTCAATGGTGTTGCGGAGTTGGTTTCGTTCGGCGGGAGTAGTCATGTCAGAGTTATCGACCTTGAAAGGTTCGACCTTACAAGGTGGGTTAGCCGCGGGCGCGGGTGATGGCCGCCCCGCACAACTCCTGCCTGATCTACGGCGTACCGCCTGTACTCTAAGGCACGTCGTATGCGGGGCAGGCTCGAGAATTTGTCAGATCTTGCCATCGCGAATCCTGCGCGGTAATCGGATTATCCTCGAGCTCTTGTAATTGCCGCGATGATGAGGATGATGACGAAGAGGACGACAGCCACAATGACGCCGGCTCGGCGTACTCCGGAGAAGAACCCGCCTGTTTGGGGAGCGATGGTTGGGCTGGCTTCCGGCTGTTCGACAATCTCTCCGAAGCTTTGGGCTGGGGTAGTTCTGGCTGTCGGCGCGGTCGGTTGGGGAGTTCCCTCGAGGAAACGGATGGATTGGACTGCCCCTTGCATGACGATATCAGCAGAAGGGGTCCTGGCCCGGTTGCCGCGTTCCCTGGTGACAAGGAGGCTTGAGAAAGCGGTCTTCGTCTTGAACTGCGCTTTTCCGACCCCAAGGTCACCGAGTTTGGCTGCATTTCCGCCGGTGGTCGGATTAGTCCAGAGCGTATAGGTGAATTCCTCTGGAGTCGCAGGGTAGATCAGGTCACGACAGCTGACGACGACCTGGTAGTTGTAGTCGGGCATGAGTACCGAGGCGGCAAAGCAGCGGGCGGCTTGGCCCGTGGTCGAACGAAGCTCGGCGGTACCTTCAGAGGCATGCACGGCACGCGCTCCAGAAAGGAACAGCGCTGCGGCTACAAAAAAAGCGGCGGACAGAAGCCGTAATGATTTCATACAAGAGTATTATAGGGTATATTTTAAAAAATGCAAGTACCAGAGCGATGTCTGACTTCTAATGGTGAGTGGGAATGGTTCTTATCGAAGGCAGTTTACGGTCGGACCATCATTGGAGGATCCTTAGCCTGCCTTTTGCCCACTGCTGAACTTGGGCAAGTGAATCTTCTGGTCGGATACCGACGATTGAGAAGAGGATGACAACTTCCTTCCCTTCGCTTTCGGATTCGCCAAAGCCGAGGACAATCTTGGGTAAAGACTGTTTAACGACATGGGCTTCCATCATGGTTCGTAGCTCAAGATCTTTCTCTACCGGTAACAACTTTACCCTCTCGGGGACATCCAAACTGAGGATTTTTTCGTAGATCGTTCGGATCTCTTGGGTTTTATGCAACTGTATCAAAGCATAGAATTCTCCCAGAGGACTCGTTGCGGGAAAGACGCCGACAAGTGTATTAATCTCTGAGGGAACATCGATCAGACCTCTGAGTACGAAGTTATTCACTCCCTGTTCGGGTGTAAGGCGGGAGAATCGATCGATACTTTCATAGAGAAGGTGGGGAAAGGGTACTTCGGCTGGCATACGATCATATTATAGGCTTTCCTGCCGAGGAGTCAAATGCGGTTCTTGGGTAGTATAGGGAATATGATCTATCTTATCCTTGAGACCAAGATTTTAGGGCGGCTCAGCGCGCAGGTCCTGAAGTATTGACGGAGGGATTAGGTCGGCTGAACTTCGGTTGGTGCGCTTTCCCGGGAGGCGAAGTAGGCTTGGATGCCAGACAGAATTTGGTCCCCGATAATTTCAAGTGGTTTAAGGCCCCTTTCGTGTTGGCCGATGAGGTTAATGGTTGTGTTCTGGAGTTCCTGTCCGCGCTTTCTTTTTTCCTGGGCTTTGCGGTGGGAAGAGGTGATGCCAAAGGGAACGATCCCCGCGGCGGTTTCCACCAGATAATGGATGCCTTTGCTACGTTCTTCGGGTGACGCGGTTTCCCACCAGAGGATTTGTCCAAAATCTTCAAGGAGTGCCAGGGCTGACTCGAATTGACGCTCGTATTGGGTCCTTTTTCTCCTATCCTGAATTGCTTCTCGGTTTACTTGACTTAGCCTATCAGTCTGGTGGTTCGGCGCTTCTGCTGACATCGATCAGCGTGATTGTATCATAGAGGATTTTTCGGAGTCCATGAGGAGGTTTCTTGATTTTGGTTGGGAAAATTGTAGAATTGCGGGCAAGATGGGTGATCTTGAGGAGGCTAAACAAAGATATCTTGCAAGGAAGCAGGCCGAAGAAGCTGAGCAGCGAGCTGTGGAGACAGAGAGGAAAGCGGCTCTGGATTTGAAGTCCACGCAAGTGGCTGAGGAGTGGCGTCACCATGAAGCAACATTCAAGGATCAGATTCTTCCAGCTCTTGTAGGTATTGAAGATGATTTCTGGAAGAATCATCTTTCTCCTCAAGTATTGGGTCTCTTTGATGATGCGGCTAAAGAAATTGCAAGGAGAGAGCAAATAGCAATGAATAGGAGGATATATTTTGATCATGGAGTTGATCTCAGGGTGGAGCGAGCTCCTGATGTTACAACTGCTTACCAACGATATAAGCGTGACATGACATTGTTAGGACATTACTTGTACGGAAATTATGAGTTCAAAGAAAGACTTGATCTGAAGCATTTGATCTCACTTTGGGAAAGTGGTGAGCTTATGCATCTCCCGGTTACCATGCTGGTTAGCTTTGGGAAAGTAGGGAGGCCGATACCCCCAACTATCGATATAGTCGGTGGGGGCTCAACATTTGAGGTAAGTTTTAGGGTTGAAAGGGATGGGGTTGTTCGTTGGGGTTGGGGAGATCTTTCTGATGAGTTAGGGGAGAGGAAGTTTCAGGAGTATAACGGAGATTTCCATACGCTCGCCGACCAATTGTGGGCTGGTATTGAAAAACGGATTTATATGAAAACATATAATATTCGAGGAGGAGTAGCACGTGATGGTGATGAGCAGGGATGGGCATGAGTGCGGGTTATGGGTCCCAAGGTGACCACGGTTCAGGAGCGGATAAGGGATGATGAAGATTGTCTAAAGATAGAGGTTTGTTGATTTTAGTGCAGAAAATTGTAGAATTGCGGGCAAAATGGCTTGGAATCAAGAATCAGAGAGAATGAGGGTCAGGGAGAGAGAGGTTGATGAGGTCTTAATTACTCACACCGTCGAGCACGTAGTCCGGCTGACTACAGGAGCTGAGTCTGTTGATCCAATATCACGATGGGATGTTCTTCAGGAACTTGTGATTCCTATCCTAGAGCTTGATTATTGGAGAAGAAACATCACTCCAGAGATTGAAGTCTTACTTCGAAATAATGCGCTTGATCTTCAGGCCAGAGAGCGCCGTAAGTATGGAGAGACGCTGGAACTCTTGCCTCGATATTTTTCAGCAACAGCGACGGTCCTAGATGAGAGAGACAAAGTAACACTTTTATCACGGCTTCAAAATCCCTACCGAGATATGAACCCCTCACAAATAGTTGATTTGTTATCACGAAAGAGAGGATGGGTAATGGAACAATTGGATGAGATGTTTACTGTCGGGAGAGGGTTTGTTTTTTCTCATGAGAGGTTGCTGGAAGGATTACCGCCCGAAGAATTGCCAGGAACAAGGAGGGTTTGGTGTGTAGGAGTTCAAGCTGTTGGCGACAGGATGAAAGCCTTTATAGGAAGTGAGGAGACTGACTTTAACCGTCACGTTGCGGCAAATAAAAAATGGGATAGCGCTGGTCTTTCACGGTGGTTTTCGGAGCATATTCAATCTGGAAAAAAGGGGCATACTTTTTTCCCACTTCAGTGGGATGAAATATATCGAGGAGGCTGGTATTGGAATATTGATCAGCCCTCTATTAATAAACCAGTCGAGTTCATAGCAGCGATCTCCCATATAGGATCGTTTTCAGAACTTCTTGTACTTCTTGCAGAGAAAGACAGGTTTATCACCAAGCCAAAGGTGGTTGTTGTCAAGCCTGAAGAGCAAGAAGCGAAGCAGACACTCACGCAAACTATCTATACCCCAGAATTTGGTCTATCGGAACCGCCACTCATTTCAGATCCAAGGTTGGCTTTAAATCCTCGAGCACAGATGTTGGCGGCACAAGGGTTTCCGGAATGGAAGATACGGGCAATGTTTGATGAGGAGGAGATGGAAATGCGTAAGCGTTCTAGTGGAGATCGCTATCTCCGAGGAGGAGATCACGCGTCGGGAGCGGATAGGGGATGATGAAGATTCTTTAAGATAGGGATCTCTTGACTTTAAACAAAGGAAATGTAGAATTGCGGGCAATATGAGTAGACTTGAGGAAGCGAGAGCTAGAATTGCAGCTCAAGAACATGCGGCACAGGAAGCCAGGGAGAAATGGGAGCAAGAGGAAGAGCTACGTAAAAGAGACTTTGAGTCTCTCAAGCCTGAGCTGGAAAGAATTGAGCTCGAATTCTGGCGGGCACATGTCCCAGTCCAACTTACTGATCTCTATTCGGAAGTGCGAAGAACAATTGAAGAGAAAGAAGGATTTCAGATGGATGAAGTCATCAGATTTTACTATGGGGAGTATTCACTGCATCATGAGGTTGTACGTTACTCTTCTGGTAAACAAGAGAATCGATGGGATAAAATGTATGGTCTCCGAGATGATGCGGTTGGATTATGGAGGGAAGGGAAATTAGCCCAGATTCCTTTGCGGAGCGTGTCACTTGAATATATTCATAGCAAGAGAGCTGGCGACTCTGAAACTGTCAACAGAATACACTTTGAAGTTGGTCAGGATGATAAAGCCACTTGGACTGTGGGTGACGGAAAAAAATATTTCTTTGATCCAGAAAGGGGAATACATGGGAACTTTGACAGAGATGGACATGGTAAATGTGGAACTTCCAATTCTGATATAGATTTACTCGCGGAGCTTATGATCCCGTTTATTAATGGAAGACAATACCATTACGGGATTGATCATTCTCCTGGTCCAAAAGACCGAGCTGGTGATGATGGGAGCTCTGGTGGTCCTGGCGGGCATTAGGTAACTTGAGGATCAGCCATAGGCTTGATCTGAGCAGAGGATGTCTTCCTTGTTAGATTCCCCTTATCGTTGTCTTCTTTCTCCATCTCGCATATAGTTAATTTTATGCGTGTGCTTTTTGTTGCCGCGGAGGCGGCGCCTTTAGTCAAGGTCGGGGGTTTGTCGCAGTCTTAAGGAAATGATCAGGAGTTTATTCCAAGCGCTGGTTTACTATCGTTAAACAGCTCGTACTACTTCCGGATCTCCTTGACTAAACCGAGAAAGCTCTTGTTTTATGGCTTCGGGGTTGCTATTCGCCCTTATTAGAGGACCCATCGTTTCGGATAGCCATTTACCGTCGATTGTTTGCTGGGAATCACGCAAGATTCTCCTGCCGTCACTGGCCAGTAAAGACCAGGCTACCCCGCTTGATAATGCGTGCTGTCGTTCGTTGGGTCCTCTGGAGGTGTTGAGAAGCTCACGGATATAGGTTGCAAGCAGCCAGCGCTGGGCTCCTGCCGCTCTTTCGGATCCCAACTCCCTATAGTGTGAATAGTTGGGTAGATTTCTTATTCTTTCTACAAGAGCTTCTCTTGTCCGATCGAAGAAAGAATCCGCAACGCCGCTATTGCCGGAAAGATACAGACGCATTGAAGATACTTCAAGTTTCACCTGTTGTCGTAATAAGCCTTTTATGATTTTGTCCGCAGCCTCCAGTCCACTTTTTGTTGAATCAAACTCGGCAAACCTTTCTAGTGCATCAAAGACGCTGCGTATTCCATCCTCAGTCTTCCTCTTTACTTCTGCGAGGAGGGTTTCTTTTTTCTCGGTTGGCGTTTGTTCTTGAGGGATTCCTTCTTCCTCGGGAGGTTGTTCCATAGCCTTCTTGTTGTAGAGGACTGAAGATAGTGTACTACAAAAAGGACAGTATAAACATTCCTTGCGAGGTAGTCTTGAGAAGTCATTGGGGAACCAGAGCGGTTCCTTCGTGGACGCTCTTCTTGAAACGAAAGGCGTGCGAGGAGAATTATCTGAAGGTGGGACATAATTCCTAGGTTCTTTGACAACTTGTCACGTAGAGGTCGGACCTCTGCACAGAGGTCCGACCTCTTAAGGCTCCTATTTTTCATGAGTCTTTGCCATAAGAAGAATTCATAGTACACTTAAGCAATGCGCGTCTTATATGTTGCTGCGGAGGCGGCGCCGATTGTCAAGGTCGGGGGTCTTGGGGATGTAGCGGGAAGCCTTCCTTTGGCTTTGAAGCGGCTAGGGGTGGATGTGCGGGTGGCTATCCCCTGGTATCCGGAGATCGATGCTTTGCGATGGCAAGTTCAGGAGAACGGTGGGGTGGGGGTGACGAGGCTTGGCGAGAGCGAGGTGCCAGTCTATCTTCTGGCTCGGGATGTGTTTGCCGATGCCGGGCCTCATAAGGCGATCGCGGGGACGAAGGCAGAGGAAACCTGGTTCTCCGGTTTCTGCGATGCGGTCGTAACGTTTCTGAAAGACTCCGAATGGAAGCCGGAAGTCTTGCACGGGAACGATTGGCATGTGGCACGGGCCTTGTCCTTTGTTGAGAGAACCTCTCGTGAGACCTTCAGCCAGTGGGGATTTACCCATAAGAACCTGGCGACCATCCTCACCATTCATAACCTCAGCTACCACCCAAAAATGATGAAAGAGGCTATTCTTGCTGCGGATGTGATCAACGCGGTTTCACCGACCTATGCGAAAGAAATTCTTACTTCAGATTATTGCGAGGGACTCTGTGAAGAGCTCAATGCACGGAAAGCAGATCTTTACGGGATCTTAAACGGGATTGATTACGGAGTTTGGAGTCCGGAGACGGATGCGCGTGTCTCGACTAAGTACAGCACGGTAACTTGGAAGACGGGAAAAGCGGGAAACAAGATGGCTTTGCGGCAGAAGCTCGGTCTTGCAAAAGAGGGGGGAATGCTTCTCGGGTTTGTCGGCAGGATCGACGCCAACCAGAAGGGCATCGGGATTTTGGCTGAGGCCATGGACCGGTTGGTGGCGTTGGGTAGCCAGGTGGTCGTACTGGGGACCGGTGACCCGAAATATGAGAAACGACTGGCCTTGGTGGCTGCCCGTTATCCGAAGAACGTCGCATGTATTTTGCGCTACGATGAAGATTTGGCGCACCTTATCTATGCGGGGGCGGATGCGCTGCTTATTCCGAGCAAATTTGAACCCTGCGGATTGATCCAATTGATCGGCATGCGGTATGGAACTCTCCCAATTGCGCGGGCAACCGGGGGACTTTCCGATACTATTCGGGACGGTGAAACCGGGTTTCTGTTTACCGCATATTCTTCTCAAGGGTTGGTCGGGGCCGTTGAGCGGGCCCGGGACATGTTCGCGGCCGAACCGGTTTCATGGGAAGTGTTGGTCGGAACCGGCATGCGCGAGGATTTTTCCTGGGACCGTTCGGCTGAAGAATATCTTAGGCTGTATGAGCGCGCGCTTGCAAAAAGTGGGTAGCTTTTCTCCTGTTTATCCTCCTTTCTTGTTCTTGATCAAGGTTATTCCTCTTGTGACTTGTGTGCCGCTATGTTTTTATTGAATCGATTCATTGAAATAACTGTGGAGGATCTGGGAAAGGAGGTGAGAGTTTCTGACCCAAGTTTCAAAGCGCATTCTTTCTGATGGAGAATGGAGAGTCCTCTGGGAGCGATTTTTGGACGTCATCGGAAAAACACAAGGTCGTTCAACGCTTTCGATGGTGTTCCGCGGCTTCCTAACGCCTACCGAGCAGGTAATGCTTTCAAAGCGTGTTATGGCGGGGTTTTTGATCCTGTCCGATTGGGACGCGTATGCGATATCCAGTGTGCTTAAGCTTTCGGTTTCAACCGTCTATAAGTTGAAGCATTATCTTGAGTTGAGCAAAGACTACCGGAAGTTTTTGGAAAAACTTTTACCTAAGAAAATTCCCTTCCAACCGCAAAAAGGTCCGTCGGCCATACCGCCATTGGTCAAGTTACTTGAGAACATCTTTGAGGGCTACAGGCATCGGTCAAGACTGCTCTACAGCTAACATGAGTAGCATGGTAGTGAGGTAGTAAGGTAGTAAGAATCTCTTTTACCTGCCTTATCACAAATGAATGAATCGATTGATCGATTCATTGTAATGAACAAGAGGGTTGCAATTGAAATATTGAAGGTCGAGTTAGGCAAGCGGGGTGAGATTAGATAAAGAGATGGGTGGCTTCTTTCAGGTATTAGGGTTGGTTGATTAAGGTGAGAGGCTAGTGAACTGGAGTGTAGATGGACTTCTGATTTCGCAATAGGTTATAGTAGAAATGAAAGATACGGAGGATTTTGCATGGCAAAGTTTGTTCCTGATGTGAATACGAGACGGTGGGTGGTGATTGCCCCTTCCCGCAGCAGCAGGCCGAAGGATAAGGATCATGACATCAATCACGGAGCGACGCCCGCGCCTGAGCCTCAAGTGGAACTTCCCAAGCGGAACGGCTACAGCTTTAATGAAACCTGCCCGTTTTGCTATGGAAACGAGAAGAGCACGCCCCCGGAAATATACCGATGGGGGAGGAAAGATCCCCACGACCCGGATTGGGTGGTTCGGGTGGTTCCCAACAAGTATCCGATTACCGATATCCACGAAGTGATCATCCATTCTCCGGATCATCTGACCGATATTGACGATTTCCCTCAGGAACATGTGGAAATTATCCTGCGCGTTTACCGCGAGCGGTACAATGCCCTGCGGAAAAGGGGCCAGGTCATTATTTTTGTAAATGTCGGACCGCAAAGCGGTGCCTCGCTGCAGCATCCACACTCCCAAGTTGTCGTGGTGCCGCATCAGATCAATTTGGATGTGCTCGCGATTGAGCCTGTCGGTAATGTCATTGAGGAAGGGGAACACTTCATCGCCTGGTCGCCCGATTTTTCCCAATGGCCGTGGGAGGTGTGGATCGCTCCAAAAATCTGTTGTCAGCGGGAGCACGAGAAGGGAGAGCAGTGCTTTTTTGGCGGTATCCGTGACGAGCAGATTCCGGAGCTTTCCAGGCTTCTTCAGGCTATGCTGCAACGGCTGCTCGTTCGTTTTCCTGAGATGAGCTACAATTTCTATATTTTTCCGGGAGAATGTTGGTATCTCCGCTTGATCCCCAGGCTCGTCCACCGTGCGGGTTTTGAGCTCGGAACCGGGCTTTCGGTGAACATCGCCGATCCGACGACGGTAGCAGGGGAGCTGAAGAAGAACGGCTCGGCTTAGATATTCTTCTTTACTTGTCCAAAGAGGGGGTTACTTTCTTACTCGTCTAAGAAAGTAACCAAAGAATGACGCCCCAGTGAGCGTTCTTTCGAGAGCTTGCTTGCTTATTTTATGCGACCAAAGGTCCGACGTTACGTCGGACCGCTGGAACGCGCTCTGGTCGCATCCTATAGGTATTCGCGCGCTACGCTCTCGAATAGCTCCGCTCAAAGGGGATATTTAGGAGAGTGTCTTTTTTGGGCTATTCTTGAATTGTTGCGTTCAAAGGGGAACTAGAGAGTAAAGATGCTACAAGCTAGAAAGCTATGAAGCTATGTTGATGGGGATTCTTTCGGAGTCATACCGAGAACCCAGAGGACGGATTCTTTCCGGTAGCGGCGGTCGCCGCGGGAATTGATGCGGATTGCCGGAAGCTTGCCCCGTTTCCCCCAGCGCTTGATGGTGAGGGGGGAGACTCTCAAGAGTTCTGCAACTTCTCGTACCGTCAGAAGATCGGGAAGATTGTCCAACGAGAGGTATCGTTTTCCGCTCAGGCTCTTCGCCGCGCTTCCTACATCACTCAATTCCATACCACTACGCACTATATCAGAGCGTTTCGCTTCGTGTCAACAGGAGATTTTCCGTATCAGTTTCCGACGGCTCAGGTTTCACTTCAGCTCAACTTGCGCTTCCCGAAAAAATTCCAGTTTGCTCGCTCGATCATACTGTCGTGCTTCGCATTCTGGAATTTAACGGGACGGCTCAGGTGGAGTTTCAGAGTTACTTCAACTCCACTTGAGCGCCTGCTTCTTCTAATTTTTTCTTAGCCTCTTGGGCCTCTTCCTTTTTGGCTCGCTCAAGGAGTTTTTGCGGAGTCTTTTCGACGAGTTCTTTGGCTTCCTTGAGACCCAGATCCTGTCTGATTTCGCGGACAGCCTTGATGACACCGATTTTGTTTGCACCCGAAGAGGCGAGGATGACATCGAACTCGCTTTGTTCCGGTACTGCTGGTTGGCCTGCAGCGGGAGCTCCGGGAGCTTGGGCCGCCGGCGCTTGAGCCATTGCCATCGGTTGAGCGGATACTCCGAACTTCTCTTCCAAAACCTTTACCAGGTCTGAAAGATCGACGACGGTAAGCTTCTCAATTTCCTCGACGATCTTCTGAACGCTTCCGGCAAGTTTTTTCACTGCTTTTGGTTTGTCTGCCATAATTAACTCACCCCCTTTATGATTAGCGTCTAGCGTTTAGTGTCTCTGTTTAGTTTGCGGGTTTAGCTTCTTTTATTGCTTTAAGAACAAAGACGAGTTTTTTGTAGTTTCCCGAAAGGACATGGACAAGGCGTGATATCGGTGTGTTCAGCGAGCCGATGAGCTGGGATCGGAGTTGGTCTTTGGTCGGAAGCTCGGCGAGCTCGTTAATCTCTTCTTCGGACAGCAGTCTCTCCGACGGTTTTAGCCAGATACCAAGCTTGGATTTTGGCAACTCATGTTCCTTGGAAAATTCAATGAGTGCCTTGATCGGAGCGATCTCGTCCTCAAAGGCAAAAAGGAAGGCTGTTGGACCCCGCAAAACGTCTTCGACGTCGCGGGGCAAGCCCTTTCTCTTCTCTTGAAATGCGAGCTTAAAGAGCGTGTTCTTGGCAACGAGGAATTGGCCACCGGTTTGGGTTATTTTTTCCCTGAGATCCCGTTGGAGATTCACCGGAAGGCCCGAATAATCTGAAAGGATGACCAGCTTTGCACGGGAGAGCTTGTCTGAAAGGTCCCGGACGGCAGTGATGTTTTGTTGGGAAGGCATACAGATAGGGTTTAGGGTATAGGGTCTAGGGTTTAGTGTCTCGAATAAAAGAAAGCAGAAATAAAAAACTTCTCCGCGGGGAGAAGTCACAAAAAAAAGACTTTTTCTCCTCGGCAGGACTTACGTTATGCCTGCTGTCTTCGGACGAATCAGATTGTAGGGGTTTGGGGAAGGCTTGTCAAGCCTTGTCATTGTTTGTTCGTTTGGAAAACCGCAAACTTGTAGGCTTAGGCGATCGGGAAGCGTTGCGGGCTTGAGTCTGGGCTGTCCGGAGGGAGGGGCAGAGTCTGCTCGAGCGGAACGGCGGAGAGAATCTCAACCCATTCCGGGATAAATACTGTACCGAGTTGCGTGGGGAAGGTAGCTCGAATTTCTCTTCCGTCTTGACCGCTTACTGTGTACGAGAGGGTGTCGGGTGCACCGTCGGCTTGGTCGGTCCATATTTTTGTCAGTCCGATCCAGTTGACCTTGCAGGAAGCGTTGACCTGGTCAAAAATTTGTTCCGTTGTAACGAGACGAATGACTTCTTGTTTTCTGAACGATTGGTCAAGGATTATGGCGGAAGGGTCGTCCGGATACGGGCCAGTGGTTTCGCTGGGGAAAGGCGGGAGAACGACCGCGGCGGTCAGAATAGGCAGCTGTCTGGGTAGGCGGAGATCTTGCTTCCGGACAGCCTCGGCTGCTTCAGGGGAAAAGGAGGAACGCGCCTTTTTGGCATCGCTCGATGACCAAGGAAGCGCGATTGCGATCTTTCTATCCAAAGGGGAATCGAGTCGGGGGAGATAGGACACTTCTCTGGCAATCTCTGGGTTGCGATAAAGCTGAGCGAAGCGATAGTCTTTTTCGGGATTGAACATGTCGCGGTAGAGGTCAAGGAGTTCTGTTTCAGAAATGCTGACAGGAGCATTTGATTCGGTTCCCATCCGCTCGCCTGCAATGTCGGAGAGTGCGATAACGGTTCCTCCCACGATTCCGAATCCTACGCCTGCACCCAGAAACTTTCCGGAAAGCTCAAGAAATTCGCGACGGGTCATTCCTTTGGGATGTCGGGCGGTTTCACTTACTGCCATTGGCCCATATTACCCTATAGCGCATGGCCTGTCAATGGTATACAGGCTATGTTTTTTTACCACAACTGCCGCAGTAGGAATCTCCACTGAGATTTCTGTATACTGTTCATGAAAGGAGTATATGCCTGATACAAACACACAGGAAACCAAAGAGCAGGATCCGGTTGAAGGCATCCGTAGCGCCTTAAACCAGGCCATGGGATTCTTAAAGAGGCTATTGGGTCAAGAGGAGGGTGAACTTAAGGAAGAGCTTGAGGAAGTTGAAGGGACGTCGAAAACCGATGAGTCCCGGCCTGATCAACCCGCGGAAGGTGCGGGAACTTGAGCGGATGGCGGGGGCTCTCCGTGCACTTCAAGGGAGAGGTGACGGAGCTCTTCGCGGATTTTCTCGATTTGGGCTTGGTTTTCACCCTGTTTCTTTAACAGCGTTTCCTCGTCGAAGAGAATTTCTTCCTCAGACTCCCGGATGGCTTCGAGTTCATGAAGAAGGTCCTGTTTCTCTTTGGCTTTCTCTTCCTCCGTTCTGACCTCAGCTTCGGCCTCCTCTTCCGCTTGGGCGATGATTTGAAGAGCTCTTTCGATAAGTTCAATTACCTTGGCTATCTCTGTTTTTGCGGTGAGGCTATGGAAGAGCTGCTCGCGTTGGCCTTGATTGAGTTTGGGAAGAAGACTGACCCAGTGATCTTTATCTTGGTCAGTTAACGGAGAATTGTTAATGGCATCCGTGAGGATTTGGTCGTCAAGCATCGTATTTTATGATAACACAGAGTGGAGAAGGGAGTACGGAGTCCTTCGACTTCGCCAAGTCTGACTTGGCCTCGCTCAGGATAAATAAGGAGTAGGGAGAGCGGTGTCTCGTTTACCAGCGGGCTCGGGAATTTATTGGAATTCGGTAAGGTCAATTTTTATTCCAGGACTCATCGAGGAAGCGAGGGTGAGTTTGGTGATGTTTTTTGTGCCGACACCCAGGATCAGTGCCTTGAGGTTGTCAGCGAGATTTTCCGGTTTGTTCGAGGTCTTGCCGATCGTGACGTGCATCAGTGGGGTTTTGGCTTCGGATTTGACGGTGGTTTTGGATTCGAGTTCTTTTTTCCGTTTCTGGGGATCATCGGTTATCGTGTTGTTTTTGGGGTTGGGCATCAGGCCCAAGGGGCCGAGGATTTTGGCAACAGCGGCGATCTTGGGCATCATGCTTGGGTTTGCCAGGAGAATGTCGAAGTCGGGCTTTTTCTTTTCAAGGCTGGCGAGGAGCTCGTCCGTCGCGATCGCCACCCGGGTGGTTTTACCGGTAGGATGGGGAAATGGAATTTCTTTGCTTATCCCGTCTTGGGTGAGATTGAGATGCGCCGAAACGGTGGCATCAAATCGAGCAATGGTTGTCTTCTTTACCAAATCAATGGCTTGACCGAGCGGATAGGTAGTTGTTCGATCTACCCGTGATCGAGCCAGGCGATACCGGTGGCCTCGTTCGCGCACCCTCTTTTTTCTGGCTTTGGCTTCCTCGGGTACTTCCCCTACGGAAACGGGCTCCAATTCGGCTGTCGATTGAACCTCAAACCCTTCGATCGGCTCGCCTTTATCTGCAACGCGACCGGTTCCCTTGCTGCCTTTATAGGTTTTTCCGACCGTCCTGGCAGCCTTTTTCTGGCTGATTTTCTTTGGCCCTTCTTGGCTCGTTGTGAGATCGACGAGTGAGATGCGTTTTTGACCCACGTTCGCTCCTTTCACCGCGTCAAACGCGGTTTCAGTCGGTCAAGTTCAAAGTTTACAATGCAAAGTTTAAAGTTATGTCAATTTTTAACTTTTCACTTTACACTTTTAACTTATCTTGACTCCCATACTTCTCGCTGTTCCCATCACCGTTTTCATTGCGGATTCCAAGCTTTTGGTGTTGAAATCCTGCATCTTTTCGCGGGCGATTGTTTCGACCTGGGCCCGGGTGAGGGTTCCTACCGTTTCTAAACCCGAGGTCTTGGCACCCTTTTCCAGTCCGATTTGTTTCTTGATGAGTTCCGAGACCGGAGGAAGTTTGGTCGTGAAAGTGAAGGTACGATTCTCATAGATCGTGATTTCCGCGGGGATGACTTGGCCTTTTTTGTCTTGCGTCCGTTCGTTATACGCTTTGACAAAATCCATGATTGCAACGCCGTGCTGGCCAAGGGTTGGGCCGACTGGCGGGGCCGGGGTTGCCTCTCCGGCCTTCAAATTGAGTTTGACGACGGTTTTGATTTTTATTGCTGCCATAAGTGTAGGGTTTAGGGTATAGGGTCTAGGGTAGAGGGAAGACGAAGTAGGTTTACCTGAAGTTCTTCGCGACTTCCTCTATCCGTCGCTCCCTCGATCATCTCCGAGGTGGGAGGCTCAATAACAGTTGAAAGTGAAAAGTTCAAAATTCAAAGTTATTGAACGTTGATATCTTAGCAGAAAAAGTTGTGGAAGTGAAGGGTGAGATTCTCGCGCACTCTTCTATACCTGTCCTACCTGTAAAAAGTCGAGCTCGACTGGGGTTTCCCGACCAAAAATGGAGACGAGGACTTTGACCTTGCCCTTCTCTTCGTCGATAGAGTCCACGGTTCCGAGGAATTCCGCAAAGGGGCCTTCGATGATTTTGACCGCATCGCCGATTGAAAAGACTGCCTTGTATTTGGGCGCTTCCATGCGCATGAACTTCTTGATGGTTTTGACTTCCTCCGGAGGAAGGGGAGTGGGTTTGTTCCCCGTACCGACGAACCCGGTGATTCCGTGGGTAGTGCGGACGGCGAGCCAGGAATCTTCATCGAGGATGAGCTTTACAAGGAGATACCCCGGGAAGATTTTTTCCTTCACGGTGATTTTCTGGCCCCTTTGGATCTTTATCCGATCCTGGGTTGGGACGAGGATCTCGAGGATTTTCCCCTCGAGTTTCATGGTTTTGACCCGCTGTCGAAGGGTTTCTGCGACCTTCGCTTCATGGCCAGAGTAGGTGTGGACGACGTACCACTGACCCCGGGCGTCGTCGGACTTGGAAAAGATGATGTGGTTTACGCCCTCTTCAAGCTCAAGCTCTGCGGGTCGTTCCACCGGAGTCTCCTTTTTGGCTGGTTGCTTTTTTTTGGTAGGCATTACCGTGTTTGTTATTGAATGATGAGCTCGACGAGTTTTGTAAAGAGAAAGTCCAGAGCGCCGATATACAAGCCGACAGCCACTGAAACGGCAATAACGATAAGGGTAAGTTTTGCCGTCTCCGTTCGCGTCGGCCAGCTGACTTTTTTCAATTCTTCGATTGATTGGCGGATGAATTGAATCGGGCTAGTGTTCCCAAGAGATGGTTTCGCGATCGAAAATTGTTGTCTGTCCATCAGGCGTGTATTTTATCATAGCGCTATGGGAGAGTGCAAAGATGCTTTGGCCGTTTATTTTCTGATCAAGCGTGGTGGATCACCGATCTGCGACTTGGTTTGACACTCGGAGTGGGGCGGGGTATCATTGGAGCTACCTCAAGTCGAGTTGTCCTATGGCTTCAAAAGGTTCCTTAAAGCGTGTTCGAAAAGCGGTAATCCCTGCGGCCGGGTTCGGAACGCGGTTCTTGCCGCAAACGAAAGCGATGCCCAAGGAAATGCTTCCGATCGTTGACAAGCCGGTCATCCAATATGTGGTTGAGGAGTTGGTGGATGCCGGGATCAAAGATATCATCATCGTCACCGGGTATCACAAACGGACCATAGAAGACCACTTCGACGCTCCCAATCGTGACCTCATCGAGAACCTCAAGATGGGCGGTGAGAAGAAACGCCATCTCTGGGAAGCGGTGGAGCGGATTTCCGAGATGGCGAACTTTGTCTATGTCAGGCAAAAGGGTCCGTACGGAAATGGGACGCCACTCTTAAACGTCAGGCACCTTATCGGGAACGAACCGTTTATCTACACCTGGAGTGATGATTTTATTATGGCTCAGCCGTCGCGGTTTAAGCAGCTGATTGCGGCGTACGAGAAATATGGCTGCAGCTTACTCGGAAGCGTCCGGGCGATTGAGGATGAGTATTATGCCCGCTACGGGTTTGCCGGAGGGCGGGAGATTGAGCCGGGAGTACTTGAGGTTGATACCATCATTGAGAAACCCGGGAAGAAAAGTGCGCCGTCTGATTTGGCCAATGTTTCCGGATTTTTGTTTACCCCGGAGATCTTTAATTATCTTGATAAAGCGCTTGAGCAATTGGGGGAGGGAGAGGAGCTATATTACAACGACGCTTTGAAGCTGATGCTTGCCGACGGTAAGCGCGTGATGGCGGTCGAGATCAAGGGTGGACGATACTACGACACGGGGAATATTCTTGAGTACATGAAGACGATCGTGGAATTTGCACTGCGGCATCCGGATATCAATGGGGCGTTTCGTTACTACCTGAAAACGCTACGGCTTTAACTTCTTTAATCTTTTTTCTTGACAGGGTCTTTTTCACACGTGATATAATAGGATTGCCCTACGAAAAGCGGGTAGACGAGGACGATTTTCCTCCACAAATTCACGCTTTTTAGGGAGGGAACGTCCCCGCACTGTAACGGTGCAGGGCGGCCCACCCACCTGGAGTTATCCGGGGAATAGTTTCTCGTTCGAGCGCTTCTTGTAGGGCATTGTTGAACTTCATTTAGTATCCCTGCGGGTTTTTTGCTCAGCTTTTTCCGGGATTCCTTTTAGGTTCTGCCGAGATGCCCCTCGTACGGAATTCTCACACTTCGTTTTCCTGAGACTGTAGAAGTTATACGGATGTCGGTTAGGGTTTTTTCTTGTGGTCGTTTCCTTCGTGGGTTAGACCGAGGATTTTGGCTGTGGTGGGATTTGTGAGATCAAAGTCCTTATTTTTTCGTCCCAGACGGGCAGCACGTACAACGGCTGCGTCTTGTGTCTCTTGGTCGCCAGTCCGTTGGCCGGCACTGTTAAGCCTTCTTATGGCTGCAGTTTCATCCGAGATCGGATCTTCTTTCTGGCTTGTTTCGTCCATGTCTTTTATTCTAGCGTTTCTGCTTTAATGATAGCAAGTCTGTTGTTATCCCAGGCTAATTTTGCTATACTTTGGGTGATTTTGCGGTTGCCGAGGTAACTCAGCGGCAGACTTGCCCGCCAGAGCTTCGCTCAGGCGATGTGAGGCGGGGTAGCTGTTTTGCCTGCCCGCCAGATGCCGTCTTAGCTCAGCGGCAGAGCAGCTGTTTTGTAAACAGCAGGCCGTCGGTTCGAATCCGACAGACGGCTCCAGACAATGGAGGCGGGTAAACAGCAAGTCGTGGGTTCGAATCCCACCCTCGGCTCAAAGTTCACCCTGAGTTTATCGAAAGGCTGGGATGGCGGAGTGGACAATCGCAACAGTCTGTAAAACTGTCGCCGCAAGGCTACCCAGGTTCGAATCCTGGTCCCAGCACCGCGTTAAACGCGGTGATTGGCGCGTTCAACGCGCCACCACTTTTTGCTCCCCATACTGAGATTAACGATCAAACCGGAGAACTATGATATCTTTGGAGCGATTTGGCGATGGACAGAGAGGTGTTGGTCGTATCGAGAGGTTTGTTCGAAAGGGTATTGCCTGGGACGGATGGGAGAATTACGTTTCGCTTTGTGAACATCCGAAGTTTTTTTCTACGATTCGGGACAATCCTTTGATCGTTGTCCACCCCGGGTTTCGGCTTTGGTGGCCGGGGGAGAAATCGGTGACCCCGCGATATGATCGGATCGGCTACAATGCCTACCTTGAAAGGGTTCGGGAGAAGGTTGCCCAGTCCGTGGAAGTTGGAAGGACAATTATTGTCTACCTCCCGAGCATGTATCGGCAAGAGGCATTGGACGCAATCGGTAATCCTGAAGGAGCGCTGCTTGTTCCGACAACCAATGATGGAGGGGCAATCATCGATCATGGTTTTCTTGGGGAACGGGCGCGGGAGTTCCATGATGCACTCGTAGCCCAGATTACCAGTGCGGAGATTTGTGGGGAGTACCGTGACCGTTGTGTGCAGGAGGTTTGTAGGTATTTGGACGGTGTTGAGATCACCCGAGTTTCGGACTGTATCTTCCCGCCGGCGTCATATGCGAGAATCTCTGATTATTAGTATTCAACCTGGTACAATAGCAAAGTATCATCGGGTAATAAGCTGCCTGGATGGCTCCCCGTAAAGAATTTTCGACTTGCTTGGGGAACCGCTTCGCATTCGGAAATTCAACGGGGCAGGCAGTGGTAGAGCACGTCAAATGTGCCAGACCTGCCCGCAAGAGTGCCTGGATAGCTTAGTGGTAAAGCACACCCTTGGTAAGGGTGAGACCGTGGGTTCAATCCCCACTCCAGGCTCAAAAAAAAGATGAATAAAGAATAAAGAATAAAGAATCAAGAAGAGTAGTAGAAAAATCGTCATAGGCTATCGAATAGTTGATGCATCTGGTACAATTCACAGAATAAAGGAGCACTGCTATGGCTACGAAGAAAGGACCGCGGATTGTAGTTGGACTCAAGTGCACAGTCTGCGGCTCGTTCAACTACATCTCAGAACGGAATAAGCTCAATACGCCGGAGAAACTCAATTTGCGGAAATTTTGTAAGCGTTGTCGGAAGCATCAGCCGCACAAGGAAACAAGCAAGCTGAAGTGAGGGCAGTATATGTTACATAGTGAGTTTATGTCATCCTATACTCCAATGCCGGTTTCGGAGGAACAGATTGAGGAGACTGGGTTAAGAGCTGAGAAGAGAATGGGTAAACGGTTCGGACAAGTCATCACAGCAGATATGCCGGCACGAGGATTCTTGTACACCATTGCCGAGAAGATGAGTTCCGGCCAGCGCGAGTGGTTTATGCGTACTATGGATCGCAGGCGGGCTCTAGAAGCCCAGGGGCGTGAGGATGAAGCGCACGTGCTGCTCGATGCGCTTTGGGAAGGGTTGATGGGGAGACGGGAATTTCCGGAGTATTCAGGGAATATGGGCGGTGGAGAAGAGCCGGGAAATACAGGGGGTATCTAAACGCTGATTTCCACGCTGGGCTTGTATTAATTTCTTCTTAAGGAAATGCAATCTTCTGAAAGAGATCCTGGCTTTGCCGATTGGGTAAAGGAGCGGGGGATAACCGTTCCCCTGGCGCCGGTCGTGGTGCAAGCCTACTCGCCGCACTCTTCAGTAGCGGCCAGCGAGCAGAATGAGTGGGACCTTATCTTTCGTCCCTTTTACACCCAGACGACCTGGCTGACGACGGAGCTGGGTTCAACCGGTGACTTGCCGAATCACCGCTTGGTTTCCATTATTTCCGAGGACGGGCGGTACGGGGCGACCGGATTTGCGGTACCAAATCCTGGCAGCGAAGGTGAGCCTTTTTATTTCCGCTGGAGCGGTTTACACGACGCGCCTGAAATCTCTATTGTTGAGGGTATTTCTGTCGCACGGTTTGCTCCCGATCCGCTGGCGCGCGACGCCGACCTTACCGTGTTTGTGCTTTCGCATCCGTTTCTCTCTGATCAAGTCCCGCGTGAGGGGTACGCGGTCCTTTACGCTAAAGATAATAATGCTTCGCGCTTGGTTCGCCGCCATATTGCTCCGGCCTCGCTCATCAGCGGGCGCGAAGGGGGAAGGGTATTGAATAGGATGGGGACGTGGTGGCAGCCGAAGGTGCCGTTCGAGTATCTTTTGGGCCTGAGTCAGCCGGGGTTATGGAAAAAACAACCGGACGGTAGTGGGGAGTAGGCTTCAATTTTCTTACCGGGTTCCGGTGATGAGTAAACTGCGTGAGAAGAATAAATTCAAGAACTTACCCCGCCTAAGATTGTTCTTCGTCAGTCTCTTTGGGGTGATTCGGAGCAGGCATTCCTTCAACAACAATTTTCGTGACATCTGCCAGCCTTTTTGTAGGGTCGTCTTGACCCGGAGGAAGTCCAGGGTCAATGGCAATGCCTCGCTTGCTCGCCTCGTCAAGCTTAGAGAGGGGAACACCTGATAAATCCGCTCTTCTGGGTTTTCTCACCCAATTCACTCGTTTAGGTCTATCTTCGGATTCGCCTGGCATTCTTGGTATTTTATCAGACTTTCTGTAGCGTTAATAGCGTATTGAGGATGTTCTGGGCCCCGCTTAAGAAAAGCGTATCGAGATTTAAGGCTTGCTCAATTGCATGGGCAAACCAGGTTTCGTGGTCATGAAGGGCGGGCTGTTCGAGGGCTTTGAGCTGGCTTTGGAAGGTTTCAGGGTTAGCCCGGCGGGCGATGCCTTTTTGCTCGAATGTTTCCTGGATGCGTTCCTCCCACTCGCCCCATGGTTCCATGAGAAGGAGGAAACAGCCGGCTGCAGCCGAGTCGTACGCCATATCTCCGGAAGGTTTGGTGATTACCCCATCGGCCCAAGGGAACATCCAAGAAACGAGTTTCTCATTGGCGTCCATAATGTTGTTTCCCCGAAGGATGCGGTAGGTGGCGGTTTGATCAAACTCGTTTCCGACGGCGATTTGGTGGGCGTTTGCAAAGAGCCCGAACATGGCGGCGAAGTCCTCGTGGGTTCCGGCATAACAGACCAGCTGAATTCTTGGTGGTGTGGCGGTGAGGTGGGGGAGGAGTTGGTTTAAGATCAATTCAATCTCGCCTTTGTTCGTGCCAAGGCCCCCAGTAGTAATCCCAAGGCGGAGGCTCGCTTCGATGGGGGACGGATGGGTGAAGCGCTCAACAAACTTATCTACGGACTTGGTTTTGCGGGCTTCGACGATACGCGGATCGACCGGCGGGCCGGTAACGTGGACGCGGTCGGCATCGAGGGTTTTCCTCTCACGCTGGGCTCCCTCAAGTAGCTCGATCTTGGTTTTGTCGTCAAAAACAGCAAAACTGAGATTGTTCTTGTCGGCATTCTTGAGGTACTGGGGGCGGACGTGGGGGTCGGTGACGGCCTGGAGGACGGTTTTACCAGCGTCAACGAGGAGGTTTCCGGTTTCGTAATGGAAGGAGGCGATGGGGCGCGTGACGTTTTGAAAAAAGAAAAGCAGCGGCTCCTTGATGGCGTCGGAGATGGGGAGCTTTTCGCGGGCCCGGGTATCGATGATGCCCTTGATTTTTTTGAGGAGTTCATGTCGGGCGACGGCTTCGGCAATTTTCTCGGTCATGACGACTTTTTGCCAATCCTCAGCAGCGACGAAGTTCGTCGGATCAACGAACCAGAAGGTTTTGTCACTGTGGGCCGCGGTCACGAGGAGCGAGAGCGCTTGGGAGTAGTGGGCGCGGGAGAAGACGATTTCCTCTCTTTTAAACTTATACGCATACTCCTCGCCGATCTGGTCGAAGGCGGTGGCGGAGACGGTGGCGATGGGAACTTCGGCTTCTTCAAGAAGTTTGCGTTCTTTTTCGAGGATGGTTTGGAGCTCTGGGTCCATCAACTTTCATGATAAATATTTTTGGCGTGCTTGTCCAGGGAAGTATAGGTTGCTACTTTCTTGTTCGCACAAGAGGGCAGATACTTCTTTGCTCACCCAAAGAAGTATCCAAGAAAAGGTGCCCCATGAGCGTTCTTTCGGGAACACGTCTCGCTCACGCAATGCGATCAAACTCCTTCGCGTCGAGCACTCGTCAGACAGTTGATCGCTTTTCAATGGTGTTCGCTTTCGCGTGTTCTCGAATAGCTCCGCTCAAAGGGGAACAGCCAAAATACTAAAGACTAAAGACTAATGACTAAAGACTGAATGCTCAACCCTATACCCTATTCTTTGTTTTGCTTTGACGATGAGATTTACATACACTGAATGTATGGAGAAAGGGAGGTTTTCCGATTTCTTTGCCCGTGAGGATGTGATGGTGGTTTTAACCAGCTCACCTGCGGGGCTGGGACATGTACGGGTCACGGAAGCGCTGCGCGGGGGGTTGGAGGAAGGGGTGCGGGTGGAGGTGTTGGGACTTGAGGATCAGTCGGCTCAAGGGTTGCATCGGGCGGCAAGCCGAAACGTGATTTTGCGGGCAGTTATGGAGTTCGTTCAGAACAACCCATTGGTTGAGGAGAGTTTTTCAGAGCTGTATCGGGAGCGGCTGCGAAGAAAAGGCAAGGAAGCCTACCATCGGCTGGTTGAGCTGGTCAAAAGACGACGGCCAAAACCCAAAGTGCTGTTGATTGTTTCCACCCATTTCGGTCTAGGATACCAGATAGCTGCGATCAAAAATAGGCTTGCCGAGGAGTTTAAACTGTGCGTGGTTTTGGCAGTGGTAGTGACCGACGATTCGCCGCAGAAGGTGTGGGGAGTGGTCGGTGCGGATTTTCTGTTTGTTCCAAGTCTAACCACAAAAGAATCTCTGGAAAGATACATGATGAGAATTACCAGAATTGTGCCGGAGGTGTTTGTAGTGCCGTATCCGGTTTCCGCAGATTTCTGTCAGCCTTTAACAAACAAAGCGTTTGCCGATCGGAAGTTGCAAGTCAATCCCCGGTTCAAAGAGCCGATGAAGATCATGATTCCAATATCCGGTGCAGCCGTCCAATTGAACTATATTGAGGAAATGATTACTACATTAGAAAAGGAGAGGATTGCCGACATAACCGTTGTCTCTAGGGAATCAGACTACACAAAACGGTTTTTGTCATGGTGCGGAGAGAGAAAATCGGTACGGGTGGTCGCGGAGATACAGGACCGGGATGTCGTCGCCGGCTATGAGAAGGAGTATGCCAACTCGGTATTCGGAGTCGAGATTACCAAACCCTCCGAGCAGGCTTTTAAGGCATTGATTACCCCGAAGCAGCGCGGTGGGGTCATCCTTCTTTTTTCGAATCCGGTCGGAAGGCAGGAGAATGATAACCTGGCGTTTTTGGTGCGGCACGATCTGTTGCCGTCTCCCGCTGATCGGGAGGTTCTCGGGAGATATCTTTCTACCGGCGAGCGGAGGCTTATTGACGCAGCATTTTTAGAACGGGCGCAGCATTGGCGGGGGTTACTCCTCCCGTCTTCGGGAAGGGATGCCGGGAGGGCAATTTTGAAGCTTAGGCAGTGCGGGGTTTTGTCAGCGATGCTTGATTTTTCAGGGTACATGGACCACCCGGAATTGCGCAGCGATGGTGTCAGGAGGATTTGGAAGAAACTTGCGACAAGGGTGGGGGAGAAGTGCGGGATAGCAAGTAGCTAATGGCTAATGGCTGATAGCTGATAGCAGATAGCATATAGCTAATAGCTTATGGCTAATAGCGGATAGCAGATAGCGAGTAGCAAACGGCTGATGGCACATAGCGTTTAGGGTTTAGCGTATAGCGTACAGGATGTAGAAAGATTGATGATTTATGAAGGTTTCTCATGGGGACTGTCTATGATTTTTGTGCGGCGGAGATGTCCCTGAGGATACGCTGCGGTTCAATCAACGGGGTGACGTGGAGGCCTTGCTCTTCTTTAAGGAAAACGACCTGGGGATTATCTGAGACTTCTTGCTCGAGTTCGTAACTCCTGGTTAAGCGATCGTTCTTTCCAGCCCATATGACTATTTTTCCTCCCTCTTTTACTTTCATCTGCTGCCAAGACTTTGCTTTTCGACAGACCTTGTCTAACTGAGCGTTGAAGATGGCAGATTTGATTTTATCCTGATGGGGGAGGTCTGGTGTTTTTCTTCCCCAGACCAACGAATAAGCGGGTAATCTGCCGAGCATTCCGGAGAATCCGCCGATCTCGTAGGCCAGGCCGGCAGCGAGCTCCATTCTCGATTGATCGACTGAACTGGCTGGGGAGAACAGGACGGCTTGGCTGACACGCTTTTGAAACGCCTGGTCGTTGAGGATCTCGCTGACGATAGGACCTCCGGTTGAGTCAGCCCAAAGCTCAATTTCTCCTTCTGGTGCAACTTGCCTTAGAGCACATTTGAAGAATGTGACATGGGGTTCGTAGTTCGGAGATCGGGAGGCCTTGTCGGCAAATTCCGCGGTCGTCCTTCCCAGGCTTGATTCCGGATAGCCAATGACTACAACTTTTCTTCCCATGAAAGCTAACTCCTGCGCTAGGCCACCCACAGGATCGATATCGGCAGAGATGCTGGGGATGAGATAGATTGGCGGTTTTTTCTCCGTTTCTAGGGTGGTCTGTGACTCCGGAGGATCGAGGATGAGGAGGCGGCTTGTCTGTGGGCCCAAGTCGGGGAGATTGACGGTGATTTCACCCTGGTTGAGGTAGCGACGGGCAATCTCGTCGCGGATGTGGGCTTCGGCGATGATGCGCTTGCGACCGTCGGGGTCGGTTTTTGGCAGTTCATAATAGCGGCGGAGAAGATCGGCTCTCACGTTGCGGTTAAGCAATGAGCGGTTGATCTCTCTGGGCTCTCCGGGGATGCGGCTTGGGTGGGTGGCAGCTCTGACGAGATACCAGAGCCTGTCGAACCGTTCGAGGAGGTTTCTCTCCGGGACTTCGGTTTCTTGAATGGGTGGATGTAGTTCTCCGTGCGCTTCGTTCATGGAGTTTTCTTGGACATAGTATACATCTTGGGGTAAAATACAGGCAGAGGGCCATGATGTTAACGGCAGCATGGCGGTCTCCAAAACCGCTCGTCCAGGTTCGAATCCTGGTGGCCCTGCAATGACTAGGTCATGAAACATTTGAGACTCTCAGCAGTCTCATGCCAGCTGATTTCCATTGCATTCGCTATCGAGCTCCCAAATACTCATGGAGCGTGTATCGTGCGCTCATGAGTATACTGGAGACCTCGCTCGGGTTCGGAGCCTCCGAGAGCTGCAAAAAGCATCTTGATGGAGTAAAATATGGTTATGAAGAATTGGAATACTGACGTTTCTCGTTTCAAATCACCTCAGCATAAGCGCCTTTGGGAACTCTCTCAGCTTATCAATTATGGCCTCGAAGGGCGTAAACTCAACAAACGCGAACTTGCTATAAATTGGGCCGATTTGAAACCACTGCTCGATCCTGAACGGGCAAGAATGTTAGAATTTATCCTATGGAGAAAACTGTACTCACTCCCAACCAACGCGCGGTTCTGGAATCTCTCGCCCAAGAAAAATACATAACCGAAACCTTCTTCTTGTCCGGAGGAACTGCCCTTTCTGCATTTTATTTTAAACACAGAATCTCCGAAGACTTCGATCTTTTTTCCGAAAAGGTATACGAAGCTAAAAAAGTTGCTATCTGGGTGCAAAAGGCCGCAAAAAATCTCAAGGTTCAGAAAGCTGAACAACAAAAACTCACTGGTCAGGATGTCTATTACTTCTCTTTTGGCAAAAACGACTTTGTTAAAGTAGATTTCTCGTATTTTCCGTTTCCTCACCTGGGAGAATTTACGAAATATCAAAAGCTGAGGATTTCGAGCCTTGAAGACCTTGCCGTGAACAAACTTCAGGCTATAGTAACGAGAAAAAGATCTAGAGATTACGTAGATTTATACCTGTGTTTACGAACTCTCAAATGGTCTTCAGAAGATATGCAGAAATACTACAGGCTCAAGTTCGATATGCACGTCAGTTTTGAGCAACTTGCTACTTCGTTTACTAACGTTGTTGATGCACACGACGCGCCAAAATTCTTGGGAAAGACATCCTGGGAGGTCGTGAGAAAATATTTTCTTTCCTTAGCCCAGGAATTAAAAAGCAAAATTATTGAATGATCTTGAAAATTGTGATGTTCAGGTAGGTTCGAACGTCGTCCATCAGGTGCTGCTATATAGCCTAAGTGATATACTTAATTTGTGAAGAGAAAATACCTAATTTTCTTTATAGTTCTAATCGCCTTTTTCCTCTTACTAATATTTAGACAAGGGTACTATCCCTGGGAACATATAAGCTGTATTTTTTCCAGAGGAGACTACCAGGGATTAGCAGGTCCGCTTGGCTCTCCCCCGCTCGGATTTAAATGCGTCCACACTTTTAGCGATGCAGGTAAAAAATGCTTCAGCAACAATGATTGTCAGGGAAATTGTCTGGTCACCAAAGATACAATTGTAGAAAAAACTGGACTACTAAAGTCCAAGGTCACTGGTGGATTTGGAGCCTGCGAGGCAAACGATTTAAGATACCCATCCTATCCAGGTGATTTTGAAAATCCTCAAGGCTGGATAATCTAAAATAGGTTCGAACGTCGTCCATCAGGTGCTGCAACAGTCTTCTGGGATGTAACCTCTATCCTTCGACTACGCTCCCTTCGGCATTGCTCAGGGCAAGAAAGACCGGTTGGGGTTCGACTTGTGGTGTGCTTGTTGAACCATTCCCTCCGGCCCTGCACTTCGACGCGATTCTCTCGCTCAGTGCGAGGGAGTCGATGCGAAGTATAGCGGAGGGATGAGAAGTTTACCCTAAGCGAAGTCGAATGGGATTCCCTCCGGCCCTGCAAGGTGCCATTCGATAACTATAACTGGATCTAGCCAGTTGATACGCTTTGACTTCTTGAAATCCCTCCATAGATAATTTATAGTCAGGTCATGTTAACAAAGACAGATTTAAAAGAAATCAGAAAAATAATAAGGGAAGAGGTTGAAACTGAGTCTGAAAATAATAAAAGTGAAATTCAGGCAGAAATGAAAATGAACATGATAAGAGTTGTTACGGAAATAAGAGAATTAAGTTCTCGGCTTAAGAATGTAGAAGTGAAGTTAAACAAAATGCAGAAAGACCTGAAATATTCAGTAAATTTCCTTGACAAATTTGGCTTGAAAATCCAAAGTAGGGTTGAAAGAATCGAAGCACATCTTCGTCTAGAACCCATTTCTTCTTAAGCCAGTTCCCTTCAAGATTTACTGACCCCTGCCCGTTTTCAATGATGCTTCCTTCAATCTTCCGATGTCTTGGCCAAATTACTCCAGGATTGTCTTGACGGAGCGCAATCCATTCCGAGGCTGTTTTTAAAAAAACCTATAGCGCTTGACACCTATTTTAGCTGTGGTACGCTTGACTAAGCATGGTAGAAATGCCATCGGTTGAGACCGCTCCAAAAATGGTCGCCCAAGACAAGGCTGCAGAAGAGCCCCATTTGCATACCGAGTTCGGCGCCATCAGCCCGGATGATGTCGGTATTTACGGAAGAGTGATCGGCCGCCTTCGTCAGCAACCTGATGCTGAAGGGGTATCAATCCTTATCCTTTCAAAGGGGGAGCGGTCTTTTGAAGGAAAGGATCTTACGATCCCTGAAGGGAAACTTGGGCTCATTTTTCAGGAGAACAAACCAGGGGCAATTGATGCCCGATTTTTTGGGGCGCTGTCCAGGGCACTTCAACTGGAGAAGGATGTTGAGAGCCGGAGGTTTGCGAAAATTGATGAACTCGCGAAGGCAAAAAGTGCACATCCAGAGGGTAATAAACCGAAACGCATGGCTGCTTAGTCCGCTTCTGTTCATGTAGTCGCTCGGGTTTCTATATCGGCTGATCCAGCCGTCTCGCAATCCAGAGAGCGTTTTAGGTTGGATACAAGCGGAATTTTTGGTGAATATAGTTGCCCTGCTGTGCTAGACTATAAGCCTAAAGGTTGTTATGCAAAGCCCTGAACAATCGAGCCAGAACTCGCATGTGAATTTTCGTGAGCTCCGCTATGGGCTACTCCCTGTGGGTGAACTCCTCATCCGCCTCACCGAGGCGAGCGGTGATGTTCATACTCAGGAAGGTCTATCCAAAGCTTCCGCCATGCTCAGTCAAAGGGGAATGGTGGTTTTGGATGCCCACCTTGCACCCTTTGATATTATCGCAACCAGTATTGCTCTGAGCGAGGGGTTGAAGGTTAGGAGTTGCGTGGCCCCGGTATCTGCCTACGATTACTATTTCCCGATCATTCGCCGGGGATTTTTTTCCAGGCTGGGAAAGATCAACGGTGTCGAGCTGTTTCCGGTGTATCGGGATCAAGACTTAGAACACTGGAAGAACAAACCGTTTCAGCCGCCCAAACAGGATTGGCGGCAGAGACGGGAAGCGGTGCTTTCGTACTATCGAAGGTCTCTCTCGGCTGTTGCGGAACCCGGTTCGCTGGTAGTGGTTGCCGCATACAACGGAGTCAACCGGCTCGGTGAGGATCTGGCCAACGGAGTGTCGCGGCTTTTAAAATCTGGAAGCCCGGCGCTGTGTTCCGTTTCCCGGTTCGATCAAAAGTCGGGTAAATTCCGTCTCTTCACGGCAGAGGACTTGCTTGAGTTTCCGCAGGAGGTGACAAGAAATGAGCTCCATCGTGCAGTGCATACCCAACATCGGGAAATACTGGGGCGCATTGGAGCGATGCGAGGAGCGGGGGAAATAGCACTTGAGGCCCGAGGACAAGAGTTTAGTCTGGACAGTGGCCCGGATTCTTCGAACTTAGGGTAAGGGATAAACGCCCCTCATGTTCGGCGGCAGAAGCAGGGAAAGCTTTTCCATCATCTTATCCACAACCCGTTGACCATCCTGTATCCCTTCCCGTTCCACTTCTTGTATTCGATACGGCTGTCCGGCGGCGATCTCGATTTTGCCTAATTTCAGCTTCCGGTTAAATTCACCTTTGGGGATGATGGCAAGCGGCAAAAACAGGACATTCTCTCCGTATTGATGGAGCTCGGCCAAACCGTCTTTTGCCGGTTGGAGTTGTCCGTCGGTGCCTCGTGTTTCCTCAGGGGAAATCGCCCACACCCCACCGGGGCGGCTCAGGACTTCAACCGCTTTATCGCGATACTGCACCAGGAGTGAGCGCCGCTCGGTCCGGGAGTAGGAGTCAATATCATAACTCTGGACAACCGGAGCGATTTCCACACCAAGCAGGTCAGCCAGGCGAAAGGCTGGTGCCCAAAGGCTGCGGGTGAAGTCGTAATGCTTGCGGGCAACCGGCCCTCCACCGAGCTTCAGATTCCCGTCTTTTCCGCTGAGTTCCTTGAGCAGGAAAAAGGCAATAATCGGCCCATCGGCCATATTGATGTGGTTGAAGTAGGCGACTCCCGACCCCTGTTTCAAATGGTCATTGAACTGATTGAGGTTCTGGCGGGACTCGGGAGTGACCTCACAGCCGAAGATGGTTTGCATCAGTTCCCATCCGGTTGTGCCGAAAAATTCGTAGGAGAGGAGCCTGAGTTTCTCGCGTGTCTGCTCAGATGCTGCTGAATGCGGAGTGGGGTTTTCCAGTGTCATTTGAGGAGGTAGTGTAGCACATCTTTGCAAGATACGGTTGACCAGATGGTTGGCTGACTTTTCTGGAGCGTTGACTTTGGAAGGTGGAATAGCTAGAATATCGCACTGTGCTCGAACCAGGGAACGGATCGGGAGCTCGCTTACTTTGTTGTGTTTCGCTACAAGCAGATATTATGGAACAAGAAGATCAACCTCAACCCAGCGCTCCTGCCGGATCCGGCGGTACTTCGAAATGGAAGAAGGCTTTTTTGAGTCTGGTTGTCGTTACTGTTCTCTTGATGGTCGGCGGCGGAATACTCTGGTTCGGGCTGCAGAAAGCCTCAAAATCACCATCCCGGGAGGGGGCAGCCAGTACGGAGGCGGTGAGTGAGGAAGCTACTTCCGCAAACGAGCTTGTGACGGATACAGACGCGACACCCAGCGTTACCCCTCAACCGACCAAGACTCCGACCACGGCACCATTACCCACACCAACTCCAACACTCGCTCCAACACCAACCCCGACTACCCTGATTGAGACGTTCGACTCAAGCGCTGCGCTGGACGGATTCCGAGCGAGTAATGCGGGGGGCAACGCTGGACTTGAGCTGCGAGCGGGACGGAACGCTACCCTGACAACGCGCGGGTTTGTCAGCTTCGGTATCGGGGAGATTCCCGATGGTGCGACCATCGAGCAGGCGACTTTGAAAATATACCAAGTGAGCGTGGTCGGGGATCCCTATGGGGCGGGCTTAAGGGTAATGCTTGACCACCTTGACTATGGTACAACCCTTGAGCATGCGGACTTTAGTGCGGCTTCGTTATCTTCCAGCTTTACCACACTTTCCACAAATGCGAGCGTCGGCTGGAAGGAAGTTGACGTAACCGATCAGGTACGCAGTGATCTCTCAAACAATCGGGAACGCAGCCAGTATCGGCTGCATATGGCTACCGAGACTGTCGGTGGGACGGTGACGGGTGACTTTGCCTATTTTGAAGCGGCGGATAATTCAACGGGAAGCGGGTATACCCCGCAGCTTGTCGTCCGCTACCATTAGTTTTTCCGGCTGATCCTGTTTGTTTTTTTTAAATAAGGCTTTATTTTTCTATGGGAAAAGAACAGATCCTTTTTCGGCAATCCACACCGCTTCAGGAGTCCGCACGAAACTTTGCTTTGCATCTGTTTGATGCGTTCCGCTTTGAAGTATCCGGTGTAGAAAACCTCAATCACCTTTCGGAGCCTTCGATTTTGGCGTTTTTCCCTCACTACGGACATGCCGATTTGCCTGCGATTCGTAAGGCCGTACCTTCGAATCTTCGCAAACTGCTGGTTTTTCCGGAAGCAGCCGATTACTGGAGCACCAACCCGTTTCGTTCCCAAATCAGCTCGCTTTTTTTACCGACAATCCCTTTGAATCGAGACGGCGCCGGGAGCGTCATCCTCGATGATCTCGATACGCTCGGTGGGCTGATGTCCTCTGGGTATTCCGTTGTCGTTTCCCCGGAGGGGACACGTTCCGAACTGCCGCTCGAAGAACGCGAACTGCGGACCGGGACCGCGGAACTTGCCTTGCGGACGCACTGCCCGGTGATTCCGGTTAGGCTTTACGGATTTGAAGATGTGATGCCAAAAGGCACTCCGCTCCCAAGACTCTTTGATCGGTTGCAGCGCAGGTCGGTCAAAGTGGTGTTTGGCTCGGCCCTCCGTTTTGGAAAAGAGGCTTTTTCTGGAACACGAGCCCAGACGCGGAAAGCGACCACGCACGTCCTACGGGAGGTTCTGCTTCGGATGTAATCGGGCAGCTTGTCCTTTTTCCTGCCAACAATGCGGGGGAAAGGAAGGTTTGAGCGGTCTATTTTTCGAGGTAATCCTTGAGTTGCTTCCGGTAGAATGGGTGCCTGAGATGGTTAAGTGCGTCGGCTTCGATTTGTCGAATCCGTTCCCTTGTAATATCGAACTTTCGGGCAATTGCTTCGAGCGTGTAACTTTTCCCATCCTTCAGACCGAAACGCAGTTCGAGAATCTTTGCTTCTCTGGGGGGGAGGTTTTCGAGGAGGGCTTGTAGTTGTGCGCGAAGCAGGTTTAGCGCGACTTCATCTTCCGGGGGAAGGTGTGTGTCGTCCGCGATAAAATCCCCGAGGTCTTCCTCGCTATCATCTCCGATGGGGGTTGACAGGGAGAGCGGACGCTGGGCGGATGTCTGCATCCTTTGGACTCTTTTTGCGTCCGTTTCGATTTCCTCTGCAAGTTCTTCAATGGTTGGTTCACGCCCGAGATCTTGGGTGAGCCTGTGGGTTGTTATCAGCATTTTGCGGATATTATCCGACATATAGAGGGGAACCCTGATCGTTCTTCCTTGGTCCGCAACGGCATGAGTGACCGCCTGGCGGATCCACCAATTGACGTAGGTTGAGAACTTATAGCCGCGGGTGTAGTCGAACTTCGCCACGCCACGCATCAGACCGATGTTTCCTTCTTGGATAAGATCCGGAAAGGGAACCCCGCGATTCTGATACTTTTTGGCAACCGAGATCACGAGTCTGGCATTGGCCACAATGAGATGTTCCCGTGCCGACCACCCGTCCACCACAATCGCTTCAAGCACACTGCGGCGTGAATGGGACGCAAGGTTATTGAGAAGTTCAAGGCGGGCTCTTTGACCGGCCCTGATACGCTCGGCAAGTTCCACCTCCTCTGTCTTACTTAAGAGTGGTGTCGTTGAGACATCTTGGATATACATTCCAGTAATATCAGAGAGGTCAAATGGCTTTGTTTCACCAAGCGGTATATCTTCTTCTGCCTCTTCGAGCGGTATTTGGTCAGGCTCCCCGTCGGCCATCGGTATGCCTTCTTCCTCCATGATGTCGATAATGGCTTCCAGTTGTTCCACATCTTCGTCTGCGTGCGGCACGGTTGTCAGGATATCTTCGAGCGTGAGACCCCCACGTTCCTGCCCGAACTCAATGAGACCTTCAATGATTGGATTATGCCCCCCTTTTCCTTCCGGATCTTGGGGGCCGGTAGCCAGTGGACTGCGAGAACCCTGTTGTTCGGGTTTCATGTTCATTTCAGAAAGTATGGATTGTATATTACAATATCTTGGCAACTATGCCATTTTTATTGATCGATAAACCGGAGGGAATGACTTCGCATGATGTGGTTGACCGGGTGCGGGCGATCACCGGGGAGCGTAGGGTCGGGCATGGAGGAACGCTTGACCCGATGGCTTCCGGACTGCTGATCGTGGGAGTGGGGAGGGAGGCGACGAGAAAGCTGGGTACGGTTACCAAAGGGATGGATAAGAAATACAATGCAGAGATTGTGCTTGGGGAAGAACGCGATACGGATGATCGCGAAGGGATGGTTATCACAAAAGCGGTCGGGGTTTTACCGCCGCCAAGGAAAGAAATTGAGGCGACGCTGGGAAAATTTATCGGCAGGGTTTCGCAAGTCCCGCCGCAGTTCTCTGCAGTAAAGACTGGTGGGAAAAAAGCCTATCAACAAGCGCGCATGGGGGAGAGGGTGCATTTGGAGCCGCGGAAGGTAACAATTTATTCCATAAAACTCATTGATTATCGGTACCCGATTATTGAAATTGAGTCCAAAGTGTCTTCAGGAACATATATCCGTGCGCTGGCTCGGGATATCGGGAGAATGCTGGGTACCGGGGCTTATTTAGGTCGTTTGCGACGGCTGCGGATCGGAACATACGCGGTTGAACAGGCAGTTGAGCTTGATCGGCTGGGCAGGGAAAACTGGAAAACCCATGCGATAGAGTTCTGAGATGTTGTGATAGCACATCGGCCGATTCAGGTTGCATTTTTACGGAAAGGTGCTTTACTATAGGTTTTGATGAGAGAGCAGAGCGGATCGGGCGATTCTTACAGTCAACTTACCGCGCGCCTTGAGCTCCACAGACAGCGTTTTCGGCTGGCTGAACGGGGACGGTTTAGCGTGGAAGAATTGATAGGGGAACTCCACCAGAAAGGCCGCGATATTGTTCAGCCGGATGAAGCTACGGAGTGGTTGGCTAACAAACAGGTGTTGGCGTATTCTTCCGGCGGCGGCTTCGGTATGTTTTACCGGAAAAAGGGGCAGGACCTCTACACGGTATCCTTTACCACAGAACCACACGATTGGCCGAATCCCATCAGAGACGCACGGATCAGATATGCCGTTTCCTTTCAAGAGGATGTTGATGCCGGTGCTTCTTCAAGGCACAGTGCCTCTGTGGCGATTCGTATCCTGGGTGGGGGTGACAACAAAGGCTACCATTGGTGGTCTTATCTGAGTGAGGAGGGGCGTGACCGTCTGCAGTTTGTTCCCGAGACTTCGGGGGTAATTTGGGGAGGACATGATTTCAAACGCGGAGTTGAGCCTTTATATGCCGTCGATCCGGCGCTGGTACCGACTGTCTTGTCTTGGGAAGAGGTGGGGGAGCGATTTAGCCATTTTGCGGAAAAGAGGATCGCTTGGGCAGAGGTGAGTGAGTTGCTGGCATCGCCCACGGCAGCAGGGCATGTTGATCCTTTTTTACCTGAGGGAGCCTGATTATGATGTTCAAGGACGCGGAGCCTGCCCGGTTTGCTGTGGAATCATCTCATCATCTGCGGGATTCTGAAAAGGAGCGGATGGTAGGGGAAAGGATGTTACTGGGTTTTGGACACGCAGTCGGATCGATGGATTCGGTTGCCCATCGAGTCGATATCCAGGTACGCAGGGAAGCACGCCCTTCTTGGAGGACCTGGATGTGGTTTGCGATGGAGGCTCCGAATATTAATGAGGAGGATGGCAGTATCGGCCTCAAGCTTGCCCTGAATGTTCGGCGGGTTGGGGAGGATGTTCTGACCCGCAGGTATGGGCTTTCCGAAGGGGATATCGCTGAAGTTGTTGGTTTTTACCTTCGGCAGTTGGTGCGACGTGTTGAACAACCCGAGGCGGTGTTTTTAGGCAAGCCTCTTTCGGATTATCAGGAGGTTGGGGGATTGGATGAGCTTTGGACTGAGTGTCTTGGATTCTACGTGCTTGATGTGTTCGAGCGGAAGTCCCAGTTTACGGAAAAGGTTCCTTCTTAGTCGTTCTCAAGAGTGTCTT
Organism: Candidatus Chisholmbacteria bacterium RIFCSPHIGHO2_01_FULL_52_32; assembly: GCA_001816585.1. Taxonomy (GTDB): domain Bacteria; phylum Patescibacteriota; class Microgenomatia; order UBA1400; family Chisholmbacteraceae; genus 2-01-FULL-50-28. The sequence continues at coordinate 96,864 of MHCJ01000003.1, forward strand.
CATGCCTCTGGCTTTTTTAGTTAGTTATATTGTCGTCGTTTTTTTTGACTCCCTTGATTCCATCTGATAGACTTTCGGGTGATTTTTGGATCCGCCAACCGGCGGAAACTAAAACGAACCAGATAGGGCGAAGCGATATTACGTTTCTCTTTGTGTAGCCCTGTTTGGGCATGAGGCTTTGTAGGGAGCCATTTTGGGAAGGTTTTTGCTCGCTTGGAGCAATAGCGCTTTGAATGGCGAGCCTTCCTTTCCATGACAACCTTACAGAACCGCTCTTTGAAAACCGTTGTGCGAAATAACCCGCATTCACTTGATGCGTGAGGCAATCATCTCAAGGCCTATGGCCGAAAAGGAGGCAGATAGCGTATGGCGAATGGCAGATAGCGTATGGCTAATGGCGAATGGCTAATAGCAAATAGCTGGTAGCAGATAGCATATTGCAAATAGCGTATAGCTAATAGCCAGAGGTCGACAGACAAGAAAGAAACAGGTCGATCGGATCCGGGACTTTTTCTCATACACCAAAAAGGAAGGTGGGCCATGTCCGCAAGTATGTCGAGACCGCCCTTGTCACCAACGGCGCCGAACAGTTCGGGAGGTAGAGGGGGATGCTTTATGTCCCTCTTCGGAGTCCTCTTCGTGATTGGGCTCCTGCCTCTGGGGTACTTTCTGCTTGTAGCCTGGTCAAGCGGCGAATCCTTTGCGATGTTGGCCATTTACTTGGCCGTAGGGTTGACGGTAGTGTTCTTCGGCGCGCTCTTTCTCGCCATCGGAGCACTGTTCCTTCTGCCGAAGCGCAAGGCACCATCCTCGGCGGAGAAGCCAGGGGAAAAGGGCCTGCCGCCCGTCAAGCCGTCCGGCGATCCCGAGCGAACCTTCAAGAACACCGTCCACACCATCAGCCGTGTCATCGGGCTCGGCACCCTCGCTCTTCTGGCCCTGGTGGGCATCGGTGCGTTGGTGATCGGCGCCTGGCCGATTTCGGTCATCGTGGCCGTCCTGGCCGTCTTTGCCTTGCCGCTGGTGGTGATCGTGCCCAGGGTGCTGCGTGATGCAGCCGTTGTGGTTCCACAGACGGAAGTCTGGATCGTCTTTCTGCTGGGGAAGTTCCGGCGCGTACTTCGGCCAGGGCCGAGAATTCTCATTCCCTGGCTTGAGCAGGTGGTCGCGCATGAAAGCATGCGCTGGAGACAGGAGGATATTGTTGCCAACAAGACGACCACCAAAGACAAGATCTCGGTGGATGTCCCTGGGGTTCTCCTCTGGAAGCCAGATGACAAGCATCCGGAGTTACCCTTCCTCATGGTCGAGAACATTGACGAAACATTGCGAAGAACCGGTGAGGCATCACTGAAGCAGATTGCCTCGGTCTCGACAACTGAGGAGCTCGTCGAAGCGGCACCTACGACCATTGAGCGGCTGAACAGTATCATGATGGAGCAGGTGCAGGCTTTCGGTGTGCAGTTCGCTTTGCGAATCAGCGATACCATCTTCAGTCCGGAACTTCAGGTGGCCATCTCTACGGAGAAGCGGGCGCATTACGAGGCATCGGCGAAGAAGATCAGGGCTGATGCCGATACCTACGTCATGCAACAGCTGAAGGCCGCTGTCAAGGCGCAGTTCCCGCACGCTTCGGAGGAGTGGCTGGGTGCAGCTGCCCTGCAACTGAAGGCGCTTGACACGATCCAGTCGTCTACTCAAGGTACTGGGGCGGTAAGTCTGTTCTCGCTTGGGGAGCTGCTAACCCGAAAGATGCCGGCATATCAACCGTCAGAAGGGGAAGCTGCCCCGCAGCCAGGTGGCCAGAGCACTTAGATCCGCACAACGAGAGTCCGCTAGTTGGCGGACAAAGAGCGATACAAGAGACCGACGTCTGTTCCGCCACTGGCGGGATGGGCACGAGATTGGAACGAGTGGGTTTCTTATACCTTTGGGGCGCTGCGCGCCTCACTCCTGGTATTATCCACTCCCATTCTTTCTCGTCATTAGGTCTCTTGCTCTTTTTCTGGTGGTTTTGATTCTCGGCGGTTCTTGTGGTATAGTCTTGGTGGTATGACAGATCACAGTCCGGAGACAACGGTTCCAAAAGTTCCCCATAGAGACCTCAGCCAGCGCTTTCAAAGGGCTCATGAGGTTTGGGATACAAGAACAGAGGAGCAGAGGGCGATGGGGCTACTGGTGAGGCGTTATGAGAGCGGCGACCCGATCCAACTTGAGGTGGCCCCGGCCCCATTTGCGGGAGTTGAAGTGAACCCGAACAATTGGGGGGCAAGGACAGATCCTTCACCAGCACAAGTTCCGTTGCGGCTCAATTTACGGGAGAGGGATATTCCTCATCGTGAAGGGGAGATCATCCGTATTCCCACGAAGGATCCGCAACAAACCATTTTTCTAGAGATCATGGAGCCTCTATCAAGCGCGAACGGACGGGCAGTAGGCGAGTCGGTTTTCGTGATGCCCTTAAACCAGGAGGAATCCCAGCGAGTTCAGGAGTCCGGGAGGTATATGGACTATAAAGAACTCCTTGCCGAGAAGACTATCAAGATGCTTGAAGGGAGAGAAGTGCTGCGGGTGATGGGAGCCCAGAGGGGCTGATATTGAGATTACGGCTCTAGCAGCAAAGAAGAAAGTTTAACAAATGCTTTTTTCTTGGAGGCGCCCGAGAGGGCGTTTTTTGTGGCTTTGGGCGAGTGTCAAGCTTATCGTCCCTGCCGACGGGCCGGGGCGCGGTCCGGAGTTTTTGAACTCTGGCTTTCCTGGGATATTCTGCCACCGTGCATCAGGGCTTTTTTCCTTGTCTCGAAAGCCGCTTGGTCTGTTTCAGCGCTTCCTGTGATGGCTCCACCCCGGTTCCCCTGGAAAGCCCTTTCTAACCAAGTCTTTGGAGTCTGATCAGGAAGACTCTCTTGGTCTTCTTTGGGTATAACAGGGTCTGGTACCTCGGTGGTTTCTCTGCGCTGTCCTTCGGACATATCTGTATTCTACCACATTTCGTCTACCAAATGATATCCGTTACGGGCGGATGTTCAGCGGGCGGAGGATAAGGGAGGAGGCGAGCCCGAACACGAGCAGGATCCAGAAGATTTGGACAGCGAGGAAGATCAGGATGTGCTTCAGCTTTAAGGTTGTGCCGGTTTTGGCTTGTTTGACGAGGGCGACGATGAGGATGAGCGATGGCCAGAGGAGAAGGGGGGCGGCAAGAACCGCGAGGATGGGATAGAGTTGTTGCATATTAATTAGCATAGCAGTTTTAGCAGAGGTTTGCTTGACCTATTTGTTGAGATTTTTACGCACCCAAGCAGGTGATTTCTTATCTTACTTATCCAAGCATGGCAGTTACTTCTTTGTGCGCACAAAGAAGGGCGGTTACTTTCTTACTCGTCTAAGAAAGTAACCAAAGAATGACGCCCTGTGAAGCCTTGTCGGCGATTCTTCGGATTCGACGGTGGGAGTCCTTCTCTGCCAGCTGGCGGATCAGGACATTTCATTCCCCTCCAAAATTCCTTCTCCGCCAACTGGCGGATCAGTCAGTTTTGGTTTCCCACTCGTCTCATCCTCGAATCGCTGCTGCAGCGGCTTCAAAAGGGTGAAGAAATCTCCGTGGGCTCCTCATTCATAATTCATGATTCATAATTCATGATTCTTTCTTTTGGCTGCGTTCAAAGGGGACTTTTTTTAATTTCTAAACCCTCTACCCTCTACCTCCCCTCTTGCCTATTGTCTGCCGGGCTGTGTAGAATGGATCTATGGCAGAGGAGGAGAAAAAGGACACCGGTAAGACGACCACAGTTCTGGTCCAGGAAGAGGAAAAGAAGAAGGGCTTTCCCATGCGACTTGCGCTCATCTACCTACTTATTTTGGCGACCGGGTTTTTTTTGGGGATTTTGTTTGCTTCGCTTCTTCGAAGTTAAGAAACGTTTCGGTCTCTGCCTTTTTCCCCGGAATTCCCCGAGAAGCTCATCCGCTACGGCGGCGATTTCCCCTTTAAGCAATTTCACCGCATCTTTTCCGGTCTTTTCCGTGAGGTATACAAACAGCGCGTCGTTATGGGGAGCATCATGGAACCGTGTTAAGAAGTCGTGGTGGTGGTGGGAAGGCAGGTTATCCATGACGCAGCCAAGTACCCGATGGTGGATGATTTCGTCAATCATCTGCCAGAGTTCCTCTTTCTCCGAAGGAGAGAGCGCGGTACGGTTGACTTCCCGCTCAAGCTCGTCGAGGACGATGAGGTGATCGTAAAAGACTTTACTCATATGGCTCCTTTCGTATAGTCTACCGGACCCAATGGGATTTGGTTTTGCGGATCATCGACAAAAAACAAAAGCACCGGGCCTTTTTTGTAGGTCGGTCCTCCCAAGGAAAACATGACCTCCGGGCTGCCCCCAAAATGCTTGCCAGTCCAGGCTGCGGGACCGGCGTCGGCTATTGATGCGACCACGGTATTTCCGTTTTGGGTGTTTACAATGAGAACCTTCCGGTATCGGTACCAGTCGCGCAGATAGGGAAGGCGTCGGTTCCAGTCGGGTAGGTACATGGTTTGAACAACGGCGTACCAGCGCTCCTTCTCCTCAAGCGATGGAGTGAGCTCGGCTTTTGTCGGGGCGAATTGTCCCCAAGCGCCAAGCCCCGGCGCAACCCCGGCTTGTAGGATTTTTCCTGCTCCATGGGCAGCGAGGCTATCACCCGGATATCTTTTGAGATGCTGTTCGGCGCCGATTAATCCAAAGGTGGTGTTGAGATGTTCTCCCTCAAGAGAGGCTTTGGCTTTGATGCCGAGCAGTCTGTCTATGATTTGCTCGAGAAGCTTTTCCTCATCGTGCGTTAACGGGCGAACTTTTTCGGGGAGGATCTCCCGTAACGATTTCACCAGAAGCCCTTTTGGTGTCGCATCGGGGAGTGATTGGCTGCGGCTGCGGAGCTTTTCAATGATTTCCTGGGGAACCGGGAGGGATTTGATCCCGGATGGGGGAGTGAGGAGAAAGCTGGCGGTGAGGGCACCGGCACCGATAATTTTAGCGGAGTGGCTGCGGATTTCCGAAAGATCGAGACCCCGATCCTGAAAAAATTTCTCTACATGGGGATGTTTGCCGAAGAGTTGTGTTTTTACCTTGTGGTGCTTGGCCTGGATGCGATGGAGGATGGGATGGACGGCTGTCCTTTGCAGGCGCGGATGGGGGAGGCGTTTGGTTGGTTTTCGCATGGCGCAGTTCTATTGTACCACTGGCGGAGGGGGGGAGAGAGGAATTTAGAGTTTACAATTCAAAGTTAAAAGTGAAAAATTACAATTCAAAATGAAAAGTTTCTCTCCAGACTTGTAACTTTAAACTACAACTTTGAACTTTACACTTTACACTTTAGACTTTTTAACCCTAGACCCAAGTGCCTTCTTGTGCAGGATGGTTTTGGGATGGAAACGAAGGCCGTACCTTTTCGGATATGGAAGCTCGCTCGTTCAAACGATGAAAGAAAGCGAGAGCTTTCCTTCGACAGGTTCAAGACAAGTCAGCCCTCAGAGCTTCAACTTGTTTTTGAAGGACATTTTTGTTATAGAGGAAGGACTATGGAAGGACTGATTGAGGGGATTTTAAGCGGTAAAGAGAACCGCGTGGGGTTGGGGGGACTGTTTTCTGTTTCCTCCGGGGAACGGGTGTTCGTCGGAAGTGATCCGGGATCCGTACGCCAACCCGGAAAGGGAGAACGATCCATTGTAGTCAAGGGCTTGCCGGAGCGCACACTGTCACGCTTGGCAGTAGAACTGTCCCTTAATCCGGAGGGGAACCTGCGTGTGGTGAGAGGCTCTGGCTCACGGAAAGGGAAGCGCTACTTGCCGCAAAACTCGGTAGATATCTGGGGTAGGGATCGTGAGAGGGGTATATGGGAAAAACAGCCGTTGGGCGTTTTACTGGCTGAGCAGATTTGGGCCAAATTTGACGGAGAGCCGGTGGTGGTGGATATCAACGTTCCCTTTCCCGGAGGCGGGAAGGGGATTGTCCGCTTGAACTCTGCCAGCACCAGTCGAGGAGAGCATGCGAGGTGGGAGTTTCGGGTTGAGACTGTTGAGCCCAGGAATGCAGATTTGAATTCGAGAGCGATAAGTAAACCGCGTCCTCATGCTTGAGGGAAAATCTTCAGGAAAGCTTGCCCACGGGTCGTTATTATTGAGATCACTGCCTAAGAAAGGGAATGATGGTAGGAGCCGAGTCTGCGTCTTCAATGCAGTCTGAACAAAGAACCGACCTCTTTTCGGAGCAGTTTGATCTGGCTTTAGCATTTTACGCACTCGACGATGGGACGCAGTCCCGCGAGCGGCACCGGGCGATCGTCCAAGAGATGGCCGACCGGGCAGTGGAGCTGGCATTGCCCCATCTTGCCCATGTAGTGGAAGAGCAACACGTTTCGCGAGCGGTACTGGTTGCCCCTTTACGGGGTGGGTTGGGATTGGTCACGCCCAGAACTTTGGGGCGGCTTCGAGGGGCGCTATCCGGGTTTGGGCCGTCTGATGTCTTGGTTGAGCCTTGGGCGGTGGGGGTGAAAAGGCACCCCGCCCAGGATCGGGCAGAGGTCTACTTTTCCTGCGGTCTTCAACGGGCTGACAATCATGATGCAGCTGCAATTATCCTTGACTTCGGAACGGCAACCGGGTTGACGACCGTTGCAGTAGCGCGGGAACTCAAGCAGGCCGGCATTGATTATCGCCGAATGACTTCGATTTCGATGACCTTGGCGGAGAAGGGGAGGAAGAGGATCCTTGAGTCCTGTATAGATTCCGACGGCCGGCGGATTCAGATTGAGGCAGCGACACGCGCCAACTTGAACGACAAGGATTATGTCTACCAGATTGCCCCGACGTTCAGTGCTGCTTTTTGTGATGTCAACCCGAAGGATTGGGGAGAACGGATGTGGGGCATGGAAAATACCCATGGTTCACCGGATGTGCTTCATCATGAGGTCAATGAGTTTATGTACCATTTCTTTCAAACGTTCGAGGGTGTTACGGACTATTCCCAACGGGTGGCTCTCAAGGATTACTACCTCCGGCAGTACGCTCCTTTAGGGTAGAGAACTTTCCTCTAGCGAGGCTTTTCGTATTGACAGGATTTTGGAAACTGTAGTACCGTTATGGTATGGTAAAAAAGAGCTCGCTTGAAGCGCAGGTCGAGGGATGGAGGAATTTTGGGTTGTTACTCCTCCTTGTCTTAGGGGTTGTGGGGGCGATCAGCTACACCCTCATCGTTCGCCAAAAAACCCGCTTGGACATGCAGGAGCAGCGGATTGTTCAATTGACGGATTCCGTCAATGATCTTGAGGATTCGCTCAAGAGCCCCACTCCCATGCGCGGGCGCTAAAACACCTGAATGCATGCCTTTTCTTTAAGGTTGGATGCTTGTATCTCCTTCTTGGTTGATTTCTCCCGACGTGCATGGTATAACGACGATCGTGTCTATTTCAATGCCTGAAGGATATCGAGGGGGAGTAAAAATTTGTCAGGATGCTGCCGATGATATTCGGGAAGTTGTGGTGAGGGATCTTCGGGAGAACGGCAGGCTTTCGCCCCCGATGCGACATATTTGCAAAGAGATCGCCACGAGCGATGCCCAGGTCCATTCGGAGATTGATCCAACGTTTACCTATGGCAGAGGACCTGCGGCAGGCAGGAGAGAGGAAATAAGGTAGGGTTTGTATTTTCTTTCTTATCGCCTCTGTTCTCCTCTTGGTTTGATTGGTTTGATCGATTTCTCTTTTCCTCCAATGTCGTTTGTTCCCTCTTTGCTTGTCCAAAATTATTGTTACTTCTTTGCGCACACAAAGATGGGTGGTTACTTTCTTGCTCGTCCAAGAAAGTAACTAAAGAATGACGCCCCGTGAGCGGTCTTTCGGGAACAGGTTTCGCTCAGGTTTTGCGATCAAACTCCTCACCCTAAAGGTTCGTCGGACAGTCGATCGCTTACAAATGGTATTCGCTCAACCTGTTCTCGATACGCTTCGCTCAAAGGGGAATTTGTTTCAGCGGAATTCGTTCGCTTGCCCTTGACGAAATTGTTCATAGGGATTTTCAGATTTGTAGTTTACCCATCGCTTTTTTATTGTCTATGCTTCGGTTCCCTCCTGAGGCGGGCAGGCGTATTAAATTGCTCCGCTCAAAGAGGGATTTGAGTCTAAGAAGCTACCAGCTAAGAAGCTGACTCCTAAACCCTAAACCCTAAACCATGCTCCTTGCTGTTAGGGGATGAGAATGCTGAAGAAGGCGTTTAAGACGGGAGAGATGAGGTAGGAGATTGGGGAAGTACCTCCGAAGGGGAGAATAAGCAATACCAGGAAGATCATGCCATATTGCGAGAGGATGGCGTTCCATTCATCGGCGAGATCGCGGGGCAAGAAGCCGATGAGGATCTTGCCTCCGTCTAAGGGGTGGATCGGAACGAGGTTAAAGATCGCCAGGACAAGATTCAAGCGGATGACGGAGGTCATGATAGCCCAGACAAGGAGTGAAGGGGGAAGAACGCGGAGAATGAGGGAGAAGAGGATGGCCACAGTGATGTTTGAGGCGGGGCCGGCGAGGCCGATGAGGGCAGCGTCTTTTCGAGGGTTTTTCAAATTGTAGGGATCAAACTGGACCGGCTTTCCCCAGCCGAACCAGGTGATGAGCATGGCAACGGTTCCGACGAGATCCAAGTGGGCCCGGGGGTCCAAGGTGAGCCTTCCCTGGATTCTGGGTGTGGGATCCCCGAGTTTATCGGCAGCCAAGGCGTGGGCGAACTCATGAACCGCGATGGTCGCAACCAGGCTTCCGAAAATAACGATGAAAGCAAGGGGTCCGGCGGAAAAGAGTATACTGATCATGGCTTGTTTTTTGCGATCTTGCCTGATATTATAGCGGAATATATTTGATTTGTCCTACGGGGAGACAACAATGTACGCTTGTGAGCATTGCGGAAGAGGAGTTCAGGTCGGTCGACATATTCGCCATCATCGCGGTGTTGCCGGAGGACGCTGGAAGCGGAAGGCGCCGGTGACCGGGAGGTTGTGGCTGCCGAACCTCCATATGGCCCGCGTCGTTGAGGGAGGGAAGATCCTTCGGCGCAGGCTTTGCACGCGGTGTTTGCGAAGGGCCGAAAGACCCCACCAGGCGCTTGACGGCAATTCGAAACCTGTCGATTCTTCCGTTTCCAAAGTTGGAAGCTCCGGCGGGCAGGCGAAACCGAAGCCGGCTCTAGAAACACACGCTGTTCAAACGATCTAGTGTCTGTTTCGGGGAAACTCCGATATCGTTGAGAGGTTCGACCTTCTGACACTCGAGTTGAAAATCCGAGAGAATAGTGCTATAGTACGTTTCATGATTGGATCCAGCCGGAGGGCTGGATTTTTTAGAAGGGAAAATCCCGAGTCTTATGACAGAAAAACCACTTCCTATAGAGATCGAAGAACAAGACAGACAGATACCAATTACTCCGGAGGGCTTTTTCGATCTTTCCCGGTTCGCTGGTGTCCTACCGGAGAATGTCTGGAATCTCTCCGACGATGAGTTCGCTCTGTGGGCTGAGAAGCAAGCGAATTTGCAGGAGGGAGAGCCCGTCCTTCTAGCGCGGTTCCATCGACCAAAGCAGGGAGAGTTCGCAGGAAGAATGGTAACCCATGATCTTGGGAAGAGCGGCGTGTTGGTGATGGATGAACCGGGAGCGACTACTGAGGTACACCTTCCGTATGTGGTCAAGGTTGTTGGTGAAACCAATCAGTATTCCCAGCTGCGTCTGGTGAGAAAGCCCAACCTCGAAGACTGTGTGCGCTATCTTCGACAGCGGGAGGGAAAGGAAAGGAGAATCGAGATTCAGCAGATATCCTTTCGTACGATCGTGTCCAGAGAGGATGAAAGCCCTGTCATGGGAAGGGAACCAGGTGGAAGGAAAACGTTTTTGAGAAAAAATCTCTCACCGGAAGTGAAAAATTCAGTAATTTATTCCGACGATCACGTGGTTGCGGTCGAACCGACCGAGGAGTCAAGGAAATATTCTTTTTGCGTTCCTATTGCCAAAGCGAGGGTTTGGGAACGAACCTCCGTTTCGGCCGTCCAAGAAAACGGAACACCGATTCCAGTTGTGTCAACTGAGCGCTTTTATGGCATCGACTCAGTGTATACAGGTGTCAAACGGATCGGTTGGTTTGATTCGCTGGCGAATGTGCTACCAGACCTCTCGCCCGAGAACCAAGCAATCCTGGCACGGTTGTGGAATGTTTATCGGAGAAAGGAGCTAGACAAGCAGAATAAGGGTGAGGAACTCAAGAAGCAAATCGCGGCAGACAAGCATGAGGCATGGGAAGCTTATGAGGATGGCAGGGTTGTGGTTGAACGAGATCGTCGGTATCGGGAGATTGGCGAGGATGGGGAAGAACACGATTTTGTGCCGGTTCTTGTTGATGGGGAGCGGTATGATATCGAGCCGTATTACCCCGACGGAACGCGCACGCGTTATGGCGGAAACTGGAAGGCATATACGGCTGCGGAAGCATTTGCCATCGTTGACAGTGATCGATATTTTTTAGAGAGTCTGTCGCGGGAAAAAGGGATTCAATTCCAGCCGGGACTGATTGCCGACCTTCGGCCGGATTCGGTTGAGATCGACATCGATCAATTGGCCCATGCCCCACAGTACACTACGAATGGCTTTCGTTGGGGAAGGGAGCCGATCGCCAGGGACCATTTCAAAAGATTATTTGAATCAAAGATTGTGGAATTTGAGAGTAATGCGGTAAAACTCACCCTCGAATTTTCCCCCTGCCTTTACGAGCAAACAACTGTGGGGCAACAAGACGGAGGGATTGAGCCTGTACCGGTTGTCGAATATCGAGTGGCGTACCTCTTAAGCGATGAGATTGTCCAGTACGATGATCGAATCCTTTGCTTACGTGATCATGTTGAAGAACGGGTAGAGAAGATCCTGAATAAGGTGTTATCTGAACTCCATAAGCCTGCATGGATTCCTCCAGATGATGGTAGAAAAGTACGCTGGTTGGCAGGACAGGAGTGGGCGTCGTCAGAAATTGATGGTGAGGCTGATGATGGAATAAAAGAGGAGAACGAGGTGTAAGGTATTAAACGAGAAAGGCTATACTTTTATGGCTGGTATTCGTGAACGCCAAACACAATTTCTCGGGAGTGGGGACCGCAACGACCGGGGCGCAGCTTTTGTGATTGCGTCAGATGGCTTTGTCGATCTTTCTCCTTTGGAAACCGCTCTTCCTACTACACTTCGGGAGCTGCCGGACGAAACGTTTCTCGCATGGGCTGCCGATCGGCCTGAAACCCACGAAGGGCGTGAAGGACGGGATTTTGACGATATCGTAACTTTCGTTCGGGGAAGGAAGGGAGATTGGATTACGTTGGACATGAGTAAGCTTGGGATTTTCCGCAGCGAGGTTGAGAATTTAAAAATTGATGAAGGGGTGCCGTATGTGGTTAATATTACAGGTCGTAATCCCGCAGGGAACAAGGGAAAAGGGGTGTATTTTGTTGATGTCTTACGCCAACCCAGCCTTGAGGATCTCGAGATTTATTCGCGGGCGTTGTCAAGGAAGTATAGCACCGGGACTCACCTGCAGCTGATGAGAGATTTTGTGCACGCAGAGTTTTATCCGACGTGGGATGGAAAAACAGAGGGTTATGTCAGCGGCAGAGGAGGACTTTTTGGAGGCTTTTCCGGACCCTTGAGTCTTGATTGGAGAGCCAAGATTCATCCCGATATTTATACAGAATGGGTCGGAATGGCGAATTTGCGCAGCCATCCGACAACATTTATCCCCGTTTGTGTTGCGAAGGAGTGGGAGCGTCAGAGGGTGACACTCCAACGATACCCGTCGTTCGATGATCAGGCTATACCCGTAGTCCAGAGGACAAAATACTGGGGAATTCGTGGGCGTGATGTTAAAACCGTTCCCGTGGATTCTTTAGGAGCTTTGGATCGGGTGTCCCGGAGTCTTCCAATACCGGAGCAGGCGATCCTGGCACGGTTATGGAATATCCATTGGCAAGGGCAGGGAGAGAGACGGGAGCTTATATCTTCGGTTCTTGATCGGCTCAAGAGCGAAAACTTGGAGTAGTTTTTTCTTTTTCTTCTTTGCTTTTCAACATGTGCGGAAGATGGTGTTTGAACTCGTTTTGCTTGCACCGATTGAGGACCTTTGAAATGAGCGCATCGGTTTGTTCGGGAGTTTTTTGGGTAAGAGGAGCGATTGTTTGGGCGATTTTCTTTGGAGACAAATGTTGATCAAAATGAAGATAAAGGATCGGATCAGCCTCTTCATAAGAAAACCCTAATTCTGCTTCGTCGGTCTGACCTTGCCATAAACCTGCGGTTGGGGTTTTGGTGATGATCGCATCGGGAATCGTCAGATATTTTGCGAGTTCGCGGACTTGGGTTTTGTAGAGATGGCGGATGGGCTCGACGTCGGAGGCTTCATCGCCGAAGCGGGTGTAGTAACCAAGCAGGTGCTCGGAGCGGTTTTCGGTTCCGATAACAAGAGCGTCATGGAGTTTTGCTTGATCAAAGATGACTATCATCCGGGCGCGGGCGGCAAGGTTAGCCAGGCGGAGGCGGTTGAGAGATGCTGTCGCATCGGGTGACGCAGTTTGCTTGGTCGCTAAGGTTAGGTTTGTTGCTGTCTTTTCATCATGAGGAGCTTGCCAGGTTTTCAGCCTGGCCATCGCTCCCTTCGCAAACCGGTCACCCTTTGCTCCTTGTGTGGGGTGAGTCTTATGGGTTGATGCAAGCGGCGAAAATAGGCTACCCTCGCTTTCCCTTGTTTTAGCGTAGTGGTTAATGATGCGCCAGGTTTTTTGGATGATGGCCGTGATGGGGATGATGCTGAGATGTTCCTCCGGGATCTTTGTAAGAGAAAGCAGCGAACGCAAATGTTCGAGGTGGATGGGACCTGAAGCTCGTGATGGAAGGTAAATGACATGGAGATGGGTTGGACCGACTGCCTTTGCTGTGAGAACGAGGCTTACTGAGGAATCTACTCCGCCGGAGGCCGCAATCACCGCTTCGGTTTTGCCCGCATTTTGAACGGTCGCTTTGATGAATGATGAGATTGTCTGTGTTTCTGGTTTGGGATCGATTGTCGGAGGATATTTCTGAGAAAACTTCGCCATGGTAGAGGATCTCTTCTTAATAAAGTTTATGGACTCTAAGGTATTGTAGCACCGCTTTTGGGACAAGGTGGGCAATCGGAAGACGTTTCCCAATTCTCTCGCGGATGAGGGTCGAGGAGAGGTTTGTGATGACTTGGTTTGGGGAGTCAAGCAGGGTCATATTGAGAAACTTCAAGTCGTTGGTATAGCCGGCTCGCGGGTAGATGTAAAAGGGAAGTTGTGAAAGGAGAATCTCCCAGTGGCCCCATTTGGTGAAGCCGCCGAGCTGATCGGAGCCCATTAGGAATGAATAATGAATAGGGAATAATGAATTATGGTCGGAGAGATCCATTTTCCTTTGAAGATACTCCCTTTCTGAATGGAGTTTTTGCAGGGCTGCGTAGGTTTCGCCGGAGAGTCTGAAATCTACTTCTATGGGACAGCATTTTACCTTCGTTTGGACGTTGGGGGAAAGGGTGTTGATGAGGAGGTTTGCCATAGCAAGGCGGTGCTTGGCAGGGGCGAGGTTTTTTAAGAAGGTATGCTTGAAACAGGGAAGGATCCACAGTTCGTCGATGTTTGGGATGAGCTCAAACGCCTGCTCAATGACGATCGCATGCCCAAGGTGCGGAGGGTTGAAACTGCCTCCGAAGAGCGTTATGTTCATGACTTCAGATTATACGCGATTCCCGATTGTATTTTCAGGGGTGACATATTCGTATTTTTCGGTACAATATAGGGCATGGAAGATTCTGAACAGAGAAGCGGGAACGGGTTGCCTTCACCTGATCAGCCTCCGGGTCGAACCAGGCTTTCCGAAGTCATGGAAAAGTATCAGGGGCTGGTGAGGGAGATTTTTTACACCGGTCTTTCTGGAAAGAGAGCTAGGCTTCCGTACGACGATTACAGCAAAGCTTCCGAGACCCAGCAACAGCAGATCATGCGGGCACTTCATGAGGCAGCCGTTGCGGACGGAAAAAGGATCATTCTTGAAGTTGGGCCGGGGGAGCGTTTGAGTCCTTTGGAATCTGCGGTCTTTCGGCCGGATACGGTCGTTTTTGCTATTGATCCGTTCTTCGTGCCGAAGGAAACCTATGGTTCCGACCCGGCTCGCGAACTGACCGAACGTGCAAAGCAGCGAAAGACGTTTGCGGCGTTTTTCGGACTTGCAGCAGAAACCATAGACCCACAACTACGATTTGACCGTGTCCAGACGGTCTTCCCCAATGCTTTTTCGCATGTTGAACTTGCCGTCTCTGCCAGCCGATTTGTCAAGAAAGGCGGGGATTTGGTCGTGGTGGTTGACCCGTTGCTCCACGGTGAACCGACCGCCGAAGACATTGTTGGCGCCCTGCCGAAGGATTTTGAGGCAGCTCTTACGACGATTGATCGGACCCAACTCAAGGATAGGTACGGGATATCCGATACTGAATTGGCTCCCGATGCGCGGATGCCGGTCGTTCGGGCGGTTCGGAAATCATGAATATGAAATAACCTTACGGAGGAAGGATGAGCGAAAAATCACTCTTGCGGTCTGAAGTCGGACAGGGAAGGGCAGTTCCGGAAAGAAAAGAACTGCCGGGAACAGTCGTGGCTGTAGCCTGTATGGATGAGGCTTTAGGTTATAGTCCTGGGATACTGGTTGCCGGTGTCGGTGGTTCGGCTGTGACCGCGTATGAAACCGGCAATCAAACCTTCTTCCCGGATCAGAAGCGGAGGTTGGTTGAGCGGGTTCGGCCGGTACTCTACCATTCTCTGGGCAAGATGGCAGATCAACTGGGGCTCGGTTTTGGGGTGACGAGCCATGTCGGATGCGGGTGGGCAGGAGTTCAAGGTATCGAGAGCATTTCTATTCCCAGGTTAACCCAAGCGATGTCGTTTGGGTTGGGAAGGGAGTATTTCGGCCACATCCCGTTTGCAAAAGAACCATCGGCACTAGATAAACCCGGTGTTGCAGCGTATACCAAAAGATCGGCGTCGGACCATTATCACAATGCAGAAAGTATCGTCTTGACCGTTGGGGGGTTTATTTCCCAGAACGAGATTGACCGGATTGCCAGCCGGCATGGCAGGCCATTTATTCTCAGCGCTGATTGGTTGAATGATGTCGTCATAAGCGGTGGTGATATCCATGAAGCGCTTGATTTTTTAGAGGTTGAAATCAATATCGCAAGAGGGATTGCGGAGGGTGTGGTGAAGCCGGGCGCATTTCAGATCTTTGATGGGCAGCGGCTTGATACGATGACTACAGTACGGAATCGGGCGTTTGTCCACCGCCTGTTGCAGCGGTTTACCCGGGCATAGGCTCTCTGCTTTTCAAGGCCGGAAAGGTGTCTTTATGTCCTTCGGCGTTAGAGGGAGAGGATGTTTTGGATGTTACTGAAGGAAGTGGGATTTTTCCCTTCGAGTTGTACCTGATCGAGGATAAGAATAGGGTTTAACCTGCCTGCCGGTGGGGCAGGGGTATAGGGTTTAGGGTATAGGTGGGCAGTTAAGATTTTCATCCGTTTCTCTTCACTTTTAACTTTTAACTTTTGACTTTTAACTTTTACTTTCGTCCAGATACCTGGCCAGGGAGAGAAGGCGCGAACAGCACGCTCGAGAAAATCGGCTCGGCCGACCGAAATTTTCTTGGCTGCTGAAGGGTTATCTTGAATGGCTTTTCTCTTCTGTTGTGTCTGCCATGCCTTTGGCCTGGCCGTCGCAGCCGGCGAAAATTTGTCGACCTCGCTCTGTTGAAAAACTTCTTTGAGCCGTTGATTGAGCCTATTTGGGGCGAAAAGTTTCCCTGCCATTGCCTGTTGGATGAGTTTCCAGGGAACAAAGCCATCATCGCGGGTGAGGCGGGGAGCGTAGGTGGCTCTCAGATGATCTTGTGCGCGGGGAGTGATCTTTCCTTCCACCCACGAGCGGAGGATGGTGATGAGGACTTCGCCGCCTTTAGAAAAAAGACGTTGGTAGAGCGTTTTTGAGGTGTCGTCCGCGCGGATTTCTTCCTTGAACTGAGCGATAATCGGACCGTGGTCAAACTGCTCATCCATCCTGATGATCGTCATTCCGGTTTCTTTTTCGCCGGTGAGAATGGCGAACTCTCCGGGTGAGGCGCCGCGGAATTTTGGCAGAAGAGAGGGGTGAAGGTTGAGACACCCATGCTTGGGGTAGTCGAGGAGTTCCTTTGGAATGAGTTGGGCGTAGTCAGCGACGATCGCAACATCCAGCTGTGGAAGGTTTAATACCTTTATGGGAGTCTCCCTTAAAGGTGCGGGGGTTATGACGGGAATGAAATGTTCTTTAGCAAAAGTGTGGGGCGGGGTTTTGGTTAATATCTGTCTTCTGCCTACCGGACGAGGCGGAGCGGTTATTACGAGTTTTACTGGAAACCTCGCGTCTAATAAGGCTTTGAGGACGGTTACCGAGTTTGGGGAAGAGCCAAAGAAGGCTAAAGAAAACGGTCGGTTCATCGAATTGATCATATACCCTTGTTGGATCAGAAGAGGGGCGCATATGCGAGGGATACTTCTTCAAGCTTTTCACCTTTTGCCTCGTAGATCGGGAGATTGTCTTTTACCGATCGGTCGGTAAAAAGGATGCCGTTTAAGTGGTCGAGTTCGTGTTGAAAAACCCTGGATGGGAAGTCAATGAGCGTTTCGCTTCGCTTGCGCAGGGCATAGGGTTTAGGGATTAGGGTAGAGTATTTGACGGTTACCCACCGGTGGCGATAGACGGGACCCCAGAAGCCCGGAATTGAGAGACATCCTTCGAGGGTGGGTTTTTCTTTGTTCGGACCTAAGGTCAGTTCAGGTGAGGCCTCGATGATCTCGGGGTTGATGATGATTTGGAGGATCGGTTTTTCCTTGTCTTCCGGATCGCCCGATGGGGGGAGGAGGATGGCAAAGACGCGGAGGGTTTTACCGATTTGGACCGCGGAGAGACCGACTCCGCGGGGACTGCGGCTTTGCAGGGTATCTCCGAGATCCTTGATCAGGCGTTGGGTTTTTCTGTCGATTGACTGGATCGTCTTTGAAGTTTGCCGGAGGATCGGGTTGGGAACGGTGAGGATTTTTTTCATTCCTCCATTATACCAGCTAGACTTTCGGGTATAGATTGACATAAGTTGCCCTATAATATATACTTCTGAGGCTATTGATCGTATAGTTTATACTATAAAAGATTATGCCATACGTTGAAAAATGGGTTGTGCCTCATGATCGCGAAACACTGCTTTGGCAAGTGCAACAGGTTTTTCCTGATCCCAAGCCATTGCCCACCGGCATTTGGTCGAATACCGAACTGGCGGAGGTGTTTGGCGCGAAGGTATTAAACGAATTGGTATCTGCGTTTAAATATGAAGCTGAAGGGAACCCGATGATGCTTCGGATGGTTCTTTCCCAAGGAGCCGAGAAGGCGATGATTTCCCAAAAGGAAAGTGAGCGGGACGTGCCCTCGCCACATATGGAAACGAAGAAAAATTTCGGAGCGGAGGAGCGAGCCAGGATGTTTCATGAGATGAGTGAAGCGGAATGCCGCCACTACGAAGGACTTTCGGAAGCGTTCGAATTGTGGATGAATTTAGACGGGGAACTACAGCAGATTGCAGATGCGCGTGACCTGCAGCGTCTTCGCCTGGAATTAATCCCCAAGGCGGCTTGATTATTTCGTAAAAGTTAGCGACTCTTAACGGCTGTCTTTGGGACCGACAGGCGGTTTCTTTTTTTTGGCTTGAAACTTAAGCAGAAGTATCGTTAACTATGCGACGATCGTCGCATAGATAAGAACATTTAAGTCATCACTGTCTTGGGGGCAGTCACCCTATTTCCTTATCTCATTCCTCTTCCCAGACACCGTCGCCAGGCGCTCAAGGGCGTTCAGCGCTGTTTGGTTACTCGGGAAAAACTCCAGAATAGCTTGGTACTCAAGTTTGGCGTCTTCGAGTTGGCCTTTCTTTTCAAAGGCTGCAGCTAGCGCGAGTCCCGCTGGTTCGTAGTCCGGCTTGAGTCCGACCGATTGTTTGAATCCTTCTATGGCTTTATTTGGCTCATCCGCGGCATAGAAGAGACCGAGGTTGTAGGGGAGTTTGGGGTCGGTGGGGGCGAGCTCTATAGCCCGCTTCAGTGCTTTTTCTGCTTCTTGGCGATAGAGAGGATCAACGGCGGAAAGATGGAGCATGGTTGCGGCGCGGTTTTTCAGGAAATTGAGGTGTACCGGGTTTTGCAGAAAGACGAGATCAGAATGGATTTTTGCAAGCTGGGCAAACTGAGCGGACGACGTCGCTTCCTGGCTCTGGGCGAGGGCTGAGGCAGAGCGAGCCAGATCGAGACTGAGACGATCGCGGAAGAGCGGTTCGCCGGGAACCAGTCGCACCGCCCGCTGCATGAGGAGGAGGCCTTGACTGATTTTATCGGCATCGGAGAGGGCTTTGCCTTCGGTAAACAAGCGGTCTGCATACCAGCGGGTCATGACTTGGAAGAGGAGAACGATGGCTATGGCAATGACAATGATACTGAGGAGCCATTGGTAAAGCGACGGCTGTTTCTCATTTACTTCCTCCTCGTTGTTTATTGACGTAGGTTCTTTGGGACTTAGGGCGATGGCAAAGGCCGGAAACATGAAAAAGAGAAGACCGTCCGTGACCGTTGAGAAGCCGAAGAAGTTGGTGATGAGGACACCGAGGAAGCCAGAGAGAAAGGCGGGGAGGAGTGAATTATGAAGGATGAATAATGAATTAGGGGGGGAGTCGCTTTTAGTTTCACTACTATTCATGATTCTTGATTCATGATTCTTGATTCCTATCTGCCTGATTGACCAGAAGATATAGGAGGCGATGAAGAAGAGATAGGTTCCCAGGCCGAATGCGCCCGTGGTAGCCAAGAAATTCAGGTATTCGTTGTGGGCTTTGTTGTAGAGGAAATCCCATTCGGAGACGAAGTTGTGCTCGATGGGACGAAAGTTGTAGTACGAGTAGGCGAAGGTTTCAACACCGGAGCCGAACAAGGGCCAATGGCGCCAGACTTCAATGGCGCCGCGCCAGACAATTTTTCGAATTTCGCCGGATTCCGTTCCTCCAAGTTCCGCGAGCGGAGCTTTCGAAAGTGCAGCTTCACTTTGGGCGGTTTCCGTGGTTGGCCCAATCCGGTTTATGATTGACATTGCGGACGGAGTGAAGGGGGTGCCTACCACTGCCGTTAAAAGGAGAATGAGGCTCGTTGTCACAAGGAAAGATTTTGCCGCTTGTTTTTGTTGTCGGACGGTTCGCCAAGCGAGGAGCCAAAACGCTCCATACATGAGTGTAAATCCCAGGAGTCCGGAGCGGGATTTGGTGTAGAGGAGGGTGAGGAAAAAGATACCAAACAGCGTGTACGGCATAAGGATTGAAAACGCTCGTGGTGCAACAATTTTTTGGTCGCTAACGGTTGCATTTCCAGCGCTTGCCTTTGATGGAGGATTTACCAGGCCGATTGCCTGGCCTAAGCGACGCGCAAAATTGGCGCCCCGCGCGTTTCTGTCTAAAAGTTGTTTCTCTGAAAGGAGAGGGGTGAGCGTGAGGGGGGTGACCATGACGAGAAGGGCAGCGAGCCAGTTGGGTTGACCCAGGGTTGAAAATACCCGATTGCGAACATCCTGTACCCAATAGTTTTCATCAATACCGAAGTGCTCGAGGATTCCGTAGAGAGAAACGATGGTGGTAGAGATGATGAGGAAGAAGAGAGAGAGCTTAAGCGGCGAGGTCGGCGAACGAAATTTCTTTGGCTGCATACGGTTCGATTTAGTTGCTGATTCTTTTCCTGTTTCGCCTGCAAGGTTGCTAGCCTTGCCTATCCAGCCAGCAGAAATTTGTTCCCCGCCCTCTCGTTTATAAGAGAGAAATGATGACATGTTTGAAACAAACGCGTAGTAGAGCAGGATGTAGGAGATGGTTGAGAAGAGACCACCGTGGAATCGGGAGTAGTATCCGAAGAGCGAGGTGTGCGGCTCGATAGAAAGGACGGTGCTTGCGACTTGGGAGATTAAAAAGAGCAGGATGGGGATATCCAATGGCGTTTTTCTAAAGAGAATACGCTTTTTTATCACCATCCTTATCAACCATGAAGCGGTAATGATGATCGTTCCCAGGTACACCGTTATCATTTTATTGAACTGGAAGAGTTCGACGTGGCCGGGGAGAAAGATGAGGGGGACAGCGAAGAACAGGGTGTAGAAGGTGAGGCGGATGGTTTTGTGGGCTATGGCTTCACTATCCATGAGCATCTATTGTAACAAAGATCGGCGATCCTGTTCGGGTTGACAGGTGCCGAAGCGATGTGGGAAAATGCGGGCGTTTTAATATGTCGTTTGTGTGTAGCATAGGAGAGGGGGTGGATGGAATGGGAATTGCGGAAGGGGAAGGTTCACCGGCTAGGGAGAAGGATGTGATGGGATCCGTCGATGATGTGGTGGATTCTTCCTACTTATTACAACGACAAGAGCTCGCCGAAGGGGTTCCGCTGATCATCCGTTACGGAGATAGGGCATTGATTTTGGTTTCCGGACCGTATACACCCGAGAGCGGTGATGTTCCGATGGTCGAGGCGTTGGAAGTTCAGGTACTTTCCGAGCGGAGCGGAGTTCATCCGGATCGAGCTGTGGATATATTCAAAGAGGCATTGAGGAGGGAAGCGAGTCAGGAACCCACCGGGGTATAGGACGTTTCTGTAATTATTCTTGTTGATTCTTCCAAAGTTCTTCTTGCGCCACATGGCCTTTCTGTTATACTGGTCGCGGATTTTGTCCCAGATGGTGCTGGGGTCTGATGCTTTGGGATGTGGTTGTTCTTCTGCCTCCCACGCCGACAAAGATTTCCTTGCCTTTTTATGCATCCTGGCATCAGTTGATCGGACGTATGCAGGCATTTCACTTGTTAACTTTTGTTGCTCACACCATTTATGTTCAACCGGCTCTTTGGTCTCTTCAGCCATGATATCGGGATAGACCTGGGCACCCTCCTTCGCGAGACTGCATTGCGCAGACTGCCTATTCGGCCGTTTCGCAAGCCGGTCGCTTCGGCAGGGCGAGCTGTCATAGGAACTTATTATGTTTAATAGGTTTTTCGGATTATTCAGTCACGATATTGGAATAGACCTTGGGACCGCAAATACCCTGGTATTAGTGCGGGGGAAAGGGATTGTGGTGCGGGAGCCATCGGTTGTCGCGCGCCATAAGAAAACCGGTGCGGTGTTGGCGATCGGCACGGAGGCAAAATTGATGGTGGGAAAGACCCCGCAAGCCATTGAGGCCTTGCGTCCTTTACGTGACGGGGTGATAGCGGATTTTGATGCGGCGGAGGCGATGCTTTCTTACTATATCCGCTTGGTTCATGAGACGCACGGTATCATCCCAAAGATTCCCCGCCCGAGAGTTGTGGTCGGTATTCCCTCAGGAGTTACGGAGGTGGAGCGGCGGGCTGTGCAGGAGGTTTGTCTGTCTGCCGGAGCGCGGGAGGCGTATCTAATTGAAGAGCCGATGGCAGCCGCAATCGGGGCAGGGCTTCCGATTGAGGCGCCTCAGGGCCACTTCATCGTTGATATCGGAGGAGGGACGACCGAGATCGCAGTCATCTCTTTGGGAGGGATTGTTCTCAATCGTTCGATCCGGATCGCGGGAGATGAATTGGATGAGGCAGTCCAATCTTTCGTGCGGCTGAAGTTCGGACTCTTACTCGGCCTGCCGAGCGCCGAGGAAGTCAAGATTGCGGTTGGGAGTGCCTACCCGTTTGAGGAGCAGGATCGTGATGAGACGACACAAGCAAAGAAGCGGTCTTCGGGAACCCTTCAGATCGTGGTCCGGGGGCGGGATCTGGAGACGGGACTGCCGAAGTCTTTGAAGATCAATAGCTTTGAGGTTCGTGAGGCGCTCTCACCGGTCATCCGACAGATCATTGAAGAAATCAAGGATACGCTTGAGGAGACGCCTCCGGAGCTGATTGCAGATGTTTTAGAGCACGGGATCACTATGGCAGGGGGAAGCTCGCTCCTCCGTGGGATTGATCGCTTGGTTTCGGAGGATACAAAGATGCCGGTGTGGGTGGCGGATGATCCTCAAACGGCGGTTGTACGGGGGTGCGGGATGTTGCTTGAAGATGCGCGCCTTTTGTCCAAAGTGCGGGTGAGAGGAGCCTTAAGATAGTTAAAAGTTTCAAGTTAAAAATTCAAAGTTACAGTTTAATATTCAACATTGAAACACTATCACTCATTCTTCTCTAATGCCTTTAACTTTTCACTTTTGACTTTGATCTTTACACTTCTCTTCCTGTATACTGCTGTCGATGAAAAGCCTTGCCCATCTGATTTCGAGAATCTTTGATCCGATGGTTGAAATCCCAATTCTTCTGGGGCTGGCGGTGTGGTTTGCGTACCTCAATGGTTTTGCCTGGAAGTTCCTCCTTGTTCTCATGCTCATCGATGCTGTCATCCCTTTCCTCTTCTTTCTCCATCTCTACAGAACCCGGGAGGTTCATGATTGGGACATCTCGCGAAGGTGGGAACGGATCCCTGTTTATGGGTTTACTCTCCTGGCACACCTTGGTGGTATCGGATTGGCAATCCTGACCGGACGGACCGAAGTTGCCCAGATCCTGTCGGTGTTTTGGTTACTTGGGATACTTTTCTTCGGGCTGACGTTCTTCTGGAAGGTGAGCGTTCATGCCGGTGTGAACGCGGCCATGGCGACGTTCTTAGTGCTTATGGTAGGAGTGCAGTTTTCATGGGTTTATGGTTTGCTCATACCGGTTGGTTGGGCCCGGATTTCCTTGGGGCATCACACGTTCACCCAATTTTCCGTCGGTGCGCTTCTGGCAAGCTTGAGCATGTGGCTCGGATTTCGTCTTTTTGGTCTCGTCTAAGAATCCAGTTTCGGGGGGAGAAGTGAGGAAAGGTTTTTCATCTTCACTGATCTTGTTTCTGAGTTTGGTGTTCGCCTCCATTCTCCTTTTTCTGGTTGACCGTTCCGGATGGATCAGGGAAGTGCGGGGAGGATTTGAGCGCTTACTCCTTCCTGTTGAGGGAGCCGTGTATCGGACCTCTCAGGGCTTGGTGACTCCGTTACGGTTGTTGCGGTTCGCCCGAAGCGGGACGGCGCGGATCGCAGATTTGGAACGGCAAGTTTCGGAGCTTGCCGTTGATGCTGTCCGCGTTTGGGATTTGGAGAGGGAGAACGAGGCGATGCGAAAGCTCCTCGGTTCACCACTTCCTCCTCAATGGATCTACGTTCCTGCCCCAATTGTCGGCAGGGGTGACGAGTTGGCCTTAGGGGTGGGAGAAGTTGCAGGAATTGCGGGTGGCGAGGCGGTTGTCTGGCAAGACATGTTGTTCGGTACTGTTGCCACTGTTTCGAAGCGGCAAAGCAGCGTCCGTCTGCTTACGGACCCTGAGAGCCGTATTCCCGTGTTCGTTCCCCGAAGCAGGGTTGATGGATTGGTTGAAGGGCGCTTCGGTTCTCAGGTGGTGTTGACTCAGGTGCTTCAATCCGGAGATCTTATTGAGGATGATTTGGTCGTGACGAGCGGAGAATCCGGCATTCCCAGAGGTCTCGTCGTTGGGAAAGTGGGGGCCGTTATTTCTGATGAGACGGATGTCTATAAAGAGTTGCTGGTTGAGCCGATTGTTGATATCGGACTTATTGATACCGTGTTTGTGATAAAAGGGTAATGCAAGGGCAACCCATTCGGCAAGCTCAGGGCGAGAGTACAAAGTGAAAAGTTTCAGAGAAGAATAAAGAATATCATTCCCAATTTTGAACTTTTAATTTTTAACTTTTACCAAATCTGGGGTTGATCAAATGTCAATCTTTATTGTCGGTCTGACCGTCTTATTTTTGGCGATTTTAGGGAAGAGCGCATTCGGACTGTCCTTGGTTATGCCGCTGACTCTTGCAATAAGTTTTCAACTTGATGCACGGAAGAGCTTTTTTACCGCTTTTGTCGGCGGGCTTGTCCTCAGTTTGGTCGAGGGTTCTCCCTTGGGACGGGAGAGCCTGGCTTTGCTTTGTGCGGCTGGTTTCTTGCATGCCTACGGACGGCGGTTTTCCAGCAAGCACTGGTTTTTCTTTGTTGTATTTGCGGTTTTGGGGAGTCTTATCTACCTTGGGATTGCGGGGAGGCGGATCGGGTTTTGGGTGGTCGCTTCGGAGGCATTATTGGTTGTGATGTTCTTGTTTGCTGTGCGGGGGATCAGGGAACGCCTCTTTTCGGATGCCATCACACTTAAAGTATGAAGACTTCTGTTTCCCTCGGACCATTGTTTGCGGATGAATTGCAAGGCAGAACTCTCAAGGAAGCAACGGAAGTATCTCCTGTCCGGCTTCGGTGGTTGGGGACGGCTCTGGTTATTATTTTCGGAGCCTTTTTTCTTCGTTTGGTTTGGCTCCAAGTTGTCAAAGGACAGGAGAACCGGATCCTTTCTGAGGAGAATCGGATTCTCGCGCGCCGGATTCCCGCTCCAAGGGGGTTAATTCAGGATAGAAACGGAGAGATTTTGGTGCAGAACATCCCCGTTTATCGGAAGCGGAACCCTGCATGCCCTCGTCTGAATGGAGAAGCAGCTTCCGAAGACTGCACGGAATTTTTGGGAATTTCCAGAGAGGAGGCGCTTCAGCTTGAGGTTTCGGGGAGGGGGAGCGAGGTGGTGACCCTGGTCGGTCGTACCTACCCTTTAGGTGCTTCGGTTTCTCATCTTACCGGATACGTTGGCGAGGTTACCCGTGAGGAACTCTCCCTTCATTCCGAATACTCCTTGGGAGATTTGATCGGAAAGACGGGTGTTGAGCGGACGTACGATGGACTGCTTCACGGGAGGGATGGAGCTGAGCTCGTGGAAGTCGATGTTCGGAATCAGGTTGTCCGTGAGGTTTCGCAAAAAAAACCGGTTTCCGGAACGGACCTCGAACTCACCATTGATCGGAGGCTTCAGCTGAAAGCCTTTGAAGCGATTTCGGATCGGAAAGGGGCACTGGTTGCGCTTGACCCGAGAAACGGAGAGGTACTGGCTTTGATCTCTTCTCCCAGTTTCGATCCGAATAATGTCGCCATCAGTTTGGATCGCCAGGATGAGCCATTCTTCTTTCGGGCTATCGGAGGGGCTTACCCTCCGGGTTCTGTGTTTAAGGTGGTGACGGCGTCCGCAGGTCTTGAGGAAGGCAAGATTGACGCGCAAAGTGAGTTTGAGGATACCGGGGAGATCCGGGTCGGCCTTTTCCGGTACGGTAACTGGTATTTTGACCAATACGGTCGGAAGGAAGGATTTCTTAATATTGTTCAGGCGATCAAGCGTTCCAACGATATCTTCTTTTATAAAGTCGGGCAGCTTGTGGGGCCGACGCGACTTTCGGAATGGGCGAAGGTGTACGGATTCGGCAGGCTTTCTGGCATTGATTTACCGGGCGAAGCGGAAGGATTGGTTCCGTCTCCTTTGTGGAAGGAGCGGGAGCGGGGGGAACGCTGGTTTCTGGGAAACACCTATCATTTTGCCATCGGGCAAGCGGATCTTGAGACAACGCCCTTGCAGGTGTCGCAAATGACTGCTGTCGTTGCCAGCGGTGGCAGGTTGTGCCGGCCGCATGTGTTGTTTCGGGAAGGATCAGAGGAGACTTCAGACGACGGGCTTTGTCAAGAGCTCAATATTGCGGATGAGACGATCCGCTTGGTCTCGGAAGGGATGGTTGAGGCCTGCCGACCGGGCGGGACCGGATTTCCATTCTTCAACTTTGGGGTTACCAAGGATGGGGAGTTTCGGCAGATTGAAGTCGGATGTAAGACGGGCACAGCGGAGTATGGGGATTCGGAGGGACGTACCCATGCATGGTTTACCGTATTCGCTCCGGCGGAGGCACCGCGGATTGTGGTGACGGTGCTTTTGGAGGGGGCGGGGGAGGGATCGTATCAAGCGGCTCCGGTGGCGAAGGAGTTCCTTTCGTACTATTTTTCGGAAGTATCCGAATAAGTACGAAATTCGAAGCACGAAGCACGAAATTCGAAACAAATTCGAATGACAAAAATTCAAAATTCAAAACGATATGATCTTGAAGAGAGATCCTTTCGCTTCAGTAAGAGGGTTAGAGATTATACGAGAGAGCTTCCTAAAGGAATGGCCAATCGGGAGTATATAAGACAACTTCTTCGGTCATCCGCCTCAATAGGGGCGAACTACATAGAAGCAAATGAATCGTTAAGTAAGAAGGATTTCTTGATGAGAATCAAGATCTGCCGCAAAGAGGCAAAGGAAAGTTGCTACTGGTTGCGGTTAGTAGAGGTTGGAAGTAATCGAGAGTTGGAGCGAGAGCGAGCGGATCTCACTAAGGAATCTTCAGAGCTAATGATGATCTTTAGTGCAATTATGAGGAAATCTGGATGATGTTTATGTGTTTTGAATTTAGAATTTAGATATTGTTTCGGATTTCGAAATTCGAATTTCGGATTTTCTGATATATGGCTGAAATCGATCAGACTGAACGTGCTTACCGAGCGGCGGTGTATGAAGTGGATGGGATCGGGCCGGCGAGGATGAAGGTTTTGTTGTCTGCCTTTGGCAGTGCAGAGAAGGTTTGGGGAACGGAAGAGAAGAAATTTCGTGAGATTGGGCTTTCCGGGGCGATTGTATCGGAGATCCGTAAAAAACGGGCAACAGTAGAACCGAAAAATCATCTTGCGGCTTTAGCAAAGCTTGGGATCCGTGTTTTAGTCATAGAAGACGAAGAGTACCCGGAACTTCTTAAAAAGATTGATGATTCCCCGCAAGTCTTATTTGTCAGAGGGCACTTTGATGCTTCGGACGCACGGGCAATCGCGGTGGTGGGAACGCGGAAGCCGACACCCTACGGGAGAGAGGTGACCGAGCGGTTGGTTGAACAATTGGTGGCGCTGGGATTTACCATCGTGTCGGGATTGGCTCGGGGAATAGACGGGATTGCCCATCGGACCGCTTTGGCAAGCGGAGGGAGGACCATTGGGGTTTTGGCGGGAGGGGTGGATCGGGTTTACCCGCCGGAGCATGTGGGGCTTGCGGAGGATATCTCAAAGCACGGAGCCGTGGTTTCCGAATTTGCGCCGGGTAAGTTGCCGATACCGGGGAATTTTCCGGCGAGGAATCGCGTTATTTCCGGGCTGGCTTTGGGGGTGTTGGTCACGGAGGGGGCGGCAAAATCGGGGAGCAAAATTACCGCTACCTGGGCAGCGGAACAGGGGAGGGAGGTGTTTGCGGTACCGGGGCCGATAACAAGCCACCTTTCGCAGGCGCCAGCCGACTTGATCAAACTTGGGGCAAAGGTGGTGACGGATGTTTCGGATATTTTAGAGGAACTTCGCGTACAGGTCGCACCTGTACGCGCTGGCGAAGTACGGGAGGTTGAAATTCCATTAGAGAATCTCGGTGCAGACGAGCGGAAGGTATGGGAGGCGCTTGCGGACGGGAGTTTGCAGGCGGATGATCTTGTGCGAAAAGTTGGAATGGAAACGAGCGCCGTTTCGGCGATCCTCACGATGCTTGAGCTTCGGGGGTTGGTGAAGCATCTTGGGGGAATGGTTTACTGTAGAAAGTGAAAAGTTCAAAGTTAAAAGTGAAAACTTACCATTCAAATTCAAAACTTGCTGTCAACTTGTCACTTTCAACTGCAACTTTTAACTTTTCATTTTGAACTTTAAACTTTTTTCACCCTAAACCCTATTGCCTAGTGCCTATTTTTTGCATTCTGCAGGAAACCTTAAAGAAAGATTTCTTCCAGAATGCAGGAAATCACGGAATTGAGGGGGACGAGGGGGGGCTTTTGAGGGCCCAAGGTAAGAAGCCTCGTCGGCTCAAATGGTGCGATTTCCTACACGCATTCTGATTCGGGTGAATCCTGAGACGTAATGCAACGCAAGTGTTGTGTTGTCCAGGACTTTCCCGGATCGATGCAGTGAATAGCGGAATGAATGATGCTCCTCATGATGGAGGAGGAATGAGTGCGGAGGCTGGCGATCGAGCTGCCAGCCTGTGTCGGTGTCGATCGGATTTGGCTCACGACCGCCATCATGGATTCTATTTCTCGATGACTTCGACCTCCTCCTTGGGGTCGAATCGGTCGGCAATGCCATCGCCCAGCCAGAGTGAATGACCTTCCTCGTCAGATCCAGGTTTGGTTTTGACATGAAAGGCCTCGTTGAGCTTGATGAAGAGCTCACCACTCTGCCGGCGATAGACGGCGCAAGCCCGAAGTCTCCCAATTCTTCGCATTCTTCGCTTTCCCATCTGTCGTTTCCTCCTTTTCTTGGACGCAACAGGTTGAACCCGTGGTTCAGTGGATGTTATTAGAGTGGTAGAGGCTGGCGAAAGAGCTGCCAGCCTGTAGTGGTTGATCCAGTTGAGCATTCAGATGTCGTTACGGCGCAGCAGGATCCTCTCCGGGATGTGATATCTC
The DNA here is from genome assembly GCA_001816585.1 of Candidatus Chisholmbacteria bacterium RIFCSPHIGHO2_01_FULL_52_32. Taxonomy (GTDB): domain Bacteria; phylum Patescibacteriota; class Microgenomatia; order UBA1400; family Chisholmbacteraceae; genus 2-01-FULL-50-28. The sequence goes on from MHCJ01000003.1 coordinate 125,407, forward strand.
CAGAGACCCCAGATCACAAGGAGCAGTGGACCTCCAAGCGCAGCGGCGAATGCCCATGTTGGAAGGAAGAACAGGATGGTAAACGCCCAATGGGTCAGGAGGCTTGTATTCGGGTACTGCAATCTCGTATACAGCGCTATGATCAACGACAACACGAGGAGCGACCCAAGCCAGAGTCCAGCCACCCGAACGAGAGCCACTATCCATTTCCGTCTTTGCGCAAACATGTCATTTTCTCCTTCTCGCCAATGGCGAGGCTAAGGTGACGGATCAGTAGATGATGGCGGAGGCTGGCGAAAAGCTTGCCAGCCTTTTCGCTCGGGCCGGAGTGATTAGATGGTGAGCAAGGTGGTAAGGAACCCGAAACCGCCTAAAGCGAAGAACATCACCATGATGCAGATTCTGCCGAGCATCATGGAGGCTTCGCGTTCGAGTCCCCTTCGCTTCGTTGCAGCCCTGACTGGACCATCATGTCCAGGCCAGTCCACGATGACGTCATCTGCTGTCCCACGCAGCTCTCTGAGCTCTCGGCGCAGGCGATGGTACTCCTTTAATCCTCCGTCTTGCATCACTCGACGCAGCAGCAGACAGCCAAAGAGCAGGTAGGCTAAGGCAATGGAGATGCTGATGAAGATACGGATCAGAATTGGAATTGTCATTCCCTTCCTCCTCCAACCAATGGCTAGGCTTATCAGATCGGATCGGTTGGCCTCTAAGGGGGCAGTTCCTTCCGGCAAAAGTCCTCCGGGATCAGTTGTCGTTGTCGGCGTCAGCCGATGGCCAAGAGGGCGGTTGAGGTCAGGGCGCCGACGGGCGGGCCGATGAAGGCTTCAGCGGTGAAGCCAGCTACAAAGGCCAGTGCGAAACGGAACGGTCGGCTAGCAGGCTTGAATTTCGTGGACCAGAGCGCGGCGATGATGACAAGCCCCGCAATGAGCGAAAGGATGACCCGGGCGGCAATCGCCAGGGTTGACCCAAAGTACAGCTCACCGCCATTTGCGACGACTTCCAGGACTTGCCAGAGCCAGCGACAGCTGTGCCCGATGACGACGAAGAGGTAGGTGATTCCCATCTCTCCGGCTTCGGACATCTCCTGGTGTCCGTTTTGGACGGCCTGGGCGAAAAACACGATTCGGTTCATGGGGTTCCTCCTCAGTATGAGCCGGTTTCGACGGTCAGGCGTCGATGACGCCTCGACCCAACAGATCGTCTCGGACGATATACCAGCGTTCTGCCTCGGGACGTTCGAGGAACGGTGTTGACGGTGGTGGTGGAGGTTGGACTTGCCACTGCGGCCATTCGGTGAATGCCTTCCACCACCCTTCATTGGTGATTCCAGTACCGAAATGCCATCCACCACCTCCGATAAGATTGCGGGTATGGAGCTCTTGGCCGAAAGCTGCGATGGCTTCAGTGGTTGCTGTTCCACCGTCTCCGGTGTAGAGACGGCCGATCGGGATGATCGGCTTACCACCTGCGATTTCAGACCACTGGGCGAGTGAGTGGTTGAGCATCCAGAGCATGTTGGCTACATATGAGCCCCACCAGTAGACCATCGGCATGCCGAAGTCGCAGTACTGCATGAACGCGGTGTACATTGACTTGTCGTGCCAAGTGCCTCCGGTGTTCGGGGAGCGGAAGAGGGGGAAGCAGACGAAGACCGTCGGCATTGTCGGTGCGACCAGTTTGAAGCTTTTCATATAGGTGTGGGCGTTACCCGCTGGATTGGCTTGGACTTCAAACGGTGCCTTCATCAGGGCTTGTGGGGGGACATCTAGCCCTTCGGCAATCCTCAGTGAGGCGACTTTGAGCGTCAAGCCTAAGTTCACTTGAGGAGTTACTTCGATAAACCCTACCTTTGTGCCCACTGCGGTGGCGACTGCCTGGGCGGTTTCGAACTCGATTTCGACGTCGAAAGCGACACCATCGAGTCCGATATTGAGCGCCTCTTTGGCTGCTACCTCGGCTTCCAGTGAGGGATTCTCTCCCAGAATGTAGGCATAGCCCCAGACCCGGAGGCCTAGGCTCTGCCAGAGTAGGACGTGCTCTTTCTTGAGATTGATACCCCAAGTCGCAAATCCAGGCGGCGTATAGACGTACTTGCCGTTGACGAACTTCACGATGAGGGTATCGATTCCAGCGGAGAGGGCGGTTTCACCGATATTTTGGGGATTACCCCCAAGCAGCGCCGGAACCTTCCAGATGAAGACGTACTTACCGAAGGGAGACATGGGGTTTACTCCTTTCAAAGTCTCCAACAAGTGACGGGTTCCCTGTGTGTCTGTTTTGACACTTTATCGCGGCAGGATAGCCGCGTTTGATTCCGCTATTCGGTTGTAAAGGTGCGCTTCGGTCTGCCGAGACGACCTTGCATGAGTGTTCAGGGCGTGCCGACAGATCTGGCACGATATTTTTCAAAAAAGGCTTCAGTTGCCTGAAGCGGATGTCGATTATATCACAAATTCTCCCTGCAACTTGGCATTTTTCCGTTTCTCCGCTTGACATGGGTGGTAGAGTTTGAAAGAGTTTTACAAGCTACAAGCTAACAAGCTATGAAATTAGTCATCGTCGAATCTCCAACAAAAGCACGGACACTATCCCGTTTCTTGGGTAAGGGCTATCAGATCGAGGCGAGCATGGGGCACGTGCGGGATTTACCGAAGAAGAAGCTCTCGGTTGATGTCGAGCATGATTTCGCTCCGGACTACGCGGTCGTTCCGGAAAAAGAGAAGATCGTTAGGAAGTTAAAAGAGGCTGCGAAGAAAGCTTCGGAGATTTTTCTTTCCATGGATCCCGATCGGGAAGGTGAGGCGATTGCCTTCCATGTGAAGCACCTGATCGGAGGGAACGGAAAGTTCCGGCGTGTCGTGTTCCACGAAATCACCAAGCCGGCTATCGAGGCGGCATTTCTCAAACCGCGAGGCATCGATAAGAACCTCGTTGAAGCCCAGCAGGGGAGGAGGGTGCTTGACCGTCTGGTTGGCTACACGCTGTCGCCTCTTTTATGGCGCAAAGTCAGACGTGGGCTTTCGGCGGGACGTGTGCAGTCGGTGGCTGTTCGTCTGATCGTTGAGCGGGAGCGGGAGATTGAGGCGTTTGTTCCGGAGGAGTACTGGGTGATTGGTGCGGATGTTTCCAAACTGACCGATCCGAACTCGGTGTTTACGGTTTGGCTGTGGAAGATCGACGGGGGAAAAGCGAAAGTATCTGACGTAGAGCAGGCAAAGACCGTCGTTTCCGATTTAGAATCTTCAAACTACACGATATCTTCGGTTGAGCGGAAGGAGGTTCGCAAACATCCATACCCGCCGTTTACCACTTCGACCTTACAGCAAAGCGCTTCGAACCTGTTCCATATGACCGCCAAGCAGACGATGCGGCTCGCCCAAACACTGTACGAGTTGGGACACATTACGTACCACCGTACCGATAGCGTTCACCTGGCACCCGAGGCGGTTGCGGCGGCACGGTCCTTTATTCAGAAAACCTACGGAGATGCCTATCTTCCCGAGAAACCGAGGTTCTATAAAGTGCAGAGTAAGCTTGCCCAAGAGGCACACGAGGCGATCCGGCCGACGCATGTGGAAGTTGAGCCGGATGCGCTTGATTTTCCCGACAAGGCCGGCGGCGGCCTTCGGCGCTTATACCAACTTATCCACCGGCGGTTTGTGGCCTCGCAGATGGCGGATGCAGTTTACGATCAGACGACGGTAGAAGTAATAACTCACTCAAAACTGAAAACTCAAAACTTAAAAGTATATCTCTTGCGGGCGGTCGGGAGTCTTCGGAAGTTTGACGGGTGGAAGAAATTGTTTGGTAAAAATAACGACGAACAGCAATTCCCGGAGCTTGTCACCGGGGAGGGATTGAACCTTGTCAAGGTTTTGTCGGAGCAGAAATTTACCGAGCCGCCTTCGAGGTACACCGACGCGACCTTAGTGAAAGCTTTGGAGGAGCGGGGGATCGGGCGGCCCTCAACGTATGCGCCGACGATCTCCACAATTTTGGCCCGGCAGTACGTTACCTATGATGAGCGAAAGTTTGTCCCGACACCGGTTGGGATTGCGGCCAACGATTTCTTGGTGGGGAACTTCGATACGATCGTTGACTACGATTTCACCGCCAGCATGGAGGATGATCTGGACAAGATTGCAGACGGGAAGCGGGAATGGGTTCCGGTGATCCGGGAGTTTTGGGGACCGTTCCATTCAAAAGCGGAGGCCGTGGCAAAGAATGCCAAGCGGGTGAAAGTGGCGACGGAGGCAACGGGGGAGAAGTGCCCGGTTTGCCACGAGGGAGATGTGGTGATTCGGGTCGGGCGGTTCGGGAAGTTCCTCTCTTGTTCCCGGTTTCCGGAGTGCAAATACACGGCGAATTATGTTGAGAAACTGGCGGGAGTGAAGTGCCCCCTAGACGACGGGGATGTTGTTATTAAGCGGACGCGGCGTGGGAAGCAGTTTTACGGGTGCTCCAATTACCCTAAATGCAAGTGGGCGAGTTGGCGGAAACCGACTCCACCCACGGTCACTCCGTCTTCCACTGTTCAAACTTCCTAACACAAAGCTACTCTGGAATTCCCAGGAAATATCGTTATCTATAGTACGATCGTCGCATTGATGAGAACATTTGATGAGCATCGTGCATCGTGATATGGGAGTTTTTGGGGTTGATCTTATTATGAAGTGAGTAACCCGCTTTTGAGGAGTGAACGCCTGACTGCCTCAAATATTTTTTGGTGACCGCCGAGGTTGGGATGGAGGCCATCGTCAAAATCCTCATCGGTTAATAGTTGGAAAATGTCTAAATACGTAATTCTGTGTTTGGTACACACCTTTTGAAGGATTGTATTGTACTTTCGGACATTGTCTTTGCCGTAGCACTTTCCGGTAGTACTTCTTGGTAGGGGGAGGGTTTTGGAGTCGTCTCCTTTTACTAATCCGACAAAGAATATGCTTTCGGTCATTTTCTTTGCTGTTTCAATCAGTTTGTTGATATTGTTCTCAAATTGGCTTAGAGGAACAACCGGGTTATCTTTCGTTTTCCTGTAGGCGGAATCATTGATTCCAACGGCAAAAATGATCAGGTCCGGTTTTCTTGACTCGGCTTCAGGCTCAAATCTTTTTAATACCTCCTCGGAGGTATCTTTATCTACCCCAAGATCGTAGAGAGCGATGAAGGGATTTATTGTTTCCAGATAGTTTCTCAATAGATTCGCCCAGGCTCCTCTAAACGGGAGAAAGGCTCCCCATGTGATACTGTCCCCAAAAACGCAGATGTTCATAACCTCTTTATGTTATCACGTTCTCCGAATCGTGATGTTTCCAGGCCGGCAGCCTTCTCACCGTAGCGTCAAGAGGTCGGACCTCTGCACAAAGGTCCGACCTCTCTGCCCAAGTGAGAAAGAAAGGTGATCGATTTTTTACGATTTCTTCTTTCCCTTGAGGATGATCGGATTTGATGTCGATATTGATGGTTGCGCCGGGTTTGAGCGGTCTGTTATCGTGGTTTATGAAATGGCTTTATGGCAGGTTCGTAAACGAAGTGGGGAGCCTGAGGATTTCGATCCGGCAAAGATCACCCGGTCAATCGTCATGGCGCAGTCCAATGTAGGGGTTACCGATGCCGAAACCGCCAAGCGGATCGCGAAGATGGCGGTTTCCGATCTTTCCGATCGGCTGGCGTCGGAGCGGGTGATCGGGACGGATGAGATCGGGGATACGGTTGAGCGGATCCTGATTGACGAATCCCTCTATGTGATCGCCCGCGCCTATATCATTGCCCGCGAACGCAGGCGGCAGGAGCGGAAGGCGGAGAAGCAGTTAGGCGTGGTGGATGATGTCGGCCTGCCATACAATTCGGTCGTTGTCATTCGCAACAAGTACCTTCGCAAAGACGACAACGGGCACCCGGTTGAGACGCCAAAACAGATGTTTCTGAGGGTGGCGCAGGCGCTGGCTCGGGCGGAATCTTCGAGAAAAGGGTTGTATGAAAAGCGGTTTTTCGATGTCATGGTTTCTCTGCGGTTTTTGCCCGGCGGGCGGACGCTTGCCAACGCGGGGACGGTCAATAATCAACTCGCCAATTGCTTTGTTCTGCCCATGCCGGATTCGGTTGAAGGGTTTTTTGAGGTGGTCAAGGCAAGCTCTATCCTCAAGAAGAACGGCGGCGCGGTCGGGTTTAACTTCGGAAAGATCAGGCCAAAAGGGGACATTGTCGCCAGGACGAGCGGGAGGGCGTGCGGGCCGGTGGCTCTCATGAAGATCGTGAATGATGCTTCGGATATTTTGCTTCAGGCAGGCGGTCGACGGAGCGGGAATATGGTCATTTTGCCGGTATCCCATCCTGACATTTTGGAGTTTATCACCTGTAAGGAGGATGAAACGCTTCTTCCCCACATCAACTATTCCCTGGGTGTGACGGGGAAGTTCATGGAGGCGGCGGCGAAGGATCGCAGTTGGAACCTTATCAATCCGAGGAATGGCGAGGTTGTCAACACGGTTTCGGCGCGGTCAATCCTTGAGCTTGCCTGTTCCATGGCATGGAGAAATGGGGATCCCGGCTTGGTTTTCTTGGATCGGATCAATGTGGATAACCCAACGCCCCAAGTGGGCGTGCTTGAGGCGGTGAACCTCTGCGGGGAGCAACCACTCCTTCCATGGGAGGCGTGCAATTTGGGCAGTATCAATTTGGCAGCGCACCTTATGGGGAACGGGAAACGGACCGTCGATTGGGAGCGTCTTTCCGAGTCGGTTCGTCTCGGTATCCGCATGCTTGATGATGTCGTGACAGTGTGCGGCTATCCTCTGCGGAAGATCCAAGAGGTGGTTCGCAGCAACCGGAAGATCGGGCTTGGGGTGATGGGATGGGCGGATGTTTTGGTACGCTTGGGGATACCCTACACCAGCGAAGAGGCATTGCGGCTGGCCCACCGGACGATGAAATTTATTCGGGAAACTGCGGAAGATGAGAGCCAGAGGCTGGGGAGAGAGAAAGGGAGTTTTCCCAATTTCAGAGGTTCGGTTTGGGAGAAACGGGGTTTCAAGCATTTTCGGAATGCGACCTTGCTTACCATCGCTCCGACGGGGTCGATCAGCATGGCGGCCGGCGTCTCGTACGGGATTGAGCCTTTGTTTGCCCTGGCTTTTTATAAAGAGGCGATGGGAGGGGTACAGCTTCCTGAAGTTAACAGCGACCTCATGGAGGCGCTCCGGAATGCCGGTGTCGAGGAGAACGGGCTCTTGGATGAGGTGGCGCAAACCGGAACGATCCAGCACCTTACTAAGATTCCCGAGAGGATCCGCAGAGTGTTTGTGACCGCCCACGATCTCTCGATCCGCGACCATGTCTTTATGCAGGCTGCGTTTCAGAAGTATACCGACAACGCGGTTTCGAAAACGATCAATCTCCCGCATACCGCCCGGGTTGAGGATGTGGAAGCTGCCTTCGTGCTAGCCTGGAAGACCGGGTGCAAAGGGATCACGGTTTACAGAGATGCGAGCCGAAAGGTGCAGGTCCTGCACGTCGGGAAATATTCAATAGACACAAGACACAAGACACAAGACACAAGACAGGGGAAAAAAGATGTCCCCGTGCAGGCTAAGAAGCTGCAAGCGAGTAAGCTACTAAGCTCCTCTTCCCTCGAGTGTCCGCAGTGCGGGGCGATGATGCAGATGGCGGAGGGGTGTGCTACTTGCCCTTCTTGCGCGTTTTCGGTCTGCAGTCTATAGACCTTTTTGGGCGGTTCTTCTTCTTGAGAGATGGGTGCAATTCCAAAATTCTTATTTCCCATCGTCTTTGATCATATATCCCTTTTACGGCAAATAAACTTGACAAATTGAAAAAGCACGTTATACTATCGGTCATTCTTTCTTCCTCAAATAACTTTGAGGAAATTTTATAGGCTTTATTGCTTAGTCAGGGAAACGTCTAAATGAATATGAATAAGACGAGCCGAAAAATGAAAATATTGAGTCTTTTTTCAGAAATTCTTATCACCATTGTGGTCCTATCGGGAACCGTCGTTTTGGTCGCACCGGCGATAGTTTCCGAGGTGGTCGACGGAAGCATCTCAGTATTGGCATGGGCCGACGACGACAAGGATGACGGGGAGGAAGCTGATGATGAAGATGAGCGAGGACGCAAAGATCGGGACGACGATCAGGATGGTGAGGATGATGAGGACAATGAGGATAATGATGGGGATGATGAAGATCAGGGGAGAGACGATGACGAAGACGACGATGAGGATAATGATAATGATGATGACGATGACAGGGATGATCGGGATCACAAAGTTGATGTCTGTCATGTTTCCCCAGGAAATCCGGCGAACGCCCATGTTGTGCGGGTCGATGCCCATGCTTGGAATCGGGGTCACAGTCCGCATAACGCAGGTAATCCGGGACACTCCCTTGACTTTCTAATGGGTTCTGGTGACAGTTGTCCACGATCGGTTGGGGGTCCCGCACCCACTCCTGGTGGACAGGGAGGTTCTTCTAGCCAATCCAGTTCGAGTTCTAGCTCAAGTTCTAGTTCAACGAGTGAATCGAGCTCGCCATCGACCGGGCAGGTTCTGGGGGCGGCTACATCTCAATTGGCGGCAACGGGTGATGGTGTCCTTGATTTAGTGGTTCGGTTTTTGGGAGCCTTACTTTCGGGGGGCGGGATTCTCGTTTGGAGAAGGAGTCGCTAGATGCGAAGGATCGTCCGATTCCTTGCAGTTCTTTCGGTTTTGGGCGGAGCGTTCCTTTTGGCTCTGCCTTATTTTTGGAGTTCGCATAGGTCAGAAAGCGAGAGATCGCTTGAGAAGGATCAAGCTGTGATTGCGAAATCGCGAGTCGAACGCGAACCAGATGAATTGCCTTTACGGGTTCGGGTTAACAAGGTTTCAGTCGATCTGCCGGTCAAGTCGGCGACGGTTTCAGAGAACGACTGGGGACTTTATGTTGATGCGGTTTCGTACCTTAAGACGAGTGGAAAGCCTGGAAAAAAGGGAAATTTGGTGCTCTATGGGCATAATACCAATCGACTTTTAGGTCCATTGCGTTGGGCAGGGGTGGGAGATAGGGTTTTTCTTGAGACTGAAAGCCGGTTATTGAGCTATCGAATTGTCGAGAAAAAAATCGTTCCTCCGACTCAGCTTGATATCGTTTTTCCAACGAATGATGAGCGACTTACACTGTTTACGTGCACCAACTTCAACGACGCTGACCGCTTGGTTCTTGTGGCACAGCGAAGTGCGACGTTTGGAGATTTGCTAAGCTCCGACATTTTAAGTGAGTAACTTTACGTGTCTCCTTCCGGTTTCAATCTAGCTTGCTCCAAAGCCAGACTTGGCGGAGAGGTGTGCTACTTGCCCCTCCTGCGCGTTTTCCGCGTGTTCCTTGTGAAACCTCCCGGCTTGACAACCTTTGTATTATAGGGTATCATATGATTATTCCCGGACAGGTGGTTCGGGATTTTTTAAAGGGTTTTGTCGAAAAAAGTGTATATGCGGGGGTAATCCATGGCATCATCTGAAGGAAACCAACCGTCATTTGCGCAAGAAGCTGTGCTTGAAGAAGTCGGCAGGATATTGCCCGATACTGATCGGTCTTCTTTGTACTTTTCAAACCGAGATTTATTTCGGGCGTATGGAGTGGAGTTGGGGGATATTGCCCATCAGCTTGGGGAAGTGAGCGGTGTTTATCCGAAGGAAACACGCCTTGCCTTGTCGATTTTAGCCTTCAACAAACTCGGTGAAGCTGGTGATGGACAAGACCTGACTAGAAAAGAACGGTACTTACGAGAGTCTTACCAGGCTTTGGATCAGACAGAGCAGGGTATCGTTGATGTTCTGGTAGGCTCAATTTCTCGTCCTCCCGAAGAGAGGCGAATGGTGGAGGTTGATCTACCGTTCTATGAACAGGTCGTCAGTGCAGTGGTAGGGAAGGATTGGGAAATGCACAAAGACCTTCGTGACAGGATATTTGGTGATGAACAGTTTGACCCTCTCGTATTCAAGAAACGATTGCGTGCTGAATATGCAGTGATTCAGAGAGAGCAGTTTATAAGATGGGCGAGTGACAATTTCTCGAATGATAATGGGAATCTCGAGCGGTTTGAGGCCTTATTGGCAAAGTATCCGGATGTCGCTCCATTGTTGGACAGCAGAGTGGAAGATACCTCCACAGAGAAGCACAAACAGGTCAAGGCGATTCTATACGGGCTGAGATCAACCACTCCACCTCGCGCTGTTACTCCTGGTGTCTATCAGTCGTGGGTACGGCCTCATTCGTAAACTCTTGAGCCTCTCTTCGTATCCTGACGAAGATGCATCTGCTTTTTTCCGGCCTTCTTGTACGTTTCCCTTGTGTTCTACTGTCCGCTACACAGGAAGCCATACCATTTGGCATTGACTTTTTGTGCTAGGATACGCGTGTGAGACTTCTTGAGGAGCCTTAGGAGGAGTATCTATGGATATAGAGAAGAAGCGCGTCTATGTGGTTCCGAATGGGGATGCTCATGAGGCTCTTCATTACGGGGCAGACACCCAGATTTTCGTTGCCGGTCCGGACGGCATTCGGGGACCATACGAGACTGCAACACATGTAGTGGAGCGAGGGTTCCGGATAGTTGGAACTCTTGACCGCTTTCGGCCGCTTCCGGAGATTGCCCAAGAATTGGGTGCGGAGGATTTTGCCAGCCTTCATTCTCAGCTGAAGGCTGTGGTAAGTGCGATTCAGGGTCGGATGGAAAATGCCGATTTCTACTTGAATGAGTGTGGGGCGACAGCTGAACAAAGAGAGCGAGTATTTACAATGGCAGAGCAATTACGTCAGGATGTGAGGGGTGAAACGTATGACAGAAGGTAGCGGAGGTGGCGCACCAGACGGGATGTTTGATCCTTTCTCACAGAAAGGACGAGAGCGGGAGCCGCTGGGTGCCGAGAGTCCCGGTGAGGCGGATGAGATGAAGCAGAAGGGCCCGGCAATTTCCGGGCGGGTGGATAGTATTGAGGTTATTCCGCCAATCTTTGGTGATACCGGAGGAGAATCAGATATTGATACGGGTTCAAGTTTACCGGCGCCTGTGATAGATGTTAAGGCTTCTCTCAGTATCCAGGACCGAATTGATCTTGCAGCGAAGGCAATGGAGACCGAAGCCTGGATTAGAATGCGGGACGGCGGATAAAGTTTAACGGAGTTTGCCTGAAGTAAAAAAGTTAGTCCGGCGTCTTCGCTATTATTCCTTTCCCCATAATCAATACTCGTTACTCATTATTTCTCGCTCGGGGCTTGTATTTGTGAAGTCTTGTGTGCTACGTTCTTTCAGATGAGTCTTCGGGTGCGCGGGTGGCCGATCTATTATAAAGATATCCTTCGGGTGAAAGACCCTGATCATCATGTGGGGGTTTGTTCGTTATGGACGGAGCGGCAGGTGGTTGAGAAGCTCGTCTCGGGCACGCGATACAACCTCATCGGCAACCTCTACAGTGCGCAAGGGATCAATGCGATGATCCGAAACATCTTTGCTAACCCTTCGATCCGTACGGTTGTGTTATGGGGAGCGGAGATGAGTTTGTCGGGGCATTCGCTGTTGATGCTGATGAAGGAGGGAGTGGATGAGGCAAGGCGGATCAAAAACGGGCGAGGGGAGATTGAGGAGGAGATTCCGCTTCCTGTCGTTGACCAGTTCCGAAAGGTGGTTGAGGTGGTTGATCTGCGGGGAAGGGATCGGGATTTCCTCGTTGCCACACTTCGGCAGTTGGATAAAGTAAAGAAGCCGCCATTTGCACGAAAGCCAAAACTCTTTCCTAAATCGGAACCGAAGACTACGATGTTTCCGAGCGAGAGTGTTGGGTTTCGGGTATCCGGAACAAAGGTCGCCAAGACGTGGCTTAAGCTTCTCAATGAGATCTACAAATATGGAAAACCCAAGCATACGCGTTACAGCAGGGATAACTCGATTCGTGAGATTTTGAATCTGACGGCGGTTGTCACCGATGAGGACCCCGAGAAGATTTATTTTCCCTCTTACCTTCCGTTTTCCGAGACCGAACTTATCGCGTACTATGCTGAACTGTTGACGGACCGGCAGATTCCGGGAGTCGCCTACAACTATGGGAGAAGACTGCGCAGGGAGCTGGGGGTGGATCAGATTGCCAAGATGAAGGAGCTTGTTAAAAAGCGGCCGGCATCCAAAAAAATGGCAGCCTTCACCGCGGACGTGAAGAAGGATTGGGGAGCGGTGCATAAGGGTGACACGCCGTGTTTGACACAAATATTAGGAAGCATCTTCGAAAAACGGTTTTACATGACTGCCCATTTTCGGAGCCAAGACATGGTGCACGGTTGGCCGCGGAATGCCTTTGCCCTTCGGAAACTGCAAAAAGAAATTGCGGATGCTACCGGCTATAGAATGGGACCGCTGACGGTTATTACCCACAGTGCGCACATCTACGGAGATGACTTTTTGCTGGTTGAAAATCTTCTCATGGATCATTACGAGAAAGAATTGGGCTTCTCGCCGGCCGTTCATTTTACCTTTGATCCGCGCGGCAATGTGGTGATTGAAATTGTGAGTATGAAAGAAGCGCTGCAATTTCATGAATACTCCAAACGTTATGAAAAGGGGGCAGTTCCTTTTGCCGTTTCACAGACGCTGAAGCGGCTGCCCAAGCGGGGGAGAAATTCCGGCAAGCTCATCCGGGCGACGCTGTTTGCTCCGGACGGCGGCGCACCTCTCAAAATATTTGAAGGAAGAACAGCACAGGAAGTGGCATATCAAATTGCCGATTGGGGATATCTTTCGGATCCCGCGCACGCGATGTATGTCGGCCAGGAACTGCAGCGGGCGGAAGAGGCGATTGTTCGTGGCGGGAGGTATCACCAGGATCCGGCGTGAAGGAGAAGTAAGGAGCAGGGAAGTTGTCGAAAGGTCGACGGCGTCGAGAGGTCGGACCTCTAAACACAGAGGCCCAACCTCTATAGAAAAATTGTTCTCAGAGATGCGGCCGCACCCGCGAGAACAATAGTTGTGAGAGGGTGATTCATTTGATAGGTGGTTATTGGAGCTTTTTTCCCCGAAACTGAATCTCATTCTTCCGATCCTGAAACTTCCTAGACCCTAGACCCTGCATCCTAGCGCGGTTTCGGGTCATTTTCTTCTTTACAAGCTTTCCTTTATCGTGCTACCGTGCTTGCGGTATTACCGATTTGTTTTATGTGAAAATGAGCGGACCAGAAGGTAAGCGAACATTCCCTCCATATGCTGTTCAAGGACCGGACGGGTTAATATTCCCCGAAGCAATGAGTCAGACTCCTCCGAGGCCGTTCTCAGAAGTTGTGAATGAGCGGGCGAAGATGCTCGATCTCAAGCCCGGTGAGTGGTTATTGGGAGCTGATGGCCCGGTCGGCGTGGTTGATCCTGAAGGCAATGTTGTGCTCATTCAGGATCTGCCGGGTTTCCGACCGGAAAACCTGTCTTGATGAAAGATGCCTCTGATTTGTGTTGGCTTAAAGTAACGGAGGACATAATCTGTGAGTGGTGTTGTTGAGCGCAGAAGCCTAACTGAGACTGGCGCGAGATTGGTTGAGGAGTTGATTCCGGATGAGGGATTGTCGCTTGATATTCGGGAAGAGATTCATACCGTTTCAACCGGGTTTCGCATCCTCAAGACCGAACCTTCCTCGAGTTTCTCGGCTTTTCTTGGGAAGAACTACCCCAAAGTTTCCGATGCTTTTTCCGGTGAGATAGTCCTGAAGTCCTGCGGAAAAACGGAGCATTCGTTTTTCCATAATGACGGACCGATCGGAGAGATGACGCTTGCAATGGAGACGGATGTCGATCTTCGGCAATCAAGCGTTGGCATGCCTTCAAGCTTTGGGGTTGCCTATATGAGTGCTTCGCGCGGGCCACGCAGACAGGCTGTCCTTACCTCAAGTCGGGTACGGGGAAGCGAACCCTGTGTCGTTATGCCACAGTTCCCTGTGGGCTCATCACTGTCTGAGATGTATACCTCTTTCACTCCGTCTTCAACGGCGGAACAGGAAATTGCGCGCACTCTACTTAAACGGCTATTTTCCATGAAACGTCCGGTTTCCCAGGATGTGGCTGAGACGTACGGTTCTGTCCCGGCAACCCTTGGGCTTATCCGCGATGAACGGATGCAGAGATTTGAGTTTGAGGATCCCCTGTTTTCCGAACAGGCAAGGGTTGTTAACCGGGCTTTGGAGAGGGCGCTTCTTGGGCAAGAAATGGGAGTGTTTCTTGCCGATGAGATCCGTGCCGGCCGGGTGGGGGAGCAACATGGGGACGCGCGGGCGTTTGATAACCTCCACTTCGTGCGGAGGAAAGACGGAGGTATCGAGGCATTCATACGCGATCCGGTGCGCTTGAGCCGGAAGACCAGCGGGGGGCCCAAGCTCATGCGGGAGTGGTTCGTTACTCATGATGATTTGCAGGCCGGGATGCTGATCGGCGGTCCTTTTGTCCAAGAGCGATTTCACGGATTCGTACGGAATCTCATTACCGCGTATATGGATTCTGACCCTCAGAACCGGGCAATTCTTACCAACCCTCTGCGTTCTCAGCTGTTTGGGCTCGGAATCGCATACGGGGTAAGCATCGACCTTGCGGTTGCCAACTACCATCGCAGAGATCTTGAACATCGCCTTGATACACTCCGGCATTCTGATTCCGGCCGGGGAACTGAGGAAATAGACGCCCAATTCAATGAGCGCGTACGACTGATGGATCGGTATTGGGATAGCCTCGCGTTTTTGGCCGAAACCGATTTTGTCGGGTGGAAGGAGGCCTTATGAATGTTGAGGCAAGACCGATCGGTACGGAGCGCCACATTCCGGCCCGTATTGAGCAGCTTGGAGGTTTACGACGGATCGGGCCGATTGAGGTTTCCCGGGATCTTACCTATGAGCCGGAAGGTGCGGCGATCGGTTTGCATGAGACTTTGTCCGACGACCCGACTTCCACCGGAAGATTGGTTCGGTTTCTCGCAAACGGAGAGGATTTCGGGGTGAAGACATGGCTCGACCAGGGACATGGGTTCCTGCAATTTTCGATGCCATGGCAACGCCTGTGGTCGCTGGCGGCGGAGTGCCAGAAAGCCCAGGAAGGACAACGCGATTGGAGTGAGGGCAGCCGAACCCATCTCGGATTGGTCGGTGTGCGCCGGATGGGTGAGGGTCGAGTTGAAGTTTCGGACGCCTCAACCATTGACGGGGGAGCGGTTGATCCGGGGCTTCTCATGCGTTGGCTTCCCAGCGAGACGAACCTGCCGACGATACTTGTGAACGATCCGGAGCGTTTCGTACGTCTTGTGCCGAGGGCGATTATGGCAATTGCCGATAATGAGGTTGTGCTTTCCCCGGAGGAAGGCTTGCGGCTTGGGGGGGCGGAGGGGATTCGCTTTTGGATTGACAAGGGGAATCTCGGTGCGCTTCGGACCGATTTTGATCCGGCGGCGCGCAGGTTTGCGTCGGAATTTTGGGAGTCGTTTTCGGGATTTATTGATCGGTTTGCTCCTGTCCTTAATCAACGTGCCTTGGCCGGCAATATCGTTTGGGGGAACGGAGATACCAAGCCGTACAACATGTTTGAGGTGGACGGGCGTGTCGGGATCATCGATCCGATCACGCTTCTTTTAAAGACCGGCAGTAGAGGGGAGTACACCCTTGCGCCCTGGCCGTTTCGGGATCGGATTTCCGAGCTGGCGTATTTTACCTGCTACTTTCGGGCGGGTGAGCGCTTGGTGGGGTCGGCCGACCGCTTCGTTTACGATCGAGCCATTGCGACGTACGAGCAGCTCCACGGAGAAGCGGTTTCGGAGGGTCCCGGCCGGGCCCTGCTTTCATTCCATGAAGCGGCTCTTTCGCAGGTCGAGTTTGAGGTCAACCTTCGTTTGTCCCGTGATCCTGGTTGCCGGGATAGCGCGATGCGGCAGGAGTTGGCTTGGGCGCTTGAGGAGGAAGCCCTCGAGGCGATCGGGGATGCCCATGTTCAAGCTTCAGACAGCGGACTTGCAAACGTGGCCTTGTAACCCAACAATAATCTTTGGTATTCTGAATGTGGAATGGCAAAACGCGTCAAAGTCATCATGGATTTTGATGGAACCTTGACCGATGAGGGACGGCAGGCTCTGGAGCTTGCCACCATTGCCAAAGGAATGCTCGCCGATATCTTAGGAGTTCCGCTGCCTCGGATCGAAGCAAGTTACAACCGGATTCGCCAGCGTATTCTTCGTACCCCTCAGCATTTCCATTGGGAAGTCAATGGTCTCCCGGCGACCTATGCCTATGAAGGGGCGTATCTTCTTAACACTACGATCGTACAAGAGATCATCCGCTCCAAACCTGCCTATCTTCACAAAATCCGTAAACTCTATCCTACTGACGGGCTTGACCCGATGACCAAATGTACGAACCACCTCTTTCACGCCGGGACTTTTCAGGTCCATCCCTATTTCTTGGATGGTGTACGGACACTTTTGGTTTCCCTGATTGAACATCCCTTAATTGACCCTGTTATCATGACAAACTCGGAAACGCGGAAGATTACGAAAAACCTTCGGAAGCTTCGGATCGGGCAGCGCGGAGCCCGGCACAAGTTTCCCCACGAGATTGATGTTCTGGGAGATACCCGGCAGTACCATATGGATCCGGCGTGGGAACAGGCGTTCGACTCTGGAAAAAATGGGCTGATTCAAGTTCTGCCGATCAATGAGCATTTTACGGTCGATCTGCGGCGGCCGGTCTATCATGCGGCTTTACAGAGGATTATGGATGAGGGTTATGATCAGGTTGTGGTGGTTGCCGACGGTTTTTCTCTTGCCGGTGCGTTGCCGCTTGCGATGGGTCTTCGCTTTATCCTTAAGAAAACTGACTTCACCCCTGCGTGGACTGAGGAATACGTTTCGACACACCCGAATGGGTCGGTGGTTTCGGGTATACCTGAGCTTGGGAGCCTGCTTCGATCTTTGGTAGAATAGCGGCATGGACGAACAAGCGGCGGGAACTCTCCTTGAGCAAGCTTCTCATACGGAGTTTTCACCTTCATGGATTTCAGAGATTCGGGCGTTAGGCTGGGACTTGGATGGGACGCTTTACCGGGACGTCCCGGAAATACGTGAGCGGATGGAAGGGCAAGTTCTCACGACCATCTCGGAGCGTCTTGGTCAGGATCTTGCTTGGGTGAAGAAGGAATATCGACAGCGGCTCAGGAAGATCGGGAGCAATACCAAAGTGATCGGGAGCTTTGGTCTTGATGGGCCTGAGGTTGTTGACCTGTCTTTTGATCAGATTCCCTTCGAGCAATTGCTTCGACCTGACCCGAAGCTTAAAAGAATGTTTGCGTCACTGCCAAACCTAAGGCATGTGCTGATCACCCATAACCGTATTGACCAAGCCCGAAGAAAACTTGCCTGTTTGGGTTTGCCGGAATCGGTTTTCACCCTCGTCGTGCCGGTGTATGATTGGGAGATGAGCAAGCAAGATCCTTCCCTTTATCGAAAGGTTCTCGAGCTCTTAACAATTCGCCCTCATCAGATGCTCTACTTAGGGGATCGGGAAGCTGTTGATATCCTCCCTGCGAGGGAAGCGGGACTGCGAACGGGAATGGTGTGGGGGGATTCGAGCGCGGCTGACATCTCGCTGCCGACGGTGTACGATGTGGGGGAATTGTTTCAAGTTACAAGTGAAAAGTGAAAAATGAAAAATTACAATTCAAAATTAAAAGTTTTCTCCCATAATTTTTAATTTTAAACTGCAACTTTGAACTTTGAATTTTAAACTTTAAATTTTTTAACCCTAAGAACCTAATACGCTAAATAGCTAAAAGTTAACAAGCTATGAAAAAGGGTGTTCTCATCAGTTTTGAAGGGGGAGAGGGGTCGGGGAAGACCGTTCAGATCAAGCGGTTGCGGGACCGACTGACGAAAGCGGGTAAGGATGTTGTCGTGGTTCGGGAGCCCGGAGGGACTGTGATTTCCGAACAGATCCGTGAGGTACTGCTTTCTCCGAAGAATATCGGGATGGCATACACGACGGAGGTTCTCCTCTTCCAAGCGGCTCGGGCGCAGATTTTTCGGGAGATTGTCCTTCCTTCGCTTGCAGCCGGCAAGGTGGTCTTGATGGATCGGTCGCGGGACAGCTCGACCGTGTACCAGGGTATGGTGCGGGGATTTGGGGTGGATCTTATTGAGGGATTGAATGAGCTGTCGACAAAGAAAACGTACCCTGACCTGACGTTCCTTTTGGATGTTCCGGTCGAGACCGGACTTGAGAGACGAAATCATACTTCCAAGATGGATCGGTTAGACATGGAGGCGCGGGAGTTCCATGAGCAGGTCCGCAGAGGCTACCTCACACTTGCACGCAAGAATGACCACCATCGTTGGGTGATAATTAATAGCCAGCAAAGCATTGATGCTATTTCCGAGCGTATTCGGGACGAAGTTCGCGCGCGAAAGATTGTGTGAGTACCGAATCACTTCATCACGCCTTGACAGCAGTTGTACTTCTGCGGTAAAATTCGCCGCACGAAACGGTCATTTCCTGCCGTTTCTTTTCAATTGACCTTAACAAACATTACATTGTAAAACTGGCTGCCTTTGCTTTATAATTCCTATGGCTTCAGCAGAGTCAAGCTTGCCAAGACGAGTTGAGACAGAATCTTCGGTTATTCACGGGAAGCAGGGGGAGGACTTTGAGGGTCGTCGTGGAATGAATCCTGAACGTTCGGAGCCAGATCCAATTCCGGTTGTACGGATCATCCCCCTGACATTCAAATCCGTACAAAAGCTGCGCGATGAACTCGATTCCGGGCAGAAGATTGATGACATCGAGCTCACCCGGGTCGTCATGAGCGTAAAAAGTAGTAGTAGCACTACCAGTTATGGAATGACGATGCCGCTCGGCGGGAAGATGGAGCCGGGAGAGACTTTCCTTGCGGCTGCGCGTCGGAGGATCCGGGGTGAATCGATGCTCTATCCGATGGGCGGGCACTGGTGGGAGGATCGCCCGCTGTTTCGGCCGATTGATGGCAGCTACACCTACTCCATTCTCGGACAGGAAAGAACTACCGAGAGTCCTCCAGAGCCTCGGTTTGTAACCATCCTGCCTTATCCGGTGCTGCCCCCCGAATATACGCGGCTTCACCTCAAACCCAATCCGAAAAAAGATAAGATCGCTTCCTTTGAGTCATTTACTCCAAGCGAATTGAACGTTCTCATCCGGCATGGGGAGGTTGATCGGCTCCGCGACGAAACAGGTCCCTTAGGCGAAGCGCTGACAACCTTTGACCTCGCCGGCCACTTCAGTGTTGCGGCAAAATATGATATCGAGATAGAACCCGCGGAAGCGCAAAAGAAGAACCGCGTACTTGAGAATCTCCTTGAGCGGGTTGATGATTTTGAATGGCAGACACGGTCGGCGGTGCTGTCCGAAATTCAGAGTGAGCGGGTACTTCGAAGTGAAGCTTCCGTTCCTTCCCTCACGAATTGTCGACCGGACGAGATTATCCGTGCCTTTGAACGCGTCCACATTTTTTGGCTCCTTAGGGACGAGAAATCCCGTGAAGCCTCGGGTGTCCGACGTCCTCCTCCCGGATTGGATCTCCTCAAGTTTGCCTGGTTTATGTCCGGAGAGGGGATTGAACCAAAAGATATGGTATCCCTCTTATTTGAAAGCCCCACTGATCATATCCGAAAGACCGTGCGGTCTGTCGTCCTGTCTCTTCGTCGAGCGGTACTTACTGTTGAACAGAAGCGCTTGGAGGCCGAGCATGGTCCAGATCAAGCCAATAGTTTGATGAAAGCGGTGAAGCTCGATACCATGCTTGAGCTTGTCCGAAGCCGATTTGGGAAGATGGCCCCCCTTGGTCGGTTTGAATATCTGCGTGAACTCGATGCGATCTTTGTAAGGGAATTTGCCAAACATCTCGGTACTACGCCTGAGGCGATTTGGGAAGTCAAACCGAAGATTGATCGCTTCTTCTACTCCATGGTTGATCAGAGTTTGCAGGCGAACCCGAAGTTTGCCCGGATGCACCAACCCAGCAAGCCGTTCAATGAGATTATGAACTCTGAAGTGGCGCGGTTGATCCTCATCTCCCTTGGCGTGAACCCCCTGTCTCCCAGTGATCGGATCACCGATGATCGACTGCGGCGGCAATTCACCTACGAAGCGACCAGACACTTGGGTTTTATCGTCCGAGGAGTTGAGTCCCATAAACGGTACATGGAACTTCTCCGGAATGGGAATGCTCCCATTGAGGCGATCATGGATAGCCTGTTTACCCCGCCGGATCATGAGGAAGTGAGACATGCGGGAGACCGGACGTATACCGTGCTTCATAGACGAACGCGGTTCCGGGTTGACGGGGAAGAGCAGCACGTTTTCGTTGATGAGAAGCCGCCGAAGGATTTCGAGTCATTCCTCCGGAAGTCTCTGCTTGAACCGCTTGATGAGATCTACGATGTGTTCTCGCGGAACATCGTCCTTGTCGCGAATGAAGACATCGAACATGGGGAAGAGACGTCTCGAACCGCCGAGTCGTTTGCCGACCTCCTTAAGAAACGGATACGGGTCGCAAATACTATCAAGAATTCCATCAAGCGCCACTTCGTCGATATCTGCACTGATTCTGGCTGGAGGATTGAATTTATTGGTGAGAAGGATTCGTTTGCCCAACTGGGTAAGAGCCCAGATATGCTTCGGATTGAAGAAGCGAAGGGAAAACGACCGGGTTCGAAGGGACGGAACATCATTCGGACAAAGTTCTATGCGGTTCTTACCGATGGCCGCGGAAGGGAGTACGCTGAAGAGATCATCATCTATCCGTTCGATAACTTTATTGATACCCCCTATCATGGCGTACTTTGGGGGATTGACGAAAAAGTCGAGGACGATGCGAGGGGCGGTTATTCCTTCCGGCGTCTGACCCAGCCTGATCCGGACAATCCCGATCTGCCGTCCCTCTATGTGATCATGCACCCTCCGCACCTCTATGGCCAACAGGCCGATGCCCTGTTTGCTGAGGATGATACGAATGGTACTTCCGAGAACGCTCCGGACAACTCCTTGAATGACTCTCATCTTTGACTCCCTGAAACTTGATAATATGTAGTAAATGTGTATAATAGAGAAAAGTGGAAACCGTACCGATAGGTACAGAACGAGGCACCCACTTTTGGACCAAGAAACAGAACCCCAACCTTCGCGAAGGGAGGGGAGGAAACCAAGATTCGAAAGCACGGGTGTTTTTTATAGCTTGTCAGCTTTTTAGCTTATTCGCTTGTAAGTTGGGGAAAGATGAGAGGATCCTGTCTGACGACGTCGAAATAGAAAATAGAGGGGGCGCGCGTACCAGCGCGCTTTTTGCAACATGAGACCTGATTTTGAGCAGTACCGAAACGCAGGAGAAAGACTCATTCCCTGTTGTCCTCCATTGCTTTCGGGCATCGGGAAGGTGTACGTTGCGACCGAGAATGAACGGAAACTTACGGCCGTACGGGACCTGCTTGGCAAGTACCCGATCTTGCGGGGGACCGAATTTCTCGTTCCCGAACCCCACAAGCTCACCGGCGAGGAGCCGCCCTGGGAAAACGCGGTGCTTGTCTCAAGGGATAAGGTCGAGAACGTCGTGTCACAGCTTCACGGGAAGTTCGGCCCCAAAACTGCGGTGTTCGGGAGCGATATCGTCGTTTGGTTTAACGGAAAGCCCTATCAAAACTTGTCCCGGCTTGGTCACTTGAGCGAGGATGAGCTGATAGTCGAGGTACGTCAGCTTCAGGAAGTGTTTTCGACAGAGGCAGAAGTTCGGTGGGATGTGGCAACTTCTGTGTCGCGGCCGGAAGTGCAGGTTACCTTAGCCGACCGTCATACGGCTCGTTTTTCTCCCGTTCCCGCGGCTGAAATTGCCGATGCTTTCTGGGGCGATATCTCCGGAGTTCTGGGGAGGAATTCCCGGATTCAGCTGCTTGAACGATTCCCGGACCATGTCATTGAGGTTGAGTCAATCCCGTTTGTCCAGATTGCGGATCGGGATGGGGTATTCCGCTCGGGAAGCGAATGGATGTGCGGGGAGGGGCAGGCTATAGGTAGTTGGGAATATCTTTGCGAAATTCAGGCTCAGGTCGTGGGAGGCTTGCCGGTGAACGGACGGCTGAACGATCTTCTCAATGTTTCGCCGAACTCCTCTGCCAACGGAGGATGGAGGCTTCTCTGAGAGCCGGGCAAGCTGACCGTTTGGTGGTTTGCAGGGGGTTTCAACGGACCGCTTTTAACAGGGGTGTATAATGGCTCGGCTTGCTTTAGTACGATGATGAGAATTTTTCGTAAAGTCCTTTTTATGTACAAAGGTGCAGAGTCAGAACCAAATGGTGAGATACCCGGCCTGTTCGGGACGCTGCGAGGACAAGCCGAACGGCATCTCCGGGGATTCGCTCAGTTACTGGCACGGCAATCCGAGGCATCGGGGAGAGTGATCGAAGTGACTTGGGAAACCACTTCTGAGGCAGTTTCCGGCGATCCGGACGGGCATTTCTCCCACGGAGACGGGATTTTTCCACCGCAAAAAGAGGGTTGACCCCGCTACAATTCACCCCGAGCACCATTCGGTACGGGGCAGGCTCGATTTTTCGCACACTTAATATGCAGACGATTTCCACCAGAGTTTGACAGGCGAAGATCGGCTTCATATACGGGGTCTTAAGGTCCAATAATTGGACCTTGACAGGCGGTTTTTCAATGCGTATCTTTGATCACAATTAGGGCTTAAAAAAAGCCCTTTTTGTTTTTTTCTATGAAGCCACGACGGACGATCATCATGTTCACCGGCGTACCGGGTTCGGGGAAAACGACCCTAATGTCTGACTTTCTTTCGCAATTTGAACATGATGGAATCACCGCGTCACCCATTAGTGAATACCGCTATGTGAAGGGATGGTCCAAGTTACCTGACAGTCAGCCACTGTTGCAGGTCCCCGGAGAATCTTTTGTCCTAAAGCAAGAGGGGTATTGGACGATGTCTGCTTTTGTGGCAAAGCGGCTGGCTGAGGAGATTGAGTTTCGTTTTTTCCAAGGAGACTCACGGGTAGTTTTTGAAGCCGCGAGGGGGGTTGGAGAACCGCGGGTCGATTATGCCCAGTTCACGCGAGATCTGCTGTCTCACCTTGATGGTAAGAGAGGAGAGTTGGGACTTGTCAACATTGAAGCGGTGGCAGGGCGGTGGGATATTGAGCAGCGGATAAAGAAACGATTCATGCATGATCGAAGCGCACCACCTCCCGGAACTGAGCTGCGGTACCTTCGGACTGACGGTTTACCGCTGTGCTATTCCACCCAGGATTTAAGGGAGGTGTTTTTGGGGGTTCCATTGGTTTTCAATGAAATAGTCCATAATGGGTCGGACCGTGAGACGTTGCGGGCTGAAGTTGTCCGTGAGCTGTATCCACGTCTTATACAGGAACTAGAAATTCCCGGCCTTGGTCTTGAGGGAGGGAGGATGGTCAGAGGGCCAGAGCGCTAGGTGCTATACTACCCCTTGATATGAAAGATGAGATTTTCTCCATCATTAAGAAGGAAGAACGTCGGCAACGGACGGAGCTCGTGCTTATCCCATCGGAGAACTACGCGTCGGCTGCGGTGATGAAAGCGGTCGGGTCGGTGCTGATGAATAAGTACTCCGAGGGGCAGGTGGGGAGACGGTACTACCAAGGAAATGCAAATATCGACGATGTCGAACGAACGTGTAAAGAGCGGGCTTTGCGCCTGTTCGGGTTGGACGGGGGGGAATGGTCGGTAAATGTACAAGCGCTTTCGGGGTCTCCTGCAAATCTTGCGGTGCTCGTCGCACTGGTTGAGCCAGGGCAACGGATTTTTTCCATGTTCCTTCCGGACGGGGGCCACCTTTCCCATGGATGGCACCTACCCGATAGGCCGGTCAGCTTTGCTTCAAAAATTTGGGATGTCGTGTTTTATCATGTGGATCGTAAGACCCGCGTGTTTGATTACGATCGAATCGGGAAGGATGCCGCAACTGTCACGCCTCGGATCATCATTTCCGGCGGCACGGCATATCCACGGGAGATTGATCACCGGCGGATGGGGGAGATCGCGAAAGCGGTTGGGGCGTGGTATCTTGCAGACATCGCCCATGAGGCGGGACTGGTTTCCGCAGGGGTGAACACTTCACCTTTTTCATACGCTGACGTGGTTACGATGACTACCCACAAAACCTTACGGGGACCGCGTGGGGCGATGATCTTTTCTAGAAAGGATTTGTCAGCAAAGATCGATGCAGCCGTGTTTCCGGGAATTCAGGGCGGACCCCATGAGCATACGATTGCCGGGATTGCGGTTGCCCTAAGGGAGGCTTCGGGCGGGACGTTTCGGAAGTATGCCGCGCAGGTTGTCGCGAATGCAAAGGTCATGGCGGAGGAGTTGTCAAATGCAGGTTTTGACGTGGTGACGGGCGGAACCGATAAGCACCTGGTGTTAGTCGATCTCCGGAGTCGGAAACTCGATGGTTGGACCGGAGCTTGGGGTCTTGAATCTGCCGGGATTATCGTCAATCGCAACACTGTTCCCTACGATACCGCTTCTTCCTTTTATCCCTCCGGAATTCGTTTGGGAACGCCGGCGGTGACGACCCGGGGCATGAAAGAGCGGGAGATGCGAAGGGTTGTATCCTGGATCCAAGATGTACTTTCCCATGTATCGAACCTTAAACTGCCAAAACAACCTTCGGATCGGGCCCCTTTCCTTCAGATGCTGTCAAAGGACAGCTTCCTTTCGCGCATCAAACGAGAAGTTAGTACCTTCGCGAATCGTTTTCCTGTGCCGGGGATAGACCGCCCCAAAAACCTATAGTATTGGTTTGCTTGATTCTCTCTGGTATAATACCCATCGCTTAGTAAGACAGCAACCACTTTCCCCACAGGCGTGGGGAGTTTGAAGTGGTTTGAACTCTGTTTTTCTGGGTTTGGTGTCGACGTGTCCACTCGGACGCGGAACGACACGATCTTTGACAACGGAGAACGGGGAGGTATCGTCTGATACCTCTATGCAATCGTTTCACAATCCACAGTCTCGGGAGGAGTCCATGGCAAGGCCAAAGGCAAGACCGAAGAAAGCTCCATGTTTGACCTGCGAGACGAAGGGGGAGATACGCGGTGTTCGCTGCCCTGCATGCGGGGGCTCGGGAAATCGAGTCAACTACGATCCAAGCGGTTCTTCAGCCTTGAAAGGAGGCTCACTGGCAAGTCGTAGTCATTCTGTCATTGTTTGGGGTGATCTCCCCAACCAGCAGAACGACCCCTCTTAAGGGAGGCGGGAGATGCGAATCAGACACAGCAGCACATATACGTTCGGCACGGTGGTGCTCATGGTCTTGATCTTCGGCCTGACCGGCCCGGTGGCTGCAGAACCGCTCCCTAGACCGTCGGTGGACATCGACGACTTGCCTGAAGACGGCTGGGAGCTGGTCGCTTACTTGAACGGCGATCCGGATAGCGATGACCCGAACGACTGGCCGACGCTGTTCAAGTTCCATACCGATGAAGATGGTGGGCACACGGTCAAGGCTGAATGCACCCAGCCGCTGACACCGATCCCGGATATCGGCACAGACTTTCATCGAGAAGGCGAGTACCTCATCTCCAACAAGCCCGGCGAACAGAACAAGTTCCGCATCATCGAGGAGATCGAGCCGCCCAAGCCGAAGCTGAAGAGCTTCTCGGTGGACTGCGACTGCGCCACACCGGGTGCCCAATCGGACGAGATCTCGATCCGGGTGAAGGCCAAGGACGAAGACGGCGACGGATTCAAGGGGGCGGACGTCCGGATCTTCATCGGCGATGACCAAGTCGCAAGCGGCAAGACGAACAGCAGCGGGAACTTCAATCACACGCAAGCCGCCCGGAACCTGATCGGTTCCGTTATCAGGGTCGAGGTCGAAAACCTCGATCCGAAGACCGTCGAGATCACCGAGGCGCTGTTTGAGCCCTGTACCGGGCGGTGTGACTCGCTCAGCGGTGCGTACGACCCGGCGTCCGATTCCATTTCGCTCACGGTCAAGGGCGCTCAGCCCGGATGGGACGCGGTCATCCGCGACGTCACCATGGGCGGGAGCACCAGCGTCTGCTCCGGAAAACTTGACGGCAACGGTGAGCTCTCCTGCACCAAAGCACTTTCTCAGGGTCAGTGGGGGCTTTTCAAGTTCACCGCCCAAGTCGGCGGTTCGGCCGGACCGACATGTCAGGTCGAAGTCGACACACCGGCACCCGTCAAGCTCGTCCTTCACAAGGACTGCACGCCGCACGGCAAGAATTCGGACGACATGATCTTCTGGGGCGAGATGCTCGACCAGAACGACCAACGCTTCACCAAGCCGTTGACCCTCACCATCAACCTGCCAAACGGCGAGCAGATGACCCGCGAGCTGGTCAACGGCGCCTTCGGCGAGATCCCATTCGAGGATGCCAAGGACTACATCGGCAAGGAGGTCGAGTTCTTCTGGGCAGGAGGGGGCCACGCTTCCTTCGAGATCAAGCGGTCGATTTTCGACCCTTGCCAGAAGCCCGAGCCGACGCCGACGCCGACCCAGCCACCACCGCCAGGGTTCGGAAGGGATCCGAAAGCGCCGCCAGTTGCTCTGGCAAGGTACCGTGCTACCCCAACGCCGTATGACCAGGGAGTCTCATCCATGACGATCGTTCCTTACGAGATGAGCCTTCGATCTGGCGCTGTGGTACTGGTTGCCTTGTTGGTGACTGTCGTGGTCGCTGCCATCTGGCGGAGGTTCTGATTCTGAGGGACTGGGATGCCCGAAGCGCTTATGCGGTATCGGCTTTGCGCCGAGGCTGAGGGCATCCCATGTCCCGATTGAGAAACGGTTGCAGCGTATGGTCTTGCGGAGGGTAGTCCACTCGCGGACTTCTCTTTTCTCTCTCTTTCCGCAATTCCCATTCTCTCCGTTCTCCGTTTCATTTAACAATCCGATTATTAAGAAAATGGAAAAAATTATGACGGAAAAAGGAGGCTTCAAGCCTCAATTCGATCAGCCCGATGAACATCGGTTATCCAATGCGGGGATGGTCGATCTCTCCTTCCTCGAGAGTCGCGACGGAGCAATCATGGCCTGGCGCACACTCAAGTATGAGGAAGATCGCTTCGCTCCCGATTGGAGGGGTGGCGTCCATGGTTCCTATTCGCTTGAGGATATCCGGGCAGTGATTCAACGTTTTTTTGCGAAAGAGCCGTCTTCTTTGCGGAGAGTTTCGCTCGACTCGCAATACGCCATTGCTCAAGCTTTCCGGGTGCTCGGAGCGCCTTACACTGATGAAAGCCTCTCGGCAATGAGGGATCGTGTTCTCTCCGAGATCGAACACAAAACAACCCATGGCAGGACGGATACCGAGGAGCTTGAGCCATCGGTTGCACAAAACAGCGTCCTGGTTCCGGCGATTCATGGCCTGGCACATAAGCGCTTGAATCGCAAGCGGGGATTGCTTCTTGCGGCCGCTTTCGCAACTGTTGCCGGGACGTGGGCGGTCGTCAACCAGACCGATTGGTTGAATCCAAGCCAAGAAGGCGGGTCCCTGGCATCGACAACTGGGGATGGACAAGTGTCGGATCCAGGAGAGGCTGTGGCTTCTGAATCGGATCTGTCGGGCTCAGCTTTGCTTGAAGGATTGGCCCCGCTCTTCGACGCCATTCAGCCTGAGCCGACCCCCGTTCCGTTGGTTGAGTCACTGCCTTCCGCGGAAAACAACCCTTGTGTCCTTTGGGGCGGAATAGACTTTTGCGATCCCTCGCAAGCGATTACCGTAGAATGGGATTCTCCGGAGATCCGTGAAGTGAGAAACGGAGAACCGTTACGGATCAATTTCTTTCCTGAGCCTAAAGCCAATGGCAGTCAATTCGCTTCCCAGTGTCTGACTTCGCTTGGAATTGATTGCTCAATGGCGTTGGAAGGGAAGGTGATCGTCGGTGTCCATTCGAGTTGGAACGGCGAGGAGATGCTGGCGATGGAGGCGTTCAGGACTTTTTTGGAGGGTGGCACGAAACAAAACCCTGACATCATGTTACCGGCTGAGGAACGGGAGAGGCGAGAATACCTGCTTGAGAGCGTTCGGCCGACGATTACCCAAGGGACTTTACGGGTGAGCGCAAAAGCTTCGATTTTGAGGATTGAGGAGGCGCACCGTGATGGAGTCTACGAGGACTGGAACACCGCCCAAGATACGGCATTGCTGTACGAACCTGATCTGAGAGCCAGCATTAATCTTGACAGACGTTATGTTGATGTTGTCACTTGCGGGTGGAGGCTCCCGGGCGATCGGCTGAGCCCGAAAAACCATAACGCCGCTAGTAGCTCGATCTATAACCTTTTCCTCGGAGAAGCGCCAACTTCGTCATAGCAGAACTTCTTCCTGATACAATGATCCCATGGGTGTGATTGTTTTTGACGGGAAGCGATTTGCAGCCGAGAGAGAGGTGCTGCTTCGGAAAAGGATTGCGAAGCTTGGATTTCGTCCGAAGCTGGCGAGTATTTTTTTCAGGGAAGATCCGGCGAGTGTTCTCTACACTAAACTTAAGGGGCAGACAGCCAAGCGTATAGGAATAGACTTCCATGGGCAGGAAGTGTCGCTGGCGGCCCCTGTTGAGGATGTTCTGGCGACAATCCGTAATTTGTCGGGTGAACCTAAAGTACATGGGATCCTGATTCAGAAGCCGGCAGCGGAGATTGCCTCTCCACGGTCTGAAGAGGTGCTGTCCGGCGGGGGAACGATCGAGACCGTGGTCCTGAATCTTACACACAGCTTAAAAGCTGGACTTGCCGCAGGTTCAGAAGAATGGTGGAGGAGGTTGACCGCGGAGATCAGCCCGCAAAAAGACGTTGACTGCTTGACTACGGCAAGCCTCGATTTGGTGTATCGGGGGCGCTGGAAGATTATTCCGGCGACTGTTCGGGCCGTCCTTTTTATCTTAGAAAAGGCAGAAATCCCTCTTATCAACCGGCAGGCGGTCGTGGTGGGTCGAAGTGAGATTGTAGGCAAACCACTGGCGCATGTGCTGGCACAGCGCGGCAGTACGGTGACACTGTGTGCTTCAACAGGCGTTGTTGCCAAAAGTCGAGGAGATCAATTGATTGAAGCCCATGAACCTTTGGAACTTATAGAAGCGACGAGAGAGGCCGACGTGCTTGTAAGTGCGGCCGGTCAGCCGGGGATTATTACCGGAGGAATGGTGAAAAAGGGGGCTGTCGTCATTGATGTCGGAGCTCCGGAGGGGGATGTGGAGTTTGATTCGGTCGCACGCAAGGCGAGCTTCATTACACCGGTACCCGGCGGAGTCGGGCCGGTGACGGTGGTGTCGCTGCTTGAAAATCTCCTGCAGCTACTTGTGGCAAATGGGGGATTTTCTTAGGAAGCATTTGTTACTCATTCATTAAAATGGCTGTCAACTGCGGAGAGCCCGTGTTGTTCTCTTACGCTGGTGCAGTTGAAGTCTCCTCGGCGGAAGAGCTTGCAGGCATTGGGTATTTGTTCATGGATGTCGCAGTTGTAGGTTTGCTGGTCAAGGTTAGGACAGGCCCCGACAAGTTGCACAGATACTCTCTTATCAATCCTGGTATACACGACGGCCTGGGTTGATAATGTTTGGGCAATTTCGGAAATCACTTGAGAGGCCTCATGACTGACCTCCTGAGCTTGAAATCCTTGCGGCAGAAAGCGGCCAAACTCCTCCTGACTCATATTGATTGGGGTATTGTGACAACAGAGGGCCTGGCAGCCAGCCTCTTTACAGATGTTCCTTTCAGCAGACATGGCCTATAATAATAGCACAGTTGTGAGGTTTTGCAACTGGTGAAAATTATAGTGGATCAAGAATAGGTTCTCTTATGATTGTGGTAGAATCCTTCTGCCAATAAGGTTCAAATGGTCAGTCAAGAAGTTGATAAAGCCACACCGCTTCAAGGCCCAGAAATAGATCGTCTTTGGGAGGGATTTCCGCAGGATCTTCCTTTGACTCCCAGCTGTTTGACGAAGGTTCAGCAGCAATACGATCGATTCACCAGTTTGGAATTCTTTGATCCCAATCTTTGGGTAGACGTGCATTCATCTCATCTTGCCTCGCAGAGTCGGGAAGGGTGGGAGAAGGGGTTTTTTCTGTTGAGCGGGCCACCGGCCATGGGAAAGGATACCATCCTGTCTACCATGGATAGCTGGTTTGCAGGTCAGATTTCCATCATCTGTACTTCCACAACCAGACCAAGAAGGACAGAGGATGCTGTCGGGGAAAAGTACCTTCTCCATTTGAGCCAGGAAGAATTTGAGCATCATCTTCAGGAAGGAGATTTTATTGAACACGTCCCGCTTGATGGGCAGAATCTCTACGGAACGCCCAAATTCACCGTCGCTAAGGCGCTCAAGGGTGACGAACGGCTGATCATGTGGCGAGGTGAGCCAATGGGAGCGATGGAAATGAGGCGGTATATGAGTGAACATCACCCGCAAATCCCCACGGCCTGGGTGTTCATCTTTCCGTATCAAATGAGTCTTGATGGACTGTTGGAGCGGATCGCTGCTCGGCGCCCTGCTTCTGAGGTTGAGGAGCGATTCAGGAGAGCGAAGCGGGAGATTTACCTCGGTGCACATGCAGACTTTCTTCTCATGAATCCTCCGGAGAAATCTGGTTTTCCGTCTCGAGCCTGCGAGGCAATGGAGGCGCTCGTTCGAAACGTGGTTGGGGTAGAGAAGAGTGAACTGTCAGGATAAACCTACCTTCCTCAATTTGCTTTTTTCGGTGTTATCTTTTACAATACTCCCTATCACACAGCTTCCGGCGGAAACTCCTTAATGACTTTCAAGCCGAAGCGAGGTAAAAAAAGGAGTCTAGTTTCATTATGGCTGAAGAGTATGTTGTTCCTTTAACGGAGCTTTTAGAGGCAGGATCCCATTTTGGGCATCAGGTACGGCGGTGGAACCCCAAGATGGCTCCGTATATTTACGCCGAGCGGGATGGGGTGCATATCTTCGATCTTGCCAAGACCGCAGAGGGCCTGAAGAAGTCGTGCGAATACGTCCGTGACCTCGTGGCCGGCGGAGGAACGCTACTAATAGTCGGAACAAAGCGGCAGGCACGGGAAATCGTAAAGGAAGAAGCGCTCACTGCCGGAGCCCCTTTCGTTTCTGAGCGATGGTTGGGCGGATCGATCACGAATTGGGAGCAGATAAAGAAAAGCATTGATAAACTACTTGAAATGCGGGGAAAAAGAGATAGTGGTGAGTATAAAAAATATACGAAAAAAGAGAACGTATTAATCGCTCGTGAGGTTGAAAGATTGGAACGTTTTTTCGGCGGTATGGTCGCTTTGAGGAAAATCCCCGACGCGATTTTTGTCGTTGACACCCATCGGGAGATTGTTGCCGTTAAGGAAGCCCGCAGGAACGGGCTGACCGTGGTCGGGATTGTTGATACGAACGCTGATCCCGAGCTGGTTGACCATATTATTCCTGCCAATGATGATGCCGTGCGTTCGATCAAGCTTGTGGTTTCTTCAATTGCGAAAGCCTATGCGGATGGCAAACGGATGGCGGAGAAGAGGAGTCAATAGGCATTAGGGTATAGGGTTTAGGGTGTAGGGTATAGAGCATAGAGCATAGAGCATAGAGCATAGAGCATAGAGCATAGAGCGAAGGGCGTAGGGAAGAGAGTTACGATTTAGGATTTACGAATTATCAATAAAACGAAGGCTAAAGGTTAAAAGTACGGAGTAAAAAGCAAATGACAAAAATTACCATCGAACAAATCAAGAAATTACGGGAGAAGACTGGGGTCGGGGTGATGGAGGCAAAGAAAGCCTTGGAGGAGGGCGGCGGGGATGAGAAGAAAGCCATTGCCTGGATTCAAAAGCATGGGTTGATGAAGGCTGCCGCGAAAGCAAAACGGAAAGCCGGAGAAGGTCTGATTGCTTCCTATATTCACCATGGCGGCAAGGTTGCTGCTCTGGTTGAGTTCGCCTGCGAAACCGATTTTGTGGCGCGGACAGAGGAGTTTGGCAGGCTGGCACGAGAGCTTGCAATGCAGGTAGCTTCGATGGATCCCAAAGATGTAGCGGAACTCCTGAAGCAGGAGTACATTCGGGAGGTAGGGAAAACAGTAGAACAGTTGATTGCCGAAGTAGTGGGAAAAACCGGTGAAAAGATTGAGGTCAAACGATTTGTACGGTGGGAGTTGGCGGAGAAATAAGCAAGGGCTCCACTTCGTTTCATATTCACTCTATCTGTGCCTGTGTTCTCAAATCGCTCCACTCAAAGGGGGCATTGAGCATGGTTGAAAGAAACCTATAATATGGTATACTGCGCGTCATATGACGAGTGTTGAAGATGAGCTGAGGACACTTCGCGAACAACAGCTGCAGGAACGAGTAGAGCAGATGCGTCGAGAGGAGGCTTCCAAAAAGGCGCTTCAGCAGAAGGCCGATCTTCTGAATACCGAAGCCAGACGGCTACTTGCTCCATACGTCGAGGCCGTGAAACGGTCCCGTTGCGTTGAAGCGATGCAGGAGTTGGCCTTGAGCGAAGGATTATCAATCAAAGACCCTGAGTTGGCTTCACCCGATGTCTCGTTCTTTGTGGCTTTTAAGCCGATTGAGGGGCATAGAGGTGCACAAGATCACTGGTACGAGAGATTTCGTGGTTTAGACCTGGCCGGAGGATTTTATTGGGATAGTTTCAAAGTTCAAAAACTTAAGCCAGGTAATCTGCGACCACTCAGCGGGCAAGTCATGCTCGAATGGGGTTACTTCATGAAGCATGTTGGTGGTGAGGACGAACCTCACTGGGACCAGATTCGATGTGTTTTCGATCAAGAGCGTACAGGATTTGTCATGACGGCTCGGACTGATCATGTAGGTGGGTACGGTCGGGAGCATTTCGTTGGACGACTTCACGAGCGCGGTTGGGGCAACCAGGCAGTTGAGCGTTTGGTCGCCCAGCTTTATCTACATGCGAATACTTGAAATACGGTCAGCGATCTGTTTCCTTAAATTCTTTTCGGACACCTTTCAGTATTTGAGTGATTGAATACACTGCTGACTCTTCTTTTCAGTTTCGCTATAATGGATGTTGTCCACCTTTGCCAAGTCTAACTTGGCTTCTGAGGATTTCGCACTATATTTTGTATTTCTTGAGGAGCTCATATGGACGACCCTCTCCTCGTACAGGCCCGAAATGATATGGAAGCGGTGTTGGATGTGGTTCG
The DNA here is from genome assembly GCA_001816585.1 of Candidatus Chisholmbacteria bacterium RIFCSPHIGHO2_01_FULL_52_32. Lineage (GTDB taxonomy): Bacteria > Patescibacteriota > Microgenomatia > UBA1400 > Chisholmbacteraceae > 2-01-FULL-50-28. The sequence goes on from MHCJ01000003.1 coordinate 158,676, forward strand.
CGAGGATCTTTCCACTGTCAAAACCGGGCGGGCCAAACCGGCTCTGGTTGAGCATATTGAGGTTCTCGCCTACAATACCAAGATGCCGTTGATTGAGCTGGCAACGATTTCGGCACCTGACCCCCATCTGTTGGTAATTCAACCTTGGGATGAAACGGTTCTTGAGAATATTGCCAAAGCAATTGCGACATCGGATCTCCATTTGAACCCAGTGGTGGACCAGTCACTCATCCGTATCCAGATCCCTTCGCTGACTGAAGAACGGAGGGAGGAGCTGGTCAAGCTTGTTCACCAGAAACTTGAGAGCGGACGGGTGCTCCTGCGGCAGGTGCGGCAGGATGTGAAAAAAAAGCTTGAAGGGATGAAGGGGCAGCCCGGTGTTTCCGAGGATGATACGCACAGGCAGCTTGAGAATCTTGAGAAGGCAACCGAAGAGTTTATGGGGAAGATCGTCACACTAGGTGAGGAAAAAGAAGGCGAGCTGAGAACGGTATAGCAGATGGCGAATAGCAAATGGCTAATAGCTGACGGCTAATAGCTTATAACGAATAGCAGATAACAAATAGCGAAGAGCAAATAGCAGATAGCAGAAAGCAAATGGCGAATTGCGAGTGACATGAGTTTTCGGTTTGAGGGTTTGGTGATTTGGAGTGGGTCGAACACTTTTGCTTCGAAGGTTTACAGATTTACCAAGTCCCTTCCTCGGAGTGAGCAATTCGGTCTGAGCGATCAGCTCAGACGAGCAGCGAATTCGATTCCGGTCAACATAGCCGAGGGCGCTGGAAGTGCGTCCAATAAAGATTTCGCCAATTTCTTAAACATTGCAATCCGTTCTATCTTTGAAGTAGTATCATTGTTGTTTCGGTGCGAACAAGAAAGCTATCTTTCTCGCGCCCAGCGCGAACGGTTTTATCAAGAAGCGGAGCTCCTGGTGAAGCAAATCCAAGCCTTTCGAGCGAAACTCATTCAGCGCTAGCTTTTTTTGGACTGTTACCATGTGCCATTAGCCATATGCCATACGCTTGTTTACGATGACGCTTTTACTTTTTTTGGCCATTCTGTCGATTTTGGTGTTTGTCCACGAGATGGGGCATTTTATCGTGGCAAAGCGGTCCGGCATCCGCGTCGAAGAGTTCGGATTCGGGCTGCCTCCCAGAGTTTTCGGGAAGAAAATCGGCGGGACTATCTATTCCTTTAACCTGCTTCCGATCGGGGGATTCGTCCGCTTGTTTGGCGAAGACGGGGATGACGTAAGGGGAGGGAAAGCCCCCGATACTCAAACCCTCCGGCATGCGTTTTATTCCCAACCGAAGCGTGTCCGCATAGCGGTCGTTGTTGCCGGTGTTGTCATGAATTTTCTTCTTGGAGTGGTTCTGTTCGGTGCCTTGTATTCTTTTTTGGGTATTCCGACATTGACTGATCGGATACATATCGTCGGCTTGAGTCCGGAGTCTCCGGCGGCTTCCGTTTTTCAGCTCGGGGATGAAATCATCAGCGTTTCCGGAGAAGCCATTACGACCACGGACCAGTTCAAGACGTTGGTTGATACCCGTCGGGGGCAGACGGTGACTTTTTCGATTGTCCGGGAGGGTTCTTCCTTGGAGCTTCAGACGGTACCTCGTACCAATCCTCCGGTTGAGGAAGGTTCGCTTGGGGTTGTGATTTCTCCCAAGATTGAGCTTGTCCGCTACGCCTCATGGCAAATGCCGTTTCGGGGAGCGTGGTACGGCCTCGGTGAGGCAGTTGCTTGGGGAAATGATATCCTTAAGGGTTTGGGAGGAGTTTTCCGTGAACTTGTTTCCGGAACCGTGCCGAAGGATGTCGGAGGGCCTTTTGAGATTTACTTCTTAGTTTCCGAGGTGTCGAAAGCGGGGGTTGTTCCCCTGACGCAGTTCATGGCAGTACTTTCCGTGAACCTGGCTATCGTCAACCTCTTACCTCTTCCCGCGCTCGATGGCGGAAGGCTGCTTTTTATCGGCGTTGAGATGGTGACGGGGCGGCGGGTGCGCGCAAAGGTCGAGCAAATGACTCACACGATCGGGATGGTATTCCTTTTGGCGGTCATGCTTGCCATTACCGTTCGCGATGTCCTGCGGCATTTTGGGGCGGGAAGCCTGACGGCGCTTTTGGAGAAGGTTGGTCGGATGTAGGTTCGTTTTGTATAGACGTAAAAGATCCGTACTCCCGAAGATTTGTGATCCGCATGGGCGAAATATCCGGTATTTTTCCCCTTGGAGCAAAGGGGATGAAATTTGCTGAACTTCCCTGCAGAAGATACATCGGACTTTGTTCCAGTTGTCCCTGCTCGTTTATTCCGAGAACATTGGTTCCGAATTGGAGACGGACGACTTTTTTTAGGGTTACTTTCCCGCCAGTGGGGTAGTCCTGTTTGACTTCGACCTCATCGAGAAGCCTGGCTCTTATCGGCCGCTTCGCTTTCGCGGGGAATAGCGCTTCTTCATCTTCTTCGAGGTTGCGTCTCTCTTTAAGGTCTTCTCCTTCCCTTCCGCAACGGAACATCTGAAACTCGAGGGAGGCCTGGAGTTCGCTGGGTTGGTATGACCCCGTTTCTTTGCCGGTCATGGTGGCTTATCATAGCATTTCCACCCATGGTTTGTTATTATTGCCCCATGAGACAGAGCCGGCTTTTTCCGAGGACCATCCGGAGAGAACCCGCAGGGGCGGAGAGTGTCAACCACAAGCTATTGGTACGGGCGGGATTCATCGATCAGCTGATGGCGGGGAGTTGGACGCTCCTGCCGTTGGGTTGGCGGGTGGTGGCACGGATCAATCGGATCATTCGGGAGGAGATGAATGCCATAGGCGGACAAGAGATGCTCATGCCGCTTCTGCACCCGCGCTCAGTTTGGGGCGAGACCGGCAGATGGGGAAGTGCAAAAGATAACCCGCTTGGGGCCAAGGAAGTGATGTATCAATTTAAAGACATCAGAGGTCGCGAGTACGCGTTATCGTTTACCCACGAGGAGATCGTCATGGACTTACTGAGAAAGAGCATTCAAAGCTTCAAAGATTTGCCTGTTTCTGTTTATCATTTTTCCACAAAATTTCGAAATGAACCGCGTGCGAGGAGCGGAATCTTGCGAGGTCGGGAGTTTTTGATGAAGGATCTCTATTCTGCACACGCCACCGAAGCGGACTTGATGGAGTATTACGAGAAAGTCAAGAATGCCTATTCAAAGATATTTTCGCGGCTTGGTTTTACCTATCGGGTAACAGAGGCTTCAGGAGGAGTATTCACCGAAAACAGGACTCATGAGCATCAAGTATTGGCAGACACCGGAGAAGACACTATTTTTTACTGTAATACCTGCGAATGGGGGCAGAATAAAGAGATATTTGAAGGAAAGGAAGGTGAACGGTGCCCGAGTTGTAAAAAGGGCAAAATTATCAAAGCGCGCTCGATTGAGGTCGGGAATATCTTCCCTTTGGGAACGTGGTACGCAGAAAAGATGGGGGTTTTATACACGGATCGTGACGGGAAGAGAAAGCCGGTGTGGTTTGGCAGCTACGGTATCGGTCCTACGAGGGTTTTGGGGGCGCTCGTTGAGGTGTCTCATGATGAGAAGGGGATCATCTGGTTTCCGCAGGTAGCACCGTTTGCAGTTCACCTCATCGAAGTCAAAAGTCAAAAGTCAAAAGTCAAAAGTTTTGCAGAGGAGGTTTATAACAAATTGAGCGAAGAAAACATCGAGGTGTTGTGGGATGACCGTGATGTCGGGGCGGGGGAGAAGTTTGCCGACTGTGATTTAATCGGGATTCCGGTACGCCTCGTTGTCTCGGAAAAGACCGGGGAGATGGTTGAATGGAAGGATCGAACGGATGATCGTATCGAGCTTTTTTCACTTCACAGAGTGATTGACAGGTTGAAGGAAATGCAGTAGAACTTCTTTCGACGAGTCACTTCAATATGACCTCAAAACCAACAATTGTTGTTGTCGGTGGTGGGACGGGAACGTTTGTTGTCCTTACGGGACTCAAGAAATATCCGGCCGAGCTGACGGCAGTGGTGTCGATGGCAGATAGCGGCGGCAGCAACCGGGTGATTCGTGATGAGTTTGGGCTTCTCCCGACCTCGGATATCCGCCAATGCATGGTCGCTTTAGCTGAGACGAACGGGGAGGGTGAACTCCTCCGTAAACTGTTTATGTACCGTTTCCATAAGGGAACGGGGATTTCGGGGATGACGTTCGGGAATCTTTTTATGGCAGCCCTGGCGGATGTGATGGGATCGCAGGAACGGGCGATTGAAGAAACCGGCAAGATTCTGCGGATACAGGGTAGGATTCTTCCCGTTTCCAACGACAAAACCGATCTTTCCGCTGTCTACGAGGATGGTCATACGGTGGTTGGGGAGCATGAGATCGATGAGCCGCGGCATGACGGGCGACTTCGGATTACCCAACTTTCGGCAAAACCTAAGGCGCGGGCGGATCCCCACAGCGCGCAGGCAATCAGGGAAGCTGATCTGGTTATTTTGGGACCCGGGGATCTCTATACGAGCGTTTTGGCCGATGTGGTGATCGAGGGCATTCCGGAGGCCATCAGGCAATCGCGGGGCAAAGTCGTATATGTCGTAAACCTCATGACGCGCTTCGGACAGACGTATAACTTTTCCGCCTTAGATCACGTCAACGAGGTCGAGAAATATATCGGGGAAGGGGTACTCGATGCGGTGTTTGTCAATTCCAATATGCAGTTTCCGGCGAACGTTCTGACCGCGTACGCGAAGGAGCATGCAAAACCCATTGAGGACGATCTCACGGGGCGGAAATACAAGGTTATTCGGGCAGACTTTCTCTCCTCAACGCTCTACAAAAAATCTCCGGGCGACGCGCTTACACGGAGCGTGGTTCGTCATGATCCGCATAAATTGGCGAAGGCGTTTTTGGGATACTTGAAGAAGTAACTTTATATCATATTCATCGCTGCCTGCTTTGATTTCGTCTAGACCCCATACTCCATACTCCATACCCCTTTTTCCCACTTGTTCTTTTTTCGGCTTTTGACTATACTCGGTTTACCCGGTGAGGATTATCCAAAAGCGAAGGAATTGTGGAATTATTTTTATTGGTGTGGGTTAAAGGTTTATGCTTTTTAAAAAAGCACGACCTTCAGGGGAGGGGGTTATGACTCAATGCCGAAGAGGATTGTCACTCACCTTAATCCCGATTTGGATGCCATAACTTCTGTCTGGCTTCTGACTCGCTTCGGGGGCAAGGATTTTGCGGATGCTTCGGTTCAATTTGTTCCGGCCGGAGAACGGCTGCCTGAGGAGGACGCCAATACGGTCCACGTCGACACCGGGCTCGGGGAGTTCGATCATCACCAGAACGATAAACGGAGAGCCAAGACTTGCTCGGCGAAGCTTATCTACGAATGGTTGGAGAGAAAAGGCCGTGTTTCAGGAAACGACGCACTCCGTCGGCTGGTCGATGTGGTGAATGAGATCGACCACTTCAAACATTGCCATTGGCCGGAGGCAGATAACGACCGCTACGAGTTTTTCCTTGAGGAAGTCCTGGCAGGTCTCAAGACCGGAAGTTATGTACGAAGCGATAATGAGCTTCTTTTGATGGGTATGCGTTTGCTTGACGGGGTGCTGGTTTCGTTTCGCCACAAGGTTGCAGCAGAAGAGGAGCTTTCGAAAGGTATCGTTTTTGACGCGAAGATTGGGAAGATATTGGTTCTTGAAACCGGAAACGATACGGTAATGAAATTGGCACTAAAGAAAGGATATGCGCTGTCGGTCCGCCGGGATCCTAAGCGGGGAGCGATCCGGATTAAGGCAGATCCCACAGCTGAGATTGATCTGACGCCGGTGTACGATGCCCTGCGGAGGAAGGACGCCGAAGCGACATGGTATTTACATCCTTCAAGGCACATGATTCTTAATGGTTCAACCAGGAATCCCAAGATGCGGCCATCGAAATTGACACTTGCGGATGTAATCGGGATCCTTAAGGAAACTGACAAATAGCAGGCAGCGAATGGCGTATGGCAGATGGCGTATAGCATATGGCAAATAGTACGAAGAGGGAGATCGGACGGAGATTATACTTATTTCGATTAATGAAAATTATTAACTTGAAACTGATATGAACGATTGCCCGTTTTGTCAGATTGTTTCTGGAAAATCTCCGGCGTTTATGGTATACGATGACGACCGATTCATGGCTTTTTTGGATATCCGTCCATGGAGTCGGGGACATACGTTGGTTATCCCGAGGCAACATGCGCGCTGGGTTGATGATGTGCCGGATTTTGGCGCGTACTTTGAGGTTGCCCGTAAGGTGTCGACGGCGCTGAAGCGAGGCTTGGGCGCTGAGCGGATTCAGTATTTTACGATAGGGGATGTGGTTTTCCATGCCCACATCCATGTGATCCCACGTTACCCGGGAGACCGGGGACTTCTCCCTCGTTTCCCCGGAGAACGGCGGTTCGGCGATCGGGAAATGCGCGAGATGGCGGAGAGGTTACGAAAGAAGATTAACAAAGAATAAGAAGTCAAGAGTAAAAAGAAGGGGGGTGTTTTTTCATCTCGTATGGCAACGATTGTAAAGGCAAAACCCGATGAGACGCCGGACAGCGTGATTCGAAGATTCAAGAAGAAGGTGCTTCAGAATCAGGTGCTCACCGAGGTTCGGCGGCGAGAATATTACATGAAGCCCAGTGAGGAGCGGAAGGAGCGAAAAAAAGGGATTGAACGCCGACGCTACGCACGCATGAAGGGCGGGATGGACTAATCGTTCTCCTTCTCCGGCATATGCCGGATACAGAAAGATACCGTATGGCACTTTCGGTTTCGATCATTGCCGATTCCAAATTTCCCGTGGATCGCAAGCGTCTCCGCGCCGTTCTGGCTTCGGCAGGGGGAACGCTCGGGATTCCGGGAGAGGCAAATGTGTCGGTTGCAGTGGTCGGGACTCGCAAAATGGCACAGCTTCATGAGCGGTATCTTAAGAAAGAGGGGCCGACCGATGTCCTGGCTTTTCCTCAGCAGGATTCGTTGGGCGGTCAATTCGGCTTTGTCAGCCCACACGACTTCCCTTTGGAGCTCGGTGACATTGTTGTCTGTTATCCCCTCGCGCTTTTGCAAGCCGCAGAACAGGGAGTGTTTGTTGACGATCGGATCGAGGCGCTGGCTTTGCACGGACTGGGGAACTTACTGGGGGAGGATGAATGACGTTTTATCTGAAGTACAGACCACAAACGGCCGCGGGGCTTGACCTTCATTCCGTCCGTCAGGAGTTTGAGGCCATTTTGGCTTCTGGGCGATTTGCCCATGCCTATCTGTTTGCCGGTCCACGGGGAACGGGAAAAACTTCGGCAGCAAGGATTTTGGCAAAAATTGTCAACTGCAAGCGTAACGAAAAAGCCTCAGATAGTGGAAAGAGGCTTTCGGAACCTTGCAACGTTTGCGTCTCCTGCCGGGAAATCACGCAAGGGAATGCTTTGGATCTTTTCGAGATTGATGCGGCTTCGAACCGCGGGATTGATGACATTCGGGAGCTTCGGGAGCGGATTAAACTTGCCCCGGCCCGAAGTCGGTTTAAGGTCTATATTATTGATGAGGTGCATATGCTCACACAGGAGGCCTTCAACGCGCTCTTAAAAACGTTGGAGGAGCCTCCACTGCATGCCCTGTTTATCCTTTGCACCACGGAACCGGAGAAGCTTCCTGCTACCGTTTCTTCCCGCTGTACACGGATTACATTTCCTAAGGCATCCGTTTCGGAGGTGGTTACCAGCCTGACGAAAGGGGTGCGGAGTGAGGGGCTTTCGGTTGCGCCTGAGGTCTTGCAGGCATTGGCGAAGAATGTGGACGGGAGCTTTCGGGACGGCATGAAGTATTTAGAGCAACTGTCTCTCCGCGCAACCGGACGGCGGAAACGGATCTCTCTTGAGGATGTGCAGCGGGTCGTGGGGGGCGGCAGACAGGTTTCCGTCCGTCGCTTACTGACGGCCCTGTCGGAGCACAATACCGATCAGGCATTCGGGGAACTGGCTCGGGTAACCGAGGAAGAGGTGAGTTTGGAAAATTATGCGCGGGAAATCCTCGAAATGTTGCGATTGTTACTGCTTTCGGAGCTTGGGGTGGTGAAGACGGAGCCCATCAAGGGACTGGATCTGGCTTCTGTCCGGCTACTGATTACGCTTTTTGCTCGCGCGGCCGTCTCCCTGCGTTCGGCCGTGGTGCCCCAATTACCCCTGGAGCTGGCGGTGGCTGAGTGGCTCGGGTCTTCAAGCGGTAAACAGACATCCGAGCCCGCGGTTGCAGTGGGTATCAAGGCAAGCGCTTCGCCGGCGGATCCCCAAAAGCAGAGGGACAACGCCGGCGGAAAAGTACCCGGGAAACCGAGCTCGGTAACTTTCAAAACGGTCGTTGAACGGTGGACGAAGGTATTGGACACCCTGCGGCCGCAGAACCACAGTTTGGAAGCACTGCTTAAGGCGGCTAAGCCCTTGGAACTTGAAGGCGATAGCCTCGTGGTCGAAGTAGCTTACCCTTTTCATAAGCAGCAGCTTGAACTCGGGCGCTACAAAACGATGGTTGAGGCCGCAATGGCGGAGGTTTTTTCGACTCCGCTTATTTTGCGGTATGTGTTGCGCAAGGCGACGCCTGCAATTTCCCCTGCCATGCGCAAGCACGAGAACATCAGCGGCGCGGTTGAGGATGAGGAAATCGTGCGCGTGGCGGAGGAGATTTTTGGAGGAAAAGAGACCTAAAATTCAAAATCAAAATGCACAATACAAATTGTTGAATTTGGAATTTCAATTTGAAACTTTTCATTTAAAATATTATCTTGTAAAAGGAGGAAGATGTTTGACAAACTCAAACAGCTCGGGGATTTGAAGAAGATGCGCGATCAAGCCCTGGCGATCCAACGGCTGCTGGCTCAGGAGGAGATAACGCTTGAGGAGGGTGATGTGCGGGTGGTGATCAGCGGTGATCAACGGATCAAGGAATTTGCCGTCAAGGGCTATTCAAGCGAAGCGGCGATTTCGATCCTCAATAAGGCGATTAAAAAATCTCAGGAATTGGCGGCGAAGAAGCTCCAAGAGATGCCCGGAGGACTTGGGGGACTCATGGGAGGAGGGAGTTAGTAGAGAGCAAATGGCGTATGGCAGATGGCGTATAGCGAATAGCGAAGAGGATAGAGAAAATTTCTAATTCCTAATTCCTAAACCCTAATAAGCTAATAAGCTACAAGCTACTTTCCTCCTAGACCGGCGTGCAGCGGCTCTTCAACTGCGTGATATAATGAATGTTCAATGAGAATTCCCAAAGCAGTCGAAAAGCTCGTTGCAGCTTTCGAGCGGCTTCCGGGGATCGGCCCAAAAACCGCGCAACGGTTGACGTTTTATCTTCTCCACGTTCCACAGACTGAACTTGATCGCTTTGCGGAAGCGGTGAAGGATCTTCAGGCAAAGACGAAGGTTTGTTCGCTTTGCTTTAACGTAGGTGAGGCGGATCCCTGCGAGATTTGCTCTGATTACTCTCGAGATAAAAGCACGATTCTCGTGGTTGAAGAACCTCTGGATGTCCTGGCGATTGAACGGAGTGATGGCTATCACGGTCTTTACCATGTCTTACATGGTAGAATAGAGCCCCTCCGAAATATCGGGCCTGAGGAACTTCATCTTCATGACTTGCTTCCTCGAGTCAAAGATGGTAGCATCAGTGAACTTATTTTGGCGACCAACCCGACGATGGAGGGTGAGGCGACGGCGATGTACATTGCGAAATTAATTCGGGAGGACAAAGTGCAAAGCGCAAAGGGTAAAGCGTTACAAATCACCAGAATCGGGAGGGGGTTGCCCGTCGGAGGGGATCTTGAGTATGCGGATGATGTGACTCTGGCGCGGGCGCTCGAAGGGAGGAAGGAGTTTTAATGGCGGTAGGTAGGGTCGAGGCACCAAACCATCCAGATCAGGCAAATGGTGGGCTCACGCGGCGGTATGAGCGAGCGACTGCGCTTGCCTTTGTACCATCAGAGTCTGAAATTGCTTCAATTTACGATCGGATAGCTGAAGAGTTTTTTCACCATCGTCATGATACGACTACCGATTTTGACATCGTTGGTTGGCCCTGGATGCGGACGATCCTCAATGGGAGGGTGAACGGAAAAGATGTTCTCGATGTGGCATGCGGAACCGGGGTAGTTTCTCATAAACTTTTCCATGACTTTGAACCGGAGAGCGTTCAAGGGGTCGACATTAGCGGAGAAATGATTCGGATTTCCAGGAGGGAAATTCGAGATAAGCGGGCGCGATTCTCTTTACAGTCTGCATCGCAGATGGATTTTCCCGATGATTCCTTTGATTTGGCGATATCTACATACGGAATGGATTATATTCCGGACTTGTCTTCGGCTCTTCGCGAGATCAGGCGCGTCCTTCGGCCCGGTGGTTCGTTTGTTTTTCTTGTTCCTCACCCAAATCGGAATCAGCTTTACTACGAGGGTGGGGGTGGGGAAGGACCTTTTTCAGAGGGTTGGTATGTAGAGACATGGCCAGGTGCCGGCGGTGTAGAAATCCCTAAGCACTATCTGAAGTTAGGTACTTGGATAAGAGAACTTGATCTTTCCGGATTTAACTTCAAGAGGATGCATGAGCCTCACCCCCTACAACCTGCGATGGAAGCGGCTCCAGAAATCTATCAGAGATATATGCGGGGCCCACGGACCGTCATCTTTGATGCGGTGACTGAAGGGGCAAGAGCAACCGCTTTATCGTGATGAAAGTCTATTTCGTCGCCTCTATTCGGGGGAAATCTCAGTTTCTCGAAAACTATAAGAGTATTGTGGGAGCCTTGCGGGCTGGTGGACTCGAAGTCATCGAGAATATCCTAAAGCCTACCGAGAAAGAGGTCTATGCACTCACCGACGGTGGGAAGATTGAATATTATAAGAGGGTGCTGAAATGGATCAGTCAGGCAGATATTGTCGTTGCGGAAGCTTCATTTTCCTCCCTCGGGGTAGGATACGAAATATCGCTCGCGCTTGAAAAGAATAAGCCGGTTATTGTCCTCTATGAAGAAGGTCAAGCCCCGCATTTTCTTGGGGGAATACAATCCGACCGGTTATCGCTCGTAAAGTATACCTTGGTCAAACTTCCGTCGATTCTCAAACAGGCATTTGAACATTCGTCTGCCCAAATGGAGACCCGCTTCAATTTCTTTGTCCCTCGACGGCTGGTCGTTTATCTTGACTGGATATCAAAGAATAAGCGGATTCCTCGGGCCGTTTACCTTCGTCAACTTATCAGGCGCGAGATGCAGCGAAACAGGGATTTCCAATCATGAAGATTTATTTTACCGCCGCCATTACCGACGTCCCGGCCCCTCAACAGGATAACTACCTAAAGATTGTCGGAGAACTCAAGATCCTGGGTCATCAGGTGGTAGCTGATCATATTTTGGGAAAGACGGCTCAGTCGCTTGCATCTCAGTCTGAAGCAGATGCGTTAAGGATATACAGAAAACTCATCGTGTGGAAAAACCAGGCAGACCTCGTTGTGGCTGAAACTTCGTACCCCAGCTTTGGAGTGGGGCAGGAGATCTCGTATGCCTTGATGCATGAGAAACCGGTGATTGCGCTCTACCTTCCGGAGCGGAAGCCACATTTACTGACTGCTATTGGCCAGGAGTATCTCCACATCGTTGAGTACGCTCCCGAAACTCTGAAGCGGACGCTTTCCGATTATATCGACTTTGCCAAAGGGGTTGCCGATACCCGGTTCAACTTTTTTATTTCCCCAGACCTCGGGAGTTTCTTGGATTGGATTTCAAAGAAGCGCAAACTCCCCAGGGCAGTTTTCCTGCGCCAGTTGATTGAAGAAGACTTGCGAAAGAACAAGCAGTATCTTCGGGAAACGAAAGGAAGTAAATAATGACAACCGCCTTTGCAGGGCGGTTTTTTGCATTTGAATCCTTTTTCTTCGACCGGACAACTGAGAAGAAGTGTTTGAGCATCACTGTGAATGAGCACAATAGATGGGGATCCTTCTTCTTTTATCCCTTGATTTGATATACTGATTGTCATGGTCAGGCAGATTCTGGGAGAAATCTCGGAGCAGCTCGCGGAGCAGGCGAAGCACACCGCGAAAACCGCAAAACAGGCACCGGTGGTGATCTTCCAGCGGACGGTCGGAGTGAAGACCGCTGAGGAGAAGAAAGCTTCTAAGGACCAAAGCCAGGAGGCGGTTGAGAAACTGGCTTCCGGCACAGCCGGTCAGCAACAGCAGGCAGTTTCCCCGGTTGATATCCGACGGCAGCAGATCGAAGCGGAAAAGGAGGCTCATCTGAAGAAAATGCGAAAGATTTTACATAGACGGTTATTCTCGGAGGCGCAGAAAGTGCGACAACGAAAATCCGAGGAAGAACGTTTGCTTAAAATGGAAGAAGAGAAGAGAAAAAAGGAGAAAGAAAAGAAGGTTATGGGTGAGCTTGAACAGAAAAAGAAGGAAGAAGCGCTGGCGGTAAAGATGCTCAAACGGGCGAAGGGGGCTGGGGAGTTCGGGCCAAAAAAGGTGCAATAAGATAGTTAAAAGTTACAATTCAAAGTTTAAAGTTCTGAGAACAATATTATTACTCATAGTTAACACTTTTATACCGTGAACAAGATAGATATTGGTCGCGTAAAAGGGAAAAAGATACTCGCGATCGGAGCGCATCCCGATGATGTGGACTTTTCTTGCGGTGGGACGCTTCTTTTACTTTCAAAGCAAAACCGCATTGTTCTCGCTTGTGTCACGAGCGGGCAAATGGGTACTCACGATGAGGATTCCGATAAAACGGATTTGATGACTGTCCGGGAGAGGGAACAGCGGGAGGCGGGCGCGAGGTACAAAGCTTCACAAGTCTTATTTCTTCAATTCCCGGACTTTTTCGTGTCGGAACAGCCGAAACGATTGAGGAAGAGGCTTATCAAGCTTCTGGTTCGAGTGCGGCCCGACATTGTCATTACCCATGATCCGTGGTCGGAGTACTTTCCCTACCATCCGGACCATCGGGTGGTGGGATTTGCCGTGTATGATGCACTTTTGGCTTCGACGCTTCCGCTTTACCTTCAGAAGAAGAGCGTGGCAGGGGTAGCGCTTTCGCCTCGGCCAGAGCTATGGCTGATGCATCCGCATGAACCTTCGCATGCGGTCGACATCACTTCGGTTTACCCGAAGAAAATTGCGGCCATCAAACTACACAAAAGCCAATTTGACGGTGTTTTTGTCTGGGAGAAAGTGGAGAAGAGGCTTGTAAAGATCTTTTCCGGGGTAGGAAAGGAAATTGGGGCAAGGCAAGCCGAGGCGTTTCGGATTATTTCCCCTGAGGGGGATGCCGTTTTTTCGACAGAAAGGAAAAGCAAGAGAGCCTGATTTCAGTATGGACGAAACTTTTTTGTCCAACCAACCTGTTTGACCATTTCTTTGTTTGTCCAAAGAAATGGTCGAAAGAAAGGACGCCCTTGAACGGTCTTTCGAGAACGCGTTTCACTCACATTGTACGATCAAACTCCTCTCCGCCAGCTGGCGGATCGTCGAACCCCACATCATTCACTCGACTTGTCGAAGACTGCTTATCCAGCCGTTTCGGCACTCGGGTTCATGAGCGGGGCAGGCAGTGATCGCTTTTCAGAAGAGTTCGCTCAACTCGTTCTCGACTAGCTGCGTTCAAAGGGAGATAAAATAGAGGGACGATGAGAATCTATAACACCCTATCCAGGAAGATTGAGGAGTTCGCGCCCATCAATCCTCCCGCGGTCGGGATGTATACCTGCGGGATGACGGTCTACGATTTTGCTCATATCGGACACGGTCGCAAGTACGTCGGTGACGATATCCTGCGGCGGACCCTGGCGTATTTGGGATACACGGTGACCCATGTTCAGAATGTGACTGATGTCGGGCATCTCTCTTCCGACGCGGATTCCGGCGAGGACAAACTGGAAAAGGGAGCGAAGAAGACGGGGAAGAACGTTTGGGAAGTGGCCGAGGAATTCACCACCCATTTTTATAAGTCTATGGATGCCCTGAATGTTTTGCGGCCGGATATCATTTGCAAAGCGACTGATCACATCAAGGAACAGGTTGATTTGGTTGGGCGACTGGTTGCAAAAGGTTTTGCCTATGATACATCCGAGGCAGTGTACTTTGATATTTTAAAGTTTCCCTCTTATGCTCGATTATTCGGTCAGAAACTAGAAGAAAAGAAGACCGCAGCACGAAGTGAGGTAAAAACAGGAGTTCATAAAAAACACCCGGCGGATTTTGCGCTGTGGTTTAAGCGGGTCGGTCGGTTTGCCGATCACTCCATGCATTGGGAGAGCCCCTGGGGAGATGGATTCCCGGGATGGCATATCGAGTGTTCGGCAATGAGCATGAAATATCTTGGCGATTCGTTTGATATTCATACGGGCGGCACTGACCATATCTCCATTCACCACCCCAACGAGATTGCACAGAGCGAGGCGGCAACGGGAAAGCCCTTCGTGCGGTACTGGGTGCACCATGCGTTCCTCATCGTGGATGGGAAAAAAATGAGCAAGAGCTTGGGGAATATCTACACGATCACGGATGTCAAAGCAAAGGGGTTTGATCCGTTGGCTCTGCGGTATTTGTATTTGACGACCCACTACCGGAAACTGTTGAACTTTACTTGGGAGGGGCTTGAAGCTGCGGCCAAAGGTTTGGAGCGGTTGCGGGAAGTGATGGCGCAGTTTCGCGAGGCACGGGAGCGGACGATGCTGTCAGCAGATAAGTTAGCAAAGGTGGACCTGCTGCGGAAGAAATTTACTGAGGCGATTTCCGATGATCTTTCGATGCCCGAAGCTTTGAGCGTGGTTTGGGAAGTAGTCAAGACCAACATTCCGGGGTACGATAAGTATGACCTACTTTTGGATTTAGACCAGGTGTTAGGACTCAATTTAGCGTCTAGCGTTCAGCATTCAGCGTCTAGCGTAGTGATTCCAGAAGATGTTGTAAACTTGGTTAATAGAAGGGAAGAGTTGAGAAGGGTGAAGAAGTTCGCGCAAGCGGACGAAGTGCGCAAAGCAATCGAGAAGAAGGGATTCGCGGTGGAGGATCGGCCGGAGGGGGCGAGAATAAAACAATTAAAAATTACATTTTAGGCGTGACTTTGTGATCTACAGCAACTTTATCTCACCTTGAAAGGTCTAACCTTGCAAGGTGGATAGAATTTACTAAACCCTATACCCTATACCCTGAGTCTTTATGCCTGAACAGAAACAAGATTGGTGGAAGGTCGTCAGTTTGCTTTTAATTCTGGTGACTCTCGCTAATGTATTGGTTTTGGATTACGTGGTGGGGAAGGGAAAGGATACTTCGGGAACGACTGCGCCGCTTGGAGGGTTGGAGGAGAGGATCGCCTCGCTTGTGACGAGACAACAAGCGCTGGAATCGGCAGTAACCGATATTGCAACATTTTCCGCTTTGCCTGTGGCATTACCAACCACGGCACCTTCCGTCGTTGAGAAGACCGTGGTTGAGCGGGTGGTTACACAAGCGCCGAGTTCGACGGTGAAGGAGTTCTATATTCCTCTTGGGCAGGCGGCGGCACAAACAGAGAATTTTTCCTGGGTCGATACGGGTGCGGAGGCAACGTTTGATATCGCAAATTACGGCAGTGTCAAGGAAGTGAACTTTGAGGCAACCCTTTCTTCCCCGGAGGGACAGGTGGAGGTGAGGCTGTATAACGTTTCTGATAAAAACGCGATTTATGGGAGTACGATCGTGGGAGATGCTCAGGATCCGAAGCTCTATCGGTCTTCAAACTTGGTATTACCAGGGGGGCAAAAGACCTACAGAGTTCAGATGCGCACATCGGTGAAGGTTCTCGCGACGATGCACTCGGGCAGAATACGCATACTCCTCAAGTGATGTACAGGTCGCACCTGTACATCGGGGTTTTTCTCGAAGCTTGTTTCTTGTGAGAGAGGCCGTTTCTCTCTATAATGCCGAATCATGGCAGAGCGGGCATCCGTTGGGATTTTGATTTCCAAACTCCCAAAAAAGAATTCGCTGTTTGGCTCAGACTTTCTGCAAACGGGGGAGAAGTCGATACCAGAGATCGAGGCGGTACTGGCGGCGGCTCAAATCCTTCGGAAGTTGAAAAGTGAGGGGAAGAACACAAGGCTTTTTACTTCGGGGCTGGCGGTCTCTTGGTTTCGGGATAAATCGACGCGAACGCGGTATAGCTTTGCGGCAGCAGCAGATCTCTTAGGCCTCTCCGTTTTAGATCTCGATGAGGAGAAGACGCAGGTCGCGCATGGGGAAACGGTGCGGGAGACGGCAACAATGCTTTCCTTTCTCACCGAGGTGTTCGGAATACGGGATGACCTCTATTTGGGAGAAGGGCACGCATTCATGGAGACGGTGGCGCGGGCGGTTGAAGTGGGACACAACGAGGGTGTGTTGCCAAAACGGCCTAGTGTTTTAAACCTCCAATCGGACCGCGACCATCCTACGCAATCTCTTTCGGACCTTGCGCATCTTACTTCGCACTTCGGGAGCCTTAAAAATCTGCGGGGGAAAAGATTGGTCATGTCTTGGGCGTACTCGCCGAGCTATGGGAAACCCCTTTCGGTTGCCCAAGGGGTGTGCGGACTCATGACACGACTGGGAATGGATGTAGTGCTCGCGTACCCTGATGGGTACGGGTTGATACCGGAGCTCGAGCGGCAGTTTTTCAAGCAAGCGAAAGAGTCGGGCGGCCGATTTTCCGTCGTCCATGACATGAAGGAGGCGTTCCGAAATGCCGACAGCGTCTATCCGAAGTCATGGGCTCCGTTTTCCGTCATGGAAGAGGGAACGCGAATGCTTCGGAAGGGTGATCGGGAGGCACTGGTGAAGCTAGAGAAGAAAGGATTGGCGATGAACGACAAGCACAAAGATTGGGAGTGTACCGACGCGATGATGCGCTCGACAAAAGGAGGGAAGGCGCTATATATGCACTGCCTACCGGCGGATGTATCGGGGGTTAGCTGTAAAGAGGGGGAGGTTGAAAAGAGCGTGTTTGAGCGGTATCGGAAAGAGCTGTTTTTGCAAGCGGGGCACAAACCTTTTATCATTGCGGCGATGATGATGTTAACCCGATTTGAGAATCCAGCGTTTGTGTTGAAGAGGACATTGAAGGGTCGGACTTTTTGACGGAAAAAACGGTTATCGGAACGAAAGTGGACACTGGCGTAACTACCGCGTTACAGTGTGCGGTAGTTGTGCGGGTGAGAGCGGGGTGGCGGAAGGATAGAGGGGTTCGTCTTTTCCCCTTGTTTTACCCTTGGTAAGCGGTTAGAATTTCCCTCAAATGCACGAGATTCACGGTACGCTTCTAAGAATTTCCAAGGAGACCGGTCTGCCGGTGAAAAAAATTCTTGACATGCTGTTTTTCCTGCGGGGCGGTGAGGTAGAGAACAACAAGCTGGTTCAGAAGCTCGGGGTGTCGAAGAATGTGCTCAATCAGGTAAAGCAAAAGTTATCCGATCTTTTTGAACCACCTTCGACGGTGACTGCGTTGTCGGGGAAGGGAAGGGAGCTTACGGATTTGCTGTTTCCGGAGGGGTACCGCCCGGAAGAAGAATTGTGGGTGAATCTCCGGGATGTGCGCTTTATCCAGATACAAAAGCTCTTACAAAAGTACAAGGGTTTGCGACCGGAGCCTTTCAGAAAGTACGATCAATTCACCGCAACTGTTGAAACCACCGCACGAAGGGCAGCTTTGATCGATTTTTTTGCGGACGTTCAGGGAAAAAATCTACTGTTCTTAGGGGATGATGATTTTACCTCGGTTGCGGTGTCTGCTTATGGGACAGCAAAGACCGTTTCGGTTTTGGATATTGATGAGCGGATTCTTCGTGGCATCCGCACCATTTCTGATAAGGATAAATTTCAGATTCGTTGCGAGCGATATGATGCACGGGGGGAGTTACCAAAAAAGTTTACCGGTGCGTTTGATGTTGTCTTCACTGACCCTCCGTATACCCAGACCGGCATCTCGCTTTTTGTTTCGCGGGCCATTGAAGCCCTGGATCCGGCAAACCTTGCCGGGCGAATATACTGTTGCTACGGGAACAGCGATCGGGCAAAGGAGCGATTCCTGCCCATTTACGAGGTTTTTGGGCACTCCGGATTGATGATCCGCTGGATATTCGATAAGCTCAATCGGTATGATGGAGCGGAGTCAATCGGAAGTACGAGCAGCCTGTTTGTCTGTGATGTGACACCGAAGACCAAACCGGTCATCAAAGGAGATTATGACGGAGCAATCTACACGGGTTAAGGGAATAAGAGGCGATCCGCAGGCCCCGAATGTCTATCAATTTTCTGCCCTGGCTGTGGTTCGGGACGCAATTCCTGATACAGAAGAGAGGGTAGGGGAATTCGCTCACGGGATTATCAAAGGGCTTCATCTTACGGCTTTGCAAAAAAGCTCATTCCGGTTTCACCCGAGCGGAATGACCATCGTTTTTATACTTTCCCAATCGCATCTTG
Source organism: Candidatus Chisholmbacteria bacterium RIFCSPHIGHO2_01_FULL_52_32 (assembly GCA_001816585.1). Lineage (GTDB taxonomy): Bacteria > Patescibacteriota > Microgenomatia > UBA1400 > Chisholmbacteraceae > 2-01-FULL-50-28. The sequence goes on from MHCJ01000003.1 coordinate 177,201, forward strand.
CAATCCATACTTGGCCGGAATACCGGAGTGTCCATATTGATTTGGTGAGTTGTGTGCCGCTCCGGAAAGCGGAGGTTTTAGCGTGTTTTCGTGAGGTTTTTAGGCGGTTTGGCATTGAGCGGTTTATTTTCAAGACAGAACGGATGACAACGGGGATTTAGGAGTATGCTTGCGGAAGGTTTCACGGAGTTCGTTCGGCGGCATAAGAATATTGCGAGCCTTGTTGCGGTTTTGGCGGCGCTCGTTATCAGTTGGGGAATATTTGTTTACAGCGACCGACTGGCGTACCTCGCGCGGTATGGCTACATCGGTATCTTCTTTCTCTCGATGCTCGGGAATGCAACGATCCTGTTGCCGATGCCGTCGATGGTTTCTGTCTATATTGCGGGCGGGTTGTTTAATCCAATTATCGTCGGCTTTATGGCGAGTGCCGGGGGCGCTATCGGAGAACTGACGGGGTACCTGGCCGGAGTCGGGGGACACCGGATCATTAAGGAGCGCAAGCTGTTTATCCTGATTGAAAAGTGGGTGCACCGGTATGGGGTGGTTGGGATTTTTCTGTTTGCCATGATTCCCAACCCTTTTTTTGATATGGTGGGACTCACGGCAGGGCTTATGCGCGTTCCGGTTTTTCAATTCCTGGTTGCGACCTGGCTAGGGCAGACGGTGAAGTTTCTTTTGATTTCGTATTTGGGGGCGGGATCAACCGGCTTGATGGAGCGATGGTTGCACTGAATTTATTGTACTTTCCTGTGAGCTTCGTTACAGTTTTGTGCACAGGATTTTGAGTAGTGTGAACCATTATCGTGTTGATGTGGGGAGCCACAGTTGGATAGGAAGGATCTCTCATACATTGACAATACTCGTTCGTAGGGGCACCAGTGAGATAGCATAAATGCATCTCACGGTGCCCTCGTGAGATGGCTGGAAGCCTATCTCACCGAGGGGAGGTGAAACAGCATGAAAAAGAGTCATCTTCTCGGCTTGGTTTTGGCAGGCTTCTTACTTGCCGGTTGTTTCCATACGGGCTTGAAGAACCAGACAGGGGTGACGACGACCCAACCGGTAGAACCATCGATAACGGGAACAGAGGCAACGGAGGCAACCGGAGAAGCAGTGCAGGTTGAAGAGGGCACGACGGTGCGTTATACCGACACGGGATTCGTACCTCAGAGTATTTCCGTGATTGTTGGGGACAGTGTTACCTTTGTCAATGAAAGCGGCAAGCAGATGTGGGTTGCCTCAGCGGTGCACCCGACGCACCAAGTCCTGCCCGGTTTTGACCAGTTGACGGCCGTGGGCATGGGAGAGTCCTATACCTACACCTTTGAAATGGCAGGGCAGTGGAAATACCATAACCATGTCTCTCCTGGTGACACCGGGGTTGTAGTTGTGGAATAAGTCGCCCGGCTCGAAACAGTGCTTGACTCTCTCCGCGGTTATCTTGGACGGAGTCTGTCCTTCGGGGTGAGGCTTTGTGGTTAGACTTCTTTTTGGGAGGGCGCAAGGGCCAGGATCTGCTGGACTGAGTGGGTGAGTTCATCCTTTTTCAAGGAAAGATTGGCCTGGGCATCTTCAAATGACTGCAGATATAACTTTTGATTGGTTAAGCCGACTATGAGCATTTTTGGCTTGCGTTCCCTGATTAGTGGTACGGCCTCAAAGCCCTTCATTTTCCCGTAGCCAAAGTCTCCGTCTATAAAGCAGATATCGTAATCCTCAAGATTCTCCGCAGTGAGGAATTGCTCGCATGTTAAAAACTGGTGAATGACCGTATCTGTGAGTCCACCTTGTTCGCGGAGAATTTCTTCTGCGAGTTTGGCGAATTCCCTCCGATCTTCTATCAAGGCAACCCAGGCTTTCGACCACCAATCTTTGACTTCTGTTGATCTTTGCGACTCGGGTCTTGTCATATTGCTGTACCCCGCTTTTTTTGAAATACTTCGTTATTATACCAGGAATAATCAAATTTCCTCGAAGCATTGAAGCGACCCTCTTCGTGTTTTCTGGAGAGTGGTATAATCTGTCCACTTTATGACTTCGAAAGAGAGCGACTTGTCACCGCAGGAGAAAGAGTTCGTAAGGGAAACCATCCGCCGGGCAGCTTCCATGGCCAGACATGATGCCTACGGGAACGCAATTATGGATTTGGCTGAAAGCCTTGGAAAGAATCCTCTGCAGCAGGTCGAGCTGACCCTTCGAGAACTCGGACTCGGCGTATATATTATTGCAGTGCCGGTTGAGGGTGTTGGAGACTTTGAGGCGAGAACGTTTGACATCAAAGAGCGTTGTCGGTACAGCTTTGCCATTATTGAGGGTGATGCAGAAGGTGCATGGATTAAAATGGCGGAGAACGGAACAACTCCGGAGGAAAATCTCGCCAATCTCGCCCAAGCCGGGGTGCTTGTACCCGTCCCGGGAACGGGGTATGCCCGGATGATCCATGCGAAGGATAACTGACTTTTCGGAGTATCCTTGGCGGTTCGGGGATTTTGAGCAACTCCAGGTAGGATGCTGCTGAAAAGTATTGGCGATCCCTCGTTTGGCAGAGCATGATACAATATGCTCTCCATGGTTCGGAAGCTTGTTGCTGTCATTTTCGTCGTTGTCGTCTATAACCTCTTCTTTTACAGACAATTCTTTCCGTTTCCAGGCACGATTGCGTTTCTCCTCCTCATTTTTTCTCTCCATGCCTTTCTCTGGACTGCATTTTTCCCAAAAACGTTCTCCGAGAAGCACAGGCTTGCCGGTGCGGCAACGTTTCTCTCGCTTCTGATGGCCGCCATCTCCGTTTTTCGAGCCAGTGAGGTTGATCTTTTCGTTTTCTTCTTTGCAAGCCTTGGTCTGTCCCTCATTTCCCTCTATTTTCTGGCGCTCAGGCATCGGGAGTTCGGGGCTGTTTCCGAGTTTGTGAGCATGCCGTTTGTCATTGCGATGGAATGGATACGCGAATTTTTTCTTTTGTGTTTTGAGAGGATGCCGGGTTTATTGGGATGGTTGGGAGCGTTCTTCAGGCATTCAGGAAAGCCGCCCTCTCCCAGGCGCCGGTTGGCATCGGGGGTCATTCGAGGGCTATTGCTCGCTGGGCCGGTCGTATTGGTGATCACGGTTCTTCTGCGCGCGGCTGACCCTATCTTTACCCAGATGACTGATCGGATCCTCAGGCTTCTGCCGAAGCTTCAATCGGACGTTCTGCGGAGGATTGTAGAAAGCATCAGCATTACCGTGCTGGTCACGCCGATGGCCCTGCTTGCCGTACGCCGTAAGTTTGTGTCACCGCTTCTCAGGCAAGACATCGGGAGACTGCGTGTTGAAGCGCTGACGATGGTTGGGTTGATCGCAATGGTTCTTACTGCCTTCCTGGTCATCCAATTCCGCTATCTGTTTGCCACAGTCCCCGAGGTGGAACTTCAGCAGTTCGGGGTCATGACGTACTCAGAGTACGTGCGGCGGGGATTTGTTGAGCTTATCGTTGTCTCGGTCATTGTCTACTTGGTCGCCAACGCTGGCTATCTCATTATGCGAGCAACTCAGGCAGGAGAAGGTGTGTGGCTCAAGCGGATGAATTTGGCACTCCTTGCGGAGATCTTGATTTTTGTCGTCTCCATATACCGGCGGGTTTCCCTCTATCAGATGTATCACGGTCTGACACGTATTCGGATTTATGGGAGTGTGTTTCTTGTGGTTCTGGTTGCCCTCACCGCTGTTTTGATCCTGCGGCACCTGTGGACTGGTGTTTGCAAATGGTATCGCTACGAAGCAGGGATTATCGTCGGGGGAGTCCTTCTCATTGCTTGTCTCAATCCTGATCGGCTGATTGCCACGACGTTTCCGCCGACGGTCAACGGGGAGGTTGACGAGGTCTATATCGCTAGACTTTCGGCAAGCGCGGTTGAGGGGTGGCTTGAGGCCTACCAGGCAGCTGAAAGGACCGCTACGCAGTATCGGGGACGCGATCCACTGCGGATTTTTCCGGATGAAACGCGGAAACTCATCTATACCCAGCGGTCGCTTCAGGCGTTGCGAAGCCGCTACCGCTCACTTATCGGACGGTACGGGAGTGCGGGGGAGTATGAGCAGATTGAATATCGGGATTCGGAAAGGAGTTCCATACCGACTGCCCTGTCTCCGCGGCCGACACTGTGGGTCAATCTTGCCGAACTTGCGGCCTACCGAAAGCTCTCCTTTTCCGTTCCGCCTTCAGCCCTGGTAACGAGGGAGGAGGAAATCTCTACGCTCCTTGAGGCGATACCGAAAGAACATTATCCCGAGAGTCTCGATCGCTCCAGCAATACCCCGCTTCTTTGATTGTGGTTTATAATACATGCAGATCCAAAGGAGAAGTATGTCTGTAGACGACCAAGAAAAGCCAACGAAGGGGACGGATCCGGAGGCCCATATTGCGATTGGGAAGAAGCGGATGTTTCAGGTAACGGATGAAGCAACGATCCGTAGGCTGGAGAAGCTTGCGGCCGATCTGGTCGAGAGTGGGCAAGACGGTGTCGGAAATCCTCGCGGAGTAGAAATTATGGGCCCCGACCAACTGGACGACCGGGCTGCCCACAAGATTGATGATGAAACGCCCACGGCACGGTAAGGAGATCCGCAGGGCTTTCAGGAAAACCTGATCTTGGGGATTTCTAATTCTTCTTCCTGTTTCTGAGGTTTGTTGTCAGGGTTGTTTCTCTCCTTTGACGGTACTTGGGGAGGACCGTTTACGGCTGCCTTCTTGATTCCGACGCGATCGATCATCGGGAAGCGGTCGGAGACTGCTTCGCGGAATTTCTCCGCAAGCTTGGGGGTGAAGCTCGCGTAACCCGAGCCTTGGGAGCGGGAGCAGAGACGATCTTCGTAGTCGCGAATGACCTCAAGTACCGCTTCGCCTTCAGTATTGAACTGTTCCTGCCACATGTCCGGGTCGAGCGCGTATTGAGCATGGACCTCCTCGAATGATTTGAAGAGTTCTTGGTGTTTTTTTAGCATTTCTTTGAAGATTTTCTGATATTTGGTCATTTTACAATTATACAATGCGATGAAGACGATGGATGGTTTTGTGGCATAAACGGAAGTTGGGGGAAACGGCCTGAGCTTTTTTCCCTGAAGCGGCCGTCGTCAGGTGTGGTTGAGCTTGGTTAAGGGGAAGCACTGGAGAATGAGGTTTTGGGCATCTTCGTACTTTTTGAGCTTTGCGCTTTCCATGAGCTCGTGGGTGGCATACTCCAACTTCTTCGGTCCGTTTCCTGGTCCCGGATATTTTTGTTCAGCCATTTCAATTGCTTTAAATGCCGTTTCTGTGCGGTGATGGAGGACAGTAATCTGGTGCTTATGATTCAAGCGGCTAAACAGCCTGCTCGTGGCGTAGCCGGCGAGGTAGATGACCAAGGCTGCGGTGAGCTCGCCGGGGAGAGAGGAAAATAGAGCGGCAAAGGATTGCTCCATGGTTTACTCCTTCTTTTTCTATCATATCGATGATTCTGTCCTTAAACAATGGTTGGAGATGATTAGATGACGGAATACGAGTCTTGCTTTAACATGGCGTTTTTCAATGTCATAATAGACCGTATGGAACCGTTTTTGGCGACTCTGTTTCGCTATGCTCTGGCGATTTTGCCCTGGGTTCTCGTGGGGATGTGCCTCGCGTTTTTTCTTGAGAAAAAGATCAACAGAAAGGCAATTCGGGATCATTTCAGCCGCGTCAGTATCCGAGGGTTGTTTGTTGTTCAGATTCTCGGGATGATTTCTCCTTTAAGCATTATGTCGTTTTTGCCGATGGCGTCGGAGCTTGAAGGAATGGGCTTCAATCCGGGAATACTGCTTTCTTTCCTGATTGCCGAACGGGCCTACGATCTGCAATCCTTCTTTATTGTTTCCGGCTTGTTCGGGATTCGCTATGCTCTGTTGAACGGACTCGCTATCTTTCTGACTCTTTTGGTTACCGGGTTGTTCTTACGGAAAACCCTGGTACGCTTTACCGCTGTGCATAAACTATTTCATCATGGTTTCTGGCAGAGGCAGGGTCGTTTGTTTGTGCTTGTGGTTTTGGGGATCGTGGCCGGGGCGATTGTGCGGACCGTTATCCCGGAAGGACAATTTCATGCGTATACCGGGGGTAATACGGGGGGGTTTTTGGTCGCACTTCTTACAGGTTTCCTTTTCTATTTCGGCCCGATTGTAGGGAATTACCCCGTGGCCAAGGCCTTTGCTGAACTTGGGATGTCTCCGATGGGTACCTTTGCGTTCCTTACGGTGTCTCCGATCCTGAATCTCGTGGTCATCATGCTGTTTGGTGCAAGTGTAGGATGGAGAAACACACTGAAAGCTTTTTTCGTCTATGCTGTTACGGCATCCATCGTGACCGTTCTGCTTTCATTCCTTTTGTAACGGCTGCTCTTGAGGGTCTTTTTATCCCGAGCATATTTTGATATTATATTTATCTGATGATTAGAAAGTTTCTTTCCGTCACCTTGTTGTTTTTCGCTTTCGTGTTGATCGATGCAATTCACGTATTTGCCGCTTCTTCTCCGGTCACGAGTCGGAAAATCGTCATCGACCCGGGGCACGGCGGGACAGATTGGGGTTCGACTGAGTGTCCGGGCCTGGCTGAAAAGGACGCCAACTTGGATATTTCCCGGAGACTACAGGAGCTGCTTGCGAACGACGGTGCGCAGGTTCTCATGACAAGGACCGATGACTCGTATAAATCCAACAATGACCGGTATACCCAAGCCAATCAATTCGGCGGTCAGGTACTTGTTTCGGTACACCTTAACGGTTCGACCAACCATACCAAGAATGGAACGTTGGGACTTTATGGCAAAAGAAACAAAGATCTGGAATTCGCAAAAACTCTTCACCAACGGATGGTTTCGGAGGTCGGTGTGCCGGATTTGGGGATTACCAATTTTGCTTCCGGGGTACTGCTGAAAGCCAACATGCCGGCGACCATTGCGGAAACGGTTTTTATCTCCAATACCGCTGAGTGCAGCCTCCTTACGGACGGAACCGGCAACCGTCAGCAGAAGATTGCGCAGTCGCTCTACTACGGCATATCTGACTGGTTTGCCAGATAAATTCGATTTTCAGGGTCTACTTTAAAGCGATAATTAATAAGGTGTAAAACTTCATGATGTCAGAAAAGAAGGTTGCTTCTCTACAATCTTTGGGATTTCTACAAGCAATTTGAAGGCAAGAAAAAAGAAGCCGCCGATTTGGTGGTCTACACGACCGGTTGGCTGTTTGTCTTCTTTTTAGTTTTCCTAATCTTTGCCGCGTTTCTCCGTCAACGGTGAACTTGATTTCTCATGATCTTCGAAGAGAAACGGTTTTTATTCCCTATTTGTTGCGTGGGTTCTATTGATTTCCTGATATACTTCAGATATGGATAAGAGGGTTGTTTTAATTGGTGGACAGCCTCTGGCAGGGAAAAGTTATCTTGCTCGAAAATTGAGCCGGAAGCTCAATCTCCCTTGGATTTCAACGGATACGATTCGGGAACAAATGAGACAACTAGTGAGAAAAGAAGATTATCCCAAACTATTCTTCTTTTCGGATCCGAAAATTAAAGTTGTAGATTATTTGACAAAAAATTCACCAGAAAAAATTGTTGAAGATCAAAATAACGAAAGTGCGGAAGTTTGGAAGGGAGTAGAGGCTATTGTGAAAACCGATTATGCTTGGGGGTCATTTATTATAGAAGGGGTCGCGATTCTTCCGAGCTTAGTTAAAAAACTTACAGCAGAACTCTCTTATGTTAGATCGGTATTCCTGATTGACGAAGATGAAAGTCGGATACGGGACCTTGTTTTTGCCCGTGGGCTTTGGGATGATGCTTATAAATACCCCGACAGCGTAAAAGAGAAGGAAGTTGAATGGGCAGGAGCCTTCAGTAAATGGCTGGTAAAAGAATGTGAGAAATATTCTCTGCCTGTGGTCTACATAAAAGATAGAGCTTCGTACATTGAAGAGGTTAAAAGGCTAGCTCTTTAATAGAGACCCCATTTCCTGTGAGGGCTCTGGTTTGATCTCTGTCCAAATACAATTTATTTATGATTATTGAAGTTCTCGGCTGGGCTGGAACTTTGGCTGTCTTACTTGCTTATTTCCTGGTTTCTACCAAAAAAATATCGCCCAGCGATAAAAGATACCAGTTCCTGAATTTGGCAGGCGCTACCGGAATTATCATTAATTCGGCAGTGCATGGGGCTATTCCTTCGGTAGGGCTCAATGCTATCTGGTTATTGATTGCTCTGTACGGGTTGATGAACGTTGTGAAAAAATAAACACTTCGGACTTATTTTCTTCGTGGTTTTACATGGTAGGTCTTCACTTCAAGTACGGGTCGATACGGCCGAGGATTTTTAGGGTGAGTGTAAATTTTCGGCGAAACCATTTACAATGGAAGCATGACCGAAGGCAATATACTTTCCGTATCAAACCTCAAGGTTACCTTTAATACCCATGTCATTTTGGATGGCATTCGTTTTGACGTGAGGCGGGACGGAACCTTGGCCGTCATCGGCCCGAATGGGGCAGGGAAGACCGTTCTGTTTCGGGCGATTTTAGGGCTCATCCCATACGAGGGTACGGTCGAATGGGCGCCTGATGTCCGGGTGGGGTATGTGCCGCAGAAGCTTTACGTAGGCAAGGATATTCCATTGACTGTCTCCGAATTTTTTCAGTTTAAGGAAAACGATTCCCGGAAGATTGCAGCTGTCCTTACCAGCGTGGGCCTGGGAGAAGGCGAATCCAAAGACTTCCATCGGGGCCAGAGGCTGCTACGGACCCGACTCGGAGTGTTATCGGGAGGGGAGCTGCAGAGGGTGCTGATTGCGTTTGCGCTTTTGGGGAAGCCCAATGTGTTGCTGTTTGACGAACCGACAAGCGGGGTCGATATTTCCGGGGAAGAGACGGTTTATGCACTGATTGATAAGCTCAAAAAAGAAAAAGATTTGACGATCATTTTTATCAGCCATGAGCTTGAGGTTGTTTATAATTATGCCGATACCGTGTTATGTCTCAACAAAGAGCAGGTTTGTTTCGGGCCGCCGAAGCAAGTTGTTGATAAAGAAAGTTTAGAAGCACTTTACGGTGAGAACGTTCAGGTATACCGGCATCAAAATCAGGGAGGCCATCATCATGGACATTAAGCTTTTGCTACTTATCACCACCGGAGCGTTCGTAGGGGCCGCCTCGGGTTACTTGGGTTCGTTTATGGTGCTGAAACGCATGTCTTTGGTTGGGGATGCGTTGAGCCATGTGGCGCTGCCGGGAATAGCGATTGCGTTGGCTTTGGGGATCGATCCGTTGCTGGGAGCCCTGGTGGCTCTGACCTTGGCGGTGATCGGGATATGGTATTTGGGTGAACACTCGGAGATTTATCCGGAGGCTTTGGTGGGAGTCTTTTTTACCGCGAGCTTGGCAATCGGAATATTAGTCACTCCGGAGCCGGAACTTCTCGAAGCTCTGTTTGGCGATTTGGAAAGGATCGGCTATTGGGATGGCCTTTTAACCATTGTTTTGGCAATGCTTATTTTTGTGGTGACCCGGAGGATTTCCAGAAGGTTACTCTTGGGGGTGGTTTCGGAAGACCTCGCGAGTTCAACCGGGGTGAACACCTCTCACGTCAACTTCATTTATCTTCTGTTGGTAGGGGTGGTGGTGGCCTTGGGCGTAAAGTTTGTGGGCACTCTGCTGACGGGTGCGTTGGTGATTGTACCGGCGGTTGCAGCAAAGAATTTGGCAAAAAGCATCAATCATTTTTATGTCTTGGCTTCGCTAATCGGGGTCGTTTCGGTGGCAGTGGGGATTGTGATCGCCAAATTTGTCAGTGTTCCTTCCGGTCCGGCGGTGGTTTTGGTCAGCATTGCGATATTTATTTTGAGTTACGTTCTTAAAAACCGGAATTAAGAGAAGATGAATATTGATAAAATGGGCTATCAAGTAGAGACCCTTGTACTCTGCACTCTCGCGGAACATCATACCTGCCAGGACGTTGTCTTCCGTTTCCCTTTCGCGTAATCTTTCAGTCTTCCCTTGCTCCAGAGGTCGAATTTTTGTACACTTGCAGCATGAAGGAGAAAGATCTCAAGAAGTTCGTGCAAGAAATTGTCAATTATGCAAAGTCGATCAAGGACAAGCATACGGGGGAGGCGGATGCGCCGGTGAATTATGCCTGTATCTTCGCACAGAGCCAGGAGGAATTTGATGATCTGCTTACCACCGCCCGCAATCTTGGAAAGGTAATCAAGGAGACTCCGACCGGTCCGCTGTTTCGGATTGAACCACTAAGGACCGTTTCCGGCCCCCTTCGACTACTCAAAGTACGAAAACCTGATGTGACGAGAATAGAGAGAGGCGATGCGGATTTCACCGTTTCAGACTATCCTTCTTTCAAGAAAAGCGTTTTGAAGAAACCCGGATTTACGCTCATTGAGCGTGAGGAATTTGAGATGATTGAACTCATGGATCCGGGGTTTGATGTCCGGGCGTATTTTTCCCATCCAACCTTGGACCGGCAGCTTGAGTTACCATTGGTTGAGGATAGCAATCTTTGAAGAAGGATAGGTGATTGACAAGGCGGTAAGAAGGTTATAACATTGTTCTAACTTAGACAATCGGGGAGGGAGTATGGAGCAGAGGGTGATTAAGATCGGGAATTCGGTTGGCGTTATTATTCCACAGCCATTAAGACGACAAATCAGGCTTCGTCCTGGGGAGAAGGTTATCGTTGAGGCAGATGTTGTCGCTAGGGAGATTGTCGTTCGCCGTAAGGGAACTATTTCCAAGCGTTCCTCTGTCACTCCCGAGTTTTACAAATGGCTTGAGAAATTTAACCAGCGCTACGCAGGGGCACTTCGGGAACTTGCTGACCGTTAATGGATCAGTCACCTCTCTTTCTTACGCTTGAACAAGTGCTGGCAATCCACGATGACCAGATTGAGAGATACGGTGGAAGCCATGGTGTTCGAGACCTCTCTCTTCTGTTGTCCGCGATTGCCAGACCTCAAGCTACGTTTGGAGGCGAAGATCTCTACCCTCATATTTTTCTCAAGGCGGCGGTTTTGATGCAAGGGATCATTCTCAATCACCCGTTTGTCGATGGGAATAAACGCACGGGTGTGGTGTCTGCCGCCAGATTTCTTTTTGTCAATGGATACCAATTTCATGCGAGCGGTGCGGCATTGATTCAAATGGCTCTCAAAGTCGAAGCGAAAACTATTTCTCCAGAAGAACTTGTCGGTTGGCTGCAGAAGAACTCGAGGAAGATGAGGAGGCGTTATTTGACGGTTAATCAAACCTAGTGGTATATTTATCTTGATATGGATCAAGGTGAGCAACCCAAACCGAGCTGGGAGGAAGCTTTTAAAGGCAAGGATGTTGTGCAAGGGGGGGAATTGGTAGACAAACTTCTTTCCGAGAGCATAGGTGTGCCGGTTTATGAACGACGCTTAGGAGACAGAAAAACTAAGGTTCTGGTCGATCGTCATCCTGGTGAGGAAGATGTTACAATTAGGCAAAAAGACGAGCAGGATAGAAGACTTTTGGGTCTGATCGTTCCAACAGAATCAAAAAATGAGTTTGTGTATTTAGGTGTTAACGAAGGAGGCTTTGTCTTCTGGGCATCGGACGACAAAGTAGGCGACTTTCACCCGGATACAGCCCTCTCTTATGCGCTTAACTACAAGAGATTTGGGGATTATGCGGCTACTTCTATTAGCACTAAAGTGCTAAAAGATTTAAGGCTGACTTTCAGAGAGGAAGATGATCCAAACCGCTTTATGGAAATGGTTGTCTCAGCCGTTCACAAAGAACGTGAGAGACTGCAGTCAGTCAGGGGAAGGAGAGCTGTTGTTCGAGGAGAACTATTAAAAAAGTTGTTTGGTGAACAGGGCTAGCTTCAGGGGGTTCTTAAGGTTTGATTTCCAAGATTCTGTTTATTTGCCCATGCAGATGATAAAATTCGGCCATGTCGTATCTTTCTTGCGGGATAGGAGGTCTTTCTAATGCTCGCCCCGAACCAGAGCGGATCTCGGTACGGGGTAGGGAAGCTTGGTATGGGGCTCGAATGCGGAGTTTACTGGAGGTGGAGATTGTAGAGATTAGAGGATGTTAGAGGAGATCAGAGGAGGTTAGAGGAGGAAATAGAGCTATGTCATTAAGTGTAGGAATTGTAGGGCTTCCGAATGCGGGGAAGAGTACTCTCTTTAATGCGCTCGCCGCACGGCGGCTGGCGGAGACTGCGGCCCGGCCGTTTACGACGATTGAGCCGCACGAGGCGGTTGTGCCGGTGCCCGACGAGCGCCTGCGCAGGCTTTCCGGGCTTGTGAAACCCCAGGAGACCGTTCCCGCGACCGTGACGTTCATTGACATCGCAGGACTAGTCAAAGGGGCCCATCAGGGTGAGGGGTTGGGGAATCAATTCTTGGCAAAAATCCGGGAGGTGGATGCCCTTGTTCATGTCGTTCGGGCGTTTGTCGATCCGGGAGTTTCCCATACAGGCGCGACGCACGAGCCCGGGAGTGCGGAGCAAATAATCGAAGATATCGAGAATGTGAATATGGAGCTTGAGCTCGGAGGAATTGCAAAAAGGCCGACCATTTACGTTCTCAATATCGGCGAGCAGAATGTCGGAGCTTCGGAATCCCAGCGGCTCACCGAGCTTGTCGAGGGAAAGTTCGGCAATACGGCAATTGCTGTTTCGGCAAAGCTTGAGGAGGAGCTCATCGATTTAGCGCCTGATGAAAGAAAGCAATATCTGGCCGAGGTTGGTGCTCAAGAGTCCGGTCTTATACAGATTATCAAAAGAGCGTATGAGCTGTTAAGCCTCGTCACGTTCTATACCATCAAAGGCGGAGTTGAGCTCCATGCGTGGAGCATCAAGCAGGGGGAGAGTGCTCTTCAGGCAGCGGCCAAGGTTCACAGCGACTTTGCCAAGGGGTTTATCAAGGCAGAGGTGATTGGAGTGGAGGAGCTTCTGGGATTCGGCGGACCCGCCTCGACTCGCGGAGAGGAGCCAGCTTCGCAGAATCTAGGTGAGTCGACACAAGGCGGGTGGAAGGCGGCGAAGGAGCATGGGAAGGTGAGACTCGAGGGAAGGGATTATGCGGTTGCGGATGGAGATGTGATTGAGTTTAAGGTGGGTGGATAGGGTATTTTTGTCCTTAAGGACTAAAGAATTGTCTTCGCTTGTTCCAAGCAGCGAGTTCCTTCTTTGCTCACCCAAAGAAGGAACTAAGAAAGGGTGCCCCGTGCTTCGTCGGTGGCTTCACCTTCGCTTTTTGCTTCGGGAACTCCTTCCGAAATTCACTCGAGGCCTTTCAGTCTCGGGTTCAGTTTCGGCTTTCCTCTCGTAAAAAGCGGGTTCAGCTACCCCGACTTCGCAAAGGGGATTAAAAGGGAAAAGAATAGGTCTGTTTCCAGGTAGGAGGCTGGGTCTTGAAGATCGGGACTCCAGCCTGGGTATAAGGCTCTTAATCCGGTTTCCCGGTTGTTGCTAAGTTGCGAAGCGTGGTTTTTATGAGTGCTAACGTTTCACCTCTTCTGTTTTCCGGATAGATGATCCCCCCGCCAGAATTTCGTGCCTGGTCGAGTTGTCTGAAGAAGCCGACCCAGATGCGTGGTTCTTGCGGATCAATGCCGAGGAAGAGTCCGGTTACGTCAAGCAGCCAACGAGACAGGGGTGCGGGGATTTCCCGAGGTGAGTTCGCAAAGAAAAAAAGCTGACGGTGGGTGTTATCAAAGATGAGGCTGTGAACCGGGATTCCTCTGGTATCTTGTTCAAGCGGTTTGTCCTTGTCTTCTCGGAGTCGAAGCTCAACGCTCTGCTCTCCCCGTACGACCAATATCCCTCGTTCCCTCTGGATCTCGGAGTACGGAAAATGCTCTTTCAGTCCTCGGCCAACCTCATCAAGGATCGTTTTTGGATACAGGGAGGAGACGATCTCCTCAGGAATTCTTGGTCGCTCTGGCTCTACCATCACCACCGTTCACCTCCATTTCAGGCGAGGGGATTATAGCATTTTCCGCCATCTGGCCAGCTTCGCTTTGGTATGCTATACTACGTCCTGTTTATAAGCAATGGGTTTGGGTGTGATGAAGAGAACATACGAGTTGACGGTTGTCTTCCCGCAAGCCTCCGTAGACCTCACAAAAATAACTAAGTCCCTGGAAAACCTCATCGGGAAAGCAGAAGGGAAGGTCGTTTCTCGCGAAGATTGGGGGGAGCGGGAGCTTGCCTATCCCATAAAGAAGCAGAAAAAAGGGGTCTACTTCCTCTATCTTGTGGAACTTTCGGTTGACAAGGTCGCACAATTGGATAAAGAATTGAGGCTTATGTCTGAGCTTTTACGTTACCTTATTGTATGCGTTTAATTATTCGTTAATTAAATAGTTTTTGGAAGGCCCGCCATCGCCCATTCGACTACGCTCAGGGTTGCGGCGAGGCAAAGGAGGAAGGATGTCCGTACGATCTTTAAACAAGGTGATGCTGATAGGGAACCTTACCCGGGATCCGGAGCTCCGGTATACCCCGCAAGGAACGGCCGTCTGTACGTTCGGGGTTGCAACCAACCGGCAATGGACACCTTCCGAAGGGGGAGAACGCCAGGAAGAAGTCGAGTTCCACCGGATTGTCGCTTGGGCGAAGCTCGCGGAAATTTGCGCCCAGATCCTTCACAAAGGACGGAAGGTCTACGTTGAAGGGAGACTGCAAACGAGAAACTGGACAGGCCAGGACGGGCAGGAACGGACGACAACCGAGATTGTCATTGATACGATGATTGCCATGGGACCGCCGCGTCCCGGTATGCCGGAGGAGTCTGAGGAATTTTCACAAGGAGAAGCCGCTTCGAAACCGAAACCGGCTGCAGTGCCGGATGAGGTATCAGCTCCCGAGAAGGCCGATGAGTCTGAGAAGAAAAAGGCGCCGGTAAAGCCGACGAAACCGGCAAAGGAAGCAGCAGCTCCGGAGCCCGCGGACGGGGAAGAGAAAAAGGCGGACGAAGAGTTTTCAGAGGACGATATTCCGTTTTGAGGAGGAGTGAGGGGGATAAGTTAAAAATTCAAAGTTAAAAGTTAAAAATTACAATTCAAAATTAAAAGTTTCTCTCCTAACTTGTAACTTTAAACTGCAACTTTGAACTTTACACTTTACACTTTAAACTTTTTACCCCTATACCCTAACCGATATCTTATGCGAAGACGAAGACGAGAAGAACCAGAACGACCGCAGCGGGGACCGAGGATGCCATCGGTGCCGAAAGTCTGCCCGTTTTGCACGTCAAAGACTACTCCTGATTACAAGAAGGTGGAGTTTCTTTTGCCGCACCTTACCGATCGGGGAAAGATTGTCGGCCGGGGACGCAGCGGTCTCTGCGCCACGCATCAACGGAGGCTTACTGTCGCCGTGAAGCGGGCTCGACATTTGGCGCTCCTTCCGTTTGTTCAAACTGTTTAGGCTTTTAAAACTAACCATGAAACTGCCCTTTGTGGAACTGTCTTCCTTGCTTTTGACATACACCGTATGATTGTCCGACCAATTTCGCTGGTGAGAATCCGTTCGTTCTTCCTTGTACTTTCTTTGATTGTCCTTTCGGTTGGTACCGGCTTTTGGTATGGGCGGCGATCGATCACGACAGACTTTTCAAAACTTCCGCCGAAAGTTGAAATCATCAATCGTGCCCAGCCCCCAGAGCACCGGACGGTTGATTTTTCCCTGTTTTGGCAGGTTTGGGATGAGCTTGCCGGTAGCTATATTACTCCTGACTCGCTTGATCCCGAGAAGATGGTTTTTGGGGCGATTTCAGGAATGACCTCCGCAATTGGGGATCCCTACACGGTTTTCTTGCCGCCCATGGAAAACAAACAGACAAAAGAGAATCTATCCGGGAAGTTTGGGGGAGTAGGAATTCAGCTCGGATTTAGGGATCGTGCACTCTCCGTTGTCGCCCCGCTCTCCGGAATGCCCGCGGAGCGGGCTGGGATAAAGGCGGGGGATTTTATTCTCCACATCAAGGATGAGGGCGCAGGTGTTGATAAGGATACCCAAGGTATGCCCCTGCCTGAGGCCGTGAACTTGATCCGGGGGAAGCTCGGGACAAAGGTTCTCTTGACTTTGATCCGCGAGGGACAGACCAAACCGTTCGATGTCGAGCTTGTCCGCGAAGAGATTGTGATTCCGAGTATCGAACTCACGTGGTTACCTCCAGATGAGGCGGCTCGGAAACTGGTAACCAAAGAGACGGAAATCCCGGTCGGCGAAAAGGTTGTAGCCCATCTTGCGGTGGCGCAATTTGGTGACCAGACTGATGGGGAATGGGACCGCGCTGTTTCGGACATTCTCGACCGGGAAAGCGATGTTGTCGGGATCGTCCTTGATTTTCGAAATAATCCCGGCGGCTACTTGTCCGGAGCTATTCGTATGGCTTCTGAGTTCCTTTCGGAAGGAACTGTGGTGGTGCAACAGGGAAGGGTCCGCAGCGAGACCTTCCCGGTAGAGGAACCTGGTCGCTTGACCGATCTTCCGTTCGTCGTTCTTGTCAACGGCGGGAGTGCCTCCGCTTCCGAGATTGTGGCCGGAGCTCTGCGTGACCGACGTGGCGCAGTGCTGGTTGGGGAGAAGACGTTCGGAAAAGGAACGGTTCAGGAAGCGAGGGATTTGCCCGGAGGGGCAGGACTCCACGTGACGACGTCGAAATGGATTCTGCCCAGCGGTGAAGCAATTAA
The DNA here is from genome assembly GCA_001816585.1 of Candidatus Chisholmbacteria bacterium RIFCSPHIGHO2_01_FULL_52_32. Lineage (GTDB taxonomy): Bacteria > Patescibacteriota > Microgenomatia > UBA1400 > Chisholmbacteraceae > 2-01-FULL-50-28. The sequence goes on from MHCJ01000003.1 coordinate 193,923, forward strand.
CGCCAAGGGTTTGACCCCGAATATCGAGGTTACCCTGACGGAGGAGGAGAATGGCATTGATGAACAGCTTGAGAAGGCGATCGAAACCTTGCTGAAGCAACAGTAAATTAGTTCTATGGTTCTATTGCTTTATAGCTTAAGAAAATGAGACGGTTTTTCATCGGCTTGGCAAGCGGTGTCCTTCTTGTCGTCGTTCTGCTTTCGGGGGCGACGATGGATCGGTTGTGGGGAATCCCACTCCTTGATCGTCTTTTTTCCCGTCAGGTGGGGACAATCGGCGGGAAATCTACGCTTGAGCAGCGAATTCTTACAGAGGAATCGGCCGTCATTGAGGTTGCGGAAAAAGTAAGCCCTTCCGTAGTCACCGTTTCGGTGGTTCGGCAAAGTGACAGTTTCGACCCGTTATCGGATCCTTTCGGGTCGCTTCGGCTTCCGGGGCGGGGACAACCTGCGACCCAAGACCGGGATATCGGCTCGGGATTCATCATCGATGCCGATGGGCTTGTCGTTACCAATAAGCATGTTGTCGATGATCCTTCCGAGACGTATCGGGTCGCGACCAAAGATGATACGGTCTATGAAGTGAAGAAGATCTACCGGGATCCCACGAATGATCTGGCGATCTTAAAGATTGATCCGCCAGCCGGCGGACTGCGGCCGATTGAATTGGGAGACTCGGGTGCCCTCAAGGTCGGACAGTTCGTTATTGCGATCGGAACAGCCCTGGGAGAATTTCGGCATACGGTGACAACTGGGGTCATCTCCGGCTTGGGAAGAGGGATTCAGGCAGGTGATCCTTTCAGCGTTACTGTTGAAGAGCTTGATAATGTGATTCAGACTGATGCGGCCATCAACCCTGGAAACTCGGGCGGACCGCTGTTAAACAGCGCCGGTCAGGTCATCGGCGTGAACGCTGCGATTGCCGGAGGTGCCGAGAATATAGGATTTGCCATCCCGATTAATGTGGTGAAGGCGTCGCTTGAGACGTTTAACGCGACCGGAAAGTTTTCGCGGGCATTCCTTGGGGTTCGCTATCAAATGATCCCGAAGGAGTCGGCGCTCCTCAACGAAGTGCCTCAGGGAGCATACGTCATCGACGTTGTTGAAGGCTCCCCGGCTGACGGGGCAGGGATTGAGCAGCAAGATATCATTACCGCGTTTGACGGACAGGATGTTAATACCGACGGAGGTTTGGCCGCGATCATCGGGAAGAAAAAGGTCGGGGATAGGGTTAGTTTTCAGGTTTGGAGAGATGGCAAGACGCTTGATCTTTCGGTTGTGCTCGGGGAGGCAGGGGAGTAAGCGAGCGGAGCTCGCTCAGTTAAAAGTTTAAAGTTCAAAATTTAAAGTTATCCCAGTGCCAGCTCCGTGAGAAAAGTGAACATCTCACCGGACGGGTGAGGGTTTGGTCTTGAATATTGTTGATCCTCAAACCTCATAAGTGAAGCGACCAACCTTTTTCATGAGATTTTGCGGGAAGTGTAAAAGAGCACAAATGCAGTAGCTGCCATGACGCTTCCGTACCAGAACGTGGCGGACGCGCCAAACTTCGTCCAGAGAACTCCGCCGATAAATGAGGCCAGAAATCCGGCAACGGCGGTTAAAGTCTGGTGCAGACCGAAGAAGGTTCCTGATTCTTCCTTTTTGATAAATTCCGAAATATAGGCTTTGGAGACACCGTCGGTTGCGGCTATGTAGAGCCCATACACCGGAAACAACAGCCAAAGCCAGTCGGATGTTTGAATTAAGCCGAACGCAGCGTAGACTACGGAAAACACCAGAAGACCTCCAGCGAAAACCTTTCTTGCCCCGATAGTATCGGCAAGGCTTCCCAATGGTGTTGCAAAGAGTGTTTGGGTGACGTTATAGAGCACGTAGACCAATACAACGAGTGTCGTGGTGAGCCCGAGCTCTTTTGCCCTAAGCAGCAGAAACACATCGGAGCTGTTGCCGATTGCGAAGAGAAAGCTCACCAAGAGAAACAGTTTGAGCCTTGGCGAAATTGATCCCCATGATAGATTGACCAGCAGGTGAGTATCGCCGTTCCAGTCTCTCTTTTTCCTTTCGCGAACGAAGAGGAGGAGCAGGAGGACCCCGATAGATGACGGGATAAATGCCAGAAAAAACATCAGACGCATGTTTTCCTTCAGGAGGTAGAGAAGAATTAGAGCCAGAAGCGGACCCAGGACCGCGCCGAGGCTGTCAAACGCCCGGTGAAAACCGAAGATGAAGCCTTTGTTTTCGGGAGTAGCGTTTTCGAGGAGCAAGCTGTCGCGGGCGGCCGTCCGCAACCCTTTACCAAGACGATCGCTGAACCTGGCAACGAGAACTAAATGCCAGGAATAGGCAAGGCCGATCAGCATTTTCGAGATTGTCCCGAGGGAGTAGCCGGCAACCACAAACGGTTTTCGTTTTTTCAGATAATCAGAGATGTAGCCGAAGATGAACTTTGAGAGGCTTGCCGTTGCTTCGGCAATGCCCTCGATCAGTCCTACGATGGCAATCGGCGTGCCCAGGACTGTTGTCAGGAAAATCGGAACGATCGGATAGATCATTTCCGCGGCGATGTCGTTGAAGAAACTTACCAAGCCCAGGAGAAAGACATTGCGCGGGATTTTTTTACTCACGGACTTATTCTAGCGAAGTCCTTTACAAACCTCTACCGTCACCTTCGCTTTGCCCTTTCAATACTTCGATGATCTCGTCGAGATCTCCGTCGAGAACTCGCTCCAGTGAGTGCCAGGATTTGTTGAGGCGATGGTCGGTAATACGGTTTTGGGGAAAGTTGTAGGTACGGATCTTCTCGGCCCGCATCCCACGACCGACGGCGGTTTTTCTGGCAGAATCAATGGTTCGGAGGCGTTTTTCTTCTTCGAGCTCCCAGAGCTTTGCCCGGAGAAGTTCGAGCGCGATGGCTTTGTTCTGCTGCTGAAACCGTTCCTGGCGGACATTGACGATTGTACCGGTCAGCTTATGGGTGAGTCTTACGGCGGTGTTCACTTTGTTGACGTTTTGACCGCCGTGCCCTCCGGACCTGGTGAATTGCCACTCCAGGTCATCGGGGTTTACAACAATTTCTGATTCCGGGATTTCCGGAAGCACCGCGACGCTCGCGGTTGAGGTGTGGATTCTTCCTCCCCGCTCCGTCTCCGGTATCCGTTGGACCCGGTGGACACCGGACTCGTATTTGAGGAGGCCGTAGGCGTTTCGGCCTTTCACTTTGAGGGTGTCGTTGTCGAGTTCCAGAGTCTCTAATCCTCGAATAGATGCGAAGCGCATGTACATCCGCCTGAGATCCTTAGCCCAGATTTTTGCTTCATCACCTCCGGCTGCGCCTCTGATTTCAATGAGGGCGTTTGAAGCGTCGGTTTGAGATGTCCTGGTTTCTTGGCGTGGAGACGGAGTGTTTGTGCGTGTACTTAAAAGAAGTCGTCTTTGGTCCTCGAGCCTTGTAATTTCGTCGTTGGCAAGCGGGAAGAGTTCAGGGTCAGCGAGCAATTCCCGGTTTTTTCGGATCTCTTCGTCGAGGCGGTTTACTTCGTCCTGAATGGACATAGAGAAAATAAATTACAAATTACAAATACGTGACAAACTTCAAGTTACAAATTTCTTTGAAATATTGCAATGGGGATACTTACTGAGCAGGTTTCTGGAGCATTTCCTTGAGTGTCAGCGGGCGAGGGGATTTCCTTTCTTCCAGCTTCTTTTTCCTTGGCCTGAGCACGGCTTGTTGCTGTTTTTTCATAAAGCGTTCGATTCTTCCTTGGGTATCCACGAGCCTCAACTCGCCGGTGTAGAAGGGGTGGCAGTTATAACACAGGTCAACCTGGATTTCCGGTTTCGTTGAACCGATGGTAAAGGTATTCCCGCAGGCACAAGTCACCTTGGCTTCGGGGTAGTAGGTGGGGTGGATGTCTGATTTCATACTTCTGCAAGCTCAGTATTTTTAGCTTATCGGAGAGGATTTTAGCACCTTTGAAGGTAAAACACAAAAGTACTGGAGTGCTTTCAGGAATGCTTTGTCGTGTTTTTCTTCCGGTAGATCGCGAGGGCCTTTTTGATGATTTCAACAGAACGGGCGAGGGCGCGGGAGTTGAGGACGTAGGCGATACGGACTTCGTCTTTGCCATGGTTTTTCGAGAGGTAAAAGCCATCTGCGGGGGCGAGCATGACCGTTTCGCCCCGGTCGCGGAAATCCGTGAGCAACCACTTGGCAAAGGCTTCTGCATTTTTGACCGGAAGTCTAGCAACACAGTAGAAGGCTCCTTCCGGCTTTTGCACGAAGACCCCTGGGATTTTTTGCAAAGCCCTAATGAGAACATTCCGTCTTTTCTTGTACTCGCGGTTGACTTTGGCAAAGTAGCTGGTTTGGGTTTTGAGGGCTTCTACAGCTGCGTATTGTTCGACTGACGGAGAGGCAAGTCTGGCTTGGGCGAACTTTGTCACTGATTCCAGGATTTTCTGATTATATGTTACCAAGCAACCCAAGCGTGCTCCGCAGAGGCTATACCGTTTTGAGAAGCTGTCAACCAAGATGACGTGCCGCGGTGTTTTTCCGTAGGTGAGAAGACTTTTGGGCAGAGTCCGTTCATAAGCAAACTCCCGATAGGTTTCATCGGAGATCACGAACAACTCATGTTTGATGGCAAGGTTGTTGACCATGGCAAGCTCTGAAGGTGTGTAGAGGGTTCCGGTTGGATTATTGGGGTTGTTGATGATGATCGCCTTGGTGTTCGAAGTGATGTGGCGTTTGATCACATCAGGGCGGGGGAGGTGAAAGCCAGTCTCAGCACGTGTGGTGATGGCTCGAAGGCTAACCGCGGCCATCGCGGCAAAGCCAAGGTAGTTCGCGTAGGTCGGCTCAAAGACGAGCAGTTCATCTCCCGGATCGCAGGTTGCGAGAATCGCGAAGAGGATCGCTTCGGATCCTCCGGTTGTGACGATGATGTTCTCAGGGTCTGCGGGAATACCAACGCCATGGTAATAGCTTGCCAGTCCCAAACGGAGCTTGGGGTTCCCGAGGGAATTCTCATAGGCAACAACTGACTTCGGATAGGAACGGATGGCTTTGAGGAATTTCGGAGGAGATTTAATATCCGGTTGGCCGATGTTGAGGTGGTAGATCTTTACCCCTTGTTTGGTTGCCGCATCTGCGAAGGGAACCAGCTTTCGGATAGGGGAGGCAGGGGTGATGACGGCGCGGCGGGAGATGGATGGCATATGGCTTATGGCTGATGGCTAATGGCTGATGGCTAAATGCTTATAGCATAGGGGAGGGAGAATATCTAATTTCTAAACCCTAAACCCTAAACCCTATCTCCCTTCTTCTCGGTTTGTATTCCGTGAGGAAGACGCCTAGGGCGATAAGGATGGCACCGACGAGAAAGGGGAAGGTGATAGGTTCTCCCAGCCAGAAGATTGCCAGAGGCGCGGCAAACAGGGGTTGAAGATAGACAAACAGAGCTGTTTCTGAGGCCTCGATGGTCCTTAAGCCCACGTAGTGGGTGTAGTAAGCAATAAGGTACGAGAAGATCGCCATGAAGCCAATGCCTAAGAGTGCGCCTGAGTTGGTGAGAACCAAACGGACCTCAGCAGGTGCCAGGAAGTTCGGATTTTCCCAGAGTGCCAGGGGAAGAAAAGTTGCGAGGGCGACGAACGACGACCAGGCTGTATGGAGAAATGGAGGGTGCTTGCGGAGATCCTCTTTGGCGATCAGGGTGTAGGCGGCCCATTCGATGCCTGCCGTAAGGATCAACAGGTTCCCGATGAGGTTTTGTCTGGCGAAAGCAGCCTCTTCCAGGAACGGTTGCAGGATGGTGACGGTCGTGCCGGTTATGGCGATTGCCAGGCCGATCCTCTCGATTTTCGTGACTTTTTCTTTGAGAAACATGACTCCGCCGATGACAATGAAAATCGGGGTGAGGCTGTTTATCAGGGTTCCGTCCAGGGCACTGGTCTTATCGAACCCGAGAAAAATGAGCCCCAGGTTGATCGTGGTGGCGAGGATCGCAAGGAAGGTGAGCTTCGGAAGGTCTTTGATTCGGATGGAATTTTTCCTAAGGTGCCAGATAAATGGGAGCACAATCACAAGTGAAGAGAGCAGGAAACGGTAAAAAAGGAAGGTGAATGGAGGAACGAAACCTAGGGTGAATTTGATCACGGGGCCGGCAAACCCCCAAATGGCTGTGGCGATTAAGAGGGCAATGTAGGCAGAGCGTCTCTTTGGCATGGATTACTTTGGAGTTAGTCTGTGGGGAAGATCCGAGCGGGAAATGGTTTCCTGGATGCCCGAGCGCAGATCCTTGACCGTTACCGTCCCATTGGCGGCTTCGTCCGGGCCAATGATGACCACAACGGGAATCCCTTTTTTGTCGGCGTATTTGATTTGGTGGGCCAGATTTTCCTTCGGATCTAGGTAGATTTCGGTATTGATCCCCAGACTGCGAAGCTCGTTTGCCAGTTCGGTTGAGGGTGCGATGAGATTTTCGTTGAAAATGGTAACGAGGACCCGGCTGGTGGTAGTTTCTTTCGGAAGCAGGTTTGCTTTCCCCATTGCTTCGATGAGGCGCTCGATGCCGAAGGCAAAGCCGACCGCGGGAATTTGCTTGCCAGAGAAGATGCCGATCAATTTATCGTACCGTCCGCCTCCGCCTACCGAACCTACCTCATACCCTTCAATGGTGGCTTCGATGATCATGCCCGTGTAGTAGTCGAGACCCCTGGCAAGAGTGGGAGTGTAGAACACGTGCTTTTGTGGGACGTTGAAGTCTTTCAGATGGTTCATGACGGCATCAATCGGCTCGAGGGAAAGATCACTTTGCTTTTTCTTGGGGAGGAGGGGTCTCCTGCCGAGAAGTCCCATGAGCGTTTCGATCTTCGTTTGGGGAATCCCCTTGTCTGTAAGCTCCGCAATGACCTTTTCCTCGCCGACTTTTTCCAACGTATCAAGGACGCGGGTGACCGGCGCGGTCATCGAGGTTGTGATCCCGCTCTCCCGAATGGCGCTTTCGAGAACACGGCGATCGTTTAATAGGATCAGGAATTTCGTGAAGCCAAGGTTCGTTAAGATCGCGTCAACGACGGCGATAATCTCGGCGTCGGCGATGGGGGAGGAAAGACCGACGATATCAAAATCGCACTGGAGAAATTCTCTGTACCGGCCGGCCTGCGGCTTTTCGGCGCGCCAAGCCGGTTGGAGCTGATAGCGCTTGAACGGCATGGGGAGCTTCAGTCCGTGCTGGGCTACCACTCGGGCCAAAGGAACGGTTTGGTCGTAGCGGAGCGCCACCTCGCGGCCCCCTCGATCTTGGAACTTGAAGATAAGATGTTCGTCCTGGCCATATTTTCCCTCGAGGATCGAGGTGTACTCCAGGGCGGGAGTTTCGAGGGGATCGTATCCGAATCGTTCCAAAACAGCGGTCATTTTGCTGAGAACGAACCGCCGCTTGGAGGCCTCCTCGGGGAGCGTATCGCGGAATCCTTTGGGCGTTTGGGGGGTCGCTCTGGTCTTGGTTATAGATTGATGATAACACCTCCGCAGGCTTGGGGACAAGGGAGGGGGAATATAAGAAGCTATTCTGTGGGTGATGGAGAGGTATCCGGGAGTTCTCTCGGTCTTTCGGAGGGAGTACTGGCTTCCGGTTCTTCCTGAAGCGATTCTTCTCCCCCTTGGGGCGCAAGAAGGTGGATGTTGACAAGGGTGGGGGATTGCCCTTTCGCGCTTTCGGTTTTTACGATAGCGACGGCCCGTCGTCCCTCGACGAGGTCATCTGTTGAGGCTTTTTTCACCGCTCCCCCTTCTGCAGTTGTGAGGATCGTGTCTTTCGTGAGTAGAGCTGTGAGGGTTTCTTGGGTTGGGAGTTCACCGGTGAGGAGATCTTTCTTCATATCAAACTTGAGGATTTTGATGAAATGAGGGAGGCGGTCGGCTGGCGGAGGAACCTCTTTCTCCACGATGATGCGCAGGGCCGCGAGGACCTGGTTGCCGTTTAAATGTCCCATCGCTACGGTGTAGGAACCGAGCTCAAGGTCCGCGAGCTTTATGGTTTCTCTTTTCGGCATGCGAACAAACGTCGTTTCTGCGGAGACGCTCGCAAGGCGCGGTCCCTCTCTCGTTTCGATAGTTAAGGTGTGGTTTGCGATCGAGTCGAGGGTGCCAACCCAGGCTCGTTTGAGTTGGAGCGGTTGGTTGTCTTTGGCGGCCTTTTCCAACCTATCTTTAAGATTTTCTTTGATTTGTTCCTGAGGAATGGATGCATCGGTTGCACTGTCTTCCGTTGCTATTCCTCCTACGAGGTTTGCGCTCCCGAGGTAAAGGATTAGCGCGATGCATCCAACAAACACTATGATGGGCGAAAGAGACTTGGTTCTTCGATCGTTTCGTGATTTTCTCATAATTTGGCTGTCGAATACACGATGGTGAGCACAGTTTCGGCCTTTTTCCCTTCCGAATCAAAGGCGGTGATTGCAAGGTCGTTGGCGCCTCCCACGAGGGAGACGGCTGTACTGAACTTGCCGCTCGCATCGGCTGTCAGCAGGTATTCATTCTCCTCGGCGATGATGGTTACCACCGAGTTCGGAGAGGTTACACCGGCTACCGTGATTTCATCCTGATCAACGAGGCTATTATTTTCCGGTTCACTGATGGAAAGGCTTTGAGTGGTTTGTTCGGGAGACTCAGCAGGGACGGGCGCCGTTTCAACCACCTCGGCGGGTGGTTTCGTTTTGTTTTCTTTGATTGCTTTCCTGGCAGTGTACACCCCGAAAGCGACAAGAATTCCGATTCCGATGCCAACGAGGATGACGATGACAATTTCTTTCCGCATAGATGGGGTGTCAGGATATTGGCCGTTCCGGCAGAACAGGAGGATAGCGGAGGGTACTCTAACAAATGAGTCTCGTATTGTCAAGAAAACCGGGCTGTGATAGGATGCAAGATAGTTTAAAGTGTAAAGTTCAAAGTGAAAAGTTTGTCTTCCTGTCTTTTCACTGACAATCATGGACATTACGTACCTTGGGCACAGCTGTTTTAAGCTTCGCGGGAGAGAAGCGAGCTTAGTCACCGATCCCTATGCGTCTTCGGTTGGCTTTGCCATGCCGCGCGTCTCTGCTGACATCGTAACGGTATCTCATTTCCATAAGGATCACTGCTACACCTCGGGCGTGTCCGGCACCGCGCGCCGAACAGAACCGTTTTTGATTCAAGCTCCCGGAGAATATGAAATCTCCGGCATCTCTGTGTTCGGCGTGTCCTGCTTCCATGACGGGAAAAGTGGGACAGAAAGAGGGAAGAATACCGTTTTTACCATTCATGTAGATGACGTTTCGATTGTTCATCTCGGGGATCTGGGGCATCGGCTTTCCGACCAAGAGATAGAGGCGATGGGGAGCTGTGATATCCTGCTTGTTCCGGTCGGAGGCGTTTATTCCCTTGACCCGAAGGAGGCGATCGAGGTCGTAAACCAGCTTCAACCTGCTGTGGTTATTCCCATGCATTACCGAACACCGAAGCATAATCCAAAAGTTTTCGGCAAATTGGCAACCCTTGAAGATTTCCTTCATGAAGGCGGATTTGAGCAGGCAGCGCGAACGGAAAAGTTGACGCTCGCAAAGGGGAGTCTACCCAGTGAAATGGAAGTGGTGGTGCTAGAGAAAAGTTAAAAGTGAAAAGTGAAAAGTGAAAAGTTAAAGAGAGAGGAAGAAGCACAGGGTGGCGGAGACGGAAGAGTTAAAAGTTTAAAGTTCCTCCTTCGCTTCAGCCGGCGCTGAAGCTACGGCGGACAGGGAAAAGTTAATATTTTCAAACAAAGTCAACAAAAGAAAACACTTTAAGTCTCGAAATTCCAAGGAAACGTGAAATCGAAGCTTTGGAATTTTTGTTGCTTCAAGCCTTTGAAACTTTGAAATTTATGGCTGAAGGTCGCATTCCCCCCCATAGTGATGATGTTGAGCGGTCAGTATTGGGCGCATTCCTTATTGATCGAGAAGCGATCATTGAGGTTGCGGAATTTTTACGGCCTGAACATTTCTACGATGAGTCGCACCGGCGGATTTACCGTTCGGCGCTCGATCTCTACGAATCCGGTAAGCCGATCGACCTGGTTACCATATCAGAGCGACTTCGGCAGCAGAAAAATCTTGCCAAAATCGGCGGGTCCTCCTATTTGGCACAACTTGCGGCTGCGGTTCCGACAGCCTCGAATGTGGAGCAGTACGGGCAGATCGTACGAGATCTAGCAACGAAGCGTGAGCTCATTAACGTTGCCGGTAAACTCGCTGAGTACGCTTTTGATGAAGCACGGCATGCGACAGAGGCACTCGATTTGGCGGAGCAGCAGATATTCTCGCTCTCCCAGAGGCATATGCAGCGGGTATTTATTCCCATCCGGGATGCTTTGGCGGAGAGTTTTGATCGACTTGATGAGTTGCACAAGACCGCCGGAGGTCTTCGGGGAGTGTCTACGGGTTTTGCCGACCTGGACGATACGCTCGCCGGAATGCAGAACTCGAACCTCCTGATTCTTGCCGGCCGACCGGGATTGGGAAAAACCGCCATGGCGCTCAATATTGCTCAGTTCGTTGCGGTTACCTCGAAGATGCCGGTTGGGTTTTTTTCCTTGGAGATGAGCCGTGAGGAGTTGGTTGATCGGCTTCTCGTGTCGCAAGCAGATATTGATGCATGGAGGCTCAAGACGGGCAAGCTTACCCCGGAGGATTTCGAGCGTCTCTCGAACGCGATGGGAATGTTGGCGGAGGCGCCGCTTTACATCGACGATACGCCGGCCTTGTCTGTTCTTGAGATGCGGACCAAGGCCCGCAGGCTTATGGCAGAGGAGGGATTGCGGCTATTGGTGATTGATTATCTTCAGCTTGCTGTCGGAAGGCATTTGGAAAACCGCGTCCAGGAAGTAACGGAGATCAGCCAGGGCTTGAAAAATTTGGCGCGTGAGTTGAAGTTGCCTATTTTAGCTTTGTCTCAATTGTCGAGGGCAGTGGAACACCGAGGTTCAAGTCAACCGCAACTGGCGGATCTTCGGGAATCGGGCGCGATTGAGCAAGATGCGGATGTTGTCATGTTCCTTTACCGACAGGATGAAGAGGATCGGGAAAATCTCAAGCTTTGGGTTGCCAAGCACAGAAACGGGCCCTTACGGACAATTGACCTTCGATTCCGAGGGGACCGGATCCGGTTCTTTGGGACGGAGAAGAAGAGGGGAGAGAAGTAGTAAAGGGATTTTAGCCCACGGTGGTGCCGAGGGAGGGAGTCCCTCCTTCGCAATACTGCCTTCTCAAGACTGCTATCTAGCCGTTTTCGAAGCCGTTTGCTTTGGCGGGCAGGCGAACCCACATGAGGTGTGAACCTCACCCCGTGAGATATCTGTGGCCAAGGAGAGAGTCGAACTCTCATGAGGTTACCCTCACACGATTTTGAGTCGTGCGCGTCTGCCAGTTCCGCCACTTGGCCGTTATCTCACGGGGCGCGTCTGCCCGCCTCGCGTCAACTCGTCTCCGCGAGTCGAGGCGGGCCAATTCCGCCACCTCGGCCTGGTTATCTATTGGCAATTGGCAAACTGTCTTTCTTCTGGTATTTTACCAAAATATTTTTTATAATTCTTTCCTTATGATTTCAGTGACTAAACTGCGCGTCGGCGTGACCTTTGAACACCTGGGGGATCCCTGGAGGGTGATCGAATATAAGCATGTCCATCTCTCCCGGGGGTCGGGGACGATCACGGTTCGGGCGCGGAACCTTCGTACGGGCAATGTTCAGACTCTCGCATTCCGATCTGGCGATCGGGTGGAGGATATTTCGGTCGAGCGACGTTTGCTTACTTATCTCTACAAAGATGGGGACTGGTTGGTATTTATGCATCCTAGGAACTTTGAGCAATCCATGGTTCCCTTACACGGGGTCGGAGAAGGGATCCGATTCGTGGTGGAAGGGCAGGAGGCATGGGTGCTGTTTTGGGAAGAAAAGCCGCTGGATGTTGAAATTCCCCCTAAAGTGACTCTTGAGGTCGCGGAGGCCAGTCCCGGCGTTCGGGGTGATACCGTCGCAGGGGCAACAAAGGATGTCGTCCTCATTACGGGCATGCATCTTCGGGTTCCATTATTCATTCATAAGGGAGACCGTGTGGTTGTGGATACGAGGACCGGGAAGTACGTAGAAAGAGCAAGTTAAAAGTTAAAAGTGAAAAGTTATAAATTACAATTTAAAATTTAATATTTCTCTGTCAACTTGGAACTTTAAACTGCAACTTTGAATTTTGCACTTTAAACTTTAAATTTATTGACCCTGGACCCTGAGAAGCTACAAGCTAAAAAGCTATTTTGTGATGAGAAGAAGGAAGAAGACGAGGATAACTTGGACCAGCAGGCCGTCGGGGAAGGGTAGCTTTTGATGGAGAATATGTTGGATGGTTTTGACCCAGGAAAATGGGGGGAATCTCCAGCGAAAGATGACATACGGAGCCTCGATCCAGTCGGGAAGTTGGGCCGAGAACATGGTGAGGAAGAGGAGTAGGGGGGAAACCGTTCTTGGGATGAGTAAAAAACCGACCGTAAATCCTATCACTGCATCGAGAAGAGAATAGAGGATTACCCGGTTCCTTCCCCTGTTTTTATGGCGAGTTCTTAAATCCCAGTGGGGAACACAGTCAAGGAGCGGGTGGGACAACAGCGCAGCAACGACACCGATTGCGGGAGAAGGGGCAAGATTGGCAATGGCGGCTCCGGCTATGGCGTGGGTTGCTGCCAGCATAAGGGGAGTTTAGGACACTTGTAGCTTTTCTGTCAAATGGGTTTTTCTGTTTTTTGGTATAGTCTTGTATAGGGTATGTATCCTGTTTTGTTTTCTCTGGGGAAAATTTCAATGTTCACATTTGGCATTTTTGCATCTCTGGGTTTTTTCTTTGCCAGCTTCGTCATCTGGAAGCGGGCTCGGGAAACCCATTTTTCCGAAGAGGAGATTTTTGATGCCATCCTTTTGGTTGCCCTCTCGGGGGTGTTTGGAGCACGGCTCCTGTATGTTCTCCTTCACTTCCCCCGCTTCGGTTTTCAGCTCCTCAATTGGTTTTCGATCTTCCGTGTTCCCGGCATGACCTTCTTTGGAGGGCTGGCGCTCGGGGTAGTCTCGCTTTTCTTTCTTGCCCGTCGAAAACATTGGGATTTCTTTGAGATATCCGACATTTTTGTCACCGGGATTGCCCTGGGGCAGGCAATTGGGTGGTTGGGAGCCTTCTTTGCCGGGACGGGGGTTGGGAGGGAATCGAAGATCGGCCTGGTTTTCCCCGGATACGAAACGGCTCGACTCCCAACGCAGTTGATTTGGGTCGTGGGAGCCTTAGGCTTGTTTATTTTTCTCTGGAGGGTTGAGCAGCGCTACCGCATTTTTGAGTGGTACCGGGCTGGAAAAGTCTCTGCCGCAAGCGGGTTTTTAACCTTTTCCTACCTGGTAGGGTTAGGAGTCCTTGCAACACTCGTTTCTCTTTTTACCGGGGCTCGTGTATACTTGACGGTGCCCATTGAGCTTTTCACCGGTGTTGTTACTACCAGCATCGGTATCGGTGGACTCTACATTCGAAGCGGAAGGGACCTTCGGGAGGACGGGAGGAAGATGTCCGATTCATTTAAGCGCGGAGTCCGAAACGGGTTCGTTTCCATGAAGCAATTAGGACGAAAGCTGCGGGCCCCCCTTGGACGCACAAAAAACAAGCCATTTTCCTGAGAGAGGAGTATTATGCGGGCTGTAAAGCGAATGTTTGCGTTTCCGGCTCAGGTTCTGGCGCCGATTCGACAATACCTCTTATCAGCGAAGAAACGGCTGGAGCTTAGGAGACGCACGATTCGTTCAGAGGATCCGTTCTCGAATCCCGATCGGGTTGATGATAATGCTGCTACGGATGCCGATGCGGCCGAGATTTCCGGGCATGATCGCGCCGAGGCACTTCGTTATGAGGTTGATCGGCGGTTGATTACCATTCGAAAAGCCCTTACCAAAATAAAAATTGGGAGGTACGGGTTGTGCGAGAACTGCGGAAAGATGATTGATACCGACAGACTTGCCGTCAACCCCATGGCCGAGTTGTGTATGGATTGCGAGAAGAAGAGGAAGAGGTGAGGCTTCGGGGCATCGGTTTGTCGTTGGCTTTTTTGTCCCTCGTTGTCGTAGCAGATCAATTGTCAAAGTGGCTTGCCGTCTGGATGGATTTCGGGTTTACCGAGAACCGCGGGATTGCGTTCGGGCTGTTTCCATCCTTTGACTGGGTTTTCCTTCTTGCTGCTGTGGTTCTTGGGCTTGGTTGGTTCTTGCGAGTAAAAAAGTTCTCTTCTCCCCTCACTTCGGTTGGACTGGGACTTTTTATTGGAGGCGGCTCCAGTAATCTTGTCGATCGCGTCGTCCGGGGGAGCGTCTTCGATTTCCTCTGGATTGGGATTGGGCCCCGGTTTAACTTGGCTGATTTCGCCATCACTTTCGGTTTGGCGCTTCTGTCCTGGTCAATTCTGGTTGGGAAGGATAGAGTGAAAGCACAATGATCTCCCCGACGGTTGTTTACGAAGATGAGGTTCTTTGTGTCATCAACAAGCCTGCCGGGATGGTGGTCAACCGGTCGTCGACCGCTCCGGAGGAGACCGTCCAGGATTGGGTTGAGGCGAGACCATTTTTTTCCTCCCAGAAGACGGGGTATACGCCCCCTAATACCTATTTTTCGGATCGGAGCGGGATCGTGCACCGACTCGATAAGGAGACCAGCGGTGTCTTGGTAGTGGCAAAAACTCCCGAAGCATTTTCAGGTCTTTTGGCGCAGTTTCGGGAACGCAAGGTCACAAAGACGTATCTTGCTTTGGTACACGGAATGCTTGAGCCGAAGGTTGGGGACGTACGTTTGCCATTGGCCCGCAACCCCCGTGATCGAAAGCGATTCGCGGTTTCCGCCTTCGGCAAGCTGTCACATACCGCGTGGAAGGTGGTTCGTGTTTACCATGAGTGCGTGAAGCCTGGCGTTCGTACCAAAGGATATCAAGGGTTTTCCCTGGTTGAGGTCGAACCGCAGACGGGACGTACCCATCAGATACGGGTTCATTTTTCCCACCTCGGACATCCGGTGGTTTCTGATCAGCGGTACGCCGGACGACGAGCCCGGGAAGACAGTCTGTGGTGCCCACGGCAATTTTTGCACGCTTTTCGGATCTCATTCTTTCATCCTGTCCGTGGAGTGCGGTTGGAGTTTGAGGCGGAGTTACCAGCGGATCTCAAAACGGCGTTGACATTACTTCGGTAAAATACATGATTGATGCTTAAGGGTTTCTCTTTTTCGGTTGTTGTAAAGGCTCATAAGACCCGGGCCAGGGCCGGGGAGCTCTATACGCCGCACGGGTTGGTTCGTACGCCGGTGTTTATGCCCGTCGGGACCGCCGGGTCGGTAAAGGCTCTGGCTCCGGGAGATCTTTCGGACGCCGGTGTTCAAATTCTCTTGGGAAATACATACCATCTCTATTTACGGCCCGGAGATACTGCAGTCCGCAGGCTCGGGGGCTTGCACCGATTTATGGCATGGACGGGACCGATTCTGACGGACTCCGGAGGATACCAGGTTTCATCCCTGGGTAAATTCCGGGATGAGGGATTTCCGGTCATGTCACGGATTGATGATCATGGCGTGACCTTTAAATCCCATCTTGACGGGAGTATGCACCGCTTTACTCCAGAAAAAGCCATACGGATTCAAGAGAACCTTGGGGCCGATATCATCATGGCATTTGATGAGGCAACACCGGCACGGGGCAAGGCATATGCTCGGCACGCCATGGAACGGACCCACCGCTGGCTTGATCGGTGTGTTTCCGAATGGAAGAAGTGTGAGGAACGAAAGCAGGGAAAAGCTTTGCCTCAGGCGCTTTTCGGGATCATCCAAGGCGGTAATTATCGGGATCTCCGGTGCGAGTCCGCAGAGTTTGTAGTCTCGAGAGACCTGATGGGAATTGCCATCGGTGGAGCCTCAATCGGAAAAAATCCTGAGGAAACAGCCGAAAATGTTTCGTGGGTTGCCGATTTGTTGCCCTCCAACAACCCGCTTTATCTCATGGGAGTTGGCGTTAATCCCGAGGATGTGATCGGCGCCGTTCTCTGCGGAGCGGACCTCATCGATTGTGTGGCTCCGACCAGGCTAGCGCGGATGGGGCATTTGTACAGCGGCAAGCTACGGGGGAAAGCAGGGAAGTGGGGTTTTACCTCGGAGTTTTCCAGAGGGAGGCTGAATATCGACCAGGCGCGATTCCGACTTGACGACCACGTTATTGATGAAGGCTGCGATTGTTATACCTGTGCTATGGGGTTTTCGCGGGCATACCTACACCATCTGTTTCGAAGCAGGGAACTTCTGTATTACCGCCTGGCCAGTCTCCATAACGTGCGGTTCATGGTGCGGCTGACGGAGGGGTTGCGGCGGACTATTGTCTAGCGAACAAACAGAGAAGGTAGCCGGTAATTACCCTGTACTTCAAGCGAGAAGCTGTGATCCTTTCATAGGTTTACCAAGGCCTATGTGACTGGCGAAATTTGTTCCGCGCTCTCCTTCTGAAGGTTCCAATGTACGAAACTCGTATGATACGATAGAACTATGACCAAACGGAGACTGCCCCTCCGGCACGTTAAGGGTGCTTCACACGGCCGCCAAGCCAAACATGGCTATGAACGTATTCAACGCGGCCGCCGTGTCCTTGCGCATCTCCCATTTGTACGGTTTTCCTTCCGGTTTATCGCGGTTGTCTTCCTTTTCACGCTGGCTATTTTGACCATTCGATTGATTTCCCAAAGTGACTGGAACGGCCGGGATCGTATCACGTTTACTTTGCAGGACTTTTCAGAGAGTCAGGTTGGCGGGGAAGTGTTTCTGGTGTCGTACCTTCCGCCCGAAGGGCTGTCGGTTGTTGTGCTTCCCGCAACACTTCAAATTGAGACCATCGGCGGTTTTGGCCTCTGGAAAGCAGGCTCTGTCTATCAGCTCGGGGAGCTCGAGGGGAGGGGAGGTGCGCTTCTCTCCGGGACACTAGCTGAATTTTTCGGTGTCAATGTGGACGGGTGGGTGGTTTCTCCTGAGAAAGTTCAGCTCTCATCAGACACATTGAAGACGTCATTAAAGACATCGCTTATGAGGACTCTGTTCGGAAGGGGACGGTCCAATTTGGGAGTCTGGGATCTTTTCCGTCTGTGGTTTTCGCTTGGGAAGGTACGCTTAAGCCAGGCAACGCTGGTCGATCTCTCCACCGCTTCGGTGCTTCGTGAGGAAACGCTTCCGGACGGAAGTACGACCTATCGAACCGACCCGGAGCGGCTTGATCAGCTCGCCCGGCGACTGTTTGCTTTGCCTGAGATTACCAGAGAGGGGTTATCCGTTTCGGTTCTCAACGCCACCGGACATCCGCGACTTGGCAACCGAGCGGCCCGGGCGATTGAGAACTCTGGCGGGGATGTCGTGTCTATCGCTGACTTTAGGACGCTGGAGGAGCAAACCACGATTGTGGTTTCTTCCGATTCACTCCGCGAGTACGCAACCGTAGGGGTTCTTCGGAAGTTTTTTGCCTCTGAGAGGGTCTCTGTTGGGGAGACTGCTTCAGCGCGGGCTGACATTCTGCTCGTTGTTGGTGAAGACTACTTCAGGAAGCTTTCGGAATTTTAGGCTGCAGCTTTTCTGTCAACTCTCGTCTATCCCTTCTCCCGTTTCCCGAATATCTACCGGCTCTTCTTGAAATACGCTCGGATTAATGTCTGCGTAGTACATCGTGTGCGAAGTTGGTGGGAAGGAGGGAATGTTTTTGAAGCGGGTACTTTTTTGGGTTTCCCGGATAAAGACTTGTACGTTACTTCCTTCGAGGCCTTTGACGAAGACGTCGTACCGGTTCCCTCCATGGATAAACTTCCGTAACCTGTAGGAAAGGTCGTCGGGCAATGACCCGATGTAGACATCTTCGGGGGCTTTTACCGCGATGAGTCTTCGTTTTGCGTCGAACATGAGCGACTGACCAATCTTTAACTCGGCGAGGATATCGGCATCCGCCAGGCGGACGAGTTGGGCAGTTTTGGTTTTCCCTGGTTCCTCCAAGAAATTGGCGTAGATGGGTGGAGATTTGATAATGCGGTTTTCTGCCGTTTGAGGTCGTTTGGCCTTGAGGCGTTTGAGATTTTTCGTGGCTATCGGATTGTATTTATCGAGTGTCAGGACCTGTTTGTAGGTGTCAAAAGCTCTTCCTGTTTCTCCAAGCTCTGTAAAGGCACGTGCAAGACGGTTGAGCGAGTCGAGGTCGCGAGGGTCCTCCTTGAGGATTTGGTGGTTTAACTCTACCGCTTCCTCCCATTTTCCCTTGAGAGCAGCTTGGATGGCTTTTTCGCTTAGGCTTTGCATTTCCTTTACGCTACATTAGATTGAACAGACCTGTCAAGAGTGTTACACTAAAGCAAGTTAAAAGTTCAAAGTTAAAAGTTTAAAGTTACAACTCAAAATTCAAGGACAACGATGAGCGGTCACTCAAAGTGGGCAACGATTAAACACCAGAAAGGGGCGGCGGATCAGAAACGAGGGATTCTTTTTAGTAAACTCTCATCAGAGATCGCGATCGCCGTCTCGGAAGGGAAGAGTGGAGATCCGACGCAGAACCCGAGGCTTCGATCGGTGCTTGAAAAGGCAAGGGCTGCGAATATGCCTTCCGACAATGTCGGGCGCGCCATCAAGCGAGGGCTTGGGGTTGTGAGTGGGGAAGGGCTCGAGGAAGTGATGTATGAAGGCTACGGACCATCGGGAGTTGCTGTGCTTATTACGGTACAAACAGACAATCGACACCGGACGACGGCACAAGTAAAGAACCTTTATGAACTCTATGGAGGAAGTCTCGGCGGTCCCGGATCGTGCGCTTTTCTGTTCGAGCGCTCGGGAGGGGAGTTTGTTCCGAAGGTCCGGCTTCCTCTCCATGAGGCTTCAACGATTCAAAAACTGACTACCTTTTTTCAAGCTCTCCACGCTCTTACGGAGGTCAAGGCCGTCTATTCCAATGCCGAGCTTCAAGCATGAGTAAGCGAAAGCGATTCGTTCTTGTTTCGCTTCTACTGACCCTTGGTCTTTTCGGTATACAGTTCATACGGGTTGACTATCGTTATCAGGCTATTTTGCTTCTTGGCGGACTTGCGTACGTTTTCTGCGGTTGGGCGCTCTCCGAAGATCTGCACAAGATAGAGTGGCTGACAGCATTGACCCTTCCGGTTATCTATCCTGTTTCGGTCGGGCTGTTCTATTTCCTGTTACCTGAGCGCATGTTGTCACGACTTATCATCTTGGGAATTTTCGGCGTTGGTATGTATGCTCTCCTTTTAACAGAGAACATCTTTACGGTTGCCGCAATTCGAACGATTCAGTTATTGCGCGCGGCGCGTGCGGTGGGGTTTCTTCTGACGCTGGTGACTGCGTTTTTCTTGTTCGACACGATTTGGTCGTTCCGCTTGCCCTTTTATGCCAACGCCATTCTGGTTGGCTTGGCTTCGGTTCCGCTCATCTTTCAGGCTCTTTGGTCCGTGGAGCTGACGGAGGATCGGATTGAACGGCGTACGGTTGTTTACAGCCTGTGTTTATCTTTGGCGATTGGGGAGCTGGCGCTCGCGCTGTCATTCTGGCCGGTTACGGTTTCAGTGGGCTCTCTCTTTTTGGTGACCATGGCCTACGTTGGCTTGGGGATAAGCCAATATCATTTCTCCGGTCGACTTTTCAGGCGGACCTTGTACGAGTACTTGGGTGTTGGTATGATTGTGCTCCTGACTACTTATTTGGTGACCAAATGGGGGTAGAAAGCGATGACGAACCACGGTGAAGGAGAGCCCAGTCAAGCAGAGTTACCCGGCATGCCGGATCGGCAACAAAAGCGGAGTGGTATTCGAGGCAGATGGGGTGCCCGGACAATTCCCACAATTCAGGATCACCAGCGTCATCGGGTACATCCGGAGAATATAACCCGCATGAGACGCATCAAAGATATGGCGATGCAAGGCATACCTAAAGCGGAAATCGATCGGAGGATTGCAGAGGAGTTGGCTGCCGAAGCGGAAATTGAGCACGAGCTGACCCCCGAACTTCCGGGAATGGATGAATCCGATGGATGAAATTCTCCGATAATTCCTTCCGGCACGTTTTTATTTTTTTCATGAGGGCATGAGATAGGGGAGAGACACCCGTTATTTCCCGGTACGGACAGCGTTGAACCAACATTCTTCAAGAGTAATAACCTATAATAATTATTATTTTCACGGTATCGGTGATTATGTTTTCACAGAATAGCAATTGGGGAGCCTGACTGCTTTTTGCCCACTATTTCCTTGAGATGATATGATCGTTTATTCTGATGTACCCGTCTTATTTGAATTTGCCGATTGAAGGGTACAGATTGTGTGCAGCTCTCCGAAACGGTCGCCCCGGTTTTATTTGTGGATAACCTAAGGCTTCATCTTGAGGAAATGATATAGTTTGTATCACTGAAAAAGTCTCCGGGCACATCCTTTGGGGAGCAGTGTTGAGAATAATACCCGAATAAGACTTTGCCGGCTTTTGAAGAAGCGGTGAAGGATCATAGGCTCGTTCAATTTCCATATCGTCTCAGATAGATTTTTTATTTGCATCAGTGGAGATAAATGTGCGTTATTTTGTCCTGCTTTAGCAAAATGGTCCACTTCTCCAAGGGAGGTGTGTATATGGGGAAGGAAGGCTTTCCAGGCTCATTAATGTCGCACAATATAACTTTTACGACATTGAAGCAGGATGGCTTGGGGCAGAGTGTTCGGAGCTTCCAGCTCATCATGTGCTATGGTTTCGCCCCGGTTACTTTCCCTCATTTACTCACAATTCTTTGGTTTTGTTCCTGCCCCGAATTTCCCGGCTGCTTAAAATCCTTCAATTCGGAGAAAAACCCGAAGAGTTATGCATATTAGCGCTTCGTATCCGCCTTTTTGCAAATTCTCCACCGGTTTTTACCTTAGCTATCTAACACTAGTGGTTCAGCAGCCGTTTTAGACCTATCACAGAGCGTCTGCCAGATGTAAAACGCTTGTTTTTTGAGGTGATTCAAGGGTTTTCCGCAAGTAATAAGACGTGTTCAACATTAGATAGGGTGTTTCGGTGCGGGCCGGCGGGAAAATCCGCCAGTTGTGGCGTGCCGTTTCCAGTGGAACTTCAATCTTTCGTTATCGATGCTGCTGATTCTTTCATTCATTCAATGTGCAATAGTGGTTCATGGTTATTGGTGCGTTGCTTTCTTAGGTTCCGGACGTTTCTTTCGCTTAGCCACTTTCGTTTATGCCCGCTTTTTAAGTGCAATTAGGGTCCACGACCGATCGAATCCCTGTTTTCCCGTTATTTGTTTGAAGAATAGTGACAAACGTTTCGCTTCCCCACCGTGGTTGACAATGGGGCTCATCCGTTTACATCGATCATGTCGCACAATATTGACATGGCCTCTCCGGATTTAGTAAGATGGTTTTCTATGCATCCGTTTTCTTTGCAAAGTGTCGTTCCTGCGGTCTCCCCTCCTCCCTACCGCATGTTTGCGGTTGGTCATCGCCCACCCTGCTTTCTATCTTATTGTATTTATCTCTCGGATAATGAACGATCACACTTATAGGCCTTCTCGATATTCGAATCCGGTGTGTAACCAAAACACACAATCAAAATGGATTGGTGCATCAATCCAATTTCAAAAATATACCTTTTTGGCAAGTCATGTCTGAGACTGCTAACAAAACCCGAAAACCTATAGGAAAAACCTTCCTGAAAGCAAATTTTGACTCCAATCGTGAGCTTGATGAGCTGATGTTGCAGTTTCTCGAGTATCTTGAAGTTGAGCGGGGGGCAAGCCCTTACACAATCCGTAACTATGCCTTTTACCTTAAGCGGTTCGATCAATGGTACACCCGTTCTTCTCCGCCCGGGGATATTCGGAAGCTTGATCTACCCATTATCCGTAAGTACCGCCTGTTTCTCTCCCGTTTTGTTGACGATCGGGGTCGATCGCTTTCCCGTGTGACCCAGAGTTATCATGCCATTGCCCTGCGATCGTGGTTAAAATGGCTAGTTCGGCACGGCTACGATGTCATTGCCCCCGACAATATCGAACTACCCAAGGTCCAGAGCCGCAGTTTGAAATTCCTTCCGAGAGAGGAAGTCGAGCGACTGCTTTCCCAACCGTCCATTTCCAATATCCGCGGTCTGCGGGATAAGGCGATCCTTGAGGTTCTCTTTTCCACCGGGCTTCGGGTATCAGAATTGGTTGGTTTAAACAGGGCTTCTATCGATCTTAAACGGAGAGAGTTCGGAGTGATCGGAAAAGGCGGTCGGGCGCGTGTCGTGTTTCTCTCAAAACGGGCTTCGTCTTGGACCGAGCGATACCTTGGTGCGCGGGTTGATCACTTCAAACCGCTGTTTATCCGGTTTGCCAAATGGAAGGTCGAACCACCGGCCGGCGGAGAAGCGGTGCGCCTGACCGTGCGAACGGTCCAGCGCATCGTCGAACGGTACGCCCGAGCTGCTCACCTTTCGGTCCGGATTACGCCCCATGGCCTGCGTCACAGCTTCGCAACAGACTTGTTGTCAGCAGGAGCCGGTATTCGTGAAGTTCAGGAGATGCTTGGACACAAGAACATCGCGACAACCCAGATTTATACGCATATAACGAACCCGCAACTTCGCAATGTGCATGAGACGTTTCACGGAAAGAGCTAGAGACGTTTTCGGTTATCGTTTCGGAGCGGCCGGGGTTTGATCAGCTTCATCTTCTTTTACCAGACTGGCAACGGCGGCAACCTTGTCGCCGGCTTTGGCGAAGCGCATGAGGATAACACCTTGGGTGGCTCGCTTGAGACGTGGTATATTTTTAAGGGGAAGCTTGATGACTTGGGCTTTGTGACTGGTCAGGATTATCTGATCGGTCGTTTGGTCGACAAACATGGCGCTTGTTATGTCGCCTGTCCGGTCGCTTAATGTGGCGACCTTGACCCCTTGCCCTCCCCGATGCTGGAGAGGGTATTGATCCAGGGGTGTCCGCTTCCCCATCCCCCGGTCGGTAACTACGAAAAGATCTTTGAAGAATTTTTTCCTTCGATCCTTCGGTTGCTTTCCCAAAGGGGTGAACACTTCGACACCGACGACGAGGTCGTTTGCGGCAAGTTCGATCCCCCGAACACCCATGGTGTCGCGGGCGGTCGGCCGCACCTGGCTTTCCGAGAAGCGGATGGATTTGCCTTTCTTCGTCGCCAGGATCACGTGATCGTTTTCCTTGGCGACTTTGACCCAGACGAGCTCATCGCCTTCCGTAAGGACAATCGCAATGAGGCCATTCGACTTGATGTTTGCATATCCAGATAGCCGGCTCTTCTTCACGACCCCTTTCCGGGTTGCCATGAGCAGATACTGGTTTTGTGAAGCAAACCGCATCTCCGGGATCGGCAGGATGGTTTGGATTCTTTCATCCTGGTTGATGTTGATGAGATTAATGACAGCCTGGCCTTTCGACTGTCGTGAACCCTGAGGGATTTCGTGGGTTACCAATTTATAGACCTTGCCGCGGTCGGTGAAAAATAAGATCGCGTCGTGGGTATTGGCAGTCAGAAGATGCGCGACCGTATCTTCCTCCTTAGTGGTCATGCCGCTGACCCCTTTCCCTCCGCGGTGCTGAGACCGGTAGGTTCCGATCGGCATGCGTTTGAGGTAGCCTGTTTCGGTCACGGTAACGAGAACCTCTTCGGACGGCACTAAATCTTTCATTCCCAATTCCTTTAACTTTGCCGGGTTGACCCTGGTACGTCGATCGTCGGCGAATTCGTGCCTGACTTTCCGAAGCTCCGCTCCTATGGCGCTTAAGATCTTTTTGGGGTCCTTAAGCAATGCAAGCAGCTCTTCGATGGTGAGGCGGATCGCCTTGTATTCGTCCTGGATTTTTTGTCTCTCAAGTGCGGCTAGCCGCCGAAGTTGCATATCCAAAATAGCCTGCGCTTGGATATCCGTGAGCTTGAAGTTTTTCATCAACCGCTCCTTTGCGATGTCCGCATCCGGAGAGCGGCGGATGGTTGAAATGACGGCGTCAAGATGGTCGAGGGCGATGATTAGCCCTTCAAGAATGTGGGCCCTCGCGCGTGCAGC
This sequence comes from Candidatus Chisholmbacteria bacterium RIFCSPHIGHO2_01_FULL_52_32, assembly GCA_001816585.1. Taxonomy (GTDB): domain Bacteria; phylum Patescibacteriota; class Microgenomatia; order UBA1400; family Chisholmbacteraceae; genus 2-01-FULL-50-28. The sequence continues at coordinate 218,090 of MHCJ01000003.1, forward strand.
CCTCAGCTCGAACTGGCTTCTGCGGACGACCACCAATTGTCGGTGTCGGATGTACTCCGAGAGGATGGTCTTTAAGGTCATCAGTTGCGGCGTGCCTTCATGATTTAGAGCCACCATGTTGGCGGGGAAGGACTGCTCAAGCTCCGTGTGTTTGAAGAGGTTGTTTAAAATTGCTTTGGGTTTGGCATCGCGTTTGAGATCTATCGCAACCCGCATCCCGTGGCGATCCGATTCATCCCGAAGGTCCGCGATACCCACGATGCGCTTGTCTTTGACCAGGTCCGCGATCTTTTCGACGAGACGGGCCTTGTTGACCTGATACGGGAGTTCGGTGATGACAATTTGCATTTTCCCGCTCTTCGTTTGCTCGATTTCCGCCATTCCCCGAACCATGATTTTGCCCTTGCCCGTGGCATACACCTCGTGGATTGCCTCTGAATCGTAAATGGTTCCGCCGGTTGGGAAATCCGGGCCTTTGATGGAGTTCAGGAGCTCGTCGGTTGAAACTTCCGAGACGAAGGTGCCGATGATGCTTTGGGGATCCGAAGTTTCCGGATTTTCGACTGGCTCCGGGTGATCCACTTTGCCAGTCTTTAAGAGCGCGTCAATTGCGTCCGCCACTTCGCCGAGGTTGTGCGGCGGGATTTTGGTCGCCATGCCAACGGCAATACCGTCTGAACCCATGATAAGGAGGTTTGGCAGAAGTCCCGGAAGCACGCTTGGTTCTTTCTGGGATCCGTCAAAATTATCGGTGAAATTAACCGTTTCTTTTTCAAGATCCGCGAGGAGCGCTTGGGAGATGCGGGCGAGTCTTGCCTCGGTATAGCGCATTGCAGCCGGAGAATCTCCGTCCACCGAGCCAAAGTTTCCCTGCCCATCGACGAGTGGGTAGCGCATGGAGAAGTCTTGGGCGAGGCGTACCAAGGCATCGTAGACCGCCATATCACCGTGCGGGTGGTATTTTCCCAGGACCTCTCCTACTATACGGGCGGATTTCTTGTAGGCAGAAGCGTGGGTAAGGTTCATCCCATGCATGGCAAACAGGATGCGGCGGTGAACCGGCTTTAACCCGTCGCGGACGTCTGGGAGTGCCCGGGCCACGATGACGCTCATCGCGTAATCCAAGTAACTGCGCTGCATCTCTTGGGAGATTTCCGTCGGGAGAAGTTTTCCGATATCCATTTAATTAAACTTTCAACTTTTTCACTCTATACCATAAGAAGCCAAGAGACTGCAAAATAGGAAGCTAATCTAGGTGGTGGTTTGTTGGGCCTTATTGATGGAGAATACCAGGATTGCCGCACCTATCCCGAGCATGAGCCAATGGAGTGGGGTTAAGGTCTTGGTGGCAACGATCATAGGAGCAATCAGGAGCGCGACCAAATTCATCACTTTGATTAAAGGATTCATGGCAGGACCGGAAGTATCTTTCAGCGGGTCGCCAACGGTATCTCCGACCACCGTAGCCTTGTGCGGATCGGACCCCTTTCCTCCGTATAAACCTTCCTCAATCATCTTTTTGGCATTGTCCCAGGCACCTCCGGTATTGGCCATGAAAACGGCCAAGAGTTGTCCGGTGAGGATCGTTCCCGCCAGGTACGCGCCCAAAGCTTCGGCCTTCAGCAAAAATCCGACCAAGATGGGAACGATGATGGCGATAAGGGCCGGGGCTGTCAATGCTCCGAGGGCGGCCTTGGTGGTGAGATCAACGACCCTGGCGTAGTCGGGTTTCTGGGTTCCCTCCATGATGCCTGGCATTTCTTTAAATTGGCGTCTGACCTCGTTGATGATCGCGAAGGCACTGTCAGAGACGGCCTTGATGGTCAGGGACGAGAAGAGGAAGGGGATGGCTCCGCCGATCAGGAAACCGACGAAGACCGCGGGGTGGGCGATGTTTATTCCCGGAAGGTGGGCGTCGGTGAGGTACGATTCAAACAGCGAAACCGCTGCCACGACAGCCGAGGCGATGGCAAAGCCTTTGGTTGTGGCTTTGGTGGTATTCCCGATGGCATCCAGTTTCGGTAATACATCGAGTGCCTTCCCCTTGATGCCTGTCAGCTCGGCGATTCCTTGGGCGTTATCGGCAACTGGCCCGAACGAGTCCATGGAAACGATAAACCCGGTAGTGGTCAGCATTCCCATTCCGGCCAGGGCAACGCCGTAGGCGGCAGTGAGGGGATCCGGGAAGAGGAGGAAGGAGGCGAGGATCGTGGCGCCGATTGCAAGAATTGCCCAAACGGTTGAAGAAAATCCCGAAACGAGCCCAGAGAGGATAACGGTTGCCGGTCCGGTCTGGCTTTGTTTGGCGATCTCTCTCACCGGTTTATGATCCCCTGTGGCGTAGTCGGTCAGATAAAAGATAAGGACGGAAAGCGCAATACCGATGGTTGTGGCAATGGCGAGCTTCGGATTTCCAAAGATCAGGTTTGAGAGGAGGAAGAAGCCGATGACCGAAGCGCCGGCTGAGATGCCAAAAGCCTTTAAAATTGCATTCATACCATCGCGGATTTGTTCTTTTCCGCGGGCACGGACTGCGAATATCCCGAGGATTGAGGTCAGGACGCCCAAGGCGCGGACGGCAAGCGGGAACAGGACACCGGGAAGTCCGAAGGTTGCCGCACCCAAGATCATGGCCGCGACCAGGGTAACTTCGTAGCTTTCAAACAGATCCGCCGCCATACCGGCGCAGTCTCCGACATTATCCCCGACCTGATCGGCGATCACGGCTGCGTTCCTGGGATCGTCCTCGGGAATCCCCTTTTCGACCTTTCCCACCAGGTCGGCGCCGACATCGGCGGCCTTGGTATAGATTCCTCCGCCGACCCGCATGAAGAGGGCAAGCAAACTTCCTCCAAACCCAAAGCCGATCAGGACTTCGGTTGCGAGAGCACCGTATTTCCAATAGATGAGGGTTGCTCCAAGGAGCCCTAAACCAACAGTGAGCATACCGGTGGTGGCACCGGCCTTGAAGGAAAGTTCTAACGCTTCCGAGAAGCTACGCTTGGCTTGCTCCGCGACCTTCGTGTTGGTCCGTGTCGCGATGTTCATGCCGATTGTCCCGACTAAGGCGGAAAAGAACGCCCCCAAGAGGAATGCCCCGGCGCGGCCCAAGGCGAGGCCGGGGTTCGGGCTTGCGGCGTAGAGAAGTACGGCGAGGATGACGACAATCGGGGCGATGGTGGTGAACTGACGCTTGAGGTAGGCGTTAGCCCCTTGAAGTATGGCGTTCCCGACTTCCTCCATCTTCGGATCTCCGGAAGGCTTTGCCAGGACAAGCTTGGCAAGGTAGATGGCTACCCCAATGCCGGCGAGGGCGGAGGCAAGGATAACGCTTAGGAATGTGTTGGTATCCATTACAATACAAGTTAAAAGTTTAAAGTGAAAGGTTTAAAATTGCAATTCAAATAAGTTAAAAGTTTAAAGTGAAAGGTTTAAAGTTGCAATTAAGAATTTAAAGTTTTCATTTTGTATTGAAATTTTGAACTTTGAATTTTAAACTTTGCACTTTCTTATTATATATCCAAGGTTGCCAGCTTCGCGTGCGTTTGGATGAATCGTCTTCTTGGCGGTACCTCATCTCCCATAAGGGTGGTGAAGACCTGATCTGACCGCACCGCATCTTCGATGGTGACCTGCTTTAACGTGCGGCTTTTGGGATTCATGGTCGTTTCCCAAAGTTGAGAGGGATTCATTTCGCCTAAGCCTTTGTAGCGCTGTATTTCTACGTGTTTCTGTTGAAATGAGGTCTTTAACAGCTCGTCCTTTTCTTGGTCCGAGTAGGCGTAGACAATCTCACCTTTGGCTTGGACCTTATACAGCGGCGGAAGGGCGATGTAGAGATTCCCCCCCTCAATCACCGCGCGCATGTGTCGGTAGAAAAAGGTGAGAAGCAGGGTGGTGATATGTTCCCCATCCACGTCGGCATCGGTCATGATGATAATCCGGTGGTAGCGGAGTTTCTTTGCATCCATAGTCTCCCCTATCCCGATACCCATGGCGATGATGAGATCCTTGAGCTCCGCAAATTCGATGATCTTATCGAGTCTGGCCCGTTCGGTGTTGAGGATTTTACCGCCTAAGGGAAGGATTGCCTGAAACCGACGGTCCCTGCCCTGCTTTGCCGAGCCTCCGGCAGAATCGCCCTCGACGATGAAGAGTTCGGACTGACTGGGGTCCTTTTCCTGACAATCGGCGAGTTTTCCGGGCAGGGTCAGACCTTCGAGGGCGCCTTTCCGAATCACCGCATCTTTGGCCGCTCGGGCGGCGAGCCTCGCCCGCACCGCCAAGAGAACCTTCTCGATAATCCTTCGCGCATCCGACGGATGCTCTTCCAGGTATTCGTCCAGCTTATCCTTGGTGATCGCATAGACGGCTGATTGCGCTTCCGGGTTGTTGAGCTTGGTTTTGGTTTGGCTCTCGAACTGAATTTCGCTGGCAGGCATTTTCACAAACACGACCGCAGTTAAGCCTTCCTTAAGATCCTCACCGGTAAAGCCGTCCCTCTCGTCCTTGAGATAACCTTGTTTTGAAGCGTAGTCTCTGAGGGATTTCGAGAGCGCCATCCGAAATCCCGTCAGGTGGGTTCCCCCATCCGAGGTGTTGATGACGTTCGCGAACGTTTCCAGGTTTTCGGTAAATGCATCGGTGTATTGAAGCGCTGCTTCAGCGCCGATCGTGTATTTCTCGTATTTCCACTCTCCGGAAAAGTAGATCGGGTCATGAAGCGGCTTTTTGTTCTTGTTGAGGTGTTTGACGAGTGAGAGGATTCCGCCTTCAAAATAAAAATGATGCTCGAGATCACTCTCCTCATTAAAGAGATGGAAGAAGAGGCCTTTGACGAGGTAAGCCCGCTCACGGAGCATATCCATGACTTTTGTCGCGGAGAAGCGGTTCGTGAGTTTGAAGATCGTTTTATCGGCAGTGAACTGGGTAAGGGTGCCTGAATATTTCTTGAGAAAGTCTTTGGCAAACTCCGGGACAAGTATCTCGAGTTTTTCCGGTTGAATCGGTTTTACCGGATAGAGCGGTTTTCCGATGTTGTACTCTTGGGTGAAGGCGTTGCCATCGCGTTTCGTTACAACGCGCAGCCATGATGAAAGGGCGTTAACGGCCGAGGCTCCAACACCGTGGAGGCCTCCGGATGCTTGGTAGGCGATCTCCTCGAATTTTCCTCCGGCATGGAGTTTTGTCATGGCGACTTCGAGTGCGGAGACCCCGCTTTGATGCTTTTCAGACGGAATTCCCCTGCCGTCGTCTGCAACGGTTACCTTGGCATCTTTATGAAGGACGACCCAGATGTTTTTGGCAAAGCCTCCGATGGCTTCATCCACCGAATTGTCAACGATTTCTGCGATGAGATGATGGAGGCCCTTTTGGTCCGTTGAACCGATAAACATTCCCGGCCGTTTTCGGACCGGTTCCAGGCCCTCGAGAACCTTGATATGTTTTGCGGTGTACGTTTTCGTCACTTTGGGGGTACTTCGCATCAGACCAAAAAAAGACTTGCTTTAAATATTCAATTTTCAGTCCGCCTGCGCCAAGTCAGACTTGGCTACGGCAGGATTGCAGCTTCGGGATATGGAAAGGGCTCTCGTGATACCAGTCAGAGAATCCGAGGGCTCTTCGCCCTCGGAGCTTCAACAATCTCTTTAGCGTCAATTGTAACAGACTGATAACCGGGTGTCCAGGACATTTTGTCCCACAATCATGGGCTTTTCCTCTAGGAATTGCCTCTATTTCGATCGTTCCCTTTCCTATCTTGGGGAAACCGGAGCGCTAAATGTTCCAGGGTTAAGCGCGGATTGACGTTTGCATCAAGATCGAGAATCGCCTGATGAGTGAGTTTTACCACTTGGTACCACCAGGGGTCCAGCTTCATTTTCTCTCTTGCGAGCATGAGGATTTGGCGGAGCCTGGCCTTCGCTTCTTTTTGGTCAATTTCGCCCACCGCTTTCAGACGCAGGGAAAGGGAGGGTTCCATGAGGCTCCGCGCGAGGTCAACTGCCTCGCCTCGGATCGTTGACCGCGGAGAAGGAGAGGTTGCCAGCATGAGCTGGCAGCGTGAACGAATGGTGGGGATGAGGGAATACTGGTTTCTGGTTTCCAGTATCAAGAAGGAGTTTGGTGCGGGTTCTTCAAGCGTTTTTAGGATCGCATGTTGGGCTTCGCGAGTCATGCGGTCGGCCCGAATTATAACGACGATCTTTGCTTTGCTTCTGAACGGTTTGAATTTAAGCGATGAAATAATTCCCCTTATTGCCTCGATTCCGATGGTCGGATCGGGCCTTAAGATGAATGTGTCCGGATCGGAACGAATTAGCTCACTTTTATTTCCTGACTCAGCCCGCAACCTGGCAATGAGATGCCTCACTTTTTCCCGGCGGGTTTTGGTTGTTCCTTGGCAGATGAGGAAGCTATGCATGTTCCAAATTTAAAGTTTAAAATTCAAAGTTAAAAGTTACAACTAATAAAATTAAAAGTTTCTCTCCTAACTTGTAACTTTAAACTGCAACTTTGAACTTTACACTTTACACTTTAAACTTTTTTGACCCTCAACCCTCAACCCTCAACCCTCAACCCTTTTCTATACCCCTTTCTTGCCTTGACATTCTAGCATAAAGCTTCATAATTTTATTTGACACCGCCCTCCTTCTCGCCTGGCGTATTTGGTGGAATTTATCATATGCCCAATGACCCTGCCACTTCAGACAGTCCACGTTCGAAACCGTCCTCTGCCCCCTCGTCCATTCTGGATTTCCTGCTTCAGGTAAAGACGCTTACTAAAGAGCAGTATGACCAGATTCGGTTTGAGTCGGCTAGCGGAGGAAGAAGCCCTGAAGATTTGATGGTTGAAAAAAACTTGGTCGGTGAAGAGGCGTTGGCTCGGGCAAAGGCCTCGTTCTATAATGTCCCCTTTCTCGATTTAGAGCGGACGGCCGCTTCTCCGGAGGCGCTTGATAAACTTCCCGAAAGTGTTGCCAGTCGGTATAAAGCGCTCCCTTTTGAATATAACCAGAAGGACAATACGTTGTCCGTGGCAATGGCAAACCCACTGGACCTTGAGGCAATCGAGTTTATCGAAAAGAAGTCTGGCTGTCAGGTCATTCCGTTCATGGTTGTTGAATCGCAACTTACGTCCTTGATCGGAGACCTCTATGCCCAGAGCCTTTCTGTCGAGGTTACCGAGGCTTTAAAAGAGGCGGCTCCGGGAGAGGGAAAGGTTACGACAATTGATATTACGAAACTCGGGGAGGTCATCCGCGAGGCACCGATTGCGAAGGTCGTGGCAACCTTACTTGAGTTTGCGATTAAAGCCCGGGCTTCAGATATCCATATTGAGCCTTTGGTGGATAGAACACGGGTACGATACCGGATTGATGGGATTCTGGTAGAGAAGCTCATATTGCCACGGCGTGTCCATAACGCGGTCGTCTCGCGGATCAAGATACTTTCCGGAATGAAGATTGACGAGAAAAGACTCCCGCAGGACGGTCGTTTCAATTTCAAGATTGGGGAGGAAGAGGTTGATCTTCGGGTTTCCACCTTGCCGATCGTCCATGGAGAAAAGGTGGTAATGCGGTTACTGAAGAAAACCGGTCGCGTTCCGACTATGCCCGAGTTGGGTCTGCGCGGTATGGCCCTGAAGAACCTCCAGGAAGCGGTTCGGGTTCCCCACGGAATTATCCTGATCACCGGTCCGACAGGATCTGGGAAGACGACGACGTTGTATGCGATTCTCTCCAAACTGAATACTCCTCAAGTGAATATCATCACCCTTGAGGATCCGGTGGAATACGAAATGGCCGGGGTGAATCAGGTCCAGGTTAACCCGCTGGCTGGCTTAACCTTTGCCTCAGGGATGCGCAGCTTCCTTCGGCAGGACCCCAATATCATCATGGTCGGTGAGGTACGAGATACCGAGACCGCAGAGCTTGCCATCCAGGCATCGCTGACCGGGCACTTGGTCTTCTCAACCTTGCATACGAACTCCGCCTCTGGGGCTCTCCCCCGGCTTTTGGATATGAAAGCCGAGCCTTTCTTGTTGGCATCCTCGATGACTTGCGTAATGGCCCAGCGGGTGGTTCGAAAAATTTGTGAACATTGCAAAGCTCCGATTTCCCCCCCGCCCGAGCTCGTTACGGATATGAAGAAGGTTCTCGGTTCGTTGTATGACACGGTCAGATACGGTCAGGGAACGGGAGAAGGAGCTGTCACGCTGTACCGAGGAAAACACTGTGCTGAATGCGGCGATACCGGATACAGCGGCCGGGTTGGGATTTTTGAAGTGCTGCCGGTGTCGGAGCGGATCGGGCGGCTCATCTTGGAACGTGCACCGGCCAGTCGTATTGAGGAACAGGCAGTTTCCGAGGGTATGGTGTTGATGAAGCAGGACGGATATTTGAAGGCTTTGGAAGGAATTACTACAATAGAAGAAGTGCTTAGAGTTGCGGAGTCCTAGCTGTTCCATTAATTCTTAATTCGTGAAGGATCCTGATGGATATTGTCAAGCTTCTTGAGAAAACGATTTCGGCTGCTGCCTCTGATTTACATATTGTTGTTGGTTTACCGCCAATGATCCGCGTTGAGGGAGAACTGTCTCCCGTCGAAGAGAGGCCGCTGACTGATGAAGAAACCCAGGAGATGGTCTTTTCGCTGCTTTCCCCGGAGCAAAAGGACCTCTTCTTAGTGAACCGAGAGCTCGATTTCTCCTATGACCATGAAGCGAAAGGGAGATTTCGGGTCAATGCCTACCACCAAAAAGGATTTGTTTCGGCCGCGCTGCGGCTCATCCCTTCCCAGATCCGGACCATTGAAGAGCTGAACCTTCCGAAGGTCCTCCATGATTTCGCCAAGCTCCGCCAGGGGTTTGTATTGGTCACCGGGCCTACCGGGCACGGTAAATCGACAACCTTGGCTGCGGTTATCCAGGAGATTAACGAGACTCAAGCCTCCCACATCGTGACCGTTGAAGACCCCATTGAATACGTCTACCCCATCGGAAGAAGCATCATTTCCCAGCGCGAGCTCCACTCGGATACTCACTCTTGGGAAATTGCTCTCCGAAGTGCCCTTCGAGAAGACCCGGATGTGGTTTTGATCGGAGAAATGCGGGATTATGAAACCATCGCGGCAGCCCTCACCATCGCTGAGACCGGCCACTTGGTTTTTGCGACCTTGCATACCAACAGCGCGGCCCAGACCATTGACCGGATTGTCGATGTGTTCCCCGAGCACCAGCAAGCGCAGGTCAAGATGCAGCTTTCAAACACGCTTGAAGCGGTGCTGTCCCAACGGCTCCTTCCTTCGGTAACCGGCGGAAGAATTCCCGTTGCAGAGATTCTTTTGGCAAATGCGGCAGTCCGGACGACCATTCGTGAAGGAAAGACCCATCTTATCGATAACGTCATTCAAACTTCTGCCGACATCGGCATGAACACCTTGGAAACCAGCATGGCCTATTGGGTAAAGGCAGGGAAGCTTTCGCTTCAGGTTGCGACAGAGTGGGCGCTCCGGCCGGCTGAACTTCGGCGGCTGGTCCGTGGCGGAAAGGAGTAAGATTGTTGGCTTTCTGGTGGGCCTGCCTGTATGGAGCAATTTCGGTATAAAGCAAAATCTCATGAGGGTGGAAAAGCACAAAGCGGAAAAGTTGAGGCACGTGACATTCGTCAGGCAGCCTCCATTCTTCGTGAAAGAGGCTTAGTGGTTGTTGGGCTTTCTCCGATCAGCCACCACATCCGCTTCACCTTCGTTTCCTCCTTTTTACATCGGGTGAAGTTTGTCGACATCGCTAATTTTACCCGTCAGCTGTCTACAATGATTACGGCAGGATTGCCGCTCACGGACTCGTTGTCTCTGTTGGAAACCCAGGTTTCCCCCGGGCTTCAGACGATCGTTTCCGAAGTCCTGCGGGACGTCGAGGGTGGAAAGCCGCTCGGTGAGGCGCTCGAGAAGCACCCGCATGTATTTAACACGGTCTACGTTTCCTTGGTCCGGGCCGGGGAGGCGGCGGGAAAGCTTGATGAAATGCTCGCCAGACTTGCCGACAACCTTGAGAAAGAGAGGGAGTTCCGGGCGAAGACCAAAGGGGCAATGATCTACCCTCTTATCATTATTATCGGCATGATCATCGTCACGGCGGTCATGATGATTTTTGTGATTCCGAAGATGACTCAATTGTATGACGACTTTGGGGCGAAGTTACCCTTTGCCACTCTTCTTTTGGTGAATATCTCCAAATTCTTTTCCTCATTTTGGTATATTGTGCTTCTCATTGGGGTGGGGTCAAGTTGGATGTTTCGCCTTTGGCGTGCAACCCCCATAGGACGGCGATCGTTTGATGAGTTTATCTTCCGCATACCGGTCTATGGGAACTTGCGCAGAGAGGTGTTGCTTGCAGAATTTTGTCGGACGCTGGGTTTGTTGGTGGGTGCGGGTGTTTCGATCGTTGAGGGATTGAATATCGTATCCGATACCTTGCCCAACCAGGTCTACGCCGATTCCGTGCGCGAGACCGCAAAAAGAGTCGAAAAAGGGCTTTCCGTTGCGGCAACAATCGCTTTGTATCCCCATTTCCCCCCTATTCTTTCGCAGATGCTTTCCGTCGGAGAGGAGACGGGAAAAATCGATGAGGTGTTATTGAAACTCGCCGTCTATTTTGAAACGGAATCGGAACACCTCATAAAAGGCTTGACAACCGCAATTGAGCCTCTTATCATGGTTTTCTTAGGCATCGGTGTCGGGTTTTTGGTCATCTCAGTGATCATGCCGATTTATAACCTCACCAGCCAAATGTAATAAAAGTTTAAAGTTCAAAGTTGAAGAGCCGAATTATCTCATGACTGTTAACTTTTCATTTTTAACTTTTCACTTTTTTGCTGTCCAGAGAGGGGGTGAAAGGAAAAGCTACTTTCCTTATGAAACTCAAACTCTCAAGAGGATTTACCCTTATTGAGCTACTGATCGTCATTGCGGTGTTGGGAATCCTTGTGGTTGCCATCCTTTCCGCCCTTGATCCTTTAGAGCAATTACGCAAAGCGCGGGATGCCGGACGAAAATCCGATGCGGCTGAACTGTTGGCTGCTTACGAGCGGTACTACACCACCTACAACTGTTATCCTTGGGATACCGGTGCACCGACCTGTACGGCAAGTGTCCTTCGGTCATCGGCGGTAAACCCAGATTTTGCCGTTGCGGGAGCTGATTACCGTCTGATCACTCAAGGTGAGATGAAAGCCCAGTTTGCCAACCGGCGAACCGTGGTAGCGACCACGCCGGCAAACCAAAGACTTTATGTCAGTGAAGCAGCCGGGAGACAAGTTTCCGTCTGTTTTGAGCCCGAGTCAGGATCTGCGAGAACCGCTGGTGCGCAGGGACCGCTTCGGAACAACACGAACAGTGCGACGGCGGTCTGCGGAGCGGGAGCGTATCCAAGTACGACCTGCTATATCTGCGTACCGCAATAACATACGCAGTGATCGTTGGGCAAACGCGTTATTCTTTGCCCTGAAGCGGGATAGTGTAGAGTGCCTTAAATACAAAGAGGGGGGGTGAGAGGAAAAACTATTTTTCCTTATGAAACTCAAACTCTCAAGAGGATTTACCCTTATTGAGCTACTGATCGTCATTGCGGTGTTGGGAATCCTTGTGGTTGCCATCCTTTCCGCCCTTGATCCTTTAGAGCAATTACGCAAAGCGCGGGATGCCGGACGAAAATCCGATGCGGCTGAACTGTTGGCTGCTTACGAGCGGTACTACACCACCTACAACTGTTATCCTTGGGATACCGGTGCACCGACCTGTACGGCGGTTGTCAACAGAGCTGTGGCTGTCAATCCGAACTTTGCCGTGGCCGGTGATGATTACCGTCTGATCACTCAAGGTGAGATGAAAGCCCAGTTTGCAAACCGGCGGACTGTGATAGCCACGACGCCCGCTGCAGAGCGGTTGTTTGTGAGCGAAATTGCCGCTACGCGACAAGCTTCAGTCTGTTTTGAGCCCGAATCCGGATCGGCGAGAAACGCGGGTGCCCAAGGACCATTGCGCACCAATACGAATGCGCCGGATGCGGACAACCTCTGCACCGGGACGTATCCGAACGCATCTTGCTTTATCTGCGTTCCGCAGTAAAGACATACAAAAATCGAGACAACCTCTGATCGTGGTATGATTGGTACGATGATCATCGGAGCTGTCTCGGTTTTTTTATTCGGTTTGGCTATAGGGAGTTTTCTTAACGTTGTTATCTATCGAACCATCCATGGGGAGAGCCCGTTTGAGGGCCGCAGCCGTTGTCCTCATTGTAAAAAAACCATTCGGGCAATCGACAACATTCCCCTTCTCTCCTTTCTTTTTCTCGGCGGCCGGTGCAGATACTGCAAGACGAAGATCTCCTGGACCTACCCGGTCATTGAATTGTTGACCGGGGTTCTATTTGTCTGGTGGTGGCTGGGCGGTTCGCTTTTCTTTAAACTGACCGCTGCCCCGTTTGTTTACCTTCAACCGTTGTTTTGGCTTACGGTGGGGACACTCCTTCTTTCCCTGTTTTTTACCGATTTTCTCTACGGTATCCTCCCTGATATTCTGGTCGGCGTATTGGGAGTATTGGCCCTGGCGTACCGAGTGCTATTGACCTATACAGGAATCATGCAGTGGCCCGATTTTTGGTATTCTATCGCAAGCGGAATCGGCGCTTCACTGTTTTTCTTTGCCCTCCACGCATTAACCCGCGGGCGCGGGATGGGCATGGGCGATGTGAAGCTTGGTTTGGCCTTCGGAATCCTTTTGGGGTGGCCGAGGACACTTGTAGCGGTGTTTGCCAGTTTTGTCAGCGGGGCTCTGGTCGGGGTGTGGTTACTTGCGAGCGGTCGTCGGCAGTTTGGTCAGACTATTCCATTCGGTCCGTTTCTTGTTCTCGGGACGATGGTTTCTCTCCTTTGGGGCGGGGCACTTTGGAGTTGGTATATGGGGATGATATTCTAGTTAAAAGTTAAAAGTTAAAAGTTAAAAGTTTCAGAGTGAACAGAAAACAGTTAAAAGTGGAAAGTGAGAAGTTGAAAACGCCCATTTTAAACGAGCGACGGTAACTTTGAACTTTGAATTGTAATTTAAACTTTTCATTTTTTATTTTTAACTTGTTCCTGTTGACAGGATTTAGGGAGGCTGTCATACTTTTTTTGAATGCGAAAAAACAGGGGATTTACGATCATCGAGCTTCTGGTGGCTTTGACGATCGTTGCCATCATCACCGCTCTGGCGGTGGCAAGCTATACCTCCGCCAGACGAAATAGCCGGAATGCCAAGCGGCGGGGCGACATGGTCGCACTTCAGCAGGCGTTCGAACAGTATTATCTTTCGAACCAGACCTACGCAACTCCCTGCTCGACTATGGCAACGGGATATTTACAAGGTTCCTTCCCCGCGGAAACGCTCGTCGGTTGGAACGCGTACGCGCAAAACTGTACGGCTACGACGTACTGCGTTTGTGCACGTTTGGAGGGCGGAGGAGGCGGAAATGCGTCGAACAGCACGTGTACGTTCGGAACGGGGGAATATTTTTGCGTTGCGAACCAACAGTAATGAATGGCAAATAGCTGATGGCGAATAGCACATAGCGTAGAGGATAGAGAGAATATCTAATTTCTAAACCCTAAACCCTAAACCCTAAGAACCTGACATTTATGACTATAAACCAAAGACTGAAGACCAGCGACCAACATGAATCGTCTGGTTTTACCCTGATTGAGCTCCTGGTGGCTGTTGCCATCTTTGCGATTTTGACCGCGCTCGCAGTGGTGAGCTACACTTCGGCGAACCGAAGGGCGCGGGATGGGCGACGACGGTCGGATTTGGAGCAGGTGAGAACTGCCCTTGAGATCTATCGGGCGGATAACACCAGTTATCCGGTCGGGACAAACTTCACGACCATGGTGAATACCTTGGTCGCGGGAAATTATCTGTCTACAGCCCCAACCGATCCCCGGGGATACGGCTACTACTACAATTCCGCGACCGGGGTTGATTACTACGTTTGTGGCTACCTTGAAACGGGTGGTCCTGCCAATTGTGGCGCGAACTGTGCTGCTCCCGGAAACTGTAATTATCGAGTGGATAGCCCATGAAACAAGTTAAAAGTTTAAAGTTAAAAGTTAAAAGTTCTTCATTCGGCTTTACGCTGATTGAGATTATGGTTGCGGTGATGGTGATCAGCTTCATGTCCGGAGGAGGAGTGGCAGCGTATCGACGCTTAAATGATCGGGCCCTGGTCGAAGGCGCAGCCAAACAAGTCGAGCAGGCGCTGCGGGAGACGCAGAAACGGGCTTCTTCAGGAGTGAAGCCAACGGGGTGCAGCGGAGCGTTGGCCTCGTATTCGATCTCAATGGGCGGGGCGCTCGGTGAGGATCGATATTCGATTCAAGCTGACTGCGCGACGACCGATCCTGCGGCGGAAACGTTTGATCTCCCAACCGGCACCCGTTTTCCACTGGAAAAAAGAGTCAGTTTCCCGGCTTTGGGAAAGGGGGCAACTCCGGAAACGATATGGGTGCAGAATGACTCGCAGCAGATTACGTATGAACTCCGTGTCAGTCAGGGTGGGTCCCTGAGCGGTTTGGGGCAGGCAGAGGGAGCCGTGCCAACCCCGACGCCGACACCGATCCCGGAGGCGGCAAACTTGGTTCCCAACCCGGGCTTTGAGATAGGCTCGCCTGCCTCCTGGGGTACGAGTTCCTCCGGATGCAGTATCACCCCAACCTATCAATGGACCTCCACTACAAAGCATAGCGGGACGTATGCGGTGGGGATTAAATATACCGGAGCTGTGGGCTGCACGGCTCAATATCAGACCTCATCGACTGCGGCCCCTGTTATTGCGGGGTCATCGTATTACTTCTCCGGTTGGATCAAAGCCTCGGGAGTGGTGAACAAGGCATTTCTTCGGGTCAGTTTTTACAACTCCTCTGGGTTGCTTATTACGAGCGTGAACTCGGCTTCGCAGGTGGGAACGACGTCCTGGACCCAGGTAACACAAACCATGAGTGCTCCGTCCGGTGCTGTGTCGGCGCGTATTCATGTCCGCCTGCTTGACGCCGGAACAGCGTACTTCGATGATCTCATGTTCGCCAAGCTCTAAGGCACATATGCTTCGGAAAAATGGTCAAACCATGGTTGAGATGTTGGTTGCGGTGGCCATCGTTGTGTTGGTGTTGGTTGCGGTGGTATCAAGGGTGGTGGCAGCGGTCGCGAGTGCGAATTTTGCCAGGAATCAAGCCCTTTCCACCCGATTTTCCCAGGAAGGCCTTGAATGGGCGCGTTCCCAACGGGACTCGCTCGGTTGGGCCGGTTTTTCACCCTATGTCTCAAGCAGTCCTACTTACTGCGTTCCTGATCTTACGCAGGGAATCGGTTCGCTGACTTCCGGGAGTTGTTTGACAACCGCGACAATTCCCGGGACGATCTTTTTACGCGAGGTGAGATTTATCTACGTTGCTCCCGGAGGTCAAGAGCCCTATACCGATATTATTTCAACCGTTTCTTGGAGAGATCGGGTCGGGTGGCATCGTTCTACTCTCGCGACCCGATTAACACGGTGGAGCACACAATAAAAATAATGGGGAAAATTTCTGAACGCGGCTATACGATGATGGAACTGATTATGGTCGTGGGGATTGTTGCCCTGCTGTCCTTGACTGCCACTGCCCTTCTCTTGGCGAGTCTTTCCGGAACCGGAAAGGCATCTGCCTTGGCGGTGGTCAAGCAAAATGGGGACTTTGCAATTGGGGTTATCGAACGTCTAGTTCGGGATGGCATGGGGGTTTCTTGTACTACCGTCGCAGGATTTGACGAACTTACGGTGACCGATGCCAACGGAACGACGACTTTTAAAGTCGAGAATGACACGTCTCTCGTGCCTGCAGTTCCCCGAATTGCATCCAATTCGGCCAGTTTTCCGCAAAACTATTTAACCAGTGAGAAAATCCAGGCCTCAAACTTTCAATGCACGCATGCCGCCGGTTCGGATGGCGTCCCTGACGTCGTTTTCGCCTCTTTTCACCTCACTGTCGGTAATCCCGGCGTGGATCGACCTTCGGATGTCGCACAGGATACGTTTGAGACCCGGGTATCCCTGCGAACCTACTAGGGGCGGAGAATACAGGGTATAGCGTATAGGGTTTAGGGTTTAGGGTATAGGGTATAGGACAGAAGGCAGAGGACAGAAGACAGAGAAAAGAAAACAGAGAACAGAGAAACAGACATTCTTTCACAAGCGTTTGCCCTTCACGTTCACTTCTCGTCGGTTGACACGATCAGCGGCATGCGGCTACAATGGATCTATGAAGCGGAGCTTTTCCTGGCAGTATGGAAGAGGTCAAAGCGGTCAGGTTGGTATTGTTATCCTTCTTTTGACTGTAGTTCTGTTGACGATCGGACTTTCGATTGCCTCCCGTACCATTACCGATGTTCGTCTTTCGCGTCAGGAAGAGGAAAGCTCGCGGGCATTTAACGCGGCAGAGGCCGGGATTGAGGAAGCGCTTCGGCTAAACCTGTCCGCATTGATCGCAGCCGGCGGGGCGGGGTCTGTGACGGTTGGCGGAATTACGGCAAATTATCGAGTGGCTGAAGAAAACACGCTTGAGACCCAGATTGATGAAGGTGAGACTATCGAGGTGAATGTCGCAGGACTCGGAAGCGGCAACCAGGTTTCCATCGATTGGGCGCGGGATACTTGTCCGTCCGCCGCATCCGTTGTGGTTGCGGTGTACAACGGGACTTCGACAACCATCCGAAGGACTCCTTATCAGGGTTGCCCCCGAGGTGATAACTTTGCTTCATCGAGTCCTGGCGTGGATGGGTACCAATTCCGCACAATTGTTTCCCTTGCGAATGGCGACCAGTTCATTCGGGTCCGTGCCGTGTATGCCGGGACCCAGTTGCGTGTGTTGGGTGCCGGAGGTACGGCTTTGCCCGTCCAGTTTTGGCGAATCCGCTCGGAAGCACAGACCCTTGGAGGAGAGACACGCTCGGTTGAGGTTACTCAAACTCCCCCTGCTCCTCCGTCCATTTTCGACTTTGTCATTTTTTCAGGGAGCTCTCTAACGAAACCATAGATACTTGCCCATGGCGCGCCTCATTGGTCTTGACCTTGGAAGTTTTTCCATCAAAGTTGTCTGTCTGTCGAAACACGGAAAGGGGTATCGACTTGAGGCAATTGGTATCGCTCTCAACCCCTATGGTGCGAGGCCCGGCGGTGATGACGCAAGTCAGGTAAAGGTCGCCGAGGCGGTAAAAAAACTTCTTTCAGATACCCGACTGTCCTCTGCCAAGGCAATGCTGGCGCTCCCGGAATCCTCGGTGTATACCAGAGTGGTTGAGATGCCTTCCCTCTCCGATTCCGAACTCGCTTCCGCGATCCACTGGGAGGCTGAGCAATACGTTCCTGTCCCTTTGGATCAAGTCAATATTGATTACGAAGTGATATCCCGACCCGATAAGAGTAGCGAGAAAGAAAAGATGGAGATATTTTTGGTGGCGGCGCCGAAAACGGTCGTCTCAAGAACCGTCGAATTTGCCTCAAAGTGCGGTATTGAAGTGGTGGGATTGGAAACCGAGATGGTGTCGCTGGCGCGGGTGATGGTTCCTGAAGATCAAGGACTCGGGCCAACAATGCTGATTTCTCTCGGGGCGTCAAGTACGAACCTGGCTGTGGTACGGGACGGAATGCTCGTTCTGACGCACTCCATTGAATCCGGCGGAACGGCTCTGACGCGTGCGATCGCAACCGAGTTTGGACTGGATTTTCCCCAGGCTGAGGAGTACAAGCGAAGTTATGGTCTTGAGCCAACCCAGCTTGAGGGCAAGGTGCGGAACGCGTTGCTGCCTTTGGTTGATCGACTCCTTTCTGACGTGCGAAAGGCCATCCAATACTACAATTCCTCCAACCAGGAAGCCCCGATTAAACGAGCGGTTCTGGCGGGGGGAACGGCGCTTCTTCCAGGACTCGTGTCTTATGCTGCGGTGAACTTTGGTATGGAGGTTGTAATGGGAAATGCGTTTTCATTCGTTGAACCGTCTGCCAACGCCGCAATTCCTCAAGATACGGTTTCTTTTGGTACTGCAGTGGGGCTCGCGATGCGCGTCTTATGAATATATCAATTAACCTTCTTAAGGAGTCTCAACATCTTCAAGCCCGTTTGCGCCGCATGGGGCTTATGCTTCAGACAGGGAGCCTGGTCGTCTTAGTCGCTTTTGCCGCGGTGGTTTTTTTTACCATAAGCTATCTCGTTTGGTCTCAGACACAGGCTAACCGGCTAAATTCGGATATCGACCAAGCCAAGGTGAGCATTGAGGAAATGCGACCCCGGGAATCCAAGCTGTTGTATGTGAAGCAGAAGCTTTCCTTTGCCACGCGCGTTCTTGGCGAACCGGGTCTGCGGCACGATTTAGCAACCGAGCTTTACCGGATTGCTGAAGGAGAAGTCGAGGTTTCGCATATGACGATCAGCGGGGGAGATGAGGCGTTCAGGGTTGAAGCTCAAGCCTCCGACGTTTTTTCTCTGGTCCGTTTGCTTGATTTAGTTATGACTTTTGCCGGTGAGAACGAGATAAACCGGATATCCGGAGAGAGCTTTACCCGCACGGAAGAGGGAGGCTACCAATTTTCCGTTTTGCTGGCTCTGGGAGGCGAGTGATGAAAATCGAATTTCCTTCACAAATTTCATTTCGACACTTACTTCAGATTAAGAAGTATGTCTACTTTCCGCTCATCACGCTGGTGGTGGTGTCGGCTCTGTTGGTTTTTGTGATCATCCCGACGTTTCGAAATTTGACCTTGCTCAGATCGGAAATTTCACGGAGAAAGGAGATACAAAGAGGGCTCGAGATGAAGATTGAAATCCTTCGGGGTCTTGATGAAGCTCGTCTGCTTGAACAGGTGGAGACGCTCGAGAAGGCGATTCCCAGCCGAAAAGATGTATTCTTACTCCTCACTTCTCTCAATGGGTTGGCCTCTCAGACGGGGGTGGCTTTGGGGAGCTTTTCACTTAGCCCCGGAAGTCTGGCTACCGGGGCAGCAACGGGCTCCGCCACCAGCCAACCGGATAGACCTGCGGAAACCGGTTCGGGCAGGGCCGCCGCTTCCTCACAGCTTGCCTCAATAGAGGTCGGCATTGAAGTACTAGGCCCTTTTGAGGGAGTCCAGATGTTTCTTTCCGGTTTGGAACATGTTGTTCCTCTCATGAGGCTGACCTCTGTGGATCTCGCACCCGCGACTTTAGAAACCCCCGTTTTCGCTTCTACATCCTCGGCTTTCCCTTTGGTTTCGGATATCACCGCAAACGCAATCCTTGGAATGTTTTACGCTCCTCTCCCGACCGAGCTCGGGGCCGTTACCGATCCCATTGAGACTCCTTCCGAAACTGAACAGGGGGTATACGAACAGCTACTTTCCTTTACTTCATTTCCGGCTTCTTCATCCGCCAACATTCCGACCGGCCGGGAGGATGTCTTTGCGCCGTTCTAAAAATAAAGAATAAAGAGTAAAGATTAAAGAGTAAGGAGTAAAGAATAAAGAAAAAAGACTTCGTACTTATTACCTAGTCCTTAATACTTAACTCTAAAGACTAGGGGGTTTCTTCGGCTTGAGGAGGTTCAACCTGAGAGGGGGCTTGGTGTGAGGCGGCCGGCGGTTCTACGAGATCGACACGGACACGTTTCCCCTGCTTCATGGCAGCCAGACGCATGAGGGTACGGAGGGCGGTGATGATTTTTCCTTCCTTTCCAATGACCCTTCCGATGTCTTCCTGGTGGACCTTGAGTCTTAAGGTTGATGACCCTTGTTCATCCACTATTTCTTCAACAGAGACTTCCTCAGGATGGTCCACAATTTTGCTCACGATGTCCAGGAGGAGTTGGTTCACGCTTTTTTCTCCAAAAGGCGCACCGTTTGGGTGGGCTGTGCACCTTTCTTTAACCAAGCATTGTAACGCTCTTTATTAATCCTCACGGTCGCCGGTTCCGTAAGGGGGTCGTAGATGCCGAGATTTTCGAAGTATTTCCCATTCGACTTACTTCGGTCAACCGCCACGACTATCCTGTATTTTCGCTGGTTTCGTTTTCCTGTCGGAAAAAGCTTTATCTTAAGCATGTCGTTTATTGTATCAGGAAGGGTTCAATTTCTCAAGGGCTGACCGGGCTCCTTCTTGCTGGGCTTGTTGCTTGCTCTTCCCTACCCCTTTGGCGACCCGTTCTCCGTTCACGAGCACCGCCACGGTGAATATCTTACTATGATCCGGTCCTTCTTCTTTTTCCACCCTGTAGATTGGAGCCGGGAGGCCTTTAGCCTGGACCTTTTCCTGGAGGAGACTTTTGGCATCCCTGTCTAAATGATTGGTAATGATTTCTTCAAGGATGGGAAAGAGGTGTTTTTTCACGAACGCTTTAACCGTTGTTTTCCCGCTATCCTTGTAGATTGCGCCCACCATGGCCTCGAACACGTTTGCCAGAAGCTGTGGGTTTTCCCTCCCGCCTGTCGCATCTTCCCCTTTGGAAAGACGGAGATGGCTTCCTAACTTCAGCACCTGGGCAATCCGGGCAAGGGTTTCCGTCTTTACCAGAGATGATCGGAGAGCCGTAAGCGTTCCTTCCGGTTCTTCGGGGAATTTTTCATAGAGCTCTTCGGTTACTACCAATTCAAGCACAGCATCTCCCAAGAATTCGAGGCGTTCATTGGACTGAGTTCTTTCTTTCGGATGTTCGTTTAACCAGGAACGATGGGTTAGCGCTTGGAGAACGAGTCCTTCATCCTTTATCGGTATTCCCCTGATTTTCTTTGGGTGTTTCTTCATTGCGGCCTCAGGTTTCTTGGAAAAACGCGACGATATCGTTTACGGTCCGAAGCTTTCTCGCATCTTGAGGAGTCACGTGTTGCGAGAATTCCTTTTCAAGCTTTGTAAAGAGATCGGCAACCTCAAGATCTTCGGCGTTGAGGTCTTTTCGGAGATCTGCATTCGGGGTCAGTTCTTGAGCGGCGATACCCAGTTGATCTGAGATGATTTTTTTGATTTTTTCTTCGTCGTTCATGACCGGATTTGCCTGTTTGTTTCCCCCTCGTTTCCTTGCGGTTTGGCCCCTCTCCCCTCTTTTTCCGGGAAGAGTTTTTTCAATGCGCTTCCGAGTACCCCGTTAACGAAAGATGCGCTCGATTGACTGCCGTAGGTTTTGGCAAGCTCAATGGCTTCATCAATGACCACTTTCCGCGGTTCTTTTTTTATGAGCAATTCTGTGAGCGCCAGTCTTAATATTGCCAAATCGACTTTATTGATTTTTTCCAATGGCCACTCCGTTGCGCATGAGCGAATCAGGGCGTCCGATTGGGCTAATCCTTCGATTGCTTTTCTGGCCAATCCCCCCAACTTTCTGTGGGGATGGAAGCTAAAGGCAAATAACTCGCGTACCGCTTCTTCCCGCCTTCGATGGCGAGGGTCATCTGCACGTTTCAAGTATCCCCTTTTTTACTGGCTACCATTTGCCGCAAGCAGGACAGATTCTGTGTGGAAGTTTCTTTGCACCACAATGGGGGCATGTTACGAGGTTACGCGCGGAAAGCCTCCTCTGCCCGCTTCTTCGCTTCCCTTGCCTTCTGGTTGAAATTTTGCGTTTTGGGAGTGCACCCATAAGATTAAAGGATAAAGATTAAATATTAAAGAATAAAGACGAACAGCTCACAACTTAACACTAATGACTATTAGCTAATGGCTAATAGCTAATTCTAGTTGGGTTCGATGTCTTTTTCAAGGGTAGAAAGCTTCGTTCTCACCGATTGCAGTTTCAGAAGCTTGGAGTTCTCCTCAAGGATTTCTCGAGCGAGCCTTTGAGTGGTTGCGATAAGCCGTGTATCTGAAAGTTCGGCGTACTTTAGGTTTACATACCCATGTTGTTTTGTCCCGTAGATTTCCCCTGGTCCACGCAGTTTAAGATCGAACTCCGCGAGCTGCCCTCCGGATTTTGCCGTTCCCAAGATCCGCAGCCGGGAGAGGCCCTGTGTCTTGGGATTTGAAGGAAAGAGGAGGCAGTAGCTTTCCTTGATCCCCCTGCCTACTCTGCCCCGGAGTTGGTGGAGCTGTGCAAGGCCAAAACGCTCCGCTCCCTCGATCATCATGACTGTCGCATTCGTGATGTCGATTCCCACTTCAACGACTGGTGTGGTGACGAGGATATTGGTTTTGCCTTTCCGAAACTTCTGGATTTCTTCCTCTTTTTTCCGTGACGAGAGGCGTCCGTGAAGCAGTGAAAGCGCAAGATCCGGGAAGACCTTGTCTTTCAGCCTGTCGAATTCCTCTGTTGCGGCACGGACTTGGAGCATCGTTTCGTTGGTACTCTCTTCGATCAGCGGACAAACGATGAAGGCTTGTTCCCCGAGCTTTATCCGCTCTCTCATCCATCTGTAGGCAGACTCCCGCTTGTGGGGAGGAATCACCCATGTCTTTATCCTGACCCGCCCCGGAGGCATTTCATCAAGGATGGAGAGGTCGAGGTCTCCATAGAGGGTGAGGGCAACCGTGCGAGGGATTGGGGTTGCCGTCATGGTAAGGATATGCGGAGTGCGGCTCTTTTTGATAAGCAAAGCCCGTTGTTCTACACCGAACCGATGTTGCTCATCGATGACCACGAGGGCATGGGAGCCGGTTTCTACCGTCTTATAGAGGAGGGCGTGTGTGCCGATCGCGACGTCGTATTTGGTGAGGTTTTCTTTCATTGATGAAGTTACCATCGCGATTCTCATCCCGAACGGAGCCAGAAGCTTCTTTATGGTCTCAAGGTGTTGCATGGCGAGGATCTCTGTCGGTGCCATCAGGGCTGACTTTTCCCCACTGATGAAGGCCGCATAGATCGCGATTGCCGCAATGACGGTTTTACCCGAGCCTACATCTCCCTGAAGGAGCCGGTTCATCGGTTTGTCCTGCCCTAAATCTCCCAATACTTCTTGGGTTACCCTCCTTTGTGCTTGCGTCAGCCTGAAAGGCAGACTGGAAAGGAAGACGTTCAGCTTGCTGTCCTCGATGACAAGTTTCTTTCCGAGCTTTCTCCTATCCCAACTTTTCCGTCTATTCTGAACTGCCAGCTGGATGTTTACCATCTCTTCGAACGCAAGTCTGCCCCAAGCCTTTTTGGCTTCGGAGAGCGCACTTGGGAAATGGAGGGAAACAATCGCTTTGGGCAAAGGGACGAGGCTCTCTTGCTTTAGAATAGATTCGGGAAGCCACTCCTCAAGTTCTGAGGCAAGGAGAGGAAGGAGCGGAGCGATCCGGGAACGGATCCACTTCGAGCTTACGCCTTTTGTTTCCGGGTAGACCGGGACGAGTCGGCCGGTGTGGATTGTGGTACCTTTTTCACGCATGTCGGTACTGGAGAGCTTCTCGTATTCCGGTGAGGTAAACTGGACCCCTTTTCCAAATTGTTGCGCTGTCCCTGCCAGGCTTACCCAGGACCCTGGTTTGAGCGTATTGGGGATATAGGGTTGATTAAACCAGGTTGCCTTAAGAGTTCCGGTTTGATCCGTGATGACGATTTTTTGGATGGTTTTGTGACTCCTGGTGAAAACGTTTCGGCTGGTTTTAACTTGTCCCCGGATCGTGACGACTTCCCCATTTTGAACTGATCCGATCGGGGAAACCCGCGAATAATCCTCATACCGACGCGGGGGATGCATAAGGAGGTCTCCGACAGAATCAATGTCCAGTTTATTGAGGCGCCCGGCGTAGGTTGGGCCAACCATGTGCAGGGCTCGCACGGGGGTTTTTAAGGTGAGCTTCATGAGGAGATTATAACTGACTCTTTCTTTACTTGTCCAAACGCGGTGCAACTTTCTTTGCGTGCCCAAAGAAAGTGGCGAAAGAAAGGGCACCCCATGAGCGGTCTTTCGGGAACAGGTTTCGCTCATGCTGTGCGATCAAACTCCTATCCGCCAACTGGCGGATCGTTACACAGTGATCGCTTCTTTACAGTAATCGCTCAACCTGCTCTCGATACGCTTCGCTCAAAGGGGAATTTGTTTCGGTTGAATTCGCTCACTTCGTTCTCGACCAAGTCTGACTTGGTTCTCGAATGGCTGCGTTCAAAGGGGGAAGGGATGGATTGGTCTTGTATTTGCTCAATAGTAATAGAAAAGCGGTAGGAGTGCAGTGGTGGTAAGGACTTTTCCTGGCCGTGAGTTCCGTCTCTCGGTGCTCCCCCGCCGACGAGGCGGGGTTGCGCTTCATAGTCCATCTTGGTGTCAGTCGAAGGAAAGGATTACTGTCGGATTAGCCGGTACGGGCCGAAGAATTCCGTTCTCTCGCCACATTCCTCTACTTGGATCCAGAAGACGGACCAGAGTCCGTCAATTCTCAGAGAGCGCCTCTGCCCGGACACGAGCTCGGTCTTGCCCGCACTATGTTGGTAGTTACACGCTCCCTCGCCAACCACAGGAATTCTCTTTAATCCTACATAAGGGAAGAACGTCGATGCCAAATACTCCCGGTCTCCCTTGCAGACTAAGGATAGAAACTTACATCGATACCCAAGGTCCGCGGGTTCCCGACCCTCCGTGACAAAGCCCTCGGCGAAACCCCCAGGATCATGGACGGCTTGTAGCCTTACAATCCGAAGGAAAGTGAGGAGCATGAAGGTGGCAAAACCAATAGCTGCGGTGAATATCAGAGCAAGCACCCACTGGTAGATTGGTCTCTTTCCCCATCTGTTCCCCATACGGATAGCTGAAGTGTAGCAAACCTACTTGGTGAAAAAAAGGGGAAGCAGATACCGAGGAGACCACCAGATCAACTCTTCTACAACCGAGCTCGCTACCGATCCAATTCGACCGCAGCTAGATTGACGAAATCTGAGATTGTTGCGGCACCGACCTCATTCGGGTGGAAACAGTCACCTGGACCTTCCTCCTTCCTTCGTATTGGGAGAGGCAGGGGGGAGTTTGACTCTGGATCACCTGGGTACTGAATCCAGGTATTGGAGATTTCAGGCGGGTCATCACCACAAACCACCTTAGGCGATTCATGGCCATGAAAAGCCAGATGCAGTACTGCCGTCACGGACATTTGTTCCGGCTCTCCCAATGGAATCCAAACATCCGATTCGAAAGATCCGTTCAGGAGGTGGCGGATGAGAGACCCGCGGGCAAGGACGCTAGAGGCCTACATGCGCGTTGTGGCGGAATCCCTCCCGCAGGTTTTCCTTCTGGAGCATGTTCACGGAATTGCGTACACTGGAAAAAAGGAGGGCTTCACTTATCTATTGACGCTTACTGACCAGATCAACAGGTAAAGAGGTGTTTCCTATCAGCTGTCTCGGGCCGACCTGATCCACTCGGGGCGCTCTCTCAGTGCTCCCCCCACCGAATAGGCGTGGTTGTGCTTTGTGATGGACCGTAGATCACCCACATGCTATGCTGAAGCTACACGATGAGAATTCGCCAGCCGATGGTCTTCATCACCCTTGCGGTTGTCCTTGTTACACTACTCATTGTCGCAAGAGGCCGCTACCCCGCTTCTCCACCGGAACGGTCATCGCCTCGCGATACCTCCTCGCTTCTCCCTCCGAGAACTGGCGAGTCGCCAACACCCCTCCAGTCCTACACATCTTCAATTCCTCCAGGGGAACTCCCCAACCTTTACCCTGGAACTCAGTGGACAACTCCAAAGAGTGCCGAGTATCCATTTGTGACACTGACCGGTGAGGGCAAGTTCCTTGATGGATTTGGGCTTGAATCGACCGCACTCGTGGACTCTCCAAACGATTTCCTCGAGCACTACCAGAGGGAACTAGCTCGAGGAGGTTGGACTTTCCTCGAAGTGGCAGGAGACGAAGTGTACAGTTACGCGAAGGGAGAATCGCTATTCATGTATCGTTACGATGAGATTACCGAAGGCGAGGGACTATCTCGCCACGTTGTCGGATATAAGCTGTTCGTACAATACAACTAAAGCATTCCCCCGGAAAGAGGGTCCGCGTGATGCGGCTGCATTCGTCCAGGTTTCCGGTGCTAATGTACCCAAGTGTGCTGCATTGAAGCTCCGGCGCCTCCTACTGCCCACCCTTTAGCGACAACCATCCGTACAGGGGGACGCGCAGGAGATGTTCCGCCGCCTCAGCAAGACAGGTCTTCGAGAATTCTATGAGCCGTAGAAGACCCTTCTAGCGAGATACATTAATGCGTAGAGCCCAAGACTGTATCCCCTCTAGAGTGGAAGTTTCACTGCTCGTTTATCGAGTTCGGCTTGACCTATACCTTAGGTATTCGACAACGAAGGCAATAAGAGTGGTTATTAGTATGATTTGTGCGAGAAATGGAGGCAATACTCCTACCATAATAATCACTACCACTAACACAAACGTCCAGATCTTCCAGTTTGGCTGATTCAGGAATGGCGTGTCAAGCCTACGTTTCTCCCGCAGATAGTCAATTACTGAATAGCCCACGAGGTCCTAGAGATTCAATTTAACCGTAAAGATTGCTGTGCGAATCGATTACAACAAAAATTGCTTCTCCTGCTTCTCTTTTAAAAATTGCTCTTATATCGCCAGTAACATTTATGCTTCTGTAGCCGGAGTACTTCCCTTTGAGTGCGTGGTTGTTCAAAATTGGATGAAACTCGTCTTTACTAAAAAGTCTTAATCTGTCTTCTAGTTTTTCTTTTACTTGGGGGAGCAATTTCTTATAACTCTTTTTGAAGTTAGCATGATAGACTATGATCATCGAGATTTCAGCCAGTCAATAGACTCTTTCACCGACTTAAATCTAGGGGATAGATTTAGACCCCTTTTTATGTCTTCATCTACTCTATCAAGAAGCTTCTCGAGCTCGCGACTCATATGAGGCGTATCGGAAAAAACTATTTTCCTTGTTCTAATAAAATTTCTTAGAGACGCATTAATGACATCACTCAGGTTTAACCCCAATTTTCGTGCAAGCGCCGCTGCATTTTCTTTCACCTCTTTATCAGCTTTGATGTGGATTACTGTTTGCATAATAACTGAAGTATATACAATAGTTACTGATGTGTCAATAGTCCATTTTCGCCACCTATGATATCGGCACGGGACTAGAGGGAGTAGAACAGGGGTAGGAGGGAGGTTGCAACCAGGGCCAAGCTTGCGATGGCAACCAGGATAGTCCAGATTCGTTTATGGCGTTTGGAGAGGAGCACAGGAATAAATGTAAAATTTAAAATTCAAAGTTAAAAGTTACCGTGTAAGGTTAAAAGCTTGCGGAGTAACTTTCAATTTTGAACTGCATTTTTTCATTATTACCTTTTCATTTTGAACTTTTTATCCTATCCCCTACTGCCTATTTCGTGAGGCGGATGAATTTCCGCTTGCCGGCCCTGATTACCGAGCCAGGTTGTAATTGAGGTTTCTCAAGCGGAGTATTGATACGCTTTCCGTTTATTGCTACGCCACCTTGACTGATGAGCCTTTTGGCTTCGGATCTGGTTTCAGCAAGCTTGGCTTTTGTCAGGATATCCGTGATGGTATCGTTTTCGGATATATTTTCCATTGAGAAATCCTTTAGTTCTTCAGGAGGTAGGCCACGTTGAACCACCCGCTCGAAGGCTTCTTTTATTTGTGATGCCTTGGATTGGCCATGGAATGTCCGGGTGACCTCGAAAGCCAGGCGTTTCTTGTTTGCGAGAGGATCGTTGGGAAGGGACCTTATCTCCACAAGAGGAATATCAGTCACAAGCTCGAGGTAAGGGAGGATTTGGCTATCCGGGAGACTCATGATCTTTCCGTACATGTCTTCCGCCGAATCGGACAGCCAGATGCAGTTTTTAGAGGTTTTGCTCATCATCTTTCCGTCAGTCCCCATGATCATGGGGACGGTGAGGATATATTTTTCCCTGTGATTGATTTTCGCTTGGAGTTCCCTTCCGATCAGCATGTTGAACTCCTGATCCGTTCCCCCGATCTCGAGGTCAACATCCATGACGACGGAATCATATCCCTGAAGGAGCGGGTACATGGTTTCGTGGTACCAGACCGTATCTCCTTGATCGAGGCGACGCTTAAACATGTCTCTCTTAAACAGCTGAATTGCCGAGATGTGCGAGGCGACAGTGATGATTTCCTTTAAGCTTAAGTTTGTGAGCCAGTCGGCATTCTTTCTGATCGTCACTTTCGTAAAGTCAACAATCGGTTCCACCTGTTTCTTCCAGGTTCTGATGTTTGACTCAATCTCTTCTCCTTTAAGGACCTTCCTTCCGCTTTCCCGCTGTGACGGGTCTCCGACGAGGACGGTTCCCGTTCCGAACAGAAAGATAACCTCGTGTCCGAGACTGGCGAATTCCATGAGTTTCCGAAGCCCGATTGTGTGTCCCAGATGAAGCTTTGCACCGGTTGGATCAAACCCTTGGTACAGGCGAATTTTCCGGGTTGTGATAAGTTGTTTTAAGCCCTCTTTGGAGGGGAGAATTTTGTCTACCCGTCGGGAGAGCAACGAATCGATCGCATCTTTTGTGTTTCCGATAGTCATTTCGTTAAAATTATACATCTTTTGAGTAAAGAGGAGGTTCGGGATGGACCCCTTGCTTGATTGATCCATCGGACGAAGCGCGATACAATAAACCTTATGTTCCATCATCTTCCCTGGCGAAGAGCTTGGAGGAAGAGACTTCAAAAGATCGGGTTTCGTAAGGTGGGCAATTCTTCCTCCGTTCGAGCAAAGATCCTGCGCGGTGTCGCATTGTTGGCATTTTTCTCCGTTCTTTTTCTGGCACTTGTCTCTTCTGTTCTGTTTGCTTGGTATGCAAAGGATCTCCCCAGGCCGGATAGGGTTGTGCGGCGGGAGGGGTTTGCTACCCAGATTCTTGATAGGGAGGGAAAGCTACTCTGGGATGTTTACAGTGAGCAGCGCCGGATTCCGGTTGCTTTGGACCAGGTTCCTGTTTATCTTCGGCAAGCCGTGATTGCCGTTGAGGATAAGGATTTCTATACCCACGAGGGATTTGATCCGCGGGGGATTCTCCGGGCTGTGAAAAATATTATTTTATACCGCCGGCTGCAGGGAGGTTCTACGCTGACCCAGCAGCTTGTGAAAAACGTGCTTTTGACTTCTGAACGAACGCTTCCGCGAAAGATTAAGGAGTTTCTCCTGTCTGTCCAGATAGAACGCCGTTTCTCAAAGGATGAAATTCTGACGATGTACTTGAACGAAGCCCCTTTCGGAGGAACAGCCTGGGGCGTTGAGGCTGCGTCTGAGGTCTATTTCGGCAAGAAAGTGTCTGAGTTATCGCTTATCGAATCCGCCATTTTGGCGGGATTCCCCCAGCGTCCGACCGCGTATTCCCCGTTCGGACCCAACCCAAAGGCGTACTTGGGTCGAACCCGTGAGGTTTTGCGACGGATGCGCGAAGACGGTTACATCAATAAGGACCAGGAACAAGAGGCCGAGACAGCCCTTTCGCAGATCACCTTTGCTCCCACCGACACAAGTATCTTGGCACCCCACTTTGTGATGTACGTGCGGGAAAAGCTGGCGGAGCTCTATGGGGACCAGGTGGTTGAGCAGGGTGGGTTACGGGTAACCACGAGTTTGGATCTCACGCTGCAGGAAAAGGCCCAGCAGTTTGTTTCGGAGGAGATTTCGAAAGTGACCGGAGTTCACATCACCAATGGTGCGGCAGTCGTCATGGATCCCCGGAGTGGTGAGATTCTGGCGATGGTGGGGAGTAAGGATTTCTGGGCTTCGGATTACGACGGCCAAGTGAATGTTTCCCTCGCCTTGCGTCAGCCCGGCAGCGCGATCAAGCCGGTGACGTATGCGACTGCGTTTGGCAGGGGCTATACCCCCGCGACACCGATTATGGATGTTCAAACGGAGTTTCCCGGAAGGGTTCCGGAGGAGCCATACATTCCGGTTAACTACGATGGGAACTATCATGGGCCGCTTTCCCTCCGGTTTGCCCTCGGAAGCTCCATTAACGTACCGGCGGTGAAGATTTTGCAGCTTATAGGTTTGCGCGATATGTTAACGACGGCACATGAGATGGGCTTCACCACACTTTCCCCGAGCCAGGAGAACATGCAGCGGTTTGGGCTTTCCGTGACTCTGGGTGGAGGGGAGGTTAAGCTTATCGACATGGTTTCCGCATACAGCTCTCTAGCAAACGGCGGTCTTCGAGTCGAACCGGTTTCCCTGCTTCGGGTTGAGGATCGTTCGGGTAAGGTGTTGCTCGAGCAAAAACCATTGGAAGGCCGGAGGGTGCTCACAGGTGAGGTCGCTTTCCTTATTAACAACGTGCTTTCTGATAATTCCGCCCGGCTCATCACCTTTGGACCCAATAGTCTTATTAACATCAGCGGCAGTAATATTGCCGTAAAGACCGGGACCACCAACGATCGACGTGACAACTGGACAGTCGGTTGGACCAATGGAACGGCAGTGGTCGGCGTCTGGGTGGGTAATAATGACAACACTCCCATGCGTGAGGTTGCCTCGGGGGTAACCGGGGCGGCTCCGATCTGGCGGCGGATCTTTTTAGAAGTGCTTCGGACGCGTGATGATCCGCCTTTTTCTGCCCCTTCCGGGATTGAGACGCACAAAGTGGATGCAGTCTCCGGTTACCCTGAACATGACGGTTACCCTTCCCGAGATGAGTCGTTTATCCCAGGCACCCTTCCGAGCGGTGAAGACCCTATCCATGTGAAGCTCAAGGTTTGCCGTTCCTCCGGAAAACTGGCTACGTCGGCACAGATTGCAAACGGCGACTATGAGGAAAAGGAATTCTTCGTTTTTCAACCTCCGGTTGTATTGTCATCGGAAGTGCAGGCTCGTTGGAAAAAAGGGATCGACGAATGGGCAACTTCTCAATCGGACGGGCGGTACCATCCTCCGACCGAACTGTGCGAAGGCCAGGGAGAGATCGTTGTTCGCGTTAAGAGTCCGGTTGACAAGACCCAACTTTCGTCAAACGATGTCGCCATGGATGTTGAGGTATTTTCCGATTCGTCGGTGGAGTGGGTACAGATCATGGTTGATGGTGTTGTCCGCGATACCCTTGCGAACCGGCCATTTCGCACGACCATGTTTCTTTCCGACGGAAGGTACACCCTGAAGTTTCGGGCCCGAAGCGGCGGGAAGGAAGCGGAAAGCGGAGAGCTCGCAATCGGAGTGAATGTGCCTTGGGAGGTTCCTCCTACTCCTACGCCCTCCCCAACCCTTACCCCACCCCCAACCCCTACCCCCTGAGGCATGGATAAGCGGAATGTTCCTTAGAGGTTACCCACAAGCTTGGCGTTGAAATGGTGCTCGAGGTTTTGTTTGATTTTTCTGCGGAGCGGGGCGACTTCTTCATCGGACAAGGACTTATCCGGATGCCGATAAATAACCCTGAAGGTGGCATTTTGCCCAAAGACCTCCCCCAGTTCGACCTTTTCAACGTATCGACTGGTGTCATAAATTTCCTCTATGACCTCTCCGAGGTAGGTTTTGGTTGGGAGAATGAAGGTCATCTCCTCTTTTACCGGAGGATGCTTGGGTAAGGGTTGATAGGTCGGGTAGTACCTCGCGACTTTCTGGAGTTTGTCCATATCAATGATGACTGCCGAAACCCGAGGCGCGAGTCCTAACCCACCCAGAATCTCCGGCTTTACTTCCCCGATTTCGCCAATCACTTCCTGGTTGGAGATAATGGCGGCTGATCTTAAGGGCTCCAACGTTCGGGCTACACCATCGGTCGGAAGAATTTGGTATTCAACGTGCAGCCGCTCAAGGAGAGGCTCCAGTATTGCCTTGGCTTCCGGATATGAACCCACAATGGTGAAGAGGAGCTGGGTTTTCTCCTTGGGAAGTTTTGTTCCCTCTGTTTTGCGATACACGTTTGCACATTCGAAGATGTTCATTTGTTCAAAGGTGGGATTGCTTTTGATGACTTCTAGATGGGAAGGAATCAGAGAGCGGCGGAGATACACCTGATCTTCAGAAAGCGGATTTGAAACTTTCAAGTGTTTTTCTAAAGGTTCAGATGAGAGTATTGCCAGAGTCTCACTGACCAACGAATGGGTGTAGACCTCTATCAGACCCCAGTCTGCACAACTTTGTTTCACGAGCCGCTCAAGGCGAAACGTGTCAAACGGGCGGGTCGCGACAGGGATTTCTCCTCCCATCAGAACACTGGGGAGATTATGATACCCGTAGATCCTTGCGATCTCTTCGATCGCGTCCTCGGGAATTGTCAGGTCAAGGGCTCTCCAGGATGGGGGTGTGATTTGATAGGAGATATTTTGTTTGTCTTTTTTATCGGTTTCCACCGTGCAGCCGAGACTGGTGAGGATCCGCTCGACCTTGGTCGGTTCGACTACAAGGCCCATATACGCGGTCAGTCGCTCCTGCGGCAAACGGATAGTGTGAATGCGAGGTTTGTTGGGGTATTGATCAACCAGGGAACTACCGATTGTAGCCTGACAGTGATCGCGATAGAGCTCAATTGCACGAAGGATCGCATCTTTGCCAAGCTCGGGATCAACGCCTTTTTCATTAAGGATGGCGGCTTGGCTACGGATCGCAAGTCCCATCGATGCATGGCGGATTTTCTTTTTGTCGATAGACTCAATCCAAAGGAGGATGTTTTTGGTGGTTTCCGTTACGACGGTATTTTCAGTTCCCATGATTCCGGGGAGGTCAATGAGTGTTCCTGTCCCGTCGTCGAAGACCACTTCACCGCCCCGTAGTACGTGCTCTTTTCCATCGAGCGTAACCAGGCGTTCGTCTGTTCTTCCTTCTCGGACAAGGATCGTCTTTGCCGCGAGTCGGTCGTAATCAAATACGTGGATCGGGTGTCCGAGTTCCCACATGACATAGTTGGTGATGTCGATAATATTATTAAGCGGCCGTTGCCCGACTTTTGTGAGACGATCTGCGAGCCATGCGGGTGATTTTGTTATGCGGACGCACGTAAGTTTTATGGCAAGAATGCGATGGCAGAGTTTCTGATCATTGACGATTTTGATATCGAGGGGTTTTCTGCTTGCGACGGGTGTGAGTGCCATGGGTTTTAGCCGCGCACTACTTCCGAACTCAGGAAGGATAGCTGCCGCCTCCCGGGCGATACCGCGTACGCTCATGCAATCGACTCGGTTGGTTGTTACTTCGATATCAAAGACGACATCCTTACCTGCGGGAATGGTCTTCTCTACGGATAAGCCACAGAGTGAGAGAGCATCCTTTAACTCCTCCGGTGTTGCCCGAGTGTCCAAATGCGTTTTCAGCCATTCATGAGGAATGAGAATGTTCATAATCAACAGATATAAACTGATTTTTAAGCGGATTTAAACAGATATTTGTTTGGTAATATTAATCGTTTGATCTGAAGCTTTGGTTGTCTAAAGTTCGCGAGAAGCCCTACTCTCACTTGTAGTTGATTCATGTAAGAAAGGATTTGATGGTGGTATGTGCTCAGGGCGATGTCAGTTGTTTTGATTTCAAGAATTACTTTGTCCTCAATAACGAAATCGACTTTGTAGTGACCGATTTTCTGTCCATCAAGCAAAATATTTACCGGTTTCTCTTGATTGAACTTGATTCTTTCTCGCGTAAGAAGCCTGGCAATTGCTCGTTGATAGTATTTTTCTTGCAAAAGATTCCCTAACTTATTCTGCGCTTCGAAAGCAATGCCTATTATCTGATGTGTTAGTTTCTGTTCGATAAGAGTTGACTTGTGCATCTGTTTACATCTGCTTTAATCTGTTGCCATCTGGTGATTAGAATTGTTCAAGGAATTCCAAGTTGTTGCTGTATAAGAGTCTGATGTCGTCGAGTTTCAGACCGGGCTTTAAGCGGTAGGCACGTTCAACTCCCATCCCGAAGGCAAAACCTGTGTACATCTTCGGGTCGATCCCTCCGGCCTGAAGCACAGCCGGGTGAACCATGCCTGCTCCCCCAACTTCCAGCCAGCCGCTCTTGCAGAATCGGCAGCGCTCACCTGTATCAAGCTGCCCTTTTCCCTGGCAGATTGTACAGGTAAAATCGACCTCAAAAGAAGGCTCCGTAAATTGGAAATGAAAGGGGCGAAGCCTTGCGCTTATTTCTTTGCCGTAGAACTCCCGGGCAAAATAGTCAAGTGTTCCCTTTAAGTGTTGGATGGTTATATTTTCGTCGATGACCAGGATTTCAAACTGATGGAACATGGATGTATGGGTAGCGTCCTGTTGGCGACGATAGCACTTTGCGATATTCAGCATGCGGATGGGAGGTTTACCGACCCGCTCCATTTCGCGTACCTGTCCATTTGAGGTGTGGGTCGTGAGGACAAGACCGCCATATTTCGGGTGTTTTGGACTTTTGATGAAAAACGTCTCCCATTCATCGCGAGCGGGGTGGTTTGCGGGCATGTTGAGTGCCGAGAAGACGTAATAATCGTAATCAACCTCCGGGTAGCGGGCACGAACAAAACCGATTCGTTCAAAGATTTTCGTGATTTCATCTATGGCCTGGGTAACGGGATGGAGGTGCCCAAGCGGAGGGCGTTTAGCGGGCAGGGTGACATCGATCCAGTCTTCGGAAGATGCGGGTGGATTTTTTGTTTTTGACTCAAGGGCTTCTTGGACCGCAATCTTTGCATCATTGAGAAGCGTTCCGAATTCCCGTTTCTGACTTTCGTCTCCTTTCTTGATGTTCCCCACGAATTTGTTGATCTTGCCTTTTCTGCCCAAATAAACAACGCGAAGCCGTTCGAGCTCTGCTTCAGATTTCGCATCCTGAATGAGTGCGATGGCTTCGTTTTTGAGGTTTAAGAGTTTTTCCCTTAACTGCTGATTGTCCATTGTCTTTATTGTAATCAATTCCTACCCTGAAATGAAGACTCCATGCGCACGGAGACTACGGCCTGCCTGCTTATAAAGGCTAACGGATTGTGCGGGGGAAATATTACTTCGGTTACTCTTTGGAAGAGCTTCTTGCTTTGGCTACGATAGCCTGGAATGTTTCCGCATCCCTGACTACGAGGTCGGCGAGCATTTTTCGATTGAGGACAATCTTTGCGACTACAAGGTCGTGAATGAATGCGGCATACGAATAGCCGTCTTTTTTCAAGCTCAAACCGGCTTGGATACGTTGGATCCAGAGCCGTCTTTGGTCCCTTTTACGCAGGCGTCTCCCGACATAGGCATATTGGCCGGCATGGAGATCCGCTTCTTTCGCCACCTTGTACAGGCGGTGCTTGGTCATTCGCATGCCGCGAGTTCTTTTCAGGACCTTGTGATGGCGTCTTCTTCTGGTGATACCGGTTTTGACTCTCATACAACAAGTTAAAAGTTAAAAATGAAAAGTGAAAAGTTAAAAAGCAAGGTAATAATATTTGAATTTTAAATTTGTTTTATTGGCCGAGCATTCGCCGGATTTTGATCGCAAGTTTCCCAGTAACTCTGACCGGAACCTTGTAGCGACGGCGCTGTTTTGATGATTTCTTGCGTCTTAAGTGACGCATCGTTTGGACGCGCCGGAGGACCTTACCGGTTTTGGTGACCTTGAATCGCCTGGCGACCGATTTTCGAATCTTTACTTTTGGCATGTTATGACCTCTTCTTGGCCGGCGAGAGAGTGGTAATGAGAAGCTTTCCCTTCAGCGATGGTTCGCGGTCCATGGTGGCGAGGTCCTCAAGGCTTTGACAGGCCCTTTTAATCAGCCCTACTCCGAATTCCTTTCGGGTGATTTGGCGACCAACGAATTTTACCACAAGGTTGACCCTGTTCCCTTCTTCCAGGAACGCCCTGGCTCTTTTCAGGCGAATTTGAAAGTCGTTTTCAGCAATGAATGGGGTGAATCTGATCTCTTTCAAATCCTGACCTTTTGATCCTTTCTTTTTCGCCAACTGATGTTTGCGACGTTCCTGGTATTTGAATTTGGCAAAATCAATCAGTTTCGCAACCGGAGGCGTTATTTTGGGCGCGACTTCTACCAAATCAACGCCTTCCTCTTGAGCAAGCTTCAGGGCCTCACTAATTGGCATCACGCCGAGTTGTTTGCCCTCTTCGTCGACGACACGAACTTCTTTGGCTCTGATGTACTGGTTGAGCTGGTAGATTCTTCTCAAGGCTTTTCTCATTGGCACGAATTATATCATGTGATGACCGTTGGCGGAAATCATTTATCGTTTCTCTGCGATTTGCTTAAGGAGCTTTTTTTCAAGGGTAGCGAGGCTCATTCTGCCGAGATCGGCCTTGCCTCTGGTTCGGACCGAAATGTCTCCTTTAATTCGCTCGTTATCGCCGACGATGATCATGAAGGGGACTTTGGCAAGTTCCGCATCTCTGATGCGTTTTTGCATCGAGCTTGGGCGATCATCCAGTTCGACACGGAGGTGTTTATCGTTGAGTGATGCGGACACCTTTTTGGCATACGAATGGTGGCGGTCGGCAATAGGTATGACAATGACCTGTGTCGGTGATAACCAGAGAGGAAAGGCTCCGGCGTAATGTTCGATAAGTAAGCCAATGGTACGTTCCAATGATCCCGTCAGGCCGCGGTGGAGAATGACCGGGTGTTTCTCGGAACCATCGGCGTCCGTGTAGACGAGACCAAGCTTTTTGGCCATGAAGAGGTCAAGCTGCAAGGTGCTCATCTGCCAAGCCCTTCCGATGGCATCCTTGACCATGAAGTCAATCTTGGGACCGTAGAAGGAAGCTTCCCCTTTGGCAATTTCATAGGTAAGCCGGCTCTTTTTGACAATTTCCTCAAGTTTCCTGCCTGCTTTTTTCCACGTCTTCGGATCGGCGATGTATTTGGCGTGGTCGGCAGGGTCATTGAGGGACAGGCGAACCCAGTACTTGTTAAGACCGAAGGCTTTAAACATTGCCAGCACAAGATTGATGCAAAGTTCGAACTCGGCGTCGATCTGCTCCTCCCGCATGAGGATATGGGAATCGTCGATAGTGAGAGACCTCACCCGGGTTAATCCACCGAGCTCTCCTGACTTTTCGTACCGATAACAGGTTCCGGGCTCGGAGAGACGGAGCGGCAACTCGCGGTAGCTTCTGGGTCGGGACGCATAGATCATGTAGTGGTGGGGACAGTTCATGGGTTTTAACACATAGGTTTCTGACTCGATCCCGAAGGGAGCGTACATTATTTCCCGGTAGTGATCCCAATGGCCGGTACGCTTATAGAGATCGCTTTTGGCAATGTGCGGGGTCCAAACTTCCTGGAAACCCGTACGACCTTCAAGCTCCTTTTCGTAGGCGAGGATCTCGTTTCTTACAACCGTTCCTTTCGGGGTGAGAAGCGGAAGCCCTTTTCCGATGTCTTCATTGATTACAAACAAGTCGAGCTTCGGACCGAGTTTGCGGTGGTCGCGCTTCTTGGCTTCCTCGATTTGCCAGAGGTAGCGATCGAGCTCTGGCTTCGTCTCGAACGCAGTCCCGTAAATGCGTGTGAGCATCTTTTGATTTTCGTCACCGTGCCAATAGGCACCGGCAACCGTGAGAAGTTTGAAGGGACCTATTTCACCCGTTGAGGCAACATGCGGGCCGGCGCAAAGGTCAACGAACTCGCTGCCCGTCCAGTAGAGTGTGGGGGTTTCTCCTTTTTTCTCTATTTCGTCAAGCCATTCTTGTTTGTAAGGGTTGTGGTTGAAGAGCTCACGGGCTTTTTTCATCGGACAGGCTTCTTTTCTGATCGGGAGGTTCTTTTTAATGATATTTTTCATCTCGGCTTCTATATTGGGTAAATCCTGTTCGGAAATCTTGCCAGAGAAATCGAAATCGAAGTAGAACCCATCCTCTATTGCAGGGCCCATAGCCATCATGAGGCCGGGATAGAGCTTGAGCATGGCTTGTTCGAGCACGTGCTCAGCTGAGTGACGCATTGCTTGGAGTTTTTGAGATCGGGGGGTTTCTTGACTCTGTTTCATAGGTTGACTATGGACGTAACGATTCTGGCTGCGATCCTTTTTCCAGTTGGAGTTGTTGCAGTTCCTGCAGTACCCCCGGGGTAAGTCCGCCCTGCTGTTCTGATGGGGCGTTAAAAAGCGGCATGGTTGAGATTACGCTTTGGAGGCGCGGGACGATAATCGTTGACGTTGCGTAGTACAGAACGGCAATGACAATGAGGTAGAGAAAGAGCATACCCAAGGCGTGGGAGAAGCCGGCGAGGAAGTTTCTGGCAAAAATCGAGGCATACGAAGCGTCATAGATAGTTTGTTTTTCTTTTTGTGAACGAGTATCTTCCTGCATTGTTTTCCTTAAATCTATTGCAACAAAAAAACCCACTCAGCGCAAGCGGCGCTTGGGGGTCGTTCTCCTCTTCCATATACCATTCCTGGCCTGCTGGTGACCGCTGGTGGGCTCGAACCACCGACCTTCACGATGTCAACGTGACGCTCTGCCGACTGAGCTAAGCGGTCTCGATAAGTTTTCCCATCTTGAGGCTACGGATAATGTAAAGGAATCCCTGCCTCGAACCACCGACCTGTCCGATGGATCGGACCGCTCTAACCAACTGAGCTACGGACCCCCCCAGATAGCGGTATTGTACACAAGCGGAGCTTCTCACGCAAACGTATCTAGAATGAGCTCGTATGATCTAAATCTGCCTCGAGCTCCCGAAGTCTCTCGGGAGTAAGGACTTGAGAAGGATGTGCTTCGGCATCCACACTTTGGTCAGTCTCCAATTGTTCACCTTGCAGCGCGGCACCTTCTCCCCTACTTTCATCGTTCTCCACTTCTGGCATAATCATAGAGTATTCCACCTCCTTTCAGTAACTATTTTTCTCATCCTCTCCTTTCTCTGCCTGCGTATGCGTATGAAATGAGTTCCTGTACCTCTTCTCGTAGATGTGGATTAGACGCGGTTGTATGTGAAAGATATTCACCTTCCAAATATTCTTGAGGAGGAAGGGTGGGGGTGGGTGTCCGTTAGGATTCCACCATGCCCCACCCCATTTGCTGTTTTCTCTTATTGTTTGGTAACTCCGTAATCCACTAATGATTGTTCGTGTTCGTCTTGCCATCTTAATCACCTCCTTTTATCCCAACAAAAAACCTCCCTTTTTGGGGGAGGTTGGTTTGGCTTTTTTCTGTTAGTTAGTTAGTTACGATACACCACCATACCTCCCCTTTGCGAGGCTAAAAAAGAAGACAAAGTACTTGGTATGGTTTGCTGCCATCGTCATATATTTTATTCGTTTGTTGTCATGTTAACCACCGGTTGTGGATTGCATTTCTCTGGCCACTGCGAATTCCCGATTCACATAAATCTAGAGATTTGGGAGTTCCGGTAAGAACCTTGTTAATGCCGCACGCTTCTGACGCAGCGGTTCGGCTAACTGCGCTACCTCCGGCAAGAGGCTGCCTGTATTCGGATCGCGCGGCAGGGTTCTGAGTGTTTCGTTCAGCTCCTCCCGAAGAACCAGGGCTTCGTTTGGCGATAGAGAATCCGGTAAAGTCACTGAGAATGTCGTCTGTTGTAGGGTTTCTTGGAATGCCATCTGTTTTCACCTCCTTTTTCCAACAAAAAACCTCCCTGGTTTGGGAGGTTTCTATTTTCTTGTTTTGTATTTTTCCTTACACCAACAGACCTCCCAAACCACGTCTGGCCATGATAATGAGGCCGAAAAAGATGCAAGGGTTTGTGGAAGTTCTGTTCATCAGTATGATTTTACGATGTGTGTAATAGATGTGTCAACTGGTAAATGGCTTATAGCTAATAGCAGATGGAAAAAGCGTCTAAACGATTATCCGGCTTGCGTACTCATGTAGCGCTCTTGAGAAAGCATATACTTGGTTCCGGACTTTCCGACCTGTGACCAGAAGAAGGAACGGGCTTGGGCTCTGGAATTGACCGAGTGCATCCAGGTTTTGGAGTCGGCCACCTTTTTTCGAAGCAGGATAAGTGTTTGCCGTATCTTGTCAAAGAAGTTGAGATGATAAACACCGGGATCGACGACCATCTGCTCTACGGCGACTTCAACCTCCGCAGCAAGTCCAGCCGCCTCCCCAATGAGCTTTTTTAATTCTTCCTGAATCGCGTTGATTTGAAGCTTGATTTCTTCCTGCTTTCTTGAATAGACCAGCTGCTCCTGCCTTCGTAGGTGCTGGAAATGCATGCGCTCACTGCGGATGGCATCCTCTTCTCTCCGGCGAATTTCTGTTTCGATGTCGAGGGATTGTCCGGGCCGTAACTCACCTGATACCGGTTGCCTTTGGGCAAATGTGGAGATCTGGGAAATTACATCAGAAGCGGCATCCGTG
Source organism: Candidatus Chisholmbacteria bacterium RIFCSPHIGHO2_01_FULL_52_32 (assembly GCA_001816585.1). Lineage (GTDB taxonomy): Bacteria > Patescibacteriota > Microgenomatia > UBA1400 > Chisholmbacteraceae > 2-01-FULL-50-28. The sequence continues at coordinate 258,318 of MHCJ01000003.1, forward strand.
ACAGCATCTGCTCCGTTTCTTACGGTTTGATTGCCGAGTTCGCGAAAGGCCTCAAAGAAATTGTCGGATTGGTAGTTTGTTTGGGTTTTCGGCTTGTTCATCTTCTCTCCAAAGCTACATACTTCCTATGTAGGAAGCGTGATGGATGGTACCATACAAGTCTTCCGTAGTCAAGTGTACTACATTTTCAGCAGCGCATCGACAACCTTGCGTTTTTTTAGGCTTGCCCCAATGGTACGTCGTTGGTCCTCGGTACTCAACCTTTCCCGGAGTTTTTCATCCCCTACAGCCTTAATGAGTTCGTCAATTTCTTCCTTTGTGATCGTGATTTGGAGATCGATCGCGATTTCGTTTAAGATAAGCTCAAGCTTGATCTCTTCTTCCGCTCTGGTTCTGTACTCCGTACGGAGCTGATCGCTGGTTTTCCCTAAGGAAGTAAGATACTGGTCGAGCGACAAATCGAGCCTTTGCAGTTGTTCGATAAGGTGGGTCAGGGAGTGGTTGAGTTCGTCTTCAATCAGGATTTCAGGTACCGGTATTGAAATTGCCGAGAGTAAGGCTTGGAATATTTTGGCGAGCTTCTCATCGGTTGACGGTTGGGAAGGAGCGTTTTTGGGTTGGGTTGATCCAGGTTGTTCAGGTGACGGCTGGTCTTTTCCGGGGACCCAGATTTTCGCAGTGGCCAGAGCCCCTGAAACCACTTTCCTATAATTTCCCAGGGTAAACGGAGGTTTTTCTGCGAGCGTGACCGTCAGTGTCCAATCCTGTCCTTCCTCGATCTTTTGGGGTTCGATTTTTGGACTTGCGATGGGCTTTAGGTTAAGCCGATTTACCTCTTTTAAGTATGCCTCTGGGAGAACCCGTTTGAGTACGGTGGTGTAGAGCTGTTGTTTCCCAACCTTTTCCTCAACAAGATTGGTTGGGGCTTTGCCTTTCCGAAACCCACTTACTTCCGTATTTTTCGTGGCATCTGTCAAGACCTTTTCGTACTCTGAAGCGACCGTATCTTTGGGGATGACGAGCTCAAAGACCGCTGTCCCATCCGGTTTTTTGTTTATTTCTGTCGCGTCTGTTGGCATTTCTGGTTCGTTTTGGGAAACTACCTGGATTTCGGACTCCCCTTCTTCATTGGTGCGAACTCGGCTTTTAAAATATTTTTCTCATATTTTATCGTTCTCCTGAACCAGTTTGGAGTGCGATAGGCCAGTTTATCCCTGCCTTTGATCTTTGAGTAAAACTTCGGCATTCGGTACCTTTCTTTGGGTAAAGATCGCTTTGTGTGTATGCAAAAGCCCTTAAATATGGAGTGCCGCAGGGAGGATTTGAACCTCCATGGGATTTCTCCCACACGGTTCTAAGCCGTGCCTGTCTGCCATTCCAGCACTGCGGCTGGTTTTCTCATTTTACCCTGGCGAAGGGAAAGAGACAAGTGGTGTGTATTCCGTGTGTAGAAATGTAATCCCATAAAAAAACCCCAAAGTACTCCCCGGTGAGGGATTACTTCAGGATCTGCGCGATATTATATCTATTTCTATAGGGTTGTCAAGAACCTTTCTGTATTGGACTGTTTTTAAAAATTTCCAGTGGTTAACTCTTCGATAAACTGATCGACACCGCTTGCCCATGAGCCATTGGAGAATGGTGTGTACGTCCGCATGATATCTTCCGGGTCGGTCAGTCCTCGCTCGAGATATTTATTGCTCAAACCCTTAAGGACCGTTTCGATACCCTCTTCCCAGGAGGTGAAGCAGAGTGTTCCTCTGGAATGGATGCCATATCCCCAGGCGTTGTAGCAATCGCTTGACGGCATTTTTTTCCCAAGGTTTGATTCCTGCTGGGCAATTGCGATGAAAAGGTATGGATCAACGTCGTAGCGCTCTGCCGCTTGCACGATGAACTGCCCGTATCCGGCAAGAGGAGAATCGTAGCGCGTCAGGTACTGGTCAATCATCACCGGCCTGGCATCTTCTATCTGAACCGCTGTTTTTATGGTTGTTGACGCTTGCGGGATGGCTGCGTATGCCAGGAACGGTGTTTGAGACGAAAGCACCTGGCGCGCCTGGACCTTTACAAGGGACTCGAGGTCCTTGGTTCTTACCAACTGTTCATACATCCGCAGGCTAGTGAAAATGGTGAGAAGAGTGATGGGGAACCAACTGATGAAAAGAACAAGTTTTTTCATACGGCAGGCTGACTGGGTATGGGAATTTTCCTGTCCATTTGTGATAAGAGGATCTTGCCGTATCCTGACATATCGTGATACGGAATGTCAAGCGATTTGAAGTTTTTTTAGGTTAAAGGGCTTTGTTTCGGCGGAAGGATTATAAGGAGAGCTTTTTTAAAAGCCTTCGGAAGAGCGATGGTTTGCGGGTTTCTTTTTCCTGTTTTGTCCACACGGAAAGGATGACCCATTCTTCTTTCTCATTCTTTTTTGCCACGACCCGCATGGACTGGTTTTCCCATGTCTTCTTGTATACCCAGGCACCTTTGATCCGGGCGTATTCGGAGAGATCGGGATTTCTCCATGTAGCCCAGGCGTCTGACTGTTTGATGCCCCGTTTTCGCATCCGATCGAGCGCATGGTTTGTCCAGATGACACCGCCGAAATGTTGGTCCATAAGGTGTGGGAGTGATTGAACGAGCTTTTCCTTTGGTGAGCCGCACAGGGGTCGAACCTGTAACCTACTGCTTAAGAGGCAGTTGCTCTACCATTGAGCTAGCGGCCCAGTACAGATACTTGTCTTTTGTCTTTAGCCAATAGCCACGAGCTATGAGCTGATTGCTGACTTGGCGCTCCCGGCGTGATTTGAACACGCAACCTCCTGTTCCGAAGACAGGCGCTCTATCCGTTGAGCTACGGGAGCTTTGTGCCGAGGGCAGGAGTTGAACCCGCATCTCGTGTTTTTCAGACACGCGCCGTGACCACCTTGGCTACCTCGGCCAGTTAAAACACTGGTTATTGAAACCTATCTCTTTTTAAAAAGCTACTATGTGGTCGCTGCAGGGATCGAACCTGCGACCTTGCGGATGTAAACCGCACGCTCTAACCGGCTGAGCTAAGCGACCTCATGTGCCGAGGAGAGGACTCGAACCTCCAAGGGATTTCTCCCACAGCCTCCTCAAGACTGCGCGTCTGCCAATTTCGCCACCTCGGCATAATACGAAAACATGATTTTGTGGGCAAGAGAGGACTCGAACCTCCAAGGACTTTCGTCCATACGGTCCTGAACCGTACGCGTCTGCCAATTCCGCCACTTGCCCAGGAGCAAGTTCCAATTATATCATCGTCTTTTCTCTGGGACAAATTGGTTATCAGGAATTCGATAGGCAATACTAGGAGCTTGAAGGCAGTCTCAATCGTCGGGCTGTTTTGGGGAACTTATTTCTGAAGGCTTCGATGACAAGTGAAGCTGCGTTCTCAATCGTCATAGAGGTGGTGTTAATCACGATGTCGTAATAATTGGGGCTAGAAACATCTTTTCCGAAGTACTGACGGATGAATTCTTTCCTCTTCTTGTCGGTTTCACGGATGACATTGATTGCTTTTTCTCTGTTGATGTGTTCGAACTTGACTGCCCGTTCGACGCGTACGAGGTAGGGCGCGCATATCCGAACGTGAAGACCCTTGCTAAACGGTGTAATAAAATTTGCACCTCTGCCGAGGATAACAACTTCTCCTCGAATTGCGGCAGAGAGAACGATAGAAGAAAGCGAATGAATATATCGGATGTCTGAAACATAGTCCGGGTTGAAGGTTGAATGAATGATATCGTCTATCGCGGTTCGGCTGTGTTCGTCAATTGACTCAAGGAGTGCGCGCCTTTGGTGCACATTCTTTGCCACATCCTCGATGATCTTGCGGTCATAAAGGGTGAAGCCGAGACGTTTGGCAACGAGGGATGCGACTGGTTTGCCTCCGCTCCCCGGCTCCCTGGAGATGGTGATGAAGGGCTTCTTGAATCGCCCGGATGGTGACTCCGTTTCTTCTTGCAGCTCGCTGCGTTTCAGGCGTACAAAGGGTGCAGAGCTGAGGACTTTATTGATCAGGCGGCCATAAAAATGGTGCATTTGGAAAGACGATACACAGTTTAGCGGTTCTGGTCAATGCTCCGTCGTTACACCAGATACCTATCTTTTGTTATAATGCGGGAGATGCGGGTGTGGTGTACCGGTAACACGACTCCTTGCCAAGGAGTAAACAGAGGGTTCGATTCCCTTCACCCGCTCTGGTTCGACAGGCTCACCATTCGCGTGAGGCTGTCGAAGCAAATTGATGAAGGGATGAGAAGTTTACCTCTTCGAGCCTGAGCGATTCGACTGAGCTCATCGTAGATAACCTCAGAGCCGAAAGCCTGAGTGAAATCGAAGGGATTCCCTTCACCCGCTCACTTGTTGTTCCTTCGAAGTCCGTAGCGCGTTTCGGCTGCGCTTATGAGAGTTTTTATCAGCTCATCATAATCCATCCCCGCTACACGGGCGGCGAACGGAAAATAGGAACTTTTTGAGACCTCTGGGGGAGTTAGCCCCGGCGGAGAGTTGATTTCGAGGAAAAACGGATTTTCCTCTTCATCGCAGCGGATATCGATTCGGGAGAGATCTTTGATGTCCAATGCCTCCCAGATTTGTCTACCCATGTTCTCCAATTTTCCGCGGAGTCTGGTATCGATTTTGGCGGGACAGAGGAGATGGTCGCTATCTTTTTCTTCTTCCACGTACCATTTCACTTCGAGGGAATCGAGCGGTTGGTAGCCTTTGGGTAAGTGTGCGTGGTTTGATTCGATAATCGGGAGAAATTTTGGCGGATTGCCAAGCATTGCAATAGAGAATTCCCTGCCTGTCAGGAATGGCTCAACGAGGGCGGGTTCGTGAAATGTTTTTAGAATCAGAGTTACCTGCTTTTTCAACTCGGCATCGCTTCGGACGACGCTGTCGTTTGTTATCCCGGCTGAAGAACCTTGACCAACCGGTTTGACGATGAGCGGATAAGAGAGACGGCTTTCCCGCTTGTCGTCTGGGGAGCTGAACAGTTGGTACGGGAGCGTCGGTATTCCGTACGCCTTGCAAAGCTGTTTGGCTTTTGCCTTGTTCATCACCAGCGCTTGGGTTAACGGAGAGGCGCCGGTATAGGGAATACCTAGCATTTCACACATCGCCGGGATGTGGGCGTAACGATCTTTACCGTGTATCCCGAGGGAATAGTTCAATGCCAGGTAAATTTCATATCTGTGGCTGTAAAGCGACAGGTAGGCTTTCTCGTCGGCTTCTATTTGCAGGACGTTGTAGCCCACGTGTTTGAGGTGGCTCACCATCTCCTCGATAGCTTGTGGGTCATCGTAGTCCGCTTCTGTGTACGTTGAGGGGTCTTTAGGGTCCGGATAGCGGTGCCTGACGTTATACAAGAATGCGATGAGGCGTTTGTTCACGGGTTTGCGGGTAGTTGCCATGTCCATTACCGTCCGGTGTCGGTAGTACCTTTGTTCCGACTCCCGTTGCGTCACGCATGGTATTTAACAGCAGTCTTTTGAGAATTTCCACAAAAGAAATTCCGTACAGATTCAGGATGTTTGCAAGCGCGCAATCCACTTCTTTCGGGCCGAAGGCCGGATTGGAGTTTGCGTCGATGAAAAAGTAGCGTCCGGAGCTGTCCATGCGAACGTCAAACTTTCCGTAATCGGCCATTTTCGTAATCTCAAATGCCCGTTTGACGTACGCTTTCAACAGCTCATCATGATACCGTTGATAGTGGAACGATTCATCTCCGTGCAGTAACCATTGGTCCTCAAAGGTTGAGAAGACGTACTGTTGGTTTTCTTTATGGAAGACTTTTTCAGCCAGGTATACTTTCTTGTTTAAGCCTTCAAGGAGCATACCGGTAATTTCACGGCCGACAATAAACTCTTCGACTAAGACCGGCTGGTCGTATGTTTGGGTTAAGAATTTGATGCGATCGCGGAGGTGTTTCTCGTTTTCCGAGATTGCGTCCACGGTTATTTCAACGCCGCCGTGGATTTCGTTTAACTTGGAGATAAGGGGAAAGCGAAGCGTTGGATCGAGTGGGTCATTGGGCGTGTTGAATAGCTGGTTGTTCGGTACGGGAACGCCGTACTGTTGGAGGAGTTTTTTGACCAAAAACTTGTTGTAGTCAAGTGACTCTCCCAAGATTCCGGCTCCGGTATAGGATATTCCCAACAATTCGAGCACAGCGGGAATGGTTGATGCCAAGTATTCGTTTCCTTTGACGGAACCGACCAAATTCATGACGATATCAGGCTTATCGCGGCGAAGCTTTTGCGGGAGCAGAGCATCTCCGGGGTAAAGCTCGGTTCGGATGCCCATCTTTTCCAAGTAGCTTACGATGATTTTCGCATCATGGAGTGCGTCTTTTTCCGTGAGGTACTGCGCTTCTGTGGGAAAGTATTCTCGCTTGACTTCGCTATAGGTGACTGCGACTTTCTTTGGAAGCTCAAGGGGAGTTTTGCCGTTTTGGGTCGTTGGCTGGCTGGGCGGTTTGTCTTCGGTGTCTGCGTTCATTGTTCAATTCTCTTTTTCGTGTACTATCCATAATTTATTCATTTTTCACAATTGTCAAGTAGGAATATTGGAAGAATCCTGATAAAATATACTCGTTTCAAAGTATTTGCGTAGTGGTGGAGCTGGAGTCATTGGGAGGTCGTCTAACGGTAGGACATCAGGTTTTGGACCTGAGTATCGGGGTTCGAATCCCTGCCTCCCAGCACTTCGACAAGCTCAGTGCTTTAGCACCGGGGTTGTAGAAGCATTGGCAGGGATGAGAAGTTGACCCTGAGTGAAATCGAAGGGAATCCCTGCCTCCCAGCATCACTTGCCGCGGTGCTGGAATTGGCAGACAGGCCAGACTTAAAATCTGGTGACCGCAAGGTCGTGTGGGTTCGACTCCCTCCCGCGGCACAAATGACTTAAAACTTAAAACTGAAGACTTAAGACGCAAAACGAAAGAGGAGCATGACATTTAGTATTTGGTCTTTCCTGTTAAGTTGACTATAAGGCAATCGCGGAGAGTGGAGCAGCTGGTAGGACGCCCCGTGAGATAAAGAAGTTAAGCGTATCACTATTACAATTTCGGAGCGTAGTTCATCGGTAGAACGCTCGGTTTGGGACCGAGAGGTAGTGGGTTCAATTCCCTCCGCTCCGACCAATTAATTTTGGTGAGTAGAGCCAGTGTTCGAGTCTCGACCTCCAACATTGTATCTCACGGGGAGGTCCCGGGTTCGAATCCCGGCTCTCCGACATCGTATCTACCGGGGGGGTCGTCAGTTCAAATCTGACATCCCCGACATTGCTCATGCTTTGCTCAGTGTTATTGGCTCAAAGTCCCCGTTTTTCCCTTCGTATTTTTTCTATGAAATAGGTTATCCAATATCGGGGAGAGAGTACGTAGTCCTTTGCGTGAACGTACGTTTCCGCATACCCTCCGAATCCCTGTTTAAATAGAGTAATACCCGCCCATGGATGATTAGGTTCATTTTCCGGGGCAATACCCCAAAAGTTATAGCGTTTTAGGCCGCTCTTTTTTGCTTCACGGATAGCTTCCCATTGCAGCAGAGCGGACGCGGGGACGCTCGGGTACTTTTGGCTTGAGGCGCCGTGATGGTAAAAGGCGCTTCCGTTACTTTTGATTACCATTGCTCCCGAAACAATTTCCCGGTTGTACTTTGCAAAGAACCACATTGCCTGACCGTCTTTTCGGAAAACCTCAAATTCCGTTGTGAGGTACTGTTCGGAGAACGGGGTAAACCGCTGACGGTCGACGGTGGTTCCGTAGAGAGGGAAAAAACGTAGGCTGTGTTTCGGATTATCGCTTTGTATTATTCGGACGCCGTCTCTTTGGGCTTTACGGATTGAATATCGAGTCGTTTTTCGCATGCTTTTTAAAAGTTCCTCTTCACTTGGCCGTAAATCGAGAATCCAAGAACGCTCCGCATGCATATGGGTAGGAGCGTTGCGAAATCCAAGAGAAAGGAAGAGCTTTTCGTTGTCATCCGCGGCCTCCATCAGCGGGCTTACTCTCACGAACGAGCAATTTTCTTTTCTTGCGATCAGTTTCCCTTCACTGAGAAATTTTTTGATGTCTGTTTTTCTTTCCTCAAGCGACCGCGCTTTGAAGATCGGGCCGTGCGGACAAAAAAGAAATGTTCCCCGGCGGGCGGGGATTTTTATGAACAAGGCAACGGCAATGAGGCCATTCTTTTTGCTTATGCCTAAACGGAAGATTTTGTAGCCAAGTTTTTTATGGAATTCTCCCCAATTCCATGAATGCAGGAACGTGTTTGGGGCTTGGGATTCCATGAACACTTCCCACTTCGATTTGGAATCAATTGGAGAGAGTGCCGTAGTCAGCGATACCTCCTCAAGTGGTTGATAATTGTCTGTGCGTCGTTTTCCGATATGTGGATGTGGGTCGGCAGATTGATCGATTGGCGACAGAGTTTTTCGGCAACCGGACAGCTACCCGGTTTATAACCCACCTTTCTTACGTTTACTCCGGCCGGTGCCACCGGAGTTTGGTACCAGTCCCCCAGCTCGATATGGTTTTGCCTCGCTTCCCTGATAATACGCGTTGCCATATTAGAACGGACTGTATAACGAAGGTAGATGGGTTTTATGTTTTTCTTCTCGATCGGAAGCACGAGTTCACTGTTTTCCAGTTCCCTATTGTAGATCTTGGTGATTTTTCTTCGGTGCGCGTTAAAGCGCTCTAATTTTTGGAATTGGTGTAAGGCCAGAAGGGCAAGTGCATTGGGTATTTTTTTGTCTATGAAGGAGGGTTTCCGGCCCTGCTTTTCCAGTTCCTCCACCGCTTTTGAAAGCAGCGTCAATCGATACGCCAACCAGAGCAGTGCCTTTCCGAAGGAAAACATTTCGTACATCGGTTTTGCAACTGCCGTCATGGGAAGATGGCGGAGCTGCTTAAGAATCCAGTATCTTGATGGATACGGTAATGATTGCTGATACCGGCTTATTTTGAGAGCCAACAAAGAGTTATTTGTCACGGCAACGCCGCCGAAAATTGAGGACAGCACTTTATCTCTTCCAAAGCTAAAAAAACCGGCGTCACCGAATGACCCGACAAGCTTTCCTTTGTACCTTGCGCCCATTGCGTGCGCGCAGTCCTCAATCACAAAAAGCTTATGTTTCTTCGCGAGTTTGAGAAGAGCATCCATTTCTGCAGGGTGGCCGAAGGTATGTTGGATAATGAGGACTTTGCTTCTCGCGGTGATCTTACGGGTGAGATCCGCCGGGGACATCGTAAAGGTTTGTTCTTCGCAGTCGACGTACACGGGTGTTACCCCTGCCCAGATAACCGGGTCCGGTACCGCCACGCAGGTATAGGCTTGGAGTAATACCTCATCCTCTTTATTGAGGTTGAGCGATGACAGAATAGCCAGGAGACAGGACCGTCCGCATGAGAATGCGAACGCATGTTTTATTGGTAACCAGTTTTTGAACGCGTTTTCAAGACTTACGGCTGCGCTGCCCGTGACCCATTTTCGGGGTGAGAAGAACGTTTTTATCGCGAGCACGATGTCATCTGTCTCTGCGTTCGGTGAAAGACTGGTAAAAATCATCGCAGTCGTTTTGTTACCACCTTTTTCGTAACCTTGATGGATGTTGGGCCGCGGTCGGCAAGGATAATCGGATTTTGCAGGATATCCACACTTAACGTTTTGCCTCCGAATTTCAGAGGAATGTCACAGCCTATTGAACAAGCAATGCGGTCGCTTCCGACAAAACCGAACCTGCCTGATTTTGAAAATCTTCCGGTTGTCCGTAAGTTTTCTGCCGAAGGATCGACCGGAAGCCATCTCCCATCGGGAAGCAGGACTTCGGCCCAGGCGTGCATGGTGCTTTTCGGATAGCCCGCCCAAAAGCCGGAAACGAGGCGGGCGGGCAGATGTTGGGCAATACAGAAGCTTATAAACAAGGTGTTAAATCCCCCGCAATCCACGCTTGGCATCTCAAGGGCATCCAGGGACGTGTAAAGCCCTTCAATGGGATTTCCATAGGTCAGATGAGTTACCACATATCGGTTGAGTTTGCGGGCTATGAGGCGCGGATCGGTTTCTCCGCGAACGATGGTTTTTGATAAAACTTTTATCCTGTTTGAGTTTGATTGAAGGTGTGTGCTCGGACGGAAGAAAAGCAATGCCTCTTTGGGAACGACTTTCGTGTGTTTGATGCCCGAAAGCCCGATCATTTCCACTTTCCTCGGTGAAACCTCCACTGCGGCGGTGAGGCTAAATCGTCGTGTTTCGTTGGACGCAAGGACTATGTTCCAACTTGCATACTCGTTTCCGAAGACATCATCTGTTCGGATGTCGGTCGGAATTGGCCGATATTTTGTCCCTGCTTGCCTTCTTTGGTACGGCGTCTCCAGAGGAACGGGGATTGAAACGGAAATGCTGTTTTTCCTCGCGGCCGTGTTTTTGACCGAGACTCTGAAGCGAAGCAGATAGGTTTGTTTTGTGGTGAAGAAAGACAGACCCAGTTTTTCCCGGGCCAGCGATATGTTTTTCTTGATGAACACTGAAGAGGATGAGCCCATTATTACCAGCACGTCGTCCGCTTATTCTATCCTATTTAACAATCTACCGCCTCCATACCGATCGTTAAACGAGACAGCATTATTCAACTTCCTGGCTTGTGGAAATCGATCTGCGGACATCTGTTTTGTCTATCGGTCGGGCTGTGGTAAAATTTGGATGTCTCACGCGGGTATAGTTGAAAGGCTGGACGTCAAACGTCCCAGGCAATGCCACCCTTCCCCGCCTGCAGACGCTATGCGGGATTAGTACAATGGTAGTACGCCACCCTTCCAAGGTGGATGTGCCAGTTCGATTCTGGTATCCCGCTCAGAGCGTTGCATTGCGGGCAGGCAAGGTGGAGATGCGGGTTCGATTCCCGCTATCCGCTCATCTTGCCAAAAGGAGGATGAGCGAGGCTCGCCCCGCACAAGAGGCGGGCGGCCCGCTACGGGCTTTTTGGCGTAATTTAATGGATGGAGATACTTATTTTGGTATGCCAAAAAGGTGATTGCCCCTGTAGCTCAATGGATAGAGCACGCCCCTTCTAAGGGCAAGATGGAGGTTCGATTCCTCTCAGGGGTGCAAGATAAAGTGAAAAGTTAAACCCATTCGACAAGCCCTTCGGCCGCGAGCTCAGGACCGAGTGGCTCAGAGCAAGAATGAAAAGTTAAAAGTTATCATACGTTTATGGGATATGATGATCCGCTGACAGATGCCTATTACGATCGGAAGCTTGCCAACGATATCAAGTGGCAGGCTCAGCAAGCGACTCGTAAGGGCTATCATAAGGTTGCCAAAGAGCTTTGGGACGCGTACAATTCCCTTCTTTCTGAGGCTCACCTTGAAGAAGAGAAAGCGCGAGAAAAAAGCGAATGACATGGTGGTCGTAGCTCAACGGTAGAGCGTCGCCCTGTGGAGGCGAATGTTGCGGGTTCGATTCCCGTCGGCCACCCCAAGGAAAAGGTCACGCCTCGCTGTCTATTCATCTTTTTTTATATGAAGCGGTTGTGAAGACTTTTTTCTCTTTCAAAAAGCGCTTTCCTATGCCTCTTCCATGGAAATTTCGGTTCAAGCTCGGTAGAAGGGCTTTGCTTCAGAAGCATGAACAATATCTTATCCTGATTCTCTTTTTCCTTGCGGTGCTGTTTCGTTTTATCCTGGTTCGCGACAACTCCGTTCATTTCTACTTTGATCAAGCGCGAGACGCTTACACTTCCCGCCATATTCTTGAGAAGAAAGATTTCAAGATCCAGGGGCCCTCGGCCAGCGCAACGGATGATTCCGTTTATCACGGAGTTCTCTACTACTATCTTATTGGCCCAATTTATACCTTTTCCGGGGGAAACCCGGGAGCTGCTGTATCTTTCCTGATTGTTCTTACTTCTTCCGCTGTCGTGCCTATTTACCTTATTGCCAGAGGACTGTCAGGATCTATTATCGTTTCGCTTTTTTCTGCTGTCCTTTACGCTTTCTCGGCTGATGCTGCACAGATGGATTCTCAGCTTATCAATTCAAGCCTAGCCGGTGTGACGATGGCTTGGGTATATTATTTTCTTTGGAGGGTATTTTTCGACGGCCAGACAAAGTACCTCCCTGCATTATTTCTCTTCCTGGGACTGACCCAGCAATCGGCGGTATTCTCTGTTTATTTGTTCTGGAGCATTGCCGTTTTTTATTTTATACGGGCTCAAGAAAAGAACCGAGTTATCCTGTTTGAGGCAAAGACGTTCGTACGAGCTGCTGCGGTGTATTTCCTGGCAACGGCTAGCATGATTCTGACCCAAGTTCGCCTGTTTCAAGCCGGAATTTTTTCCCCGCAAAAAGTCCTTTCGGGGGTTCGATTCGATGTCGATGCAGCGGAAAAATTTTCCAATATTTTCAATTTCTACTTAAGGAAAATATCAAATGCCTTGTTCCCTTCCCTCCCAACAATTTCCTTATTCACTTTTTTTATCGCTTTTATTTGGTTTTTCTCACAGCGGAAGTACAGACATACAAGGCTTTTTTTAACGGTTTGGTTACTTGGCCCACTGTTTCTGTTCAGCTTTGCCTTCCGGGATCATTACCACACCATGGTCGGGATTCTTCCTTCCATCTTTATTATCCTTTCCATTGCGCTTTCCGTCCTTACAAAGACTGGGATTGGTAAAATCCTGGTCGCATCATTTTTTTTCCTTTTTCTTTTGTCTAATTTTACTGTGCTTAACACCTATCGCCGGCAACAGTTCGACGATCTGTCGGTCCAGAAAGGTGCGTACCTTCAGAGACAGATTAATCTGATTGATCGAACGTACAAGATTGCTTTCGGAAAGCCTTTTTCCATTTCTTCCCTCACCGCTCCGCACGGATACGGCACCACCTGGGCGTACCTTTATGATTGGTATGGGCTTAAAAAGTATGGCTATAAACCATACTGGTTTGGGGGGTCCCAGGTCGGTATCCCGGCGGGAGAGCTACTGGAGCGGGTTGAGAAGCCTTCCGATCTTCACTTTACCATTTATGAACCGGACCCGGGCACCATCGAATTTCACCGTTTACAGTTCATTCAGCTTCAGAACGATTATATGGGGTCCCCGTCGGCAGACTATCGGTTCGGGCGTCTTCAGCTTGAGCAGCGGGACCGGTATTGATTGAAGGTTCACCGATACCCGGTGTATTGGTGGGTTTTTGCGGTGGTTGAGAAGGTCTGTCATTCGTATCCGTTTCCGATTGGATTATGTTTGATTTGAACTTGGAGCGGCGGATGATGCCGATTACGCTCCCAAGGGTTAAGCCGGGTAACAGTTCTTTTCCTTCGTACAGCGCTTTTTTGTCTTCGAGCTGTTTAATAAGGTCCGTGAGGTCATCTGCGACGGAGATCGCGCGCGTCAGCTCCTCGTATTTTGAGATTTTCGTGCGGGCGAAGTGGGCGTATTCATAGAACAGGAGGATGAGGCCGAGAAGGATAAGGACGGCAAGGAGCATACCTTTCTGGGTGGCGTCACCGGCTATGAAGACAAAAAGACTGTAGGTGACAACAAGGACTGCGATCACCGCTTTCATAGAAGTTTTTTTGTTGTTTCCTCCTCCTTCTTTTCAAGTTGATGTTCCAGCTCTTCTAAGCGCTCGGAAAAGCGTTTTTTTGTTTCTTCAAGATCCGCTTTAAGCTGTCTTTCCTGATAGAAAGCAGTAATGGCAACAACGCCCGTGAGGAAGAAGAAGGTTTCAGCCAATGTTCTTTTCCCGAAGAACAAGAATGCGAGCCCGCCCGCAACAACCGCGACAATAAGCATTACCCGACGATTCGGCATTTTTATCGCCTTCTGTATAAAAGCGTAGACCGTTTCGCTGAATTTGGCAAGCAAACGCTACGGAGTAACTTCAAAGAGCGTCATAATAATTCCTTTCAGTTCGACCCTTACGGGTCTGAAGCCCATGAATGCCTCTCCGGTCGGGACAATTTCAACACTTGGATCCAGGTGGACTAACTCTGCATCGAGGCTTGGTCCGGAGAGGAGCAAGCGAGCCGATTTATTTTCATACGACACAGCTCTCGGTTGACTTTCTGAAGATCCCATGTATGTTTTGGCTTCTTTATTGCGAATACACAAAAAACCAGAGCGCTTCCTTCGACAAGCTCAGGATAAATAGGCTCTGGGAATTAATCCTACTTTTACGAGGCAGGCCGTGTCAATACGACGATTTTCCTCTAGGTCTTTCGGATGCTGTTACGGAGCACCTCCTCCGGAGTTGTAATACCTTGTTCGCACTTTTCCAGGCCGTCCCGGAAAAGTGAGATAAAGCCTTCTTTCTGAAGCGTGTCGCGGAGGATGTCCTCGTTGGCTTTGGCACGGATAAGGTCCCTCATCCTTGCAGTCATCGTCAGTACTTCATAGATTCCGGTTCGTCCCTGGTAGCCAAGGTCCTGGCAGGAAAGACAGCCTTTTCCCTTGACGAGTTTTTTCGGAGGTCTGCCAAGAATTTTCTGAAACAGGTCCAATTCCTGAGGAGAAGCCTGGTACTCGGCATTGCACTCCGGACATACTCTCCTGACCAGCCGCTGGGCAACGATTCCCAATATGGAGGAGTTTAAAAGGTAGGTTTCAATGCCGAGGTCAAGCAGTCGAAAAAGGGCGCCGACCGCATCTCCGGCATGGATGGTTGAGAGGACAAGTTGTCCGGTAAGGCCGGATTCGACGGCGATTTCGGCTGTTTCTTTGTCACGAATCTCTCCAACCAGGATAATATCGGGACTTAACCGGACGATCGTCCGTAAACCCTCTGCGAAGCTGAACCCGGCCTCTGCGTTTGTCTGCATCTGATTGACTCCCGGGAGCTGAAATTCCACGGGATCTTCAATGGTCATGATATTGTAGTTCTGATTGAGGTTGATTTTTGAAATGGTTGAGTACAAGGTTGTTGTTTTTCCGCATCCCGTTGGGCCGCAGACAAGAATCAGGCCGCTCCTGGCATTGAGCATTTCCTGATAGTTTTGGTAGGCTTGGGCGTTGAACCCCAGTTCGGAGAGTTCCATGATAATGGTTCGCTTCTCGTGAATACGTATGACGATCACTTCTCCGTGGACGGTCTGCGCAATTTCAACCCGAAGATTTACTGCTCTTCCCTCGATGTCCAAAGACAACTGACCTTCCTGGATTTTCCTTTTTTCCGTAGGATCAAGCTTTGCCAGGATCTTGATGCGGGAGGACACTTCCGGGTAGTCATCGTGGGTGATCTCGCCGAGCTCGTAGAATACTCCGTCGATCTTTGCCCTGATCCGAACGACCGCCTTCATCGGCTCTATTAGGAGATCTGAAGCCTGAAGCGAGGCGGACTCGCGCAGTAGCGTGTTCACGAACGGAATCGCATCAATTGGAGATTGGGCAAACGCATCCCGCAAGAAGCGGGTTGAGACCTTCTGTGGGGTTTGGGGTTCGGTGGGCAAGGTCTTGGTCATTGAGGGCTTCTTTGACCAGGTTAACATAGCCAAAACCTCGGGTCAATTCAAAAGCAGGATCCCTTAATGGATCAGGAGCGCTCGATGGTATAGGTCGTTAAGTGGAAGAGGAATGCAGCGGGGCTGTCTTCAACCAGAAATCGCTGGAAATCCTGATAAATTTGGGTGCGTTCTTTTTGGTCTTCGATTTGGCGTCCGTCTTCGAGCAGTTTATCGATCTTGGGGCTGTTGTAACGAGTCAGGTTTGTTCTTTGGGTTGAATGCCAGAGGCTGTACTGGTCCGGGTCAGGAGGGATCTCCTGACCAATGAGGAGCGTCTGAAATGAATCCGGGATAAAGGTTGCCACTTTGACCGTTGTGGGGATACCCAAAGCCAACCACTGCTCTTTGATATGCTCCGCCGTCGTCAGATATGGGAGGGTCGTCGTTAATTCCAGATTTGGATTAAAGTTCGGATTTCCTTCTTTTTCCACTTCGAGGAGACGTTTCGCATCTTCGAGGTTAAACTCGTATGGTTTTACCTGTGGGTTGAACGCCCAAGAGGTCGGACTAATCGGGCTAATTGTGCGTTTGTCATCAGACGGTTTGTCCGGAATGGCATATGTTAATGCCTGACGAAATCCTTTACTCACAAGAAACTGATCGTTGGTGTTGTAAAAAAGTGCGACGTATCGGTCCTTATGATGGACCTCTTCAATCTTTGTATTCGGCCATTGGGCTAACTCACCAGGAGAGGAAAGTTCAAGGACTTTGTCGACTTCGCCGAGCTTGAATGCAACGACCGCAGATTCTTGCGTCGGATAGAACCTGTAGTGGATGTTTCGTTCATCAGACTGGATGAACAGATCCGTTATCTCGTGGCCATTCCTCTTGATTTGCCTGACCCGCATCGGGCCTAAGCCAATCAGTGACAACCTTCCCATGAAGAGTGGGGATTTTGTTTGCCGGAAGAGCGGTTGGCTGACGACCGTTGGAAGCGGGGCGAAGGGTTCTTTCAGATCAAAGGCAACCGTTTCTTTCGAAAGCACCGTGGTTGTAACATTCTGGAAATTGTATTTCACGTCTTCGGCAACAAACGGCTTTCCGTCTTGCCAGCGTACGTCTTTTTTTAGCGTGAAGATATATCGTTTTCCTTCCTCTTCGATCCTGAAGGATGTTGCAAGGGCCGGTTGGGCTTCCCCTTCCGGCGTTATACGGGTTAAGCCAAGGCTGATTTGGTTTTGAATTTCCATAGGCAGTTCTGCCAATGTCGGACGCCCGATAATGGCAATTTTTTCTGTCGGGATAAGTTTCGGAAAGAAGCGAATAAGCCCCGGAGTTAGCAGAGACCCTGCTACGCCAAGTGCGACGCTTGAAATAAGAAGTTTCGGATGTTTTTTAAAGAAACCGGCCAGGAGCCAGTACGTGAAGCGGATTTTTTTGATCATACTCAGGCCTTAGCGCAGGGCGAAGTTCACCGCTGCAAGTGTGAGGAAGAGAACGGTAAGAACCACGGTTGCCACGAGGAGTACGCGTTCGACACCTCTTTTGGAGCGGTACATTTCACCGCCTCCTCCCCATGCCGATCCGAGCCCGGTTCCTCTTGCTTGGAGGAGAATTGTTCCCATAAGAAGAATTGAAACAATAATCTGGATTACCAGAAGTACATTGCGCATCAGTGCCCTGAGTATACCATAACCCGGTTTACTCTTCGCTTGAGACCCAGATAAGGAAGCTACTGGTCAGGCTGATTGTCAGGGAGGCTACTACAAGCGTCCAAAACTTGGTCACCTCAAGCTCCGGCATCACGAATCCCCGGAATGTGTAACCCGGAAAAGTGAAAGAAGTTATCTTTATCTGTGAAACCGCAAGGGTTAAGAGAAACAACACCATCACGTTCACGATCCATCGAAAAGCCCCCATGGTAATAAGATTCACCGGAAGGAGGAGAAGCGAAATGAGCGGTCTAATGAGACGGTTCATGAGCCCTAGGACCAAGGTAGCCAGTACGAGTGATTTTGTCCCGCCGTTATTGGACACACCCGGTATCAGGAGAATTGCGGACTGGAGCGATGCCAAGCTAATGATGAAGGAACGCAGCAGCGATTTCATGCTTATTGCTTACAGTATTCTCTAGGTTGAGTAGCCTGTCAATTGGAATTCGATTTGTGGGTGTTTTCGAATGCGCGTTCACGAAGGACACGGTGGTAGTTCCTCGCAAAGCGGTGGGCTTCGTCGCGTACGTGCATAAGGAAGAGGATCACCGGGGAATGCTTCGGAATACTCAAGACGTAAAACCTTTGTTTGTAGATGACCAACTGCTCAAACCGCTTGGCCAGTCCTACGATCGGAATCCGATGGTGAAGTCCATAGCCTGCAAGGGCTTGCTTTGCGGCTTTAACCTGACCTTTGCCCCCGTCGATTAAAATAAGATCCGGAAGCGGCCACTCACGATGACGAAGTCTTCGGAAGAGCACCTCGGACAGCATTGTCAGGTCATCAGGTCGGTCAGAAAAGCGGATTTTAAACATGCGGTAGTTTGTTTTATCCGGTATTCCATCGGTAAATACGACCATCGCGCCGGTTGCATTTTTCCCGGAGAGATTTGAGATATCGTACGCCTCTACCCGACGAAATGGATTTTCCGGGACGATTTGGTTGGTTTTGGCATAAAATGGCGCCAGCGTTGACCAAAGCTCCTGCCTCGGATCTTTTCGATGAGGTGCGTATCCCACTGCGTCGCTTCCGTTCGCTGATGTTCTTCTGTTTACGACATCCTCAATTGCTTGCATTTGGTCACGAAGATCGGCAGCTTTTTCAAAATCGAGCGTATTCACCGCTTGTTTCATCATTCTTTTCAAGTCCCGAATGACGGTTTGTTTTTTCCCGAGGAGAAAACGGCGAAGATTATCGATCATACGAGCATAGGCTTCTTCGCTGATCTTCCCTACACAGGCACCCGGGCAGAGAGCGAGGTGGAAATAAAAGCAGGCTTTTCCCTGTTTCTTTTGGGAAGGTTTTGCGTTGCAAAAGGGGAAGGCGTGGCGTATTACCTGTAACACTTGACGCGTTTGCTGGGCGGATGGGTATGGCCCGAAGATGGTACGTTTTTTCCCGCTTTCTCGTCCTTCAGGTTTTCGGATCATCAGGACACGGGGAAATATCTCATCCGTGATGGAGATATAGATCGGGGATTTGTCGTCCTTCAGGCGGACGTTGAATCTCGGCTGATAAGAACGGATGAGTTCCGCTTCCGAAAGGATTGCCTCAAAATCGCTTTCACAACGAATCCACTTGAGCCTTTTGGCAAGCTTTAGCATGAGTTGTATTCTTGGTTCAAGGTTTCTTTTGTGCTTGTAAGAGCGAATGCGCTTATTGAGATTTCCGGCCTTACCGACGTACAGCACCTCTCCTTCTTGAGAGAGAAAGAAGTAGACTCCCGGCTCTTGTGGAAGCTTTGGCGAGCGCTGCGCCCACGAGGAGCGCGAGTGTGTATTTTGCAATTTCCCCTGAGATCGGTTGAAACGTAATTTGTGTTTCACTTTTCTCGTTCCCAACGGTTATTGTAAGCTCTCCAGCCGTATTGCTCAGCCAGTCCCGGTTTTTGAGCCGTATCGGTATGCTGGTTGAAGTAGAGGGCAGGAGTAGTTCGAGGCTTTGCGGAGGCAGTGTGAGTATATCAAACCCGTGAGACTCAAGGCGAATTGGTATTTGATGGAGGGCTGTCCCTCCAACGTTCGTGACTTTAAGGAGCCCAGACACCTGAACACCACCGATAATATTTTTCGGTAACTTCAGAGTGAGAAGCATCTTTGATTCCAGGTCAGGATCTTCGTCATCCGGGGTAATGACGATGTCTTTTCCTTCGGAATTATCAATTTTGTAGAAACCGGCCGGGTAGGGCGTTTCAGCATTATTTCCGTGAATCACGAAGACCATGTGATTGAGGTCAAAGCGGGAGAAGTAGTCGATTCCTTGGGTTGTATTTTCCCAAGTAGGATCAACCGGTATCCAGCTTCTTTTTTCCTGATCGTAGTATTCAGGCCATGCATGAAGAATATCTTCGCGAAGGCTTAACGGGCGAAGGGTGGGGTTTTGGGTGTAGGCAAAGCCGTTGATCTCCCTGGCCGGAATACCAGCGGACCGGGCGAGAGCGATGAAGAGGTCTGTGAATTCCATGCAGGTGGCTTGGTCCGGTTGCTCTAAGGCCTGTTTTGCTCCCAAGCGTCGTGCGCCGATCTTTACCCTATCATAGTTGTAGGAAAGTGTTTTTACGACATAACTATAGATGTTTTCGGGAGATTTCAGTTGTTGCGCGAGTGACCGGATCGCTTCGTCGTCCACCTGCCATGGTGGTTCGGGTTTCAAATATTCCTCCAGGTTGATTGATGTATCATTGGTGCTTGCTGTGTTACTCCAGCTTTGCGGCGTCAGATACAGAAGAGCTTTTCCTGTTGCATGGATTTCGAGCTCTTGATTTGCCCTGACGATGTAGGTTGCGAGCCAATTGCCATCGGTGTCCATCCGTATCGTTTGAGGAGGAGGAGAAATCCTGTCGTAGACCATCCGTTGGTATGCAGTATCGGGCGGTAAGGCAATTTCAAGCGACTTACTGATTGGGCCTTGGTTGTCTAATGCATAGCGAAGGTCGAAGTCAAACACCTGTTTATCTCCGAAAAGCGCGGTGACACCGCGAGACTTCAGGTTTTCATCCGTAAAGATATAGTGCGTTCCATCCGATCTGACCGCCACGCTTTGGGGTTCCGGGGTGATTTGCACCGGAGCCTTAAATTCCTTTGGAACGATGAGCGTGATGGTATAGGAGGTAAACTCGGTCAGGTCTTCCGGACGGGGAACATTGATTTCCCAGACCCTGCCAACTTTTGAGGCAATATCTTCATCGTCGTATCCGATCGTAAAATGCAGAATTTGCCCGAGTCCCACGACCTTGTCTCGAAAATCTACCTTAATCGTTGAGGCATTGGGGCTCGTTTGTATTGAAGGCTCAAGGTTACCGATTCCATCTTTCGCCCAGACATGATTAATTCTTGTGGTTCCGATTGTCATTGAGTACTGGGTGGCGTAGATATTGTGGCGTTTGTTCTTAAGGGAAATTGTGTGGTTCACTGAAGTCGTTCCAGAAAGGTCCACCCGGTAGGTAGCTTGGGCAGATGCATCGAAATCTTCGGAAGCTTGGGCCGCTTTTCCCGTTAAGGCCGAAAAGACTATCACGCAAAGAAATACGCGCCAAAATCGTTTAAGGAATGACATCTTTCCCCATTGTAGTGAAAGCATGTTTGAAAAGGAACTATACCCCTTTTACTCCAGATTGTTTCGTTCGTGGGCTTATTCCCTCAATCGCACCAGATGTTTCGCCTTTGTCATCAGCCAGGGCTTTATTCTGGCTGCTTCGGCGGGCAGGCAGCCAAACTCCACATCTGGAGAATCGGGCTCGCCTCGCTGTCGAAGCGGGGTATTGCACGCTATTGTTATTTGCAAATTCAAGTAAGATGAGTTTAGGATGTTAACGGAAGAAATTGCCTCAAGTATTGACCGGTGTATGATCGTTTTACTTTTGCCACTTCAAGCGGCGTTCCTGTGGCGACCACTTCTCCCCCATCGTCTCCTCCGTCGGGGCCAAGGTCAATGATGTGGTCGGCATTTTTGATGACATCGAGGTTGTGTTCGATGACAATGACGGTGTTCCCGGCATCGGTCAGCTTACGGAGTACCTTCAAAAGCTTTTCAAGGTCTGCGAAATGCAGACCCGTGGTGGGCTCATCGAGAAGGTAGACGGTGTGGCCGGTGGTTTTTACCGAGAGTTCCCTAGCGATTTTTATTCTCTGGGCTTCGCCTCCGGAGAGGGTTGGGGCTGGTTGTCCCAGTTCGATGTATCCCAGACCAACGTCCTTGATCGTCTGAAGCTTCTCCTGAAGAACCGGTACGTTTGCGAAAAAGTCCAGCGCTTCTTCCACCGTCATTTGTAACACGTCGCTCACCGTTTTTCCCTTGTATTGAATTTCCAGTGTTTCGGTATTATAGCGTTTTCCAAGGCATACCTCACACTTCACGTATACATCCGGGAGAAATTGCATTTCTATTTTCACCTCTCCGCCACCTTGACAGGCTTCGCAGCGCCCTCCGCGGATATTGAAGGAGAAACGACCGGGTCGGTAGCCTCGGACAGCGGATTCTTTGGTGAGTGCGAAGAGCTGGCGGATGTGGTCGAATACTTTGGTATAGGTGGCCGGATTTGATCTGGGGGTTCTCCCAATCGGGTTTTGGTCAATCAATCGTACCCGTGCCACGCCTCCGAGACCGACGATCTCTTCGAATCTGCCCGGCTTATCCCGATGAAGAAAATTAAGTTCCCTGGCAATGGCGTGATAGAGAATACTGTGAACCAGCGTCGATTTTCCGGATCCGGATACCCCTGTCACGCAGATCAATCTTTGCAAGGGAAAGGATACTGTGATGTTCTTCAAGTTGTGCTCTTTGCATCCGCGCAGGATAAGATTTGATGGTTCCGAAGGTTTCTCGGTCAGATGTTTCTCAATTGCAATTCTTTTCTTGCCTGAGAGATACTTTCCGGTGAGTGAAACGGGAGATCGTTTAATCATGTTCGGTGGTCCTTTGGCAACAACCTCTCCCCCACGCTTCCCCGCACCGGGACCGAAGTCGATGATCCAGTCCGCGTTCTCCATAGTTTCGCGATCGTGTTCAACCAAAAGGACGGTGTTGCCCAGGTCTCTCAACTGCTTCAGCGTGGTCAGGAGTCTCCTGTTATCTTTTTGATGAAGACCGATGGTCGGTTCATCTAGCACATACAGAACACCCGACAGTCCACTGCCGATCTGTGAGGCGAGCCTGATCCGCTGCGACTCTCCTCCGGAGAGCGAAGACGCTTCTCTTGAGAGGGTGATGTATGAGAGACCAACGGAAGTCAAAAATCCCAAGCGTGCTTTCAACTCTTTGAGGATTGGAGATGCAATTTGCGTTTCGCGCTGCGAGATTGCATTCTCCTGAGACAGACTTTGTACCCACTCCAAAGACTCGCTAATTTGAAGGTCTGTTGATTCGACGATGTTGTGATCCCGTATCGTTACGGAAAGGGCTTCTTTTTTCAGGCGTTTTCCTTCACATGCCGGACATATTTCTTTACGCATGAACTTTTCTATCTCTGCCCGGATGATTTCAGAGTCGGTCTCTCTGTATCTTCGATTGAGATTTTCGATTACTCCCTCGAATACGGTATCAAAGGATGTAGTTCTCCCGAACCGATTCGGACCGTATACCGTAAAAATGCGGGAGGGATCTCCGAACAAAAGCAAATTTCTTAACGATTCAGAACAATTCTTCCAGGGGGTATGAGGGGATTCATTGTAGGCCTCAAGGATCGTGCCGATGGTTCTTGCGAACCATGTTTCCCTTTGTACTGTCCGTGCATACGGCAAGATTGCTCCCTGGGCGATTGTGAGGTCCGGATTTACTACGAGCTCCGGGGCAACCTTTAATAAGGAACCGATACCGTTGCAGGTTGGACAGGCTCCATGGGGAGAATTAAAGGAGAACGAACGCGGTTCAATTTCCGGGAGGCTCAGGTTGTCCTCCGGGCAAGCAAACCATTCTGAGTACAAATGATCCGTTGTTTGCGACGGTTTTTCCGGAAACGTAAACCCACTATCTTTGACTATACATGCCGTGAGGAGGCCACCGGAGACCTCAAGGGCTTGCTCAACGGTACCGGCGATCCTGGCGCGGAGATTTACCTGTGCTTCTGGTTGACGTGATTCCCTCATTGTCCAGGTGATCCTGTCAAGAACAACGTCAATACTATGCTTGTTCGTCTTAATCAGGAGGAAATCTTCGTCTAAGGCGAACATCCGGCCATCGATACGCACCCTTTGAAAACCTTGTGAGCGCAGGTTTTCAAACAGAGCCGTGAACTCCCCTTTCCTGTCCCGGATTACCGGAGCGAGAATGATGGCTTTTACCTGCCCACTATTTTGGATTTCCGAACCAAGAAGTTTCATCACTGAATCTGTGATCTCGCCCGGAGATTGCTTGGAGATTTCGCGGCCGCATTTCGGACAATGCGGGTGGCCGATGCGTGCAAATAGCAAGCGCAGGTAGTCGTATATTTCGGTGGTGGTACCGACCGTAGACCTTGGGTTGTGGGAGATGGATTTTTGGTCAATGGCGATTGCGGGTGAGAGACCGTCAATCGTCTCGACATCCGGTTTGTCCATGATACCTAAAAACTGCCTGGCGTAGGCTGAGAGTGATTCTACGTATCTCCGTTGGCCCTCTGCGTAAATCGTGTCAAAAGCAAGAGAGCTTTTACCGCTACCGGAAAGTCCCGTGAGTACGATCAATTTGTTCTTCGGAATATCTACGTTTATATTTTTGAGGTTATGTTGTCTGGCTCCCTTGATGCTGATCACGTCTTTCATTAACGGTGGCCCTCCTTTCAGTCCCAAACTGCCATTATACCTCGGGCAGCTTGGTTTTGGAAGGTACCAGCTAGTCTATTTATTTAAGGAAAGGAGAGGAGTTTGGGAGAGCCGCTTGAAGAATTTAAAGCGCCTTTCGGAATGTCCGGAAGGTGTGTTCTGGGTTTCTTTATCATTCACTTGTTAATTTAGCAATCGCATCGCGAAGTTTTGCTGCGAGCTCGAAGTTTAAGTGCCTCGCTTCGGCATGCATTGCCTTGGTGAGTTTGTCTTTCAACTGGTTTTTGTTTTGAGGAGTCAGGGAGTCAACTTCTATGTTATCGAGGCTTACAGAGTGCCATTTTGACAGTTGAATTTGATATCCCTCCCCTTGCTTGGCCGAAGCTTCCCTTATTAACTTTTCGCGGATTGGTTTTTGTATCGACTTTGGTGTAATGCCATGTTTTTTGTTGAACTCGAGCTGAACGCCGCGTCTTCTTCGGACCTCTTCAATTGCCCTTTGCATAGATCCGGTAACGCTGTCCGCATACATAATCACTCGTCCATCGAGATGCCTGGCTGCACGGCCCATCGTTTGAATGAGTGATGTTTCGGATCGTAGGAATCCTTCTTTATCTGCATCGAGGATAGCTACAAGTGAAACTTCCGGAAGGTCAAGCCCTTCCCTGAGGAGGTTGATGCCCACAACGACGTCGTATGTTCCCTGCCTAAGATTGTCCAAAATATCGCTTCTTTTGAGTGTCGTGATATCGCTGTGAAGGTAATGAATACGGATTTGGCGTGTCTCAAGGTATTCCGACAGGGCTTCGGCAGTCCTTTTCGTCAGTGTTGTTACGAGAGTACGCTCTCCCCGGTTCACCCTTTGGCGGATTTCTTTCAGGAGGTCGTCAATCTGATTTTCCGTCGGCCGGATTTCAATCTCCGGATCAATAAGTCCTGTCGGGCGGATGAGTTGCTCGACCGTTTGGGTGGCGGCGCGTCGTTCCCAGTCGTTGGGTGTTGCAGAGGTACAGATGATCCGCGGCGTTCTCGAAAGGAATTCGGTAAAGTTCAACGGGCGATTATCGATTGCAGATGGGAGCCGGAATCCATAATCAACCAGCGTTTGCTTGCGCGACTTATCTCCTTCGTGCATCCCTCGAATTTGGGGGATAGTGATATGGCTTTCGTCGATCATGACAAGGAAGTCCGGATCGCAATGAAGGAAATGGTCAAGAAGAGTTTGGGGCGGCTCACCCGGCCTTCTGCCGTCAAAATACCGCGAATAATTCTCGATGCCGTTAACGTAACCGAACTCCTTAACCATTTCTAAGTCAGCTTGGACACGCTGCTTTAAGCGATGCGCTTCGAGCTGTCTGTCTTCTTGGTTCAGCTGTTTGACTCTCTGCCGCAGGTCTTTTTGGATTTCCAGAAAGACTTCCTTGTACGATGCCGGATCGGTTATGTAGTGTTTTGACGGGTAGATGATGACTTTGCCCGGATTACTATCTGCTTTGGACTTTGGCTTTGCGCGCGTGAGCGGGTCAAAGGAGGTGATGCTTTGCACGGTATCCATGAGCCACTGGATTCTTAACGCTTTGTCCTCATATGCCGGCCAAACCTCGGCAGAATCACCCCTGACACGGAATGTCCCTCTTTGGAGTTCGTAATCACTCCGTTCGTATTGGAGTTCAACCAAACGGGACAGGATTTCTTTTTGAGGCCTGGTTTCCCCGACCTTGATCTCGAGAATAAACCTTCCGTACTCGATCGGAGAACCGAGATTATAGATACACGATACCGAGGCAACGACAATGACGTCTTTCCTCGTCAGAAGGTTTGTTGTAGTTGCGAGCCTTAACCTATCAATTTCCTCATTTATCTCCGTTTCCTTGTCAATGAAGGTGTCGGTTTGAGGGATGTACGCTTCCGGTTGATAGTAGTCGTAATACGAGACGAAGTAACTGACCGCGTTTTCGGGAAAAAAGTCCCTGAATTCCTGGTAAAGCTGGGCGGCCAAGGTTTTATTGTGCGAAATCACCAGCGCGGGCTTACCGAGGTTTGCAATCACGTTTGCCGCGGTGAAGGTTTTTCCGCTCCCGGTTACCCCCAGGAGAACCTGCAGTTTATCCCCTCTTTGCAGGCCACGAGTTAGGGATTCGATCGCATGCGGTTGATCTCCGGTTGGCTTATACGGAGACTTCAAGTGAAATTCCATAGCTTTCGGATTATACCGTACCAGTTTCATTTTAATTCAAAAAGTCCTTATTGACAGTCGGGAAATCTTTGGGCTAAGATGACCCCAATAGAAACATAATATTCACCGAACCCCGCACACGTTCGGAAAGCAAGGAGGCATGATGCCGGTCACCCTTTACAAGCGTCAACGTCAGATTGTCGATTTCATTTCCCAGTACATCCAGAAAAACGGTTATTCGCCAACCCTACAGGACATTGCCAGTGCAATAGGAGTTTCATCCCTGGCAACGATCCATGAACATCTCCAAGCCTTAACAAAAAAAGGTGTTATACGAAAGTACGAAGGGGCGGTGCGCGGAATAGAGCTTTTGGACAGAAAATTGGGTAGGCTTACCCAAGGTCTCGATCTTCCGATCATGGGTTACATCGCTGCCGGGCGGCCGCTTGAGCCATACACCGACCCCAGTGCGGTATTCCGGGTTTCGCCATCCATGGTGACCGGGAAAAAACGCGCATATGTCCTCCAGGTTAAGGGAGAGAGCATGATAGAGGAAGGCATTTTGGATGGAGATTTTGTCGTCATTGAGGATGAAGATGAAGTGCGCGATGGGGATATCGTGGTCGCCCTGCTTGAGAACGGGCTGGCAACACTCAAGAAATACTTTCGAGAGGCAACCCGCATCCGGCTTGAGCCGGCAAACTCCCAGATGAACCCCATCTTTGCGAAGAACGTGCGGATTCAAGGAAAAGTTGTCGGGCTCATCCGTAGATTCAATTGATCTCTATCCTCGACACTCCGTCTATTCCGCCTTCGCGGAAAACCGAGGCCTCTCAGGCAGCGGATGGATAGTGATTTTTAAAGTCCGGTGATTTCCGCTGCGGCGGATTTCAGCTCTCATTGTGGTAGGCTTTTCAGTGTTGATATTCAAGATTCCACAGCCTCCGAGGCCGTGGAGCTTCAATCTTCTTTTTGATTGATACGGCTTCGGTGTATCTGGCTGTACTGGTGGATTTTCTTCAGTTTATAGCGAACGTACAAAATGATACCTAAAGCGGACACGAGCGCGAAGGCAAAGTCGAATTTGTGAAACAACGGTCCAAGGCTGTTCCAATTTTCTCCGAACAGACGACCGACGTGGGCCAGGACTGCACTCCAGACGACGGTTCCAAGGAAAGCATAAAAAACAAATGTCGGGAAATGCATCTTTGCAATGCCAGCCGGCAATGAAATAAAGGTGCGGATTACCGGTAGAAGCCTTGAGATAAACGTTACAAATTGCCCGTACTTTCGAAACCACTGTTCCGCCTCATCGAGCTCGTATTCGTGAACCAGGACATATTTTCCATATTTTCTGATGAGTCCCCGAACAACGGATTCTCCGCCGAAGTAGCCAACGGCGTAGGCGAGTGCGGAGCCGATCGTGCCGCCAATCCCTGCAGAAAGGACAACCAGCCAAAAGTTAAATCTGCCGGTAGACACGAGATATCCAGAAAAGGGCATGATGATTTCGGATGGAAGAGGAATCGACGCGGACTCGATCGCCATGGCTATTGCGACACCGAAGTATCCGAGAGAAGAAATCAACGTTGTAATAAATGTCGCAAGTGGCGCGATGATTGCATCGATCATAACGGGGCTTTAGAGGAATTCTTCTAACGCGGGGGCGAGGTCTATAGACGAAATGGATTGTTCAACCAGAGGCTTTTCTTTAAGTGCCGTAACCTCTTCATGATAGGCAGGCTTTTCTTCCCGGTAGAAGATGCCGAGGGGGATTTTTTCCTCTTCGAGGGCTTTGGCAAAAGCCTTGGTTCTGTCGGTCGGAGTATAGCCTTCGTCGTCGAGCTTATAGACCCGCTGTCGGTACCAGTCGTAGGTATTGATGCGGTTGAAGGTAACGCAGGGTTGAAGAATATCTACCAGGGCAAAACCTTTGTGCTCAACCGCCTGTTTGATGAGACCGGCAGTGTGCGCCATGTCTCCGGAAAACGCACGAGAGACAAAGGTTGCCCCTGAAGAAATCGCAAGGGCCATCGGGTTGACCCCAATCTCGATCGTTCCTCCCGGGGTTGATTTTGTTTTCGTTCCCTTCGTCGTGGTGGGCGCGCTTTGACCGGTTGTCAGCCCGTACACCTGATTATTATGGACGATTACCGTGATATCGTGGTTTCCTCTTGCGGCGGCGATAAAATGGCCCATCCCTTCACCATACGTATCCCCATCCCCTGCCACAATAATGACGGGTAGTGTATGGTTGGTTAATTTAATCGCCGTCGCGTTTGGAATCCCGCGCCCGTGGAGTGCATGGAACCCATGGGCGTGGAAAAAGTCAGCCATGTTTCCTGAGCAGCCGATACCGAACACGACGACAAATTGCCAAGGATGAAGGTTTAACGAAACTAATGAGTTTTTGAGGGACCCCCAAATTCCGAAGTCACCGCAGCCCGGGCACCAGGTTGGGAATACCGTTGATTGATACTCGGTTTGTTTAGGTGGTTCTTCTGGCATAGTCGGCAATCTCCTCCGGGAAGAATGGGCGGCCGTCGTACTTGAGTAATCGCTCATCGATGACAATTCCGGTCTCTTGCCGCAAAAGCTGACCGAGTTGTCCGGTGGCGTTGCACTCTACGAGAACCGGTCGCTTGGCGGTTCTTATGAATCCGGTTACTTCTTGAATCGGAAAGGGCCAGACTGCGGAAAGATGCATAAAATTGAACGTTCGTTTGTCTCCTTCAAGTTTCTTCAGAGCAGACAGGATCGCCCCTTTATTTGAACCCCAGGAAATGAAGGTAAGCTCGGCATCAGAGGGCCCGAACACCGTCGGTTTCGGAATGAGTGATGCAATCCCCTTTTCTTTGCGGAGGCGTTTTGATACCTGCTTTGCGGTCATGTCACTCTCTTCCGTTGCGAGGCCATACTCGTTGTGTTCGTAGCTGTTTGCAAGGAACAATGCGTCGGCGTCTCCTGGGAGCGCACGGGGCGAGACCCCTGTATCCGTATCTTTGTAGCGAAGAAAGGTGGTTCCTTTCTCTTCTTGGTTGGCAAATCCAAAACGCTCGTTGGAAAAGGTTTTAGCAAACGGAGCGCAACTTTGGTGGCTCTCCAGGAGCTGTTTATCTCCGAGAATAATTACCGGAGTTTGATACTTTTCCGCAATCTCAAAGGCCAGACGGGTGAGCGAAAATGCTTCTTCAACATCCCCGGGGGTGAGGATGGCTCTGGGAAACTCTCCGTGTCCGGAGCGGAGCACAAACTGAAGGTCTGCTTGAGAAGTCCAAGTCGGAAGACCGGTTGCCGGTGCAGGCCGCTGGCCCTCGAGGATGACAATCGGAGTCTCCGTCATCCCAGCCAGAGAGACTCCCTCAACCATGAGGGCAAACCCTCCACCGGAAGTCGCAGTCATGGAGCGGACACCTGCGTAGGAAGCTCCGATTATTTGGTTTATTGCGGAGATTTCGTCTTCGGCATGTTTGACGACGATAGCGTACTTTTCCGCGACTGAAGCCATGTAATGGAGAAGGGCAGACGTTGGTGTCATCGGGTAGGCAGCGAAGTACTTGCACCCTGAGGAGATCGCACCAAGTCCCACTGCTTCGTTTCCGGAAAGCACAATTTCCCCCCGATCTTCTCCTTTTTGGAGGCTTATCGTTTCTATCGGTTTAGAATGCTCTTTCGCAAAGGCATATCCGGCTGCGGCCGCATCTTGGTTCGCTTTTATCACGTCATCGCCTTTCCGCTTGAACACGGAAATAAGGACGTTGTGGAAAGTTTCAAGATCAAGCCCTAAGAGGTAAAGAGAAACGCCTAAGGCAACGTTGTTCACCATCACTTTGTCTGCCCCTACCTGGCGGGTGATGTCGGCCATCGGTATGTCATAGTGAATGCCCTTGGCTTGAAATTGTTGTGGGGTAAAGTGGCTTTCTTTTTGATCAAAGATAATCGTTGTCCCCTCGGAGATTTCTGCAAGATGCAGCTTTACGCCGTCTGGATTGAGGGCGATGAGCAGGTCAACGAGCTTCTCTTGGACATTGGTCTTATCCTTACTAGCCTTGACTTGGATGGTGTTGTGGCCACCACGGATAAGTGACGGATATTCGGTGTAGTCAAATGCTGACAGTCCATGACGGGCGCAGGTTTTCGAAAGAAGAAGGCCGGTCGTCATAATACCCTGGCCGGCGTAGCCCGCTATTTTCCAGTTAAATTCAGCTTTCGTCATGGCTAAAATTCTTCTAAGGTTGAGGTATCTCCGATAGGCAGTCCAAGTTCTTGGGCTTTAAGAAGCCTACGCATGATCTTTCCGGAACGAGTTTTGGGTAGCTTATCGCGGAATTCAATCTCTCGAGGATAGGCGTGCCCTGCGAGATGGCGTTTAATGAAGCTTTGGATATCTTCCTTGAGCATCTCGGATTGTTTTACCCCGGGCTTCAGGGTAATGAACGCTTTAATGATTTCGCCCCGCAGTGGGTCGGGTTTACCAATCACGCCTGCTTCAGCAATCTTCGGATGTTCTACCAAGGCGGATTCGACTTCAAACGGTCCTACCCTTTCTCCTGCGGTTTTAATAACATCGTCCGCGCGACCAACGAACCAGAAATACCCATCTGTGTCTTTAAAGGCCCGGTCTCCTGAGATATACCAACCTTTCGTGAAATAGCTTTTGTACTTTTTTGGCCTTTTCCAGATAGTCTTCATCATCGATGGCCAACCCGGACGAATCGCAAGATTTCCCTCTTTGTTCGCCGCGAGTTCATTCCCCAGATCATCGACGATCGACGCTTCTATTCCAGGCAACGGCTTGCCCATCGATCCCAACTTAATGTCCATCGATGGGTAATTCGCGATGAGGATTCCACCGGTTTCCGTCTGCCACCAGTTATCGTGAAAGGGGAGGCCGAACGTCTTTAATCCCCAGCGGATAGGTTCCGGGTTTAGCGGTTCTCCCACTGAAGCAAGGTGCCGGAGCGATGAGAAATCAAAGTTTTTCGCCGATCTTTCCGGGTCACTCGCAAGCATACGGATGGCAGTCGGAGCGGTATACCAGACGTTGACGCTGTAATCCTCAATGATTTGATACCACGTCTTTGGTTCGAAACGGCCTGAAAAAACAACCGAGGAGGCTCCGTTTGACCAGGATCCCAGAATCTCGTAGGCAATCCCCGTTACCCAGCCCGGATCCGCTGTACACCAGTAGACGTCTTCCTCTTTGAGGTCAAGCGCCCACTTCGCGCTTAAATGCTCGTGGAGAATAGCCTTATGAACGTGGACTACCCCTTTCGGTTTCCCGGTAGTGCCAGAGGTATAGAGCATAAAGGCCGGGTCCTCCGGATCCATCATCCGCGTTTCGTAGACCGTGCTTTGTGACGAAAGGAGGTTTGGCAGAGACAGGATTTGCGTCTTTCCTGCTTTCCGATCTTTTGTCCCGTCAGTCAGGAGGATCGTCGTTAACTCCGGTAAGTTTTTCAGTACCTTCAAAACGCGCGGGAGAAGTTCCGTGTTGGTTAGAAGAAGTTTTGCGGCGCTGTTTCCCAGGCGATCTTCAATTGCCTGAGGGCCGAAGGCTGAGAACATCGTGCCGGCGATGGCTCCCCTTTTGAGCGTACCGAGGAATGCGTAGTAAAGCTGGGGAACCCTGGGAAGGAAGATAAATACGCGTTCTTGCTGTCCGATTTCCAGAGCATGGAGAAGATTGGCGAATTGGTTTGAAATTTTGAACAAGTCCAAAAAGGTGTATCGTTCTTTCTCGTTTGCTTCGCCTTGCCAGTAGAGGGCAATTTTGTTTTTACGAAAGTTTTGCGCATTTCTGTCTATCGCACTGTGCGCAGCGTTCAGCTTTCCATTTAAGAATGCAACTTCCTCCCTGGCTTTTGCCCAAGAAAATGTCCTCACCGCTTTCTCGTAATCAGGGAGATTGGGAACGAACTTGAGGTTTTGTGCGGTTTTCCTGTAGATTTGTACTTTCATTGCATTGATCAGATGAGCTCCCTCCCTGTCATCATCGGCGGTTTGGGGATATTTAACAGTTTTAACATAGTTGGTGCGATATCGGCAAGTACGCCGGTTTGCACCATGCTGCCTTTCCCGGTCGATTCTCTGTCAATAAAAATGAACGGTACGGGAAACGTCGAGTGTTCCGTGTCTACCTGCCCGGTCTCAGGATTTAAAAGTTCTTCAGCATTCCCGTGATCTGCGGTGATGATCGTTGCCCCCCCGACGGACATGGCTTTCTGGGCGATCTGCTCCACACATTGATCGACAGTCTCGCAGGCAGCGATGGTTGCCTGCATGTTTCCGGTGTGTGCAACCATATCCGGATTTGCAAAGTTGACGATGATGACGTTATAGATACCGGTTGCGATTCGTTCAATGACCGAGTCGGTAATCTCAAGGGCAGACATTTGAGGATCCAGGTCGTAGGTCGGGACTTTCACCGAAGGAATAATAATACGGTCTTCTCCCGGAAATGGGTCTTCCCTTAGCCCATTGAAATAGTAGGTCACGAAGCGTTCTTTTTCGGTCTCTGCCACCCTGAGCTGTCGGAGGTTGAAGTCGGCGATTATCCTTCCAAATGGCATCTCCACCGTTTGCGGCGGGTAGGCGATTGATACCGGTAGCGCCCGCTCGTACTCTGTCATGGTTACGAAGAGGAGATTTTTGATTCTCTCTCCACGAGTAAACGGAGTGGTTTGAAGCTGCGGGTAGGCCGCGTGCTTACGAAAGTACTTGATCGCGTAGGGATCGAATGCAGGGCGCTTTTCTGCAGCAGTTTCAAAGTTCGGCAAAACAAAGGCCTTGGTAAGCTGCCTCGGTCGATCAATGCGAAAATTAAAAAAGATTACCGCATCGTTTTCCCGCACCAGTCTTTTCGGATTGTTGTTTTCATCAACAATCAACGTGGGTTCAATGAATTCATCGGTTTTCCCGGCAGTATATGCGGACGTAACCGATTCATTTGCATCACGGGCTTTATGTGCGGCGCCGACGGTTAAGGCTTGGTAGGCTTTCTCGGTTCGCTCCCAGCGTTGGTCCCTGTCCATCGCATAAAATCGCCCCATGACAGAAGCGATCTCTCCTACACCTATAGTTTGAATTTTCGCCTGAATCTGTGAAATGTAGGTTAACGCCGAGGTCGGAGGAGAGTCCCTGCCGTCCGTA
Organism: Candidatus Chisholmbacteria bacterium RIFCSPHIGHO2_01_FULL_52_32; assembly: GCA_001816585.1. Classification (GTDB taxonomy): domain Bacteria; phylum Patescibacteriota; class Microgenomatia; order UBA1400; family Chisholmbacteraceae; genus 2-01-FULL-50-28. Next base: position 291,576 of record MHCJ01000003.1, read on the forward strand.
AAAAGATGAAGCGCAACGTGTTCAAGTCGATGGAGGCTCGCAAAATGGAGCAGGGCAAACAGGTGCTCGATGTTTGAGTGTACTCCCCCTGCTCCGACAAGGCCCATGAGGTGCAAGGTCGAGTTGTAAGTTTGCACATGCGCCCCGGCAGTTACGAAAGCCTGGTTTTCGAAAAAGCTGCCATCTGCAATTGACATGTTGATACGCGGTAAATCCTGGTAGACAATTTGCCCCGCACCGATGTTCAGATGGCCCGTTTCCGTGTTCCCTTCTTCCCCGTGGGGAAGACCCACTGCTTCACCGGAAGCTTCAAGTTTTGTGTGAGGAAAAGCATTCCAGTAACGATCCAGGTTCGGTGTAATCGCTCTTTCGATAGCATTGCCCGGTCCCGGTGGGGCGATGCCCCAACCGTCGAGGATCAAAAGCACAATGGGTTTCGGGATTGGGCTCATTGTTTGCTGGGATCTCCCTTGTTATGCGTTCGTCTGCGGAGCTTGGGGTTTTGCGGTAAGTTCGCTTTCTATGTCGAGAAGGCGGTTGTATTTTGCGATGCGCTCACCGCGAGCCGGCGCGCCAAACTTCGTGTAATGCGCGCCAACGCCAACGGCAAAATCAGCGATAAAGTCATCGTTGGTTTCACCCGAGCGATGGGAAACGACGACTTGCCAACCCGCATTTTTTGCAATTGTAATGACCTCAATTGCCTGTGAGATGGTGCCAATTTGGTTCGGCTTCGCCAAGATTCCCGTACAGCACTTTTCAGCAATACCTTTCAGGGTTCTTTCTTTATTCGTCGTCAGGAGATCGTCGCCAATAACAACCGTTGAGGTCCCAATTTCCTTGGTCAGGGTTGTCCAGGAACCCCAATCATCTTCGAATAGCGGATCCTCGAGAGTGTACAGATGGTACTGATCATTGAGGCCTTTGTAATAGTCAATAAATTCTTTTGTAGAAAAAGGTTCTTTCCGATCCTTGATTTGATACTTCCCTCCCTTGTAGAAATTGGAGGCGGCTACGTCGAGGCCGAGAAAGACATCCTCCCCATATTTATACTTCGTCGTCCGAATTGCCTCGAGTATTAGCTCCAGGGCATCAGAATTGTTGTACAAGTTCGGAGCAAATCCGCCCTCGATGCCGACGCTATGGATCGCTCCGTGTTTGGTGAGGACTTGGTCGATGGCGTGATAGACTTCAACGCCCGTTTGAAGCGCTTGGGAATAGCTCATTCTGGTCGAGGGAATGATATGGAATTCCTGAAAGTCCAGGTTCCCGGCTCCGTGTTTTCCTCCGTTTATCACGTTGAACGTCGGAGTAGGAAATGTGGGCGGATCTTTGGCCAGACGGTATTTTGCGAAGAGATACTTATATACCGGTAAATTGTACGCGAGGGCTCCGGCTTTACACAGGGCTGTTGAAACGGAAAGAATGGCGTTGGCGCCCAAGCGCGATTTGTTTAACGACCCATCGAGATTAACGAGGATCTGATCGACGTCGGTTTGGCGGGTCGGATCTTTTCCGAGAATTGCCGGGCCGATGACTGCGTTTACGTTTGCAACCGCCTTCAACACCCCTTTGCCGTAGAATCGATTCTGATCGTTGTCCCGAAGCTCAACGGCTTCGTGAGTGCCAGTAGACGTTCCAGCCGGTACTGAAGCGGTTACCTTGCGCTCGTTGTCAATCGTCAGGGTTGTCTCAATTGTCGGGATTCCCCGGGAATCGAGAATCTCTTTGGCAAGGGTTTGAGTTATCTGTGCCACGGGATAATAATAAAGAATTAAGAATTATGAATTATGAATTAAGAATTATGACGCATGATAGTTCTGGTTTCATTTATCTTCTGACGAGGCGGAGTTCAGCCTGGTAGACGGTTTCGCGCGTTTGCTCGATCGCATCCGGGCTCACCGACACACTGGTAATCCCCCACTCGACAAGCTTTTGGGTAAACTCAGGGTACTGTGAGGGGGCCTGTCCGCATACCGAGGAGGTGATTCTTCTTTTGTTCGCCGTTTTGATGATTTTTTCAAGTGCCCACATTACGGCGGGATTTCGCTCATCGAATTGACTCGCCACTTCTTCGTTATCCCTGTCGATGCCGAGAATGAGCATCGTGAGGTCATTGGTGCCAACCGATATTCCGTCAATCCCGACGTCGATAAACTCATCGAGTAGGATAACGTTCGACGGGATTTCGACCATCATCCAAAACTTGAACGTGGCTGAGCGAAACAGGCCTCGGGAGGCAACGATCCTTTTTACTTCAGCCAGTTCTTTGACTGTGTGGACGAACGGTATCATCAGCCAAAGATTCTTGTGCCCGGCTTTGTTCCTCACTTTTTTTATGGCTTCAAGTTCCAGGTCAAACACCGTTTCGTCAGATATGTACCGAAATGCTCCCCTGTATCCGAGCATGGGGTTTTGCTCCTGCGGTTCATAGTGGGTACCTCCCGGCAGATTCCTGTATTCGTTGGTTTTGAAATCCGTCGCCCGGTAAACCACAGGTTTTCCCTGAAATGCACGACAGAAGACCTCCAGCCCGTCGGCGAGTTTGTTGATGAATTGTTGTTTTTTTCCGTCGTGAATCATCTTTTTGGGGTGGATCCCAATTTGGGCAACCATAAACTCGGCGCGCAACAGCCCTACTCCGTCGACGTTTCTTGATGCAATATCGGCAGCGAGATCCGGCTCTCCTAGGTTAACGTAAACTTTGGTTGCGGTGCTTCTTTGGGTCACAAGCCTCACCTCGCCGCGTGGCACCGAGGGTGTGGTTACCTTTCGGGGCGAAAGTACCCCATTGAAGACCTCGCCGGTCTTGCCGTTGACCGTGATCTGTTGGCCCGTTTTCAAGGTATCGGTTGCTTTACCAGTTCCGACGACGCAGGTTATCCCGAGTTCACGCGAGACGATGGCGGCGTGGGAAGTTTGCCCGCCTTTATCGGTTACGATAGCGGTTACTTTCCTCATTGCCGGAACGAAGTCCGGGGTTGTCATCTCGGTCACCAGCACTTCCCCTTTGAGGATTTTTCCGATTTCACGGGCAGAATGGATGATGCGGACTTTCCCGCTTGCGATGCCAGGCGAGGCAGGATCTCCTTTGAGGATCAGTTTGAGTGATTTGGCGATGGCCCTGCCTGTAGCTTCGTCCGTTATCGATAGTTCCTTTTCTCCGAGGGTAGTGATCGGCCTCGTTTGCAGGATATAGATCTCGTCTCTATCAACGCCCCACTCTATATCCTGTGGAAAAAAATAGTGATGGTGAATTGCCTCACCAATTTTCGCGAGTTTCCCAATCTGGTCATCCGAGAGTTTCTGGGCTTTTTGTTTATTCAGAGGTACTCTCGCCTCGACATCTTTCCCGTGTTTTTTCACGAGCTCTATTTGTTGTTTGACAATGTATTTCTTGAGAATTTTATACGTTTTTTTCTCGACTATATATCGGTCCGGTGTCACTGCCCCTTGGACGATCATTTCCCCCAGCCCCCAGATTGCCTCAATAATGAGGGTGCGTTTGTCTTGTGTTACAGGGTCGACGGTAAACATGACTCCCGAAACATCGGATTGAACCATATTCTGAACGGGTATTGCGATTCCGACTTTGAAATGATCAAATCCTTTTTCCGCGCGATAAAAAATGGCTCGGGGTTCGAAGAGTGATGCCCAAGCCTCACGGATGGCATCGACCACGTTGGCGGCCCCTTTCACATTAAGGAAGGTTGCTTGTTGTCCTGCAAAAGAGGCTCCGGGAAGATCCTCTGCCGTAGCTGATGAGCGGACGGCAACGAGCGGAGCACTGTCATGCTTATCGAGAGATCGGTAGTGCTTTATCATCGCATCGGCCAGGTCCGGCGGAACTTCGGCGTTGGTGATCAACTTTTTGACGCGTTGGCTGGCTTGGTGAAGTGCTGTTGTATCCTGAACGTTCAGGCCTGTAAGGATGGATTTAATCTTCGGCCGAAGGTCATTGTGGTCGAGGACATAGAAATAGGCCGGCGCCGTGACGATGAAGCCGTTCGGGACGGGAAATCCCGCTTTGACCATTTCCCCCAGATTCGCTCCTTTACCGCCGACGAGCGGGATATCGTCTTTATCGATCTCGCGAAACCAGACCACATAGTCATTGGAACTCACCATACACCCAATATAACTTAGCGAAAGCTCTTGTTCAATCCCAGAAAAAGGAATAGTCTCTTATGGCTTAAGAGGGAAAGTCATGATGAGGCTTGGGTGGAGCTAGTTTTTCAGTTTTTCTTTGAAGTAGTCAACCCAGGGAATGGGAGCCGGATTTTGGTCATAAAGAATTGAAAGGTACAAATTCGTTACAGCCCCGAACTGAATTAGCTCGAACGCCTGAGAAAGCTTTGTTTCTGAGTGCAAGCTGATCTCAATCGACGCTATCTTGTTCTTCATCGTTATCTCTTTCGTAATTGCAAACCGCAATTTTATTTTCTCTGAGTAAAGCGATGATTCAGCGAAAATAACAAAGAGGTGCTCCGGATTGGTACTTGGATGTTTGAGACCTTCCAAAAGGTGATGATTGAGTTCGGGAATCTGGAAATCAGTGGAGAAGGCTTTGGCATTTTCGTTTAACTGATTGTTGATTGTATGCGTTGAACCGACGAGATGTTCAGCTGAGATATATACAATTATTCGGCCGAGCATTTGCTTTGCAAGTTTCTTTGCGGGATTGTGTGGAACTGCCACCGTGGGATTCGTCTTTACCCAGACTTCCGTCATTGCTTTTGCGGCTGTTTCAATCTCAGCCTGACTCAATTGAATGACTCCAATCTTGGCCGCAAGTGCCAGTACTCCAACGACGTTGTACCCGATTGCCATGCGAGGCTGGTTCGACGGATTGTGGGTCGGCAGTACTTGGTAGTAAGGGACTCTTTCTCGTTTGGCAAGGTCTATGAGTGGTCCGCCTGTGCCAATAGCGATCCATTTTGCCCTGGCCTTGATTGCTTGATTTGCATTACTTAACGTTTCTTCCGTTGTGCCGGAATAGCTCGCGCAAATGACGAGCGATTTCTCATTTACGAAGGCGGGAATATCATATCCGTTGATTCTGGTGAATGGATACCTTATCTCGTTGCCGTATACCGACTGGATGACTCTTGCCCCCAAGCCGGTGCCCCCCATGCCGGTCATCACAATATTGTCGATTTCACTGTAGGCAGGGGGAATTGTTACGGCACTTGCTTCATCCCAGGCATGAAGGCATTGCTTGGCTAAGGCTTCGATGGAGCCCAATACATTTTGAACATCGATCTTACGAATTTCTTCAATACTGTCGAGTTTATCCATGGATTTGATTGTACGAGGTTAACCCTTATGCAGCAAGTGATTGGGAATTGATGCAGTCTGTTTTGATCCCTATGCTTGCCGTATTGTTCCGTGACTGCTGAGAAAGCTGACAATTTCAGTCGTATGTTCTGCAAGGATTTTATGGTTGTCCGCTTCAATATTGAGTCGAAGCAATGGTTCGGTATTGGAAGGTCGGACGTTAAACCACCAGTCTGTAAACCAGACACTAATCCCATCTAGCCAATCCGTTGATCTGGCCTTGTTCTTATACGTTGTTTCCAACCTTCGCATAACACCGAGTTTATCTTTTACCATAAAGTTAATTTCACCGGAGCTCGGATACTTATCATATTGCCTTACGAGATCAGAAAGCTTTTGGTTCTTTACGGACATCAGCTCCAAAACGAGTAAAGCGGCGATGATTGCAGAATCAGCATAGAAAAAATCACGAAAAAAGTAATGACCGGAATGCTCGCCGCAAAACAACCCGTTGTGCTTTCGCATTGCTTCTTTGATCAGCGTGTGTCCGACGCGGACACGGACGGGTTTACCGCCCCGCTTTTTGATGATTTCAGGGACAACCCGTCCGACGATTGCATTGTAGAGGATCGTTTGTTTCGGATGTTTTCTGAGAAGGTTTTCGGTGATCAGGGCGGTCATAATGGTGCCGGAGACGATTCGCCCGGTTTCATCAACCAGGAAAACCCTATCCCCGTCGCCATCGAATGCCATGCCAACGTCCGCCCCAACTCTTTTCACCGCTTTTACCGTATCCAGCATGTTTTTTGCTTCGATAGGACTCGGGATGTGATTTGGGAACGATCCGTCGAGCTCGTAGAAGATCCTCGTGACTTTCCAAGGCAGATGGTCTTCAACGGCGGGCATAAAAAACCCTCCCATCCCGTTTCCGGTATCAACCGCCACCTTGAACGGCTTCATATTTTTTACGTTGATGAATTTGAGAACGTGTTTGACAAAATCGTTAAGAACCCGACGCTTCGAAAGTCTGCCTGTCTCTTTCGATGTTTTCTCAAGGCTTTTGGTTGACACGGCGAGATCCCGGATTTCATAGATCCCGCTATCGCCCGAGACCGCGATAGCCCCGCGTTTCACGATTTTCATGCCATTGTACTGGGGCGGATTGTGGGAGGCGCTGATGGTTACCGCCAGGTCTTCATTGTACTTGCCGGCCGCAAAATACAGCATGTCCGTTGAAATCAGTCCGAGGTCGACCACGTCAACACCCGCCTTGAGCATGGTGTTTACAAAGATCTGGTGAAGTTTCGGCGAAGACATCCGCATGTCTCTTCCTACCTGGATTGTTCTGGGTTGGAAACAGACGGCGATTGCCTGTGCCACCCGTATCAGACCTGCCTCATCGAGCTCTCCGGGGATGATTGCCCGGATGTCGTAATCTCTGAAGATCTCCGGACTTAGGCGCATCTTTTCTTCGTAAGGCTCATTCTAGATTTCGCTTAAAATCAAGTCAAGCATCGATGAAAGGGGCAGAATGCTCTTTCCGGTCTTGACCGCAACATCCGTCCGGTAGAGGCTTTCGTGGAGCATCTGAAGGTCTTTTGAAGTAAATTTCCCGGCTTGAGCCAGGAGTCGCTGTCTTTGCCACTTTTGCATGGCATGGAGTTCTTTTCCGTTGTAATCCGCTGCCATGAGGAGGCTTGTAACCCTCCTTGAGAGCATGTAGAAAACGAGCTCGGGTGCGTCCTGTTTTAACGTTTCGTGGTAATAACCCAGCAATTGCCCTGTATTTTTCGGGTAAATTGAGTCAAGGAAGCGAAAGATCGCTTTGCTTAATTTAAACAGTCGAACCGTGGCCGTTTTATTTACCAATCGTAGTTGGGCGGTGGTGAGTTCTTTACGTTCCCAAAGGATTACCTCTCCCTTTGGACTTTCGACGGCAATATAGCGCACAAGCTCCTCCTTGGTTTTTGACCGGACCCTTGTCAATACGTTTTCGATGATGACCAACCGAACGGTCCCAAAAAGGCTCTCGCTCTCGAGGGCTTGCTTGAGATCTCCAAGCGATACCTTCTCGCCATTAAGTCTCACGATATCTTTGATCCCTGACCTTCTGGCTTTTTCCACACTCTCCCTGAGTGCACTACGGCTAGCTACTATCTGGTCGCCATGAAGGATTAGAAGAGACATGAGGGTATAGTCCTTCGTCCGCCAGCTGGCGGATCAGGATAAAGGTTTAGGGTTTAGAACCTTGGGATTTATATTTTTGAAATAGTGCTTCCACTGTCTGGTGATCAATACGGCGTCCCCTTCCCCGATGGGGAACGAGAGCCCCGGAGAAGGTTTTGGGGATATGCAAGAGCTCGTGGATCAACACTCTCGTCTTGTCATCCTCCGGCAACCTGTCAAACCTTTCAGAGAGAATCTCGATGACGTAGTGGGGCTTAAGGCGAAGTGCGAGCTGCCAGATTCGGGGAAAACTCCAGATTCTCGCCCTTGCCCGAGAGGAAGAACCAAAACTTCTGAAACAAATGACTTTTGTGGCGTCAATATGAGGAAATTTCATTACTCGGAGAATTGCAGAGAGCTTTTCCTGTATATCTGGAGCTTTGTGAAAATCCATACCAGGATCTTGGAAATGTTACTCGGTTGCTTTATAGACCGGTGTTCCTTCGTAGACTTTTTTATCCACCTTCAGTCCTACCGATTGTCCTTTCTTTGCCTCTTTGACCTTCTCGTGATCTATTTCCATCGATTCCACGGTTTGGACCAGTTCATCACCCTCGGCTTTCCCGGCAATTTTGATGGTATCCCCTACCTTTAATTGCCCCGTTACATCGACGACGGCAACACAGATTTTGTCATAGTAGTGCGCCACCTTCCCAACCGCTTTGTCAGCCATTTATGCTCACCTCCGATCTCCCATTTACAATACATTCACTTTGAATTAAGTATAACACAACTTTTGTTTCACTCCCTTGGAAATTGGTACAATTTGTCGCCGAGATACCCCGTCACTTCCGGCCTTATGAGCGGCCCCCTTAGGAGTCTTGCGGAGCGGAGGCTTGCGAATCCATGCTTCTTATTGATTGCATCGACCGCACTCCAGAGTTTTTCTCTCTTTTGCCAGCTTTCAAGCCAACACGCCGTGAGGTTTGTTACCGGAGAAAGGAGGCCTACATGAACGCCGAAGCGAATCACGGCAAAGCTCCGCTGCCAACCTTTATACAAACCGTTGTAGATGAGGTCGAATACCTCATCCGGATGACGAACGTGGTACTTGAGCGTCCGATGCCGATACCAGATTTTCTCCTCTCCCTCCAGGAAAATGGATATTTGACGGCCGGCAAGATTCATTTGGCGAATCTTGTAGGTTGCTTCCTCGACAAGGTTGCGGATGATCTTTTGAATCTCTTCTTCTGAATCGCAGAGGCGAAACCCCGTAATGGTGCGGCCGACACCCTTCATGTATAGATTGGAATCAAGCAGTCTTAAGAGATGCGATTCCTCACCGATGGAAATCCTCTTGAGCTCCGGTCCCCAAAACGGTCCGAAACGCAGCTTGAGAATTTTATCCTCAAGCTTTCTGATTTGAAGGATGTTCGTCACCCCCGTGTTGATGAGTTTTTCTTCCAAGCGAGGGCCAATCCCGCAGATGTCTCGCGGCTTGCATCCCGCCAAGATTTCATCAAGATTTTCCTTGCTAATCCGAAAGTAGCCGCCTTTCGGAGCATGGTCTCCGGCAAGCTTGGCAAGCGTGCGGTTATACGAAATCCCAATTGAGGCGGTGACCCAATTTCCGAGCTTCGCATAGATCTTTTCCTGAATCTTGACCGCAAGGGTTTCGGCTGAACCGCAGAGGCGGATACAATTTGAGGTGTTGATGAACGCTTCATCGAGTGAGAATAGGGTAACGTCCGGGCTAAATGATTCAACGAGCGCAAAGAAACGTTTTGTGTAATCGAGGTATTTGTCAAAATCTGCTTTGATAAGGATGAGACGGGGGGCAAGTTTTCTGGCATCATGGAGGTTGGTGCCGGTTTTGATCCCAAGCCTTTTGGCTTCTTTACTTGCGGCAATAATGCACATTCTGCCTATGTCTTTCACAATCCCTACCGGCTTTCCCCGTAAGAATGGGTTTTGTTGCTGCTCTACTGTGGCAAAATATGAGTTGAGGTCTACGTGGAGGATGGTCATGGGAATGTTCAATGTTTAATGTTTAATTCTTAAATCTTAAATCTTGAATCTTGAATCTTCAATCTTGTGTCATCCTTCCATCCAAATCTGTTCCAGGATCCAGGTTTCGGTGGTGCGGTTGTATTCGAGAAGGTAGAGATTTCCGTTTGAGAGGACGGCATAACGGCGTTTCTTAATACTCTCATCTTTGACCTCGTGGATGCTCGTGATTTCCTCAATGGGATATGCGCGGTTGTGCCAATGGAACGTTTTGGGGACGAATGAGGTTTCTCTAAAAATTCCCAGAACACTTATTGTTTCGCCTATTGTTTGGTACATCTGACCAAACTATACCCGAATTTTGATGGGGGTGTCAACAGCGATTTTCGGATGATGAGTTTAGAAGAGTTCCTGCTGATCTTTAACCTTTTTCGGAATCGGGATTGAGAGGTGCTCGTATGCAAGGAGAGTTGCCATCCGGCCCCGGGATGTCCTTTTGAGAAAGCCCAGTTGTAAAAGGTACGGTTCGTGGACGTCTCTTAACGTTTCGATGTCCTCTGAAATAGTGGCGGCGATCGACTCGATACCGACGGGTCCTCCAGCGTGTTTTTTGATGATCGCCTCAAGAATCCGACGATCTGCTTTATCCAAACCCGCTTTGTCAACTTCAAGCATCTCAAGCGCCTTCTTGACAACCTCTAAGGTCAACTGGCCTTTTGCATGGACCTCGGAGTAATCCCTGATCCGACGAAGCAATCTGTTGGCTACCCTTGGAGTTCCCCTTGATGTTTTGGAAAGTTCCCGCGCGACGGCTTTATCGAACTTCATTCCCAGGATAGCGGCTGAGCGGACAAGGATCATTTCGACTTCTGCGGATGAATAATAGTCGATGTGGTGGATGGCTCCGAAACGGTCCCGTAGCGGCGAAGACAGCATTCCGATGCGCGTGGTTGCCCCGATGATCGTGAACCTGGGGAGGTCCAATCTCACGGTTCTCGCGGATGGGCCTTTACCAAGTACAATGTCTAGGTGATATTCCTCCATCGCAGGATAGAGGGTTTCTTCTACAATTTTGCTCAGTCGGTGAACCTCGTCGATAAAAAGGATGTCGCGGTCCTTGAGGTTCGTGAGGATTGAGGCGAGATCGCCAGCCCGCTCGATCGCCGGACCTGACGTAACGCGGATTTCGCTTTCCATCTCGTTGGCGATGACATGGGCAAGTGTCGTCTTCCCAAGGCCCGGTGGCCCGTAGAAGAGGAGATGTTCGAGCGGTTCGTTCCGTTTTTTCGCAGCGGCGAGAAAAGTTCGAAGTTTTCCCTTTACCTTTTCTTGCCCGAAGAAATCGTTTAGGGTTTTCGGACGGATGTTGATGTCGGGAGCTTTTGCGTCTTTGGCTGCCTTCATGAGCCTACTTTCCGATTGTCTTTAAGGCTTCTTTAATGAGTTGTTCTGTTGTCATCTTGCCCTTTCCTTTAATCGTTCTTAAAGATTCCCGGGCCTCCGATTGTGTAAATCCAAACTGTCGGAGTGCCTGAACGGTCTCTTCATACGCAGGGCTTACGACTTCAAAAAGATCCGTCCCCTTATCGGCTCCAAGTGTCGCTTTCAGATCGATGATGATCCGCTGGGCTGTTTTTCTCCCGACACCCGGAATCGTGGTGAAGAAATCGACGTCGCCATTGAGTATTGCTTGAGCGATCTCGTCCCTGCCACCCGAAGAAATCACGCTCAAGGCGGTTTTTGGTCCTACTCCGGCTATTGCAAGCAATGTTTCAAACAGGGAGAGCTCTTCGAGCGTGTCAAAGCCATACAGCGAAAGCGTATCTTCGCGGACGTAGGTATACGTATAGAGTGACACCGTCTCCCCTTGGGCAGCTTTGCGGTTCAGTATTCGAGCCGGAACGGCAATTTTAAAGCCGATTCCGGCCACGTCAACGATCAGTGAATTTTTGTACACGCGATCAAATTTTCCGGTAACTTTGGCGATCATTTCGGTTTCTTGATTACTCCGTGGGTAATTGCAACTGCAAGAGCATCGGTCACATCATCGGGGGAGGGTATGACTTTGAGGTTTAAGAGCATTTTTACCATGAGTTCAACCTGGTGCTTGTCCGCTCTCCCGTACCCTGAAACCGCCATTTTTACTTCAAGCGGAGTGTATTGAGACACAGGGATCGCCTCCTGCTTTAAGGCAAGTAACGTCACTCCCCTAGCCTCCCCAACCGCGAGCGCGGTTTTGGCGTTCGTGTTGAAAAAAAGTTTCTCGACCGCCGCTTCCTTGGGTCTCCATTTTTTCAGAATTTTTTTCAGTGAGGTATATAGGTCCTCAAGGCGGCTTTCCGGAGCCAGGTTCTTTTTTGTCTCAATACAATCGAAGGCTAGCGCTACAGAGGAATTGCTATCGTAATGGATAATTCCCCAACCGGTTCTCGCAATCCCAGGGTCAATACCAAGGATATTCACGGCCCTCATTGTAACACGTCTTCTGAGACTTAAGAAAATGTCTGTCCGTGGTGCTTTCGGGCTCTGGCAACTTTGAGCTCCAGGACCGCCTTTTTTAGCGAGGCTTCGGCGAGGAGGATTTCCGTACGGGATACCCTTTGCTTTAAAAGTTCTTCAGCTCTGGTTTTGGCTTCCTCGGCTTTTCGGATATCGATCTCCTCTGCCCTGACGGCGCTGTCGACGAGGATGGTGACCGTATTTTCGGATGAAACGTCAATAAATCCGGCCCCGGTCACGAGTTCAATAGTCTGATCACCTTTTCGAACTGTGATTGTTCCCGTATTGAGACTCGAGAAGAATGGCGTATGATGAGCCAGGATCGTGACCGCTCCTTCTGAAGCATAGGCGGTTACCGACTCCGCCGTGTCCTGGTAGAGCACGGTGTCTTGAGAGATGACTTCAAGCGAGAAGAGTTCCATAATAGGCAGTTAATAGTTAAAAATTAAAAGTTAAAAGTTAAAAACCCAAATCAAGCAGTTAAAAGTTCAAAATTATAAGTTTGGTTCTATATAATAACCTCTGTTCCCATTGTTTCCTGTAAACTTTTGACTTTAGGCTATTACAGGGTTTTGGCTTTCTGAACCGCTTCGTCTATACTTCCAACCAGGTAAAAGGCTTGTTCCGGAAGCTGATCGTGGAGCCCATCAAGAATTTCCCTGAAACCCCGAACTGTTTCTTTAATCGGGACATACTTTCCCGGTACTGCGGTGAATTGCTCGGCGACAAAGAACGGTTGTGAGAGAAAGCGCTGGATTCTTCTCGCCCTGGCAACAACAAGCTTATCTTCGTCCGAGAGCTCGTCGATTCCCAAAATTGCAATGATGTCCTGCAGGTCTTTGTATCGTTGCAGGACCCGTTGCACAGCCCTGGCAGTTTCGTAGTGATCCTTGCCGATAATCGCTGGGGTCAGGATGTTTGACGATGAGGTCAATGGTTCAACGGCCGGATAGAGGCCCTGTTCAACCAACGCTCGTTCGAGGGTGATGGTTGAATCCAAATGCGAGAAGGTTGTGGCCGGAGCAGGATCGGTATAATCGTCGGCGGGGACGTAAACCGCTTCAAAAGAAGTAATTGAGCCGGCTTTCGTTGAGGTGATCCTTTCCTGAAGGGCTGCCATTTCACTCGCAAGGGTCGGTTGATACCCCACCGCGGAAGGTACTCTGCCAAGCAGAGCTGAGACTTCGGAACCGGCTTGGGCAAAGCGGAAAATATTATCGATGAATAAGAGGACATCTTCTCCATGGCTGTCACGAAAATGCTCTGCAAATGTCACACCGGTCAGCCCCACACGGAGCCTGTTTCCCGGAGGTTCGTTCATCTGACCGAACACCATCACCGTGTTTTTCAAAACTCCCGCTTCTTTCATATCGATATAGAGCTCGTTTCCTTCCCGTGTTCTTTCCCCGACCCCAGCAAAGACGGAATGGCCCTCGTACTGGATCGCGATATTGCGGATGAGTTCCATGATGATGACCGTCTTACCGACTCCTGCCCCTCCGAAAGCAGCGACTTTCCCTCCTTTTGCAAACGGCGCGATAAGGTCGATCACTTTGATACCGGTTTCCAGCATCTGTGGCTTTGTTTCCTGTTCCATAATGCTCGGAGGTGTTCGGTGGATCGGAGCCCTGGTTTTGGTTCTCACCGGACCTTTTTCATCGATCGGTTCTCCGACAACATTGAACATTCTTCCCAAAATTTCGTTGCCCACGGGGACGGTAATCGGGCCGCCGGTATCCATAACCTTCATTCCGCGTCTTAGCCCGTCTGATGATCCAAGGGCGATACAGCGGGCTGTGTTTTTCCCGATATGTTGTTGGATTTCCAATGTAAGCTTTGTGTCTGAATCCCGTTTGAGTTCAAGGGCTGTGTAAATCTCGGGAAGAGTTTCCTCAAACCGGACATCAATGACGGGACCGACAATTCTTATCACTTTCCCCTGGTTTTTCATCTTTTTTTCTTCACTATTTTTTTTGGCGCATACTTCTAAACAGTTGACCGAAAATATCTCCCTTACAGATAATTCCTATGAGTGTTGCCATCCCTTTTTTCGTTTTGATAACCGGAAGGCAGCTTACACGGTTGACCAGCATTACCGAGGCTGCTTTCATGATGGGTGTTTCTTCGGTTGTGGTAAACACATTTTTGTTCATGACGTCTTTCGCCCGAAGCTTCGACACATCGGTCAAATTTTTCTCCATCTCTTCGAAATTCTTCGCTGATAACGGATCGAAAAAATATTGTTCGTACGATGGATACAACCGCTCAATGAGATCTTCTTCAGAAATGATACCGACCAATTGATGGCCTTTTCCTGTTATGGGGAGACCGCTAATCCTTTTTTCAAAGATGAGTTTCCACACATCCTTAAAAGGGATGTTCGGTGTCGCGCTGATTGGATTTTTACTCATGAGATGAAGGACTTTCATACTGTTTCTTTCCGCTATGCTGACAACGCCTTCCGGGATGTAACCAAGTCAGCAATTTCACTGGTGATCGACTGCTGCCTATCCTTGTTGTATATGAGCGTTAGGTCTTGGATGATCTCAGCCGCGTTGTCTGAAGCGCTTTTCATCGCAACCATTCTGGCGCTCTGTTCCGACGCCAACGCTTCGAGGGCCGTCTGATACACTTGCATTTCTATGTAGTGAGGAAGCAGCGCTTCCATGACCGTATCCGCATCGGGTTCAAACAGATAATCCTTCAGAGGTCTGATGAGGGTTTCGGAGGTTTCTTTCAGCTTCTTTGTCTCTATCGGAAGGAGACGGAATGAGTTTACTTCCTGTTTAAGGGTGGTGACAAAGTCCGTATAGACGATATAAACCTGCTTAAATTTTCCACTCATAAACCCTTCGATCGCGAGTTTAGCAATCGGGCTTACGTCTTCAAATTTCGGTCGCTCGGGGAGGTTTGTAAACTCTGCGTAGAGCGCTTGACCGGTTTTTAAAACATAGTCTCGGGATTTTCTGCCGACTGCAATGTACTCAAAACTTAACATTTGCTCTCGCATTTCTTCATGAAGAGCAAGCTTGAACTCTTCCATGGCTCGAAAAAGGTTCGTGTTTAAGGCGCCGCAAAGCCCGCGGTCGGAGGAGATAAGTATTATTCCGGTTGCTCCTATGCTGTCAGGGAAAGACCTCAGCATTGGATGTTTGTCGGAGCGAATTCTGGTTGCCAGTTGAGAGAGGATTTCGCGCAATTTTGTAGAGTATGGCCTGGTAGTCAGCGCCTTTTCTTGGGCTCTTCGCATTTTTGAAGCAGCAACCATCTCCATGGCCTTGGTAATTTGTTTAATATTTTTTGCGGATCGGATTCTGCGTTTAATGATCTTAATTGCAGCCATATTATTCTTCCTCAAGCATCAAGCCGCTTTCTATGGCGTTAAATGTTGTTGCGGCTTTTGTTAGCTCATCCTCGAGTTCGCCGGTCATTTCCGGTATTTGTCTGAGATGTTCGAGAATCTCCGGATGTGCCGTGTCGAGATATTGGATGAACAATCGTTCCCACTGGCGACATTGATCTTTCTTTACAGGGTCGAGAAAACCATTCGTTGCAGCCCAAATGATAACCACTTGGTGTTCGAGGGGAGCAGGCTCATCCCACCCTTGTTTGAGGATTTCCGTGATGCGGGCCCCTCGCTC
This sequence comes from Candidatus Chisholmbacteria bacterium RIFCSPHIGHO2_01_FULL_52_32, assembly GCA_001816585.1. GTDB lineage: Bacteria > Patescibacteriota > Microgenomatia > UBA1400 > Chisholmbacteraceae > 2-01-FULL-50-28. The sequence goes on from MHCJ01000003.1 coordinate 307,166, forward strand.
GAGTTGGCTTTGTGTTTTTGGATCAAGGTCGGAGGCGAACTGTGCGAATGCCGCCAACTCTCGATACTGCGCCAGATCCAAGCGGAGTTTTCCCGCCACCCTTTTCATGGCTTTCGCCTGTGCAGCACCGCCTACTCTCGAGACAGACAAGCCCACGTTTATCGCCGGCCGTACTCCTGCGTAAAACAGGTCCGGTTCGAGGTAAATTTGGCCGTCGGTGATTGAGATAATATTGGTCGGAATATACGATGAAAGATCTCCCGCCTGAGTTTCAACAATTGGCAGGGCAGTGAGAGATCCGCCGCCGCGCTTTTTGTTCAGCTTGCAGGCACGCTCGAGTACGCGGGAGTGCAGGTAAAAAATGTCTCCTGGGTACGCCTCTCTGCCCGAGGGCCGATGGAGGAGCAAGGAAAGCTCTCGATAAGACCATGCGTGTTTCGTGAGATCATCGTAAATGACTAAGGCATCACGGCCGTTATAGGCAAAATACTCCCCCAATGCACAGCCTGCATAGGGCGCGATGTACTGGAGCGTTGCCGGATCTGCTGCGGTTGCTGCTACGATTATCGTGTGATCCAAGGCGTCAAACTGCTCGAGTATAGATACGAGTTTTGCCACGAATGAGGCTCTCTGCCCGATGACGACGTAGATACAGACAACACCTGATCCTTTTTGGTTGATGATGGTCGTGATCGGGAGCGATGACTTCCCTGTGCCACGATCCCCAATGATGAGTTCTCGCTGACCTCTGCCGATGGGAATCATGCTGTCGATGGCTTTCACCCCGGTTTGGAGCGGTACATGAACAGGCTCACGCTCAATAACCCCGGGAGCAAGACGCTCCAACGGGTAAAACTCTGTCTCTTTCGGCTTTGGTTTCCCATCCAAAGGGAAACCTAATGGGTCGATTACCCTGCCGATGAACGCATTCCCCACCGGAACCGAGAGTAAACGACCGGTAGTGTGGACCAAATCGCCTTCTTTGATGTGTTTATGCTCACCGAGGATAATCGTCCCGATCCGGTTTTCTTCGAGATTTACTGCAAGACCGAAGGTTTTTTTGGGAAATAACAAAAGTTCGTTATACATCACCTTGTAAAGGCCCCTTACCATTGCAACGCCATCACCCGCACTCTCCACGACTCCCACGCTCTCCGTCTTTAGTTCTGTTGTCTCCGCTTCCACCTTGGCTGTTTGATCAGAAATGAAGTCCAGAATTCTGGTGTACTCTTTGGCGAGGTTTCTTTTCATGGAAGAAGTCTTTCCTTCAGTTTTTCGATTTTGGCCCGAAGCGTTGCGTCGATGGCTTTATCCCCGATTTTGATGTACAAGCCGCCAATAACAGAATCGTCCAGTCGATTTTCAATTTTGTAGATTCCTCCGAACAGGCCCGCGAGAATTTGCTCGATCTCCCTGCGTTGAAACGGGGATAGGGCAACGACAGAAACAACGAGGGCTGCTTTTGCCTTTGTCTCGATTGCTCTTTTCTGTTCTGCCTCAGAGGCGACCTTTATCTGACGTTTTTTCCGCCACATTCTAGGTTTTCTTCATCTTTTTTAGGCGCTCGATTTGGGCATGAATGATTGCTTTCTGATCGTGCGGCGTCAACGTGTCTTTCAAGAGCGTCTCTGTAGTTGCGACAACGGTTTGGGTAAACTTTCGCTCAAGCTCATGTTCCATCTGGTGAACCCGTGCCTTTGCGATATTTTCTGCTTTCTGAATCTTTGTTTCGGCTTCTTGATGCGCTTTTTCGAGAAGACCCTTTTCCACTTTTTCGGCTCTGATCCTGGCACCTTCCAAAATCTTATGTGCGTCCTTTTGCGCAGCGATTACCAACTTCTTTTTTTCATGCTCAAGCTTTTCCTGTTCGAGGATGCTCTTTTCGGCAGCCTCCAAGCCATCTCTAATCTTTCTTGCCCGCTGTTCAAGGATTCTTAAGATTGGGCCATACAGGTATTTTTTCAGAAGGAATAAAAGGATGGCAAAGTTCACGATCTGGAATAGTATCTGAAAAAAATTGATATTCATAGACCTTCCTTAAGTGAATTTCAGGATGAGGGCCATTACCAGCGAGTAAATAGCAATGGCCTCAGCGAATGCTATACCTAAGATCATGACGGTCTGCACACGTGCCGATGCTTCGGGATTTCTCCCCATTGCTTCCAGAGCCTTGGCCACGATCAGTCCGATTGCTATTGCCGGTCCCATTCCTCCCATAGCGATTGTAAATCCCACAACAAAGTTTTCTGTCATTATTGTTTCACCTCCTTCTTTGATCTCGAACCGTTCCCCTGTCCATTCTAATGTTCTTCTTCATGGGGAAGCGTTGCCGTGTTCATAAACACCAACGTCAAGATTGCAAATACCAAGGCCTGAATGAGCCCGATGAAAATTTCAAGTCCCATGAACGGCAGCGGAGCGAGGAAAGGGATTAACGCCAGACTGACTGCCAGGAGGACTTCTCCGGCAAAAATATTTCCGAAAAGCCGGAAGGCAAAGGAAATGATTTTTGACAATTCCGAGATGATGTCAAGAAGTCCCATGACAAATTTCATAGGATTCTTGAAATTAATGAAGCGTTGAAAATACGCAAAGCTTAAGTGTTTAAATCCCACAATCTGGATCATGCTTACTGAAATGAGCGCAAGGCCCAAGGTCGCATTAAAGTCTGCTGAAGGCGGTCGAACGAGCGGGGCAAAGAGCGTTTTACCTTCATGGTCCATTCCCATGATTCCGATTGTCCCGACACCGGGCAGTAACTCCAGCCAATTAGAAAACAGGATGTAGAGGAAAAACGTCGCAATCAGCGGAAAGAATTCTTTCGTCTTCGCTTCGCCTGCAACAGAGACCATGAGATTATATAAACTTTCGATGATCATTTCCGCAACATTCTGAACACCCTTAACCGACTTGCTCAGTTTGAGGTTCCTGGAAAGCCAAAAGGAAAAACCCACCAAAAAGACCGAAACCGCAATGCCGGTAAGCATCGAGTTCGTGATGTCGATGTTTCCCAAACGAAAAAGCGGCTCTGCCGATATCGAAACGTTTAGTTTCGTCATGGAAAGTTCACCCCAATTTTAACTTCTCTAGTCTTTCGCTGTCAAGGTAAAGGGATGGCGTATTTCTTTAAGCTTTGCCAGTCCATCCTTCGCTATTGCCCGTAAGTACGGTGAATTACACGCCACGAAGAAGGCCACGATTTCCTCCAGTTGTTTGACAATGTCACGCCGGAGCGGAAATTTCTCCTTGACAAGCTTGTGCGTTTTCAGACGCGTTTCCGAGTCAAAAACCGGTGTCGTATGTTTTTCCCCCTGGAGTTGTTGGATCTGCCGAAGTAGGTGGACTCTCATCTTTTCTTCCGTTTCTTTAATTGTTTTATTGATGATGAATTTCTGGTTCTGGATAAGGAGATCGATCACTTTCATAAGCAGGTTTTTCCGGACTATATACGATTGTTCTCCCCGAGAACCACCGGCTGTGGGTTTTCCTGCCAACAAGAACTTCAGCCCCAGTATAATCGTTTCCTCCTGTTTCAGCGTGGCATTAAACCAGATCGGACCCAAGAGGTCTGAAGTAATTTGCATACGAGTCAAGTGGCTTTTGTCGTTACGGTTGTTGATCCTTGGATCAGTTGCCCAGAAGATCAGCTTTGCGATCAGCCTGGTTCTTTTATTGGGATCGTGTAGTGCTGCAAGGATCTCGTTACGGACGGTTTCTGGGTAAATCGGGCCATCTCCGGGTCTGCGGGGAGGAAACGCACCAAAATGACGAGAAGCCACCTCTGCCCCGAGCAGGTTGAGCATGATATCCCTACGGACGAGATTGTCGTTTTGTACGGCTAATGCAACGAACGGATCGTACTTCATCCAGGCTACCACCGCCTTTTCAAACAGCGGAGCGCTTTTATTTTTTGGTTTGGCTTCCATGGCCTGCCCATTTTACCACGCTTCCTCTTTTTGGTTTGTTGAGGACCATTCAGTTTCTCTGGTATAATTTCAATGCGGGCCCGTAGCTCAGCGGCAGAGCGACAGCCTTTTAAGCTGTGCGTCGGAGGTTCGACTCCTCCCGGGCTCACACGATAAAGCAAAATTAAAAAATGCCCCCTTAGTCTAGAGGTCAGGACGTCGGGTTTTCATCCCGGAAACAGGGGTTCGATTCCCCTAGGGGGCGCAGAGTTAATAGGGTTTTGGGTAAAGGGTTTAGGGTATAGGGTTTAAAGGCCAGGAATTAGTCACGGTTTAAGTGCTGAGGAGTTCAAGTGTCTTTTCGACAATTGCTCGTTTGGAAATATCTTCATAATCAAGCAATTCTTCCATCGTCCCGCTCGTCGGTTGTTTTGTGACCGCGAGTGAGTGGATAGGAACTTTTTGGTTGAAAAGAGCGCTTCGCACCGCTTCGCCTATCCCTCCCTCGGGATAATGATCCTCAACCGTAATGAATGCTTTGGTTTCCCTGGCGCAACGGGTGAGCGTCTCGATGTCGATGGGCTTTATGGAGTACAGATCGACGACACGGATGAAGATACCTTGCTTTTTTAGCTGCTCATATGCTGCCAGAGTTTCATGAAGTGTTATCCCTGCGGCGATTACCGTTACGGAATCGTTCTCGCTGCTTTTAAGAATCTTGCACTTTCCAATTTGAAATTGTTCATCCTCGCCATAAATAACCGGCGTATCATTTCTTGTTACCCGCAGGTATACGATCCCGGGATGCTCTATTGCTTTTTCGATGAGTTTTTCACAGGACACCGCATCGGAGGGGTAGAGGACGATGCTTCCCAAAAGACCGCGAAACAACGCGATATCCTCAAGTCCCATTTGGGATGGTCCGTCAGTATTGATCGAGACACCTGCAAAGGAACCGGCAAATTTGACATTGGCATTTGCATACTGGAGCATCCGCAGCTGGTCATGAGTTCTGGTGAAAAACGCGGCAAAGGTTGAGACAAAAGGAATTTTCCCGCGCAAGCTTAAGCCGAGTGCGATTCCCACCATGTTTTGTTCAGCGATGTACATCTCGAAATATCGCTTGGGAAAGTACTCTTCGAAGGTTTGCGCAAAGGTTGAGTTTTTCACTTCCGCGTCCAGAGCTATGACTTTGGGATTGCGAAAGCCGATTCGAACGAGTGCGACCCCATACGCTCGTCGTACCGAGATCCTATCACCTACCTTGTACGACGGAAGTTCCGTAAGAGGTTTTTCCGGTTGGCCTTTCTGTAGCTTTGGCAATATGCTTTGCGGTTTTCCGAGCGCACCACGTGCGGAAACATCAATTGGTCCGAGCTCTTTTTCCGCACTGTCAAATTCAGCTACTGATAAGGCTTTCCCATGCCAACCTTCTTTATTTTCAGTGAATGATACACCCTTCCCCTTGAGCGTTTTTGCGATGATCGCAGTTGGTTTTTCAGCCTCTGTTAATGCTTCGTGATAGGCATGGAAGACTTTGGCTAGGTCGTGGCCATCGTCAATGGGTATCGCTCGCCATCCGAAGGCACTCAGTCGTTCTGCGTAGGCCGAAATGTCATGTCCGTACATCGTCTCGCCGCGTTGCCCGAGGCGGTTCACGTCGATTACGCCAACCAAGTTATTGAGTTTGTAATGTGCGGCAAGCTGGATCGCTTCCCAAACAGAACCTTCCGACATTTCGCTGTCGCCGAGAAGGACATACGTTCTGTAGGGCAGTTCGTCGAGAAGCTTCGCATTCAGCGCCAGACCAACCCCGACGGAGAGCCCCTGGCCTAAAGACCCCGTGGGGGCTTCCACGAAGGGCAAGTCCTTCGCCGGGTGACCTTCCAGACGGCTGCCCATTTTCCGAAGTGTCAGGAGTTCTTTTTCTTCAATTGCGCCTGCTAAGGTATAGAGCGCATACAGAAGCGGGGCCGCATGTCCCTTTGAAAAAATAAGACGGTCGTTGTTGGGATTGTTCGGATTGGAAAGGTCGGCGCGGAATAAACCGCCAAAGAGAAGTGTCACCATGAGCTCAACGGAAGAGAGGGCCGAAGTGGGATGTCCGGAGCCAGCCTCGGTGGTTGAACGAAGAATCCAGTACCGAATTGTTTTTGAAAATTCACTCAACCTTCTTTTTTTCGAATCATCCATTTGACTTCATTCAGACACATCATCCCCCGCTTGTCAAAAGAGATGGGTCAGCTACTGTTTATGCCGTTACATTTTTGAGATGACGGATCGATTTCAGCTCGCCCTGTCCGGTTACCTCTATTGCTACGACGTCGACGCGCATGCTCGAAGGAGTCCTTCGGTTCAACTTCATAAAGATGTTTGCGGTGGTCAGGATCGATTTCAACTTCCTTTTTGTCACCGCCTCTACGGGATTTCCGTACCTCAAACTAAAGCGTGTTTTCACCTCAACAAATACCAACGTTTTTTTGTCAAGAAGGATGAGATCGATCTCTCCGTACGGACAGGAGAAGTTGCGATCCAGAAGTTTGTAGCCAAGTTTTCTTAGGTAAAAAAGTGCCAGGTCCTCACCCCTGGCTCCCAGAAATCTTCGCTTCACCGTGATCTTGTTCTCCCTTTTGAGAACTTTTAACCTGCGCTTCTTTCCCGACTCTGTTCCTGAGATAGTAAAGCTTACTTTTCTTTGCGTACCCGCGCTTGATTACGGTAAGCCTGTCTATAGAGGGAGAGTTCACCGGCCAGATGCGTTCCACTCCGACCCCTCCGGCTGCCACCTTCCTGACCGTAAACGATTTCCCTGAATCCCGCCCTTTCATGGCAATTACGATGCCCTCGAACGCTTGGGTCCGCAGCTTTTCTTCTTCCCGAATCAATTGGTAGACACGAACGATGTCTCCGATGTGAACTGCCTTATTTTTGATTGTGGTTGTCATTGCCATATTGTATCTCCAGTCGTCTGGGAGAGAATTTTACCAGAAACAGGCGATTTCCTCAATCTTTCGTTGTCGCAGCCTTTAAGAGGCCGATGAAGATTGGGTGGGGGGAGAGTGGGCGAGACATGTATTCAGGATGAAACTGTGTTCCAACAAAAAATGGATGGAGCTCCGGAGAGAGCTCCATTGCTTCGACGAGTTTTCCGTCCGGACTTACACCGGAAATCAGATACCCTTTCTCTTCAAGCTCTTTTCTAAAAGTGTTGTTGACTTCGTAGCGGTGTCGGTGACGTTCTGAAACAATATTTCCTTTGATTGCGTTTACCATGTTTCCGTACTTTCGGTAGAGCCCGTTTAAGATGGTATTTTCATTTACTTTACACGGCCAGGCACCCAATCGAATGGTTCCGCCGAACTGATGCTTCTTCAAATACTCTCTCTGGTCCGGCATGATGTGAATAACCGGATATTTCGTCCTGGGATCGATCTCCTCGGAATTGGCCCCCGTTAATCCCACGACGTTTCTCGCAAACTCAATCGTAGCCAGTTGCATGCCGAAGCAGAGACCCAAATAGGGTACCTTTCGCTCCCTGGCAAACTGCGCCGCGAGAATCTTTCCCTCTGTTCCCCGACTCCCCCACCCTTGCGGAACGATAATGGCGTGCGGTTTTGCTTCTTCGAGGATCGCGGGGCCATGTTCTTCTAAACGTTTGGAGTCAATCGGGATGAGTTCTATCGACTTTTTGCAATAGGCTGCAGCGTGGTTCAAGGCTTCAAGAACCGAGATATAAACATCCTTGTGCTTATCCGCTCCATGTTTGACGTACTTTCCCACTAAGGCAATCCTCACCGGCTCTGTTCTGAGGTCGGTGTTTGCTACGAATTGCTCCCACTGCTTAAACGTATCTTCCCGGGCTTTAAGTCCGAACTCTTCGAGAATTTCTGTCGCAAGTCCAGCCATTTTTAAGGTTTCGGGAACTTTGTAGATGTTTGGATTGTCAGGATTGTCAATAATGTGCTCACGATCAATAAAACAGCGGGCGGAAAGGGTTTCGAGCCTTGGTTCATCAATCGGAATTTCCCCCCTGGTGATGATAAAATTCGGAAAGATACCGCTCTCCCTCAGATGAGCCACCGCATGCTGGGTTGGTTTTGTTTTTAACTCCCCGACATTCCTTAAGAACGGAAGGTAGGTTACCAGAATATAGATGGCGGGGTACTGGCGACCGAGTTCCCTTGCCGCATGCAGGAACGGTTGGTTCTCCAGATCCCCGGTCGTCCCCCCGATCTCCACCAAAACAATCTCATCGGTTTTTTTCACCGGGGCGAGGATCATCCGTTTTATTTCATCGATCACATCGGGGAACATTGAGGCATCCCTACCTTTGTATACCATGTGACGCTCGTTTTTTATCACGTTTGAAAATACTTTCCCGGTCGTGATGTTATGGTCTCTGGTTAACGATTGGTTCAAAAACCGTTCGTAGTGTCCGAGGTCCTGATCGATTTCTCCGCCATCATCGGTGACAAATACTTCCCCGTGTTCAGCGGGGCGCATTGTCCCGGCATCGATAGAAATATACGGATCAATTTTGATTGCGGTTGCGTTAAAACCGAGGGATTTTACAAGAAGCGCAATTGAGGCAGTCGTTATGCCTTTTCCAATACCCGATAGTACTCCTCCGATAACGAAGATGAATCTCGGAGAATTATGCATACCGTAGCCTATCACTCAATGCAACCTTAGGTCAATCTTTCACAGGCCTGACCCCTTTTTTGTCAGCGCAGACACTGCCCGTCCAACTGCGGGAATTGCGCTGACAATTTTTAATTTGTCAAATTGTTGTGCCTTTGTTATCGGCAGCGTATCGGTGACCGTGATCTCGTCGATCTGGCTTCTCGAGATTCGATCCGATGACCCTTTGATAAAAAGCGCATGGGTGCAAAATGCAGCAGCGGACTTTGCCCCGCTTTCCTTGAGGAGTGTAGCAGCCTCCACCAAGGTGTCACCCGTTACCACCACATCATCGCAGAGGATGCAATCCTTTCCTGCAACGTTACCCTTGACTTTACCGTACTCAATTTTCAGCGTCTGACGGTCCCTGACTTTCTTCAGGACCAATACTCGACCGTTGACCAGACTTGCCAGCTCCATGGCTCTTGTTCTGGCCCCGTCATCCGGAGCAACGATCAGCGTGTTTTCGGTATACCTCCCGATGAGCATATCTTTGAAGATTTCCGATGGCGCGATCACCCTCGTTTGTGTCTTGAAATATGAGGCCGTCCGAAGACTATGAAGATCGATCAAAATCAGTTCACTCAGTTTTAGGGCATCGATCAGACGCGCGATCGATTCGGAGGATATCGGCTCTCCGGTGCGGAACTGTTCGTCCTGCAGGCTATAGGCAAGCCAGGGGATTATTCCGATAACCTTTTGCGGAAATCCCCTTTTTACTGCGTCGATGAGTAAGGCAAACTCGATCAACTGTGCGCCGGCACTGCCGAAAAGACTCTGGACCACAACGACAGTTTTCCCTCGAACATCACCCAGAATCCTGGCCCGGAGCTCTCCATTGGGGAATACACTCAACTCTCTTTTCGTGACTGATGCCTGTAAGAATTCTGCCAGGCCCTCGGCAAAGGCAGGATGAGAGGAGCCGGAAACGATTGTTAACGTCTCCTTCATTTGAGAAGCTTCCCGATTTGTTGTTTAAGCCTTCCTGTGTAATGTACCCCGTATGGCAAGGCTATTCGCCTTGCAGACCCGCCGTTCTCCACATTCAAAACGATCCTGTCGTCCCCTTTGTTTTCTTTGAAGAGTTCGCTTAACGTTTTTAGCCTCTCTCTTGAAGTTTTTCTCGGGATGGTAATGGTGATCGCATCGTCATTTTCCAATTGAGCGGTGTCTCTATCTTCACCTGTTAACTCCTCATGGGTCACCGGTCGCTCCGCAATCAGAGACAGCCGATCGTCACGTTGGTTTACCGTTCCAGTAACGAGTAAGGGGGCATCGACCACCCAAATTGACCGTGTTTTTTCATACAATTTCGGGAAGACCACCACATCGATTTTGCCCGTATCATCCTCGAGCGTTGCAAATACCATCTCCTGCTGGCCTTTCTTTGTGACTACTCTCCTTAAGTCCGTCAGGATACCTGCTATTGTTACAACTTTGCCTACGTGGATGTCTTCCGAAAGGTCCTCCACTTTATGAGTAGCGCGCTCGCCCATCGTCTTTAGGACCTTCGCCATCGGATGGTCGGTCAGATAAAACCCTAACATCTGCTTTTCCATCGCCAGGAGCTCCGTCTTCTGGAACTCTTCTACTTCGGGAAGATCATCTTTATCACCGGACTTTGCCTCTGTGATGGTTTCAAACATTGTCGTCTGTCCGCTCGCCTTCGCCTTCTGCTCCGTGAGAATATTTTCCCGTACCTTGTCCAGCGATACTAAAAGAGGGGCTCTGGGACCGAAGTCGTCCATTGCGCCTACTTTAATCAAGCTTTCAAGGACTTTCCGATTCACCTTTTGTCCATCGACCCTCCGGCAGAAATCAGCGAGCGAGGTGAATGTTCCGCTTTTCTTTCTTGCCTGAAGAATCACTTCGATTGCCGTCATCCCTACGTTTTTGATTGCGGCAAGGCCAAACCGGATTGCCTTTCCTTCGAGCGATTGTTTTATCTTCTCAAGTGTAAATCCGCTTTCAGAAGAGTTCACGCTCGGAGGCATAATCGCGACCCCCATCCGTCTTGCCTCTTCGATTGCTATAGCGACCTTGTCCGTATTCGAAGCCTCGGCGGTCAGAACCGCTGCCATAAACTCAACCGGAAAGTTTGCTTTCATGTAGGCCGTCTGGTATGCGATCATCGCGTAACTTGCCGAGTGAGCCTTGTTGAACCCGTATCCTGCGAAGCGCTCGATGTATCCCCAGACCCGATCAGCCACGGGTTTTGTGTATCCTTTTTCCCTCGCGCCATCGGTAAATTTCTTCTTCTCCCGTTCCATGATCGACCGTTTCTTCTTGCCGATTGCCAGTCTCAAATTATCCGCCTCTGCTAACGAATAGCCGGCAAGCAGGGCCGCTATCTGCAGGCATTGTTCCTGGTACACTGCGATACCGTAGGTCTCCTCTAAAATGGGCTTTAAGTCTTCATGGGGGTATTTCACCTGCTTTGGGTTTTGCTTCCCTTTGATGAAATCGTTAATCAGCTCCATCGGCCCGGGCCGGTAGAGGGCCACCATGGCCGTGATATCGGAGAACCTTGACGGCTTCAGGGCCCGGGCAACCCGGCGCATCCCGGACGATTCCAGCTGGAAAACGCCCGTTGTTTCTCCCTTCGAGAGCATTTCATAGACCTTCCTGTCATCGAGTGGAATTTCGGAGATGTCAACTTTGACCCCCCTTTCCTGACGAACAAAATCGATTGCAAGGCCCAGGATTGTCAAATTTCTCAGTCCTAAAAAGTCCATCTTTAAGAGTCCGATGGCTTCTTTGGATATATTGAGGTCTAAAGCGTACATGTCGTATTGGGTGATAATCTTGCCGCTTGTTGATTCCCGCTGAAGTGGGACGTAGGACGTCAATTCTTGATCTGCGATCACTACGCCGGCGGCGTGCGTTGAGGCGTGGCGAGCCACCCCTTCGACTTTCTTTGCCAGGTCAATCAGTTTGCGGAATTTCTCGTTTTTATAGTACTCCTGAAGCTCAAACACGCTCGTCAATGCTTCTTCAATCGAGTACCCGAGCGGGATGAGTTTTGCAATACGGTCCGGCTCTTCGTATGGTAGTCCGAGAACCCGGCCAATATCGCGGATGCTCGCACGCGCCTCCATCGTCCCGAAGGTGATGATTTGGGCAACTTTCTTTTCGCCGTACTTCTCGGTCACATACGCGATCACTTCGTCCCTCCGGTCGTCGGCGAAATCAAGGTCGATGTCAGGAGGGGTCGGTCGATAGGGATTAAGGAAGCGTTCGAAAGGAAGATTGTGTTCTAACGGATCAATAGAGGTGATCCGGAGTACAAATGATACCAAGGATCCTGCTGCTGATCCTCTCCCCGGTCCAACCCGGATTCCTTTTTCTTTTGCCCAATTGACAAAATCGGCAACGATCAGAAAGTACGGAGCAAAGCCTTTGCCGCAGATCACGTCAAGCTCGTTCTCAACGCGCGCTTGAACTTCCTTCGATGGGTTTGGATAGCGTAGCTTGATATTGACTGATACTTGGTTTCGCAAATACGATTCGGGGGTTTCTCCTTCTGGCAATGGATATTTTGGCAGGATCCAATTGCCGATGGGTATTTCCAGTTGGCATTTTCCCGCTATTGTATTGGTGTTTTCAACCGCATCGGGATAGTCTTTGAACGCTGTTTGCATTTCTTCCGGTGAGCGTAGGTAGAAATCCGGGCTATCGAACATGGACAGCCTGTTTTTGTCTGAGATCAGCTTTCTTGTCTGAACAGCCAGGAGAGCATCTTGGGCCTGAGCGTCTTCTTTATCGACATAATGAACATCGTTTGTCGCGACGATCGGTATGCCGAGTTCTCTGGATAACTTCACCAATTTTTCTCGAACCGCCTCCACTTCTGGAATATTTGAGTGGTGCTGAATCTCTAGATAGAAGTCCTGACCGAATAGCTCTTGGAATCTTCCGGCAAGTTTCTCTGCTTCTTTCTCCCGTTTTGCAAGGATCAGCTGTGCAATCTCCCCTTGTATGCAGGCGCTGGTTACCATCAAACCTTCTCTGTATTTAGCGAGGATTTCCCAGTCGATCCTCGGACGATAGTGATAGCCCTCCAGGTGAGCCAGGGTTGTCAGCATCATCAGGTTTTTGTACCCTTGGATGTTTTTGGCGAGGATGAGGAGATGAAACTGGTCCGCTCCGAATCGGGGCTGCTTGTCGTGTCTTGAGACGGAAGCCATGTACGTTTCCATTCCGATGATCGGTTTTAAGCCAAGTTGTTTTGCCGTTGTGAAAAAGGGAACCGCCCCGTACATCGCACCGTGGTCGGTGATGGCAATTGCTTCCATCTCGAATTCTTTTGCCCGTTCTAAGAGCTTCGGGATTTTCGATAGCCCGTCGAGCAACGAGTATTCCGTGTGTACATGAAGATGGACGAAAGGCGTCATTCTGAAGCTCAATACTATCAGGAAACAGGAAAAATACCAAGGTTACCTAGGCTCTTTTCCCCCCGAGTCTTTTGTGAAGGATTGCTTTCAAAAGAATGGCGTCTGCTCTGCCGGAAGAGAGCTGCATGACTTTTCCAATCAATACTTCGATCGCTTGGGTTTTCCCTTTTTGATAATCAACTACCGCTTGAGGAAGGCTTGATATAGCCTCCGTGATCCACCGATTCAGCATCGCTTTGTCCTGGACTTTTTCAGATTTTTGTTTCTTCAGTATTTCGATCAGCGATTTCGGTGTACGGTTCTTCAGATTGATCTTTTTGTTCACGATTATGATTGCCAGTGCATTTGGTGCAAAGCCATGCTTCTTGCCCTCCATGAACACGGCTTCAGCGACCTCGGCAAGCCGACTGTCAGATACCAGTACCTGTGCGTACTTCGGTTCAACCTTGAAATCTTTCAGGAAACGTGACTCGAGCATATCCGGCAGCTCCGGAAGTTCTGCCCGGCGACCGGCAAGCTCCTCTGATGTGAAACGCATCGGGGGGATATCCGGTTCCGGAAAGTATCGATAGTCCGCAGCCGTCTCCTTGTAACGTTGGGTTTCCGTCTTCTGCTGTTTTTCGCTCCATCCCCGAGTTTCTTGGCGCGGAAGCTTCCCTGCGGCCAGAAGCTTCTCCTGTCTTTGGAGTTCGTAGTCGATGGCCCTCCCAACGAAATTGAACGAGTTGAGGTTCTTTACCTCGACCTTATACCCCAAGTCCAGTCCCAGAGAGATGTTTGCCTCGAGCCTCATGGAGCCTTTTTCCATGTCGCAATCTGATACAGCGAGGTACCGTACAATCCTTTGGAGCCGCTCGCAGAATTCCTTGGCTTGTGTCCCGGTCTTTACATCCGGCTCTGTCACAATTTCTACCAAAGGGACTCCGCTCCTGTTAAAGTCAACTAACGTCACGTCTTCTCCCTCCAGGGTCGTATGTAAAAGCTTCCCCGTATCTTCTTCGAGATGCACTCGAGTTATCCTGACTTTCCCTTCGGTCGTTTCCAGATATCCATCTGTGCAGAGTGGTTCGTCGTATTGGCTAATTTGGTAGCCTTTCGGTAAGTCCGGATAAAAATAGTGTTTCCGATCGAACTTTGACTCCCTTTCTGCCTTACAGTGTAAAGCCAGACCAATCAACTGGGTCCAGCGGATTGCCTTGACGTTTGGGACCGGCAAGGCTCCGGGAAGACCAAGACAAACCGGACATGTGTTGGTGTTTGCACTCGCTCCAAAATGGTCGGCCGGACAGCCACAGAACATCTTGCTTTTCGTTTTAAGCTCTACGTGAACTTCAATGCCTATCGTTGGTTTGTACGTTTTATCTTTCTTCATTGCTTTAGCCTCGGTTTCCTTTCGTACATCCGAAGCTCCTGTTCGACTTCAAGACTAACCCGAAACAACCGTGTTTCTGAAAAATGAGGGGCAATCAGCTGTAAGCCATTGGGCAAGTTGTCAACAAACCCGATCGGAACGGAAATCGCCGGATGTCCGGTGAGGTTTGCCGGAACTGTCAAGACATCAGATAAGTACATCTTTAAAGGATCCTTTTCCCGCTCGCCGTGCTTAAAGGGAGGAAAGGGGAACACCGGCCCGGCGATCAGATCCACTTTTTGAAAAGCTTCTTCAAACTCCCTGATCAAGAGGGTTCTTCCAGCAATCGCCCGCTTATAGTATTGGTCGGCGTACCCGGCGGAGAGGGAGTGTGTCCCGATCATTATGCGACGCTTGGCTTCGTCCTGAAACCTCTGCCTCGGGAATCCGTACCGAATACCGTCAAAGCGGGCTAGATTTGAAGACACTTCAGAAGAGACCGTGACACAGTATATAGCGTAAGCGTATTTTACATTGGGCAAGGAGATCTCAATCAGCCTATGCCCTCTGGCCTTGAGCACATCCAGGGCTTGAAGGACTTTCGTTACCAATTTCGTTTCGAGACCTTCGAAAAATTCTTTCGGAATGCCGATTTTTACTCTCCCTTTGTCTGCAAGCCTCTCATGGTACTGCTGTACTGGCTCGGTTGAAGAAGTCGCATCGAGGGGATCATTTCCGGCGGTTACAGAAAGAATCGCGGCAGAGTCCCAGACTCTTTTTGTCAGGTGTCCAATCGAGTCCGTTGTAGACGCCATGGCAATTATTCCATAGCGGCTTACCCGCCCGTAGGTTGGTTTTAGACCCACCAGATTACAGTAACTGGCCGGTTGTCTGTTTGAACCTCCGGTATCGGTCCCGGTCGCCGCGATGCAAAGGTCCGACGCAACCGCAGCGCCTGAACCGCTCGATGAGCCTCCGGTTACCCTTTCATAGTCATACGGGTTTCGCGTTATTCCATACTCCGTATGCTCCCCTGAAGATCCGTGTCCCCAAGCGTCAAGGTTCGTCTTTCCCAAGATGATGGCCCCAGCATTCTTTAGCCTCGATACTGCCGTTGCATCATATTGGGGAATATAATCGTCGAGTACCTTCGAGGCGGCTGTTGTCCGAAGACCCTGGGTGAGAAAATTATCTTTGAGCACAATCGGAATTCCCAAAAGGAGCCTGTCAGATCCTTTGGCCCTCTCCTGATCGGCTTTGGTTGCCTCAGCGATGATCTCCTGCTCGTCCCTTACGGTAATAAAGGCGTGAAGTTTTGGATTGTACTTTTTTATCCGCTCTAAGAACACATTGACAAGCTCTACGCTTGAGGCCCGTTTTGACCTCAATAGCGTTATCGCTTCCTGAAGTGATACTTCATGAAGTTTCATTTCTTCCTTTAAAGATTGACTTGGTGACAAAGTAGCCTCGGTGCGTCCGTTTGGCTTGGCTTACGGATGCTGTTTGGGAGAGGATCGTATTCCGGTTCACTCTGTCTTCGCGAAACCGATTGGTTGTGCCTGTGACCTGACTCGTCTCGGTAACGTCTTGGGTTCTCATCCCGGCGATTTGGTTTACATATTCGAAGATGCTTGCCAGCTGGGCTTTAAACCTTGCGGCTTCTGCCTCGTTTAGGCTTAGCTTTGCAAGGCGCGAAACGTGTTTGACCTCTTTTATGGTGATTGAGGACTTGGTTCTCATTGCAGACCTCTCTCTTGATCCATTTTTCTTCGGCAGTTTTTATGGTCACTAAACGGACCAATAGGCTGCTATCTTAGTGCATTTTCTCGAATTGTACAAGAGGTTTGCTTAGTGGAAGTCCAATGGATCGGGAAAGTAACAAACTCCGAGATAAGGAGCTTAACGAATGCTCGGATTGACTAGAAGCTTAAGCTTTCCGCCTCGGCTGGGGACAGGGAGCCATTTTGGCGAAGCTTCATCACGAGCCTCTTTTGTGCGTCTGCGATCACTTCCCGCTGGATCGGTCCTGAAATATTGGCCTTCGCCAGCTCGGCGAGCTCGATGGCAAGACCGCAGTCTTTTCGCTCCATAATTTTTCACCTCCCCTCCCCTATTTTAGTAATCAGTTAGGTGTATAGCAGTCTCAAACGTTGAGTGCAATGCGTAGGAGTTATGTACGGGAAATATTCGCCTTTACCGGCAACCAAAATTCTGTTTGTGAAACCCGAAGGGCGTTCACGTATGAAGTCAGTTTAGAAGCTTATTTCCATGCCCTGTTTTCCCTCGGAGTGGTGGTTCGGTTCACCTTTTCTGCCGATCCGCGGCACGCCTGCCCTTTCTTGAGACTCAGAACATCAATGAACGTGCGGGTTAGGCCATTGCTCTCAAGGCATCAATTCGCTCCTTCACTGGGGGGTGGGTGTTGAAGAGGTTTGCAAACCATCCGATCGCACCGTGTTTGTTTTTCAGCGGATCTGCGATATAGAGGTGGGCTGTAGCCTTGTTTGCTACCTCGAGCGGTTCTTTGTCCTGGCTTATTTTCTCCAAGGCCCTCGCCAAACCTTCAGGATACTTGGTTAGTTGTACACCTGAAGCATCCGCTAAGAATTCCCGCCTTCTCGAAATAGCCAGCTTTATCAAGTTCGCAATTAGCGGTGAGAGGAGGGCCAGGAAAAAGCCTACAATAACGATAAGCGCTGTCACCCGATTCTCATCTCCAGATCGCCTCCGACCCCCAAATGAGGACATCCTCAGAAACCAATCTGCCAAGAGGGTCACGATGCCGATCAACACCGTGACCAGTGCCATCAACCGAATGTCGTAATTTCTAATATGCGAGAGCTCGTGGGCAACCACCCCCTCGAGCTCGGTCCGATCGAGCTTCTCGAGAAGACCCCGAGTCGCCACTACCACAGCGTGCTTAGGATCTCTTCCCGTGGCAAAGGCATTGGTCGCTGAGTCTTCAATTACGTACAGGCGCGGCAAGGGAAGCTGGGATGCCAGGCATAAATTTTCCGCCACGGTGAAGAAATTGAAGTCCCGCTCCTTGGACGCGGGTCTGGCCCCTGACAATGTCAGAATTATCTGATCCGAATAGTAGAAACTTCCCAGGCTCATTAGGCCTGCAATAACCATCGCCCAGATAGCCGCAGAAGGCCCGTAACCCAGTGCTTCGGAGAGAATCCAAGCCACCAGTACAACGAACGCAACAAACCCTACCATGACGATCAGGGATTTCGCTTTATTCCGGTCGACCTGTTCGTAGATATTGAGCATTCCAAGTCTCACCCTTTACCGACTCAGCCGAATCTTTCCTTCTTGGTTACTCCAGGGTCACCTTCGGAGTCTTCATTTCCTCGGCCTTAACCTCAAGATGTCCGCCTTCATGCGGTACCTTTAACCCCTCCTGTGGTTTGAAACCAAACAACTTTCCCACAATATTTGAAGGGATTGTGAGTAACATCCGGTTGAAATCCGCGACTAAATCTATCAACGTCCTTCTCGCATACATGACTTTGTCGGCCGTGTCCCGCAGCTCGTCCATCAGCTTCTTAATCGGCTCCTGGGCGCGCAGCTCCGGATTAGCCTCAACAGCGATGGTGAGTTTGGGTAAAAGCTCCTGAATCTTTGACGCAGCATCTACCATTTTCTGGGGAGCACCTTCCTTCACCGCGCTGGTGATTGCTTTTCGTGCGTCAGTGAGCATCCGATAGATTTCCTTCTCGTGTTTCAGGTAGGATTTGGCAGCAGTCTCGAGGTTCGGAATCAGGTCGACCTGTCTCTTCAACTGGTTTCCGATTTCCTGAATTGAGGCCGTGATCCTAGTTAAAGTCGTCTGAAACCGGTTGTAAGTCGAGAAGATATAGACGAGAACAACGGCACAGGCGCCCAGTACTATCAGCACTGGCATGGTTCTTCACCTCCTCTCATACTTGGGTCTTTGTGAGTAATATTTTCTCAAGTTCGGAATACGGTCTGGTGTTGAGGATGTGTCTTGCCTCTGCCCAGCCTCTCCTGGCAACGTCCACTCCGTACCTCATAAGATCCATATGTTCGATTGCATGCGCGTCGGTGTCTATCACCAATTGTACACCCATCCGGATAGCCTGTCGTACCAGCGTGTCAGGGAGATCGAGTCGTGTTGGCCAAGCATTTATTTCAATGAATTTCCCGTTTTCTTTTGCGAAGGAGAAGATTTTGTCCCAGTCCGCTTCATAGCCTTCTCTTTGATTGAGGAGTCTTCCCGTCGGATGGCCCAATATTTTGACTTTTGGATGGGATAATCCTTTGAGGATTCGCTCGGTCATTTTGGCTTTCGGTATTCTCATGCTGGAATGGACAGAGGCTACCGCATAGTCAAGCATAACCAGTCCCTCATCCGGGATT
This sequence comes from Candidatus Chisholmbacteria bacterium RIFCSPHIGHO2_01_FULL_52_32, assembly GCA_001816585.1. Classification (GTDB taxonomy): domain Bacteria; phylum Patescibacteriota; class Microgenomatia; order UBA1400; family Chisholmbacteraceae; genus 2-01-FULL-50-28. Next base: position 325,882 of record MHCJ01000003.1, read on the forward strand.
GCCAGCGAACCGTCGGTTCGGATATCGATTTCTAAGGTATTGAGTATATGTATTGTTCTATTTTCATGAGTTATTTCTATTGAGTACTTTAGTTTGTCTATTTCCTCTGATCTCTTTTTTATTTCAATAATAATTTCCTTCCGGTTATACTCAGTTAAGCTCGGATTGTGATCCCCTATTCCGACGTATTCGTACCCAAGCTCCATCGCTTTTTCAACCATTTCCCGCATGGTATTTGCTCCCGTATCGTGAGCGGATCTCCAAGGATAATCCGTGTGGAGATGGAGATCTCCGCGTATTTCTTCTTTTTTTATTAATTCCGGCAATTTTGCTTCGAGCGCGGCCTCAATTTCACCCTGATCTTCGCGCAACTCCGGCGGTATCCATTGCATACCCAGTGCCTTATAAAACTCCGCTTCAGAGGCGAAGGCAGCTATTTTCCCTTTTTTTCTAATGCCATGTTCTGAAAGTGAAAGGTTCTGCTCCAGGGCAATCTCCCGCAAGTGGATGTTGTGGCTTTTGCTTCCGGTGAAATGCTGCAACAAGGCTCCGTATCTGTCTGGTTTTTCAGTTTTTACGTCAATTTGCCGGCCGCTTCGGTGAACGAGCCTCGCGGTATTCTCACCAGAGGCAAGGATGTCTTTCGCATGGGGGAACCGAGTAAAATGGCTTATAACCTTTGATGGATCTTTGGTGGCTACAGCCACGTCGACGTCACCTACCGTAGAAGTGCGACGACGGAGGCTTCCCAGGGTGTCAATCTTTTCGACCGCCTTTTCCCGTTCCATGTAGGTTTGGAGTTCCTCTGCAATCTGGGTTGCTTGAGGGAGAAGCATCCGATTCTCCCTACGCTGGTACTCTTCAATCCCCTTCAGAATCTCGGACTCCGATTCTTTGCCAAACCCTTCAATTTTTTGGATTCTTCCTAATCTGGCGGCCTCCTTTATTCGGCGAATTGCCCCATGCGCTTTTGAGATTCCTAGCTTTTTTACAAGTTTGTAGGCAGTTTTTGGTCCTATACCGGGAATTCCGATCAGTTCAAACATCGCCTCCGGGAGGCGCGCCAAAACTGTTTGGAAATGGTCGACTTTGCCTTTGCGAAATAACTCGTCTATGTGGCCGGCGATATTCGGTCCGACCCCCGGAAGATCGCCGAGCCTTCCTTCCTCCCAAAGATCCTTCACTTCTCTATTTGCGTGTTCGATTGAGTCTGCAGCATTTTCATAAGCGCGGATACGAAACACACTCTCGTCTTCAATTTCATACGCGCCAGATATCGCACGAAAGAGCTTTACGACCTCTTCGTTGTTCATGTTCTTATGTGTATGCATGCCGTTTTTTATGATACCATACGTGCATTGACGCGGTCCGTCTCATCTGTTAGGATACGGCCAGAACGTACGCTAAGATGCCTTGTTCCTTTTTTTTGGCTAGGACCCGTGGTGTAGTCTGGCCAAACACGCGTCCCTGTCAAGGACGAGATCACCGGTTCGAATCCGGCCGGGTCCGCAGTATTAATTCGGGCGAATGCTTCGTCCGTTAACTGCTTCTGCCTGTCTGCCACGATATTTCTGCCTGAAAGGAGGTTTTGAGCCTGTTTGGCTCTATAACGTGTATGGAAGACGTTTTAAAAACATGGCTGAAACGCCTGAAGCTTAATGAATCCACGATCAGTATGTTCTTGGGTGTCTTGGTGGTTGCTGTTGCAGGGATTCTCGTTTATAACTATTTTTCTCGCGTTGAGAAGCCTGAGGAAAAAGCCAGCCAAGAAACACCCGAGCAATATCAGCTTGAGGTGGTTGAAGAAGAAGGGAAAATGGTTCCTCAGGGATTGCCCGTTGAACACATCGTTTCTCCGCTTGAGCATCTTTGGGGTATTTCGGAAAAGTATTATGGCACCGGATATAATTGGGTTGATATCGCCAAGGCGAATAATCTTAGTGACCCGGGACTTATCTATCCTGAGCAGAAGCTGACTATCCCTCGGTCTGAAGTGAAGGTTATTTCAAAGTCTGCTTCGACACTGAGCACTTCCCTTGAGCCGATTACCAGCGACTCGTACACCGTCGTCCGTGGAGACAGCCTTTGGAAGATCGCAGTACGGGCTTATCAAGACGGCTACGCTTGGCCAAAAATCTTTGCCGAAAATAAAAACCTAATCAAGGATCCCGGCCTTATCGAAGCGGATTGGGAACTCAAGATTCCTAGATAGCCCTCCTTTTGTTGCAGTCTTTCTAGAGGTGTGATTAAATTGGAAATGGAGCCTTCATATCGGCAAACTCTAAGGATGTAATGGGAGTGGCGAAGTTTGCAAGAACGATTTTTGAAAGCAATAATACAATAATTTGCTACCGTAATTCCGGGGAAGATGTACCAATCCTTGCGAGATTAGTTGAGCGGCTCAACGTCACCTTCCCAAGGTGAAAAGACGGGTTCGACTCCCGTATCTCGCTCTGGTTTTCCGGGCAGCACGGAACGCGTTTTATGACGATTTTGCAAAAGCGGTAGAGCAATCTCTTCGCCTACCCGCCTCAACTAGCCGCCTTAGCTCAGTTGGCAGAGCAGGGCTTTCGTAAAGCCAAGGTCCTCGGTTCGAATCCGAGAGGCGGCTCAGGCAAGTAGGGCAGGTAAAGACAAGATCCTCTGTTCGAATCCGTGAGGCAATTTTTAGGTTTTTGATATCATCTCAAATGGCTCGCACTCGCTTTCACTACCGTTCGAGACTATCCCGCAAGGAAGGTCAACGCTACGCCCGGCAGACATTCATCTTTTCGTTCTTAACGCTCCTCCTTATTGCCGTCCTCTTGTTTTGGGGTATTCCTTCCTTAGTGAAGCTGGCTGTTTTCCTGGGTGATCTGCGCTCAAGCTCGCAGCCTGTCAGTAGTGAAGACGCTGTTCCTCCTCCCGTTCCGATTCTTCGACCGTCTGCTCCGGCCACCAATAGCGCTACCTTACGAATATCCGGTTTCTCGGAGGATGGAACCACCGTTGTCCTTTCCATCAACGGTTCCGACACCCATGAAGTGTTAGTCGAGGCAAACGGCGAATTTCTGTTCGACAGTGTTTCGTTGCAACCAGGCGAAAATACAATATCAGCCCGCTCTGTTGATAAGGCGGGGAATGCCAGCCGCTCTTCTGCTGACGTTCGGGTCATCTACGATAACGCTTTGCCTTCCCTGACCGTCGATTCCCCTCAAGATCGAGCTTCCTTCGTCGGGTCATCCGAAAAGGTCCTCCGCGTCAGTGGGACGAGCGAATCTGATTCTGTTGTCCGAATCAATGGGCTTTTTGCCATCCTTTCCACGGAGGGAGGTTTTTCATCCTCTCTCACGCTTTCTCCTGGAGATAACACCATTACCGTTACCGCTTCCGATCGCGCAGGCAACGAGACCGTTGTCACGCGGACGGTTTCTTACGAAGAGTAGCTTCTTTTAGGGCAATGAGCATCCACATCCACACCAACACCCATGGATAGAACCACGAATTGTTAAAAACCCCATGCGTAGCCAGCGCAGCAAGACTGGCAAGCCCCAATGCTTTACCAGTTCCACCTCTTTCGCTTCCAGCCAGCCAGAGCTTGTTTATTTTATAGATGAGCCAAGCGAACGCGCTGCCTCCAATAATCCCTGTGGTTACAAGAATAAACAGGTATGAGTTCTCCACTCCTGCGCCTGAATGGCTGGTTTTCCAATCCTCTCCCAGGTAATGGTACCGTTTTTGGGCGTAGCGGAGGAGATTGAACCCCACACCTAAGGCAGGATGATCCCTGATCATGACAGCCGCGTGTTCCCAAGTTTCTACCCGGTTAAAAAAGGAGTATTGGCGCAGTAAGTTCGTCCCTTCGCTTGCAGCCTTGGGAAGAAAAACGAGAAATAGCAAAAACAGGAAGATGCCAAGTAGGGCCTTGCCCAGCTTCTTTATCATCCACCCAAAAACCAGAAAACCGGCCAAGAAAGCCAGATAGGATGACCGGGAATAGGTGAGAAGTAGTGCAAGCGTAGAAAGTGTAACGGCCGCGATCTTTACGGGTTTGGGTTCGCTCAGCCTCATAGCAAGCAGCGCCGTCAATACCAAGATAATTCCGGTAAATCCCGGGTCAAGCAGCGTGCCGACAAGCCGGAAGGCATGATCATCCCAACCGATCCATTTGAATTGCGTCATGTCAGGAAAGATAACGTACTGAACAATACCCAAAGCAGCAAGGCTCAGTCCTGAGAGGAGGAGGACTTCTTCATAGGAAACCGTCGTTCTTAAGACCTTCAGTCCCCGTTCAATCGGTAGCGTCAGGGTAAAGAAGTAGACTGCGGTAAGAAGCATCCAACGCAGGAGGTATAGGGAACCGGTCATAAGCTCCGGAAGTTCGACCGTTCTTGACCCTTGGAGAAGCGACAAAGCGGCAACCAGTGAAAATAGGACGATAGGATAGGTCAGTTTCGCTTTTGGAAGCGACTTTGTCTTGAGCGCTTTGGCAATGACCACCATTGCCATCAGGCCGGCGATGAGGTCGTTCGGATACACGGCGATTCCTTGCGCCACTTCGAGCCTCACGAGATGTCCCAAGGGGAAACTTACCAGTAACAGAATCAAGAGTACGGACATGGCTCATCTCCTCCTCATTTTCACTCGGACGAAGAGCGAATGTAGACTCATCATGTATGCCATCACCAAGCCTGGAAATCCATCCAATAATCCGAGCAGTAGGAAATAATTTTTCACGAACTTTGCCAACGGAAGGGCGAGCGTCTCAACCGGGGATGGTGGTTCCCCTTGCCTTGTCCTGAACCTGGCTTCGATATCCGTATAGCGATTAATGTCCTCAAGGAACTGGTGAATCGTCGGATGGGGATGGTGCTGTATCTTTCCCTCAAGTTCTCCTACCTTCCCTTTAATCTCCCAAACTTCATGCACCGGTCGGTTCCATTCCCCGGTTGACTTTTTCCCCAGACGGATAAGCCTGGCGTGGGCGGTCTCACCAAATTTCAAACTTCTTCCCAAAAACTCGTCCTCTCTCCCCAGCCAAAAGCCTACCACATCCTTTCTGCTTACCGCATTCTCTATCTCTTGCTTCAGTTCATCTGAGACCCATTCGTCTGCATCCAAAAAGAGGATCCATTCACCCTTGGCTTTATTGAGACCGAAATTCCGCTGGGCAGCAAAATCGCCATGCATGGTTCTTGTGAATACCGTCGCGCCCGCTTGTCCTGCCAGAACAGCGGTTTTATCTTTCGACCCGTCATCGATCACGATGACCTCATCGCACCACCGAAGGCTCCGCAGGCATTCCTGAATGTTTTGTTCCTCGTTTTTGGTCAGGACAACTGCTGAAATTCTCGGTGAAATGGACTTCTTTATCCGGTTCTTTTCCATTTGAGATCCTTTTTTCAAGCAGAAAATGTGCTAGCGCATTGGTTTTTCAACCCGTAATACGGCAAGGTTTCCTATCCAGTAGACTTTGCCTTTATGGATTTGCGGCAGTTTGGTGATGTCCTCATAAACGGTATATCGTATTTTGGTGTCCTTGACCGGTTCGTTCCCCAGCCACCAGAGGAGGTATTGGTAATTTTGGGCGTAGTTGTCTTCGAATTGATCGAATGGCCCGACCCTGGAGAGCGAGAATTGCTCTCCGCGCGCGGTTGCGACAATGGTTTTTGCAGCCTCAAGCTGCACACGGTACGGCACACGCCCGTCCTTGAGGATTTGCGTTTCGGGAAGAAAAAACCATTTTTCCGAAAAGAAGAAGCGAAGATTGGTTACCGTCATCAGGAATAACACCAACGTAACGAGTACTTGACCTGCTCTTTTCCCAAACAGCTGCCCCAGAAGAAGACCTAAGAACAGGATCGGTATGGGCAAGAGTGTGACAAAGTAGTGTGCCGGTGGATCTGCGTGAATAAAAAGGCCAATATACCCAATCACAAAGAGGGCTGTAAGTGTCAGCCATGACCAATCTTTCCGGTTCTCCCCAAGCGTACGGACAGTTCTTCTTGCCGCGAAGAGCGTCACTCCTCCCACAAGGATAAAACCCAGGATTTTCGCGTCTATGACGAAGCTTTGGCTGAAAAAGTCGTACAAAGAGGAAAGATTTTTTTCCGCGATCTGGGTAGTGATGTTGTTCCTGGGGTAGAACCCCAAGAATCCCAGAACCCGGTAGGGCACCCAAATGAGCAGTTTTGTCAGCATGGAAAACCGGTTTTGGACGTCCCCAAGAAGAAACGGGAGACTGGGGATGATAAACCCAACGCCGCCGAGAAGGAGGGCTTTTTTCTTCAATTGCCTTCGATGGATATAGAGTAAAATCAAGGTCCCCGGAAGAAGAGCCAAAGGAGTCAAATGGAAGTTCAACATCACTGCGAGAAACATCCCGACCCAGAAGAGGTTGGTAGCTTTTTGCTGTTTTCCAGAGGAAGTCTTGGGAGCTTCTAAGGCTCTGACAAGGAAAAATAGGAAGAGAAAAAAGAGGAGAGCTACTAACGAATAGAATCTTGACTCTCTCGCAAGGCTGACCCAAGCCGGAGATATCGCCATGAGATATGTTGAAAGGATGGCGACCCGTCTATCGAAAAGCTTTTCACCCACCCAGTACATCGCCACAAGCGCCACGACGCTTATCAGGGCCATAAACAGAGCACCCGTGGTTGGATCGAAGCGGCCCAAAAACAACAGGGGAGCCATCAGCCAATAGTAGAGCGGGCCAAATGCGAGCCATGGATGTGAGGTCGGAGGGCCGATAAGCGGTACAGAACCTTCAGCCACAAAGTTTTTTATCGCCAAGTAGTTGTGGCCGAGTTCTCCGTGGAACACCAGGTTTTCCGAAAGACGATAGAATCGCAAGAACGTCCCCAGAATCAAGCTTCCCACCAATAACCCGTCCCAGGCTAAATATCCAGGTATAAACGGGCGTCGTGGTTGATGATTAGTTGTGCTGATTATTTTCTTCAGGCGCTGTTTGTTGGGCATCTTTCTTCCCTTTCACTCTCCTTGTCATTCCTATGTGTTCCTTGAAAGCATGCCAGCGAAAAGTAAAACAACAAGGAGACAAACAATCTTCCATCGGTCAAGCACCCAAAAGCTAAGCTGGGTTACCGTTCCGGTTACCATCCCGAAATGTTTCTTGAAATAATAGGTTCGACTGGCACGAAAGATACCCAAGGCCCTGCCTTTATTTTCGGTACTTCTGCCGGAGAGGTGAATGACTTTTGCCCTGGGTTCGAACAGAATCTTTCTGCCTAAATTTCTTGCCCGCAGGCAGAAATCCGATTCCTCAAAATACATAAAAAACCGTTCGTCAAACCCCCCGAGTTCCTCAAACAGTGCTTTTTCCACCATAAAGGCTGCTCCATGAACTGCTTCCACTTGTCTTTGGGATTTCCTATCCCACTGGGAGAGCCAATACTTCTTTGCAACGGGATTTTTTGGAAAGAATCTGTTTATGACTGAGTGAGCCATCAGCCCAGCCAGCGGTGTGAGGGTATCCGTGCACTGAAAAGGATACACCTGCCTATTCTCCATAAGAAGTTGCGGAGCGACGATACCGACATTATTTCTCGCGTTCATCGTTTGTACACATCGGTCGATTGCTTCCTTTTCGATGATGGTATCGGGGTTGAGAAACAGGAGGTACTTTCCTTTTGCAGCCTTCGCACCCAAATTGTTACCAGCACCAAACCCGACGTTTCCTCGGGAACGTATATACCGCACCCAAGGAGCTTTTTTTCGAAGATCTGCCTCAATCCCGTCTTCCACGTCATTATCCACCACGATCACCTCAAAGGTTGTCTTTGGGTGCGACTGTGCGATCGCTGAAAGACAATTGAAAAGTTCTTTATTCGCCCTGTAATGAACGATGATAATTGAAACCTTCGGTTTCATGGCTGAGGATTTTTTAATATCTTTTCCAGTTTCCGGATATGATGATCCCAGGTCCAGTTTTTTTCCACCTCGGCTCGCGCGGCAACACCCATTCGCCTTGCTTTCTCCGGATTTGCGATCAGCTCTTCGATCTTTTGGGCCAAATTACCGGGGTTTCGCTCGACTAAAAATCCTGTTTTTCCGTCAAGCACCGTTTCCCGATATCCCCCTTCCCTGACGGCAATGACCGGTGTCCCACAGGACATGGATTCCAAAGCGACCAAACCGAATGGTTCTAAGACAGCAGCGCAGATTGTTATCACCGCGCTATTGTACGCCAAGGCCATCTCCTTCTGGTTTCTCTTGAATGCGCCACGAACTGTTTGATTGATAACCGTGAGGCGTGGCCGCTGGTTCGACGGAATCTTTGCAATCGCAGCTATCAGAAGGTCGTACCCGTCGATCCGAGCCCGATGGCCGATAAATAACACCCCATCTTTTTTCATGGCCGGCAGAGGTTTAAAGACTTCCGTGTCAACACCCAGAGGACACACCTCTGCCTTTGTGCCATACGCTTGGGCGATGTACTCCTTCACGTAATGGGATGCACAAATGATCCTGGTTGCTGCCCTGGCATTGGTGCGGTCGATTTGCTTTCTTGTCAGCCTGTTGAATTTCTCATACGCTTGTTTTATCGGTCCGACCGCTTCTCTCAAGCGAAGTTCGTACTCGTAGCCGATCCTCAACGGCTCCTGGCAGTAATAGACGCTTGGGGTCTGAAGATAGCGAAGGAGATACGGCGCCTGGGTAAGACGATCGGGGTGAACGAAGGCAATCTCGTACCCTCCGCCGTCGATTTGTCGAGCGATTTCCCTATGTACCTTCCGTAAAACGGTAAAGCTCGCAAGATCCCGGCGGAGGCGGGAAAACCCGTGCGATTCTTTTTTCATCACTTCATAAGGGAAGAGGAAGATTTTTTTGCAGAGAGGCCGTAGAGAATATTCGCCTTCCAGCGAAACAAGGCTGAAAAGGTCAATCGCGTGGTGGTTCGCCAGGCGCTTAACCTGTTCGTACAGGGCGATGTGGGCTCCACCTTCCGGAAGATTGTGGAAAACTGCGAGCTTTCGCATTTTTCTTCATCCTTTTTTAGAAATATCCTAAGGATCTCATTTTTCGTGATACCTTCCCCTTGTGTGCCTTAACTTTCGGCAGGCTCTTTTTCCTTTTTAATAATCTTTGGAGTAATCCCTGCTTCTGCGGATACCTCATTTGTAGTGAGTTCTCCTCAAGATAGGGCACTGCATTCTCTTCAAGATAGCTCATGATCTCTTCTTTGGTGAAATGGAGGAGAGGATGAATGCGCACGTGATTCTTGCGCGGAGAGAAATAAACCTCGGACTCATATGCCTCGTCCTCTTGCCATCGGATTCCGGTCATGAGCGCCTTCAAGCGATACTTCTTGATTGCTCTTTTGATGGATCGAATCTTCATCATCTGGATTAGCTGTCTCTTTTCTGATTTACTTTTGGCTTTCCGGTATTGGCGTCGGGTTGGCTTGTCAGAGACACGAAGAAGGGGAAGTTGCCAGTCTCGCTTGATTTTCTCGATAAATTGGTTGGTCGTCGCAGATTCCGATTTGGTATCAATGTACAGTACGGGAAGTGATATTTTGTCGTCTTGGGCTCTTTTTACCAGATGCAGCAAGACCATGGAGTCAGCTCCTCCCGACCAGAAAACGCCGATTCTTGGCTGATACTTTCTTCCCGCAAGGTCAATAATTTTCAGGCTTTGCCTTATTTTCAGGCGATCAATCTTTTGCATCTTCCTTCTTGGTTGCCCTAAGATACAGCCAAAGACCGTTCCCACCGGACTTCATATTGAGAAATCTTTTCAGGTATTCGAATAGAAGGCGTTTCACCAGGGATGAGGGAACTGTTTTCCCGTACGGAGAGTCCTTAATGTATGACCAGAGCTCCCGGCGGTACGGCCGAAACGTTGCAATGCGATAGAGCCGGTACCAAGCTACCACCGCTCGTTTCGGAAAGTAGTACTGAACACCTACCAGGGAAAGTCCGGCACCCTGCAAGATTTTGATCCATTCCGCCTTTGATCGATAGTGAAGATGGCGTACCCTTCGGTTAAACTGCTTCCATCTCCTATCGTCCCGAATAAGGGTTCTTAACGCTGTTTGTAATTTCCTGGTGGGTACCGTCAGGAAGATCGTGCCGCCCTTCTTTGTTACCCTTGCGATTTCTTTGACTGCGGTGAGATCATCGGTAATGTGCTCAAACGTGCTGTTTGCAATGGTCGTTGTAAACGACCCCGACTTGAGCGCCAGGCTCTGGGCATCCATCACCGCAACAAAGCGATATGCGCCGCACGCTTTTGCCTGCCCGATCAGCCGTGCATCAACGTCGATTCCAAGATCTATTTTTTTGCCCTCAAAGAGCAGCTTTCCGATTCTCCCATCCGAGCACCCAATATCGAGAGTTGGGCGGGAAAATCGATGCTTCTGCCAGATTGCCCGTTCTCTGGCTCGCAGAAAGGCATCCTGGGGAGCAAACCAAAATGCTTCAAGGAGCAACTTAAGATCGGTTTCGTTCATTCTGTTTCGGTTTGAACATCGCTAAATACCCTCCGGAGATAATACCCGATGACCGGCAGCGCTGCGAGTGCTCCGATTGTGGCTGAAGCGGCAGCCCCGAGAATTCCATATCGGTTCACCAAGGGGACTATCGTCACAGCCAGCCCGAGAATGGAGACGAGGGTCAGCCCGGTAACATACTCCTGTTTTTTCACCGCCAAAAAAAGAGCGGATGATGACCCTGAGATTGCCCTGATAACACCGAAGATCGCGAGGAGTTGTAACGCAGGAGCGGCTATCAGCCATTGCTCACCAAAGACAAATGCGATCACCTGATTTGGAAATAGGAATAGGAAGATCCCGAAGGGTAGAACAAGGAGGGTGATACCGACGGTGGTCTTTACAAACGCTTTCCTTAATCTTTCGGTATCCCCGGAAATTCTCGTAAAGATCGGAAAGGTGACTTTCCCGAATACATCCGCCACTTCGGTAATGGGAAGGGTTGAGATCTTGTACGCCATCTGATAGAGGCCTAAGGAGGTGGTGCCTAAAAGCTTCCCAACGACGATATCGTCTCCATGATGAAAGAGATAATTAAAAAATCCGGCCGCTGTGATCCATTTCCCTCTCCCGATGATCCGGGTTGTCTTTGTTTTCTCGAGGGCAAGTTTTGGCCTCGGGCGAATGAGAAGAAAAGAGATCGCTATCTCAAGAAGTGCTCCTCCTATCATCCCGAAAATCAGGCTCTCGACAGAACGCATCCGAAGAGCAAGGAAGATTGTAATCGCTGCCTCGAAAACCACGACGACTGATTGAACGATGAATTGTTTATGAAACTGGAGTTCCTTCTGGAGTTTGACAATTGCCGGATTGATAAATCCGCGGAGGAACGGTACAAGCGCAATTAGCAGGAGAAGCTGAAACGAATCTTTCGAACTGAAAAATATAGCGACCAGCGGTGCTGAAAGGACAATAATTGACGCTATCAGAATCCCTCTTACTATCGAAACCACCCAGGCAGTATCGATGTATTCTTCAATGTCTCCTTCATCCTGTATGAGAAAGACATTGATGCCTGTTTCTGTCAAGGTTTCCAGGAAAGCAACGACAAGCGAAGCAATGCCGAAGAGACCGAATTGAGACGGAACCAGAATCCGGGCAAGAATTGCCAATTTCAGCAAAGCCACCAGACGGATTATAAGGCGTAAACCTCCCATCCAGCCCGTGCCTTTTACCGCCTGGTGAAAGTATCCCATGGGGCCTATTGTATCATCGTTTTGATTGAGTGAAGCTTGAGAGAATACCCACGAGGGAGCCGGACATAACGGCAACGTCCGCCGTCATTTGCAGGAACGGCAAAAGCAAGAGTGCGCGCTTATCCTTCACAAACGCATATCCCTTACCAATGACCCAGGCGAAGTATTGCGGAACCAAGAAAATCAAGAGGAGAGGGAAGACCTTCAGAAGCCAAAGACCAACCAGGTAGCGGAGCCAAACCAGACCTATCCTTATCACGTGCGGCCGGTAGCGGGCATTAACATCACCTTTGGCATAATTGAACAGCTGCCGGAATGCTTTCCCAACTGATCTTTGCTGTCGCCAATGGACGATGGCGTCTTTGGCGATGGTGAACTTGGCTCCTTTTTTCATCAGCCGCTCGACAAACACCAGATCCTCGCAGGTTGTGAGTTGCTTCGGGTAGCCGCCAGCTTTCTTCCAGACGGTTTTCCGAAACGCTATGGAACGGGAAGCGGGCAGAAAATTTCGCGGATCGAATCGATGCGGTAAGACGCAGGTATAGACAGCCAAACATTTTTGAAACACCGACTTCCCTTGCGGGAGGTAATATCCGCTAACGACGTCTACTTTGGAATTGCGAAATGGGACGATAAGTTTTTTAAGCCAGTCTTTGGTTGGGATGCAACCGGCGTCGGTGACCGCGATGAATGGGCCATGGGCGCGGGCGATCCCGATGTTCCTTCCCCTCGCGCGATTGGCCCCGGGGACGACCAGGAGACGAAGGTTCTTTGAATCTTTCTGTAGGGCTCGAATCTTCTCTACCGTACGGTCGTTTGAACCTGCGTCGATAACGATAATTTCATCCGGTTGCCGGCTTTGGTTGAAAAGCGAAGCGAGAAGCTTCTCTATCACAGACTCCTCATTGAGGACTGTCGTGACTACACTGACTTTCTCCATAGACTTTTTCGTAGTTTTTGCGCAGTGCTTCTGATTACATTTTACTCCCATTTCTTTCCGTCTGTTTATGCCCGTAAACGTCCTATGGCGTTTGCTTTTTTAGGTTTTATTTGCCCAGTCTGCTATAATGCCCCATAGTGTTAAACGGAGGAGGTGAGTAACTTGAGAAGTTTTGCCATTACCATTACCGTTCTTCTGCTTATTGGCGGGATCGGCGGTTGGTACTATTCCAACAAAGTTCGCCCCAAGGCCGAACCGGGCTCGGAAGAGATCTCACCCAGCGAACAATCCAAACTACCGCTTGAGGCTGCTTTGACCGCCTCTTCGGAGAACATTACAGTCACGACAAATACCAATGATGTTCCGGATATCGGCAAGTCAGAGCTTGAGGTTTCCTATACCAACAATTCCGAGCGTGATCTTTCCGGTGTCCAAGTTTGGTTGTCCGTCGGCCAAATGGGCACATTCGACTTTCCGCCGGCAAGCCGATTTAATAAGCCGGCCACCGAACGAGCCCTAGCCGGAACTTCAATTTTCGATGTGTCCGATGTGCCCGCATCGAGTACGGCTACATCCCGGATCGCGGTGTTTGCCTTGCAAGCAGGTACCTACCCTGTTTCTGCTACCGTGAAGGCGGGAGAGGATTTAGTAGCCACGACCAGTGCGGTCTATATTGTTGCCAAGTAGGGCCGGCATTTCCTCGATAGTGAAAAAACCGTGAAAATAGTTGGCATAGGTATTTCGGCTGCCAACGCGATTCCGAGAACGGAAAGTCTGTTCGTACCAATCGCGGGTGGTCAGTTGGCATGATCGCCTGCCTCTACCTGTTTAGTTTTTCTCTCTTCAAGTTTGGTCAATGGTTTTTTTGAACTTCTTATTTTATTTTGTATTCCCATTTCTTACCCGCCGAAAATCTTGACTTTAAGCCTGGATTGTGCTATTTGGTATATGGAAAATATTCGGTTTTTATTTGCGACCTAATTCATTGCCCCGCTGCAGCTGTCCAAGGGTCGTTGTTTGTCTATGGAGCCAATACTCGCGTCTTCACCATTACTACCTGCCACTTTCCTTCTGTCCTTTATTTCAGTGATCTTTCTGTTACACGCGATTCCCTTCGCGGATGGCTCATTGACAACTGAATAACAAAGCATTTTAACGGGCTTTCTATATCCCGCGGCCATAATCCCCCGCGTCGGATGAATCCTGAAAGCACAAATGCATCAAGAATTCATCCCACCTGACCTCGTGAACAACCCTGAAAGGAGGCGTACAGCATCCGCTTCGATCCCTCGTATCCGTGTCCGCGTTCACAAGCCTTTGGAGGCAACCATGACAGGAATCGTCGATTTTCTCACCTGGATTGGGACAGATGTTGTCGCCCCGATTGCTACGGCTTTGCTGTTCATCGGCGTGGCCTACTTCGTCGGCTACAAGATCGCGTGGTCCGGGCTGAAGCGAATCGCCGCGCTCGCCGATGCGCAGAGCGTCTCCATCGACACCTTCAAGCCAGCTCTGATCGCGTATGCTGTGGCGATCGTCGGATCCATCCTCGTGGCAGCTTTGGGGGCGATCATCGTGCTCAACTGGGAGGACACCAAGGACTTCGTCAACGGCATCTACAAGGAGGCCATCAACCGTTCGTCCTGGAGATACGGGCCGGTGATGCCCATGGCGGTGTTCGTCCCGATCTACCTGAAGGAGGCCAGCAGGCAAGTCAGGTGCCGCCTGCGCCGGGCTTTTCGCCGCTGATCGTCAGCTTCCCCACAAGGAGTTTCTCATGTTCAAAGGTTTAGGTCGGCTGGCCGCCGTGTTCGGTTCCCGTCGGGCAAAGGTAGCTGGTGCGGCGGCCAGCTGCCTAACCTTTGCCATCATCCTGTCCGGATGCAACGTCATCCTCGAACCCGGTAAGGGCTCACGCCTCCTCGAAGCACTGCTGCGGCTTATCAAGTACCTTCCGGAGGGGCCGGTTGTGGCTTTGGAGGAGTTCGTGCTCGAACTTCTTGGTGACAGCTTCGCCCAGACGTTCAACGAGATCATGGCGGCCATCACCCAGAAGCCGAATCTGACAACCTCGGTCTGGGGCAACATCTTCAACGGACTGGCTGTCGGGATGTTTGGGCTGATGCTGTTCCACACCTTTTTCTACTTCCGTGATTACTCTCGAGCAGTGGAGAAGCACGGTGCGGAGGCGGTCAACGAAGGCAGAGGAGGTGTCATCCCGATCTTCCAGTACACCGGGCGGTTCGCCGCGGTGGCGTTCCTGGTGATCGGGATTCCCATCATCCTTCAGCAGGTGATCAACCTCACCTGGCAGCTGGTATATGACTTTGCCACGGCTGCCTATGGAGAACAAGGCAACTCAGTCGGGGAAGTGATGTTTGACCTCATCGTCAAGATGGTCCATGGCGGAGGGCTGGCGATCGTCACCCTGATGTTCATGTTCATCGTCATCTGGTTGGCAACGCTGGTCTTCGTCTCCGTCTACCTCTGGGGCTATCTGATGCTGTTCCTCAATGCCCTCAAGGCAGTGATCAAAGCCCCGAAGTTCCTGCGCGGGAAACCGGACGATCTTGAGGCCATGTCCGAACCCTTACTCGATGCCTTGGAGTCGGTCGCCTACCTGGGGACACGGTGGTTGTTGATCTACATGACACCGTTTCTTCTCTGGTGGGTGGCAGATGACCTGATGGGTGGAGCGGAAACACCCGTCACCCCGACCATCATCACCGTCGGACTGTTCGTTTTGATCATGCTCGCTACGGCTGCTCCCTGGATCCTGTTCGGATTCCGCTTGTTCGGCATCAGGATCTGGAAGGGTTTTACCAAACCTATCCCAGAGCGTCTGAGGCCGAGAGTCGGCGGACTGGACGAGACCTACGGCAAAGCCGAAGCGGCGCTGGCTGGGGTCGCGGCTGGCATTGCCGCTGAGGAGACGGTCGGACAAGGATGGCTTCGTAAGCAAGCGCAGAGGGCTTTTCGCGCGGCTGAACAAGCTGTCGGTATGGATCCTCGGCATGCTCGTCAGCGGGAAAGCATCCGCAAAGTCGTCCATCACGAGGTGGGTTATCAGGATGTCGCGGAAGCCGCGAGAAGGCAGTACCCACCTTCGGCACCATCGACGGGGACAAGCAGTGGACCATCTAGCCCACCGCCTCCGACAGCCGGACCAGTACCACCCCCCTCCTCCCCGCCACCCCGTCCCACGCCTTCAGGTGGGGGAGCAAGTGCAATGCCGCCACAAGCTCGAAGGAGATCTGCCAGTGATGGTTCAGCTTCCCCCAGTGCAAAACCGGAAACACAAAGATCGGTTCCCGGTCAGAAGCCAGGACCTCCTCCGGCACAACCTTCCGAACAACAGCGTGTGGAAGAGGGAGCATCAGAAGCCCCAATAACCGGGGGAACACCTGCACCACCGGCGTTTGAGCGACTGCTTGCTGAACTGAAGTCCCTGAAGTTGCCGGTGGTTGATCTGTCCGATGCAGAACTGGCAGTTTGCCCCGCCCTGCGTATCTACGGACACGGGAGCAGTACTGACGCAGGGCTTCCGGAAGACGCAAGAAGGTTCCTGCGGAGCATCCCCGGAGCTCAGAGAACCGATTGGGCGAAGATCGGTAATGAACTTCGAGCCCATTTGCCCTAGGAAGGATTGTGTGATGAAGACAACCAAGAAGACCAAGAAGCGAAAAAGCTTCGAGAGCGATCAGGGCTACTCCTGGGTTGCCGATACCCTGGGGCTGACTTGGACGCCCAGACTCTTCGGTATCGGAGCTTCGTTCAACCTGCTGGGAGTCGGATTAGGGATGGGAGGACTGATCGTCCTTGCCATGTCCTACGTCATCAGCTTCATGACGATCCTCCGGCCCGTGGGTTGGGTGCTGATCGTCGGAGCGGTTCTGGGGACGCTTTTTGTGGGAGAGAACGGGAAGCGGTTCATGCATTTCCTGATTCCGGTGATGACCCTGAGAAAGATCGGGATACCGGCATCGGAGAAACCCGTCTCCAGGACCATCGTCCGTATCTGGTCGTACGGATCGTTCGCCTTTGAGATCGGCGTCTGGCTCTGGTGGCAGGTGTTCACCGCTCCCCCACGGCCTGATCTCGAGGCCTGGCTTGATGCCGGGGGCGACTATCTTAACTGGTTGTACGCCTTGCAATTCCAGGCTTATAGCCAGCTGGAGTACTACTGGTGGCTCCTGCCGGTGCTGGTCTTCTGCGTTCTGGGCCTTCTCAAGCTCTTAGAATGGGCCCCGATCTTCGGCTGGATGCTGCGCATGACTCGGATCGTTCCGCTCATCATCCCGTTTGTTCTTGTTCTTGAGGCGGTGATGATCTACCAATGGTGGGATTTCACGTTCAGACCCATCATCCCGTGACTTCGGGGAGAGGCTGGCTTCTCTCCAGCTTCTCCCATGGAGGTTGCTATGCAATACAAGGGAAAAGAACCTTGGCAAAACGCGGTACGGGCACCCAAGGCGGCTCAATACTCATCCGCAGCCGCCAGGCTTCAGGCTCTTGACCGGGCAATTGATCGCCCCAACCGCCAGATGCTGGTCTTACTCCACCAGGTTCATGAGTGGGAGGACCGGCTCCGCCTGCGACTGCTTGATGGATTGGTAGAACGGATGGCAATCAGCATCTCCGGCAACGAGGTGCACTCCCAAGGCATGATCTTCAAGGCTGCGGATGTGTCTCAACTCGACGAGGATCCGCTGCTTCTCAGGCACCTGCGGGATGCACGCTGTCCGCTCAAACGGCTCGACGTCGGCACAATCGGTGCGACGGATATCCGGAAGCTCATCCGCTGGGCAGAAGAGTCCATCAGGGAATTTGGTGTGTCTCTACCAGGTTACCTTGAGCAGCTGCAGCGGGTGGCAACCCGGATCTCAACTGACCAGCTGGTCTGGACCTCCTGGCTCATCTACCCGACGGACTTCTTGCCCAAGTTTGCCGCGGTCAGGTTCAGCCCGCTGGAGGTCGACGAATATCAGCTGTGGAGGTACGTCTCCTCGCTGTTCACCCCCGTCTCGGTGTATGAGCCAGAAGGCATACCGGGAATGCTGATGTTTCTGCCGAGCCTGCTGGGCGGAAACACCACCGCTATGCTGCCGGACACCGGCAATCTGAGCGCGCGGGGGATCGGCAGCAGCGGAGGAATGTACCACCGGACCCTGCGCATCGTCGGACTCGGCTCAGAAGCAGTCGACCCGGATATCCCGAATAACTACCTACTCCGGAACGTCGATTGGTTGAGGGACCTGGTTCTGCCTCTGCTGGCCTCCTCAAGGGAACAGATCCTGATCGCAACCAGCCTCTGGGGTGTCCATGAGAAAGGACGCAAAGCCTTCGAGAAGGCCGAAAGGAAGAAGATCAAACAAGCCGTGAAGGACTATGCCGAGGAGTCAGACCGTCAGGCGCGCGAAGTCGCATTACACGAAATCAGTCGGGACCACTCCCAGCTTGCGTTTCGCCAGAGCGTGGTCATGTCTCTTGCCGGGGCCAGCCAGGATGATGCCGACGAGCTGTACACACGGGTCAGGCAGACGCTGGATGAGCAACACGTCCTGCTGAGGGAAATCGATCATCCTGTCGAACACTGGGACAACTTCCGAACCTTCGTTCCCGACATCCGCCAACGCGACGTACGCATCTACACCGCCCCCGTACCTTCGGGCGTGGCCTCGGCATCGATGTTCCGCAGCCGGGTCCGGCTGTCTACCGGCATGGGAGCACTGTTGGGCTACTACACCTACCGCGGCGAGCCGGTTATCATCCCGGTGGGGAAAAAGGGCGGCGGTAACTATGTTGCCACAGGGACCACCGGCTCCGGCAAGTCGCTGTGGGAGAAATACTGTGTCTACCAGCTGCTGCCCCTCGACCAGCGTTTTGTGTTCCGCATCATGGACAATACAGCCCTCTCCCTGGAAGCCAGGGAAAAGGCACGAGGCTGGAAAGACCTGGTAGAACTCTACGGAGGAACGGTGTTGTTCGCCGATGACCCGGAGTTCAAGAATCCGGAAGCCTTCAAGAGCCGGTTAGCCTCGCTCAGCCAGGAGAAGACGCGGATCATCCTGTTCACCTCCGCTCCCGACCGAGATGACCTCGACAGAATCTGGTTGAAATGGCTGGTGTCTGACATCGAAGTTACCGGCCCCGGGGTGATCACGGTCGACGAGATGGTCGGTTGGTTCGTTGAAAGCGGGGATGTGCGCGCCAGGCTGTGGGTCTACGAGCTTTTGAAGATCATGCGGACCCATAACAAGATCAGCCTTTCGTCGATCCAGTCGCTGGTTCCCATCCTCAAAGACCAACCCGGCGTCCATGGACAGTTCCTGACCCTTATGGATGGAGGGAGTTTCGCGTTCTACGATCCCAATGAGGCTGACCTGCCGCCCAGCCATGGAATTCCGGACCATATCTACCCTGTCCAGGCCCAACAGATCCGTGATACCAACAGGACTCTCAAGCTCGGGAAGCTCGGTCCTCTGCAAAAGCCTGGTTTCTGTACGCTCATCACCAAACCCTCCGTCGCAGAGGTGAAGATTGAGGCTGACCCGGAAGTCCTGGCCTTTCTCGGACGGAAGGATCCTAACCTCTCCGAAACACTGCTCTGGGGTGACTGAGAGAAAGGAGGAAGCGGTATGGGAAGACTGCGACCATTCCTGTATGGCTGCTGCTTGCTGATCATGCTGGTTGCGAGCTGCGTCGTGATGTTGATGCTGACCAGAGTCACCCCCCTGCTTGATGCCTGGTGGGAGAAGATCAGGACTGTCGCTGCGGAGACAGCCGAGGAGGAAGTTGACTACTTCGATTGGGTTACCTACCCATATCTCCCCGGTGACGTGGTCCTGTCTGACCAGCTGAAGGAGATGGCGCCCGAGTACGGCTTTACGGAGTACGACATCCAGGCCATGATTGCGGGCGCAGCTCGCTACGGTATCCGCTGGGAAGACGTGGTCGCCATCCAGATAAACGCTCAATGGGATGAGTGGTACGTTGACATGTTCATCCTGTCGATATCGATCGCCAAGTTCCTGGATGAGCACGGCTACAACGACGAACCCCCACCCTGCCCGGAACCAACTGCGGTACCGCCTTCGGTCACCCCGGAACCCGGGGGCTGCATCCCGATCAATCCAAGGTACGAAGCCATCAAGGCCATGAATCCCGCTGGCGGCGAGGAATGGCTCTACCGGGTGCTTGCCACCTCGGATTTCTGGGCCGGGCCCTTGCACACCGCAGAGATCGATGCGATCGAGCCGGAAGACCTGTTCGACTTGTTCGTCATCTACATGGACCTCCTTTCGTATCAGGTCCATGGATACTACGACGTCTTGGTGATCGTCGACGGGCAACCGGTCATCATCTCTGACCCCAACGCACCGGCGATCCCGTACCCGGGTGAAATCGAAGGCTTCTTCGTCCATCCCTTCCCCGGCAGCTGGATTACCGGTTATGATTTCGGGGATCCCGTGTACAACGAGAAAGGGGAGCTCATCCGAGCCCACCACCCCGGAATCGACCTGGGAGGAATCGGAAGGGATCCGGTGTATGCAGCCCACGATGGGCAGATCATCTACGCCGGCTGGATGAACTCGGGATCGCTATGGATCTCCGGGATCGTGGTGGCTATCAAGGGCACCTATCCTGACGGGACGCCGGTCTGCACCCTCTATGGGCATGGGGAAAAGGGATCACTGCGGGTGGGTGTCGGAGACCCTGTTTCGGCCGGGGATCAGCTGATGATCGCTGACGACACCGGGGTCTCCTCTGGTGACCACCTGCATTTTGACCTGCGTTTCGGCGACGGTACATACTGCGGGCAATCGGTCGATCCGAAGCCCTACATCGACTAGGAGGTCTCCATGCGCACAAGAATTGCGGTGATCCTCTGGTCACTCCTCCTCTCAAGCGTCGTGCTTGCCTGCCGGTTCGAATCCGACGTTATCGAGAATTTCCTGCGCTCGGGAGGAGCTGAAGCAACTTACCAAGCCATGTTCACACCGGCAGACACGCCGACCCCTCGGGGCCAAGTGGAGTGCGACTTCCTCGATGTGGGATGCAAAACTGTCACCCCAAGCCCACCCAAGGAAGTGCCCTCGCCAGGGCCGACGGCGACCAGCTTCATCGTGCTACGGTCAGTTTCCATCAAGCCTGCTAATGGGGATTGGGCGCCGTACTTCGAGGAGCCGGACGACATCGGGGACTACGATCCCGGTAGTTCGTTCTCCCGCATGGGGGTGATGAGCCGGGGCTTATCGGTATCCGTGATCGAGGAGATCCAGGGCGGGCGGTTCCTGAAGGTCCTCCTGTCGGGGGACATGGAACTCAACGACCTTGACATCGACTTCGCGGGAATCGACCCCCAACAGGTCTATCTGATCCCCGGCGAAACACGCTGTGTTGATCACACTTGGAAGCACACGGAAGACGAATCCGACTGTCACGCCCACTTCTGGTACGGAACGGGAGCTCGGGCTCAAATCTCGGAGGGTATGCGGTTCATCATCACCTCACAGTCGGTCGTCCGGCTCACGATCGAGGAAAGCATCCTCCAAGTGGTCCAGGTGATGATCCTTGATCCTGTCTGGATCCGCTGCCAAGATACGGCTACGGGTTGTCCTTCGGGAACACCCCAACCTGCAACGCTGACCCCCTCGGAGTGAGGCAAAGTGGCGTCTGTGCCGACGGTTTTCCGTTTCTGCGCACAGTTCCTTTCAAACGCCAGCACCTGACTCCAAAGGGAGTATGAAAAACCCTTTTTGTTCTTTCGCGTTGCCGACGCGAGTCTTCATGCATTGCGTTCGGCGGTGCGGCGAGAACCCTGAGGGTTCATGGGCGGGAAGCAGAATTCTGGAAAGCTCAAGTGATGTGGTTGACTCATCGTCAATCATCCTCGTTTAAACACGAGACCACACACTTGACCCAATTCCAGAAAACTACTTCACCGCACCTCTCCCGATAACATCGGGACTGATGAGATCTGGCCAGGGAAATCTTGATCCCTGGCAAAGATCGAAAGGTGCGGAGAGAAAGATTGCTAAATTGTTTTATTGATTTACTGTTTTATAAAAAAAGGAGATAGAAAGTCCGTTGAAGTGCTTTGTGGGGAGAAAAGAGAAGGAAGTAAGGTGTAAGGAATAAGGAAGAGGAAGTCAGACACAAAGGGTGTTTTTCCCTTACGATTCTTCCGCTACCTCCTCCTGAGAAAGATCAATATCCGATACTTCGGGGACCGGCGCATCAAGCTTTGGGGCGTCATCCCCTTCTCTTCTACTGAGGGGAGGAATTCTGAAAAACTTTTTGAATTTCCCTCCCGTTGCCATTTCGTATTCGGCTAGCATATCCGCAGCCTCATCCCATCTGCTCAAGGGAAAATAGGAGAGATAATTGGCTATCACCAGCTGATATTCAATAGAAGGAAGGGGCGCAATCATATTTCCCAAGATTTCCGTTCCTCTTACCAGTTTCGTGGTTGCCAACCTCAACACCCCCTGTTTCACCTCTTGAGGTAATTTCCGGTCATCATCATTCGGGGTCATCCTCAACCAGTCTCCGACATACAATTGGCTGTGTGTTCCATGCGTCTGGAAAAAAAGTTCTCTTATCGAGGAAATATTCTCCCCATCAAATTCCTTCCCATCCTCCCTGCGCGGTCGCAGACGCAGGAACAACCGCGTCCGGAAGTCATCTGGGTCCGCAAACCAGTCCGCCGACTGCCTCTGTTCGATGATTCCTTTGAGAATCCACCAATCTTTCAATTTGCCCTCGAGCTCCAGATGAAATTGTGCTTCCTCGTTTGCAGCTGTTACTCCCAGCCTTGGATCCCTCGAAACAAGAATCGGTGTACGTACTTTTGGCTCGGAAAGATCCGCAAACAAGAGCTGAGCCGCTATGTGACGACGACGCACCTCTGGAGGGCAGCCTTTGAGGCTGACAACCAGTGGAAAGCCGGTGAATATGCCTTTGTCCACCACCCGGTTGGAAAAGCGTGTGACGAGGTATGAAAACGCCTGGGTATCCGCAGGGAGATCGGGATCCACGGTCGGCTGGAGTTCATGAAGATCCTTTGCGTCGTCAACAATGAGATCCGGCAATCCGGAGATTGCCAGAACCTTCAACGGGCCGGTTGGCTCTTTCTTGGTCAGTGCATGGAACATCAGATGTGCTAAGTGTTGATCAACACCCTCTGCCTGCAATGGACCCTCTGCCATAGGCTGAAGGTCTACCAATAGAGATCGAAACTGCTTGCTTTGAGCAAACATGCGGGGAATGAGATCTTCCGGACGGGGCATCACTCTTGTTTTGTAAATCCTCTCTGAAACGATTGCCCCTCTTGCCAGAGCCTCCGCTTTGGACTTGCCGGGTTCAAACGAATAGGTGTACACACCGTTGATATTGAGACCCTCAGGATAGTACCCAAGTCTTTTCCCTAACTCAAATTGGGTGTCCGCACTAACTCGTGCGGCGGCGGCAAGGTACGGGGTCCAATTTTGTTTGTCGAGGACCGTAGGAAATTTTGACTTTGAATCTGAAATACGCCCTATGACGGCGTGCATTTCAAGTGAGGGAAGGGTCACAGCATTCAGCGCTCTCTTCGCCTCAGTCTGGGTTTGGACCTCACTGGTTTCTGATGGTGTTGGACTCTCTGGACTGTTCGCCATGCTTCGATATTCCTTCGGGTACGGCATTATAACACCATTGCCGCTGTCTGTCTAGAAACGAGCTAGAATCCCCACTTGGCTGATAGCAGATAGCAGTGGGCGAATAACAGATAGCTGATTGCAGATAGTGAAGACCGGAAGCTGGGGATTTGGAGAGTTTTGATAAAGGAAAGTGGGTGCTGCTGGATTCGAACCGGCGACCTGTCCGATGTGAACGGACCGCTCTGCCGCTGAGCTAAGCACCCAAAATGAGTTCTTCTAGGATCCTACGGCTTTTTTGACGTTTGAGCTGATATTCAGTTTGTCTTGCTTCTTTTAAATGTTGGAATTCCCGATGGTAAACCAGTCTCCATGGTCTCGTAAGGCTGGTATATTTTACCAAACCTAGATTGTGTTCTCGCAATCTCCTTGTAAGATTATTTGTCGAACCGATATAGTATCTAAGGTTCTTCTGGCTTTGGATGATATAGAGATAACCCTTCATCAAACCATGACCTGTCCGATGCATCGGACCGCTCTACCACTGAGCTACGCGAGCATTTCTTTTTAGGCCGATCCGGTGCTATTATATCAACCCTTGTCAGATCACGGAAGGTATCGCATAATCACTCCTATGCACCGTTTAGGGAGATTGTTTCGGATCATCGTCCAGTTTTTCCTGGATATCGTTGAGACCGTTGTGGTCGGCCTCGCGATGTTTGTGGTCATCTATCTGTTTCTGGTCCAGCCGCACCAGGTGAACGGAAATTCCATGTGGCCTAATTTCTTGGACGGGGAATACCTGTTAACGGATAAATTTTCCTATCGTCTGCGGGAACCAAAGCGAGGGGATGTCATTATCTTTCTCGCACCTTCCGGAGCACGCTGTCCCCAGGAGCTTCACTGTGATTTCGTAAAACGGATCATCGGTTTACCTGCGGAACGAGTCGTCATCACAGAGGGAAAGATCTTTATCAATGGTACACAACTAACTGAGTCCTATATTCCCAGTGATCCCGGTTTTTTCACCGCCACAACCAATAATTCCTTGGATGTCGTTCTCGGTCCTGAGGACTACTTCGTGCTTGGCGATAATCGCGGCCACTCCAGCGATTCCCGCGCTTGGGGTACAGTCCCCCGGGACAATATCGTCGGCCGGGCTTGGTTTCGATATTGGCCTCCGAAGCGGGTGGGTTTTATTGCTGATGCAGCGTACAGATAGGAAAGGAGGGTTGAGGGTTGAGGGTTGAGGGTTGAGGGTTGAGGGTATAGGGTATAGGGGCTAGGAAGTGATGGCGCGGTAGATTTTCTGGAGTTGAGCTTCTGTTTCTTCCGGTGAGCCTTTGATAACGACACTCAGTTTGGTTTCAACACGTGACCGCTTTAAGGAAATCTTCGTATTTTCTCCCAGCGCTTTTGTCAAGGCTTCCTGCATCCTGTCGATCTTGTCGCTGACGATAAGTTGTTCATCCATCCTTTTTCTCCGGTGACCCTGTTTCATCCTTCGGGCAAGCTCCTCGGCTCTCCTCACCGAACCTGCCTCGTGAAGGATGATTTTATACGCCTCCGTCATCACCCGTTCCTCTTGGATCGCCGCCAGGGCCCTGGCGTGCCCTTCCGTGATCATTGCCGAGAGCAAACCGTCCTTGAGGGCATCGGGAAGGGTGAGCAGTCGAAGAGAATTGGAGACAAACGCAGCGCTTTTGCCGACCCGTTTGGCTATTTCACCGGTTGTGAGATCAAACTCAGCAATGAGGCGTTGGAACGCCTTGCCCCGTTCGATCGGATTTAAATCCGTGCGCTGCACATTTTCAACCAGGGCCATTTCTAACATGCCTCTGGGCGTGGTTTCCTTGATAAGAACAGGTACCTCTTTTAAACCGGCGATTTTTGCGGCTCTCCAGCGGCGCTCTCCGGCGATAATTTGGTATCCTGCCGGGGTATGGGCAACCACCAACGGCTCGAGCACCCCGTGTTCTCTTACCGACTCCACAAGATCTTCCAAGGTGTCGGGAGTAATCGATCCTCTCGGCTGGAGCGGGTTGGGCTCGAGTTGATCGATCGGGAGCTCTGAAGGCTTTTTCGTATCTTCTGCCATCTTAGCTTTCCACGGAA
Source organism: Candidatus Chisholmbacteria bacterium RIFCSPHIGHO2_01_FULL_52_32 (assembly GCA_001816585.1). GTDB lineage: Bacteria > Patescibacteriota > Microgenomatia > UBA1400 > Chisholmbacteraceae > 2-01-FULL-50-28. The sequence goes on from MHCJ01000003.1 coordinate 351,265, forward strand.
ACCGTCTGTTTCCCAAGCTTCGTTTTAAAGACCACTCTTCCCTCCTTCATTGCGTAGAGCGTGTGGTCCCTGCCCATCCCAACCCCTCTTGCGGGATGAAAGACGCTACCCCGCTGACGGACAATGATTGCGCCGCTTTTCACCGATTGTCCGCCGAAGATTTTCACCCCTAACCGTTTTCCTGGTCTGGTCGTATGCTGGGCGGTTTTTCCTGCCTGTTTGGTTTTCGCCATGTCTTTTCCCTCTTACGTCAACTCAAGTACGTAAATCAATCGTCTGACCACCGCATCTTCCCGTTCGTAATCGAGTGGTCCAGCGACGAGAGTATAGCCAAGGTTTTCACGCCTGTCAATGATAAGATCGGCTGCTTCGACGAGTTCTCCCATGTGTATTTCGGGAATCACCAGAACCAGCCGGCCTCCTTTCTTCAGACATTTCTTCCAATTTTTAACCGCTCCCAGATACAATTTGTTGAGTCCTTTGATGAGGTTCTTCACCTTTTTTTCGATCAAATTGGGGGGGCCCAAGAACGGCTCCGTGACAATCGCATCCACCTTCAAATCAATCGCTTGTGCCATTTTCGTCGCATCCGACTGTACCACTTTCCAGTTTGCCTTTTTCCCTGTCTCACGGGCAAGCCAGGTGAGGTTTTTTTTGGTCCCTTCGACTTGCTCTTTGTTTTGATCGCCGTTTATCGTGTTTATATCGAGCATCATGGCTTCCATCGCAATCGTCCCGGTGCCGCAAAAAGGATCAAGTATTAGGCTGTCTTTCGAAGGGGGGCGCGGAAACGCGAGGTTGACCATCTGTCGGGCGATTTTCGGCGGTAACATGCCCGACCTTGGATTCACGTAGGGCCGTTGATAGTCACGTTTGGCAAAACCTTCGAAGTCCTGGACGGTACACGTTTTTGCAATCTCAACTTCAGCGTCCGTCCAAATCAGATATAACTCCGTTACCCCTCCGAGAGCTACCTGGGCACTGGTTAATTCATCACTCTTGGTCGGCAAGACGTATCTTGAAACAATACCCTCGCTCGTTAGCCTGTCTTTGAGCTCACGCGGGATGAGGAAGCGTTGGTTCGGATGGGGATTTCCAACAATAGAGATCCCGAAGGTCAATTTCGGTTTGCCGATGGCTTCGTTCCGAAGCACCCTAGTTAGTTTCTCCATGAAATCCCGCGTCGTTGCTCTGCCTCCCAGGATGCCGATTTTTATCGTGCCGCCGAGTACCTGTTGGAGTAGATTGGGATCAAATTCTTGTTTCGTTCGGACGAGAACCGTGTGATGAAGGCGGATGAAACTCGGTGACTGTTTGGCTGGTCGTGTTCGCCGAAGAACCGTTTGAAGCTCAATATAGGCAAGTTCCGTCTTTCTCCCGAGAATTACGAGGTAGCGCTTCATGCCTTTGTCGAACGTTTGCGCGTCTTGTCCGCAAATGCTTCGATCTTCACCAATGTGAGTTGCTGCCGATGTCCGCGGACCTTTCTGTATCTCGATTTGGCTTTGTAAACCGCGACTCGAATTTTCTTCCCTTTGGTTTGCCTGGTGATCCTGCCTGCCACGCTCGTCTTTCCCAAGGTCGGTTGCCCAATCTGTCTTGTCTCGCCATCAACCAGAAGGAGGACTTCATCGAATGTTACCTTGTCTCCTTCTTTTCCCTCAATTCTATCGATGAGGATTTCTTGATCTTCCTCTACCTTGTATTGTTTCCCGCCGGTTACAACGATTGCGTATTTCATATGAAATAGGGTTTAAGGTAAAAAAGTTTAAAGTGTAAAGTGTAAAGTTAAAAGTTGCAGTTTAAAGTTACAAGTTAGGAGAGAAACTTTTAATTTTGAAATTTATTTTTGAACTTTTACTTTTGAATTTTTAACTATAGACTTCTCCTCCTTCCTCCTTAAGGTGGTAATTATACCGCTTTCCCCTAGTGGATTTCAATCGACACCTCGGGTTTTATCCGTCTTCCTACCGATTGGACAAGTCCGAGACTGACTGCCGTTGCAATGAGGGAGCTTCCACCAGAAGAAATGAGGGGTAAAGTGATCCCTGTTATCGGTATAAGGCCGACATTCATCCCGATGTTCACCGCCACCTGAAAGGTAATCATCGTAAACACACCCACGGTGATGAGGCTGCCGAACAAATCGGGGCTGCTTTTGGCGATTTTTATCAGACGCATCAAGAGCGCCAGATAACAGAACAGCACAATCGCCGCCCCAATGAATCCCAGTTCCTCCGCCAGGGCTGCAAAGATAAAATCGCTGTGTCGCTCGGGTAAAAATCGGAGTTGTGATTGGGTTCCGTGTCCCAAGCCGCGACCGAACAGTTGCCCCGATCCTACGGCAATCACAGACTGGATCACGCTGTACCCACTTCCGAGAGGATCGGAGTAGGGATCGATAAATGAAGAGAGGCGCTCCCTCTGATACGGAGCCAGAAGTTTCAAAAAACCGGGAAGCAGAAGCACCGCTCCGCCAAGAAGCATGCCCAGGAACCGGAGAGATACTCCCCTTCCTATGGCTATCATAATTCCGACTGCCCCGAGAACCAATGCGCTCCCCAGGTCCGGCTGTTTCAGCACCAGCAGGAGCGGAATCACCAGTAAGGCTATATACCCCAGGAGCAGTTTGGTTTGACGAAGATCGAAGCGTTCTGCGAAGTAGGCCAGCGTGAGGATCATCAGCGGCTTTGCCAGCTCCGAAGCCTGGATCGTCAGAGGACCGATGGCGATCCAACGGATCGACCCGCGGGTTACCTGGCCGAAGATAAAGGTTGTGATTAAAAAAAGGAGCGCTGTTACATAGAATGCCGGCGAAAATATCCGCAGCATTCGGTAATCGACGGAGGAGACCAGCACAAACGTCAGGAGTGCAATTGCGATGTAGAACCCGTGCTGAGGAAATTCTTGAGGGACGAGGCTTTGCAACACCGCCAGCGAAAAAGTGAGGAGGATGACAATCGGAGCCACAATCCAGAGGTCGAATAACCCTTTTTGCATCGTTTATATCCGTCCCTATTTAGCCGGTTTTCTTTCGTGCACCGGTTTAACCGCAAAGGCTTCCCCAAACTGAATCTTACGTGCCTGGGTTCTTTGTCTTACCTCGGTCTCGAAACGCTTCGGTAAATGGAACGGAATGGTCACGATTACTTTTTGGTTTCGGCTCGTTTGCAATCGTTTTCGCTCCTCTTGGATGCGCCGGATGAGTTCCCGCATTTCTCCTTCTTCGATCAGTTCCCTGGTTAACTTCGTATCTAAACGAACGGCAAGCTCACCTTCTTCCTTCAGTACGATTGATTTGATGTTGAGTTCCTGTGACAGCAGGCTTACCAAACTCCGGTCAAACCGTTCTTTACATCCGCCTACCACTGCCTTGGCCAGGGGTTGACGTACCTTGATACCTGCATCTTTGCGTTCCCGATGACCCAGCTCGGCGATTTGGCGAAGAGAGGTCATTTTGCGTTCAAGTACCCTGTCGATTCTCTGCTTCTCTGCTTTTGGCCAATCCGCCAGATGGACGGACGGTTCCCCTGTCAGCTTGGTATAGATGATATCGGATAGGAATGGCAAAAACGGTGCACACAGCTTGGCAAGATTCTCGAGTACTTCAGTGGCGGTCCAATAAAACGCTTCCTTCTGGGCTTTGCTGACTTGTGTGAAACCGACACGCTCCCGGCTACGGCGGATGTACCAGGTAGAGAAATCGTCAACTAAATCTTCGATCGCTTGGGAAGATTCAAAGGCATCGTAGTCCTCGAGAAACCGGGTTACTTGGGTAATGGTAGTGTGGGTCCTTGAGAGTATCCAGCGGTCAAGTACACCGAGGACTTTGGGCTCGTTGCGGCCGGGTTTGTCAAGGCTGAGGTTGTTGATGACAAACCGGAATGAATTCCAAAGGATCAGATGGAACTGGCGGCGTACGTTTGCCGCGGCAGTGTATCCGAACAGCAGATTGAACTTTGGATCCTGGCGGACATACATCCATCGCATGACATCAACCCCGATTTTATCCGCTCCCTCATTGAACTCCACGCTGTTCCCCCAGCTTTTATGCATGGGCCGGCCATCTTCTCCGAGCAGGGTCGCGAATCCGAGAACGGTATCTGCCGGCCGCTCGCCCTCAAGAACCGTGCTCATTGCGATGAGCGAATAGAACCAATTCTTGAATTGACCGGGAAAGCTTTCGGTGATGAGGTCAGCGGGGAACCATCGCCTCCACTCTCTCTTATCCGCCCAATAGAGCGGGGCTGACCGGTTGTCCTTTGCAATTGTGGAAAATGGGACAATACCGGCATCGAGCCAAGGGTTTCCCACGTCAGGAATTCTTTCCATGAGCGCACCACAGTTGTGACAATCAATCCTGACTTCGTCCACCCAAGGCCGATGGGGGGAATGGCCTTTAAATTGATCCCATCCTTCCCTCGCTCTTTGCTTCAACTCCTCCTTACCGCCGACCACCTCAAAATTTCCGCACCTCCCACATTCCCAGATCGGGAGGGCAAGACCCCAATATCGCTTCTTTGAGATTAACCAATCCTGCATATTCTTGATCCAATCCAGCTCTCGTTTGAGACCAAAAGAGGGAATCCAGCGCATGGAACGGACCACCTTTCGCATAGGGCTGCGGAGGGGATCCATTTTAATGTACCACTCCGAAACCACCCGCCAGACCAGTTCGGTTTTACAGCGCCAACAGGCGGGGTAGCGGTGGGTGATCTTGGCGGTTTTGTGGAAAAACCTCCCCCCGTCCCGTGCCTTGACAAAATCGATCACGATCTGCGGATGTTTTTTGGCGTTCTCTCCCGAAAACTCTCCCATTCCCTCAAGATACGTCGCCGTTTCATCGATAACCTCGATGACGGAAAGTCCCTTGTCTTTTCCGAGTCGGAAATCCTCCTGCCCGGCGCCGGGAGCAACATGGAGAAGTCCGGTGCCTTTGTTTGCCATGACGAGCTCTTTGGCTTCGACGACCGTATGGAAGGTGGTCGGGCTTTCCTGCTTTGCCTCTTTTACCCTGGGTAAGTCATCGAACGGCCCTTCGTAGCGAAGTCCCACAAGCGATGTTCCCGGATGATCTTTGACTTTTTTGAAGCTTCCCGACTCGAAGACCCCTCGGATGAAGGACTCAAAATCCTCCTGCCCTTCAATCTGGTCTTCGCGAACAACGATGATTGACTCGCCGCTTTGTTCGTTTTTCCACTCTCTGTAGGTGTACGCTGGATTTATCGCCACCGCGACGTTTGCGGGAATCGTCCACGGAGTGGTAGTCCAGACTAAAAGGCCGGTTTCTGTTCCGACGACGGGAAGCTTGAAAAAGACGGTCTCGTGCGTCAGCTCTTTATAGTCTTCCGTCAGCATCTCATGCTGTGATATTGCCGTCCCGCATCGCGGGCACCAAGGCACCGAATCCCGCCCTTTATAAATCAGTCCTTTCTCATGACACTTCTTGAGGAAATACCAGATCATGTAGTTGTTTTCGTTTGCGAGAGTGAAGTAGGAATGATCCCAATCCATGAAATATCCCAGCCGTTTTGACTGCTCGGTTTGAATCCTGGCAAAACGGTCGACCCTGGCTTTGCACAGTTCGACAAACTTGGCGATTGAGGCTTTTTTATCTCCAGGAACCAGATTTTCGATATCCTGCTTTTGTTTGAGGCCGAGTTCCTTTTCAACCTCAACTTCCACCCACAATCCCTGGCAGTCAAAACCGTTCTGAAACCGTTGTTTGAACCCCTTCATATTGTAAAACCGCTGCCAGAGGTCTTTATAGGTTCTCCCCCAACCGTGGTGCACACCCATGGGGTTGTTCGCCGTAATTGGACCATCGATAAAGCTGAACCTTTTTTGAGATTTGTCGTTCCGATGGAGATATCGGTTCACTATTCCGGATTTTCCCCAAGACCTCAGGAGCTCTTTTTCTTGGTTTGGAAAGTCGGGTATCGCCCCAACGGGCGAAGGAACGGTACCTTTTGGAGACATACGTTTGGGGGGGCTTTTCTATCTTCCTTGACGTAAGAAAGCCGGTATATCGAATTCGTCCTCGTACTGATCGGCCTCTCCGTTGCCTTGCTTGTCGCCGGGTTTGTCTTCCTCTTGAGGTTGGTCTGTCATGGCCTGGGTTACTTTCGCAGTCGAGGCGAACGGTTTCAGGCGCTGTCTTGCTTCATCAAATCCTGTCGCAATTACCGAAATTTTTACCTGGTCGACCATGTCCTCGTCAATGGTGGCACCAAAAATGATGTTGGCATCTGCGTCCGCTGTTTCTGAAATGATTTTGGCTGCCTCGTTCACCTCGCTCATCGTGAGGTCAGCTCCCCCGGTGATGTTAAACAGAATGCCCTTTGCCCCATCGATCGACAGCTCAAGTAAGGGGCTGGCAATTGCCATTCGCGCGGCGGTGGTTGCCCGATTCTCCCCTACTCCCGTTCCAATACCCATGAGTGCCGAGCCGGCGTTGGTCATGATCGTTCGGACGTCCGCGAAGTCGACGTTAATGAGTCCCGGTGTCGTGATGAGGTCCGAGATCCCTTGAACTCCGTGGCCGAGAACAGAGTCTGCCATTTGGAACGCCTCGATAAGAGACATCTTCTTATCCACCACATCGAGAATTCTCTGATTCGGAATCACGATCAATGTATCTACTTTCCCTTTGAGGTTTTCTACACCCTCTTCACCGACCACCATCCGTCGTGTCCCTTCAAAGGCAAACGGCTTCGTCACGACTGCAACCGTAAGAGCGCCGGACTCCTTCGCAATCTCCGCCAATATCGGAGACCCTCCGGTTCCGGTTCCACCGCCCATGCCGCAGGTTAAAAAGACCATGTCTGTATCGATGAGAAGATTCTTAATTTTCTCGCGCGATTCCTCCGCCGCTTGCTTGCCAATATCAGGATCCGACCCGGAGCCTAATCCTTTGGTAAGATTTTCGCCGATTTGTAGTTTCGTTTCCGCGTGGCAGGTTAGGAGTGCCTGAGCATCCGTATTGACGCCAACGAATTCCACCCCTTGAATCTGCTGCATCTTGATCATGGAGTTTAGGGCATTGCATCCGCCGCCGCCAATGCCGATCACCTTTATTTTTGCGAAGGTATTCAGATCCGGTTTTACAAGACCCATCGTTTCCCCTTTTTGACGCTTACAAAGTGGATCACACTATACACGATTCCGCGCGTTTTTCAAGCGGTCATAATCCTTAAATCGAACAACTTTTATCTTCTTTGAAAGCTTTATGTTCCCTCATTCTGCGGATTTTTTACCCGTGGCTTGAAAGGGATAGCGCATGGTTGACGCGTTGGTGGATTGGGGAAGGACCTTCGTCCGCCAGCCGGCGGATCTGGGTAGACCCTTCGAGTATCCTCAGGGTAGGAAGGATTTCACAAAGTCAATCACCTTAATGACCAGTCCCTTTCCCGGGAACCGTTCGATCATCCCGCCTAAACCCGGGAGACCAAGCTTCGATTTCCCGGCCGGGAGTTTGTGCGCTGCATAGAGGATGAGACCGCTTGCCACGGCGTAGGCCGGTGATTGAATTTCCTCGACAAGTCCGGACAGACCTTTGGGAACTCCGATCCTGGTTGGCATCGAGAGGGTTCTTTTACATGCCTCGATAACTCCAACCGTCTGTGCTCCTCCCCCTGTCAAGACTGCGCCCGCGGGTATCTGACCGGCAGCTCCAGACTTTTTTAACTCAATTCCGATCATGGTAAAGATCTCGTTTAATCTGGGTTTTATGATCCCTTCGATAAGCGTTTTCCGGGAGGCGGTTGAGGCTTCTTCCTTGAGGTTTAATTTCGTCAGATCGATTTCATCTTCCGGTTTTCCTTTTTCCTCCTCTTGAGGCTCACGCGTCTTTTTTGCTTCCTTCGAAAGGTAGCGCTTGATTTTCTCGGCACTTTCAACACTCAGCCGCATCCCGATTGCCAAATCCTTGGTGATATTTCGATCCCCAATGGGAAGTACCGAAGAATAGTTCAGGTTTCCCTCGATGTAAACCGCGATTGAGGTTGTTCCCCCGCCAATATCGATGAGTACAACCCCCAATTCTTTCTCCGTCTCAGTGAGGGCTGACTGCGCGGCAGCCAGTCCCGAAAAAATCATACTGACGACGTCAATTCCAATTTCACTCACACATTTCGAAAGATTGCGCATCACTGTCTGGGATCCCGTGATAAGATGCGCTTCTGCTTCCAAGCGCACACCGCTCATTCCGACCGGGTCTTTAATCCCTTCCTGAGAATCGACGATGAAACTTTTGGGGATGACGTGGATGATCTCGCGGTCGGAGGGAAGGGCGACCGCACGGGCGGCTTCGATCACCCGGTCGACGTCTTCTTCAGTAATTTCCCCTTCCGGCTCGGCAACCGCAACGACCCCTTTTGAATTCTGCGATGCGATATGGGCTCCACCGATTGAAAGAACGGCAGAGGTTACCGAATACCCTGCCATCCGTTCGGCAGCCTCGACACTCTCCGTTATTGAGGACGTTGCCTCCTCAATATCCACAATTTGGCCTTTTTTCACTCCCTTTGACGGGATTGCCGCCACTCCCATGACGTTAATTTTGTTGAACTCGGAACTTTCAGAAGCGATAATCGTTGTCACTTTTTCCGTACCGACGTCAATTGAGGCAATCATTTTGCTCTTTTGCATTCCTCGCCTGGCTCCTTTTTTGAGGAAATTATTATCCCTTTTTTCTCAATAACTCATTACCGGTTTTGTGTACCGGATGTCGATCTTTGTTGGTCTGTGACCTATTGTAGCCTGTGAGAGAATTCGTTGTAAAGTGGTAACCATTTTATTATAATCTCCCTCCTGGGGAAAGAGAACCGGAATTCCGTCCGTCAGCCAGACTTCAAATGCCTCTTCCTGAACTTCGATTCTTTGAAAACCGATGAAGTTGGTTTCTAAAACTACGGCAAGCTTTACCGATTGATTGAGTTTCGGATCATCAATCTCCTTTCCCATTTCGATCTCTTCCTTCTCCGGGACGATGATTTCGGGAAGCGAATTGTCTGTCTCTGTCGCGGTGGTGAAAACAAACCCTTCTTGGTCTGCAACGTACGCATATCCCGAGGAGAGTTTCCGTAGCCTCACCACTTTCTCCCGAACATCTATAAAGACTGTCAGGGTGGTGGGCAGTTTGGGAACAACCCGGACCTGCAGAATGGACGGGTCCGCCTTTTTGAGTTTTTCTGAAACAAATTGCCAGCGCCCTGTGAGGATTGATTGTCCTTTGAGTCGATCGAGTTCCGCCAGAATCGGCGGGTCGCAGGCGGAACTTCCTTTTTGACAACGCACTTCGTTGACTCTCAAGACTCTCCCGAAGAAAAGCCATCCAAGGAAGGTTATCGTTATTCCTCCGATAACCATCCAGCCGATATGTCTTGCGGTCAGAAGCAAGTATCGGCGGGGCGGCGGTGAAAATCCCGGAGCTTTACGATTTGGCGTTCTTCTTCTCATAGACCGTTTCCAATATCTCTTCTATGCGCTTGGCCGCATCGGTACGCACTATTCTCCTGGCATCTGGCGCGTGTTTCCGATACACTTCGCTTTGTTCCAACATTTGGGCGACTTTTGCCAATAGGCGCCCCGGGGTCAAGTCTTTCTCCTCAATGATTTCAGCCGTCCCTGCGCTGGTTAAGAGTTTGGCATTCTCTAGTTGTTCGTTTCCTCCGGCTATCCGTAATGGAACAAAAAGGGTTGTGTTTCCTGTATAGGCAAGCTCTGTCACAATGTTTGCTCCCGCACGAGAGATAACCAAGTCTGCATGCATAAGGATCCACGCGATTTCTTCGGCCTCCAACCACTCCCGCACGAGATAGCGATGTTTACGCTCACCGGGCAGTTCGTTTCGGGCGAGATCAAGGCTTTGGTAATCGTCCTCCCCTGTTCGAAAGCCGCACTGGTGGATAATCCGGTAGTTTTCCGTAAACGCTTTAAGCCCGCTTCTTATCACTCCATTCAATTTTTTTGAACCTAAGTTTCCTCCCGTAACATACAACAGGGGAGCTCCTTTGAGTTTCATCGGTACGGGTTTCTTTGTGCCCTTCAAAATCGCTTCCCGTATGGGATTGCCCGTGAGAACGACTTTCTTTCGGAAATGCTGCCTCGTGTCCTCCCATGAGATCGCAATTTCTTCTGCCAAGAGCTCAACCAATGTGTTCGCGAGTCCCTTTCCCATGGTTTGTTCATGGGTGACGATCGGTATTCCCAAAATCCAGCCAGCCAGCGCGGCAGGAACCGATACATATCCGCCGAAGGAAAGGATGACGTCGGGCTTAAGAAGCAGGATATGGAAAAATGCATGAAAGAATCCAAGCGGAATACGCACCAGCGGAGACAGCGATTTCAGGCTGGCGAGGCGCGGAATTTTTCCTGCAGGAATAGCAATAGTCGGAACACCCAATTTTGGTATTTCGCGCAGTTCGCTTGCCGGCGACCGGGATTCTTCATGACCGTATTGTCGTGCCATAAAGGTAATGTCCCAGCGGGCGGATTTTCGAAGTCGTTCGATCACCGCTATTGCGGGCGTCAAATGTCCTCCCGTTATCAGGAGTTTTATTCGATCTTTTTCCTTGTCACTTCGCATATTTTGAGACATTCAGGACTATGCCTATTCCCGCAAGGGTTACAATGGTTGCCGATCCTCCATACGATATTAATGGAAGCGGGATCCCGGTTAACGGGACCAATGCAACCATGGTTGCTAAATTCAAAGCCGCCTGAATACCGATCCAAGCAGCAATCCCCCCACAGAGCAGCTTGCCGAATTGATCTTTCGATTGCCGGGCAATTTTCATGGCTCGCATGATCATGAAGAGAAAGAGAACGATCAATCCGAGCGATCCGATAAACCCCACCTCTTCCGCAATGATGGCAAAGATCGAATCAGTCGTTGCCGCGGGAATATATTGGAACTTTTGTCTTGATTGTCCAATCCCGACCCCGAACAAACCTCCGGATCCAAGCGCAATTAAGACTTGGCGGATATGGTAGGAGGCACCGAGGGGATCATCTTTGGGATTGAAGAATGTAGCGACACGAGCTCTTCGGTAGGGCGAAATCGCGATGACCCCCATTCCGACGATTGTCCCAACGATCCCAAGTGTCAGAAATGTCTTTAGCGGAGCACCAGAAAAAAAGTAGAGCGCGGCTCCGATTGCGACGATAACGATTCCGGTTCCCAAGTCCGGCTCTAGAACAATGAGCCCGGCTGCTACCCCAACGGCAACCAGAAATTGGAGGAGGGAGCGTTTCTTTTCGAGAAGTAAAGAAAGATATAAGATGAGGGTGAGCTTCGCCAATTCCGCGGGCTGAATCGTCAGACTCCCGAAACCGATCCAGCGCCTGGCTCCTTGGATTTTCATCCCTATTGAGGGAACCAGAACGAGTCCCAACATCACCACGGTCGCGACAAACGCTCCTATGCTTACTTTCTTCCACAACCAATACGGAATTTGGGACGTCAAACCTAACACCACCAACCCAATTCCTGCCCAAACCAGTTGCTGTTTTGCGAAGAAAAACTTGTTACCAAACTGCTGATATGCTTCGACTACAGAAGCATCATAAACCATCAATACTCCAAAAAGGGTAAGCAGAACCGCGCAGAAAAAAAGCGTGTAATCCATTCTTCCGCGCCTCTCCTCTTTTTTACGGTGGGGTGGGTGTTTCACTTTTCCCGTTCTTTCCTTTTTGTCAATCCTTTCACCAAGCTGTTAAATCTTTCCCCCCGTTCGAACTCGTTTGAGAACTCGGCAAACGAGGTAAACGCCGGGCTTAACAGGACCACATCACCCGGTGAAGCCAGTTTGATTGCCGTCCTGACGGCTTGGTCAAAGGCACTTGGGTAATACACCTTCAGATCTTTCCATGGTTTCAGGGCTTTGACCAAGAGCCTGCTTCCCGTACCTTTGAGGATGACTACCGCCTTTACGTGTTTTTCAATTTCCCCGGGGAGCTCTTCAAGGGGAAGGTTTTTTGAATTTCCCCCTACCAAAAGGATGGTCGGCTGGTTGATTGCTTGAAGGGCTTTGATCGTTGCGATCGGGGTAGTCGCGGTCGTGTCGTTTACGAATTCGATCCCTCGGTACCTTCCCACTGTTTCGAGTCTGTGCTCAACTGCCGAAAAGCCGGCAAATACCCTTGCCTCGATATCTTTCGGCACCCCGAACAGATCAGCAACCTTCAGGGCCGCGGCGGCGTTTTCGAAATTGTGCGCTCCTCTGAGCGGAAGTTTCCATGATGACGGAAAATCTTCCTTGCTAAACCAACGAACGACGGATCTTACACGCTCTGCCATTTTCTTCGTGTACGGATTTTCCCGATTCAGAATGACCGTTTCGCGTTTGTTCTGAAACAGAAAGATCGTTTCCTTGTCGGCGGCGTATTCCTCCATGCTCTTGTAGGTATTCAAATGGTCGGCGTAGAGATTTGTCACCACCGCGATGTTCGGACTCCTCCGCTCGTCCCTGAAACCCTGGAGTTCCCATGAAGAAAGCTCCATCACTGCAAGGCTTTGAGACGAATGTGTGAGCAGCCTGCAATTGGCCTTCCTTGTCGCGTTCCCCGCAAGGAAAACGGTTCTGTTCCCTGTCGAAAGCAGGGCGCGAATCAGCAACGTCGTCGTGGTTTTTCCCCGGGTCCCGGTGATCCCTACCGAGGTCCCTTCGAAGTATCGCATAAAGAGAGCCGTGTCCATCAAAACGGGGATACCTACCTGTCGGGCACGTTCGAGCAAATGGTGGTTCCAGGGCACGCCGGGGTTGCGGATGATGACATCGGTGTTTACAATATCCTCGGCTCTGTGTCGGCCGAGAATGTAGGAAATCGGTAGGCCTCGTAACCTTTTGAGCGAAGGACCGAGCTTCGGCGCGGTCTTTATGTCTGTTGCGGTTACTTTCGCACCAATTTCCACGAACAGTTTGGCCACGTCCGCTCCTCTGCCTAAGACTCCCAGTCCGAAAATGAGTACCTTCTTTCCCGCAAAATCTCTTTTCAGTTTCCCAAATGGCGTCATAGGTTGACCAGGTTCACCTCCGAAGGCAATTGTCCCAGCAGGGTCTGTGCGACTGTTAAAAACTGCTGTCTGCCTTTGGTGGTATAAAACTCGTGTTTTCCGGACTGTTTGCTTCCTTCCTGTTTCGGCCGGCGGATCTCCCGGACTCTGCGGGCTACCGCCATGGACGGCTCGATTATTCGGATCTTTCCTCGAGTGACCTGCCTGATTTTGGACAAAAGAAAGGGGTAGTGCGTGCAGCCAAGGACCAGATGATCGCTTTTTCCGATGTTTTTCTTGTTGAGAATCATCCTGAGACGGATCAAGGTACTCGGGGAATTGATTTGCCCTGTCTCAACGGCCTCAACTAGATATGGGGAAGAAAGAAGATGAACGGTTATGCCTTGCGCATGGGTGTTGATGAGCATTCGCTGTCTCTGACTTAAGGCAGTCTTTGTCGTTACCAGAACGGTTATTTCTTTCGTCTTACTGGCAAGGGCGGCAGGTTTCACCGCCGGTTCAACCCCTACAAAAGGTATTTGATAGCGATTCCGAAGATGGGGTAGGGCACTGACACTGAGGCTGTTACACGCCAGCACTATCAACGAGCAGCCTTTTTGAATAAGGAATTGTACTATCCTATCTGCCCGTTTCCTCAGTTGTGCGTTTGATTTTTCCCCATAGGGAAAGTAGCGCTTGTCAGCCACGTAGATCGTGTTTTCCCAAGGTAACAGACGAACAATTTCACGCCAAATGGAGAGACCGCCAACCCCCGAGTCGACGATCCCGATCGCGCCGGTTCCCATCCCTTCATTATATCAGGAACGCCTGGGGTATTTCCCTAGATCAATGCCAGCCAAACTCCAAATACGGCAAGCATAATTCCGGCCAGCCAACCGCGCATGACGATCTTCGGCTCTTCCCAACCGATGAGCTGCAGCCAAAGATGCGCCGGAGCAGCCGGCATGATTTTGCGCTTTGTGAGCTTCTTTGCGGACAGCTGAACCAGACTTGAGGCAATTTCCAAGACAAAGATGCCCCCGATTACCACCAATGCCAGGGTCTTCCCGAGCAGTAAGCCGACCACGGCGAAGGTCGCGCCGAAGGAGAGGGCGCCCACATCGCCCAGGAAAATGCGTGCGGGGAACACATTAAAGTATAAAAAAGCGATCAGAGAGCCCAACCATAAGGCAAGGAAGATCGATAGGGATGTATCGAGAATGGATGCGGAGAGCGTCCAAAACGCAAACAAGGCAATCATAAGTAAGCCAGTCGCCAGCCCGTCGAGACCGTCGGTGATATTGAAGGCGTTGGTGAAGGAGACGATGGTGAAGGCAGCAAACGGAATGAACCACCCACCCAACTTGAAGACCCCGACGAACGGAATATTGAGAATATCAATCTTTAGATTGACGTAGAGGAGGGACGCGACCGAAATAGCCAGCACCCACTGGATGGCAAATTTATGACGTAAGCGTAGGCCAAAAAAGCGTTTTCCTTTCTCGAAGAACTTCATGAAATCGTCGTACAGACCCAACAATCCGAAGGCGATAAAGGTGAAAAAGATAATGTTTAATTCGTCGCGTAACGGATAGACTTGGGTAATCGGGACACCAAAATAATGGATCATGGGAAAAAGCAGAGAAAACAGCATTGACACCACCATGATTATCAGAAGGCCTCCGCCAACGGGCGTGCCTGCTTTTTTGGCATGAAAACGGTTAAAGATGGGTGTTAATCTTCCGAATGCATCTCTCGTTATCTGCTCCTGTCTTTGAAAACGCAACCGGTACAGAAGGTTGATGAATGGCACAATGAGGATTCCGGTTGCAACAAACGAGAAAATGAGAAGGCCAAGGAGAAGAAGCATATTGTTCAATGACAAATTACCAATGACAAAATAAAAATGTAAAGTTTTTTCATAATAGGCTAAAAGGATTTCTTTGCTCGTATCTGGAATTAATTTTTCAGTAAACTCAGGATTTTCGGGCCGAATACGAGGATGCCGATTGCGGCGGCTGCCAATGCGACAACGAGAACCATCCCGGCAGAAACGTCCTTGGCTACCTTTGCCTGACTGTGGTACTCCGTTGTTATGAGATCAGTCATCGACTCAATTGCGGTATTGATCATCTCCGCCGAAAACACCGCAGCAATGGCAAGGGCAATGGCAACCCACTCGATGGAGGAGAGATGAAACGAAAGTCCTCCCAAGATAACGAACAGCGTGATGCCACCGTGGATGCGCATATTCGGTTGCGTCCCGAGGACGTAGCGAATCCCGGAAAACGCCATTTTGAACGAGATGGCATGTTTATCCATGGCGCTTTTAAGTATACCACCTGTGTTTGTTCGTTTTTCGTTTTCAATTCTCAGTTAACACGAATCAGTTGCCAGTTCAGACCCTCCGACTTGCAATCATCGGTTTTTACGGGTGAAGCAGCCGCTTTTGAGTTATTTCACGGTCACGGATTTGGCGATATTGCGGGGTTTATCGACGTTATGTCCGAGAACTACTGCCATATAATATGCCAATACCTGTAGCGGCACGATATTCATCATCGCACTCACGTCTCCCAAATCCGGCACCTCAATATATTCATCAAAACTCTTCTCCCGGCGCGGCGCGATTGCAATGATATGCGCCCCCCTGGCTTTGACCTCATGAAGTGCATTGAGAACGTCTGTCTTTACCGTGTCGTTTGAAATAACAAAAATTACCGGCACACCGGGTTCCATGAGCGTAATCGCGTAATGTTTCAGATCTCCTGCCGGTATGGCGTGGGCGTGCAGGTACGAACCTTCTATCATCTTTACCATACCCTCATTGACAATTTGGAGATTTTGCCCTTTGCCGAGCAAGAATATATCATGCTTTGCTGCAAGCGCTTTTGCCAATCTTTTTATTTGCGCTATTTTTTCTTCACTGTGCAAAAACCGATCGATACGATCTGACAGAATTCGTAAAGCACTCTTTCCTTCATCGAGTTTTTCAGAAGCGGCTTTTGCCATGCAATATCCCCACGCAAGTTGGGAAACAAATATTTTTGTCGACATGACGCAAATTTCCGGCCCCGCCTCCGCCATGAACTTGTAGTCAGAAAGCCGTGTCATCATGCTCCCCGGCATATTCACGAATGAGGCTATTTTTGTACCTTTTTTCTTTACCGCCTCCATAACTTCGAGAACATCTGCGGTTTCCCCGCTTTGCGAAGGGGCAATAAGGAGGTCATTCTTCCCGATGAGACTGATGTAGTCTTGGGCTTCCGCCCCGATAAGGCTTACCGCAGGGATTTTCCCCAGTGTCCGAAGATAATATGCGATTTGTGCCGCCGCCTTCCCCGCGGTTCCCGATCCTATGCAATACACATGAGCTGCCTTTGTGATGGCTTTGGCAAAGTTCCTATAGATACTACTGGGCTGTTCAATGATACGATTGATAACAAGCGGCTCTTCATAAATCTCCTTGATCATGAAATGCTTATGGCCCTTTTTGTCGACACTGCTATCAAGAATGGTATTTTTTTCAAGCAGGTATCGAACCTTCCGACCGGTTTTGATATCGAAGGTGCTTACTTTGTTATCGAATACCGTCACCATCTGCCCGTTATCAAGAACAATGATCTGACTTACGCGTGGCGCAAAAGACAGGGTATCGGACGAAAGATATATTTCAGAAAAATTATCATTCACCCCGACGACGAGCGGTGATCCGTTGCGCGCTGCGATCATTTGTCCATCGCGGGACAACAGAATAATCGTATTCCGTCCTGTAAATGTTTTAAACGCTGAACGCACCGCTTCAGCCAGCGTTGGGGTCCGTTTCCGTTCTTCTTCAATTTGGCGGACGATGACTTCCGTGTCTGTTTCAGAAACAAATCTGTACCTTTTTTTTATCAATTCTTCTTTCCGGATCGCAAAATTTTCCGCGATGCCGTTATGGGCTAAAATAAATGATCGATCGGAGGCATAGTGCGGATGCGCATTCGCGGCCGTCACCGCTCCATTTGTCGCCCAGCGTGTATGTCCGATCGCAATTGAGCTTCTCGGAAGTTTTACTGACGCACGATCGACGACGCCAACACGCTTTTCAACACGAAGAGACTCATTTTTTAGGATTCCAACCCCCCAACTATCATACCCACGATAATCCAACCGCTTTAATCCTTCAAAAACAATCGCTGCGGCATTATCCGACTTCCCAACATACGCAAAGATTCCGCACATCGTGTTAGCGTCTAGGGCCTAGCGTCTAGGGAACACCATTGACCCGAATGGACGTTTCTCCTTCTTCTATCTGAGATATAACTATGAAAACTATTGGGGCTGAAGAAGCCCTTCCGGATTCGCTTTGGACTTTGTCTCTATGAAAAGAGCATTGATCCTCATCACGTTTTGTTTGGTTGGCCGGACAACCAAGGGGTTTCCGCAGATACTCCCGCAAGCTTTGCGGGGTCCGATTGCCCCCTACCGGTTGGCAGGAGACCCCCTTCCTCGTATCCCAGCTGCTCGCGAGCGGCTGGGCCACACGCTTCTTATTGTTTTTTCTTCCGTCCTCCTTTCTGTCTTACGACTCCTGTGTTCGCCTTATTGTAGCACCCAAATCCATCAAACGTCCATCAAGGTTCTCATATCCTCTGTCGATCAGGTCAACGCCCGCCAGGGTGGTCGTCCCATCGGCAATGAGAGCGGCCAGAACCAAGGTCGCCCCGGCACGCAAATCATGAACCGAAAGATCATACCCATGCAGGGGAGTCGGCCCGCTGATTCTTATTGCGTGATGGTACTCCGGACGGTCATTGAAAGGATTAAAATTGTAGAAATCTTGCGGATGGCTCAGGCGGGGACTGTAGAGTTTGATACGGGCACCCATTTTGAGAAGATCAGGAACGTACTGGAACCGTTGGGCGTGTACCGTTTCGTGGATTGTAGACTGACCCATCGCTTGGGTTGCGACCACCGCCCAAAGGGGTTGCCAGTCGGTCATAAATCCCGGGTGAGGGGCCGTTGTCACCTGAACCGCGATGAGGGGTCTTTTATAGAAAAAACGGATCCCAAAGTCCCCTACTTCGAATCCCCCGCCGGCTTGTTCATACTTTTGTAAAAATGCGGTGAGGTGTTCCTTTTTCACATTTTCAACAATGATATCGCCTTTGGAAGCAACTGCAGCGCAGGCATAGGAAACCGCTTCATTACGATCCGGCATAATTTTGTGAATTACCGGCTTTAAATGTTTGACACCCTCGATTACGATCCTTCTGTCCGGTTTCCGGTGAATTTTCGCCCCCATCTTTACCAAACATGAAATGAGGTCGTCCACTTCAGGCTCCAGGGCGACATTCTCAAGTATGGTTTTCCCTTTCGCCAGGACAGCGGCCATAACGAGCGTCTCGGTCCCTGTATGGGTATTTTTGGCAAACCTGTAACGTCCTCCCCGTAGTTCCTTGGTTGTTACACGCATCTTTTTTCCGTCAAAGTCGATTTTGGCACCCAGCGCCTTCAAGCCTTCGACATGTCTTTCGAGCGGTCTTCGGCCGATGTTGTCTCCGCCGGGGAGCGGGAGGATGGCTGTTTTGAATCGCGCGAGAAGAGGACCGACGAACATCGTTGAGGCTCGGGACTGATTGCCGAACTTTTGGGGAATTTCGTGTCCTTTGATCGAAGTGGTTTCGATAAAAAGCGTTCGTTCCCCGGAACTTCTTATTTTCCCTCCCAGATGGGTTATGATTTTTCTGGTTATCTCAACATCACTGATTTGGGGAATGTTTAAAAGCCTGCTTTGGCCATTTGCGAGGAGGGCAGCGATCATTACTTTGAAGCTCACGTTTTTTGCTCCTCCGAGCCGGACTGACCCATTGAGCCTTTTTCCGCCCTGAATGATGAATTTTTCCATCAGAACTCCCCGAGTTGAAATACCTCGAATTTCAATGCAACGCCAAATTTTTTGTTGACCGCGGTTCGAACTTTGGCTACAAGTCCAAGGACATCCCCGGCCGTCGCTTGACCCGTATTGATGATGAAGTTGGCATGCTTCGGACTAACCATGGCTCCGCCGACCGCGAGCCCTTTCAGGCCTGTTTTGTCGATAAGCCATCCTGCTGATTGAGCCAAAAGTCTCCTTCCGTACCCATCTTCACGAGCGGGGTTTTTGAACATACACCCGGAACTGGGGAAGTTCAGGGGTTGGGTTTGAACCCTCAAATGGGCAAAGGCTTCGGCTTTTTTCCATAACGCCCGGGAATCTCCACCTTTTAATTGGAAGATCACCGAAGTTACCACCTCCCCGGTTTTCTGGAGAATGGAATAGTCGTAGGCAAACTTCATCTGATCACCCCTTCGCGTCCGTTCCCTCCCTTGTTTGTTGATAAGCTTCACTTCCGAAACGCGCTCTCCGATCAATTGGTTCTTGAAGTGGGCGTTGTTGTAGATGGCTCCTCCGATCGTCCCGGGCACACCCAGGAAGTACTCCAGCCCGGCTAATCCTTCATGAATGGTGTATCGGACGAGGTGGTTGGTGATGACCCCGCTTTCCGCCTCAACCTTCACCGCCGTCAGCGCAAGCTGTTTCCCTTGGATTTTTCCCCTGTACTTTCTGACCTTGATCTTATCAGCCCTGTTTTTGATCACCAACCCACGGAATCCCTTATCACCGACCAGGACGTTTGACCCTCCGCCCAAAACCACATAGGGAACCTGACTTTTGATGGCTGCCTTGATTGCTTTGGTTAATTCATCACCACTGGTGGCTATGAAGAACAGGTCTGCCGGACCACCGATTTTGAAGTACGTGTACGGAGCCAGCGGCTCGTCAGTTTTCAGGCGCGTGGTTCCCATCAACCTGGTCAGTTTTTCGTACGTTTTTTTCATCCTCGCTCCATGCCCGTTTTTTATTTCCTGACAAAATCCCATCCAACCCTGTAGATGTCCCCCGCTCCGAGTGTCAGAACCACATCACCCTGACCGGTCTTTTGTTTGAGGTATTCTAGCACGTGATCCTTTTTACAATACCGTACCCTTGGATTCACTTGGGCAGCTATCCTGGCTACATCTCTCCCGGAGATGGTGGGATCTTTCGCTTCCCGTGCCGAACCATAGATGTCCGTCACAATTGCTTCATCTGCCAGGCTTAGGGCTTTTGCGAATTCCGGAAGGAGTGCTTTGGTTCTTGAGTATGTATGCGGCTGAAAGACAGCCACGATGCGGCGATTTGGGAACCATTTCCTGGCAGCCGAGAGGGTGGCTGTGATTTCCTTCGGGTGATGCGCATAGTCGTCCCATACCTCAATTCCCCGGATTATTCCGACCGGTTGAAAACGCCGCATGGTCCCTTGGTACTCCTCAAGCGCCTTGATCGATTCTGTTTGGGCCACACCCAATTGGGTTGCTGCAATGAGTGCAGCGGTGGCATTGGCGGCGTTGAATTTTCCCGGAACACGTAAGGCAAGCTTCAAACGTATTCCGGCAACGGTCAGTCTCACTTCCGTTCTTCCTCCTTCCATGACTACTTTCTGAATCCGCCAGCTTGCCTGCGGTGAGAATCCGTATGGGATGACTTCGACGTTTTTTCCCTGTTTCGGAAAGCTTTGAAAAAGAGATTGTACAGCGGGGCTGTCGATATTTCCGATCAGCACTCCTCCCTTAGGGAGACGGAGGAAAAACGCTTGGAAAGCCCGCTTGGTTTCCTCAAGATTCCGATAGACATCCGGGTGGTCGAATTCGATGTTTGTAACAATCGTAATCATCGGGTTCAAATAGAGGAACTTCGGGCTATTGTCGATCCCGGAAACTGCGACGTAGTCGTCCGCCTCGACCACCGCCAATTTCCCCGGTTGGTATCTTCCCGGAACTCCCAAGCCAAGGATGTTTCCCACCCCTACCACGAAGCTTGGTTTTCTTCCGGTTCGACTGAGGATCGTTGCCAGCATTGCGGCGGTCGTCGATTTTCCTCCCACCCCACAGGTTGCGATCACCGCTTTATCGGAAACCATCTGGGCTAAGGCTTGGGCGTAATTCAGCGTCCGGATACCCAAGCGTTGGGCGGCTTTGACCTCCGGATTTTGAGGTCTGGCTCCGCTGTAGACGAGAAGATCAACGTCCTTATTGAGGTTCTCTGCTGCGAACCCTTCGGCTACTTCGATACGCCGCTTGGTTAAGATTTTTTCTGTGACGAACTGATCGGCCACATCACTTCCCGAAATTCGGATTCCCCTATCCTGCGCGTAAAGGGCAAGGGCGGTCATGCCTACCCCTTTGATTCCTGAAAAATGAATGCGTTTGGCTGTCTTTATATCCATGGTTTTCCCCGTACCTTCCTCAGGCTAAAAGTCCAATAACCGCAGCGAAACGGCCCTCCGGCTCTGTGGTTTCTTTGCTCCTTTTAAACGAGAACAGCGATTGATCCATTACCGTGCAGGCGGATGATACTTCGATGTTAGCTTGTTTGACACCGGCGTTTCGGGCGGTCTCATTCACGAAGCCGGGCAGATCCAGTGCATACTGATTTGCCGTCTGCCTGATAAAGGGGGACCATTCCGGAAGCTGAAGCTGCAGGGGAGGGTCTTTCCAAATGTTGCAACACTTCCCGATCGATGGCCCGAGTGCGACCAAAAGCCTGGCAGGATTGGTTTTGAACTCAAGCATCATTCTTTGGATGGCAACCAGCACAATTTTTCCCATCGTCCCTTTCCATCCGGAATGTACCAGCCCAATGGCCGTGTTTTCCGGATCGAAAAGAAAGATAGGAATGCAGTCAGCCACGCGCAGCATCAGGACGACTTCGTGATCGTTTGTTATCATCCCGTCCGCATCAGGAATTATGTTTCCGCCCTGCCTTTTTCCCACCCTCACCACATTGGTTTTGTGGACCTGCTGGGCTTCAACGATCTTTCCGGAATCGGTTTCCAGACTCTTGAAAAAGCGGGCTCTGCTTCTGCCAACGTCCTTTGGACGCCCGAAACGGAGATCGATGTTCCCGTCGACCTTGGTTGATATCCCGCCGGTTACATTGGAGTCACCGAGAAGGGAAAACGCCAGCATCTTCAATACCTTCACTTACCTTTCTGTCTTCCTCTCATGGCTGTGGTCTTTCCTGCCTCTCAAATAGCTTGGCTTCTCGGGGAACATCCCGATACACGGTAACGCCGGGACCGACAAGGGCCTTCCCGCCGATTTTTATGCCCGGCATGAGGCTGGCGTTCACTCCGACACGGGCCCCACGTCCCACGATTGCCCCCAGCTTCTTTCTTCCGGTGTTTACGTTTTCTGAAGCGACTTTCGAAGCGATCGCCCCCGCATCGAAGCGGAAGTTGGCAGTCACCGCTCCGGCCCCGAAGTAGTTCTCCCCTTCAAGGATGGTGTCTCCGATGTAGTTTTGATGGAGCCAGCAGCCGTCTCCGATATAGCTTCTGGTGATTTCTGAAGAAAATCCGACTACGGTATTTTCCCCGATGATCGACTCTAAAACCAGACAGTTGGTTCCGATCGACGAACTGTTTCCGATATACGCCGGGCCTTTAATTACCGCTTGTTCCAACACCGAAACATTGTCTCCGATCACCACCGGTCCTTCGATTGTGGCTTTCGGGTGAATGACAGCCTTTTTACTAACCCGTTTTTCCTTCAGACTACTCAGGAAGAGCCTGGCCATTTCCAAGATATCCCAGGGGTACTTCACGAATCCGAACGGTCCCTCGTAGCGCACCAGTCCCGCACCTCCATTTTCCAAAAGCCTTGAAACGGCGTGTTCGTAGACATCATCGGTTTCCGATTTTACTTTTTCTATTTCCGTCAGGAGATCGTCGGCATTTCGGAAATAGTGGACGACCAAGTTGACGAGTGTGCTCGGTTCCGAGCCTGCCTCTGGCTTCTCGACAATCTCAAGAACCCTTTCATTTCGGACGCGCAAATATCCCCCCTGGAAGTGCTGTCCGTGTTCCCGGCCAGGAATGATCACCCTTTCACTGCCCATTTCCGATTTTGTGAGAACGTCATGGTACAACGATTGGTCAACCCTGTCCGCCCCATTGATGACAAGAATTGCTTTTCCCCCGATCTCCTTTTTGGCGGTCCGTAGGGCGTCCGCCATTCCCATGGGCTTCTCCTGAACCACGATGGTGATCCTTCCGCTTCTGGGCTTTATGCGACCGATGTCTTTTTTGTTGGCTTCGTTGGCGACTACGAGGATTCTCTCGATCTTTTCGTGATTCAGACTTTGAATGGTATGCTCAATCAGTGGCCGTCCAAGGAAAGGAAGCAGGCTTTTATCTGTTTCAATCGGCCAGAAGCGTTTCCCCACACCCCCGGCTAAGACGATCGCGACGGGTTTGTTCATTTGGCCTTCTTTCTCGTTTTCAATGCCCTTCGAACCGCTTCATGATCGGACCAAGGATATTCTGTCCTTCCGAAGCACATGCTCTTTTCATGACCCTTGCCGAACACGGCAACCACATCATTCTTTTTTGCAAGCTCTATTATCGCATAGTCAATCGCCTTTTGACGATCCGGAATCTTATAGACCGGGGTTTCTTCGCTCACTCCGCGAGCTATTTGTTCGATGATTTTTCCGACATCCTCCGTTCGAGGATCTTCTGCTGTCAGTACGATTTCATCGGCGAGGCGTGAGGCGACTTCACCCATCATCGGGCGCTTTGAAGGATCCCGAAGCCCTGCGGCTCCGAATACCGCGATGATCCGCTCCGAGGGGAGTTTTCTTTTACCACGAAGTGCCGATAGGGCTTCCTTGAGGGCATTTGGGGTATGGGCAAAGTCGACAAAGACGGCAATGTCTTCGTTTCGTCCAACCTGTTCCATGCGTCCCTCTATGCCTTTGAATTGCCTAAGCGTACGAAGGATGGCCTCTTGTTCGATCTTCAGCGCTTTGGCGGCGCTGAAAGCGGCCAAGGCGTTTACGGCATTGTAGGCCTCGGATAGCTTCGGAGAAAGCGAGCTTCGGAATTGTCCCGTCATGGTGTAGTCACCACGGCTTCTCCCGTAGGTCAGGGTTTTCACATTTCCGGGCAGCATCTCCCTTACGAGAGCGTAGGCGGCATCATCGGCATTCAGGATTGCCACCTCCGTCTGTCTAAAGAGTTTGGCCTTCGCTCTAACATACCGAATGGAGCTTTTGTGGTAATCCAGGTGTTCGTGGGTAATGTTCGTCAGAACGGCTACTTTAAAATGACACCCCAGTAACCGATGCTGATCCAACCCATGAGATGTTACCTCCAACACCGCGTACTGGTACTTTTCTTCCACCATCCTTTTTAATAACCGCTGCAATTTGAAGGACACAGGTGTGGTGACGTGAAAGCCCGTATCAATTTCCTTCTCCCCCAGTCGCGCGGCAACGGAGGAAACCATGGCTACCCGCTTCCCGGCGGTCCTCAATATCTCATAGATAAGGTGCACGGTTGTCGTCTTCCCATCGGTCCCGGTAACACCGATGAGGATCAGCCGTTTTGACGGATATCCGAACCAGAGGTTCGCCAAGAGGGCGAGCCAGAAATGATAGATATTTTTTAGGCTTTGCCACATGGATGATTGTTTTTACAATTAACCCTATTATATCGTTCTCTTGAAGGGAGTTTGGTTTTTTCCTATTCCGGTTGAATCCCGTAATAATAGAAGAGGTCTTTTGCGATCGCGAACCAGAGTGGGGCGGCGGTTTCCGATCCCCATGGGGAGCTTTGCGGTTCACGGAGTTTGACGAGCATGGCGAAGACCGGATTCTCACTTGGCGCAAAACCTACGAAGCTTACGATTGTCTTGTCTTCATCATAGTGACCGGCAACCGGAATCTGGGCGGTTCCCGTTTTTCCCGCGATTCTGTATCCGTCGGGTTTTGCCCATTTCGCTTCGCCTTTCTCCACCGCAGTAACCATCATTTCGGTGAGAAGCCTCGCGGTTTCGTTTGAAAGTACTCTTTTTCCAGGTTTCGGCTTCAACTCAAGCTCCACTTCACCCTCTACCTTATGAACTACCTGGGGCTTAAGCATAACTCCGCCGTTTGCAATGGTTGCGACGATACGCGCCATTTGGATTCCCGTCACCGCAATGCCTTGGCCAAAAGAGGCTGTGGCGAGATCAATTTCCTTCCATTCCTTTTTTTGTCGGAGCTCTACCTTCGACTCTTCTTCAAGGTCAATCCCCGTCTTTTCTCCAATACCGAACCTTACTAGATACTCGTAAAGGGTATCGAGGCCGAGTTTCCTGACCGCGAACACCATACCGGTGTTATCGGAATGCACAATGACCTCGGTCATGGTGGAGTTCGGATAATAAACGTCGTTCCAAGTGCGGATGGTGTAGCCTCCGATCTGAATGGGACCGCCGCACGTTTCGCAGATCGTTTCGGGGGTCACCGCCCTTGCGTCCAGGGCCGCAGCCATGGTGAGCACCTTGAAGGTCGATCCGGGTTCATAGGCTTCGGACACAATCGGGTTTTTATAGAGATACGGATCGAAATCACCGAAATGGGCGGGATCATAGCTCGGCAGGGCTGCCATTGCGATCACTGCACCGGTCCGAGGATCAAGGATCACCACCTCACCGTTTCGGGCTCCGTATTTTCTCAAGCCCTCCTCGAGTCTTTTTTCCACAATTCTCTGAATGCTTCGGTCGAGGAAGAGCACGAGACTTCTCCCGTCCTTCGCATCGATCTCATCAAAACGGCCAACCAGGATCGGTCTTCCGTGTGCATCCTTTTCATGGCGAATGACCCCCGGCCTGCCCTTGAGTTCTAAGTCATAGAGGCCTTCGAGACCAAAGTATCCTTTGGGATTCCCCTCCGTGTCGCTGCCCACGAAGCCGAGGAGACTGGCTGACATCGAGGCTTCGGGATATTCACGCACGGGGACTTCATTAAAACCGATCCCTTCAAGGTTCAGTTTTTTAACTTCTTCTTTTTGCCGCTCACTCGCGTTTCGTACCAAAGGGGTCCACACGACATCTTTTCTGGTAAGCAATTTGAGGATTACGTCCTTTGCATCAATTGCGGGTCCGCGGCTGGTACTTTGAGACGATGGAGATGCCTCATGCTTTTCGAGGAGCGGGCCGAGAATAGGAGAAAGGAGATCCGCGACTTCCTGAGGGGACTGGCGAAGCTGCGGCAGATAGGCATAGACCAGGAAGCTCCTTTGATTGGTTGCCAGGGGGAATCCGTCGCTCGAACGAATCTCGCCGCGCTTCGAGGGGATTTCGATCGTCTCGAAATGCTGTTTTTCACCCTGAGACTTTAACCCTTCCGCTTTGATGACCTGCCAGTAAAACAGACGAGCGATCACCACGACCGTTAAGAACGTTAAAAGGACGGAGAAAAGTTTCAAACGCTTGTCCATTTATGCGCCTTAGAGAAGACCGTGCTTAACCATCGATTATCCCTATTATTTTATCCCGCATCTCGCTTGGGCTGAAAACCTGAGCAAAACCGTGGGTTGAAATCTCAAAAGCTTCATTGGTGCATCGCGATGGGGGGTTTGAGAGGAACGTTTACCGTCTTGACCGTTCCCGTCAACCCAAGGTTCGTGGCTCTCGCCTCAAGTGTGCGGAGCGAACTTAAGGTATTGATTTCCAAACGTAGCCGCTCGTTCTGCGAAGTTAGGTTTGCTTTCCGATTTTCAAGGCTCCGCAATCGTTCGCCACTTGTTGCCAAAACGTTTGAGACCACCAAGTTCCCGAACATCAGCGTGATCACGGCGGCGATTACCACCAGGATAAGTTTCTTCGGAGTCCGTAGTAATTTCGGTTTCATTCTAAACTCTTTCTGCTATGCGTAGTTTTGCACTTCTCGCTCTTGGATTTGCGCCTTGCTCATCACTTCCCGGTACGATTGGCTTCTTTGTGAGCAGGAGAATTTTGTTCTCCTTGTGGATTTTTTTAAACAGCTGTTTGACGATCCGGTCCTCCGTTTCATGAAAGCTTATGACTACAAGTCTGCCCTTCTTTTCCAGCAGTCCGATGGCTTGTGTTAACCCTTCTTTCAGCGCCTTTATCTCATCGTTTACTTCAATTCGCAGCGCCAAGAAAACCTTGGTGGCCGGATGGAGGCGCGACCGTCTTTTGGCAACGCTTGCCACAACTTCAGCAAGTTGCCGGGTCGAATAAATCGGTTTTATCCGACGGGCGATGACAAGAGCCTGGCTAATTGGCCGAGCCAAGTCCTCTTGAGCATTTCGAGTAAAAATTTCATAGAGCTCCTCCTGACTTAACGTCTTTACGAGATCTGCGGCTGTCCGAGGCAGGTCGGGGTCGAGGCGCATATCAAGCGGGCTGTCGTTTGTGAAACTTAGGCCTTTCCCGTTTCCTTCAAGCTGAACGGATGATACGCCGAGATCAAACAGAATCCCCGAGACCCTGTTAAACCCCTTGTCTTTGGCGATCCGGGCTATGTTTCTGAAATTTCCGACCGCGAAAGAAGGCTCGCCGGCTTGTCCCCCATCCCTCTCTTTTTCGCGTGTCTCTTCTATCCGCTTCCTGGCTCTTTCGACCGCCTTTGGATCGACATCGATGGCAAGCAGCCTGCCCCCCCTTTTCACAATTTCCAGTGCATGGCCTCCTTCGCCGACAGTCGCGTCAATGTACTTTCTTCCCTTTTGAATGTGCAACGCTTCGATCGCTTCTTTTATGAGCACCGGGAGATGCATCAGTTGCCTTGTGCTTGAACATTTGGCTCCCCCATTTGTCCCTGGGAGATCGGTGTTTGAATTTGAACAGTTCGTTTTACTTCATCATCCAGTCGTTTGAGATTCTCCTCAAGCTTTTTCCGCATTTCTTCGCCGTTTATGATCGGCATAGGATATCCTTCCTCTGTCCGAAGCTAAATACCTAATTCTGAGAGTCTTTCGGCAATCTCACCGCCTTTTTTCTCTGCTTCGCTGATGTATTGGTTATAGGTTTCCCTATCCCAAATCTCAACTCTGGTGAGCGTCCCTGCGACAACCACATGCTTTGCCAGGCGCGCAAAATCTTTCAGGTATTGCGGGATTCTGGTTCTCCCCTGAGCGTCGAAGCCAAGCTCGCACGCCTGATGGGTCATCAAGCGCACGAATGCCCTGGCTTCTCGACGAGTCACCGGACTTTGACGGAGCTTTTGAGCAAGCTTTTCCCATTCATCTTTTGGGAAAACAAACAGGCAGCCGTCGAGACCCCGAGTGATCACGCTTCCTTTTTTCAAATTGCGACGAAACTTGGCCGGAAACGCCAATCTGCCCTTTGCCTCAAGTGTGTGATAATACAGCCCGATGAACATTTGGCTGGTCTTCCCGGGCAGCAGGAAGGCCGCTGATCTTTATTTATAGGTTAATTCACCACTTTTCACCACTTATTACCATTGAAGAGCATTTTGATCCCCTTTGTCAAGGGCTAATTTAGCTCTTTTTGTCTGCCTGGATACTCCGCAGGCGAGCGTTCGCTTCGATGAAATCTTGTGAAGTGGTCTTTTTCTTTCTGAAATTTCTTTACCACAGTACCAGAAAGCCCCGCCATCTTATGGCGGGGATGAATTGGAGTCTCCTTGGGGCTTTCGGTACGTGGTTTCAGTCTCTCAATTGAATGAAGCCCCGGCCTCTTAGGCCGGGGAGACTTCACGGGGTACTGGGGAGGGAGATTGCAACAACGGTGGAGGCAGTATTCACCTGAGCCGTGAGGGTTTTTCCTTCCTGTCCGGTTTTGAGAGGGGCCCATCTGCCCTCTGTCCAAGCGAACAACGTCGCTTTCTGATCGCCTGAGATCCTCAGGCTCATTGTATACTGCTTGCCTTTCGAAAGGGAAACCCCGGAGGGAAGAAAGACCGCGTAGGGTCCGCCGACCACTTCGCCGTCGATTGGGCCGGGAAGGCCCATGGTCTGGGCCACGATCACGAAGGTTTGGGCGGACAGATCCTTGTCTCCGGTATCAAAGTTGAATTTTGCATCTCTGGAGTTGAAGTGGCCTTTTTGTTTTCCTGCGATTTGAAAGTTCCACTCGCCTTTGAGTGCCGTCGTCTTCCCATTTTTATAGCGGAGGAGCAACGTTCCGCCATTCACATTCTCGTGGTAGCTGCATTTTCCGCCAGCGCTGCAACTTCCCAGGAGAATCTGGCGCACCACCGGTGCCTGTTCTTTTGAAAAATCGATTTTGCCGAAGGCTCCCTGAAGCAGGGTTCCGGCTTGGTACTCCAGTTCGTATTCCACCTGGCTCGCGCCTTGTAATGTGGTAACGGAGATGCTGACTTCCCGTCCGTCTGCCCTCGGGATGATGGTTGCGTACGGCCTTTCCTTTACGGGAATCTCGTTCACCGGCTCCGGCGCGCCGCCTTTACCTTGTGAAGATTCCGGTTTGCCTTTGCCAAAGAGCGTACATCCTGAAAGGACAAGGGCAAAAATGGTGAGGGGGACAAGCGTTTTTCGCTTAAGCATTCAGCCTCTCCAAAAACAGCGGCAGCAGGCTATCGATCGGTTGCCTCTCCTGTTTGGTCGTATCGCGGTCCCGAACGGTGACCGTGTTATCTTTCAATGTATCAAAGTCCACGGTCACACACCATGGGGTTCCGATCTCATCTTGGGCAAAATAGCGCTTTCCGATGTTTCCTCTGTCATCCCAGGCGCAATAAAACCGCGAGCAAAGGGTCGCATAAATTTCTCTGGCTTTGCTGACGAGCTCCGGTTTGTTAGAAAGAAGCGGGAAGACCGCCGCCTTATACGGGGCAAGCCTGGGGTGAAGCTTTAAGACAGTCCGCTTGCCATCCTCTATGTAGGCATCGATCAGAAAAAACAGGGCAGTTCTATCCACTCCGCCTGAAGTTTCAATGACCCAAGGGAAATACTCCGAGCCGTCCTCGTCCTTGTATGAAAGCCCATGACTTTTGAGGTCGTAGTCTGTTCGATTGTGAATCCCTTCAAACTCGCTCCAGCCGAACGGAGCCTTGTACTCGATATCTTCCGCGTTGACCGCATAATGTGCCCTTTCCTTGTCTTCATGCTGTCTGAAGCGGAGATTAACTTTTTGCATTCCCAGGGACATATACCAATCGAGCCTGGTCTTTTTCCACATTTCGAAGAGTCTGTCAGCCTGTTTTGCATCGGGCTTGACAAAGTACTCAAGCTCCATTTGTTCGAACTCCCGAGAACGGAAGGTGAAGTTACCGGCGGTAATTTCATTTCTGAACGCCTTACCGATCTGGGCGATGCCGAAAGGGATTTTTACTCTGGTCGAATCAACCACGTTCTTGAAGTTTACAAACACTCCCTGGGTTATCTCTCCCCGAAGATAGGCTTTTTGTTTCGGCTCCGTTGTCCCTAAGTACACCTCTGTTAATAAATTGAATGTTTTTGGTTGGGTGACATCTTTCCAGGTATGTGTTCCTGCCACATCACAAACTAAAATCTCCGCCAAGTTCTTTGAGGAAGAACCGCCGGAAACGCGATGGCCGGTTAATTTTTTCTCGAGTTCATCAGAAGCTTCCTTAAACTGATCGGCACGATATCGTTTATGGCAATGTTTGCATTCAACTAAGGGGTCAGTGAAGGCTTTGAGATGTCCCGATTTCTCCCATACGATCGGATTCATGATGATTGCCGCATCGAGCCCCACCACATCTTCCCTGGAATACACGATGCTCTTCCACCATTCTTTCTTGATATTGTTCTTGAGCTCCACACCCAAGGGGCCGTAGTCCCAAAAACCCGCAAAACCCCCATAGATTTCACTCCCTTGGAAAATAAAACCCCGCCTTTTCGCAAGTGCAGTCAGCCCGTCCATGAGATTTTGCATATGCATATGGTAGCAAATACGGGGTCGAGTTTACAGCGAACAGCTTGACGATGTCGCGATCTAAAAAATTTGCTAGACCTCTTTGAATACTTCGGCGGTTCTGAGCTTCCGCTCGATAATTGATTCGATGTGGTCCTTCAAGGATTCCCGCGATGGACTATTTGGTAGTCCGAATCCAAGTTCACTTAAGAGTTTTCGTTCAAACTGGGTCACCTGTCCCCGAGTCAACTGCTGTTCGCGGTCAATTGTCCCTAACACCTCGAGGAGATCGGAAAAAACGGTTTCATTTTCCTGGTTTTCGGCGGTAAGAAGATCGACCAACTCTGCACAGTGGAAGGCTGCTTTTACGGCTTTCAGGCGTTTTCGGATGTTGGGAAAATTCTCAACCATCTCGGTTTGGGTGAGGACATCGAGCTGTCTGCCTTTGGCAAGATAAAGAACAGTGCGATGAAACAGTTCAATCGAGGCTGATTTTCTTGAGGTAGGTTTGCGTACTCCCTTTGCAAGGCAGCGGATTTTCCCGTGATGGCGGGTAAATACCGTCAACAGCCTATCCGCCTCACCGATATTTTGGCGCTTGAGGATTATCCCTTCGGTCCGGTAGTGCCTGGGATGCATAGCATTCCTTTGTTTACTGTTGGGAACTCCGATTGGTTAGGGTGATATGGTTACTTCCCTATCGGAAGCGAGATCGAATTCTTCCCTCCCCTGGGGGGTGGCGATTGTATACTTTGCCTTCTTAGATCCTGGCTGTTTTTGTATCAAAAGGCGGTAGTCTTTTCCTTCGTAGGGCACTTCGTAGCGAAAAACCAGCTTTGCCTGGCCCTGAGGTCGTAAGGTAAAAAACCCTTCAAAGACCGTCTTCCCCAAGTCCTCCTTTGTTTCAACCGGGACTTCTGAGCCAAGCGCCTCCAAAAGCTTACTTCCTTTGGGTACGTATAGACGCACGTAGTCCCTAAGGACGCCGTTTAAGCAGAGCTGTCCTGCTTCCAGGTTGCAGTTTGAGGGCGGGAACGGATTTTGATATTTGACGGTGACCGTTTTTATGATTTTCCCGTCTAAGACTTCGATTGCCTGCTCTGTTTCTTGGGTGGTGAACATGTTGGACTTCGCCCCGGCAAAATTGGTGTCGTTGAGGTGAAAATAGTCCCCGTCGAACTCGCGAATGCGTCCCGCAACATTAATGAGCTCCGCTGCCTGTTGTTCCTCCGGATCGTAGAAGTAGAACAGGACATGTTTTTCCGTGATGTCACGAATGATCACCTCAAACAGCTTCGGCCAAATTTGCTTCGGCGCACCGTATGACTTCAGAAGTATGGTCTGAAGCATCGGCGCCAGCACTCCTTTGCGGTTTTCCCGTTGGGTGGCCAGAGGCTTGTCTGCCAGTAACTCGAGTGCGTAGACAACCTGAGGGCAGTCACACCGCGGGTCATTTTCCGAAGAATATGTCCCGTATCCCGGCACCTCAATCGGTCCTAATACTTCAACGATGTCTTTTAGGACCTTCGTGTCGACTGCCACAATGCCGTTGATTTTGGGCTCACCTCTGATCGTGTTGTAGTGGCTTGAAAACAGATCCATCGCCACCTTAAAGTCCGGTGAAAGATTCATGTCCCGAAGGTTGAATCGGTAAACGAGCGGAAGGTATTTTTGAATCGGCTCCGGCACGGGGAGGCGCGTTGTAAACTTGTCATCCAAGGCATAGATGTCTTCGCTTTTTTCCTGGAAGACCTTGCCTTTCTCGATCCTTAAGATCGCGTAGGCGGTCATGAATCCTCCGGTTGATCGAAGCTCCGCGTCGTTTTGAAACAGCACCATGTACTTGCGTTCCTTTTCTACGCCCATGACTTTGGGGAGCCTCTCCATGGCGGGTTTTGCCTTGGTGACTGCGAACAAGGCATCGTTTGAGACGGTTTGGGCAAGGCGGATGGTTTCCCCGATGTTTCTCCCTTTCATTTCAAAGGGATATCGGTCGGGATCGATCTTCCCCAATTCTTCACTGACCAGCGTAAGCTTTTGGGCCACTTCGTCGAGCTTTGGCGTCACCTTATCCAAGGTTTCAACGACTCTCACGATGCGATCTTCTGCCGTCCCTCCCAAAAAACTTCCTTGACCTTTGAAGCCTAATACGTCCGCGTAGGGTTCGACGGCATCGATGAGGATGTCGGTTGCCTCGACTCCGCTCTTCGAAGCCTTCAGTGCATGATTGCCATCGTGCCAGTAGCTGCCGACCAATGGGATGAAGCCAGTCCAGCGAAGAGCAGAATACTTCTTCTCCGTTTCAGCGAGTTTCGTTTTCACCTCATCAAGCTTTTGGTTGGCACTTATCAAGTCCTGCGACTTTGCCGCATCGTATACCGCCTTTGCCGCTCCGGCTGTTTCCCCGGCGCTTGAGATAACTCCCTTGGCTTGAACGGCGATAATTGCAGATGCGATCGCAAGAAGAACGAGGAAGACCAGAAGTCCTCCCGCAATGTACTTCAGACGTGGGAATGTTCTTTTGGGTACTGCTTCTCCCATTGAATCTTGTACTGCAAGGTTCGGACTTTCGTCAGCTTTCGCGTTTTTCTGACGACGTATTATCTTTCGCAAAAATCCCAGCATTTCGGTCTCCGATCCTTCCATTGTACCAACTTTTTTCCGTCGTTTCCCTACCACTTACTGAACATCGCGCCCGGAGTCTTTACCAAGATGCGGATATCTTCGAGCATGGACTTTTTTCTCGCATACTCTGCATCCATTTTTGCCCGGACGTTGAAGGGGACGATGTTCCGCCCTGAAGTCTGCCAAGGGCCCGTGATGCCCGGCTTAATTGAGAGGATATTCTTAATCCATTGGCGTGTTTCCGGATATTTGGCTTGTTGTTCTTCAAGCTCCTTTTTCAGATAGGCTCGCGGACCAACCATGCTCATTTCTCCTTTCAGGACGTTTAACAGTTGAGGGAATTCATCGATCGTTATCGATCGCATGATCCTGCCCAAGGTTGTGATCCGTGGATCGCTCTCGAGTTTCCAATCGCCGTCCTTGAATTTCTTTAACAGCCGTTTATCTTTTTTGAATAATATTTCATCCGCGTCAGGGACCATGCTTCTAAACTTATACATCCAAAATTCCTTCCCGTTTTTCCCGACCCTCCGGTGTCGGTAAAAAATCGGTCCCGGAGAATCGAAGGTGATCAAAAGCGGGATGACAATCCAGACGGGCAAGAACAGTGCAGTCAGAATGAGGGCGAGACATACGTCGAGCAACCGTTTGAATACATCAAAGGACCAGTCTTCATGCATAGGTTAGAGGAGGTTTTCTCTGCCTTTCTTTTTCATGATCTCCAGCAACTTTTTGACATCGGCTGACCGTTCCTTCGAACTCACCAAAAGCGCATCTTTTGTATCTACCACAACAAGGTTCTCAACCCCGATGGTCGCCACAAGCTTCTTCTTCGGAGCGTAGATCAAGGAACCTTTGGTGTCCATCGCTTCAAGGTCCGCTTGGATGACATTATCCACGGCATTTTCCGCAAGGCCGGTAGTTAATAATTCCCAAGTTCCCACATCGGTCCATCCCATATCCGTGGGTATGACGAGCATGTCCTTGGGATCAAGCTTCTCGAAGATCCCGTAGTCCACGGAATCTTTTTTAATCTTGGCGTACTGGGCCTTGATGACTTTTTCCCTTTCTTTCGTATCGAGCGAGTTTTTGATCAGAACCAGGGAAGCGTGGGTAGCCGGGGATATCTTTTTGTAAAAATCGAGCATCACGTCCGTTCTCCACACCATGTACCCAACGTTGATGAGGAATTTGAATGATCGAAAGAGACGCTTGGCCGTTTGTAAATCAGGCTTTTCAATAAAGCGGACAAACTCAAAAACCTCCATTCCATCAACCGTCATCATCCTTTTCCCGATCTCAACCCAGCCGTTATAAATGCTGGGGAATGCGGGTCGGGAGTCAATTTTTGTGATCACTTTTTTCTCTGAAGAGACTTTTCCGGCGGCCCGCAGGGCTTTGAGAAATGCCTCTTCGTCCTCAACCAAATGATCCGCGCCCCAGACGGCTGCCATCAGCGTATTCGGATAATAGTGATCAACGTAGGCGGTTGCATATCCCACCGCTGCAAAGCTATCCCGCCTTTCCGGTTCGGCGATGATGTTTTCTGCGGGAATCTGGGGAGCCTGTTTCTTGACGAAGTGCTCGTACTCGGCTCCTGTCGAAACGAAGATATCCCGGGGAGAGAATCCCTTTCTTACCCTGTTGTAGGCGTGCTTAAAAAATGATGTCTTTCCGAGAAGCGGTTGGAATTGTTTCGGATAGTCTTTCCGGCTCATCGGCCACATCCGAGTCCCTACCCCTCCCGCAAAGATGACCACTTTCATTTCAGAATGTCTTGATGTTTTTTCCATAGCTCTCCGATTTTGCCTCCGAATTCGTTTATAAATCGTTTCTTGTCGAATCGCTTAGCATTCTGCTTGCATGCCGTCGGATCAAACGCCGATTCTCGAAATCCTTTCAGGGCGTTGACCAGCGACTCCACCTTTTGTTGTGAAAAAAAGATGCCAGTTTTCCCTGCCCGGATGATCTCTGTCGCTCCACCTCCATTATAGGCTATGACCGGTTTTCCTGCAGCTTGGGCCTCAACGACGGAAAGGCCGAAATCCTCTTCCTGAGGGAAAATGAGGGCACGGCACTTTTGATAGTACAGAACAAGCTTCTCGTCTGTCAATTGACCGACGAACGTCACCGTCGGTCCGGCAATTCTGTTGAGCTTCCCTGCCTGCAAACCTGTGCCGACAATAACCAGCGGCAAGCGGAGCGCGTTTGCGGCCTGAATCGCCAAATCGAGGCGTTTGTGCGGGACGAGCCGTGAAACCACCAGAAAATAATCCCTGACGGAAATGGTTCCCTCTTTTCGTTTACCAAATGCCTCCACTTCAACCGGTGGATAGATCACATCGGCCTCCCGGTTGTAATAGGTTTTTATCCTTGTTTGCACCGCCTTTGAAATTGCCACCAAGAAGTCCGGGCGCTGACTGGCAATCTTGTCCCAGTTTGTGAGGTACGAAAAGATCGGCTTCGTGAGCGGTCGCAATATCCTTGGAATTTCTTTCTGGTAGAGTTCTCTGTCACTCCAGAGGTAGCGCGTTGGGGTTAATACGTAGCAGACATGAAGGGTTGACGGTTTGGTCAATATTCCCTTTGCATCGGCGCTTGTCACCGAGATGACAATATCAAAATCAGAAAAATCGAGACTCTCAAAGGCCATCGGGGTTAACCATGGATACAACTCGTGGGTACTGCGCGCCAGCGGCAAGCGGTTCAGAAAAGATACCCGAACGTCCCAGCCCTTCGTCCACCCCGCTTTCTGAGGATTGTAGACTGCGGTATATAAAGGAGCTTTCGGGTAGATCTCGTGCAGGGCTTTGAGCACCCGTTCCGCTCCGCCGAGCTTGTTCGTCCGGTCATATACCAGTGCAAGGTTCATAGGAGGGAGTATAGGGTATAGGGTATAGGGTATAGGGTATAGGGTATAGGGTTTAGGGTTTAAGGGTCTTAACTCTGATCACGTTTACCGGAATGCGCTATGCCAACCTTTTCATACACGTCGAGAGTCTGCTCGGCAAGTTTCTTCCAGCTGAACTGCTTCACTTGCTTCCTGCCTGCCTCGATGAGCTTTTTTTGAAGCGGAAGATTTTTGAGGAGTTTTTGCAGCGAGTCGGCGAGATGCACTTCCGACCGGGCATCCGTAAACAGGGCTGCATCCTGGTAAATTTCCCTGAAAATCTCAAGTTCGTTTGCAACGACAGGCAGGCCGCACGCCATGGCTTCCAGGCCGGTCAGTCCGAACCCTTCGGAGAGTGAGGGTTGGACCAGGCAGAGGGCATGTGCGTAGAGAAGTGCCAGATCCTGATCCGGAACAAATCCGATCAAGCGGACAAACTTCCCTGCATTCCATCTGTCGGTTTCCGCAAGCAATCGATTCAGGAAGACCGTTCTTGCGCTCGCGACAACCAATGTAACCCTGACTCCGCGTTGACTTAAGAGCTTCACTGCCAACGCCAAACGCAGGATGTTCTTGTGCGGGTACGCGCTGCCCGTGTAGATCACAAATGGCGTCGTGATTCCGTATTTTCGGAGAATTTCTGCTTTTTTCCTCCGAGGGAAAAAGATCCTTGCGGGCGCCTCGTAGGTGACACGGATTTTTGCGGGCGCGACCCCGTGACTGTCCGCAAGCTTTTTTTGTATTACCCTGCTCGGAGCAAAAATCGCTTTTGCTGCCCGCAAGGCATGAGAAACAATCGCCAGATACCCGACATACTTTACGGCATAGACCAAGGGATTTTGCGTCGTTACCGACAGCCCACGGACATCATGCCAAAGTAGATCGTGGATGGTAACGACGAATGGCTTCCGGTACAGGAGCGGGACATTGAAATGCGGCACGTGGAGGAGATCAAGCTTCGCGCGTGAAAAGATTTCTCCCAACAGCCATTGTTCTTCAAAGGAATAGTGGAGAATGTTGCAGGAAACGACGGAGAAGTTTTCGGGAAACCGGAGCACTTGATCGTAGGGATGGCGCAAAAACACCGTGTAGCGGTTCCGCCGATCCAAGCTTTTCAGGCTGTCCAAAAGCTCCATGACGTAGCGGCCCAAGCCCGCGTGTTCTACTCCATAGAGTCTCGCGTCGATTCCAATCTTTAGTGCCATCGGCTTCGGAGGGTTCTTATTTTCCCAAACAACCAGATTCCCGTAAACACCAACTTCCTCAGGAAAAGAGGGTATTTGTCTTTGTAATGCTTGTCATAAAAAAGCTGCATCGTGTCATTAAAGTAGGTTGTCGTGACGCTGCGAATCTTTTTTGTTTTGTCGGTCAATTGCTTGCCTTCGTCTTTCTTCCTCCCCGATCGTTTTTTAAAGTGAATGACGGTTGCTTCGGGGTCATAATAGATCTTCCACCCTTTGTCTCGAATCCGCATACACCAATCGAGGTCTTCCGCGTACATGAAGTAACGCTCATCGAGGAGCCCGACTTGTTCGACCACTTTGGTTCGTACCATGAAGCAAGCGCCGGATATTGCATCCACTTCGTGAATGGCGTCGAAATCCTTCCACGTCTGATGGTATCCGGAGAAAAAGGGAGAGTTGGGGAACAGTTGTTCGAGTTTCACAAAGTAGGTGAAAGCGTTCCAGGGTGTGGGGGAACCACGATGACAAGAAAGATCGATCGCTCCATCCGGCAGAACGAGCTTCCCGGTTACAGCGCCTGCATCGGTTCTTTCATCCATGAACTTCACGAGCTTTTCAAAGGCATCGGGAAGCACAACGGTGTCCGAGTTCAGGAGAAGGAGCAACTCTCCTTTTGCCTTCCTGATTGCGCGATTATTCCCCGCAGCAAAACCGATGTTTCTCTTATTCTCGATGAGTTTTACCCACGGAAACCCTTTTCGAATCTTCTCCGACGAACCATCGGTTGACCCGTTGTCGGCGACGATCACTTCCAAACTTCCGCTTGAGATATCGAGATTCTGTTCTTCGATTGACCCAAGACA
Organism: Candidatus Chisholmbacteria bacterium RIFCSPHIGHO2_01_FULL_52_32; assembly: GCA_001816585.1. Lineage (GTDB taxonomy): Bacteria > Patescibacteriota > Microgenomatia > UBA1400 > Chisholmbacteraceae > 2-01-FULL-50-28. Next base: position 389,548 of record MHCJ01000003.1, read on the forward strand.
GCGAACGATGTAGTCACGGGTATTGTAATTGAGGATGATGACCGAAAGTTTAGGCATGCTTTCCTAACAATCTATAGATTCTATCGAGTTTTGCCGAAATCTTCTTCCAATTATAGTTGTTCGTGATGAGTAGTTTTGCCTTTCTGGCAACGTGCTCCGCTCTCCTTGGGCTTTGAAGAACTTCGATCGTTTTGTCAGCCAGTTCCTTTGCTGTATCTGCGATGAAAACCTCTTTGTTGTCCTCGGCTCGAATCCCTTCAATGCCGAGGCGGGTGGCCACAACCGGAGTCCCCGAGGCCATCGCCTCAAGGATTTTATACTTTGTTCCCCTTCCGCTTCGGATCGGGGCAAGCAGGACACTGGCACCGGCGTAGGCTTCACGGATATCTTTGATCCCTTCATCAACGACGATGTCGGGATCTTTGGTTAAGGATTTTATTTCCGGTGTTGGGTGCCTGCCGACGATCCACAACCTGCACTTCGGAATGGCGGCTTTTATCTTTGGCCAGATGTCTTCGTGGATGAAATGAACCGCGTCCCGATTGGGAAGCCACTTAAATTGTCCGACGAATAACACCACGGGTGAGGTAAGGGGTTTGCGCTCAACGGCCTCAAAGAATTCAGCGTCGACACCGTTGGCAACTACATCAATCTTGGCATTCCTGGTAAACTGGAGGATAAATTCCTTATCCTCTTTGCTCATTGTGGCAAGATGGTCCGCCTTGCTCCAGTAGTACTTCTCCCATTGCTTGATTTTGTATACGTCAAACATCAAGAAGGGCTTTACGGCCGCGATCCGGAATTGGCGGACGAAGTCCTGATATACCAGGTACTCAATGGTCTGTTCAACGAGTAAGGTGGGAACCGATGTTTTTGGGATGTTGGGCATGACGTAGAAGGTTTCCGCATGGATGAGATCGAAATTCCCTTTCTCGAGGACTTCCGTGAGTACCGCTTTTGCCCTGATGGGGAGGTTTCTGGTCACCAGAAAAGGATAGGGGGTAACCGCGGCAAGAAACACGTTACGCGGCGTGAACGGGTGCTTGCTTCTCTTAAAGACGTTTACCGTTTTACAGAATTTTTTCAATTCCAGGATGTACTCTTTCTCTGCTTCTTCCTTGATCAGTGCAAAAAGGTGAATCTCGTGCTTGTCTTTGAGGTTTTTTAACAGGTTGTACGTCCGAATCTGCCCTCCGGAGAGAAGCGGGTAAGGAAGGTATGGGGTCAGCATGAGGATTTTCATAGAGAGCAGTATCGGAGGCTGATGATGGTTATACCATCAAGCGCGATAGATGGCTTGCACCGTTCGATCAGATATTTGGTTTCATCGTCAAGGTTCACCGAAACGTAGTCCGTGGCGCCTTGGTCGATTTTATCCGCAATCCCTCCCCCGATCGGCCATCCCTGACGGTTCGTTTGATAGAGAAAAGCAGTATCACCTTGGTATGGCGCTATGACTTTCGCATTTTTGGGAAGGATTCTGTCTGCCGCAATGCCTGCTTTGACGATCTCCGGATGGTTAATGTTGAAATAATCCCTGATGTGGAACCAGGAAAAGCCAAACCAGAAAACAAGTGTGGTTCCAATTAGGATCCAAGTTACGGGTCTTATGACCATTTGTTTCGGGAGACCGAGCATCCAATCGGCACCGATTGCCGCAAATATCACAAGCGGAGGGATGATGAAGATCTGGTAGTAATCATGGGTCACATTCCCGGTTGCAAAGACCGCAAGGTAGGCAAGCATTCCGACTAACCACCAGTGAAACAGAAAGGGCAATTTTCCTTTGGGTTTCCGCATCAGCCCGAGCCCGAATGGCAAAAGACCCCAGAAGCCAAAAATGAGCCTTCCTATCCGCTCGGCAAAGATCCAGCGGAAGAATGCCGGCCGGAAGCGGATCCCTGATCCGTTCAGGAGCCAGGTATTTGCCGGAATCCCTTCCGGAAACCCGGTTGCCCAAAACCGCCAGGCAATGAAAGGGACGAGCGCGGCCGCCGTATAAAGGTAGAGAGCTTTTCTTCTGAAAAGGCCGATCCCCCATTTCTTGTAAGCTGCGTACGCCATCGGAAATACCATAAAGATAAAAAATGGCTTTAGAAGGAGGGCGATTGCCGCCGCAATCACGGAGATCGCCATCTGAAGCCATCGCTCTGTATCAAGCCAGCGAAGGAAGCAGTAGAAGGCAAGGAGAGAAAAGAGGAGAAAAGGTACTTCAGGCAAAATGGTTCGATGATAGTAAATGTTGTAGGGAAGAAAGGCAAACAGGACGGACGAGAGAATGGCAACCCTCTGCCCCAGGTATTTTTTTGTCAATGTATAGACAACCAGAATCGCCAGAATCGAAATCGCGATCGAGGTCAAGCGGCCCCAAACTTCAAGGGAGAAAACGTCGATCCAGTTAAATGTCACTGCGGTGAGGGCATTTATGATCGGGAATTCAACGAAACGCCAACCTTGAGGATTGTCTTTTCCGGAGGGGATCGATGAGAGATCATCGTATCTCGGATGCAGGAGGTCTATCCCTTCGCTCACAAAGCGGCGGGTCACCGAAGAGGTATCGGCCTGACGCCAGGAATGCCAGTCTGCAAGCGGTTCATTCAGTCTGTATGTTCTTGCCAAAAAGGCTAGAACAACAATTATCGAAACAAAAATGTACTCTGCGATTTTTTGGGTATTAATACTACTCATATTGTGGTCTTTTCCGGCCAAGTTTCACTGCCGCAAATAGTATCCCCATCAGCGCCCAAAAGATGTAGGCAACCTTCGAGGCTTCAAACACGTCTATATAGATGCCGTTTACAAGCATTCCTACGATTGCACCTCCGATTCCTCCGACCAATGCAAACACGAACGGGTCTTTGATCACCTGTCTGTTTTTCCAAACGGTGAAAATGGAAAATCCGAGGATACCAAAGAAACTTACAAAACCAAGAAGCCCGGTTTCCCCGAGGGCCCGTAAGTAGTCATTGTCGGTTGACTCGGCTTCCGTGAACTCGGTCTCTTGTACTTTTAAAAGGGTTGAGTAGCCGGAACCAAGCAGAGGATTCTTGAGAAACCCAGCGATTGCTCTTGGCCAAAGGGCATCGAAGCGAATGGCGGAGGATAGCCCGAAGGTGAAGGCGGCCGCTGAATAGGTTCTCGGTTTCCCGGCAAGTGAGGCGACGGCAGAATCCGTCCCCGCCGACAAGGTTGCTTCCGGAAACGCCAGGGGGATATTTTCAAAAACATCGGGAGGAAGTTCTCGAGGCTCAAGAGGAACAGGCGGTTGATCCGTTTCCGTATAAACCAGGGCCAGATCTCCTGTAATTTCACTGCCTGGCGGGATCCTCTCCTTTTTCAAGATTTCGTAGAGGACGTATTCCTTTATCTGGTCCGTTTTGAAGAAATGGGCAAACCGCTGGGAAAGATCACCAAACAGCAGCATTCCAAGAATGCTTATCGTGATCACCCCTACCCAGCGTGTCATCCCCCATTGAATCGAGTGGCGGAGTGATATGAAGAATACGACTAACGAAATGGCGATGAGGTACGCGATGAAGGAGGCTCTCGAGGCCGTTAACAACAAGGAAACTAATCCGGCACCGAATACAACCCACAGTGGCTTGGTCTTGACTGTGGTTGAGGCACTGAGCATGAGGCTTCCGATGATTGAAAGCGCTATTACACTAAACGCGGCGAAGTCGTAGTGCCCCGCGAACGTCGATGGTACCCGGGCGTGTTCCGTCAGGACGAGCCGCCAGCCTTTGGAGAATTCCCGGTTCATTGTCGAGTACACCGGCCAGGCAAAATACTTTTGTCCAAGACCGTAGAGCATGAGTAAAACGACAACAATTGCCAGGATCGTTGTAAACCTCCGTAATTCCTTGAAAGACTTGACGGCTGAAAAGAAGATGAAGGCAAGTGACATGTACTCGATTCTTCTCAGCCAATGGAGGAAGAGCTTGGCCACGTGGAGGCGTTCCAGGGGGACGGTTTTCGTGAGGAAAAGGGCGGATACGGAAGAGAGAAGTCCGATAAAAAGATACAACAGGACGGGAATCAGGAGCGGATTGTTTTTCAGGGATACTTTTTTCCGGAGAAGTTGGACCAGCCAAAGAAGACCCACACCGAAAACCAGAATATCCTCAAGTCTCAAGCGAACGATATAGCCGGGCAGGATATCCACCAGCGGCCATTTCGGGTAGAGCGGGATAAACACCAACAGGAATCCGGTGGCCAACTCAAGGATGTGCTCGTCAAGCCATCCAAAAAGCTTCTTTATAGGCTGCATAGGCGTCTTTCCTGCCTTGAAGTATACCAAACACCAGCATTCGAAGCAGAGCGCCGGTCTTTAAAAGCACGCGTAATACGGGAGACTCCCATTTCGGCTTGTGCTTTGCGAATACGTACTTTACGGCTTTAAATTCTCCTAACCAGGCCGGTTTTTGGGCTCCGCCGCTTGACTTCTGACCGTAATGGATTATTTTTCCTTTCGGGGTGATTGCGACCTCAAATCCGGCCCGCCTGGCTCGGATACAGTATTCCACATCCTCTCCGTACATGAAGATTTCCTCATCAAGGAGCCCGATCTTGTCAATCACACCCTTTCTTATCATCATCGCCGTTCCCCCAACCCATCCGGTTCGGTGCTCATTGAGATATGCCTTCGAATCGTTGACGTGATACGGCCAGAGGTACTTTCCCAACCACGGGATATCATCGATGAATAACATCCAAAAAGCGATGTTTGATAACCTGGGAAGAAAGCCTCCCTGAGGCTGAATTGACCCGTCCGGGTTATTCAGTTGACAACTGGCGATTCCGACCTTCGGACTGCTCTTCATAAACTCTAAAAGACTTCCGATCGCATCATCACAAACTTTCGTATCGGAGTTGAGAAGCATGACGAACTCCCCTTTTGCTGCTCCTATCCCCTTATTGTTGGCTTTGGCAAAGCCGAGATTCTGCCTGTTTTCAACCAGGACCACTCCGGGGAACTTCCGTCTTACCATATCGGGTGATCCGTCGGATGAAGCATTGTCAATCACGAGAAGCTCCCAGGTTGGCTTGAGGCGGATTGATGCGATTGTTTCCGCGAGCAACTCTTTTGTGTTGTAACTGACGATGATGATGGAAAGTTCCATGATCTTTTACACGAGTTTCGCACTCAATAACCTCGTAATGAGGAGAGCGCGGAACAAATTTCGCCGGCCCGCATAGGCCAGTCCGCCAGCTGGCGGACTGGTATGAAGTACAACAAACACGTGCTAATCTAGACTGCACCGTTTGCGACCAAGAAATTTTCGTTACGCGATCTCCAAAATAACGCGAAACTCGTGCTTTACTCGAACCTCAATTCAATAAGCAGTTTATCATCTCTCTCGGATATCCGTTCATAGGTCGGACCGTGGAATGCCTCAATGAGTTGATCGAGCGTTTGGGTGTTTGTCAGCACCAGCTTTCTTTGTGCCCCGCCGGTTGCTTCCCTTAGCAAAGCATCCGAAACCAGCGATTCCTTTTCTCTTGAGTAGCGCAAGGGAACGATTTTCCGATCCGCATAGAATGCAGCCACCGGAAGATAGTTGTCATCAAGAAGTATGGTTTCATCGGTGGAGGTTCTTTCCCTGGCAATCTGTGCCAACGAAGCCTCCGCGGCAACGGTCTCCGGAACGAAGATCGAACCCCTGTACCAAAGGATATTGAATGCGGCAATTCCAATCAGTCCCGCGGTCACTAACGCCTTAAGCTTTCCGGTTGCCGCGATTTCTGCCGCGAAGTATCCGATCAAGAGGGCAATACCGGGGTAGATCGGGATAAGGTACCAGTCATTTCTCATCCTGGCAATCGTCAGCATGATGAATGGGCCGATGGCCCAAAGAACCGGCAGCCAGAGGTTCTTCTTCTTCATGCTGTCTTTCAGGACAATGATCAATGCAAAGGGAAGCGCGGCAAACCACAGCTTCAGCCCGTGACGGAGCACCGTCACATACCAAAATGTTTCGGTTCCGGAGACCGGATTCGGCACGTTTGCTTTTGAGAGCATGTATTTAAGGAAGAAGTATGTAAAAAATCCCTCTCCGTGCCTTAGGTATGCGACCAGGTGCCAGGGGAGAAAAACGAGAAGAAATGCGACAAAGGACCAAGTGACATAACGCCGCGGGACAAGAAGAAACAGCGGCATGGGCAGTAAGCCCAATATCCCTTTTGTGAGGAATGCCAGGGCGGTACTTGCCCCGGTTATCAGATACCATCGGGAGTCCTTCCTGGCGGCTAAAAATGCAAAAACCGCAAGGCTTACAAAGAACGTCAGCATGGTATCTAAGTTGCCGGTTCTCCCCCGGTAGAGATACTGGACGGTCGTGGTCAATACAAGGCCCGCAAAAAGCCCGGCTGTGTGTGAAAATAGGAGTTTTCCGATCCGATACGTCAAATACACCCCTCCGACTGCAGCCAGGGCTGAGAAAATCCTTACTCCGAGTGTCGTTATCCCAAAAACCGTAAACCAGCTTGCGACGAGCCAAAGATACAGGGGGGCGGTGGCAAACCAGATTTGACCGTTGTAGACGGGGGTGATGAAATCACCGGTCCTTGCCATGTTCCTGGCAATCACGGCATGCCAGGCCTCATCCCAGTTCGTCAAAAGTGTTGCGTCGAGTTTGAAGAAAAATACAAGGAGGCTTGCAAACATGAGAAGCGCCAATTGGAGCTTCTCTTTCTTTCGGAGCTGGGACTTCTGTGGCTTATTCTTCGTATTCAAGAGTTTCGCATTCAATGACATCAAAGGAGAGCGCGGAACAAATTTCGCCAGCCGCATAGGCCAGTCCGCCAGCTGGCGGACTGGTATGGACTACAACGAAAACTTGCTAATCATGACTGCACCATTTGCGACCAAGAAATTTCCGTTACGCGATCTCCGAAGTAAGCGAAACTCGATGTATTACTGAAAAAGCCGCGCTCTTCCCAGGCGATAATTAAGCTTTTCCACTCCCCTGTCTTTGATTTTTCTTGCCGGGACGCCACCGACGAGAGTTTTTGAAGGGACATCTTTCGTGACCACGGCTCCCGCCGCAATGATCGCCCCATCACCGACAGTCACCCCGGGAAGGATAATAGCACGAGGGCCGATGAAGACATGGTTTCCGATTGCGACCGGTGCCAGTTTCAGTTTGAAATCTTCCGTGTGGATGTCCCGGCTGGCGTTAAAAATCATGACTTCCGATGCAATATCGACATGATCCCCGATTGTCAATCTGTCCCTTCCGTCAAGGGTCGCGTGGTCGCCGATGATAGTTCCTTCGCCGATGGCAATATTGGTTGGCTCGTAGACCCGGCATCCGAGGTGGATGAAGGATTTTCTGCCGATTTTGACTCCTGCTATTCTTAACAGCGTCTTGCGGAACGAATGGGAGGGAATATGCCCGAGGAACCAGAGGCAAGCAGTCCAGAATTCCGTCCAGTAGCTTCGGAACCGAAATCCGATCTTCGGGATTGCTTCTCCGAAACTTAACTCTCGCCCCATTCGGTCTTTAAACGGCGATTTCATGGAGGACCTCCAGGGTTTGGGCTGCAGCTTTTTCCCAACGAAACTTTTCGAGCTGTTTCTGATTTTTCACGAACATTTCTTTCCTCATTAGTTCATTTAGTTGAAGCGCCTCTGTAATACCTCTGGCAATACTTTTCACGCTTTTCGGATCTACTTTTATCCCTAAGTCACCGGCGATTTCCGGCAGACTTGAAGCATTGGAAATCACCACCGGTGTTCCCACGGCCATTGCTTCAACGATCGGTATCCCAAATCCTTCATAGAGGCTGATGAGCACGAGTGCTCTTGCTCCCTTAATGAGTGAGGGCAAATCTTCATCGGACGCAAACCCTGTGAAAATAATCCGATTTTCAATTCCCCTCCTCCTGCCTTCTGTGATGATTTGTGAGTACATCCAGCCTGTTTTTCCAACAATGACTATTTTAAGGGATTTATTCTCAAGCGTGCCGATTGCCCGAATCAAGCGCCTTAGGTTTTTTCTCGGTTGCAGCGTGCCGACGTAGATACAATAGTCTCCTTCAATACGGTACTTCTTCCGCACCCTGATTACCTCTGCGCCACCAGTCCGTTCGTTAAAACGGTCCCGGTCATATCCGGGATAGGTTACGGTAATCCTTTCCTCTGGTATTTGATAGTTTTTGATTATATCATTTTTGGTAAACTCGGAGATCGAAAAGATGTGCTTCGCTTTTAGGATCGAGCTTTTGGTCCAATTGGTCAGCTTATAGAGGTCATTTTTCCGAAACAGGTTCGGAAAGTGCAGGAAAGAGAGATCCATGATTGAAATAGCCAGGGGAACAGGGCAGAATTTCGGTGCATAATGTCCCGGCGTGAAAAAGACTGTCGGTTTTTTGGAGTGGAAATAGAGGTCAAGGGGAAGCCTCCAGCGCGTCCAGGCAAATCCGGGAGTGAGGACCCGGTATGACCAGGTTTCTGAAGGTTTGGGCAGGTCATATAGGGGCGGTTTTTTGAGGTATACCGTGAAGTGAGTCTCGGGTTCCTGTTGGTTCATCTCCCGCAACATTTCATAGGCATAGACGTTGCTGCCGACACGGTTTGCAACATTGGCTTCGTTGCCATCCACTCCGATACGCATACAGTCTTTACAGTATACCCCACTTTTCCCTGGGAAGGGATTTTTTTTATCCTGCATGAATTTCGCATTCAATGACATCAGAGGAGAGCGCGGAACAAATTTCGCCGGTCGCATAGGCCAGCCCGCCAGCTGGCGGGCTGGTATGAAGTACAGCAAACACGTGCAAATCATGTCTGCACCGTTTGCGACCAAGAAATTTCCGTTACGCGATCTCCGAAGTAAGCGAAACTTCAGTCCTGTATACTCATCCTACCGATGAAGCGTGTACAGAGCGCGTTCGTTTTGGTTCTGGTTTCAGTCATTGTATTGCGGATGGCTTTCATCTTTCTCCGCACCCCTTCTGTTTCAATTGACCATGAACGCCTTCGGTCCGTCTGGCTCCATTCCCAATACAACCTTGGGAAAGGATATGAGTTCTTCGGAAACATGCCAGACGAAGACCTGTATGCTTTTTCCGCACTCGAGTACGTCTCCGGGAAAAACCCGGTCCAGGTCAACTACGAAAATCCCCCGCTCGCAAAATACCTGCTCGGTATTTCTTACCTTGTATTCGGCAATATCCTTGTGGTTCAATTCATCGCCAGTTTTGGGATTCTTCTCCTCACGTATTTGCTCACCCGCCATCATTTCCTCTTGTCGCCCATTGCCTTCCTCCCTCCTCTTCTATTAGTGGTTGACCCATTGTTTGTGAAGGCCAGCACAACCGTTAATTTGGACCTTATTCAATTGTTCTTTGCGTTGGTTGCTCTCTACCTTCTCACCCTGCGACAACGGTCCCCCTTCCTTCTGTTCTTTCTCGGTTGTGCTATCGGCGGGATCATGGCCAGTAAGGTGTTCTTCGTTGGGCTTCTCCTGCTTGTCTATTCCAGTTTTGTTCTCTGGCTCAATCGCACACCCAGATTGTTGAGCTCGATTGTACCGGTTTTCATCGGATGTTTGCTGGTCTATCTTGGGTCCTATGCGGTCTATTTTGCCTACCGTTCTCCTTCGGATTTCCTCAAGCTCCATATCGATATCATCCGTCTGTACCGCTCGTATCTTCCCGAGTATCCTTGGTTTGAGATTTGGAGAATCTTACTGGTTGGGCAATGGCGTACGTGGTTTGCCAAGCCTTCGATTCAACCCGTTGCCGAATATTGGCTAGGCTGGCCTATTGCGGCCGTTCTTTCGGGGAGTCTGCTTTTATCAAGGCGGGCTTTACGGCTTCCTTGGCCGCCGTCAACCATACTTTTGGGGTGGGCGCTGGCCTATCTTCTGTTCCAGTCCGTCCATGTGGTTTTTCCCCGGTACCTTCTCCTGGTTTTACCTATTCTTTATGCTCTTTCTGCGATTCGCATCTCGACTTTGCCTCCCAAGATTCCTTCGTAGACTTTGAGCGTTTGCCGGGCGGTTTCGTCCCATGAGAACTTTTCTGCTTGGGCGATACCTTTGGCGCGGAGTTCTTCACTTCTTTCCAAAGCTACCCGTATTCCAAAGGCAATCGCCTCCGCGCTTTCGGGATTAACGGTTGCCGCTGCACTGCCGGCGATCTCAGCTAAGCTCCCGCGGTCGGATGTCAGAACCGGACAGCCAACTGCCATCGCTTCAAGGACGGGCAAACCGAATCCTTCATAAAGCGAAGGATAGAGAAATAAGGAGGCACCGGCGTAGAGCGCCGGAAGATCCTTGTTCTCAACAAATCCAATTGGCTTAACACCGGGTACTGGCGTTATCTTCTCTCCCCAGCCGAAGCGGCCGGCAATCACAAGCTCCTGATCCAATTGTAAGATACTGTAGGCTTCAATGGTGCGCTGGATGTTTTTCCGCGGTTCATGAGTGCCCACGCTTAACAGGTACTCTTTCTGAATCCCGTATTTCTCTTTTACTTCGCGGACGGTCGTATTCCTTGTGTTCTCCATCGCCTTCCGAAACTCGGAGAACTCCGGAGGTGCGGCCAAATACACCACCACGACTTTCTTTTCAGGAATATTGAGGATTTCAACGATATCCTGTTTGGTTGCTACCGAATCGGCGATGACTGCCGCTGCTTCTTTTTTTACCCAACGCAGTCCGGCCTTGTACGCTGCTCTGGTTGCCGGAAGATGTTGCTTGGGAAATTTAAGCGGGGTGAGGTCATGGATAGTGGTGACGATTTTTGCCTTCTTTGTCGGAGGCTGAATGTAATCCCAGGTATGGACAATGTCGCAGCTCCCTGTCAGAGTTTCAACCGGCAGAATATGCAGCATGTTCCAGAGAAGCTCCATCAGCTTCGGCGGAAAGGGTAACTTTTTTTTGGCCATGGTTAGCTTTCCGAAACTGCGGAGCGAGTAACCAAAGGGGATGAAGGTATGTTCCTTTCCGTATAAAAGGAGTTTCGGGACAAGGTTTCGGTAGTAGGTCCCGACACCCGATCCCTCATAAATCGTGGCGGTCACGTCGATTGCGATTTTCATGGTTTCAGTTCGTAATGCCAAACGAGGACCCCGTTAAAGCCCTTTTCCTCTGTTTTTTGGTACCCGTTGTCATTAAGCGTTTCTACCAAGAGATCCTTCGGATCGAAGATCTCTGCTACATATTTTACAAGGAAAACGTGCTTTGGGTTATTGTGAAGATTGAGGGTGCTTGGATCCTCGACCTTAACCTTCCCGTTGTTATAGAACTCAAATCCTGCGGCTTGGGCGAGGTTTGGGAAAAGGACGAGGCTTTGATCTTTAAATACGAAAACGAAAGAGGCGGCAGACCGCCAGTCTTCCCGATGAAATCGAGCAATTCCCAAATAGGCTGCCGTCGAGATGATGTTGGTCAGTAGGAGTATCGCGATCAGCGGTCCTCTGAAGATGAAGCGGAATTTCCCCAGGCCATAGGAGAGCATAAGGTAAAACGCAGGCAGCACAAACAGAAATCGGAAGTAGGAGAAAATCGGGACCTTCAAACCAACCAAGGCCCCGGCGGCAAGCGGAACCGCCAGCCAGCCTTTGATTACATGAAGATGCTTTCCTTTTTCCATCAGGGTTCTTGCGAGACCCAAGCCTGCAACAACCGTTGGAAGCGACAGGACAAGGGCATACAGGAGATTGTTGTCAATCGAGACGCGGCCGACGAGAAATTTGACCGGTACAAGAAGCGCGGATTTCAGCGTCAGTCCTCCAACCACTTCTCCCCAAGCGGGGAAGTTTGCCGCGGTTGTAATGCCTTGCCTTACTTGTTCAGCCAGCATCGGCCACCATGGGAAAAGCAAAAACAGCGCCAATGCGGTCATCCCCGGCGTCACCACAAAAAAGAACGGGAGAAGGAGCCAGGGTTGGTAATCGGAAAGAAGCATCAATACGAATGAACTAAGAAACAGCAGTTTGTTCTTTCGGGAGGAGTCTTTGCGCAGATTGAGAAGGGTAAGCACAGCCGAAGCTGTCGTTAGGGCTGCAAGGGCGTACATCCGGGCCTCTTGCGAGTAGTAGACGTGAAGGCCGGAGGTTGCCAGAAAAAGCGCAGCCAGGCGGGCGAAAGAGGCATTTTCCTTCCAGAGCTTCTGACCGATCTTGTAGACAACCCAAACGGTCAGTACACCAAAGACGACGGAAGGGAGTCTGGCGCTCATTTCCGAGACGGGTACGGCTTTTAGCCAAAGCCAAAGGATGATGTGATAGAGGGGCGGATGAAAGTCGCCTTTCGTGTAATTGAGGATAAGATCAGTAAAGCCTCTGTCACGGGCAGCTGTGACGTTAATTGCCTCATCAAGCCAAAACGATTGGTTTATGGCAATCATCCGCACTAGGAGAGCCAGGGCCAGGATGCAACCGATTACCAGGTCTGTTTTTTTCTTTTCTTCTTCTTTATTTGGCACGACTTCTCCCGAAGAGCATACTGATGATTCCGAGATTGGTTGCGAAATCCACCACGACTTTAAAGGGTAAGAATGACGGGGATTTGTACCGGATGGCCTTGACAAGACCCACAACCAAGGAGAGTGGGAGTGAGGCTCTGACGAGGGCGAGAAGACTGCCAACGATCCCGAGTTTGTAAGGTCTTTTTGCCATCCAACGGGCTTGGGAAAATACCTCCCGGAGCGTCTCCGGGTTGCTGTGGTAGAAGACTGCCCCTTCGGCATGCGTTGCGGGGATGCCGAGTTTTTGGGAAAGCGTCCAGTCATCGGTGTAGCCTGCCTTCGGGTTAAACCCTCCGGCTTCAAGAAACTTCTCCTTGCGGATGGCACGAAATACCGGCTGGGTATCCGGATAATTCTTCGGATGCATTCTCCCCTCTGCAAAACCTCTGTTTAAGGACCAATAGCGCGCAAAGCGGTTATTCAGGTTGGAAACGATTTCTTCTTTGCTGAAGGTGCCGACTGTTTTTCCGTCTCGGATCGGTGCGCTGAGGCGGTCGATAAATCTGCGGTCAAACGTCATATCCGCATCGACAAATACCAGGATTTCTCCGCGGGCTTTCATTGCCCCTTTGTTTCTGGCTGCACCCGGCCCACGATGATCCTGTTTGACGAGCCGAATGCCTTTTTGGGTTTTGAGTATCTTTTCCGTCCTGTCGGTCGAGCCGTCGTCCACCACTATTATTTCCAGAGGTTTGTAGGTTTGGTTGTTGAGGGAGGATAGACATTCCCCGATCACCTTCTCCTCGTTGTATGCCGGAATCACGACTGAAACGAACGGGTTATTCACGGATTTACCTCTCTCGAGTACGCCGTTGCAGCAAAAGATGGTACTGTTGAGACCATGTTACCACCAAAGATAGCTATCACTTTCCATCCTCAAGAGAGGTGAGGATGCGTTGATACGCCTGTTTGACCTTCGTCCAGCGGAATTTGGAAAAGGCGGAGCCGATGGCCGCTTTTGTTTTTTCTTCATTCTCGCTTCCGAGGGTCCGGCTAAGCGCATTTCGGTAGGCAAGGCTTACCGTCGGATCACAGAATACCCCGGCTCCTTCGAGCATCCAGCGATTCCGCGGCGTGTCCGTGGTAACGACAAGTTTGCCTGCCGCCAAGCTTTCAAGAAATACCATGGGTGAATTCTCCTGAGGGTCAGAGGGAAGAGTTACCAGATCACAGGCGGCGTAGAAGGAAGGCATACGATTATGGGAAACACTCGTCAGTAAAAAACGCTTTCCCAGTTTTTTTCTTCCCAAAGCGAGAAGTTTATCCTCAAGCGGCCCTTGCCCCAAAACAAGCAGGCTTGCGTCCTTCAACCCTGAAACCGCCTCGATTGCAAGCTCAATGCGTTTGTAGGGAACCAGCGCTGCCGGACAGAGGATGATCGGTTTTGATAACGGGAGGGTTTCCGGTTTGGCCGCCTGATATGGCCTATCGTCTATTGCATACGGGATAAGCTCCACCCGAGTCCACGGACAGGTGCTTTTTGCCCATTCGTAGGCAGGCATCGTGGTTGCCACAAAGACATTTGGGTGGAGATAGAGGTTGAAGCGTTCATCCCAACCCGGTCCGGAGTGGCCGGTTGTAAGGATTTTGTAATTCCCGAAGGGTGGGCAGAGCATGAGAAGAAAGAGCTGCCAAAATCCGTTCATGGGGATGACAACCTCGAAACTTTCTCTGGTGAGCCTTGGTATTACTTTCCGGGTGAAGGAAAATATTGCCCGATTCGCTTCGTCCAAGAATAGTCTTTTGAGAAGATTATCTGGAAATCGAGCCGGAAAGGACGATTGAGGCTGGACGGCAGGGCTCTCGATCCTGTTCACGGTAATGTGCTCTTCACTGGTCTTCTGTCCTGCTTGGAAAAAGACGACCTCATGGTTTTCCGAGAGGCGGTTTGCAAGTTCATGGCTAAAAGATTCTGCACCCCGTTGGTTGATGCCTCCGTAGATATTTAAGAAAGCAATCTTCATGGAACGATCTTTCTTTTCAGTGCCCGTAACGGAGTTGCGACCAGCGCCATAAGTCTGTCTTTCGTTGAGAACTTTATCCAAGGAGAGGGAACGATAGACGGACGTGCTGCAAAGAAGATATCCGGAAGCTCGCTTCGGTTGGCTTTGGTTCCGATCTCGAGTTTGTACTTCTTCTTTCGGTCAATAACTTCAGTGTCGGATGAGGTTCGAAGGAGGTGAGTCACATGCCAGTAGGCAACGTCCACAAACGCAAGGTGGTCGTCTTGGCCGTTTAAGGGATTTCCTTTTCCGTCGCAGTAGGCTTCGTTCGGGTACACGCCCTGCCAACGGAACCCCGGAAGTTTCCTGTAGGCGCGGATGGTCAGATGTCCTTTCCTCCCGAGCAGCTCGTACCTTCCCGCTTCCTCCGGTTGGAAGTGCCAGACGTCGCCGACGCAATTTCTGGTGCGGACAACGATACCCCAGACCTCTGCGGGGGCTGTTTCAATCGCGGCGGCGAGTTTGGCCAAGGCTGGCTTCGGCCAGATTTCATCCCCGTCTACCAAAAGGAACCAATCCGTCTTTGTCCTCTTAAGCATCTCATTTCGCAAATTGACGAGCTCTTCCCTGGATCCGGCTTCCCTCTCCTCCACCACCAGCTTATTTGCGCGTATTGTTTTTAGTATGTCAAGCGTTCTGTCGCTTGATCCGGTATCAACAACCAACACTCCGTCTACCGCCGGCAAAACCGATTGCACGGCAAACCAAATCCAACGTTCCTCATTCTTCACCAACATGTGAGCGGTGATGCTTGTCTTTTCCATTTTAGCTCCTGCGAAGGCGATAGACGGTGTAACTTGCGAGGATCCCGAGGCAAAGAAACTGGGTAATGAGAAATGCCAAGGCTGAACCCGATTCTCCCAAGCGAGGAACCAAGATGAGGTTTGCCGTCACGACGATGGCTAATTGAACCAGTGCGATAATGGCAAAGAGTTTGGTTTTTGCGAAGTAATACAAGAGAATTGCGGTAAACGGAGCTTGGAAGAAGAAGGCTGCGTAGCCGAGAAACAGGATGCGAAGCACAGGTACGGACGGGGCATACGCGCTCCCGTAGAAGAGTTGAATGATGAGTCTTGAGAACGGAAGAAACGCCAGCATCCCAATGGTCAGCGCACCGAGTGCGACGATTGCTTTTTTGACATAGGTTTTGGCGGTGCGGTCTTCCTGGAAGGTCGAAAAGCGCGGGGCAAGGACCGTGGCAAGGGAACCTGCCAAGTACTGGACCGGAGCGAAAAGCCTGAAGGCTGCGGCATAGTACCCAACTGATGCTGTCCCCGCGAGATTCCCGAGGATGAAATTGTCGATCCGGCCAGCCACCGCCGCAAGGGCGAAACCCACGGTGAGGGGGAGATTGTAACCGAAAAGTTTTCGGGCGATCTTGAGATCACCTTTTGTTTTGAGAAAGGCCGTCGGCGCCATAAAGAGAAGGGGAATGGTTGCCAGCGGGATGACGAAGAAGTACACCACAAGTGCGGATACTGTCCCGAGGCTTAAGAAGAGGAGGAGGCCCAAGATCCCGAGCATCCGAAGCAAAGGAAGAAGAACCATACCTATCCCTGCTTTCACAAACTCCTTGCGTGCCTGAAGGTGCGCAAGGCTGAAGGTGTACAACAGCTGAAGACCCGTTCCCAGACCGGTGAGGGAAAGGATTTGAGGCATTGCCTTCCCAAAGGCGATCATTGAAAGCGGAGCGGCAAATATGGACGAGAGCAAAATGAACCCTAAGCCGATGGCGAGCTTCACCTTGAGGATTAACTTGAGATACTTCTCTTCCTCGCCGTCAGTTTTTTCAATTTCGGCGGCGACAAAGCGGACCAGAGAAGAGTTGAGGGCTATGTCGAAAATATCGGCGAGCATAAAGCTTAAAGCGGTAGCCAGCGAGAAGATGCCGAAGTTCTCCGGCCCCAAGAGACGGGCTGCGAGAATAAAGAAGACCGCCGCAAGGAGCGCTCCTCCGCCTGTTGCGACCGTCGTTACCATGGTATCTTTTGCGGTTTGGGTTTTAAGGAGTGGAATCAGTTTCCGGTACATCAAGAGCCTCAACGCTTATTGTACCAGAGATATCGGAGATCGTGACTGCCTTCTCTGGGAGTTCCCTCGGCAATCTTCGTTCGTAGAGCCAGAGGAATTGCGGATCAAGGTAGCTCTGGACGGGTTCTCTCTTAAGATAACTGAATAAATACCGGTATCCGTAGAGTCGGCAGGGATCATCGCTTTCAACCGAGAGTGAGAACGGCTCGTTTCCGGCCATGGCAATCGCCTTCTCCACCGCTTCCCGCTTGCGTGAGAAACCGTCGCTGTGACGTGCCGTCAGGAAGGCGCGAACATTAAGGGCAACTACGACCATCACCGCCCCCAGAACAATCCATCCTGACCTCCCCGATTTCTTGAGGATAGTTTGGGTCAAGGCCCCGATGGCGAGGAATACTGCGGGAAAACCCGGCAAAAAGTAGTACTCGCTCAGCTGTCCAGGGTACCAACTCGACTCAGGAGCCCGCATTCTGTACCAGGCGAGGGAGAGGACGTTTAAGAGGAGCGTTGCCAGCAGCAGCCGATATGAAGTTTCTTTCCGTTTGGTCAAAAGAAAAAGGATGCCTGACAGGGCAATTCCTTCGGCGAGCAAAGGGGGTGAAGACCTGGTCCCGGCGTAGGCCGGGCAAAGGGTCAGTTCATACGCGATGTCGCGGTTCGGAGGCATGTAGACTAATCTGCCCAAGGTTGTGAGGGTCAGTTTCCCGACTTCGGATGAGGCTTGCAGGAAACCGATGGAAGATGGTGCTTGAATAAGCATTCTCTGCAGGGCCTTGGCGTTGGTAAACCCGTGGCGGAGTTCAAACAACACAAGCGGTGCTTGAAAGACGGTAAACAGGATGATCGCGCCGACGATATCCCGTTTTGCGACGGGCAATCTGAAAGAAAGCCAGCTTACCACCACCAATAGCAGAAGGACGCCGCTGGTCATGTGGGCGTGAAAGGCGATTGCCAGTGCGATCGCCAATAGATAGGCCCATTTGTAGCTTCTTTGCGATATTTTAAACAGACAATAGATGGTAACGAGTGATAAAAGCGGAATGGGTGAAGCGTTCCAGTACTTCCGGTCGTAGAGGACCATCAGGAAGGAACCTGCGGAAAACAGGGCTGCAAAAAGCCCGGTTCTGCGGTCAAACAGTGTTTTCCCGACCACGAATGTCGCAAGAGTTGTCGCGACACCCATCGCAGAAACAATTGCCGCGATCCCAACCGGATTTCCCCCCGCCACAAAAAACGGGATTGCCATAAGCCAGACAAACAACGGCCCCGAATAGAGCCCTGTTCCCGATATGTGCCCTCCGATAAGCGGAAGGTGATAGCCCGTTGCGACGTTGAACGGAAGGTATGACCAAAACTCCTCGTCCATCGTCCAATGGAAAAGTTCCGTAAGCTTTGAAAACCTGAGGAAAACAGCCAGAAGGAGGATAACGATCAGAGGAAGAACGCTTCCCGTTCTTTCCTTATGCGTCTTCTTTTTTGGCTTTTTCATTTTGGGACAGCAGGAAGGCGGTGAATTCGTCGTTCAGCCACCCCTGAATGATTTCGGCATTGGGGACGACGCAATGGCCGCCGATTTCTCCGGGGAAATGATCAAGGATAGGCCGGCGGACATTGGGAAGGGTTCGCTCGTAGCCTTTGTTATAGATCTCGTTGAACTGCCGGTACACTTCGTTGTGGTTTGCGCCGAGCTTTTTGCAAATCCGGTGGACGAACTTCTCAAAAATGATGTTCCATCCGTAGTAGGTGGTTTCCAGGATTTTGGCCATTTCCGATTCCAAGGGCGAACGGAAGCGGATAGTTTTTACTCCCAACTGATTGAAATGTTTTGCCGCGGCGCGGTAGGCTCCTTCGTTGATCGGTCCTATGACCTTGGGCATGGAAACGAGGTACCTGTACAGGTTCGGATGCTTGCCGACGATGGGCGCATGGACGATGGGGACTTTGGTCTTTTGGTAGATACCTTGTGTCGTACCCGGCTTCACGGTTGAATCGATAATGACCAGCTTCGGCCTCAGCTCCCTGATAGCCTCAATGACTATTGAAGGTAAATCGCTTGAGTATCCGAAGCATATGTGGAGGATGTCGATGGTTTTCCCTTTGAGCTCATCCCTTGATCGGTTCCGGCCATAGACCGTGTGCTTCTTCTTACAGAGCTTTATTATGGCGCTACCCACTTCGCCCAAACCGATCACTCCGATTGTCATTCCCTCTCCTTTCCTGTGGCGATGTATTTTGCCAGGAACCTACCCAAAAAAGCAAGATAGAGAATGAACCAGAGAATTAAGCCGATACCTTTAAAAAACCATGGTTTGTACTGGCTGGCTTGGATGACCAGTGTCCGAAGCGGCAACAATTGGTAGTAGCTCCCGAGCATTGTTTTTAGAGCGATGAAGTTTAAAAGAACCACAGCGATGACGGCGGCTTTCATGATCTTTTCCTTGTATTTTTCGTTAAGACTCCATAATCCAAAGGCGATAAGCGTCATGTGTCCGGCAAGGTTGGGGAAGAAATTCCTTCCCTGGATGCCGTGGGAAAATCCGATGGAACGGACGAGCATGTAGTCCCAAATAAGGACCCACAATGTATACCATAAACCCGAAAAGAGGAGAAGCCCGAGTTGCCAATCCACAACTTCTAATTTTTTCGTACTCAATTTTCCGATCACATATTTGCAAAGACCGATGACCGAAAATAAGAGTCCCAGTTTAATTGCCCGAAGTACCGGAAGCGGGAGTACAACACCGAGCCAATTGAACACGCCAAAGTACCACGGAAGCGTTTCACGGTAGAGCTGAGGAAGTTTTTGGGAGAGATATTGGACAATGGAGAGTGAGTATAACGGGCTTTCCGGAGACACCTGCGGCCAGTACGGCAGCACCCCGCTTTTTACCCATTCCCTCATAAAGACAATTCCGCCCAAAAGGATCGAAGCAGTGAGAAATACAATCAGCCGCGGCCCCATGTTTTTCAACTTCTTCTTTTTCAATCCTTCGTAAAGAAAGACTGCTATCGGAAGCGGGATAAAAGGATACATCAGCTGTTTGGTGAGGATCCCGAGCCCTAAGACTGCGCCCATCGCCACAGTGTGCTTCATCGTGAGCCCTTTCCGCATGGCATCAACCATCAACCAGAGCAGCAATGTGGTAAAGAGGTTTAACAAATTGTCGTTATTCACCCCGGAGGAAAGGAAGGTAAACATCGGTTGAAAAGAAACCAGTGAAGCAATCGAAAGGGATAGCAAAAAGGATCTCGGAAATATTGCCCTGCTAAGCTTATATGATGCCCAAATGGTTGCGACCGCAAAGAACACGGAAATGATTCTGGTTAGGGCGACGCGGGCGAAAAGATTTCCGCCGTAACCTGCAAAGTAACCGAGAGCGCTTATGATGTAGAAAAGCGGCGGATAGCGGGCCGCCTCTCTTTTCATGAAAGTTGTGCGAGCTTCCCGAGGAGCGTAATCGAACAGTTTTTCAAATATCCCCGTGGTCGTCTGCGCGTATTCAATTCTGTACTCCGGATGATAGGTAAAGTTGTTTGCACCGGTTTCGTCCCGTAGTGTTCCCAACAGCCGCTCCGACTCGAAAACCTCCAAAGAAAGATCATCCTCCGCGCTTAGCCCTTTTCGCACCTCGGCATAGTACTGCACTTGGGCAAAGTGGGCCTGTTCATCGGGACCGTGCCAAATGGGAATGCTTGCGGCCCACATGATGCCTTTGAAAAGGGTGGTTGAAAGAAGTAGAATGACAAGTGTCTTTTCTAATTTTTTCATCCATGATAGTATACCCCTTTCACTCCAGAATGTGCGCTTTGTAGGCTTATTCAGCCATATCGCACATCTGGATTTCGGAGGCATTGTACACTATAATGAATTTGCATATTTAAGTAAGATGAGTTAATATCAGCCATTCTTAAATATGAATAAAACAGCTTTAGTCACCGGGGGCGCAGGTTTTATCGGATCGCATTTATGCGATCGTCTGCTTTCGGAAGGAATGCAGGTTATCTGTGTTGATAACTTCATTACCGGAAATCGGGAAAATGTTTCCCATCTCCTCACGAATAAGAATTTTCGATTGATTGAAGCGGATGTTTCCCAACCGACGGAGAAGTATCTTTCAAATATCCCTCGCGTCGACGAGATCTTCCACTTGGCAAGCCCGGCAAGCCCGCGCGGTTACCAGGATGCACCGGTAGAAACGTACCTTGTCAATTCGATCGGTACCCATTACCTGCTTCTGTTTGCGAAGAAGGCAGGCGCGAAGTTTCTGTTTGCTTCAACGAGCGAGGTCTACGGAGATCCGGAGAAGCATCCGCAACGGGAAGATTACTGGGGAAATGTCAATCCCCATGGAGTGAGGG
Organism: Candidatus Chisholmbacteria bacterium RIFCSPHIGHO2_01_FULL_52_32; assembly: GCA_001816585.1. Classification (GTDB taxonomy): domain Bacteria; phylum Patescibacteriota; class Microgenomatia; order UBA1400; family Chisholmbacteraceae; genus 2-01-FULL-50-28. Next base: position 410,421 of record MHCJ01000003.1, read on the forward strand.
CTTGTTACGATGAAAGCAAACGGTTCGGAGAGATGGCAACAATGGTTTTCTTTCGGCAATTCGGGATGGATGTGCGTATGGTTCGTATTTTCAATACCTACGGACCGCGCATGGATCCGCGGGACGGCAGGGTGATCCCAAACTTCTTAACGCAGGCGCTTTCGGGAAAGCCGGTCACGGTGTACGGGGACGGTTCGCAAACCCGGAGTTTCTGCTATGTGTCCGACATGGTTGATGGGATTTTACGGGCGATGCAATTGCCAAAAACAAAAGGATTGGTTGTGAACATTGGGAATCCTGACGAATACACGATGTTGACTCTTGCTAAGAAAATCAAACAAGCTCTCGGGAGTTCTTCCCGTATTATCTTCCGCAACCTTCCCGAGGATGACCCGACCCGCCGGAAGCCGGATATCTCACGGGCGAAACGGGTCTTAGGCTGGTCGCCGAAGGTTACCCTCGACGAGGGCCTTGTTCCTACCATCGCCTACTTCAAGAAGCAACTGCAACACAGCTAAACCTGCACTTAATTGCACTGTTTGCAATATTGAGTTTTTTGACTCAAACATTAATTCATATGAAGGCTTTTCGGGTTCAACCGAAAATTCTTTTTCACACTAGAATATGATATACTTTCGCAACTTATTCGCGCTCTAAGGTACCATATGCTAGAAGGTCTGAGAAATACCGCAGATGATATCGTTTTCCTCCTCCGTCATGATACAACGAAGGGGATAGTCCGGCAGGCGCAAGAAATTATTCGGAGAAATCAAATCCTCTTAGATGGTATGCTCGATTACGGACTTGTAACATCGGATCGACTTGAGGAGATTAGATGTGATGACGAGCTGCAAGGACGTTTTTCCTCTATTATGAAGAGTGCGCGTGACGGGGGGGACGCTGCCTTGGAGGCGCGTTTTGAAATCGCGTTACTTCCTCCTGACGAGTTTGCCGGATGGCTGGAGTATTACAAAACTTTCCACGAAAAACATTGGCATATTCACTTCCCCACTGATGAAGTGTAGCATTGCTGGTGCCTTTTCGTTTATCTTGTTAGGCTTTCACTCCGATAGCAGTTCACCTCAATTCTGATTTCACTGGATTAATGTATCCATCCGTTTGCAGCTTACGACCTGCGATCATTCCTGCGAGCCTCATAACACAGAGTCATGTTCCTGCTTGCATGCTTCCCTCTTGACTTAATGCCCTATAATGAGGCGTATGTCTGAGTTTGTTCCCAGATGGGATGTTGAAGGACGGCACCGACAGCTGCGTACCTATTTGGCGGAGGCTGATCAACGCGTGTGGTCTTCACCGGATTTTCCCGAACAACTCCGTCCGGATATTACCCAAATCTCGGAAAACTACCAAATCGGTCGTCCTGCCGAGTGGATAGGTGACCTTCCGATTCATCCGGCCATCCCTTCACCACTGCGGAACCGTATGCTTGAGGTTAAAGACTCCTATGACCAATATTTCTTTAAAAACAAGATATCATTTTTCGACCCGGATACCGGACGCACCGTCTTTCACCCATTGCTATTTAACACCCCAACTCTCCTGAAGCGAACGATTTACCATGAGGCTATTACCGCGAAATTCGGGAGTACTCAGAGGAAAACTCCTGACCGCTATTCGCGGCAGGAAGAACAACTTGTTTCCGACGCTTTGGCAGGTCTGTCTGTTTCTGATCATGTTCCTTTGCGTACGACGGTTATTGATCAGATGGGTTTTCGAAAACTCCTTATGGCCGATGGCTACGCCCTGGCTGATCTTGTTCCGCCGGAGGTTGTTGATCTTAATGAAATGTTACCGGTTGCCTTTGAAATCATCACCGACCAGGTGATGCGTTTCACCGGCAGCCTTGAGGTTTTTAGTGCGCGTTTGCGCTCCCGAGCTCTTCATCTTGATTCCGAAGAGGACCACCCTCAGTTTGCGGCAACCTTTTTTAGGTTTTCGAGACACTCGGACTGGCGATGGATCCTTGGTGCCTTTACTACAACGGAATATGATGATGTTGTGTCTAACTTCGACGAATTGTTCGGCGAAAGGGGAAGTATGTATCTTTCCCAATTGGTTGAGGCGATGGTTGTTGATGAAACGCACATCACGGATTCAAACGCACAAGCCCCTCCCATATTGTAGGGTGCTGCCCTTATCGGCTTCACAACTTCCCTTCTTCTTTCTATAATACTTCCTTATGTTCCTTCGTTTTCTGAAAAATCTTTGGGCTGTACTGTCCCGCGTCTTGCGGGCGTTCGGGTCGGTTCAAATAGCAATTCTCCTTAGTCTCTTCTACTACGTGATCCTGGGTCCGTTTGCCATCGGGTATAAGCTTGTCCGTGGCTTTGGCAGCGCAGCCAAGTATCCCCGGACTTTTTGGATCCCCCGCAAGACACCATCTGTCACGCAAGAGTTTCTTAAGCGGCAGTTCTAATGGATATCCTCGGCCTTTCCTGTTTCTACCACGATTCTGCCGCCGCCCTCATCCGAAACGGCAAGGTTATTGCCGCGGCTCAAGAAGAACGCTTCACGAGGATCAAGCATGACGAGCGGTTTCCCCACCACGCCGTCGACTTTTGCCTGCGGTTCGGCAAGATTTCAGCTTCCCAACTTGATGCGGTTGCATTTTATGAAAAACCGTTCCTGAAATTTGAACGGATTCTTTTGACGGCACTCGATAATTTTCCAAGAGGTGTTTTCTCCTTCGTTCCGGCGATGAAAATCTGGCTTACCCAGAAGTTGTGGATTAAGCAACTTATTTACGAGGCGCTGGCAGGCTACACCGGACCCATTTATTTTCCGGAACACCATATGTCTCACGCGGCGAGCTGCTTTCTTGTCTCCCCTTTTCATAAGGCCGCGATCCTTACCATGGATGGTGTCGGGGAATGGGCAACGGGAAGTCGGGGTTACGGGGAGGGCTTGGATATCACGCTCACCGACGAGATCCACTTCCCCCATTCCTTGGGTCTCCTCTACTCCGCGTTCACGTACTACTTGGGGTTCAAGGTCAATTCCGCGGAATACAAAGTCATGGGCCTGGCGCCCTACGGAAAACCCGTCTATACCGACAAGATTCTTTCCGATCTCGTCGATCTTAAGAAAGACGGGAGCTTCAAGCTTAACCTCTCCTATTTCGCGTATCCGTACGGATTGACCATGACGTCCCCGGCCTTCCACAAGCTTTTCGACGGGGAACCCATGCCGCAAGGGGCAAAACCCACGCAACGGGAAATGGACATCGCGGCAAGCCTTCAGAAAGTCACTGATGAAATCATGGTCCGGGCCGCAGCGGATCTCTATCGAATGACGCGGTTAAAAAGCCTCTGCATGGCCGGAGGGGTGGCCTTAAATTGCGTTTCAAACAGCGAGATCCTTAAGAGGACGCCGTTTACCGATCTGTTTGTCCAGCCTGCTGCCGGAGATGCGGGCTGCTCAATCGGGGCGGCAGCCTATGTCTACCATACGCTCATGCGAAAGCCGAGACGCGCTGCTTTCGAACACGCATACTTAGGACCTTCGTTTGAAGAAACGGAGGTACGGAAGTTTCTTTCGCAAACAGGGGTTCCGTTCCGCCGACTCTCCCGCGGACAACTCATTCAGAAAATAGTTGACCTGGTCATTGACCAGCAGGTAGTCGGGCTTTTCCAGGGGAGAATGGAGTTCGGTCCGCGGGCTTTGGGAAACCGTTCCATCCTCGCGGATGCGAGAAATCCGAAGAACCGGGACCGGGTGAACCTTAAGATTAAGTTCCGGGAGAGTTTCCGGCCGTTTGCTCCATCGGTTCTTGAGGAGAATGCGAAGGAGTGGTTCGATCTTTCGGTTCCCTCCCCGTATATGCTTTTGGTGGCACAATCCAAAACCAAAAAGGTTCCCGCGGTCACGCATGTCGATGGGTCAGCACGGATCCAGACCGTGGCCCAAACAACCAATCCTTTTTATTGGGATGTTATTAGCCAGTTCAAGCGGCGAACCGGCGTACCCGTTATTATCAACACCTCTTTCAACCAGCGGGGGGAGCCGATCGTGTGTACCCCCAGTGATGCATTTTCCTGTTTTTTGCGTACCGATATGGACTACCTTGTGCTCGGGTCGTTTCTCCTCGATAAACGCGAGATGCCGGACGCACTCATTAAAAAGGCCCGGGGGGAGAAGTTTGCGCTTGACTAGGAGTTTGTTTTCGCTTTAGAGTGATGGTATGAAAACAACGGAAAAAATGGAGAAACGGGCTTCCATTCTTGTGGAATTCTGGGATTTCCTCTGGACGAGGAAGCTCTGGTGGCTTCTGCCGCCGATTGTCATCCTTCTTCTGTTGGGGTTTCTGATTTACTTTTCTGAATCTTCGGCGGTGGCGCCGTTTATCTACACGCTCTTTTGATCGCGAATACAGCGTTCACGGATGCGACCTGTAATTCATTGCTCTGCTATAATTCCCCTGATTATTGCCGGCCGTTTCTTTTTCTATGTCGATTGTTATTTTGGGCAAAACACCTACTGATGAAGATCTGCGAAAGGCTCGAGAGGAGTACCGCGATTACATCAAGATTACCGCAGATATCAAGAAAGGTATTGTGGCAATCGGCGGGGAATACCATGCTGATGCCGAGCAGCTTCTCTTAAAGGAGTTTGGTTGCAAGCAGCGTGATATTTGGGGAGGAGGGTACAATTTCCAAACGTACCAATTCGAAACCAATGCTATCATTAACCTACGCTCCAGAACCAATTCAAGTCTGGAAATCATTGATCCGAAAATCAGAGAAGCATTTCTTGGTCTCGTCAAAAAGAAACTTACATCTATCCGAAGACTGAAATGAACAAGAAGCCGACACGAGACGATATTGCCTCTGACCTCCATCGTGTAATCTACGCAAGCTTGGCCGACGAGCGGTTTTCAAGCAAGAATGCCCGAACGTTTCTTTCCCATGCGCTTAGAGATCTTGATACTATTCAAAGCGAAATTGAAAAAAAAAGATATGCACGCGTTAAGCAAACACTTCAGAAAGCCATGGATACGCAGCGAGCGCTTGCTAAGCGGAGAGAGGATATACTGATGGCTTCAATTCTTCTCCGAAGTTAAGACAGCTGAGCTAACCGGAATTGTCTGCTCCCCTACCCCGGTTCTCTCCTTATTTTTTCAATGAATCGATTCATTAGTAAAGTCGATGTAGTGAAATGGATCATCGACACCCTTGGCTACACGCTGTTAAATGGGGCTTATGGCACTCACCCAGAAAGACCTGAATGCGATCAGAAATCTGATTGGTCTTGAGATAGATGAAAAACTTGAAACGAAGCTCGAAGAGAAGTTGAAGACCTTTCCGACAAAAGAGGAATTTTTCTCAAAAATGGATGAGGTAATGAAGGAGTTGAAGATAATACGGGAAGAAGTTGTTGTCCTTTCCCATCAGGTATCAACACATGAAGACAGAATTTCCCTAGCAGAGAATAAGCTCGGTCTTCAATCCTCTCCATAGGTCAACCTGCAACGCATCGAACGCAACCCCCGCTATGCAACCCTCAAGTGCCGATAGTGACCAGCAGACACGCATATGCGTGAGTTGGTCAAATGAGGCGGGGTGACATACAAAATTGACTTTTTTGGCACACGCAAATTCAAGATAGATGAGATTATTTGCTATTATGGCTTTGAAGGAAAATCGTGAAGGGCTTTGCAAACATGCACAATACGCTTGCTCTGCTGCGATGGATTATCGTCTTTGCCGGAATATTTATTGTCTCTACCAATGCCATTGCCGATTCTGATTTCTGGTGGCATTTGAAAACCGGCCAATACATCGTTGAGACCCGCTCGCTTCCCCACACCGATATCTTTTCCCACACCGCATACGGGCGGACGTGGACGAACCATGAATGGCCGGCCCAGGTCATTTTCTACGGTGTTTACCGGTGGTTTGGCTTTGCGGGGGTTAGTTACTTTACCGCCTTCATGGCGACTGCTGCCTTTGCCGTTCTGGGTTTGGTCTTGCGAAAGAATTTCATCTCCGAAGGTGTTTCCCAAACCGCTCTTTTTTTGGGCGCCGTGGCTGTCGCGCCTTTTATGATCCCGCGGCCGCAGATGTTCTATTTTGTTTTTTGGGTGGTCCTTGTGTATTTACTCGAGCTCTATAAATTCGGAGCCCGGAAAGTAGTCTTTTGGATCCCGCTTTTGTTTTTCGTCTGGGCCAATTTCCATGCCAGTATGCATCTCATGGTCCTTTTGATTGCCCTCTATCTCTGCTCCGAACTCGTCGTCGTTTCCCGCCCAAAGAAAGCGTGGTTAGCGAGCCACCGCGGATTGATGGCGGCAACGGTCATCGGGTTGCTCGTTAGCCTTGTCAATGTCAATACGACCGCGGCCTATACCTATATCCTTAAGGCGCTCCCGTTTAACAAAACACCGACTTCCCTTCCGGTAACTGAATGGGGCTCTTTTCTCAAAGAATACCGGTTCTGGCAAGCCTGGGTTTTATTGGCCTATTACGCGATCATCCTCGGTTCGTTTCTTTTGAGCCTTAAGAAAGCAATCCAGGCAAAAACCATTAAAGAAGGTCTGGTTGTGTTTCCCTTCATATTATTTTCTCTTGTAAACAGCAAATTTATTCCCTTGGCGGTACTGCTTGCCGTTCCTTTTTTGGCAAAAAATCTGCTCGTCCGATTCAGTTTAAGCGGAGGAAAAACGGCCTGGCTCACAGCTTTTTTCATCCTCATTTTGGCTTTGGGCTACCACAATTTCCTGGGACGGCCGCTTAAAAAGACGTACGACACCTATTTCCCTGACAAAGCCGCCAGGTTTGTCCTGGACCAAAAAATTTCGGGAAACATGTATAACACCTACAATTTCGGTGGGTTTCTCATCTGGAAACTTTTTCCCGAGTATAAAATTTTCGTTGACGGGCGGCATGAAATGTTCGACCCCGATGTGATGGAAGATTTTCGCAGGATGCTTGAAGGCGACCGGGACTGGGAAGACAGTTTAACAAAATACGATGTCAATTTTTTGTTCCTGCCTCCCAGAGAAGTTCATCAGGGTCTTTCGGAGTCAACGGACTGGGTGCTCGTGTATTTTGACAACCAGGCCGCGGTATTCGTCCGAAACGATGCGAAAAACCAAAAAGTAAGGGAGCAATTCGGCTACCGAACCATCCGCCCGTTCTCGGGCGATAATGCTTATGCAAGTCAGAACCAGGAACCGGCGATTCGGGAATATCTACGGTCTTTGGAAAATGAACCCGATATTTTCAAATCGCGTTATGACCTGGGGATACTCTATATTAATCAGGGAAATTACCGAGAGGCCGAAGTACAGCTTCGGGAAGCGGTACGAATTTTCCCGCAGTCCGTCAACAGCCACTATAACCTGGCAGTGGCCTTGGAAAAGCAGGGCAAAACAGAGGAATCACAGGCGGAGTACCGGAAAGCGAAGACGCTCTGATTTACCTCTTCAGACGGCGTATCCATACAAGGCATGGAAAGTTGCCACAATAGCATATAATAGGGGGATATGACTTGGCTTGAATCGAGACCGCTCGGGGCGGAAGCAGGTGCCGAAGACACTCAATACATTGATCGTGCGGTGGAAGCAACATGGCCGATTGTCCATGAGTCGGGCATCGCCAAAACCGAATGGGGCAAAGCCGGGCTTTGGTATGCGGTCACGCAGGCAACACTCCTAAGGTCCGCTTTGCGCCGCCCAACACTGTTGAGACAGTCCGGGGTCCTGGAAAAAACCGGCGGTCCGTCTTACAATCCTGCCAGAGAAATCGATGCCGTCGGCAACAAGGTCATCCATTCGATCATGAGAAGGATCCAAGTTCCGGCCCTGGTGTACATCGAGGAGGAGGAACGCTGGCTGTCCTTTAACTCCGAAATGCCGGGTATCCCGGTTACGATCGCAGTTGATCCCCTTGATGAAACCGGCCCGATACGCATCGGTCTTCGCGTGCAAACCGCGGCCGTGACGATTGCAAACCAACGGGGAGAGTTCGTTGCCGGTACGATCGCAAGCCTCGTGGATGATGAAATATGCCTGATCGAAGACAATGAGGCCCATCTTTTAAGTTTTTATGAGTCTTCCCCGGAGTTTGCCCAAAGAAGCCCCTTACAAGAGCTGGTGATCAACCCGCCTCCATTCCGGGACATTGAGAAGGCAAGAATTGCCACATTACCAAGGAGAATGGATCAACTCCGGCGTATTCCGGCATTTCAGAATCTCGACTGGCTCCCGACGTTCGGCGGATACGGCCTTCTTGGAGTGATCCGCGGGGATATTGACGTGATGCTTGATCCCTTAAAGGGGCAACCCTGGTATGAGGCAGTTGAGTGGGGGTCGATGGCAGAGAAAGCAGGCCTTATTGTCAGCGACGCTGAGGGGAACAGCATCGATTTCCAAAACATCATGCTTCGGGCAATGCACGGAGAAAAGCTTGAGCGTGTGAAGATCGTCATCAGCAGAGACCAACACCTGCATGACCAGATCCTCTCCGGACTCCAGGTCGGCCTTCAGGAAGCAGTCGCAGTGTAAACCAATCCTACGAAGGCACTCAAAGGTAGCTTGGGTTCAGTTGAGGAGTACAATCGAGAAATTTATAAAAGCGGCGAAGCTTACCCAAAGGATATAGGGAACCAGAAGGTAGGAAGCGAGTTTGTCAACCGCGTAAAAGGCTCGCAGCGTCAGTTGGATAACAATCCAAAGCAGAGCGATCTCAAGAAGCGCGAGGTCCGGCCGACGGAGACCAAAGAAGAGGAACGACCAGAGGAAATTCAAAAAAAGCTGGATTCCATAGAGCTGTAAAGGGATTTTCATCTTCTTCTGTTTTTTCCAGACCAAAAAACTTGCAATTGCCATCATGGCAAAAAGGATGGTCCAAACAGGGGCAAACACCCAGGCGGGTGGGTTAAAGGAAGGTTTATTCAAAGAAGCGTACCATCCGCTTATCGAAGGAGTAGTGACTGAGGAACCCAAGAAGGCAACTCCAAATGCAATTCCCAGGCTAATCAAAAGCGGGGTGTATTTTTTCATCCGGGCGGTTATTCCTCCGTGGTTTTGCCGTCGAAGTGTTCGCTATCTGCTTCGGCCTCGGCTTTAGTCGGGTGAACTACGCCGTCCCGGTGATGGGGCGGAGAGTAGATCGTGTAGAGCTTTAAGTCAACGGTCGCGGAGGTATTCATCACATTATGCCTGGCTCCGGCGGGTACGACAACCGCATCTCCGTCCCCCACCGTATATTCAGTTCCGTCAATCACCACTTTTCCTGATCCTTTTTCGAACCGGAAGAACTGGTCGCCATCCCCGTGGACTTCCTCCCCGATCTCCTCACCCGGTTTTAAGGACATCAAAACCAATTGGCTATGCTTTGCGGTATACACGACCTTTCGGAAACCGGAGTTCTCAAGCGTCATCTTTTCTATGTTGTCGTGATACCCTTTCATGTTTTTAAGTCTATCACAAGTGCCCGTTAACCGGTGAACTTTTCCAGATCTTTCTTGTGAAGAAGTCTTGACGATGAACTCCTTTTGGCGAGGGCGAAGCTTTTGAGATGGGAAAAACCGATGTATTCCACAATCTTTCTTTTTTGGATGACTTTCTCAATTGCCGGGATCAGATCGGTATCGGAACTGACCAAGAGCACTTTGTCATAGCGGTTTTCATACGCCCCTGTCAGCAGATCAACGGCAATCTTGACGTCCACGCCTTTTTCATGATAGCCGTCCGACTTCATGATATATCCGAGCTCTATGCGGACTCCCTGCTTCTTCAGAGAAGACAGGAATGCCCTTTGCTTGGCATACATTTTTTTACTTTTCGCATCCCCTTCCTGCTGCCTGACTGCGCCGACATAGTAGGTGCAGGAATATTTCTGCCCTTCCGTGAGCCAACTACAGAAGGCACGATAATCAAAAATCTTGTTATGGAGTTTTAAATCCTTCAGCTTATAGTAGAAATTGCTTCCGTCGATGAGGATGACGTTTCTCATGAGAAGAGTATAGCATCTATGGGTTCGGTTCTGACAAAAAACTCCACGTGTGCTTTCGCAGACGTGGAGGGTTTTAGTAGGTCTATTGTATGACTTCAGAGGGGAGATGTCAATAATTATGGAACGGAGAGCGCGGAGAGGCTCACTTCAATTGGGTGAGGCGGTTGGTGGCAAGGTCGAGCGAAAAAACGTGCTCAACGTGATAGCGCTTGGCGTCCTGAAGCGTTTTCAGCTCAATATTTTTCGGGACGTCTCCGGTTTGGGCGATAAGAACAAGCTGGTTGTACCCCTGGCTTGAGACGGTCGGAGGAACGCAGCAGACACCGAGGCCGATCCGTCCGGTGTACATGGCGCGAATTTTCTGCTCGATGGTCTTGACGAGCAACTGCTGGTACTCGGGTGGGACTTTTCTAAGGCTGTCGTGGCCGAGGATGATGCCGGGGTCAAGAAATGCCACATGGTGTTCCTCGGCGGCGGGGGCCCAGCGTTCAAGCAGGCTTTGCAGCTGATCGGCAAAACCTCCGATATCCGCAATCTCTGTCCCGTCCTTAGGCATGAATATGAGGTAGGTATAGATTCCTTTCTCATGGGCATCCCTGACGGTCTTTTTGGCCCAGCGGAGGATGTATTCTTCCGAAGTTTCCGCCGCATGAATGACAATCAGGTTTCCATCTTTCGTTAGCGAAAGGTCGATACGGAGCACCAGCGTGTTGGCTTGGTTGGCTTTGACATCCCCAAGAACCTTCGCGAGCTGCTGTTTCGTGGTCGGAACATCGGAGACGTAACCTACGATGGTCTTTGGGAATGGCGCAAGTGGTGCCACCGGCACAAGCTCGGAGTCTTTGAGGGTCTGGATTAAGAGGGCAGGGATGAGCGGCATTGAATGCGCCTGGGGATTTTGGGTGACGAGGAGGCCGTAATGGCCGAAGATGAGCAATGCCGAGAGGATAAATGGGAATGCGGTCAGAAGAATCTCTTGTCTGTTCACTGAAAAATTATATCATGGACATATCTGTTATCATACCTTTTGGCCTTAGACCACCCCATGAAAACCATACCGATCGTTGATCTTAAACGGCAATACCGAACAATTCGACCCTCAATTGACGAGGGGATCCGAACGGTTGTAGCGAGCCAGCACTTCATCCTCGGAGTGCAAACGGAGCGCTTCGAAAAAGCCTTTGCTGATTTCTGCGGGAAACGCTACGCGGTTGCCTTAAGATCGGGAACCGACGCGCTGTACGCGGCACTGGCAGCCATGGGCATCAAGCCCAGAGATGAAGTCATCGTACCGGCATTAACTTTCATCGCCACGGCAGAAGTGGTGACTCTGTTGGGAGGGAGGGTGGTTTTTTGTGACGTTGACCGGGAAAGCGGCCTCGCCCAAGCCAAGGACATCCAAAAGGTTATGACGAAAAAGTCCAAGTTTGTTATTCCCGTCCACCTCTATGGGCAGATCGCGCCGATGGACGAGATCTTCCGTCTTGCCCGTTCCCGCAAAGTCCAGGTGATTGAGGACGCTGCCCAGGCTCATGGAGCTATCTACAAAAAAATGATGGCGCCGATCGGGCGGGTTGCGGCGTACAGTTTTTATCCGGCAAAGAACTTAGGGGCATACGGGGATGCCGGCGCTTTGGTTACCGACGACCGGACCCTCTACGAGAATACCTTACTTTTTCGGAACCATGGGCAGCCGAAAGGCGAGAAATACCGGCACGTCCGGATCGGGTCGAATCTTCGGATGGATGAGATCCAGGCGGCGGTTTTATCCGTCAAGCTCCGGTATCTTCATGGCTGGACTTCCCGGAGACGACAGCTTGCCAAATATTATGACCGGGAACTGTCGAAGGTCGAAGGAATCTCTCTCCTGACAACGCTTCCCTTTTCCAAGCCTGCCTATCATCTCTATTGCATCCGGGCAAAGGCAAGGGACGACCTTCAAGCGTACCTGGCGCAAAAAGGTATTGAGACCCGCATCCACTATCCACTTCCCTTGCACCTTCAGCCGGCCTACCGGCATTTGGGATACCGGCGGGGTGATTTCCCCAATGCCCAGCGTCTCGCAGCGGAGATCCTATGTCTGCCGATGTTTCCCGAACTGACCATCGGAGAAGTCGCTACCGTTTGCCGAACGATCGCCAAATTTTATCAGTTACAAGGTAAACCGCATGTGCGGCAACATCCCGTTTATCAACATGCCAGCTCGCCTTGAAGCTGTGCTCTTATGAAAAAAACGATTTTGGTAACAGGAGGGGCAGGATTTATCGGCGGTCACTTAGTGGAGCGTTTAGTCCGTGATGGGTGTAAGGTCGTCGTTATCGATAACTTGTCTGAAGGAAGTCTGAAAAATCTTGCGCCAGTCAAAAAAGAGGTTGAGTTTCATCAAGCTGACATTCGCGATCTCGGAAAAATACAAAGGCTATTCAAGGGCGTCGATACGGTGTTCCACGAGGCAGCATTACGAAGTGTCGCCAGAAGCGTTAAAAACCCAGCAGCCACAAACGATAACAACGTCACCGGGACACTCAATGTGCTTTTGGCCGCCAGAGACTGTGGTGTACGGCGAGTGATTTTTGCTTCCTCATCAAGTGTCTATGGACCGCAAAAAGCGAAGGTGTTTACTGAAGATCTTCAGTCAAATCCGCAATCCCCCTATGCTCTTACAAAACTCACCGGGGAAATTTACCTTAGACAATTCTTTTCGCTCTATGGCCTGGAAACGGTGAACTTACGTTATTTCAACGTTTTCGGACCACGACAGGATCCGGCGAGCGAGTATGCGGCAGTCATTCCTAGGTTTGTCATTACGCTTCTGCGCGGAAAACGACCAACAATTGAGTGGGACGGAAAGCAGTCGCGGGATTTTACCTATATCGATAACGTGGTTGATGCAAACATCCTGTCGATGCGCGCGAAAAACGCGGTCGGAGAGGTGATTAACGTCAGTGAAGGAAAATCCGTATCCATTCATGACTTGTACGAAATGATACAAACCATCCTCAAGACTGCCATCAAGCCACTGAGAGCGCCGCAACGTCCAGGGGATATGCGCTACACTTGCGGGAGTACCCAAAAATCCAAGAAGCTCCTGGGTTTTAGACCCATCATTACTTTCGAAGAGGGATTACGGAGAACCGTTCAGTGGTTTATCCAGCACTCTGATTAATCGGAACCTACGCTCTGCTTTACTCACTGTACTGCTTTTCCTAATCCATGGCTTTGGCTGCATAGGACACCATTGACTATATGCCTGATTACCCGGGCGCTGATGGCAAACACCCGGGCCTTCTCGTTTGGGAACAGATGACTGTTGTTCGCATCCATTTCAGTTTCCTTCTCCGTTTGGCTCTGATATGATACCTGGGGTATGGATATTCAATCTCCCGTGAGGGTTCATGTCGGCTGCGGAACGGTGTATCTTGACGGATACATCAACGTTGATGTTGAAATTCCCGGCATCAGTTTTTTAGCAAAAGAACGGCCCGATTTGGTTAAGCGCAACCGGACCAGCATTTTGCGTTACTATAAACACCCCGTGACCCGAAAAGATATTGAAGAAAAACGCTTAGAACGTCAACCGATCGTTGTTGATCGGTTTGCCGATGCCATGCATCTTCCGTTTCAGAGGAACTCTTTGGATGAGATTCGCGCCGTCCAAGTTTTTGAGCATTTTACGTACGAAGAGGGTGAAAAGCTGCTTGCCCATTGGCAATCCCTGCTTACACCCCGGGCGCTCCTCCACATCGATGTCCCTGATTTTGATGCGACAATTCGCGGCTATCTTCGGGCCCGAACCCTCAAGGATAAACAGTGGTTTCTGCGGTTACTGTTCGGCAGCCAAAAGAATACATACAGCCTCCATAAAGCGATGTACTCAAAGCCCCTGCTTCGTTCCCTGTTTTTGAAACACGGCTTCAATCGTATCCGTGAACTTCGGAACATTCATTTTTATCCTGCGTTCGCATTGGAGGCGACCAAACGTTGATTGCACATCTTCGGGAACTCTACACCTACCGTTCCCTTCTTTTTGCCTTTGTCCTTCGCGACTACAAGGCAAGGTACAAGCATACCAGCTTGGGGATTGCATGGGCTATTATCCAGCCGCTGTTTTTGATGTTCGTATTTACTCTGGTATTCTCAATCTTTTTTAAAGTAAATACGGGTGGTGTTCCCTACCCCGTCTTTTCCTATGTTGCCCTGCTTCCTTGGACCTTCATTTCCAAAGCCTTTTCAGTATCAGGTCAAAAATTTATCAGCAGCCGCGGACTGATTACAAAAATCTATTTCCCGCGGGAAATCATTCCGTTGTCCGTCGTGCTTTCAAATCTGATTGATTTTGGTTTTGGAACTTTGGTATTTATTCTCATGTTTATTTACTACCGTATTCCCCTCTCCCCGTCTCTGGTCTTTCTGTTGGTGCTCTTTCCTATGCAAATCCTTCTTGCCACGGGATTATCGCTTTTGGGAAGTGTTTTATCCGCCCTTTTTCGGGATCTCGAGTTTGCCATGCCTTTATTCATCCAGATTTGGATGTATGCTTCTCCGGTTATTTATTCTGTTCGGAATTTACAGTCGCGCTTTCACCTATTTTTCTACTTCAATCCGGTGACCGGAATTATCGATGGTTTTCGGGACGCAATTATCCTCGGCCGTGTACCTGATCTTCGATATCTCGCAACATCGTTTGTCATATCAGTCTTTATCTTCTTTTTCGGTTACTGGATGTTTAAGCGTCTTGAATATGTTCTGGTAGACATCTTATAAAAGCTATGGCCAATCATCAGACCGCTGTCGAATTTCATCAGGTATCCAAAAAGTTCCTTATCGGTGAGAACTATTACCCGTCCTTAAGAGAATGGATTGCCACGTTTTTCAGCCGGGAATTTTTCATCGGCAAGGAATCTTTCTATGCCCTGCGAGATCTCAACTTTATCGTAAAAAAAGGGGAAAGCGTTGGGTTTATCGGTCCAAACGGGGCCGGGAAATCGACAATCCTCAAGCTAATTGCGCGGGTGACTATCCCTACGGATGGGGTTGTCCGTATCAACGGCAAAGTGACGGGGCTCTTAGAATTGGGAGCCGGATTCCATCCGGAACTTACCGGACGGGAGAATATTTTCTTCAAAGGCACGATTTTGGGAATGGGCAAAAAAGAGATAGAAAAACGGATGGATGAGATTGTGGCGTTTGCGGACCTCGGACAGTTTATCGACTCTCCTATTAAGCTCTTTTCTTCCGGGATGTATGCGAGGCTCGGTTTTGCCGTTGCCATACATCTTGATCCCGAGATTCTTCTTATCGATGAAATACTTTCTGTCGGAGATGCTTCATTTGTCGAAAAGTGCTACCGCCGTATCGAGCATTTTTGTCAAAATCCGAATAAAACTACCATGATTGTGTCTCATAATTTGGGCATGCTCAAGAGACTTTGCTCACGCCTCTATTTGCTCGATAAAGGCCGGATTATCGCTGAAGGGAAACCAAAAACCATTATCCAGCAATACCTGCAAAATCTTCCCAGTGAGAAACAACCATGAGCAGCTTTTTTGCCGATAAACGTATTTTGGTTACCGGTGCATCCGGCTTCCTCGGTTCTCACCTTATTCCGGTATTAAAAAGCCGCGGTGCGCGTTCCATCTTTGCCCCGGGGTTTAAAGCGCTTGATTTGCGGGAAAAACAAAAATGCGCTCGGGCTGTTTCAGGAATGGACATTGTTATCCACCTCGCGGCACGGGTTGGAGGCATCGGGTACAACCAAGCCGTCCCCGGAGAAATGTTCTTCGACAATGCGGTGATGGGGATACACCTTATGGAAGAGGCGCGGAAGGCCGGAATCAAAAAATATGTTTCGATAGGGACAATCTGCGAGTACCCGAAAGTGACTCCAACCCCTTTTCGAGAGGCGAACCTGTGGGCGGGTTATCCTGAAGAGACCAATGCTCCTTACGGGTTGGCAAAGAAAATGCAGTTGGTCCAAGCCCAGGCGTATAGAGCCCAGTACGGCTTCAATGCCATACACCTTTTGCCGGTGAATATGTACGGCCCGGGGGACAACTTTCATCCCCGTACTTCCCACGTTATCCCCGCCTTGATCCGTCGGTTCCATGAAGCGAAGCTTTCAGGTGAGCCACAAGTTGTAGTCTGGGGAACTGGCCGGGCAACCCGGGAATTCCTCTTTGTCGATGACGGAGCTTTGGCAATTGCGCTTGCCACGGAGCGGTATAACAAAGCGGAACCCGTGAATATCGGGTCAGGCTTTGAGATTTCCATCCGGAATTTGGCCAAGCTTATAAAGAAGCTGGTCGGATACCGGGGCCGGATTCTTTGGGACCGAACGAAACCGGACGGCCAACCGCGCAGGAAAGTTGATACATCCCGCGCAAAGAATGAGTTTGGTTTTGAAGCAAGCACGGATTTTAATAAAGGAGTACAGGAAACAATTAATTGGTATTTAGATAAAGCCTCCGGTAAATGACATTGTAAACTACGCAGATAAGTATATGGTGAAACGCTTCATAAATAATTTTTTCTTTCCCGTACGCTTGCTAACCCCGCAAAATATTCTCCATAACATAAGGTTAAACACCCTAGCGGATGATCGTGTTGAGACAGTGCTCCCCTATTTACAGGGAAAAGTGCTTGATGTTGGCTGTGGAGAAAATTTCTTAATCAAAGCCTGGGGAAATGGGATCGGTGTTGATATTTATCCTTGGAAAGGAGTTAATCTGATCTGCGATTCAACAACACTTCCATTTCATAGAGAAGTATTTGACACAGTTACTTTCCTAGCATGTCTTAACCATATTCCTAACAGAAAAGCGGCATTGAAAGAGGCTTATAGAGTATTAAAACCCGGAGGAAAATTGATAATTACCATGTTATCGAAAAAAATCGGTTTCATTTGTCATAAAATGATATTTCATTGCGATCCGGATTTACGTAACAGGCATAAGGAAAAAGGAGAAGAATGGGGTCTCAATGATTCTGAGATCTTTGACCTGTTTGAGCAGACAAAATTCAATAATTTCCAAACCTATAGTTTCGGTTTTGCCAATTTAAATAACTTATATCTGGCTTGCAAATAATATTCTTTTAATAAACTCCAGATGAGAAATATTTGAGAAAGTCAAATAAATACGCAAGGTGTTTAACAGGTATAAACCGATTAAAATCGCAACCAGCAAACCGCGGCGAAATTTTTTTCCCAGTGTTACACGATCAGACAAATTCAGCATCCCTGATGCGGCAAGCGGGAGCAGAATTACGAATAGAGTAAAAGCAAATCTTGACATAGCGTAGGGCCATATAAAAATCGGCACCAGTAACCCAGTTGCAATGAGTATCATGAGTGAATTGTATTTTTTATTAAAAGAATATTTAAAAGCAGCAAAAATGATAAAAGGAATTATGTATAAAAAGGCTGAGACAAAAGAAAACAGGTGTTCCCTGACTGATGTTGCATGGTCTTGAATCTCAGAACTTAAAAGAAACCAAGGGAAAAGATCAAGATTCACTTTAATCCAGGAATAGAAGATGAATAAAGGTAAAGAGGCACTGAGAATAAACAGGAAGAGCAGAGTTATTCGCTTGGCTCTTTTTATTTTTAACATGTAAGCAAATATTATCGGAAACAGAAATACCAAATTCATTTTAATAAGAGGAGCTAAACCGAAAATGATTCCATATAGGAAAAAAGCCGTGTTGTTCAGATGGTTCTTGCTGATGAGTAAGATCATCAAGAAAATCAACAATAATTCGAAAAACCATGTCAGGGAGTCCGGCATCACGGAAAAAGCGTAGTATTGGCTGTGGAAATCGATGAGGAAAAGGAGGGCTGCAATCGCAGCCACCTTGCGGTTGGTGAGCTTAAGAGCAATCCGATAGAGCAAAATCCCGCTGCCTACGAGGGCGGCGAGATTGAGCGGCAGATAAGCACCGGCAACCGGGATTCCGGTCGCCCATGAGAGAAGCGCAGCCGCTCCCGGAATCAGAGGATTTTGTAAGCAGTGGGGGTTGATACGCGATATTTCTTCCTGTCCGAGGAAGTATTCTCCGACAGCGATCCAGCAGGGACTGTCTTCGGTTTCGCGAAAAGAGAAGAGGCTCAGATGGATGATTGAGACAAGGAGGGCAATTCCGACGAACGTAAACAGGGCTCTACTCTGTCTATTTTTTCCACCTTTTTTCCCGGCGAGGTTTTCCATTTTCTCTTTTGTATCCTGATACAATACTACCATGGCGCTTGCGCGACTCTTGGCGGTGTTCACATACATCCTGAAGAAGCTCAACTTTCTTGATCTCCGCGTGTATTCTCTGGCTGGATTTTCCTCAGAGAAAAAATTCGATTATCAGCGGAGATATATCAAATTCCGTCTTACGAAAGACGCCCGAGTTCTTGACGTCGGAAGCGGAGGCGAACCGTTTCCGTATGCAACCTATCTTGTTGATCTCTACCCAGGTAAAACTCAACACCGATATAATGAACTTAAAACCAATAGAAAACCTTTAATCCAAGCATCTGTTGAACATTTACCATTTAAGCGCAAATCCATTGATTTTGCCTATTGTGCTCATGTTCTTGAACATGTGGATGATCCTGCTCGTGCGTGTGAAGAGCTCATGCGTGTCGGCAAACGCGGATACATCGAAGTTCCTACCCGTCTATCCGACATTATATTCAACTTCACCAAAATCCCGAACTTCCATCGATGGTATGTGAACAGGGCGGGCAACTCATTAATCTTTGTCGAATACTCGGACTATGAGCGCAGAGATACCAGATGTAATGAGTTCTACCAATTCGCCCATTCACGATACGATAATCCTCTTCGGAGGATGTTCCGCAGGAATAAGGATCTGATTACCAATATGTTCATGTGGGACCAGCGGTTTTCCTATTATGTCTTCAGTAAAGACGGTGAGTTACTCTCCCGTTCAACGAATGGTATTTAACCACTTACTCTTTAATAGAATCAGCAGTCTCTTCCGCAGGACGCGACATTCACCGGAAACTTCCGGAAAACCGGTCACAAAACTCAATCTCGGCTCAGGATCGAGGAAACTGAACGGTTACTGCAATATCGATGTTTCGTCCCATGCCGATCTCCAACTTGACCTTGAGAGAGAGTCTCTACCGTTCCCTGACGAATCCATTGATACCGTTGTCTGTATCTCGGCGATCAATTACTTTACCCGCGATCGGGCGCTAGAAATCATCTATGACGTTTTCAGGGTTCTCAAGCCGGGAGGAGTTGCCAGGTTCGCGGTTCAGGATCTTCGGAAAATCGCAAAAAAGTACGTTGAGCGTGATCGGGACTTTTTCTTCCAGAAGTTGGCTGACGGAAGAGAGCGTTTTGAAGGGGATACGATGGCAGACAAATTCAATGCGTGGTTTTACGGGTATCGAACTTCCCAGGGGAAGCATTGCAAATATTTCTATGATTTTGAATCGCTGGCGCTGCTTTTCCGAAAAGCTGGTTTTGTAAAGATCGAGGAAAAAAAGTACCGTGAGAGCCGAATTCCTAACATCAAAGATATTGATAACAGACCGGAACAGATGTTTTTTTTAGAAGCCGTAAAGTGAATGGACAACACTTTCACTTCCCTATTCCTAAAGACAAAGGAAACGCTCGTCAAGCACAAGCTTTCTTGGGCGTTTCGTTCCAGAGCCGGACAAGCGGGTGCGGATTCTCTTCACCTTTCATCCGCGATGGAGTGGCTTAAAACTTCGCAAGACGGAAGTAAGGATTCCGGTATCTCTGCATATTTTGATCTTCTGAAGCATTCCTGGGCGTATTCATATCCGGAGACGACGGGGTATATTATTCCTACCTTTCTTGCCTACGCGGATACATCGCAAAAGTATGAGTTTGAGGAACGGGCGATCCGGATGGGAGATTGGGAAATTGCCGTCCAGCTCCCTTCCGGCGCTTGCCGGGCCGGTGACGTGCGCAACCGGTTTCCGCGCGTTTTTAATACCGGCCAAGTTATTTTAGGTTGGTGCTCTTTGTTTCGCCGAACCTCGGATCCGAAGTACCTGCGTGCGGCCGTGGATGCTTCCTCCTGGTTGGTTCGCGTTCAAGATGATGATGGGAAGTGGACACGTCATACATACCAAGGTCCCCGAACCTACCATGCACGGGTATCCTGGGCCTTGCTCGAGACGTATGCCCTGTCTGAAAGAAAAGTTTTCCTCAAGGCTGCCCAAAAGAATCTCTCTTGGGTCCTCTCACAACAAACGGACAATGGCTGGTTTCGAAACACCAGTCTTTCTGATCCGAACTCGCCTTGGACACACCTCATCGCCTACACCGTTCAGGGTCTTTTAGAATCTCACCGATTGCTTTCCAACTCAGCACTGTCTACAAACGTCTATGCGGGTGCCAAGCGCGCCGCTTCCAAGCTTCGTACCGTATATGCGGCTTCGTCCTTTCTGTTACCTTCTTCGCTTGATGCCCGTTGGAAATCTTCTGATTTGTATTCCTGCCTTACCGGAGATGCCCAGATTGCAGTCGTCTGGCTGAAACTCCATGCTACAAGCGGAGATTCAACGTATCGGAAAGCAGCTCTCCGAATGATCGGGGAACTCAAGACGATTCAACGCGCCGATCATCGTGATCCAGCCTTACGAGGAGGTATCCCCGGATCTTATCCTGTTGATGGGGCGTACGCGCGCTACAAGCTATTAAGCTGGGCAACGAAGTTCTTTGCGGATGCATTACTGCTGAAGGCTAATTCTCGATTGGTGCTTGGAGGTTAGATGACCAAAGCTGAACGTTCACGTAAAAAATCCATCAAGGTACTGTTTCTTTTCCAGGGGACCACACACTATTACAATTTGGTACTCAGTAAGCTAAACAGTCACCCTGAGATTGATGTTTCGGATGTGGTGCCTACTGCGCCACAGAATTTGGGCGAAGGGGTCTACCAGACGCGCGAAGGCATTCAATTTACACTCTTTGAGCTTCCCGAGTACAAGATCTTTCAACGCTACTATTTCTTCAAGGGATTTTTAACAATTCTCTTAAAGGAGCGGCCGCATATTGTCGTCACCACAAAAGTGTACCTGCGGGGTTTCTTTTACCATCTCCCGACCTTTCTTATCATGCGGCTGTTCGGCACCAAGCTCATCCTTAAGGACCACCCCTTCCGTTTCCTTCCGTACCCAGAAAGACGGCAACGGATTCTCTTGAAGTTCCATGCCTTATCCTTCCGGACACCGGTCCTGGCTGCGAGAAGCGTATTGTCTTTGGCGCTTCAGCTCCTTTCCCTTGAAGAAGAACGACTGTTGTATCGTATGGTTGACGCTTTCGTGTGTTACATCGAAGATGCTTATGCCCTTTTCGGAAGTTACGGAGTTCCGAGGCAGCGCATCTTTATTACTTATAACTCTCCCGATACCGACCATCTCTTCACCATTCGGAGGAAACTCGAAAGTCGGGTACCGAATATCACCCGGCACCCATACCGTGTCATCCATGTGGGACGACTCATCCCGTGGAAAAACGTCGACCTCCTCATCCGAGCCTTCGGGCAAGTCAAGCGGCGGTTTCCGAAAGCGGAACTTGCGATTGTGGGCTACGGACCACAAAAGGAGGAGTTGCTGCGGCTGACCCGATCCCTCGGACTTGAACGGTCGGTGAAGTTTCTCGGTGGCATTTACGATTACACCGATCTCGGGAAAACGCTTCTCGGTTGTTCAGTCTATGTGTTAGCAGGGATGGGCGGAATTTCGATTAATGATGCGATGGCGTTTGGGCTTCCGATCATCTGTTCAGTCGGCGATGGGACGGAGAAGAAACTTGTCCGTCACAGACATAATGGGCTGTTCTTCTCTGAAGGTAATGAAGATGATCTTGCTGAGAAGATCAACTATCTTCTCGCACACCCACAACTCCGAGATAAGATGGGAAAACGGTCCACAGAGATCATTCGGAGTAAAATCAACATCAATACGGTCATTCGCGGATATCTCAACGCCTTTTTATATGCCACCCGCAAGTAAAGAGCAGTACCGAATCCTGTCTGTGGTCGGAACCCGGCCGAACTTCATCAAGATTTCCCCGCTCCTTCGGGAGATGCATAGGTTCCCCGGGATTCAGCCTCTGCTCGTCCATACCGGTCAACATTACGACCGTGAACTGAGCCAGCAATACTTTTCCGACATGCACCTGCCTCCGCCCGACTTCGAGCTTGCGGTTCGTGAGAAGACCAATTCGCTTCAAGTGGCCAAGATCATCCAGCGCCTCGAACCTGTCTGTCATAAAGTGAAACCTCACCTGCTGCTCGTCGTCGGGGATGTCAATTCGACGCTGGCCGGAAGCCTTGTCGGAACCTACCTTGGAGTCCCAATCGCTCATGTTGAGGCAGGGCTTCGTTCTTTTGACCGGACGATGCCCGAGGAAACGAACAGGGTTGTCACCGACCGCCTTTCCACCTTCCTGTTTACGACTGAAAAGAGCGCAAGTGTTAACCTCCTTGGTGAAGGTGTGCCCCGCGAACGGATCTTTTTCGTCGGCAATGTGATGATCGATACCCTGTGTTCTCATCTGCCGCAAATTCTTCAATCTACTGTTCTCCGGCGCCTCGGTCTCAAGAAGAAACGGTACGCAGTCCTTACCCTGCACCGTCCTTCGAATGTCGACGACCGAAGACAGCTTGAGTTACTCATGAGAACGTTCGATCAGCTCTCAAAGAAGTTGCCTTTGGTCTTTCCTATCCATCCGCGAACCCGGGATAATCTTGTGAAATTCCGGCTTTCGGAACTTCTCGCAAATATTCGGGTGGTTGACTCACTTGCCTATTCCGATTTTCTGTTTCTGATTCAGAATGCCAAACTCGTCCTCACCGATTCAGGAGGGATTCAGGAAGAAACGACGTACCTGAAGGTCCCCTGCCTCACCATTCGGGAAAATACCGAGCGTCCGGTAACTGTTCAGCTGGGGACAAACCGGATTGTCGGGACCACGCCAACATCCATTTCCAGGGTTTTCTCCGCGGTTCTCCGCGGCCCCGTTAAGCGGGGAAAAATCCCGCCTCTGTGGGATGGCAAAACCGCGTCCCGGATTGTGAAGATCCTCCTTCACCATTACAATAGAGCCATTCGTCCATAAGTACAGGACTCTTTCTATGTTCTTAAAATTGCGTAAATCTCCGAAGCCTACCCGAGAATTACCTTCCAGCGACTCTTCCGTCATAAAAAAGGTCCAAGCTTTTACCATGCTGTCTCCCGACAGATTGGGGAATCTGTTCCGCCTGGCGAGCGAACTGGTTTCCCGCTCCGTCGGCGGGGATTTTGTAGAGTGCGGGGCCTGCCGGGGAGGGAGCGGGGCTATTATGGCTTATATTGCCAAGGGTGAAGGTTGGAAGCGGAAGGTATGGCTCGTTGACTCGTTCATGGGGCACCCCGAACCTTCGAAAATTTCAGGCATCGACAGGGAAATCATGAAGGAGTGGGCGGGTACAATGATCGCATCGCAAGCCGATGTCCGAAAAGCCCTGAAAACCGTTGGTGCGTACTCTGAGAAGCATATCCGCATCGTCCCGGGATGGTTTCAGGATTCTCTCCTTTCGATAAAGATCCGAAAGATTGCCCTTCTCCACATTGATGCCGATTGGTACGACGCGACGCTGTTGTGCCTTGAGAAGCTCTATCCTTCTGTCGTTTCCGGCGGCTATGTGGTTGTCGATGATTACGATAATCCCTCCTTTCCCGGTGTCAAACAGGCGGTCAGGGAATTCTTTGCCGACAAAGCACATGAAATTTCATTCTCTTTTGAAGTCAGTCCGGCCCTGACAGTGAAGAAAGGTTGAGGCCGATGATATCTTCTCCTTTATCCGTGGTTCATTTCTCAACCTCCGATTCGCATGGCGCCCATCGCGCGACCTACCTTCTTCATCGTGCACTCCTGTCCAGTGGTGTTCAATCCGAGATGCTGGTCAAATTCAAAACGAATACTGATCCCAGCGTTTCCATCGTGGGAAAGCCTACTTTTCCCGAACGGCTTCGAAGCTCCCTCGACCCCAAGAGTGCACTCGGTTCTTTCTACCTTGAAACCCGGCGCTCCCTGAGAATACGTTTGGGGAAACCGATGCACTCGTTCAATGAGAACACCAACACCCTCATACTCCGGGATGCTCTTCCACACCTCAGCAAGGTTGATATCATCCTTCTCTCCTGGATTGACGGATTCCTTTCGACCGGGATGATTCGCCGTCTCTACGAACAGACGCGCGCGCCGATCATCTGGACGCTTATGGATGCGGAACCGGTCACGGGTGGGTGTCATTACCCCGGCACCTGCCGGGGATACACGCGGCGCTGCGGGCTGTGCCCCCAACTTCCCTTGCGCAAGGAACAGGACCTGTCAAGGAAGAATTGGCTCGCCAAGTATGCCGATCTTTCGGATTTACCGATCACGTTTGTCGCTCCTTCGCGCTGGTTACGTAAGAAGGTGAAAAGCAGTTCTCTGTTCCGTGCACGCCGGGTTGAACACATCTTACTTTCCGTCGATACTCGCCTTTTCCGCACTGCCTCGAAAGAGGTGGCCCGACGTTCCCTTCAATTGCCTTCTGACAAACACGTCGTCTTCTTCGGCGCCCGTTCGATGGCGGAAGAACGTAAAGGCATGCGGTATTTTGTTGAAGCGCTGCAAATCCTGAAGGAGCGGCTGCGAAAAACGCGCTCCTTCCGACCGCAATCCGTCCTTTTGCTGTCAGCGGGAGAGCGGTTGCCGGATGTTGACTTCGGATTTCCTCTCAAACACTTCGGATTCGTGTATGATATGCGAACACTGGCGCGTTTATACCAGGCTTCAGATGTTTTCGCCTGTTCCTCGATCGAAGACGGAGGACCGATGATGATCAATGAGGCAATCATGTGCGCAACTCCTACCGTTGCCTTTGACACCGGAGTCGCCCCCGATCTTATAACCTCCGGCGAACGCGGGTATGTCGCCAAGATTCGTGATGCGAAGGATTTTGCCCAAGGCTTGTATCGGTCTCTCACCCTTACGTCCCGAGGCAGTCCAAGCTTCACTGAAAAACGCTGCTTTCCCTTTTATCAGGCAAGGTCGTACCGAAAGCTCTTTTCCGAGGTAATCATCTCCCACTCCAAAGGACACCCAAATGAGAAGCACGCGTAGATCATCACTGGATATCACCCACCTCCCTTGGGACTCGGAACTCTTCGGTATCAAGGTTTATCAAGTTTCGGAAAATGTCACCCTCACTCCCGCACGCCTGCCACGACTGATAAAGGAGCTTTTAGATAATCAGGTTGATCTCCTCTACTATTTGCACGATGCCAAGCGCTCGCGGGACGTTTATACGCTTACCGCATCCGGGTTCCGATTCATCGATACCCGCATCGTCCTGAACATCGAGCTGAAGTCTGCAAAGATCACGGATACGGTGCCCTGGTTCCAACTGGTGAAGCGGAATGCAGGCCAAGTCAATCTCAAACCACTGATTGCCATGTCCAAAGATTTAGCCGCAACGAGCCGCTTCTCTGCCGACCGTCTCCTCAAAAAAACGCTGATCCTTAAGATGTATAAGACATGGATCCTCAAATCCCTGGAGTTTGAGATGGCGGATTACTGGTTCGGATTAGGAACCCCGTCCGATCCGTTTACCTTTGTTACGTTTAAGACCATTCGACCTGGCGAAGTTTCCCTTTCCCTCATTGCAACGCGGCGGGACTTACGAAGAAAAGGATACGGAAGCGCTCTTCTCCGCCATGCGTTCCAAGCCCTGCTTGCAAAAAAAGTGAATCGCGTCCGTGTCGGTATGCAGCTCACAAACACCAAGGCATTGGCATTCTATGAGAAAATGGGATTCCGCAGCGTTGGCAGCTGGTATATATTTCACTGGCACCGCTAGTCTATGGCGATTGTTTTTACCAAACCGACCATCACCGGCAATGAACAAAAGTACTTCCGGCAAGCCTTACAGGCTCCTTTGACAAACCGCCACTGGGCCGGAGACGGACCGTTTACCCGAAGGTGCAGTTCTCTCATCGAAAAACGGTTCAAGGCCAGCAAAGTTCTCCTTACACCTTCCGGTACACACGCTCTCGAGCTGGCAGCTCTGCTCCTTAACCTTGGCGCAGGAGACGAAGTAATTGTCCCTTCGTTTACTTTCTCTTCGTCGATCAACTGTTTCATGCTTGCAGGAGCAAGGCCGGTGTTTGTCGACGTTCGAGAGGACACGCTCAATATCGATGAACATCTCATCGAAAAGAACATCAGCAAGCGAACGCGGGCCATTTTTCCCGTCCATTATGCGGGTGTATCCTGCAATATGAAAAAAATCAATGCGATTGCAAAAGCCCACGGGCTGGCTGTGGTCGAGGACGCGGCTCAGGCCGTGAACGCCCGCTATAACGGCAGGTATCTGGGAACCATCGGAGACTTGGGTGTCTATAGTTTCCATGAATCGAAAAATTATTCCTGCGGTGAAGGCGGTGCGCTTGTCATCAACGATGCCGGCCTCATCGAGCTGGCGGAAATATTGCGGGAGAAGGGTACCAACAGAAGCAAATTTTTCCGGGGGGAGGTGGATAAGTATACCTGGGTTGATGTCGGATCCTCTTACCTTCTCTCGGATCTTCTGGCGGCGATCCTCTATGCCCAGCTTGAAAACCTTAACACAATTCAGCGAAGAAGGCGGCACTTGTACCGGCAATATGAACGT
Organism: Candidatus Chisholmbacteria bacterium RIFCSPHIGHO2_01_FULL_52_32; assembly: GCA_001816585.1. Classification (GTDB taxonomy): domain Bacteria; phylum Patescibacteriota; class Microgenomatia; order UBA1400; family Chisholmbacteraceae; genus 2-01-FULL-50-28. Next base: position 437,090 of record MHCJ01000003.1, read on the forward strand.
AAACTTCACCCACTAGCCCAGGAAGGGAAACTTCGGCTTCCCGTTATTCCAAAAGATTGCCAGACGAACTATCATATTTTTTACATCCTGTTGCCGACGGAGAGTGTGAGGAATTCCCTCATGGACTATCTTAAGAAGAAAGGTATTCTGGCGGTGTTTCATTACATTCCCCTCCATACATCGCCGATGGGGAAACGGTTGGGATATAAAAGAGGGGATTTTCCCCTGACAGAGGAGCTGAGCGGCCGGCTGCTTCGATTACCACTCTATCCTGATCTTTCCCAAACAGAACAGCATACCGTGATACGTGCCATTCAAGAATTCTTTACCGATTGATCACAGAGAAACACTTCTTTCCTCTTTATCTTTTTCAGTGATGATAGTCACGACCGCGATGTTTTGTTTGTGAATCTTTCATGAGTGTTGAGCGAATGATACGCTCAAATTCCTCCATCCTTCTTTCGTACGTGTGATCTTTCAGCGTACGTATCTGTCCGGCTTTTGCGATCTTTTTTCTTTCCCCTTCATGAGAGAGAAAATAGTTGATTTTCCGGACAGCATCGTCTGCATCTTTGTAGGTTACGGCCTCCCTGCCTACACGGAAAAATTCTTTGAGATTGTCTTTTGCATCGGTTAGGAGCATGGCTCCTGCCCCTGTCGCTTCAAAGAGGCGGTGGTTGTTTGCGTATATTTTTTTTACCGGAGCGACATCACCGTGGCGGTTAAACACGATTTTCGCGTTGTGATAAATATTGAACATCCTGAGGCCCCAAGCTTCTCCCTGATAATATTTCATAAGGGGAGAAGTACTTGGGAGCAGTTTCTTGACTCCGTAGCCCCAAATTTTCATCGGAACTTTCCTGACAATTTCCTCCATCACCCGTATCTCATCGAGGTGAGCCGTGGTAAACCCGCCGACAAAAACTACAGCGTGCTGTTTTTTTTGCTTCTTCACTTTCTTGAGAATACGTTTGTAAAACGCGTGTGCCATATATCTCGCTCGAATTCCCCTTTTTTCCATGTAACGAACCAGGTTCGGAAGCGAGCTTATAACAAGGTCATATTCCCGGAGCCAGGCGAATTTATCGAAACTATACGCGATCTGACCGACAACTCCGATTCTGGTTGCCTGTTTAATCTTTCTGATCCATTCCGGCGGAAAGAGCTTGACGTTTCTTACTAAAACGATGTCGGGTTTCTGCAATCGAACCTCCTCTGCGACCATCGGTAGCCCGTATTTCAACCAGTTGGTTCTCGTTATTACCTTTCGATAAAGGAAATTCGGCAATCTGTCAGCGATCTTCAGTAGATCGCTCTCCCAGTTCCTCCTCAACCAAAGTCGGATCAGTACGGTATCGTTCATAATGAGATCGATCGCATCGTGCCCCATTCTTCTCAGATTATAGGAATATGCATCTCCTATTCCGAATTGTCTCTTTAGGAGTGCATTCCTTGTTTTCCCGTAATCAAGCCGCCTGTCATCGCGGCGGCCATAGAAGCTGTCTAAAAATGGTTTGTAGTAGGTGTGAACGGTGATGATTTTCATGCTTTCGGAGAGGCTTAACTAACAAGGAAGCCCTTTTATTTTTCGTCTCAGACACCAAAGGAGACCCCGTAGCATCATAAACAATCTGTGCAGAAAGTATCTCATATCATAGAGGCTCAGCTCAACGCGCTTCCCGGTAAAGGGGGAGGTCAGTACAAGCGACGGGAAGAGACAGGCTGTGATATCCAGGAATCTGAAGAGCACCCGCTTGTAATTTCGCATTTTATACCGAGACGGGCAGCTGAGGCGAATGAGATGATAGGAAGTGATGATATTCGACTTTGAGCGTTTCGAAAAAAGCAATTGCCGCCATTCTTTCAAACTAATCGTCCGTCGTTTGAACGATGTCCCTCCTGGTGAGGCGCTGTTTTGGACCCTCGTCTCAAATGAGAACACCATCGGAATGCCGTACCGTTTGGCCCTGAGGAAAAACTCGTAGTCAGCTCCGTAATGTACCAGCCGTTTGCTGAAGTTTCCGATGTGATGAAATACTTCAATGGGCACCAGAGTCCCGCGACCATTGAAGGTATTGATGTCCGTTGTCCATTTCTTTCTGGTCAGATCGCTGGGGACTTCTAAGGGAATTGCGCCCCCTTGTTCCCAGTCCATGAACACCGGAGCTCCCGTGAGTTTCCGCTTATTCAATTCGTCATAGCATGGAGACCCAACAATGGCGCGTTTATGATCAAGGCTCACTGAGACGATTTTTTTTACATAATGCCCGTCAAACGTCGTGTCATCGTTCATCAACAGTACGAAATCACCCTTTCCCGATCTCATTAGGATATGTTCTACTCCCATCCGCATCGCACCTCCCCACCAGAGATTTCCATTGCCTTTCAATGCAGTCACGTGCGGATATTCTCTGCTTAACATCTCGGTCGTGCCGTCTGTGGTGCCATCGTCTATAACCACTGTTTCCACATTCTTATAGCTCTGCATGCGGACACAGCGCAGGCACTTCCGGAGCAATTCCTTTCGATTGTGGGTCGGGATGAGGATGAAGACTTTATGCATGCGTTATCGACTTTCCGATAAACATTTTGATTCGCCTTGCCCGGTTGTCCCAACTAAGGCCTTCTGCCAGAAAATACGCAAGTTTCGCGCGGCTGTTTGCCTTGATAGAGTCCTTCAGCACTCTGAGAATTCCTTCGGCAAGTGCCTGCGGGTCATTCGGACGGACAAACACGGCAGACTCGTCGCCGAGAATCTCCCGCAGCGCCGGAAGGTCGGAGGCGACGATAGGGCGTTTGGCTGCCATATAATCGAGCATCTTCATGGGTGTAGTAAAAAATTCGGATTCTTCATCGGTGACAATATTGGGCAGGACACAGACATCAGCTGCCGAGAGATATGTTGGGATCCTCCTTCTCTCTTGGAATCCGATGAGCGTGACCTGGGTAAGGCTATTTTTTACTATTACGCTTTTAAGCGGCTCGATATTTCTGTCTGCCTCACTCCCTCCCACTAAAACAACCTTCACATTCTTCGAGAGGTTATTGGCTGCTTCCAAGAGGACATAGACTCCTTTTGAAACATAGAAATTTCCGAGATACAAGACAATGTGTTGGTTTCGTGGTAAACCAAGCTGTTGCCTCGCCGTGAGTTTTGGAATCATCTTTTCCGAAAGAGAGAGGTCCGCACCATTTGGAGCAACAAGGATTTTTTCTTCGGCTACACCTTCTGATTCGACCTTTTTTAAAAGAAATCGATTCGTGACCACGATTCCGTTGGCTCTTTTTAGGATCTGTCTTAAAACCGCTTTCCCCGCCGTCGTCTTCGGAAACGTGTGAAGCTCGAGGAAAAGGTTTTTCCTTACAAAACTTAAGAGAACGAAAAGATAGGGATCACGAGTAAAGAGTGTCGCTGGTAAATGAATGAGTCCAAAAATCGTCACCGAGAAGAGGAACGTAATTGTCTCTAATGCGTATAAAAACCTACCGAGTCGGGGAAATGGCTTGTAAAGGAAAAACCAGTCAATGCATGGAAGATAGATCGGTTTAATCTCGCAGGAAAGATCGTAAAACTCCCCGGGAGAAAGCTTCTCAAAGACCCGCCTTTTCGGGATAACCAGATTCACATTGATATGTTTCCGTGTGAGCGCCTCAATTGTCTTGGCGATTTGGAGACCATGCGCTTTCTCCGTTGGAAAGCGGGCATTGGCGATATAGGTTAAACTCATTTTACTGTTCATCCGGTCACATGAGCCGCAACAGCCAGCCTTTCTCTAACGCTCTACCTTGGTGAATATCATCTATCGACTATATTATAATTTGTGATTGGACAGTTACTACTTGGATTATATAGGATATATCATGATGAAACGACTGCGTATTGGCCTTGTCGGTTGCGGGAACTGGGGAAAAAATATTCTCCGAGATCTTATCAGCTTGGGTTGTGAGATTCACGTCGTAGCCCGATCAAAAGAATCAAAACAAAGAGCCAAGCAATACGGTGCAACCAAGATCGTTTCTTCAGTCGGTGAGCTTTCCATGCCTCATGGCTTCATCGTTGCGACTCCAAGCGCAACTCATGCAGATGTTATCGATCAGCTCATCGGAGAATATCCTGGTATCCCAATATATACGGAAAAACCCTTAGCAATAGATTTGGCCGGTGCGAAACGGTTAGCAAGAAAAGCTGCAGGAACGCTGTTTGTCATGGATAAATGGCGCTATCATGCCGGGATTCATGCCCTTCGAGACATAGCACGAAAAAAAGAGTTCGGTCGGGTTTTGGGTTTGAAATGTACGAGAGTCCAGTGGGGCAAACCGCACGACGATGCTGACTGTATCTGGCATATGACACCGCATGATTTGGCTATCACTCTGGAGATCCTGGAATTGATTCCTGAGCCCGTGTTTGCAAGAGGTGAAATTGTTGGCGAAGAAGCAACCGGGATACTAGGTGTTCTTGGATCGAACCCCTGGGTAGTCATCACTGTATCATGCCGTTATCCGGACCGGAAAAGAGAGATACGTTTATTTTGCGAGGAAGCGGTCGCGGTACTCGATGATGCATACGGTGATCATATCAGCATTGCGTTGTCATCCAGCCTGAATAAAAAAGATTCACCAGCTATCATTTCTCGCTTAATTTCAACAAAGATGCCGCTAAAAAAGGAGCTTGAAGCTTTTGTTGCTTTTCTCCGCGGTGGACCTCCTCCCAAGAGCAGCAGTGCAGAGGGAGCGCTGATCGTCAAGCGTATCTCCCAGTTACGGAAACTGGCCAACCTGGATTAATTTCATGAGCGTCCAAGCCACGGTCTTAGTTCCCACGTACAATCATGGCCCGACGTTGCGCCCCTCGGTGCAAAGTGCCCTGGATCAGACGGTACAGGATATCGAAGTTTTTATCGTGGGTGATGGATTACCTGCAGCGACCCGTTCGATAGTCGAAGAGCTCAGAGCGAAGGACTCTCGAATCACGTTTTTCTCCCATCCCAAGGGTCCCAGACATGGAGAGATCTTCCGGCATGAGGCGTTGAATCAGGCTCGGGGAAAGATCGTTTGCTATCTGTCTGACGATGATTTATGGCTTCCGGATCATATCGCCTACAGCCTTGAACTTTTAAAAGATGGCAATTTTGCCCATTCGCTCCCGCTACGGATCAGCACATCGGGTTTGTTTGAGACTTGGCCGGGTAACTTATCGCTCTCGTTTTGGCGGGAATACATTATGAATGGGCACAACTTCATTCCGCTAAGCACTGCTACGCACACTCTCCGACTCTACAAGTCTCTGCCATTCGGATGGAGAACGACTCCAAAAGGAGTTCACACAGACCTCTATATGTGGCAACAAATCCTTGCTCATCCGGCATGCCGTCCGGTGAGCGGCACGAGACCCACCGTGCTGCACTTTCACACTAAAGGAAGAGACGGTTGGACCCCACGGAAAAGGGCGGATGAGCTAAGACTGTGGAGTCAAAAAATGAAAAACCCTCGCTTCTTCGGAGTATTACTCATCGACGTTGTACACCATCTTGCAACAGAACGTGCCCGCTTCCATGCCGAGAAGGACGATCTTAAAAAATACATTCAGAAGATAGGATGGCGGTCGATCTGGGGTGTGTATAACTGGCTCTTAGATCAGCCCCTGACCGGTTCTATGTTGAAGAAGCGTGCCAAGCCGGCATCTGACTCATGATGCTCTTCAGGGGCGGAAGTTTTACGTCCCGCTCCGTAAGAATCGGATCGGATGCGGGCCATGTGATTCCTGCGTCAGGATCTGCAAAATAGAATCCCAGCTCGTCTTCTTTGTCGTAGTATTCGGTGACTCCATAGACGTAGATTGAGGGTTTGAAAAAGTAAAATCCGTGCGCCACTCCGGGTGGGATGATCACAGACTGAGGATGTTTGCCCTCAATGTGGACCATCGATACCAGACCTTCTGTCGGAGATCCCTTTCGCAAATCTTTCAGTGCGTAGACGGCTTTTCCTTCAAAGATGATGACGTAATCGAAGTGCTTGATATGCACCCGCATTCCCCTGAGCGCATTTTTTTTGGACTTGACAACATTCCATTGGATGAGGGGTAATTCCTCAATCCACTTCTGTTTAAACACTTCCATAAAATACCCACGGGGGTCAACGTGTTTGGTTAAATCGCTGATCTTGACACCATCTGGGAGGTTTTGTGGCATACACGAACAATCAGCCTTCAGTATAACATTTTGAAAAAATATCGGGCAGGATTGAGAAAAAGAACCGCTTGTCTGTTTTTATGCGTTTATCAGTTCTTCGAGAATCTGCTTCACCTGTTTTCCAGCGATCCTAGGGGTGATGGTTTTCATGAGCGTTCGATATCCATGTTCAGCTTTCTGTTGCGCCTCGCGCGGATGAGATTTTGCCCAGAGGATCTTTTCAGCCAGCTTATTCGGACTCTGACGCGGACAAAAGATGCAGTCCTCGTCGCTGAAGATTTCTCGAGTGGCTTTGGTGTCTGCAACAATCGTCGGCAGTTTCATGCTCAGCGCTTCATATACTTTATTAGGAATAACTCGGGCAGCCTTGCCGCTTTTACCGAACGGTCCGGCGAGAAACACGCCGGCGTTGGCTGCCCGTTCCGGCAGCTGTTCATACTTCACCCTTGGAAATATCCTTAGCTTTTTCAACGGCTCCTCTTCCAACATCCGGCGTACCTTTTCAAAATCGTGCCCATCGCCGAGAAGATGAAATTCGATATCGCTCTCTTTTAGGATCCTCGCGGCTTGTACTATAACCGGTACCCCTTGGAGGGGGATGAACTTGCCGTGATAATAGGCGATCCACTTGTCTGTCTTTCTTTTTCGGGGTCTAAAAATACTGGTGTGGGTACCGACCAACACGCGATGGCACTTGTCTTTGTTGATGCCGAAGGTTTTCCGAAAGTATCGTATGTGCTGCTCGGTATCAAAAAGCAGTGCATCGGGCAGTATGCAAGAAATCTTATCGAGGAAGTAAAACCACCTGGCTATGAATGAATTTTCCTTTACCAATTCCCTGTCGAAGACATTGGTATCATACAATGAAATAAACACATCGAAGACGAGGGGGGTACCTGTCAAGAGGGAGGCGAGTTTGGCGATTATGACATCTCCGTGACCCGGTACACCGACGATCATGGCATCGAAGGGTCCGTATCTCATAAACTTGAAAAGCAGGGATATCCATCTGAAGCGAAAAGGAGCGGAACTCCTGCATTCAATCACCTTCACACCATTCTGCCTCAGACCCATCATGAGAATGTCGTTTCTGGGAAAGTGATCCCGGCTCTGGTAGTTGCCGAAATAGGCGACCTTCATCATCGATTCCTTGAAATAATCTGTATCACATCGACATTCTGCAAGTCTATACTGCCATGTACAGGGACAGTCAGTCAAAATTATTTGTCATTGAGCGTGCGATTGCGATTTAAAAGGTCCTCCACAGTCATGAGAAATTATAGCAGCTCATATGGTATCCTAACGGTAATTCCCGCGCGTCTGTAGTTTCGAGTGAGGAAGGATTCATCCGAATTAGATTATCGTTTTCCGAGAGCAGCTATGAAAATCCCAAAGCACATTTCGCATTTCGAGCCGATTGTCGGCAAGGCGGAAAAGATCGAACTCATGAGGACTATCGACTCAACCTGGATCTCTGAAGGCAAACGGACGCGCGAATTTGAGAAGAGGATTGCAAAGCTGTCCGGTGCTTCTTACGCGATCGCGGTGAATAACGGCACTGTCGGTTTGCTCGTCTCCCTTATCGCGCTTGGTATCAAACCCAACCAAGAGGTCCTTGTACCAGACCTTACGTATCTTGCGACTGTGAGTGCAATCGCTTTCTTAGGTGCTAAACCGGTGCCGGTTGATATCGACCCAACCACGCTCCAGCTTGATGTGAATGGTTTAAAACGGCATCTCACAAAACAGACAGTTGGCGTTCTTCCGGTCCACCTCTACGGGATGTGTGTTGATATGGATCCTTTGCTTGAGTTTGCACGGGAACATCATCTCTGGGTGCTTGAAGATGCGGCAGAGGCGATCGGTGTTGGCTATAAAGGACGGCAGGTTGGTGCACTCGGTGATCTCGGTGTGTTTAGCTTCTATGCCAACAAGCTCATCACGACCGGGGAAGGTGGCTGTGTTGTGACCAACAGCAAGAGGCTTTCTGAGTTCGTCTTCCGCTTCATTCACGGAGGGAGGGAGCGCGGAAGCTATTGGGGAACATCACTGGGACTCAATTTCTGTTTTACCGATCTTCAGGCAGCTCTCGGGCTTTCGCAGCTAAAGCGACTGCGATCCCAAATCCGACGGAGACAGCATACTGACCGCCTTTATCGATCCTTGCTTTCCGATATCCGAGCCGTACACTTCCTTGAAGCGCCAAGCTTCTGTACACCAACCTACTGGTTTACCAATATCTTTGTTCCCGATCCGCAAAAGCTGTCCATGCATCTGCGAAAGCACGGTATTGAGACGAGGAGGATTTTCCCGCCTCTTCATCGTCAGCCGTTCCTCAAAAAGGCACTCGGGAAAACGAACAAGACGTATCCGCATTCAAACTGGGCGTATTTCCATGGCCTTTCTCTCCCGTCCGGTCCCGGGCTAGCCGACGCGGATGTGCGATACATTTGCGGGGTGCTGCGTACCTTCTACCGCAAGTTCAGTCCTTCGGGACGAGGAAATTCACCTCGATAAGGGTTTTGAGAAGGGCGAATGCATAGCGGAGGGGATCCATCTTGGTTTTCCCGTAGGTTCTGGCCGGGTAGTAGACGGGAATCTCGATTACCAGGCATTTTTTTTTCTGAAGAACCACATGGAGCCGGAGTGCCCATTCGCCAAAACCACGAAAGATCCAGGAAAGCGGCATATCGCGTAAGCGTTTGCTTTTGATGAGGATAAAACCGCTCAAATAATCGGTAATCGGCATTCCTAAGACGAGCTTCATCGCGTCGTTTAAAAATTGACTGCCAAGGAATCGCTCTTTTTCGTCCATTCCCCCACCGCTCATATAGCGGGAACCGCTCACCACGAGATTGGGATCCTCTTCTATGCGCTTGAACATCTCCGGAATATATTTTGGATGATGATTGAAGTCCGAATCCATGAGCAGGATGTACCTGGTGGTGGCCCTTCTGATCCCATAGAGAAGTGCAGATGCTAACCCTCTCTCCTTTTTCCGGATGGTCACTTTGACCGCAAGATTAGGTTTCGAGGCCTTTTTTGCGATCAATCCGGTTCCGTCCGGGCTGTCATCATCCACGACGTGGATCGTTACCCTCCAGCCGGAGGGGCTCATCGCCTCTCCAATTGCACGAATCAATCGGGAAATATTCCCTGCCTCATTGTAGGTCGGGAGGATGACGGTGACTGTTCTTTCGGATTTTCGCATTCGACGAACTTCTTTCTTTTTATCTCTTTACGGCTTTGATGCAGGTGTAGGTCCCAAGGCGTGTGAGGGGCCAGAAACTCCAATCAGGATCTTTGAACAACTTTGGAATGTACGGCACTGAGAGGTTTGTCGTCGTAATTACTGCGGGCTTGAGGTTCAGTTTTGTCAGAGCGCGCAGGAGAGACAGCGGTTCAATAAAATGCATATGATCCGAGGCTCCGAAATAGCTTTTCAGATTTTTCGCGTTTTGGGGGTTCGGAGCAAGTAACCAGTAACGCAGAAACCGAAAGACCCCGAACGGATTGGGTGTCGTCACGATGAGTGCCCCATTCTTTCTGAGAACCCGTACGGATTCTTCGAGTAAGTCGTTCCAATTGCTCACATGCTCAAGAATTTCTCCGAGGACTACCGTATCAACTGCATTTGGTTTTATTGGGAGTAAAAATCCACTGCCGACGATGCTCCCGGGAATTTCGTAGTGTAAAACCTTTTTTCTGACAATATCGATTCCCACTACTGTACTTCCGGGATTCTCCTGGCGGACCGCGAGATGGGCAGAAGGGGTTTCGTACGCACCTACGAAGCCTATGTCAAGGATAATTTTCCCCCTCACGTTTTTCCTGAGCCAACTTAACCTCGGTGAGACGTAAGAAAACATATCTTGTATTATACAATTACGTAAAGCGTCATCTTTTCACTCGGCTATATGATCGTGTTTATTCTCATCGTATTAATATATTGGTTGGGTCGGCAGATTATTGACCGCTGGTTTTGGCAGCTCCCTTTGCTCTACCGCGCGCCTGCTGCCTGGGGTCTCGGGTTTCTCCTCCTCTACCCATTAGGGGTCCTCAATATTTTTCTGTTTGAAGGTCAAACGCATATCTACCAGAATCATATCGGAACCGGACTTGGTCTTTTGATTGCGGCGAACGTGGCACTCACGTTCCTTCGATACTTATCGCCTCTTCCCAAAAGAAGGGTACAGTCAAATGAAGGCCATCATCTCCCATTTGGCTTCTTCCTTCTTCTTCCTGCTGCTGCGTTTCTTCTGTTCCTCAATCTTGGGAAAGCCGATATCGCTTCCGATGAGCGGGAAATAGGCTATCGAGCGTATGACCTCGTCGATGGAATTAAGGCCGGCCGAACTGCCTACGCCATTTCGTTTAACGATCATGCGCCTCTCGGTAATTACATCCAGCATTTTGTCCTCAATGCACTCGAACCCAACGGATTTGAAAATCTTTCCGACGGGGAACTACGGTTTGCCGGAGCGTTTCTTGCTCTTCTTTCCCTTTGGGTTTTTGGGATAATCGCTGCGGACTGGTTCTCGCGGGAAACTGCGTTTCTTTCAAGTCTTCTGCTTGCCACTATGACCCCGTTCCTTTTTTCCGGCAGACTTGCCATTCCCCAGGACCTGTCATTTTGGAACTTTTACTTTTTGCTTTCTCTGTTGAGCTTTTCCTGGTGGTTTTCCACCCGGAAACGGCAGGCTCTTGTCCTTTCCGCAATCCTGACGGGAGCGTTTGCTCTGATTAAATTCACGGGCCTTGTCGTTCTTCCCCTCTATTTTATCTGGTGGCTTGCGTCCACTCGAATCTTCAGGCCTTCCTTGCGCTTTTTCGTTATCGTCCTTATCACCATCTCCCCTGTCATCTTTTTCAATATCGGCGCGTATATCACCACAGGTTTCGTTGACGTTCCCACAGCTTTGGTTCTGCGTACATTCGGAATCCCTGTCAGGACATCGATGGCGTTTGAGAATATTTACGCCGGCAGAGGAAACAACCCCCTCTCCCTTCTTCCTCCGCTGGTTCTCACGCTATCGGATTTGTTCTACCCTGTTTTATTATTCTCTCTGCTCTTTCTGGGGATAGTTGGCTTTTTCAGATTCCGTAACTTACCCCGTTCTTTTTGGATATTTTTCTCCGCCTTTTGTGCCTTTTTGTTTTTCTTTCTTTTTACCGGATTTCGCACATACTACCTGACGTTCACTGCGTTTGGCTTGGTTGCTATGGCTGCCTCCGGTATTGCCCTCTTCCGTCTGCCTATTCGACGGTTGGTTGTCGCGATCCTGGCTATCGCCTCACTTGGCTACGGCCTCTCGTCTCTGCACTTCCTTAAGGGTCCGCAGATCCTTACGGGAGGAGAGTACGGACGGTCGTCAGAAGCTATTCCACCGTTTACGGTTTCGAGAACGTATTCTCTTTCAATCCGACAGTGGCTCAATGCCGTTGGCTGGAAAGAGGTCAAGAAGAAGGCTTCAACGATTGTCGGCAACCGCGTGCTCGTGGTTGACCAGCGTCTCAATTCCGAACGAGCGTTTTGGTACCTCCAGTTTAACCCCGTACGCGCTCATTTCGACCCGACCTATCAACCCCCCATCCGTATGCTCTTTTCCTCCGATTTTCACTGTAATGAAGCGTTCATCGTGCTCGCATTACCTTCGAGCTCTTCACTCTGCAATACGACTCTCTATCCTTTGGAAATTATCACTTCGATTTACGGAGAACCCGGTCTTACCTTCTTCGGAGTCCGTGAGGATGTGTTCGTTCTCAAGAAATAACGAGCTGGGCAAACCTTGAAACGACTTTTCTCATCTCAAATTCCTTAACCCTCGTTTTCCCCTCTTTGATCAGTTCTTCGCGGAGTACCGGGTTTTTGAGGATAGTCGCGACAGCGCTCCCAAGCTTTTCAACGACCGCATTTTCTTTATGTTGCGGGATGAGCAAACGCTGCTGTTTTTTCGTGAGCACTGCTCTTGCACCAATCGTGTCGGTTGCTACGATCGGAACCTCCATGGCCATTGCTTCGAGAAAAACCCGTCCGAATTCTTCCGTGCGCGAGGGCATGATGAGGACGTCTGCAACTGCAAGGTATTGCGGGATTTTTTGATTCGGAACCGGACCGACCACCGTTCCTGTATCCCCAAGCGTTCCTTTCCGAAATTCGACTTTCAATGACTCCAAGAGAGGACCGCCGCCAACGATAAGAAGCTGTGCATTTCCCAATTTGGTCTTTAATAATCTTGCGAAGTCGGGTAACCGATCTGCTCCTTTCCTTTCAGACAGGTGGTGAAGGAAGAGCACTACCTTTTTACCGTTGAGGTTGAAGCGCTTCCGAAGTTCATCGGTTGAAACGTTTTCTTTCTTAAACCTTGAGAGGTTAATCCAGTTCGGGATGACGAGAATCTTTCTTCGGTCGACACCGCAGCTTTTCTCAAAGTATATCTTCATCGCTTCGGAGCAGGTCACTAGGCGGTCAATTGCCTTCAGAGCAATTCTCCAGGGCCAGTCTTTCGTGAGCTTCACTTGAAGGTTTTTAATATTGAGTGGTTGTTCGTATAAGTGAAGTTTCACGCACAGCCAAAGGTAGGTCTTCCCACCAAAAAGGGTTGTCACGCATTTCGCGATCAGGCTGCTTACGACGGCATAATGACAGTAAAACGTCTTGTATCCAGCCAAGCGGAGTGTCAGGAACACCAAGAACCGTTCGAGCAACCGCAGGGGTAAGACATGCATCCGCTGTCTATAGCATCCTACGTTACTGCTGATGTCCCCACTCCCTGCCCAAGTTTCGGCAAAAAGAAACACCTCATATCTTTTCCCGATTTCCTCAATCCCCTCGTAGATATGCGGGTAGTGAGAGCTTTCCCTCAAGTCGAAACGGGGAATGACGAAGCAGATTTTTTGTTTCTTCATCGTTTCTGGGCTGCAATCATCATTAACGAGCCAAACTCTTTATAACCGGGAATCCAACCTGTCTTCTCATCAACTGCCGTTAACAGGCGATAGACGGGAAGAGGAATGTCTTTGATGAAGGTTTGTACGAGAGTTACCAACTGACGCTTTAGAGAGATGTGTTTGAGGATAAAGCCGCTTTCGATAAGCTGTCGAGTGACCATACGGTGGTTGATCAGACATTCACGGGGGTCGTCGGGTGCCGGAATCGCCTTCGTTCTGTCCCGGTAAAAGAGGAAACGGAAGGAATTGTGCTCGATCAAAAGGAGCATGCCTCTAGGTTTTAAGATCCTGCAGCTTTCTCGGATTGCTTTGTCGGTGTTTAAGGTGTGGTGGAGCGAAGCGATGAAAACGACCGCATCGGCTGAATCGGCCCGAATCGGAAGCTTATCCATGTCTCCGACAAGATTGGTGTTGAGCGAAAGCGATCTGCGGAGTTTTACCATCAGGGTTGAGATATCCAAGCCCACAACTGACAGCCCCCCGAGCTCCTGTTTTACGATCGCCATCACCACGCCTGCGCCGCCACCGATATCGACCACTTTTTGGTCTTTTTTGATATACCCCCGGAGCCATTGGACAAGTTTCGGATAGTAAACGATTTTGGATGCATCCGTCTTCGATTTCTCAATCTCCAATTGCGAGGAATCGTAATGCGCGATATTTGCCCGTTTCATCGCGGCAGGGCCATCGCGCTTTTTCGTTTCAATGAGAACGTCGATCCATTGTTTTTCCGGTCTCTGATGAAGCATTGCCAGAGCCTTTTTTTTCACTTCCCTTCCGAAGCTCTCCCGTAAAGGCGCATCTTCCAAAAGGGCCCTCATTTTTCTTGCCAGGGCTGCTTCATCGCCCGGCTCGACCAAGAATCCGTTCCTGCCTGGCTCTACAAGATCCTGTGCCCCGCTCACCCTTGTTGCAATGACGGGTAGACCCATCAGCATCGCCTCGAGGAGAGCGATGCTTGACCCTTCGTATTTCGATGATGAAACATAGACCTTTGAGCGTGCGAGCGCATCAATCACTCCTTTTTGTGCGCACTCGCCAGCAAACCGGATGTTCGCTGTAAGATCCAATCTTTCGGTTTGCCGTTTAAGTATTTCAAGCCTCGGACCGGCTCCAATGATCTGAACGTTGAGGTTCGGGATATTCCCCTTCAGTTTTGCCAGTGCTTCGATGAGAGTCGGGAAGTCTTTCTGTTCGGTCAGGTTCCCTGTGCTTATTATGTGAATATCCTTCTTTGGGCTGGCTTTTTTGAGGAAATTTGTTGAGGGCGGGACGATGACCGTATGGATCGGAATTCCGGGAGGAACGAATGTTCGAACAGATTGTTCAATACTTCTTGTCACTGTCCTGATGCTGTCCGCTTTCCTTAATAACCATTTTCCCAGATGAAAAAATGCTCTGTTCTCAAATGATTCCGTCCTCCATGCCAGGCTACTGAAGTAATCGTTGTGAACCTGGATATTTACCGGAACCCTCCATTTGGCCTTCAAAAGAAGGGCTATTGCGGCACAGATAAATGGATCTTGGGCACTTACGACATCGACTTTCTTCTGACTGAAGAGTTTCGCCGCAATGCGAAGTGCATCGGTTGTATACCACCACCGTGAACCGGAGTTTGTCGGTACAATTGTGAGGTTTCCCTTACGTACCTCATGGGTTATTCCGTCTCTTTTTTTGGTCAACACGATGATGTCAAGATGCCCAAGCTGTGAGGCGTACCGACGATGGCGATTTATGGAGTCTCCCGATTTAGGCAGAAGAAGATTCTTCTCTAAGGAGATGAACAAGACGTTCAATGTTGGTTCTCCAACCGAATCTTTGTTGTGCGTTTCTTTTTGCATTCAGTTTTATTTGTTTGGTCAATTCCTCATCAGTTAACATCCTTTTTATCGCGTCTGAAAGGTCTTCCGTCGCTGTCTTTGTCAGGAGTCCTGTCTTTTCATGCTCGATCACTTCTCTGTTCCCAGGAATATCTGAGGCAACCACCGGAACTTCGGAGAGCATTGCCTCGATTATAGCATGGGATAATCCCTCGTAACTTGAGACGAGAACGAAGATTTTTACCATTCTCAACCGTTGCAAATAGGTCTCTCTTTCAAGCCGTCCGACCAGTTTCACCTTCTTTGAAAGATTCAACGTGTTGATCATCTCCAGTAATTCCTTTGTGGCGTTTCCGTCACCAATGATTTGGAGCTCGAGTGTCTTGGCAAGATCTTTCGGTACTCGTTTGAGAAGGTCGTTAAATGCCGAGATGAGAAGCCCAAACCGTTTATGCGGAACAAGTCTTCCGGAGCTCAGGATTATGGTTCTTTTGCTCTGGGTAATTCTTTTTGGTCTTTGGATTTCTACCGCATTATTAATAACCTCGATTTTTGATTCCTCAATCCCGTAAAACTTCGTTACGATGTTTTTTAAATACACCGATGGAACAACGATCTTTTTGGCAGTCTTTAAACTCTGTTTTTGCAACCATTGCGCAACTAGAAAAAACAGTGGTTTCCTTGATGCTCCCAGAAATTCCTCCAGCTTGAGATTTGTCATTCCTTTGCGGTGGGCCTCCTCCCAAACCTCGTCACCGACAAACTTGAGTATCAGTGGTTTTCCGGTGAGTTTTGCGATGAGCGCTGATGCAAACCCGACCACAACAGCTCCTTGGGTATAGATCACATCGTTTCTCCTTGCTTCTTTACCTATTGCTGAAGCCAGCGCTGTTTGCCTTCGGATTGTTCCAAAAAATTCATTATGAAGCGGAACCGCCATAATCTTTACCGCCTCAACTTTCTTCGGCTTCACTCCGAAGGTAACGATTGTCAGTTCGTGCTTTCCGGCAAGTCTTTTGGCAAGGTCGAAAGTATAGGTTGCCGGTCCGCCGATCTGGGGAGGGAAGATGGGAGTCACGATCAATATCTTCATGGTTAAGTTGAAAAAAAAGCTTAGGATACCCTCCCATCGGATATTGATGTAAGCATGTTTTCCACCTGATCGGTAATATGATCCCAGGTGTATCGCTTTTGAACCAGTATTCGTCCGTTGGTTCGATGCTTTTGGTACAGCGCGGCATCCGTAAGAATGCGCTCCATTGCTTTGGCCGCCTCCTTTGGGCGGTCCGGTTCAACGAGGAGTCCGGTTTCCCCGTCATTGATAAAATCCGTGATGCCGCCAATCGGAGTTGCGATGACCGGAAGCCCAATTGCCATTGCCTCCAAGAACGATACGCCAAAACCTTCCTTCCGTGAAAGCCTGATAAACAGATCGGCACCTGCAAGGAGTTGCGGAATTTTCCGATTTTCTACTCTCCCAAGAAGCTTGACCTTTTGCTCCAATTTGTACTTTGAGATTTGTAATTTGAGATTGTTATAGAGTGGTCCGTCCCCCGCGATGACGAGTTCCCAGTTGAGCGAGGATGGAAGCAAATAAACCGCATCAATCAGCGTGTCTAGGCCATTTCTCGGTATCAAAGCGGATGTGGTTATAATCCTTACCCTTCTCTTAACTTTTAACTTTTCACTTTTCACTTCCTCGACCTGAGCTCGGTACGAAGGTTTGAACTTTGTCGTGTCCACTCCGTTGGGAATGATAACCGACCGTCTTGCACCGAGTTTGTCCGCCTGTTCCTTCGCATACCGACTAACACAGGCAACGACATCGGCCCGCTTGAGCGCAAAAGACACTAAAGGAGTGAGCAGGTTCGGGAGTAGATTCTTAAACGGAATCAGGCCTTTCATCACCAACTCTTCCTTGTAGTCGAGGGGATTCTGGGCCGTCATATAGAGCGGCCTTTTCAAGTGCCCGGCAAGGATGGCCGCCACGACCCCTTGAGGGAATACCTGCTTTGCCCAGACGAGATCAATGCTCTTGCCCCGGAGTACTCTCTTGATTTGGATGGGAGCAAACATGATATAGGAAAGTCCATAGAGATTGGGGATTTCCGGAAATTTGATGGGGTGGATCGTTACGTTATGCGGAAACGTTTTTGCAATTTCGGTGGAATGACCAACAAAGACATCGAATGTGTGATCTCTCTCCGCTAACCGTTTGATCAGCTCAACTACATGAACCTCAGCTCCACCAAGCCGTTCAGGGAGAAGATCAGCAGCAACCACAGCAATATGCATACTTTGCATTGTACCACTCGATAAGATGAGGGGCTTTTGTCTATTCTTCCTTGAAGTCTTTGGGGAGCATGATGGGGATGCCGTCTTTCACTTCAAAAACGCGTTTGCACTTTACGCACTTGAGACTTTCTTTCTTCCCCTTTTTCGTGTACTTGATATCTCCGTGATCATCGGGACAAGCAAGAATCTCCAAAAGCGTTTTATCGAGCGGCATTGATGACCTCCTTATACACTTTCAAGGTTGCCTCGGCAGCTTTCTGCCAAGTATAGTTCTTCTTTACCAGATTGTATCCTGCCTCCCCCATCTTCGCAAGGTTGGGATTGGTATAGGCCTTGACGATCGCCTGGCTCAAGGCTTGGATATCGCCTGGCGGGACAAGGTATCCGTTCAAGCCATCCTTCACCATCTTCGCGTTATCCCCGACATCGGTTACGATGACAGGAAGTCTTGCTGCCCAGGCTTCGAGCAGGGTTAACGGCATTCCCTCAGAAAGGGATGGGAGAACATAGACCGATGAAGAGAGATACTCTCGGATGATTTTCTTCCTGTCGAGTTCTTGCGTAATCTTTACGAGTTCGATATCCGGACACTTTTGACGCACGCTCTCCATTGCCGCGTCTAATATGTCATGGCCCTTCAGCGGTTCATTTCTGCCGACAAACAAGAGTGTAAACTGAGGTTTCTTTGCAATCTGACTATCATGAAACGTTCGGGTATCGACTCCGTTGGGAATGTATGCGATGTGCCGATTAACATTTTCGTACGTTCGGAAATGCTGAGATACGGATATTTCGCGATCGTAGCGGATTCCGGTGAGTAACCATTTTTCAAGTCTGTACTTCCACCAGGGTATTCTTCCGCCGAGTTTCCTCTGTTGGGCTTCGAGGATTTGCATATCGAGCATGTTACTGCCGTGCACCGTATACACGACGGGGATGCGAAGTATCATTGAGAGTACTTTCCCAGGGAAGCCGGCAGCATACGCATGGGCATGGATGAGATCAATTTTTTCCTTTCTGTGATCCACAATCACCTGTGGTATCACCAATAATGACCAAATCGCACGAGCAGGTAATGATGGTTGAGGGGCATGATAAATCGTAAACGTGCAGTCCTTCGAAAGACTGTTGGTGATTCTCAGGACGTGCTCCTGCCCTCCTCCATGGAAGGGGAACCATGCATCAATGAGAATCGCGATCCTAAATTTCTTCATGAATGTTTTTTGCGCACCCGCACGGTCGAAAAGGCACCGATGCTAGGAAATACTTTCCCGAGTATTCGGCCTATCTTTGGAGAGAACGGATAGAGGCTCACCGTGCTTGACTGCTGGATGGTGAAACCATGAAACTCGAGAAATTCCAGGAACGCAGTATGCGTGAAGACGCTTTTGTGTCCATGGACCGGATTCTTCTCACCCTTTAAGAAATTGCCAAACTGGACATTTGCAGGATGGAGACAAATAGGCAGCTGGCCGAACAGGAGCTGTATTCGGTAATGAAGAGCAGCGAGGTTTGTCGTTGAAATCACAAGCTGGCCGTTTCGTTTGAGTACTCGTTTGGCTTCTTCGATGAATGTATCTGTATCAACGAGATGTTCGATGATTTGGTTTGCGCTGATCGTATCGAAGAACTCATCTCCGAAAGGTATTTTATTATTCAGGTTACCAACATTGACTCTCACTCCCTGTCTCTTCGCAGCGAGGGCCTTTGTCTCGCTGAGTTCAATACCGTACATCACCTCCGCATTGGCCTTTTCCGCAACCTTCGCGGTGAACTCACCGTTTCCGCATCCCAAATCAAGGAGAGATCCCTTAAGCGGTAGCGTATATTCAAGAAATACTCGTTTGTTTTCTCTATCTCCTTGTCCGCAAAAATGATCGACAAGCTGCTGCATGAGAGTGATGTGAATGTTTTTTGGTGAACTGTCCTATTCGTCTATATCATGGAGCTCTGTGCGTGCGATGTTGTCATCCATTGATGCAGGTTATTTAGGCCCCGACCGATTGGTGTTGTAGGTTTCCAACCGAAGTCCTGCCCAGCCATTGAGTAATCCGTGATGTAGACCCGTTGATCTCCCGGTCGCCACTGTGAAAATCTGATCTTTGCCACAGCCTTGCATTCCCGCTCAAGCAGAGGGAGGAGCTCGATCAAACTCACGGAGTATCGGCGGCCGCCGCCGATGTTGTACACGCGGCCGGACGTTTTTGAGATCTTGGCAATCGCCCGGACATAGCAATCAACCAGGTCACGGACATAGAGAAGATCACGGACCTGTTTCCCGTCACCGTAAATCGTGATGGTTTTTCCTCTGAGGAGCTTACGCATGAAATGAGCTACCCAGCCCTGGTCTGCGTTGCCGAACTGGAAGTCGCCATAGATGCAGCTTTGCCGGAACACGAGCGTTCTGAGGCCATAGATACGGGCATAATCGTGTACGTACTGGTCCCCGGCTCCTTTGCTGCAGCCGTAGGGTGAATGAAAGTCGAGCTGAAAGTCTTCCTTAATCCCCCGTCGCAAACGCCGATCTGCAAAATCGTATCTTGTCTTTTTCTTAATAATATAAGCGTTTTCCATGCCTCCGTACACCTTATTCGTCGACGCGTATACCATAATCGGAGGATTTTTTTGCGCTCTTGCCGCTTCCAAAACATTGAGCGTTCCGAGAGCGTTTATTTCAAAATCCGTACGGGGATCCGCGACCGAGCTCGTGACGGCAACTTGAGAAGCCATATGAAATAGGAGATCGGTTCCTTCTATCTTTCTCTTTAGCGTCTCGAAGTCCCTGATATCCGCTTTGTGGAAGACTACCTTCGGATGTGTTTTTTTCAGCCATGCGAGATTCTTCTCAACACCAGGACGGGAGAGGTTATCGTACACATCCGTCTCAATGCCCTGCTTGAGATAGTAATCGGCAATGTTTGTGCCGATGAACCCAGCACCACCAGTTATCAATATCTTCATATAGTAAATTGCCGACCTGGTAACTTTAATGATACTTCTTAATTAAACACTACAAACGGTTGTTGGTGCTGGGCGAAACCAGCGCCGCCGGTGATAAGAACTTTCATGAATTACGAATTATGAATAATGAATTATGAATTAAGAATAAGATCGATATAAGTGCTCAAGATTTAAAATTGCGGATTGCTTCAGTGTACACTTGTTCCGTTTCCCTGGCTATTATAGCCCAATCGAACCGCTTTGCGAGCAGTTGACCTTCTTTTTTCTTTTGATTGTAGAGCGTTTGGTTTGTGAACAGGATATTTAGCTTTTCTGCAAGATCCCGTATCTCCTGGGGCAAAAACAATAGTCCACCTTTTCCGTTCCCGGTGATTTCTTCTGTTGCCGGGATACGTGCATTGACATACGGTACGCCTGTTGCCAAGGCTTCAACCGTGGCTATCCCGAATCCTTCAACGAGGGATGGCAGGCAGAACAAGTGAGACCTGTGCAGCGTTTTTGTGACATCCGGGTACGGTAAATTACCAAGAAGTTTTACATCCTTTGCTAGTTTGCGATTGGTAATTTGTGATTTGAGATTTTTTCCTTCCGGACCTTCTCCGATAATGAGGCACTGAATACCGGGGATCTTTCTTTTTAGGATTGCAATCGCCTCAATAAGATCTGCGATCCTTTTATACGGAAGGAGCCTTGCGATCGTACAAACGGTTGGCCTTAGGAACTTCTTGACGTTCAACGCTTTGAGCTTCCCGTATTCCACCCCTCCGTAGATGACGGTGATTCTTTCCGGAGGGATCCCCAGGGCAATCAGCTTTTTTTGTGTAACCTGGCTCATCGCAATCCAATGGTTCCAGGGTAACTTCAGCCCGGTAACTTCCATTACCCTACCGGCAATGGCGACAGGGAGCGGAAAATAATCCGTCCAATATTTTCCTAAGACGTCGGGGACCCAAGCGACCGCCGGCAAACCGAGGCGCTTTGCCAAAAGGAATGCCGGGAAATAGGTTGTGACATTTGAGGCTTCGATCAGATCCGGCCTTTTTTTTGGCTTTATTAAGATAATGCGGATCAAAGAGGCAAGACGGGGGAACATGGATAGTGTGGTTGCCGCGATCGAGCCCCTGTTCAGGCTGACCACTTCCACATTGTGTTTTTCCGATAAGTACTTCGCGACAAAATAATTTCGGGCTTGTACACCACCAACAATCGTTGGCTGGGCTCCGTCGGGATAGAATTCATTAACAAGGAGAATATTCAAAATAGCAGAATGTTCAATGTTAAATGTGCGATGTTTAATGTTTGAGCGTAATCGTTCAGATTTATTTCTTTTTTTTTGATCGTTTTTCTCCTTCGAGCGCGATTTTTCTCACCAACTCCGTGATCTGGTGCCGCACATTCTCCAAAATTACGTTGGTACGGTACACAAGGTAAAACAACAACACGAGCGAAGCATAGATGACGACATCTGCTCCTCTGCCTATTCCGAGAACGCGTGCGATACTGGTCGTGAACTGTGGATTTAAGCTTCCAAGTGCTGCCAATCCCCAAATCAATGACCAAAAGAGAAACGTCCCGATATTGATTGTTCTCTCACGAAAACGCAGCCAGACTCTCGAGAAAGCAAAGAGAATAAAGATGAGCAAAAATACCTGGACTGGAATCAGTAATATTTGCATACTTTATGACTCACTAGCGGGCAAGCTTCAGGAGTAGTCTACCTAAAATACCGAAGGCGTTCAAATTGGACTGCCCCTTCTTCCGTGAATAAGAAGTGTAGATGACATGGATCGGAACCTCCGTAAGCTGCAAACTAAGGCGATTTATCTCCGAGAAAAATTCCGATGAGGCTTCCATTTCCTGTGTCTTGAGAGAAATTTGACGAATCGCTGGTTTTGAGAATGCCCGAAATCCTGACTGCGAATCCGATGTACTAACCGAAAAGAGGAGCTTTGTTATGACGTTACCAAACCAAAGGATTATCCGGCGGTCGAACGGGATTTGTTGCATTCCTTTTAACGTCCGGGAGCCGATCACCACGTCCGCATCTCCCTTTCGAATCGGCTCGATCACCCGTCTGATGTCTCCCGGGTCATGCTGACCGTCCGCGTCAAAGGTCACCGCGATGTCTGCATTTACCAGTTTTGCGTAGGTAAGTCCTGTCCCCAATGCTCCGCCCAACCCACGATTAATGGGGTGGGAGAGAATCTTTGCGCCAGCAGTCATTGCCTCCTTCGCTGTGGCGTCTACCGAGCCGTCATCGACCACAACGATTTCGACCTCGCCTAATGATGCAATCTCTTTCTTCAATGCAACAAGTACCTTTCGAATGACCGGCGCCTCGTTGAATGCGGGGACGATAATCACTAGCTTCATCGTCCTCTCTTAAAAAATTCCGCTGTTTTTTCTAACCCATTTCGGAGTTCTGTTCTTGGTTGCCAGCCGAACTCCTTCAGCGCCTTTTTGCTATCCAGGCTGCTTCGTCGTTGTTCCCCCTTTTTTACCGGCCCGTAGAGGGGCTTTACGGTTGGGGCGAGTTGTTTTCGCAGTTCGTCGAAAATGGTGGTAACATCCGTTTCTTTTCCGGTGCCGATGTTGTTGATCCCTTTTGCCTTTTGGGAGAGTGCCTTTGCATTCGCTTCTACGACATCTTCCACAAAGACAAAGTCCCGTGTTTGTTTGCCGTCACCACTTATTACCGGCTGTTCCCCGCTGAGGAGCCTCCCGGAAAAGATGGCAATCACCCCCGCCTCCCCCTTCGGATTTTGCCGCGGTCCATAGACATTTCCGTAGCGAAGGCTGACAAACGGTATGCCATGGACCTCTTGATAGTAGTGGAGATAGTGCTCGCAGGTTAACTTCGCAACGCCGTAGGGTGAGATCGGCCATGCCGGATAATTTTCCGGAGTCGGAATTATGCTTGCATCTCCGTAGATCGCACCACCGGTTGAAGCGAAGATCACTTTTTTGACCGATTTTACCTGTCGGGCTCCCTCCATCAGGTTCAACAATCCAAGAATATTGATTTCAGCGTCCCAAAGAGGTTCTTCAACCGATCTGCGAAGATCGATTTGTGCGGCGTGGTGGTTGATGATCTCGGGTTTTTCCGCAACGACGAGGTTGAAGGCATCTTTGGACCGAATATCGAGTTTGAGAAATTTTACTTTACGGTTTAGATTTGCTTCCGATCCGGTCGAGAGGTCATCGATGACAAGAACTTGATGGCCATCAGTAATGTAGCGATCAACGATGTGCGAACCGATGAATCCGGCACCGCCGGTAACTAAAATTTTCATGAATGATGAACTAAAAAATTTAAGAACCAACTATTTTTTCGTCTGTAGCTGATCATCTAGCTCCCTTTATCACACCGACCCCGCTTCCGATGATGAACATACCTCCAATTAAAGTATACAGAGTTACTGGTTCCTTAAAAAAGATAGCAGCAAGGATGATTGCTCCGATTGGTTCTCCATAACTTAAGATTGATGCGCTTGTCGCCGGGATCTGTCTTATACCTTGGAAGAAAAGAAGGAACGAAATACCAAGCACTAGTATTCCCCATATAGACAACCAGAACCAGTTTGTCGGAGAAATACCTGCTTGAATTGAATTCATAGCAAATGGCAGAAATAAAACCAAAGGAACAGCATTTTTATAGACGACTGCGCTTAACGGATCAGCTTTCGTTTGTGTAACTCTTTTTTCTAGAACCGTGTGAAACGCAAAGAAAATTGCTGAGAGGGATCCGTAGATAAGAGCACGATCAATTGATCTGCCGATATCGGGTAAAATTAAAACGAGAAGACCGACGAAACCAAGAATAGCTAAGACGAAATTCTTGATGGTAATCTTTTCTTTCAGAATGAGTGGCCCAAAAATGAGTACAACGAATATTGGGGCTAAATAATGGGTAAGAACGGCGTTCGCCACTGTTCCGCTTTTGATTGCAGTAAAGAATAGGCCGTTATTTACCGCGATTCCCAAACCTACACCCAGCATTAACCTTAAGGTTTTTGTTGAATATCTCAAGAGATCAGATAGTTTGTTTTTCAAAGCAAGGCTTGAGAGGAGAAAAACAATACCCCAAAATGCTCCGATTGCGTAAAGTGCAAATGCTGGTATAGAAATTAACTTTACTAGAATTCCTGTGCTGACGCCCCAGATTGAAACAGCCCCAAGCACGAATAGATATCCTGAGTGTATAAATTTACTACCTTTTTCTTTAGCCATTTGTTCCTACGCTACCCAATATCCGCGGACAAAGAGTGCGGTGTTTACCGCCAGCAGTATAGCACTTGCAACCCACCAAACTCGCTGAAATATCGGACTCTTAATCTTTCCTAAAACAATGAAGCAAGGGAAGAGCACAAGGACGTACCGGGGCATACTTGAGAAGGTGCCCGTCAAGGTCGGGAGAAGATAGGAGAGAATGCCAAAGATCGCATAGGAAAGGCGGGTTCTTCTAAAGGCAATTATGGAAAGAACCAGGAAAAGGATTCCGCTTGCCGCCTCGAGGAATACCGTATAGTAAACAAGCGTCTTTGGGTCAACCGTTGCAATCATTTTGACGTACCGCCAAAATACCTGATACAGAAGGATGAGTTTATCGGCGCTCCTCCCTGCACCAAAGACTGGTTGGGCGTGGAGAAAGAGAAGCGGGTCCTGAAAGGACTTGTTCAGGTAATACATGTATCCCACAAGACCCGATATAGAGAGGAAAATGGGTAATACGGCAAGAAACAACTCCGAAAACGTGAAGACGGTCTTCTTGCCTCTTTGAACATACCATTCTATGAGAAGGGCTGGTAAGAGAAAGACACCAAAGATTCGTGTCGCCGATGCCAGACCCCCCAGAATCCCGGCAATCCACCAGCTTTTCTTCCTGGCGGCAAAGAGGGAGCCAAAGACCATCATCAGGAAGAGGCTTTCGGTATAGACGGAAACAAAAGAGTATGCGGTCGGGAAGAGAAGAAGAAAGATTAGAGTCCTTTTTGCCGTTGTTTGCCCCCAATCTAGACGGATGAGTTTGTAGAACAAAATGAGTGTAATCACAAGTGCAGCATGGGAAACTAGGAGTCCTGAAGCAAGGTAATTCCCGACGAAGGTCTGTGTATATCGGATCGCCAGCGGATAGAGAGGGAAGAAGGCTTGGGTGAATTGGGCGCTGTACCCATGCATGGCTATGGTCAGGTAATGGACTCCATCGAAGTTCCCCCAACTCCAAAACAGCGGATGGCCGTTGGGTTCAAGGAGCGTTTCCCAATACGGGAAGCTTGGCTTAAAGGGGAGCGATGAAATCGCATATGCTGCTATAGCCAAGAGCGCAACCCGCCAGAGAACGAGTACACCGAGAATCCACTTAAGTTTGCCTGGTTCTTTTCTCATTTCTTTCCTCTACCCGGCCAAAACTTGGGTATACACATTGATTGTTTCCCGCGCCGTTTTTTCCCAAGAGAACTTGTGATTTTGTCGGTTCCCTTTTTCTATGAGGTGTCCTCTCTCCTTCTCTCCCAGCTTCATGGCTTTGATTATTCCACTTGCAATACTTTCGGTACTCAGTGGATCCACGAATATCGCTGCTTCCCCGGCTACTTCCGGTATACTTGCCACTTTGCCAGCCACGACCGGGGTTTTGCACGCGAACGCTTCAAGTATCGGAAGCCCAAATCCTTCATAGAGGGAAGGTTGGATGTAGGCTTTGGCTTGGCTGTAAATCGCAGCGAGAGTTTCCGGACGGTCTAAGGGAACACTCGAACGGATGTGCACTCTGCCGCTCAACTTACTTTTTTCAATCGCCGATAGGATTTGTTTTACTTGCGGAAGAGCTTTATCGGCGAACACCCGCCCTACCAAAACCAGATGAATATCTGGCATTTCCCGGCGTACCTTTTGCATCGCCGCAATGAGCTTCGTAAGATTTTTATTCGGGTTTACGTCACCGACGTAGAGGAGAAATTTTTTCGGGAGTGCGTATTTCTTTTTTATCCGTGCGATTTTTTCTTTTGATTGCGGCATAAACGCACCGTCTGCCGCTAAGTGGATGACGTGAATCTTTTCAGGCTCGATCCCCAAATATTTTGTGATATCTTTTTTGGAATTATAGGAATCCGCAATAATTGCCTCTACACTTCGAATAGCTAAGCGTTGAAGAAAGAACCTTGCCTTTCCACGCACCCCCGCAGGAAAATCCTTGGGAAAAATCAGGGGAATCACATCGTGGATGGTGACGACCGTTTTTGTCTTCCTTTTCAGAGGAAGTGTATGGAAAAAGAGATCGAAGTAGGGGTAGTGGGTAAGATCGGCATTGCGTACAAGGTTTGCTTTTGTTGTCACGATGTACTGATTTTTCTTGTCTATCTTATGGAGCGCTTCGATAAGCCTTCGGGTATACATCCCAATCCCGCGCGTTTTATGGCCGGTCTTTAACGGAGAGATATCGATCACGACTTTCATAAGAGAATGATTAATGATTAATGGTTAATGATTAATTTGTCTTGCGTTTTCTTGCGGATGATTGGTCGTATACTTTGCCTCCCAATACTTCATGTAGGCGATCTGCCAATGTAAACCGGAGAACAGTGCAAAAATAAATCCGGGAAATCCATCCAGGAAACCTTTGTGCCGAATGTAAATCCGTACAAATGTCACAAGAGGTCTTATGAAGAAATACTCAAGGAAGTTCCCGCTATTGAGCGCGAGCTTTTTCCTATTCAGCTCCTCGGCTGTGAGCGAGGTATAACGATTGGCGTTGGTCAGGTACCGGCTGAAGGTTGGGGCTGTGAAGTGTCTCAGATGTCCATTCAATTGCTCCACCCTGCCTTTAACCTCCATCTGCTCATGGACGCTTCTTTGCGGGAGGTAGGCCTTTCCTTTTCTGAACAACCGGATAACCGGATCGGGGTACTGACCACCTTTATGAAGCCAGGTTCCCAAAAAAAAGTTCTTTCTTTTTATAGCAAAAGCGGAAAATGGACTCCCTTTTTTGATAACTGAAACAATTTCTTTCGCAAGTTCTTCATCGACTTGTTCGTCCGCATCGAGCTGGAGAATCCAGTCGGATGAGGCGGCATCGATTGCCATCTGCTTGTTCGTGTGAAACATCGGACGGTTCACCGTTTTTATCACACGTGCTCCGTACCGGCGGGCGATTTGGCGGGTTTTATCTTCCGATGAACCATCGACGACAACGATTTCATCGGCAAATGATTTGACGCTTTCAAGACACCTTGGGAGGTTCCCTTCCTCGTTATAGGTCGCGAGGGCAACGGATAGTTTCATGGTTTTGTGGTCTTTCTTCCGACCGGCTTCGTTGTTTTACTTGCCGTAACGAGGCTCCTCTTGGGCAAGATATATGCGAGTGCATATCCCATTCCGATGAGGGAAAGGATAAATCCGACTTTCCGCACCGGTGTTTCGGTGAATCGTGCCTCGATAAAGTGTTTCCCCGGAGGAACATTCACGCTCAAGAGACCACTGTGATCAGTAAAGGGAGATTCTTTCGTCTCGGTCTGAACGTCCTGCGTAATTTCAAGGCCTTTACCAATCTCGAGTGGCTTGCCGTCGAGAAAAACCGTCCACCCCGGAAAATACAACCGGTGGATATCAAGTATTCCCTGATCCGTTGCTTCAACGAGGAAGCTCAGGGAGGTCGTTTTCCCGTCTATGAGTTTCACCTTCAGTTCTCCCCTTCTTATTCTGAAATCCTTTTCCAGGTGTTGCCATCTGTTCGTCTGACGCCATTTCGAGAGGAACTCATTTCTCCAGGTTGCCGTGTCCTGGTAACTTAGGAAGAAGGCATCATTTCTCACCATCGTTTGGTTGATACGTACGTGGTTACGGTTGGCGTAGAAAACGAAGAACAGGAGTACCGCGCTGAGTATCACTTTTCTTCCTGCTGAGGCAACGAGATATGCGGCGAGAAGACTTGTTCCGAATACCGTAACTCCAAGGAGGCGCCAGGGAAAGTCAATGATATCGAGGAACGGTAAATGTTTCCATAACCAATGCACTGCGGGGAGTTCGAGGATGAAGCCGACTGAAAGGGCTGTGATCGCCAAACTCAATGATCCCATAGCAAACAGGGGGAATCTCACGGCAGCCTTTTTTGTCCTGAAGAGGAACAGTCCCAGCGAGATGGTGGCTAAAGCGGCCACCAACAGGTGGGTCAATCCGACTTGGAATGACATGTCATCGTTTGTACCCGGCATGGAGAAGCCATAACTCCATGGTGAATGGATGAGTTGTCCGACAGTCACAAAGTGATCGTTGTAATAGTCGATAAGTTCATCAAACCTTAGGTATTTCAGTTCGAAAAGCGAGGGGGCGTAGATAAACGCACCTATCATCACCCCAAGAAGAGCCATACCTGTAGCCTTAAGAACTGCAGTTCTTTTGTGTTCCGCTTTGACCAACCAGAGCAGAAAAAAGCCCAAAAAAATCGGAAGGAAAATGAACGCCACAACCTGATGCGACAACAGGAGTCCTGCAAGGGAGAGGCTGCCGATCCCCACCCAACGGTGGTTTTGGGTGGCTGCGATGTTGTAGAGCGATAAAAGCACCAACGGTACGAAGATGTAGGCAAAACTTTCGGCTATCGCTCCCCGGACATAGATTTGGGAAAAGCGGTATGGGGCCCAAGTGTAAAACAGGGCTGCGATAAATCCCGGAAATTCCCCGAAGACTTTCCTTGCAAAAAGGAACATCGTTATTGCGGAGAGGAGGAAGCTTGACCCGATCACGATCTCAAAAGCGTCCGTAAACGAAAACCCCAGCGAGTGGAACATCGCTCCCAGAAGGTACGGAAGCGGATAAATGAACAGAAAAATGGGAAAGCCTAAGTTTCCGAACAGGGTTGGGGCAAGGCGCGGAGGGATCTGACCTTCTTTGAGTGCGAGATAGTAGTTGGCGATACGCGCGGTGTGGGTTTCCCCATCATGGCTGGTGTAGAACTCGGGAATCATGAGGGCGCGAAGGGCGGGGTATGAGGCGACAAAAAGAAGAACAATAAAGACCAACATCCGCTTCTTCATAACAGTACGGGATACGGTCTCCCTTCTCGTTAGACGGGTTTAAATAGCCTACTTTTCGTGATCCCGTATTTATGGAGGAGATATTGCCCGAGGACCATGAAGCTTTCCGAGAGAAATTTCGCTCCTGCAAGAAGCCCGATCGATGAGGATTCCTCATAATAACGGACCGGAATCGGCGCTTCTCCGATGTTCAATCCGTATGAGATTGCAGAAACCGTGAATTGCTGGTCGAAGATGAAATCGTTTGAGAATCGCTGGAATGGCACTGTCTTGAGGGTTTTTCGGCTATACGCCCGCATTCCGCTCATGTGCTCTGAGAAATTAACACCGAGGATAATATTCGCGATAAGTGAATAGAGGCGGTTAAAAACGTACTTCAATTGCGGCATCCCGCCGGCCAAGGCCTCCGTTCTCGTCCGTATACGAGAGCCGAACATGTAATCGTAGCGCTTCTGAATGATCGGTCGGACCAGTTCCGGAATGAGACTGGCGTCGTACTGGTAATCGGGATGGATCATGACTACGATATCCGGGTTTCTCTTGAGCGCCTCCCAGTAGCAGGTTTTTTGATTGCCGCCGTATCCGAGATTATTCGGATGGACAAATGTTGTGATTCCCAATTTTTTTGAAAGCTCGACGGTTTTATCTCTTGAGACATCGTCGACCAAGATGATCTCACTGACCCAATCTTTCGGGATGTCGTCGTAGGTCTTCTTTAACGTCTTTTCGGCGTTATACGCCGGCATGACGACGATGATGGTTGGCTTGGAAACTTTGTTCATGTTCTTGTCAGCACAAAGGCGGTCTGGCCGTTCCGAAACTTTACCGTGTCAAGTACCGTGGCATCAGATGGGATTTCGTCCGGTGCTCCGATGATGAGCGTTCTCGGCAGTTGGCTATCCTTGGCATATTCTACCTTACGGAAGCGGTATTTTCCAAATCCCGCGGCTCCGCTTTCTGCAACCGATTGATAGTAGCTCGGATCGGTCTTGTCATAGAAAAGAAAAAAGATATAGGGTTGATCGTACCTCTGGGTCACAATTACCGTCTCCGCGTCGTCCCCAAGGCTGGTGACTATCTCGACCATCTCTTTGTACCCATACTGCCAGTCATGCGAGCGTTCGATGGGGGTGTGAATGTAATAGAGGTTCAGGTAGTAGACAAAATTAATACATACCAATAAACCAATAAATACCGATACATACCGATTTTTCTTGAGAATTCTCAATGCATGAATTATTCCGTAGGCGGTGATGATTTGAAGCACCGGGAGCATAAGCAGAGCCCGAACTGCGTGGGGAGCTTGGGTCGTAAGCGCAGAAGCAAGCGGAGCCACCGCAAGCCAGGGAAAAATGAGTTTCATACCCGACCACTTATCTTTAATCATCGTATACAGCCCATACAGTAAAAATGGGAATTCCCATAGATACAAAAGCCCCATTCCCACCGCGCTATGCCTGCCGATCCCGTCACCACGCAAAAATAGGAAATCGAAGTTGAAATGCTTAAGGTATCCTTCGACGATGATCGTGGTAAAGACCAACGAACGCTGATGGAAAGGAGCAAAGATTGAGCCTCGGTCGCTGTCCTCTGTCCGATACTCTGCTTGGCGCTCGAGACGTTCCTGTTCCTGCGTATAGATTCCGGGGTTGGTGAAGACGCTTACAACGCTAAATCGTGCTTGGGCTGAGCCACGGATGAAGGTGAGGGCTATCGGTACCATCAGAAAAAGACCCACGATAAACCCAAGGCCAATCTCCTTCCATCTTTGAACCAGCAGTTTTCTGAAAATCAGTGCCATAAGAAGAATGAATGCCGGAACGACCGCTCTCGCTGAGTGATAGGTGTACATCGTCGAGGCAAATGCAATGCTTGAACCAAACAGGAAGACGGCCTTGGCTGAACGGAGCCATTTGAGAAAGAGATACATCGCGAGGGTGAAAAAGAAGAGCGCGAGATTGGCTTCAAACGCCACGCGAGAAAATTGGAGGTGCCAGGGCGAAATCGCAAGGAGCAGCGCCGCCAGGGCGGCGATTGCTATATTGTTAAATTGTTTTATTGTTTTATTGATCGTGAATAATTCTTTGACGAGGAAGTAGGTCACTAAAACTGTGAGGATGCCGGCAAGAGCGGAAGGAAAGCGAACGGCAAATTCTGTCAGGCCGAAGACCGCAATCGAAGAGACAGCAGCGTACGTATAGAGCGGCGGCTTGTAGTCGTTGAAGGAACGGATCGCAATGGGAAAGCTATTTCCGTATTCGTCTTTTCCGGTTTTCAAAATGGAGTAGGCGTTATAGCCTATCGACGCCTCATCCCAATCGAGGCTGGGGGGGTTTTGTCCGAGCTGGTATAACCGTAAAGCAGCCGCGACAAGAAGGATCGTCAGGAGCACTGCCGTTTTTCTCTTCATCGTGGGTTGGAAAGCGGGTACACCCGAAACAAATACATGAAGCGGTTGCTCTTCCCTTTCTGATATTTCTTTATTAATTCGATATTCTCTTGGGGAGGAATTTGCTCGGGATACGATTCGTAATACACGAAGTAGGCGGGCTTTTTGGCAGCCATCGCACTCACCTCCTGAGGCACTTCCGTTACCGGCCAGAAGCCATGAATTTCAATATTGGGATTGTCCCAAAGGTAGAGTTCGAAGCTATAGGGCATGAGGCCAAATGTCCCCTGGGTTCCAAGAAAAATCTGCTTGTCTTTGGCTTCTTGTTTCAAGAATGCGATCACATCGTCGATCCCCCACCCGGCGGGGAAACCATCAACGTATTGATCGCGGTCGGCCTGAATAATCGGCGCGTTCACCGGATCCGTGAGAACTTTTATGTCCAGAACCACCGCTGCTATCGTAAGAAAGAGGGCAAAGATCAGTTTTGGCTCGTTCCGTTTGACCGCAGAGAGGATTCGGTCCGTCGCAAGCGATGCTGCTATGAGGAGGGGCGGGGTGATAAAGAGCAGATACCGCGCAAAAATCACCTTTCCGAAGGCTGCGGCAACAAGAAAAGGAAGCATTGCATGGATCAAAAGGAAGACTAACCCTCTGGCATATTTGCGCAAGGAAAACGGATAGGTTTCGGGCAAGAGGACAAGACAAAAGCCCACGATTGCCGTTGTCATGACCGGCCAGGTCAACCAGCCGACCCACCAGCGCCAAAGGCTCGGGAGGTTCCCCCAAAACCATCTCGTAGGATGTCCGAAAAATTCTCCGATGGTCGTGACGAACTCCAGGTTTTTTCGTCCGATCATGTGCATCCAGGGAGAGAGACGCATGATGTTTCGCATCGCTTCGGCTATGGCAAATGTTGGAACTGTAAGGAGGGCCCAGCGGACGATATTTCTTTTTTCTCTTCCGGCAAAGAGGAGATTCAGCGGATAGAGATACTGAAAAAAAGCAGCCGGTGACTTTGTGAGAAGGCCTGCTCCCATGGCGAAACCGGTAAGCATTGCGTTGTCGAGCTTAAGGCTCTTTGCCGTTTTTACACCAAAATACAGCGTCCAGATTCCCCACATGGAGAGCATGGAATCGACCAACGCAATCCGATCGTAAAATAGGGTGAATGGCGTGAGGAGGTAGAGGGCACTCGCCGTGAAGGCTGCGTTCTTGTTTTGAAAAAGCTCTTTTGTCAGAAACCAGATCCCGACCGCTGCACCAAGACCGGACAGCGCGGAAACGGCCCTTCCGGCGATAAGCGGATCAGAAATAATCTTCATCGCAGCTATGGTAAACCAGTGCCAGAGCGGTTGTTTTCCGTCGGTCAACGGGATAAATCGGAGGGAGGCATCATGCAGGGCAATTTGACTCCAACGCGTATAGATGGCTTCGTCCGTGAAGATCGGCCATAACCGAAGATTCGTCAGCCTGGTTGTTAAATAAACTATCATCAGACCAGCCAGAATCCTGATTTCTCTGAGTGATACCAGGAACGGTCTTTTGATTTTTTGCGGTGTTTTCATGGTTTAGGTTTCTGTTCCTCTATGAGGGCAAAATAACTTTTTACTGCCTTTCAGTATACCATCTCTGAGGGATCACCCCGAGAATAAGCGGCGGGAGAGCGATCGTTGCGAGCATCGCGATTTGCCAAAAGAAGTTCAGGGGGTAGAGATAGAAGGAGGCGAAGAGAACCGCATAATAGAGAAGGCTCGTATAGGAAGACAAGAGAACAACCGCCTGGAGACGACCTCTCGGAAGAATGGCAGCAAACGGCAGTATCCAGGCAAGATACCATGGTTGAAGCATCGGGGAAACCAGTACGAGATAGAGAAGTATGATGACAACCATTCCTGCGATGACCCCCGTCCTTCGGATACGGCTTAGGGCGCCGGTCAACAGCAGAAGGAATGGGGGAATGGTCACCAACTTCTCTGCCCATACCGCTTGTCCCTTCTCAAATCCCATTTTAAGAAACATAAATCGTACAGCGGTGGGGAACGAGCGGAGGTAGAGTTCGAGTTGAACGCCGAGATTTCCGATGAAACCCCTCAGACCCTCCCCCAGGCTTAAGAACCCCCCGAGTGTCATAAGCGAAAACCAGGAGAGGAATCTTACAGCATCTCTTCGCTTCCCTTGCAGGAAAAGCCACCACCCAAAAATCGGCACAAAAAGGATCGCGACAACCTTGGCAAGAACCGCAAGGGCAAGGGCAGCCGCAGCGATCATCAGCCGTCCTTCGAAAAACCAATAGAATCCCAACAGCGAGAAAAACGCCATCACCATATCGTTATGGGCATTTCCGACAATCTCTATATGGATAAGTGGATTCCAGGCAAAGAGGGCAAGACCGTAGAGGAAGTTGTCCGGACTGTATTTTTGAAACCACTTTTTTAAAAGCACGATTGTGGCCAATGTAAAAATCCCTCCCATGAACTTGAAACCAATTACATTCATGAGGAGGTCATCTTTTGCGAACACGTGGATCAATGAAGATGTGAGAAACTGCACCGGCCCGTACACCGAGGCACGAAACTTCCAGGATCCTAAATAGATAAACGGATCTTGGGGGAAGTTTTGCGGGGGCTCGATCCAGGGGTTTGCGTGGTGGACAAAAAGAACCCTGTTTGAAGCGATGTAATCAAAGACATCGGTTGAGAGCGCCGGAAACGAAAGAAATGTTGTTATTAGGAATGCGGCCGCATATCGAAGAACAATCTTTGATGACGTCGATTGTCCTGATGATTGGTTCCGCAATAACCGCAGCGCTTTGGCGTACACCACGAACATCGCCGTAACCGTGAGGAAATATAGCAAGGTTGGGATGCTGTTGACGTGAAGCAATTTTGCCAGTTCTCTCCCCTTCTCCAGGAAACCGGGGGAGTCGGTCAGGAACGCGATGCGCTCGAGCAAAAAATCATCGCGCAGGAAGATGAGGTAGCTTACAACAGCGTATACCGCATAGAGAACTGCCAGAGTGATTCCGTATCGCTTAAGTTCTTTTCCCATCGTTTGTGAACAGATACACCCCAATCGGAGGCACAACGAGAAATGCGTAGATTGCAAGTGTCCAGAGCGGATTTGTATAGTCAAAGCGATGGGAAGTAAAGAGGATGGCGTACTGGAGGCTTGAGGTCGCCGAGAAGGTAAGCGCGGCCTTCGTGAGCTTTGTTATCGGAAGCAAACTTAGGAAAGGGAGATACCATATCGGATACCATGCCCAATAGAGCGTGACGACGAACATAAGGTATACCAGGGTCAACTTCACGTAGGCTGCCACAAGTTCCTTTTCGCTACCGATGGTTCGGACCGTGAACAAGGCAAAGAGCACAAACGGCAACGTAAAGATCCAATCCGGAATCATATTCAGAAGATTTGGTAAAGAATTCAACTTCAGTGTTGCTACCCACCCGAAGAGTTGCAGTTGATTGATGATGGATTCTTTTCCCATGAACCAACCGCCTGCAACCATCACTACCATAAACCCTAAAAGAAGCGATGCAGTCTTTCCAAGATCGGTTGTTTTTTTCAAGTTCAAAAAGATGTAGAACGGGAGGAGGACAACGGCGTAGAGTTTCACCAATGTCCCTAAAGCGATAAACATCCCGGAGAGCAAGAAACGCTGTTTCCTTAGGGCAAGGAGACTTACAAGCATAAACGTCACCATGATGATATCGTTATGGGCGTTTCCCGCCGTTTCGATGAGAAGCAAGGGGTTCAGTGCGAATAGCGCAAGCGCTCTGGTTTTGTTTCTTTCTCCAAGAAGTCTCATGACCGTGTAACACCCAAGAACCGTAAAGGCAATCATCAGCAATTTAAATCCGAGGAGCGAAGCCGCAAGATTGTTCAATCCGAGGATGGCCGGAATTATCGTGAGCAGATGATGTACCGGACCATAGACGCTGGTTATTCTTGGCCAGCTCGCGAGGTTAATGAACGGATCGCCCGGAAAGTCAATTGCAGGCACGGTCCATGGGTTCTTGCCATAAACAAAGGGAATTCTCGTGTTGAGAATGTAGTCGAACACGTCCGATGAGAGTACCGGATAGGAAAAGAGTACGATCCCTTGAAAGGCAAGCGACCAGAGAAGGATGTTTCTCGGCCTCTGGATTGTTACCCATTGACCTCTTAGGATCTTTACGTAGCAAAAGAATGCCGAGAGTAAAATAGCGAATAAGAGTACCGTTGGAATCGTATTCAGATGAAAAGGCAACGCTTGCTCACGGAATTGAACCAGGGTTTGCCCGACCGAAGGGTAAAACTGAGCGATTGCATCGAGGGCCCAGTCGTTTCGAAGGAGCAGAATATAGCTTAGGAAGGTATAAGCAAGGAAGCTTAGTCCTAAAAGCACAAGGTACTTCATCGGAGCTCCCCAATCTCAAATGCCACTTCTCCATCGGGGAAGTAAACAAGTTCAAGGCGTTTTGCCTCTTTGGGCAATTCCGTCGGGGCTGCAACTATAAGCCATTTTTGGTTCTGGCTTGAACTTTTGTCCGGAATGCCTCCGAATCTATACCTGTCAAAACTTTCAACCGTCCAAAACCCATACCAATCTCGCTGGGCAACCCTGGTAGTCCAAAAGAGCCGAGGATCGAAACCTTGGTAGAAAAGCAGGTAGATATATGGCCGGCCATACTTGTTCGTGATAAAGACCTGATCGTAATCCCCCTGCATTTGGGAAACGCGGTTAATCATCTGTTTGTAGCCGTACTGCCAGGATCCCGCCCATTTGTCCGGATAGTGAACGAAATAGGTATGGAGATAGCTTGTGGCAAATAGAACATAGCTTATGGATAAAACGATCAGATACAAACGCTTTTTTTTAACTATTTGGTAGAGTGCAATCGCCCCAACGGATGCAATAATTTGCGGTACCGGAAGGACATTGAGGGTGCGCAATGCGTGAGGTGTTTCGCGTGCTGTCGCCGCTGGGATAACGCCAACGAGCCACCAAAAAAATAAAATTATGGCAGCCGGATGTTTTTTTCTGATCAAGAAGTAGATGCCGGCAAGAATAAGCGGCAGTTCAGTTGGATAAAATATCCCTTGGTCACGTGTCCCCAGTCTCGGATTGCCGTCTCCCGAAACGAACAGAAAATCCGCACGAAAATGGTCTGCGTAATGCTTGGCAAACTCCAGGGAAAACTGAACCCTTCGATTATGCAGGATCCTTGACCACCATGCGTTGTTGTCCCTGGCTATCCGTTCATTTGCGGTCACCACCGGGTCAAGATTCTTAAAGATTGTTACCTCTTCAAAACGAAGCCTGCCTTCGCGGGAGAGGAGGAACGGTATCTGAGGAACAACAAGTGCTATCCCCAGCACTATCGCCACTACTGTCCATCTCTTTTGTGCAAACAGCTGGCTTCGATAAATCGCTGCCAATCCGAGTACGAGGAGAGGCACGAATATCCGATGAGTATTGAAGGTGTACATGGAGAAAGCGAAAAGGATAAAACTCAAAACTAAAAACTTTCCATTTTTCATGCCTTTCATAAACAAATACACCCCAGCGATGCTGAGGAATGTGGCGAGGTTTGCTTCAAATGCTGCTCTGGAAAATTGGATATGCCATGGCGAAATCGCAAGGAGCAGCGCCGCCAGGGCGGCGATTGCTATATTGTTAAATTGTTTTATTGTCTTATTGATCGTGAATAACTCTTTGACGAGGAAGTAGGTCACGAGGACCGTGAGGGTGCCGGCAAGGGCGGACGGAAAACGGACGGCAAATTCGTTTAGACCAAAGAGAGCAATCGAGGGAACCGTTGCGTAAATGTATCCGGGTGGTTTGTAGTCACCAAAAGCGATAAAACGAGCAATCGGAAGAAATTCTCCATGTTCATCACGACCGGTTGTAAGAATACTGTACGCGTTATATCCCAGGGACGCCTCGTCCCAGTACAATGACGGGGGAGTTGTCCCGAGTCTGTAGAATCGAAGCACGACCGCGAGGATAATGATGGCGAGTAGTGTAATTATTTCTTTCTTCTTCATGGTTGTCTATTAATCTCCTACTTCAGCATCTTTTGGAGTTCGAACAGAAAGACCAGCGGGTAGAGCGCGATGATTAAGTAAAGTACGTTCCATGCTTTTCCTCCCCTTTTGGCGATGAAGTAGAGGACTGCAAGGAAAGCGATCGCGCCCAGAGGACTTAATACCTCACCTAAGAACTTCGGCGAAAGGTAGTGGAAGTAGCAGCGGGCG
Organism: Candidatus Chisholmbacteria bacterium RIFCSPHIGHO2_01_FULL_52_32; assembly: GCA_001816585.1. Lineage (GTDB taxonomy): Bacteria > Patescibacteriota > Microgenomatia > UBA1400 > Chisholmbacteraceae > 2-01-FULL-50-28. Next base: position 474,972 of record MHCJ01000003.1, read on the forward strand.
TAATTGAGGAAGAAAAACACCGGTTTGTTGTGCAAAACCCGTGTGAGCCATAAGGGAGTACCGCTTGGTCCATCCGTCGTAATTGCTTCCCAGATTTGGAGAGGGACATCGGTGGTAATTGCCACATGCGTGCAGAACAATCCTTCCATAGTTATATCTCCCAAATGTTAAATACCGTATCGCCATTTACCATTTTTATCTGTTCGTAACCGGTCTTTTCGTCCGGCTTCTGCCAGAATGGCGCGATAATTAGGGCTCGTTTCCCAGTTTTGGCAATCTCCCAAGCGTATTGGAAGTACTTCACTTTCCCCATCTCTTTTGCGGGGTTCGAGAGTTTGTGATAATCCGAAGGCTCAACGGGAAGGTAAAACGCAACGTAAAGTGGTGGTAGTGCATCGCTCACAAATATTTCGTCGTATGCGTCCCATCGCTTTGCAATTATCTCCACCGTTTCTTTTATTCCGTCTTGCCAATCGAGGGCTGTCTCCCGCGGATAATGGATGTAGTACTGATGGATGTACAACAGGATGTTGTAACCAACTGCCAGAGCGAGTACACCCAGTACCAAAATTCTGGTTGCCTCCCGTTTTTGACGGTTGATTACCTTCAGTACCCCTACGGCTCCGATTGCCGTTATGATCTCCCACGCCGGAAGCATGTTCAAAGTACGGATCGCATGGGGATTGATGTTTGAGAGGGAAACCGATACGGGAGCAAGGAGAAGCCAGGCAAATACCATGTTTCTTCCGTTCCCTTTTCCTTTGATCAGGGTCCGGAGGCCGAGAAGAACCAGCGGCAGTTCAAATACATAGAGCATTCCAAGCTTTCTTACACTGTGCCTTCCATTTTGATCACCTCTGAAAAAGAGAAATGTGGTATCGAAATTTGCGAGATAATTTTCAAACACTTTGGGGAAGAGCTTTTCTTTTCCGATGATGCTTTCGGAATACGCACGGATGACCGCTTCTCCCGAAATGATCGACGGGACAAAGGGAAGACTTAAGATCACACCCGTTACGACAGCGGTGGCAAGATCCCTTTTTGCTTTCATTACATTCTTCCTGCAAATCCAGACCAAAGCCAGGAGTATAAGGGGTGCAAACAAGCGTGTGCTGATATACGTAGCTGCGGAGAGTAAGAACAAGATGACAGAAACGGTTAACCACATCCCATGTTTACGAAGTGATACAAGAAATGCGTACCACCCTGCAACAAGGAAGAACAAGGCGAGGTTCGCCTCAAAGCCTCCCCGAGAAAATTGGAGATGCCATGGCGAAATCGCAAGAAGCAGTGCAGCTACTGCCGCAATGGCTGATGGCTGATGGCTGATGGCTGATGGCTTTTTTTCAAACAGTTCAACGACGAGGAAGTACATCAGAAGAACCGTGAGGGTGCCGGCAAGGGCGGAGGGGAAACGGACGGCAAAATCCGATCTGCCAAGGAGCTTTACACTGATGGCTGCTATGTAAATATAGCCCGGATATTTGTAGTCTCCAAAAGCCCGAAAACTTACCGGTAAACTTTTTCCATATTGGTCCTTTCCCGTTTGCGCAATGGAGTATGCGTTATACCCGATCGAAATCTCATCCCAGTAGAGCCCGGGTGGCATTACGGCAAGATTGTAAAACCTTAAGACTCCGGCCAGGATCGTGATTAAGCTTAAGAGGAGGATCGTTTTCGCTTTCATCTTTTCATGATTGAAACTGTCGGTTCACCGTTTGGAAGTCTAATGACCTTCAGCGCTTCATCCCTTTGTGATTTGGGCGTCTGTGCATAGAGATCAACAAGCAGCACCGGAGTTTCCGATGGACCTTCGCTGTAATTGATAGGTTGAAATAGAAACTTCCCGAATTTATTTTTGGTTTCCAGAAATCCTCCGGAAACCGTACCTCCGTCGATATTTATGTACGTCCACGGATCGTATTTTGTGTAGAACGCGAAGAAGTTCTGCGGTTGTCGGAGGTTGGTGGAAACGATCACTTTCGAGTTTTCGTCTTTATGAAGATCAGCGTACTCCGCCGCCTCTTTATATCCATACTGCCAACTTTCCGCAAACTCAAGCGGCCCATGGACATAGTACTGATGGAGATAGTGATATACGCTTCCGGCAACGAGTACGGCCGAAAGCATGAAGGTGACTATGCGCAAACCCTTCCTCATTTTCTTAACTGCGGCAAGAGCGGTAAGGACGCCGACTGCCGAGAAAATTTGCAGTGTCGGCAACGCTACGGTCATCCTTACTGAGCTTGGGATATCCCACGTCAGTGCCGAGGCAACCGGCGACAAAAGAAACCAACCGAGGAGAATTCCGAATGGCCGGCGGTCCTTGAGATGTGCCATTTTGCAGAGTCCGAGAAGAATAAGCGGCAATTCACCAAGGTAGAGGAGACCGACGTTCGGCGCATGATTGTACGGCATCCCTTTCGTTCCTAAGAATAAAAGGTCTGGTTGAAAGTGCTTTAGATAGCCGTCGCTAACCGTCAGAAATCCGGCGAAGTATCGGTTGTGCAGGAACTTCACCCCCAGCCAGTCTTGTCTTTGAGCATCAACTACTCTCCTTCCTGTTTCTTTCTCAACAAGTCCCGGGTGCTCGAAGACGCTGGTTCCCTTAAATCGCATGAGCCCTGCTTGGGAAAATAGAATTGGGGAAAGCGGAAGGCTGAGGATTAAGAAAGCGAATGCCGCAATGCAGGCATCTCGCCTTTTTAGCCAAATGGTTTTCCCGTAAATTCCGGCAAGGGCGACCAAAAAGAGCGGAATAAAAAGCCTCGAAGTTTGATAGGTGTACAAAGAGAGGCTGAAGCTTGCCGCCGTGCCTATCCACCAACGGCCGTTTCCTCGAATACCTTTGAGAAATGTCCAGACGCCTAAAACGGTTAGGAATACCGCGATGTTGGTTTCAAATGCAACACGGGAGACCTGAAGGTGCCATGGCGAAATTGCGAGGAGAAGTGCGGCGATTTCGCCAACTGAAAACTGAAAACTGAAAACTGACAACTTTAGCCTCGGGAAAAGTTCCCTCACAAGAAAATAGGTCAAGAGGACCGTGAGAGTGCCGGCAAGGGCGGAGGGAAAGCGGACGGCAAATGGATTGAGGCCGGAGGCTGCAATTGAGGGAACCGAGAGGTAAATATACAGGGGCGGTTTGTAATCGTCGTGGGAGCGAAAGACGAGCGGCAAGCGCTTCCCATACTCATCCATTCCCGTTTTGAGAATTGAGTAGGCGTTATAGCCGATCGCGACTTCATCGAGGTTCAGGCTTGGAGGATTTTTTCCGAGTTGATAGAATCGCAGCACCGCGGCGAGCGTGACTATAGCTGCTAGGGTAAATCCTGTTCGCATTTCCCTCACTCCTTTGTCAAGAACTGCATAGCGATCGTCTGATCGGGCCTTCTTACGACGTTCACTACTTTTGCTCCTTTAACTTCACCGCACTCTCCTACGTTTCCGTAGAGTGTTTTTCCCTCCGCCACTGTACGTTCATTCAATGGACAAGGGTCTCTGACGAAACGAACTTTCTCTCCAAAATCCCAATCTCCTTGAACGTTTCTTTTGTCATTTACAAGCTTCTGCGCAAGAGAAGGATCAGTTTTTGTAAAGAACAGGAAGTACAAATATGGCTCTGTCCCTGATTTACTGATGAGAATTTTGTCATACTTGCTTTGGACCTGGTTTACGTAGGCTACGATCTCCGGGAACTGGATATTTCTGTTCCATGGCTGATGCAAGGGCTGATGGATAGTGTACTGATGGCTGAATCGTCCAATCTCCCAGACGACCCCAACAACGAATAAAACTGTTACCAGCGTACGCAGTAGCTTGGCTCTTTTTTGCACTTTTCTGTAAACAAACACGAACCCCATCGCCGTAATGATCTGAAAACCGGGGAGCATGAAGACCGATCGTTGAATGTTGGGCGCATCTTCGGTTGTTAACGCTGCCGGAAGACCTCCTGCGAGAAACCAAAATAGTGCGTAGGCACTTGAAAGCTTGAATCGTTTTACTGCGGCGAAGAGCCCGAGGAGGAAAAAAGGCGCTTCAAACCAATACTGCAAAGTTTGTTCCGGAACCACATAGCGAGTCGGGTAACCGCCTTGGACGAACAGGAAATTGAGACTTACGTATTTGAAATACTCCCGAAAGAACTCGCGAGCGCTGTTCTCGACTTTATTGTGAAAGAGGCGCGTCACCACAATGGGGAGCCCCACGCCCCCATCTTCCAGGAATGATGTTTGGAGGCGTGCCACGGCTGACTGGGGTGTAATATTGCCAATCTGTCGGTAGCGAGCAAGTCCGGCTCCGCTTTGTATCGTCACCCATACCGGCAGGACGGTAAAGAGCGCCAGCATGAGCGACAACACCAACGCTTGGGATTTTCGGTGCTTTACTAAAAGGAAAATGATCCAAAAGAGCGCGTGGATATAGATGAACGGTCGTACTCCAATGTAGGAAAAGTACGTTACGACCCAGGAAAGATAGGTTAGCAGCAGTAATGCTGTACCCTTGGATTTTACCCAAGACACCAGCAAAAGCATTGATCCCAAAAAGAAAACGAGGCCGAGAGCTCCGTCTGTCGTCGACCGCGAGAGGATGATGTGCCACGGGGAAACGGCAAACAGAGCACTTGAGAGTAATGCCAGTTGTTCGTCGTCAAAAAGCTTTTTGACAAGAACATATGTGAGGAAGACGGCAAATACCCCAAGAAGCGCAACCGAAAACCGTACGGCAAACACATTGACACCGAAGAGCGCTATCCAAGGGGACGTAAGGTACATCGAAAGCATTGGGCGGGCTTCGTTGTAAAAACTGGTATGGAGTGGTAAGAAGTTCCCGTTTTCGTCGCGGAGAGTTTTTAAGATCGAGTAGGCGTTATAGCCCACCTGAACTTCATCCATATCGAAGCCTGCCGGGAAACGGTCAAGCCATAGAAGCCGCAAGATCGCTGCCAGAATTAAAATCAGATACAGTTTCTTCATGTTTTTAATTCCATCCCGTACAATCTTGGTTCTGCCTTCCCTTTTAACCGAATTTTCCCAGTACTTCCCGATCGGACACGATACATAGTCGTTTTTCTTTCCATCTTTTCCTTATAGCTTGGGGGAACTTTAGAAAGGCTTTAAGCGTCCCCGCCACGAATGCCTTGTCGCTTGTGCAAACTGCCCTGAGGAATAACCAGGGAAGCCACACGATGTGACTGACGATCATGGCCGGATCATGGATATTCTTCCAGACAAAGAGAATCTGATTTTTCGCAGCTATCCTCCGAATCCGCTCCCTCCCAAACGCGCTGACGTTGGTGCTTTCCGGTTCATGATGAACAATAGATTGCGGTTCGAAATGAACTTCCCATCCCCTTTTCCAAGCGCGATACGAGAGGTCGATGTCCTCCCAGTAGGCAGGGTGAAATAGCGTGTCCATACCCCGAAGCTTGAGCCACATTTCTCGGCGAAACGCCGCGCTTCCGCCGAATGCCCAGAGGGTTGGTCCGGGCGTTCGGTTTTTGGCTTCGGCGTGGACGAGGAGGCCCTTTTCAAATCTTCCGATCGCTTTTCCCCGTGTTTTCTCTCCAACCATCTCTTGGCATCCGACCGCAAAGACCCCTGGATCGTTAAAGTGCGGTTCAAGCGCTGTGAGAAAATTCGGCTCGGGATAAACGTCCGTGTTCAGAAGAATTACAATCTCTCCTTTCGCGTGCTGAACACCTCTGTTACAGGCTTTCGCAAACCGGAGATTTTTGGAGTTTACCAAAAGGCGAACCTCGGGATATTTTGCTTTCAGGAGTTCTACGCTCTCGTCTGTTGAGGCATCGTCGACCACAATGACTTCATTTTTCCCAGCCGCCTTTAAAACCTCAGGGAGGTTCTTCTTAAGAAGATGAGCCCCATTATAATTCGGAATAACGATAGAGAATTTCATGCCGCCCAGATGGAACCATTGTACCACGCAAGCTGTAGAGGACCTGATGTATTTCAATCCCGGTCCCGTCGAGGGTCGCGGTCCACCCGGGATAGTAGGTGTCTGAGAGAACGAGCATCCCACCGGTTTGGCTGTCCACAAGGATCCCAACCTCATTTTCACGGTATTCCATGATCGAGGCGGATTGGTTCACGTCCTCCTTTTTCATTGAAAATGCCTGTTCAAGGGACTGTCTTTCGGAGTTCGGCACAACATAGTTTGGGATCAGGAATGCGCGCGGGAACGCTTGGTTATTTTTGTAGACCCTGGTTTCTCCTTCCTGAAATACCTTCTCAAGCTTGGGGTGCAAAAGATCCGTCAGACTGACGACATACTTTACGTTCAGAAGATCAACGATCGGCGATGCATAGTTGTCCGGCCGGATAATGCGATGGAAAGGGGTCGGTTCAAGGGTGGGCTCTCCTTTCTGCGAAGACGCTATTAACTGGCCGAAGCGCCGGATATAGATCGGATCGTAACCCTCGAGCGTTTGGAATCGGTAGGGTATTGAAAAGTTCGGCGGGAAGATCCTGGCGTCCGTGGTGATGTAACGCCAGGGACTTTTGTCCTGAGCAAGAAAACGGACTGTTTCTGTTTGCGGGTAGAGGTAATCCTTATCCGAGAAAGGTGTGAATTTCCAAGAAAAGCGGAGAAGATCGGCAGAAGTGAGAATGAAAAGAACAATGAATAATGAATTATGAATTATGGTTTTGTTCTTTACCCTGAGCTTCACTAGATGCAAGGCGGCCATCAGGGTTATGCCGGCTGCGACAATAAGCATAGTCGGCAGAATGAGATTGCGCTGGGCCACTTTGAGGTTTTCGGCTGCCATATCTATTCCTGTCTTTCCGAACGTAAATACCCACAAGCCTCCGATTGTAGCTGCCGTTATCGACAATGCGATGAGCAGATGACGATTCAATCCCTTTCCTGCTCTTAAGTCTTTGAAGAATCTGTCGAGCCCAAAGGCGGCAAGGAGCGCCAAGCACAAATCAACAATCATCATCAACCGCGAAGGCTGTGCCGTTGAGATCAACGGAAGGTTCAATTGAAAAGGAATCCTTGAAAGCGGGTTTGATAGAGCAAAGATCAATGACAGAACCAATGCACAGATAAAGAATTTTTCTTGAAATGATTTCTTTCCTGAGGATGTGAATAATGCGGTCAGCGCGAATGCCAAAGGTATCATCCCAACATACCCGATGAACTCCGTGTAATTAAAAGCGCCCCAATAATTGAGTGTTGCAGGATTACCAAAAAAATCGGGGGCAACAAACTGCACTAGATTCTGCCATGGTAAAAACCAGTCCTGTCTCATCAACACGTCCCCCTGATCGATTTCCCGCGCAGAGTATCGCAGAAGTTTTGCGGTCGGAACCCACTGAACCGCAGTCAATGCCCCCACCGCGATCACGACCAGAGAAAGTTTGAGGATGGTTGTCTTTCTTCCGGACAGCCACAGCCTAACTCCTGCGTAGGCAAGAATCACGACAATAGCGTAAAAGGAAGTCTGCAAGAATCCGGCAAAAAGGATGCTTACCAGTGCAAAAGCAAGCGTTAGGTACCAAATCAGCCTTTCTTGCTTTACGATCCGTTCAATCCCAAGGAGTGCAAGCGGTACCCAGACGAGCGTATGAAGCGTCGTGTTCCACTCGAGCCAAGCGACTGAAAAGCCGCTCAATGCGAGCGAAAGGGAGGCAATGGAAGCGGCTTTCTTGGAAACACCAATGTCGGTTAGGAAGGCAAACAGAAAAAGAGCAAGCAGAAGAGGTTGCAGGATGACTTCGATGCTCCAAGCGGTTGGAAATGGCAAGAGAAAAAAGAGGATATTGAGCGGATAAAAAAGGGCGGTTTGGATGTTTGCCGCAAGCGGCGTGCCGGCATGGGTATAGGGATTCCACCCCGGGTATTGTCCGCTTTTGAGGAGGTCTATCGCGAGCTCACGCCAGGGATACTGCTGTCTAATGGCATCGGTGATGAGGAAATTCTTGAAGGGAACTCCTGCCGTGAGCCCTTTCCACACCACGTCTCGAAAGGGATGATACATTCCAACGATGGTATCCGCAGGAATGGGAAGCTTTCCTTTCATCCAGGCTGGTGAAAAAAATATGAATATCGGAAGTAGTAACAGAAAAAGGTAGATCCCTTTGTTTCGTGTGCGCCTTGCCACTGCTCTCCTGATTTTACTCAACCTATTGTTACCGAAAAAGATTGAAGGCGTTCCTTTAACTGGGCCAAGTCTTTGTAAAGAATCGCTTTCATTCCGGCAGATTTGGCGACTTCTACAAATTTTTCAACATCATCAATAAAAAGACACTCATGGGGTTTGACTCTGAGTTTCTTTGCCGCCAGGAGAAAAATCTCTTTCTCGTCTTTTGTCATTTTCACTTCATTGGAGAGAATGGTAACGTCAAATTCTTCCAATATTCCAAGCCTTCGGAGTATGGGGACATGCTCATTGGTGGTATTTGTAATCACTCCTAATTTGTACCGTTTTAGGGAAGCGACCAAACCCATCATCTCAAGGTCAACGCTTACCAACTTTTCGTAATCATTAATCCATGCCTTTAACAGGTCGTTTACGGACATTTCTTTTTTATACTTTTTGGCTAATATTTGCATAACCTGTCGAGCGGTCATCGCCCCCTTACTCCAAGGTATGAGTTCTCTATTCAGATCCAGCCAAAATTGTTTTTTGTCAGAAGGTTTGAGAATTGCAAGAGTCCTATTGAGAAGCGGTTTCCAATCTATTATCACCCCTCCGAGGTCGAAGATAATTGCTTTGATCATGGCTGCCCGTAGCTTCTATCGTCTAACAAAGCGACGAACTTTTCGCAGAATGTCTGTTTTGAAAATTTCCCACTCGTCTCAATGGCATTCCGGGAAAGATTGTCCGTAAGCGTTTGGTCCTTCATCAATCGAAATGTCTTTTGTTTGAGTTCATCGACTGTTTCCCAAAGCAAACCGTTCTCCCCGTCCGTCACGATTTCCGGTTGACCGCCTTTGTTGATAACGACCGGAATGCACCCGGCACTCATTGCCTCGGCGGTTGCGATACCGAAGTGCTCAACCCGTTCCGGGTGTTTTTGTTGATCCACCCCAAACCCAGCGGCGTGCCAGAAGAGTTTTGCCTTGCCATACGCTCCTTCGAGCGCCTCGTGAGAGACGTCCGGGGTGATTGTTATCGGATAACCACTGGCATCTTGAAGTAATTTTTCGAGAAGCGTTTTTCCCTCTTTGCTGCTTCCGACGAGGTGAAGTTCCCAACCGCTTAGGCCGGTGTCAACCATTTCCTTAAATGCGGCGACCAGGACATCCTGCCTCTTGTGATGGAGCGTTTCGGTAAACCTCCCGACGGAGAGAATGATGTTTTGTTTCTTTGTTTTCTTAGGCGAGATGTTGAGCGGTGGGTAGAGGATTTCGGAACGGACGTCATATTCCTTATCGATTACCCTTTTTGTGAAGAGCGAATTGCAGATGATGTGGTGGATGTAGCTTAATTTGATGTGGTTTAAGATCGAGGTTCCATGAACATTGGTGAAGGGAATTTGGAAATGGAGGATGTTGTTTTTGGAGAATAATGGGGGAATGCTTCCGTCGCTTAAAAAAAAGACCACATCGTATCGGTGGGTTAATTGTCTTTTTTGAAGCCATTGTCCTCTTTTCGAAAAGAGCTCGTACCCCTTTGTATCTATGACGATTGGGTCGATGTTGATCCCCAGGAATTTCTTGATTGTTTTTTTGATGGTCTCATCTTTCCAAAAGAGGTTCACCTGAAAGCCCTGTTTCAGTAAGCATTCAATCACGGAAGATGTATAGACTTCTCCCCCGCCGATTGTATCGAGATATGGATCGAAAACAGCTGCTTTCTTCACGGCTTTCTTGCTACTGCAACGATGAGGGCAGCATAGGTATAGGGAGAAATACTGTTTAACAACCTTTTTGCCATTCTTCCGAACCCATTGAGTTCAAAAATCTTTCCGCTATGGCTTATAAGTTTTGGAAAGTCCAGCCAAAGCGCGATGCTTCTCTCTTTTGAAAGATCGTCTTTCGGATAAATCCTGATATTAATAAAACCGGCATCCTTCATAAACGCGAGGAGCTCGTTTTTCGTGTAGCGATATTCGTAAAATCGCATTTTTGGTTGCTGCCTGTTGTTCCGCAATCCGAGGGCCTCAACCATCAATCGCGCAGGAGTTTTTATAATGGTTTTTACTTGGTTTAAGGTACGAACACATCTACGGAGGAAAGAATCAAACGGCACTTCTATAATCGCCGTTCCGCCACGGCGCAGGACACGATACGCTTCTCCAAGCGCCTTTTGCGGTCCTTCCTCAAAATGTTCAACCACCCCCAAGGAAAGGTAGGAATCGAACGACCCATCGGGATAGGGAAGGGCTTTAATATCCGCCTTCTCCACTTTTGCCTGTTTGAAAAAGGCCTTCAGCTTTTTTATGGCGTAATCGTTTGCGTCAGCCCCTTCGATGTTATAACCCTGTTTGGCAAGGGTTATTACCCACTTTCCCATCCCACAGCCGGCTTCAAGGATCTTTCCTCTTTTTGACAAGTACTTTTCAAAAATGGGCTTGAGCCCATCGGTGTCTACGAGTTCCAGTTCCTGATCTAAAGAAGTCTTTTTCCAGTAGGCGTCCCACTCCTTGCCGATATCCGGAATATACTGCTTAAAGCTCATCGGAAATCTCCCTGTCAAGGTCCTGGTACGTTTTTTTCATGGTCTTTTCCTGTTGCATTTCCCACAACCATACCATGATGAGGAATTGATTGAAGGCCTGATACAGTATTTCGATCCATCCTCTGATCCCGTCGCGCCAGCCACTTTCCTTGACTCCCCGAAACCAGAGCTCGCGAAAGGGAGCAGTAAGAAGATGTCGAATCTTTACCATTGGATGCTCTTCCTTCAGACGAAGCTCAGCCTCAAGTTGCGTATAACGGATCGTCTTCTCAAGCATCCAGAGAATGCCTCTGTGGGTGAAGTGGAGAAGTTCGCCTTTGAGCGTCCCCACCGATCCTTCAACATTTGGGTGTTCGTGGAGTTCTCCGGCCCAACCCTTGAATGCCTGTTTTTCTATGAGTCGATGTTGATCATCCGGATACCACCCGCCATAGCGAAGCCACCTCCCCAAGATCATGTTTTTGTGGGGAATGCGGTAAGACCGATACAAAGACTCTTTCTGTTTTAACAGGGCTTGGATCTCTTCCCGCAATTCTTTTGAGACGCGTTCATCCGCATCAACATAGAAGATCCACTCACCCTTTGCTTCTTTCGCACCTACATCCCGTTGTTTGGGAAATCCCTGCCAAGGCGTACGTATAATCTTTGCCCCTTTCGTCTTTGCGATCTCAAGTGTCCTGTCCGTTGACCCTGCGTCCACAACAACGATCTCATCCGTCCATGAAAGCGACTGCAGGCATCCAGGAAGAAATCCTTCCTCGTTGAGGGTGAGAACGATTGCAGAAATAGCTTTCATCTGACTACGAAAATTGTACTCATTGCATTGCTAAATATTTTGCTTATAGGAAAGCCATCTTTCTCCAGTTCCTCGAGCATCGCCGTATCACCTTTGGAATCGCTGTAGATATGAGTAATTTTAGCATCTTTCAGTATTCTTTCTCTCCTGTCGACAGGAGTCTCTGGGGAAAAAAATTCTTCCACCGCTTCCAGGCGATATTGATATGGGGTGTCGGTTAAAACTGCGAACGTTTCTCCGGAAAAATAGGTCCTTCGTCCTCCGAGTCCCGGAATCTTCATGAGGTAGCGATGCTGACTGGAAATCGGGGTTAATACGACACTTTCCTCAGGCAGTGTGTTGACAAATTGCATCGCCTCTACTTCTTTAATCGGGACTGTGACTGATTCTTCCTGATTTGCCAAAATAAATGTCTTGATTGTAGTCGGGATGGAGAGGATAAACAGCAGGATAAGAAGCGCAGTATGGGGTTTCTTTTCCGTTATTTCGACAACGAGCAGAATGCTGAGTAACATGAGCGCGTAGGGGCTGAACTGGATGGTGTTGTACACCGAGACCGGCTGGACGAATAGGAGAGGAATTCCCAGAGAAAAGACAACAGCACCGATAAGGAAGAAATCCATCGTTGATGCCCTTGAGAATCTTAAAATTTTCTTGCCAATCCAGATAAACGCAAGAATCCTTACCCCCAAATTTCCGACTAGATAAAGGCCGAATTCTTCAAGATTGATCTGAATAAATCGCGGTATGTTCCCCGCTGCCGTGTAATGTTGGTAGAGTTGGGTAAGGTGCTCGTTGTAAAAACGACCGCTGTCTTCCACCATCCTTCTTAAGATCCATCCGGGAAGGAAAAGAAGCGGCGGTTTTGTTGTTGAAGAAGTCCAGAGGGTAAAGCCAAGAAATAGCCCGGTTGCAATCAGCGTCGGCAAGAGCATCTTCCGACTTCGCCGTAGTACCAGTTCCGGAACAAGCGCCGTCCAAAGTGCTCCGACCGCCACAATTCCGGCATATGCCTTTACTGCTGTTGAGAGTCCGAGGAGCAGACCGGAAAATATGGCGTCGTTCTTTCGCCCATCCTGCACGAAGCGGTGGAGAATGCTCACGCCAAACAGGAAGATTGAGAATCCCAGTACCGTATGCACATTGGTCAGCTGGTCAAACGGCTGATCGAGCATGAATGAGTTCGCAAACCATGGCGTGTTTTTTCCGAGGAGAAGCGGTATCGTGTAGGCTGCACTGCCGCCGAACACCGTAAACGCCGCTCCCGTAAGTCCCTTCCATGTTGATTTTGTCAGGCGTTTTGCCAACATGAACGCGGAGAGCGCAAAGAGGAAGGCAACTACGGGTGGAGCAAGATACATGTAGACCGTCTCGACCGATAGGCCACTGCCCTGATGCACCAGCATCAAGATGAAGTCCGAAAGAAAGTGGTAGTTCAAAAGCGGTACACCAGCCATTCCCGGGTTTTGCGGTGGGAACGACCTTGCCAGTTCATGGATCACGGCGAAGTGCCAGAGCGTATCGTGAAGCATCGGGATGTGTATTCCGTCTCCTTTAAACCAAGCGCCGGAGAGGAAATGCCAACTCTGGGAGAGGCTTGCTACAAGCAAAAACACACCAACAGAAAGGTGTTCGATCCATCTTTGTCTTTGGTTCCCTTTTTGATTACTCGTTGATTTTGGAGATGATGATCGATTCATTTTCAAAGACTTTTGTGAGGGTTAATCCATTAGGATTGAAGGCTCGATTTTCTTCTTGTGTGAGCAGAAGATAATCGATTGAGTTGGTATCGACGATTCTGTTTCGTAACCCAGGATCGGAGTTACGGAAAAAGGATCGGAGCTCTGCTTCTCTTCCCTCGTAATCCTCTCCGGTGATCCGAGAGAAGGTGTTGGCGGAGAAATAGGTCGGTCGCTCTGATAACGCCGCAACCAGGGCCGAGGAGAGATTGATCTTTGACGGATAGAGAAGGATTATGCTTTCAGGAGGGGTCTCCTTCTTTAGGTAATCGAACGCTTCGAGGGTTAAACGGGGGACGAGAAACGGTTGATCGTTGAAGCGATCCACAATGCTGGTTGCATTCGAGGGAACTGACAAAACAAGAAGGATAATCGAAAGAGCAATCGCAAGCTTGCCGTTGGTTGCTTGAAGAATCTGTTTCAGGATGAGTACGGTGAATATGGAAAGCATCACTAACGAGTAGGGTCCGAACTGGATAATGTCATATGACATCCTTCCTTGATTGAAAAGCAACGGCAATGACAGTGAAGCTGTGGTTACCGTGAGCATGAATATTCCCGCGAGAGAGGGTCTTTTTACAATCACAATCACGTATACGAGGCCGAGTGTTTTCACCCAAAGGTTACCAAAGAGAAATATCAGCATTTGCTTGAAGTTTACAATCGCCAATCGTAAGACGTTATGGGTTGCCTGGTAGTGCTGTTCTAATAAGAAATACCTGGGGACATTGTAGCGGTCCGGATCCTCGACCATCCGCTTCAATAGCCAACCGGGTACCCAGACGAGTCCGGCGGCAGTTTTTGCATCATAAACGGGAATGAAAATAACCGCAGAAACGAACCCGGCGAGAAACCAAACTCCCCACAAATCATGGCGTTTGTTTTTCAGTGACATCCACAGCGCTGCGATAGGCAAGGCAAGTAGCATGATGATCCCTCCCCAAGCCTTAAAGCCGATTATGACGCCGAAGGTAATCGCCGTGAGCATCAAGATTACCATGTTTCTTTTCTTTTCCAAAATCATCAGTCCCAAAAGACCAGCAAGCATCAATGGAAAAACGACAACCGCATGGGGATTCTGCATGAGATCGACAATGGGATCCAACATGAACGTATTCGCTGAAGGATGGAATTCCGGGCCCCGGAAAAATTGCAGAGCCCATGAGGCATTCCCCGCAAAAAGAGTCAGGATGACTGCGGCATTGGCGAGCCATTCTGAGCGGCTGAGGCGCCGTGCAACCACAAATACGCTGAGGCTTAAGAATGCTGAGACAGCAGCAGGGGTAAGCCGATAGTACAGCTCGAATGTCGATAACGGAAGGTAACGTGCCATCGATGCCAGGGTGAGGTCAAGCAGGAAGTGATAATTCTTTACGAGTACGGGTGCAAATCCAGGATGTCGCGGGGGGAAATTTTGTTTTAATTCATCGATGAGGAAGATATGCCATGTCGAGTCATGGAGGCTCAACTGTCCAAATTGGAGTCCTTGGGCCGTCCAAACCCCGCTTCGGAAAAGGACTTGTCCCTGGATTACGATCCCCACAATGGCAAGGATAAGGAAAGCAACTTGTGCTTTCGCTAGTGATCTTGTCCTCGGCTTCCACTCCTTAAGCCATCGCCCTCCTTCAACAAAACCAAGCATGAAGAACGGTAACTCGGCAACCCAGAATGGTAGTCCAAGGAAGCGGATGAGAAAGATCAACAGCACATAGCAAACAAATCCGAATGTAGTTCCAAGGAATATCCGCTCTGTTACCCGCAGGTTGATGGTCTTTGGGAGAAGCCGCATACCAGGCAAGAGCCAGATCATTACGGCGAACAGACCCGCCAGAAGAGCGTTGGTTAGCGTAAGGATTAGGTTTTCTCCGAGCATTTCTCCTGCTATTATAAACAACTGTTGGCCGATTGAGTGAGAGGTTTTTGAAGCAAAGTTATGGCTATGCGAGCGGATCTTTTCCCTGAGATGTATCGGCTTGAGGAAACCTATTGGTGGCACGTTGCGAAACGGCGGCTTGTCCTTACGCTCCTTACCCCTTTTCTTCGCAACCATGCTCCTGGCGCTTTTCTTGATGTCGGTTGCGGAACGGGGATGATGCTTAAGGATCTCTCAGCTCTCGGGCGGGTGGTTGGGATTGACGGAACCATGGACGCTCTGCGGTATTCCCGTCAACGGGGAGCGTCCTGTGTCATCCTTGCTGATTGTTCGCGCCCCTTCCCCATTCGTTCGTCAGCTATCCATGTGGTGACGATGCTCGATGTTTTGGAGCATCTCGATGATGACGATCTGCCCATTTCCGAAATTCATCGCCTCTTGCGTCCGTCCGGAATGTTTGTACTTACCGTTCCGGCCTATCCTTTTCTTTGGACGTACTGGGATGAAATTCTCGGACACAAACGGCGTTATCGAAGAAGTGCTCTGGTCAAAAAACTTGAGCGCAATGGATTCTCCGTTCTCCGACATTCCTACTTCTATTCATATCTTCTGCCTGTGGCTATTCTCTTTCGCGTCACCAAATCACTTCTTGGGGTCAACGTGAAGATGCGCTCCGACTTCATTGCTCTCCCACGATGGCTGAACCGCTTCCTGCTTTCTATGTCTTATCTTGAGCAGTACGCTACGCGTTTTGTGCGAATTCCTGCGGGACTTTCGGTCATCTGCGTCTGCAAGAAGATTTAGGGCAAGTGGTACTTTCCTAAAAGGTCATTGAAGCGAATCCGGACAAGCCCAATGAATGACGTCAGTGTGTCCTTGAGAAGGGAGACTTTCGTATTGGGGTTGTCCTGCCAGACGACCGGGACTTCCCGAATTCTTGCCCTGCCTTTTTGCGCAAGAAAGAGGATTTCAGCATCAAAGCTCCAATCCATGAGTAGCGACTGACGAAAAAGCTTTTGTGCGAGTTCGGTTCTGTAGAGCTTAAAGCCACAGGTGATATCGGAGATCCCCCGGGTAACCAAAATGTTTGTGAGGAGCGTGAACACTTTCCCGCCGAATTCCCGGAACCGGGGTTGATGAATAAGAATCTTTGCTCCTTTCATCTTTCTTGAGCCGATGAGGATATCAAAGCCTTTTCTTAATCGCATAAACTTTCCTAATTCTTCTATTGGGGTTGCCAGATCCACATCAAGAAAGATCACCCATTGTCCAGTGGATGAAAGGATTCCCTTTTTAATGGCCCCGCCTTTCCCCAAATGGGGATTTTCGATGAGCATCATATTTTTTCTGACTTTCAGGATTTTCTGTACAGCAGAAACAGTCTGATCGGAAGACCCATCATCCACCACCAGAAGCTCCCAGGAAAACGGTTGCCTTTCAAGATACTCGAGAACTTTCGACAGTCCTCTGTCTACCCGATTTTCTTCGTTGAAGACTGGGATAATGACGCTCAATTCCGGACGTCTCATTGTTCTCTATTCCTCCGTCGTTTTCTTAATCTCTAGTGTGGAACCGGTTTGTTCGCGCAGCTTCTCGATATCGGGCATCCTTCGAAGGAGCGCATCAATAATTCCGTTTCTTTTCGTCCACGGTCCTTTGATGAGGAATTTTGTCCCTTCGCGAAGGAGTGCAATTTTGGCACGAAGGGATGCATGGCGAAGCCCGAACAGGAGTCGGTTACGGGTAATGAAGTAGTCCTGAAATGGGGATCCAGAACCGCCGAAGCTCGCGGCGTTTTTGTGCCAAAGGATTGCCTTCGGCGCGAACATCACTGTAAATCCGCTCTTTGGGGCCCTGATAGAAAGATCGGCGTCCTCAAAATAGGCAAAGAACACGGGATCAAAGAGGCCGATCTTTTCGTAGAGTGCTCGCGAGACCAGCATTGCACAGCCCGTGGCAAACTCCGTTGAATAAGCATCATCAAACTGCCCATGATCAACCTCATCGACACCGCGATGCGATGGCCAGACGTTGTTCCAATCGATCTTTCCTCCGGCATACCAAATGACTCTTCCTTTTTCTGCCTCCCGATATCGATCTTTGTGGAATTCGAATCCCCGGGCAAAATAGATCTTCGGCGAGACGATTGCGGCTTGTCTTTTTTGCGCCACAGCTACCAACTGATCGACGAGCTCCGGATGGATCAACGTATCGTTGTTCAAAATAAGGACGGAGTCTGCTCCGTTTGCGAAAGCCTGTTTTACCCCGATATTATTGCCTTCACAAAATCCAAGATTTTTCTTGTTCTCGATGAGCAAAACGTCGGGAAATTGTCTACTGATGGCCGGAACGGAGTCGTCCGTTGATCCGTTATCAACGACGATGGTGTCTGTTCTTGCTTTCCTGCCCTCGAGTTTTTTCAGCGAGGCTAGACATTCAAGCGTGTCCGCCTTGCCGTTGAGGTTGAGAAGAACGATCGTAACTTTCTGTCTTTTTTCCATCCGATGATGAGAAGCAGAGCCGTTCCCAGAGAAATTATAGCACCGACTTTCACCGATTTGGGGTTATAGACAAAATCCACCTCATGCACGCCTGCCGGTATGTTCACCTTACGGAACACCCCTTCGTATGCGCCAACAGTTGTCCTTTCCCCGTCCACCAATGCTTCCCAGCCTGGATAGAAGGTGTCGCTTAAGATCAGTGTGGTCTTCTCTTGTGCCTTCGTCCTGACGCGTATCATGGTCGGGGTGTACTCAATAATTTCGGCAGGGATTATCAACGCACCGTCTTCGAGGAAGGCCCGGGGGAAAGCACTTTTATTCTCATATACACGGAGTCCTTTCGACTTCTCGATCAAGGTGAATTTCTCACTGGCTAAAGGAAGGATGTAATCCTCGGGATACCCGGTGAGGAGGTAGCGGACCCCCAATTTGTCAAGCTTTTCCGACGAAAGGTCATCGACCGGAATAGCATTTGGGCTCCGGGGATCCCCTGACCAAAATGAAAGGTACCTTTGGGGAACGGCGGCAGCGTACCCCGCAGCGTCAGGTAAACGGAGGGTCATTCCTTGATTTTCCGGGAGTGCCTCAAGCTCCTGTTTAAGGCGTGTAAAGTGAATTAGTTCCTCTTCGGTCAGATTGTTTGGAGAAAATGGTTCGCGAGCACGAAGATGTGTCCAATAAACCCCAAGACCGGTGTACGGCGTGGTTCCGGCAGTTGAAAGATACCGCCAGTCCCCTTTCTGCTTCGAAAGCCAACTTGCTACTTTTCGCGGTTCTCCGACAAGTTTGACTGGGATTGTTATGAGATTTCCCCGCGAGAACAGAAAAAGGTCGATGACTGTGATCATGAGGGCGGCTTTGCTAAGCCAGCTTTTTTTCTTTGCGAATACGATGAGTGCAACAAGCGAAAGTGTCATTGTGACCAGAAGATTGACGAAGATCGTTTCACCAATAATCGCTACCTTTTCCGGGTTGAACGCCTGACTTTCCGTTATCGGCCTTCCCCGTAACGTCAGATAGAGCCATTCGATTACCTTGATGATGACTGTTTTCATTTTGTTTTCTTTTCTCTATTTGCCAGCGCCATGCCGGATAGCATGGCAATGCCAAAGCTGTAAATCGAAAGGATCCGGATTGGAGAACGGAATTTTGTGAAAAATGGAACCATGCGGCGGGCAAGTTCAAACAGCGGTGTTTGGCTTCCGAGGCTTAAGACGAACGTGAACAAAGCGACCACCATCCAGAATTTTGCCGTCCTTGCCCTGATTGTGAATGCGCCCCAAACTGCCAAGACTAGGGGAAGGACCCCCATGTAGCCTTCGGTATTTGCCAATCCGGTTTCAAGCTGTGCGCTTGGCCCCCAAGATGAGCCTTCCTTCCAGGAGCCGTAGAGGTTTGCCAGCACCAAGCGTGGGAGCTCAACGAGTTTGAGTTGATTTGCGCTTGAGAACTCGGCGGTTTCGGGACGAAAAGCCTCTTTCGATAACTCCAGAGACGGCAAGAGCTGAAATGCAGAAAGGAGGAATGTACAGACGAAGATGGTTCCGATGGCGAGCGATCTTTTTACAAACGGTTGCTTTAGAAAATAAGCAAGGTAGAAAAAGACAATGATCCATGTGTAGTAGCTGTATTGTGGGTGGGAAGAAATGAATTGGAGGGTCAACACGAGAATAAGTTCGATTCCGCGGCGCACTTCGCTTTTTTGAACAAACCTCTCCGATGCAAAGAGAACCAACGGTATGAGGCAAATTCCCTGCAGAGAGTTGATGTCGTTTGCGCCGGCTATGACCGTTCCCGAGAACGCAAAAGCTATGGCAGAGAATAAGGCAGGAATCGTCTTTCCCGTCAGAGTTTTTGTGTACAGATAGGTAAAAATTGCCGCGAGCGCGACATAGACGACGACCAAAAGGTTTAAGGCAAGCGGAATCGGCAGGAAAAGGTAGGCGATGTTCGTCGGAGATAAGGTATTATTTGAAAGGTCGGCAAGAAACGGAATCCCTCCGAGGATGTAGGGGTTCCAGAGTGGGATTTTCCCATTGAGAATTTCTTGTTTCCAAAACGCCATCGTCGGAATCACATGAGAGAGGTTGTCCGAATACAACAACCCTTTTCCGCCCCAAAACTCGGGAAGGAAAAATGAAATGGCAAGAATACCAAGAAGGAGAATCGGCCAGCGCGGTTTCATGCGGATATACCCCTCGTCCTCCAGAATGCGCACTTCATAGGCTTATTCTCTCCTTCTCCGCCAGCTGGCGGATTCGGCAGGGCAAGGCAGCCATATCCCGCCAAAGGGCGGGCAGGTGCGCATCTGGAGTCCATTAGGTATTGCACACTATTTTAATTGCAAACCAGAGTATTAGGAGTTTAGCTTCGCCTTGAGTTTTCTTACGAGTCGTTTTGCAAGCGTTGCTTTTATCTTTCCCTGTTTTTCAATCCAATAGGCCAGCTCCACGCCCTTCGCGGAAAGTTCTGTTCGTGTCTCTTCCAAGAAACCCTTGCTGTCGTATTCCCAAAATCCCTGCTTTTCCCAAACCTTGGCGAAAACAGCAAGTGTGTAGAAAGCTTGAAGGAGAGCCAGCACCAGTCCGTGAAGGCCATCTTTGTAGCCTTCGCGGGCAAAGAAATTCGTCAAAAAATCAGAGGCGGGCATGCGGATGGCGTCGTACCAATGGATCGTCTTTCCGGAATCCAGAAAGACTTTCACCTCGTTGTCGGAGTAGTAGGCTTGGATTTTTTTCAAGTACTGGTCAATCGACTGGTAGTTGAAATGGATGATGTGGTTTTCAAGTTTCCCCACTTCTCCTTGGACTTCAACCAATTCATGATTGTGTTTCCCGGGGAATTTGCCTTTTCCTTTGCGGAGGAGGCGAAGCTGATCATCGGGGTACCAGAGGCCGTGTTGAATCCACTTACCGAAGATGATGTTTTTGCGGGGGATGAGATAGCCTGATTGCTGATGACTGATGGCTGATGACTGATGGATAATGTTGTTAATCTCCTCTTTCAGCTCCTTTGAGACGCGTTCGTCGGCATCGAGCGAAAGGATCCAATCCCCAGTGGCTTTGGTAAACCCGAAGTTCTTATTGAGGTTGAGCATCAAAGGGTTATTGGTCCGGAAGAAGATTTTGTTCGTATACCGTTTCGCGATCTCCGTTGTCTTATCCGTTGACTGGTTGTCAACCAAGATGATTTCATCAGCGAAACGTGCCGATTTCAGACAGTCTTCAATCATTCGCTCTTCGTTATAGGCAGAGATTACTACTGAGAGTTTCATGGCTTCCTTAAGGCTTCACGAATGATCCTAAACTCCTGCTTAAGACGCCAGCCCGTCAGCACCCACATGAGTATGCCGTACAGTATACCAGCCCCCCCGACAAGAAGAAAAAGTTTCGCAAAACTCTCTACCGCAATTGGCGAGAGCGCATAGACACTCATACCCATGATTGCTGTCGCGAACGCAGGTGCTGTAATTTGGGGAAGAACATCAATCGGTACTATGCGTTTGACAAGGTACACCGTCACTATCGATGTGGTTGCAACAACTGCTGAGGCCAAAGCGACGCCGTTAAAACCTATCCGCAGAATGAACAAAGGGGTAAGAATCCAGGTGAGCGCCGTCCACATGATCATGAGCTGGAGGCTTTTTTTAATGTGGCCGGTGGCGTTGAGGGTATTCGTCAGTGTCGTTGAGAGCGAAGCCCAGAGCGCATTTACTCCAAATAAAGCAAGGGTAATAAGAGCGGGTTGCCATTTTTCGTAACGGGGGATGGTTCTTACCAGGGTTGGTGCAATCGCCACAAGTCCGACAATGGAAGGGAAAACAACGGTTGCTACGGCAAATACTGATTTTTCAACTGCGACCTTCAATTTTTCCTTATCGTGTTGTAGACGGGAATACGCAGGAAAGGTCACTTTGATAATGCTGTCCGAGAAAAAACGTAAAGGCATTAGTGCCCAGCGTTGCGCCCAACCGATGAAGCCCACTTCTGTCAAAGGCAATATTTTCCCTACATATGCGGTCAGGAGATCGTCTTTGACCAGTGCTAGGAAACTATTGGCTTGAAACGGAACGCCAAATGATAGGAGGTGTCTTGCCGAGTCTTTGCTTACTGAAAACCTCGGTGCCCATGGTTGGATTGCGTACATCGCTACCAGACCGACAACTCCCCGCAAGAGAACCGCGACGGTGAAACTATCCACGCCCTTTCCTTGCCAAGCCAGGTAGACCGCCGTTCCGTAAAAAGCAATATTCTCAATAATCTGTGGGATGACGAGTTTATTAAATTGAAGTCTGCGCTCAAGAATGACGGATGGGATGGTCTTTAACGAGGAGAGGAAAAATGCCACGATCAGCGCGCGCAGAAGAGCCAACCCACCTTCAGTTAAATTGTAGAAGTTCGCTACCAGAGAGGATGCTGCCAAGGACCCTCCGACAAGGGTTACCACCAAAAGCTGTTGGATGGTAAACGTCGTCGTGAGATCTTTGTCGCTCACTTCACCTTTTTTCTGGATGAGTGCTGCGGCTAGCCCAATATCCGAAAAATACACCAGGAAGTTCACCACTGCTGAGACGACAAAGAAAACTCCAAATTCCGAAGGAGTGAGGTAGACCGTGAGGAGAAAGGTTGCGACAACGGTGAGGATTTGGAGAAATAGCGTCCTTGAAGTGAGTGCAATCACTCCCGCTACCGAACGTTTCTTTACCGCCTCACTATCGAGAACCTCGGGTTTGTCGGCCATGAAGATATTGTAACACTCCTTGAGTATCCTCTCTTACCTTATTATTCCTTCTTCATCCTTTGATTCCATTTCATCTGAATACCTAGAACAACCAGGATGCCTAATAGGGTAACAAGATTGGCAAAAGTTCTGATTTGTGTGTTTTTAAATCCGGCGTCGAGGCGGTGCTCTCCGGGAGGGATGGTTACGGTGATGAGACGAAGCTCGTTGTCGGATGTATGGTTTACACGTTGCCCATCAATCCGCACTTCCCATCCGGGAAAATCGAAGGTGTTGAGCCTGATTTTCATCGTCTCGTTGCTTTTGGTCTGAAGCTTCAAATTTCCCGGAACATTTCTTTTGGTTTCTATCTCCCCAATTCCTGAAATCACAGAGAGTGGCTGCGTTGGAATTTGATCCCTGTTGATGTCCACTTGGGTTATTTCCCTTTTTTCTGCTTCGCTCAACTCTTTTCTTGTTTTGACACCTTCGGGAACAAACTCGAAGCTGGTTTTTGAGATTTTCCATTTGAGGAACTCATCACTTACGTAGTGGCTATCGGAAACCTGAAGATATGTCTGCGGTTTGAATAGCTTGAGATTCGGATAGAGGAGGAGTGCCAAAAGCATGATCGCGATCATACCGGTTGCGAGGTGGCTCTTAAGTGTATAGACCGCGGCAATAACGCTTCCTGCAAGAAACGAGGCGAAGAGCGCGGTGAATGTCAAGAAACGCCAGGGGAACTGAAGGTATTGTAATGGCCTTACCACCTTCCAGATAACTTCTGAGAACTGAGTGGTCATGAATGCACTTATTAAGAACAGGACTAAAAGATTAAAAGAATACAGGGATAAATGTAAGGACATTTTGGTTCGTTTATAGCGCTGTACCACGAACCATAGGACCGGAACAAGGAAGGCTAACACCACATGAAGTTTTCCGATTTTGAATGAGATGCCATCAAGTGGACCTGCGGTTGAACCACCATAACCCCAGAGCGAATTCCATAGTTGGTTTGGATAAACGAAATGCAGTTTGTAGTTTGCAAGTTCCGAAAGAAGAATGGAGTCGACGAGGGTAAATTTTTTCTCAATAAGAGCTGGTAGCCAGAAGAAGGCAGAGAGGCTTAGTGCTAAGAGCACGGCGTAGAGCGTAGAGCGTAGAGCATAGAGTTTGCTTCTTGATTTTACGAGCAAGAATAGTACATAAAATGGAAAAAGCACCATGAAGGGGAGAAAGATGAGGTTGTGGGTAAGCATCAAAAGGGCCAGCCACAGCGAGAGCCATAGCCACTGTTTTTTTTCTTGCTTTATGATTAAACGGTCGGTTGACCACAGAATAAGAGGAAGCCAAACAAATGCGGTGAGCTCCGCCAGCGACCCGCGGACATATGCATCGACGGCGTGGTATGGGACGTAGGTATAAAAAGCAGCCGCAATGATCCCACCGATTTTTCCGAAATGCTCTTTTGACCAGAAATACATCGCCAATCCGGCCCCAAGGAACGCGAACCCAAAAACAAACTTTGTTGAGAGAATAAACGTCGTACCGAATAGGAGGTGGAAAATTTCTCCGAGATAATACACGAGCGGCGGGTAGAAGATGAATAAGGGATAGCCATACCCGAATCCGAGATCTTTCACCCATCGCGCCGGGAACTGCCCCGCAGCAAAAGCGCGGTCAAGCTCGTAGAGGCGTGCCACCTGCTGATCATCATGCATCGTGAAAAAGCCAGGATGGAAAAGGGGGAGAAGAGCTGGAATGGTAAGGAGCACCACTACGATTTCGGAAAAATATTTTTTTATGTACAGAGAAAGAGTTCTCATGTTAAATTGTTCAATTGTTGCATTGCTAAATTGTTCTATTGTTTTATTACTGGAATAAGTTTTCTTCTCTTCCCCACACTAACTAACTAACTTGATAAGCTTCGGACCGTAGAGCTTGCCTAATTGTACCAAGAGAATGTAAGAATATGGCAAAAAGAGAAGCATGTAGTGTGGCCAGCCGATGATGAATGTAAGGAACACGCTGTACACAGCCAACCACACCACTAAAACACCAAACTCTTCCGGAAGCCTCTTTTTCATCCACGAGACAACAGCAACCAGTGCTGCAAGGAGGTTGATCGGCCAGCTGATCCTCCAAAGATTACTTTTTATCGTCGTGAACATTCCCCATTGTTGCCCGAACCATATCCGCCAGCGGTTAAACAATACGAGCAACCAATATGAACCTAGCGGTACGGTTCCAACATTCCCCTGACGATAAAACTCATAGATCCATTTCTGCGCCCCAAAATAGCTTCGAATGGTGTTTCCTTGGATGAAGAAGATTGCATATGATGCAATATGTACTATGCCTGCAATCGGAAGGCTCAGCAGGAAAAACACCAGTTTTTGCCATTTATTAAAGAGTATAAGAAATCCCGTGAGGGCAATTATGACGACTGCAGCCGATACGTAAAACTTGGTTGCCGCCACACCCCCAAGCATAAGCGATGCCAATGCAAACCAACGGGCCTGTTTAAGGCCTTTGAGAAAGAACAGTAATGTGAGGTTTAAGAAGCTCACTTGTAAACCGTCGAGCATCGTAATGTTTAAGAGATTATGCATCACCGGTTCCAGACTCAGTAGAGCGGTTGCCGTAAGGGCAAGCCATATATCTTTAAGAATATATCTTGCCAGCACGAAATGGGTCGTGAGGGCAAATGATGCGAGAATAAAACCGACCATCGCCGGACGCATCGTTACAATGAGCATCAATCCGATAATGTATTTTCCCAAAGGGGGCATTTCCGGGTTAATAAGAACGGGGTTCTTTCCATGGAGATATGCCCAACCGGCCCAAGTGTAGAGGCCGCTGTCGCCGATGGCCTTGCTGGTTCTCGCATCGGGATTCACCCACTGGGAATTGAGGTACGCAGATTCCATTTGAACCGGATCAAATTTCTGCCTGTAGGTCGGAAGGTTTGTCAAAATAAAAAATCCGATATTTGCCATTGCGAACACCCCCACCACTATGCCGATTCGTTTTGTCCAATTCGATCCGGGAAATCGATTGATCACTGCAAGGACGAGGACGATCAGCATAGAAACCAAGGAGATCCATTCTGCCATTGATCGCACCGGGGTCCTTTCAAATAGTGCCTTAACAATACGTTGGTCGTTTGTTCCCGGAGATAGATTGACCTCTAAGAGGCCTTCGGTTTTGTCGGGATCCGGTGCTACCGCTTCATCGTCTACGTACAGCTTCCAGCCCGGAAAGTAGTGGGTGTAAAAGCGAAGCCGCGCTGGCTCCCGCAGTCGAAGTTGGAGGTAGTAATTTCCGGTTTTGAGTTCCTGATCCAGCACCTCGTAGCTACCCTGGGTTGCAAAAATTTCGAAGGGCCGGTCCGCTTTGTTCGTCGGATCCTGCCTTACCCAAATAGGCGTAAACTCTTTTTTTACCGTCGTCGTGTCATCGTTTGTTGTGTAGAATCCTTCGGGCCGGTTGATGTATCGGATATTCGTCGTTGAGGGAAGTACTGAAGTCAGGAGAGCAATGGAAACAAACACAAAAGCAACCCATCTTAGCTTTCGGGTAATCCCCGGCGTTGCGAACACCTGGGCGGCAGTTACCGCCGATGTAAAGAGGAATACCGTCGACAGCCTCCAAGGAAACTGGATTTTTTCTATCCATGGGAATACTCCGACAACCGCAGAAGAAATCGGATGCATGAAAAAGACGGCAAGAAGACCGAGGATTGGAAAAAACAGATTCCGTTTCAGGAGCCCCAAGAGAATAAAACCTACCGGCACGATGCCAAGCATCCCAAGAAGCTTCATGCCGCTCAAAAAGTATGCGGCATATTCTGACACCTGAGTTTGCGGCTCCCTGGTGTATTGGAGATCCCAAAGTGCGGGCATCCAGAAAAATGCAGACAAGGATAATCCTAGTAGAATAGCGTAGAGCGTAGAGCGTAGAGCGTAGAGTTTTTCTTTGGATTTCAGAATGATCGTGAACATGTAAAGGAGAAGAAGCGGAGTGAATAGTGCCGCTATTATATTGTGCGACATTATGAGCGCCGCATATGAAATCCCCAGAAGTATCACGCTTATCCAATTCTTCAATCGTAAGAGCCGATCTGAAAACCAAAAAATAAACGGAACGGCGGCAAGGGCTACACTCTCCCCCAACGATCCCCTTTCGTAGAGGAGAAACGTTCTATAGGGAGCAACAATATACACCAGGCTTGCGATAAAGGCTGCAAAGTGACCCCATTTTTTGGCAAACAGGTACATCCCGATTGCCCCGGCCATGACGCTTGCCCCGACAATTACTTTGATGCTGTCAACAAACCCGAAACCCAACAGACGCGGGATTTCTGCGAGATAGAACGGTAAGGGATAGAGGAAATTGAAGACCGGGTAGCCGTAGCTATGATTGAGCCGCTGTGTCCAGCGAACCGGGAAGTGGCCGTCGCGGAGGCTCTCGTGAAACGCAGAAAATCGAATCACCATCCACTCTCCATCATCGCTCTGCCAAAAACCTTGACGAAAGAGAGGCCAGATGATGAGAAAAGAAAGGAGGGCAGAAAGAATGAGCCATTGAATCTTTTTTTCCCTAGCTTTCTTCATGCATTTCTCCCAACGTAATGATATCACCTCTCCATGTATTGAAAGGCGGAATACGTTTCAGGAGCTAAAAACACTGCATGGATATGCGATATCGTTCGGGCGTGGATGAGAGAATGGGGGGGCTTACCCCAGCACCAGACCAGTCAGACTGGTCGGTGCGGGGTTTCGCCTCTGAGTAGTGTAGGAAAGTCCCCAGCTTCGACTGAGGGAGGCTCACTCTCTACTTTTTCCGTACAAGTTTATAGAACCAAAGGTCGCCGTCTAACTCTTTCGTAACTTCAACTTCGTGTGGATCTTTTGTCATTGACGCGAGTTCCCAGAGTCCCGGGGCATTGAGTGACTGCAGTTCTCCGCGGTCGACGAAATAGAGCGTGTCAGCGAATGGATAGTCACCGTATCCCATCGGCTCCGCACCGCACCGTCTCACCCACCAGCGGAGATCGTCTCCCCTGACATCAGCACTGATATGGGTTGCGATATTGAAATTCTTCCTGCTTTGGTCGTTGCAGATAACCCCTGCAAGATACTTTTGAGTCGGGACGCTCCACCCGATGGGCATTCCGTAGCCTTTTTCTTTGTACTCATCCTTTGTAAATACGAACATGATCGACCAAAGAATCAGCAAAGACAATGGGATTGAAATCCAATATTTGGTCCTTTTCGCAACGAAGGTATACAGGAAGGCTATTGCCCAGAAGATAATTGGGAAAAATCCAAAGGCATAGTACGGTCCGAGAAACCCCACTTCGTTGGGATCGAAACCATTTGCCCGTATTGTGCGAAGATTATAAAAATTGTGTCGGAGCTCAAAAATCAGATACGGCAGCTCGCTGAGTGCTATTCCAATAAGCCCTGCCAGCAAATGGCCAATGTTCAGTTTCTTTACGAACCAGCCATACGTCCATACTCCTGCCATGATCCCGAGCCATACCAATACACTAAAATGAAAGCTCAATCCGAATCCAGCGAGGCCTCCTGCAATAAACCAGTCTTTTTTCCGTTTTTCTTTGAGGGCTTTCCAGAGAAAATAAAAAAACCCAACTGAGATGAGCGGTAGGAAATTCGGATTTAAAAACATTCTGCTAAAGCCGATGAGGAGAGGGTGGACGGTAAGAATGGCATATACAAACAAGGCGGCCTGCCAATTGAGCTTCTTTCCGATCCACAGGAACAGGAACACGGCTCCCGCCCACCACCATATGAGGAGGAATTTCGTAATACTTACTGCGTCCCATTTGGATACAATACCTAAAATGGCCAAGATGTAATAATAATACGGACCGATGAAATAGCCCTTTCCTTCCACCATTCGTGTGAGGACAATCGGCCCGATGAGCCTCGCTTTTCTCTGAACAACCATATCGTAAACCTCTTGGATGTGAAATCCCTGATCGGTGTGAAATGTCATCATCTTCTCAAAATTCCGCAGTCGCAAATACCAAAAGAAAAAACTGATGACAACAAAGAGTACCAAAATCACTCTTAAATATAATTTCTTGTCCTTTTTATTCTCCATGGAATATTGAGCGTTAACTTTTTTCTTTCTCATACCTTCTTACCTGTAAGAGCTGTCTACCTTGAGGAGATCCTTTGTCGACCATCGCTCCCCTCCTCATATCCTACTCTCCGACATAACCTTCGTCCATCTGTCTTTTTTCTTTGGACGGAGAGAAGTCCTCGCGGAATGCTTCGCATCAAACTTCACTTCTGCTGAAGCTTTTTCAGGCATCCTGCTTCCGTATACTAATCCGCCTGCCAACAGAAGTAGACTGATTATGCTAAGACTTTTCCCGACCAATAACGATAGTGGGTAATACGTGAAGGTTACCTTGTGGCTATCCGCCGGGAGGGCAACAGCTCGAAACGTGTAGTTGGCACGGAGAATTTGGGTAGGAATTCCATCGACGGTTGCTCTCCAGCCCGGATAATACGAATCGGTGAGTAAAAGGAGTGAAGGAGCCTCACTTTGGGTCATCACTTCGACGAAGTTTGGCTCGTAGCGGCGGATTTGTGCCTCGCCTTTTGCAATACCTACCTGTTTTTCGATTGCAGGATCCTCTTCGAGCAGAATCGTTTCATGCGGGTTGAATTGTGAATCATAGATGGTTTTAATCATCGTCTTACCTTGCGGAATAATTTTCCAGTCGTACACAAGCGATACTCTTGGGAGGGCATGGAGATTTTCGTAGATCTTAAATTTTCCCTGTTGCCAGAGAAGTTTAAAACGAGCGGGGTCATATTTTAACGGCTCTTCTTCCCAAGGTTGGTTTGGATCCGTAACTTTTGCGGCAATAAATTTGACGCTCGTAAGATCGATGAGTCTGTTTCTGTTGGTTTCGTTCTTTTGGGTAATGTCGGCATCGGATCGGGGAATGAGGGGTGGGAGTTGTCCGGTCTCGGCTGCCGTCATGAATTCGCCATAGCGGCGGATGTAAAGGGGGTCGTACCCTTCGGCGGAATACAACCGGAATGCGGTGTGGAAATTGGTAGCAATCTCTGAGTCCCAAAATCCGTCCACGCGGTCGTATCCAGCCTTTCCTTTGAGCTCCTCAATCAGGATATGCTTCGGGAAAGCGAACTTCGGTGAGGCAAACGGTAAAATTTTTTCTGCATGGATCAGGAGTTCAATGGATAGCAAGGCGAGAAAGATTAACCCGGTGAATGTGGTGTTTATACGAAATCTTCTGATGAGAAGGAGTGCTCCGATGCCAATCCCAAGTGAACCGAGCGGAACAATAAAACCTTGACGGGCAATTGAGGCTTTGACCGGGTCAATCAGGAATGTCGAGGCAAACAAACCGAGATAGATAACCACCACTATGATGATCGCCAGCCGGAGCTTCGTAAAATGTTTTTCCTCTCTTATGCGATCAAGCCCCATCGCCCCCAGACAGCAGGTAGCAAACATCGTGATAAAGAGCGATTTTGCCGCTGCCCCCGTACCGAAGACCGGAATCCCGACCTTTGTAATGAGGGAAACGATCGGGCTCTTCACGCCCAGCAGCAAACCGACAAACACAAGCCATACCAGCCATTGTTTCTCCTTCCTTCCTTTTCTCTCAAGGAGCGTATTTACGACGAGGAACATGAGGATCGCTCCAGCATAGAGGTCAACGTCCATGTAATCGACGTCTGATAAGTCTTTTCCCCAGTAATTCTCGGTGGTCCGGTTCCCGAAATAGTCAGGAACGAAGATCGCTGCCAAATGGGCTGGTGATAATGCCGAACCGAGGCTTAAGCGATTTGAGACCTCTCCTCTCATCGCCGAGTGAAAATAGAGTTCCATGGTCGGTACCCATTGAATAGCGCTCACTCCGATTGCAATAAGCAAGGTGAAGAGAATTGGAAAAGCAAATGACTTTCGGACGGATCTTTCGGTACTCTTAAACAGAAACAGAAACCATGTGATGGAGATAAGGAAAACGTATGCAGCCTTCTGCGGATAGCCGGCAAAGATTGTTGCGAGTATCGAAAACATCAAGAGAAACAAAAATCGCTTCTTTCCTGTTTCCCTGAAGCGGTTTATCGCAAAAAGCATAAGGGGAAGCCAGATTGCCGCATGGGCGACGACCCCCCACTCCAGCCAGCTGATCATCAGACCCGAGGCGACAAATGCGATCCCTCCGGCAGTGGCAGCGAGTCGTGAAAGTTTGAGCGAACGGAGAAAGAGATACATAAATACCGAGCCCAAAATCACGGCCGAGATTACATACATCGCCCATCCCCAAGCAAAGTCCCCAACGACGGCAAAGAGCAAGTTTATCGGGTAAAACACCGCGGTTTGAAAGTTCGCAAGAAGCGGGGTTCCAGAAAAGGCGTACGGGTTCCAGAGCGGAAGTTGGCCCTGTCTGACGAGATCAAATGCCAACTCTCTCCAGGGATATATTTCCCTCACAGCGTCGGAAGCAAACCAACCGCCTTTGTAGGTTGTCATCCTGCCATCTATTTGCCATCCGCCGAGGTTATAGGGAAAAAACCAGGATACAAGAAGGTCAAAGGGAGCCGGAACAAGGCCATAGACTACGGTTTTCCAAAACAGAAGAAATGTAAATGCACAAAGCATGAAAAATGGAAGGATGCGGCGCATAAGGGAAATAGGGTATAGGGTTCCCGCCTACTCCGCCAGCCGGCGGATTCGGCGGGCGAGTAGGGTCTAGGGTTTAGAATAATTTTGGTTTATATTTAAACGTCACAAGATGATTGCCGGCGGGAATGACGATAGCGCGGAAGGCGTAGTTTGCACGATAGATTTTTGTCGGACTTCCGTCGACCGTTGCCTTCCATCCAGGGTAGTAGGCATCGGAGAGAAAGAGTAACTGCGTGGTAGGAGACTGCACCGTAAGCGTCACGGAGTTCGGTTCATACCGCTCAAATTCTACCCGCCCTACTGACGGAGAGAGATCTTCGTCCACCGATTCTTCAAGTATTGCGGTTTTGTTAAGATCAAAATCCCGATTAAAGATATGGTCAACAATTTTCTGCGGCTCTGCTTCGATGGTAAATTCCCCTACCAAGAACGCTCTCGGCAGGCTCTGTTTGTTTTCATATAGTTTAAATTTTCCTTGTTGCCAAATGAGCTCGTAACGATCGGGAGGGAATCTTCCCGGATCCGGTTCCCAATCGCTGGCTGGAGAGTCGTTTTTATCGAGGATGTAGCGAATACCGAGGAGATCCTGGAGGCGTCTGCGGCTTAGGTCATCCTTATTCTTTATAAGATTTGCATCGGACCTCGGGATGACGGATGGAATCCTGCCACCATCTGCTGCAGCCAACAACTCGCCGTACCTTCGAAGATACAATGAATCGTATCCCTCCACCCCATAGATGCCATATGGCATCCACACGTTACTGTCTACCGTTGCCGTATAATCCCCAAAAAAGCGGTAGGGTGTTTTGACAGTTTCTTTCGCTAAAACGTCAAAGATCGGAGACTGCGGAAAGAAAAAGCGGGGCTCTGAAAATGTCTGGAATTTGTTCGCAAAGTAGGAATACTCAGTTAAAGCCAGAATGAAAATGAAAGCCACCACCGTTTTCCTTAAGAGTTTCTTTGCAACAGGAAACGTCCTTTGAAAGACAAGTGCGGCCGTCAAAACGGAGAAGATGGCGGAAGGAAGTATCAGATTTTTTATGGTCACGCGCCAGTTCACCGCCTGGATTTGATCGGTTTGTCTTCCATACAGTATCGCAACCAACCAGATCGCAAGATAGGTACAACCTAAAATGCCTATGGCCCAACGAAGCTTTGTCTTTGGATTTCTCAGGAATGCATCAAGGCCTATCCCCGAAAGAATGGCTCCACAAAACTGCATGACAAAGAGGGTTCGAGCGGGGACACTGGTTCCGAGGATCGGGATTCTTGCCGATCGAATGAAGTGCGAAAGAGGCGTGGGAAGTGCAAAGAGCACTGCTATCGCTGCCGTACCGATGAAGAATTTTGCCGGAACGATCTTGGCGTTGGTCAGTGTAACGGCAGCAAAAAAGAGGGCGACGATCCCAAAATAGGACATAAATTCTCCGTAATCAATACCCCAGAAATTCTTTGTGGCGGGATTTCCGAAAAAATCGTGTGCAAGGATGGTTACCAGGTGTTTTGGCGGGAGGAGGAAATGCGTGAAGATTGCCTCATCGGCTTGTGTTCCCCGAGGAGTGTAGGCTAGGAAACGGGCTGCGGGGAGAAGCTGTGGGGAAGCCAAAAGGAGGCTTATAGCCATACTTATTCCATAGAGGAGTAAGCTTCTTCGTTTCTTTTCCTTTCTCATAAGGAATCTGAATGCGAAAAAGGCTAAAGAAACGAGGAAGACATAGGTGCTGGTCTGGAGGTGGCCCGCCAGAAGAGAAGATGTCTGTCCGACAACAATCGCCGCAAGGAACCAGGGCTTTTTCGTTTTTCTCCACTTTTCTATCCCCCAGAGCATCAGAGGCAGCCATAGGGCTGCATGACCGATCGTGTTTAACTCCCACCAGACCACCATGTACCCGCTGAAGCTAAAGGCGATGGCTGACAGCATCGCGGCTGGTTTTGACAGCCCAAGCTCGCGCGCAAAAAGCCACATCATGAGCATTGCCAGAATTGGCTGGAGCATGACCCCTGCTACCCAGGCCGTTCTATGGTCCATGAGAAGATAGAGGAAGTTTAACGGGTAAAACGGAGCCGACTGGATGTTTCCCAAAAGCGGAGTCCCGGCAAAGGCGTAGGGGTTCCACCAGGGCATCTCCCCTTTTTTGAGCAGTTGCATTGCCAAGTCTCTCCAAGGATACAACTGCCTTACGACATCTGCATTGATGAATTCCTTGTAGGGCACTCCCAATGGGTAGCCTTCCCACCTCATCGTATTGAAGGGGAAAAAGCGTCCGACCAAGAGATCTCCCGGAACGGGAATATAGCCTTTCAGCGGAATTTTCCAGTAGATCGTGAGGGTCACGAGCGTTGCAGAAGCAATGAGAAAAAGCGCACTTGAGAGTGTCTTCATTTTCTTTTCTTCCATCGTATCACCATCGGGACGAGCGGAATACAAAGGAGCAGTAGTGTCGCCGCTACGGCCGCGATACGTGTTCCGATCCGGAACGATTTCGGATAATAGGAGAAGACAATCCTCTGTTCGCCTTTGTCCACAGCGATGGCACGGAAGGCATGGTTTGCCCGCAGCACCGGCTGATTTACACCATCCACCGTAGCCTCCCATCCAGGAAAATAGGCGTCGTTTACGATGATAAAACCGGCTTCCATAAGTTTTGCCGAAAGCTCTACCCTGTTTGAAGTGTAGGAAACAACTTCAACAGGATTTTTACTAAACTCCTCCAAGGCGTGCTTGACGTTTGCAAAAGGATCAGGGGAAACAATGTCATTCTTCCGAAGTGATTTCTCCCGCAAGTCCAGGTTGGAGACCAAGACTTTCCCCTGACTTGAACCGATCGGAAAACCGAGTTCCTGATTTGTTGATAAAAGCACTTCCGGCTGATCGAAGAATTCAGGATGGAAGATTCTCAGGAGTCCTAAAATCTTCTTTTCCGTTACGGAAAACCGCGGGACAAAGTAGGCTTTGGGGAACGCGTATTTGTACTCATAGATGGTGTGCCACTTGTAGCTGAATACTTTTTTGAAGACGGGTTCCGGGGGAAGCGTGTGATGGTCTTTCGGAACAGCAATGTACCGAATGCCGAGATGCGAAAGGAGGTTTATGTTTTTCGGGTCAACCCAGCCGCGGCGTTCAAATTCTTCAGAGAACGACGCTTCTATCCGCGAAAAATACTGGGCGCTCGCACCTGAGTTATAAAAGCCGGTGAACTCTCCGTACCACATCGGGTACATCGCATCTACCCCCTCCGGAAAATAGAGATTGTAGTACAACGGAATGTTTGAGGGGATTCGGGAATAGGAAAGCGAAAGAAACCGTGAATAGTCTTTACCGGTCTTTTCTTCAAGAAAGGTGAACACGGGATTTGTGGGAAATTCGTGCTTTTGATCCGAGAAATAGAGGTACCGAGAACCGCTTATCACCTGCCCGATAATGGTTGCTGCAAACAGAAAAACAAGAAGTGCAGAAGTTTTTTTCTTAAGTCCCCGAAGCAGTGCAAAAAGGATCACCACCAAGACCGCCGGAATGAGGCTTTCTTTGATTGATATGCGTACGTACCGCTCGATTCCTTTTTCGAAGAGGCTGAATCCGACTATTTGCGCAAGCACTTTTTCATAGATATACAGCGTGGCGGTTGCAACATAGAGCAACATGAACGCGCCGAGCGCAACTTTGGCTACTTTGGCCAGTTTTTCCCTTTTCCCCTGCGAAATCTCCTTGAATCCGAAAGACGCTAAGATCGCCAGAGCGAATGATCCAAGGATCAGTACTCTATTCGGAAGAAAGGTAGAAACAAGCGGAATATTGAGAAAAATCACCAGTTTGCTCATCGGGTTTTTCAATCCCAAAAGCAGTGAAGCTGCGAAAAGTAAGGAAAAGAACTTGGGCAGGTCCTCCTTTGACTTTCTGAATAATGCAACCAGGGATACCAGGAATGGTATTGTCCCGATTGTGATCACACCTTCTTTAAACTCACTGGCACCGTAATAGGTGCTGTTTCCGATGTGGCCGAAGAATTCGGGAATAAGAAGTGTTAAAAGGTGCGCGATCGGCATGAGGTGTTTGGACGTAAACTCGGCCGGGGCTCCCAGAGCTCCCCTTGGCGAATAGCGCAGCGCTTCCAAGGCGGGAAGCCAGTGGAATGCTGTTAAAAGAAGACTTCCCAGGATTGTCCCGAAAAGCACCATCAGTGGTTGGCTCTTTTTTTCACCTCTCCAACGAAAAAGTGCATACAATACTGCTACGGTATACACGTAAAAAGTGAACTGAAACCAGCCGGCGAGCATCGAAAGCACCAACGCACTTCCTACCACCCCGATTCCTCTCCACTTCCCTTCCTTCAACCACACTTCAATCCCATACAGCGCCCAAGGCAGCCAAATTACGGTGTGGCCGGCGACCAGACCGTCCTGGGTCCTGGTTATGACTGCACTTGAAAAGGCAAACACGAGTCCTCCGAATACCGCAGCAAAACCATCATTAAGTACTTTCCTTAGGAATAGAAAACAGCCTATTCCAGCCAGTATTGGGATACTTGCCGATAACAAAGTCCAGGCTAAAAGCCGTGGGAAGATAAGAAATAGTGCAAAGGGAGGGTAAAAAGTTGCAGTCTGAGAATTCGCTATTGAGACGTTACCCGCAAATTCATACGGGTTCCAGAAGGGCAGCGCGCCGTTTTTTACGCTTTCGGTTATGAATTTACGTTGAGGGTAAAAGATCCTGATGTCATCATGTCCGATCGGCTTTGGAGCTTTGGTGAAGGTCCCCTCAAAATCGAGCTTCCAGGGTTGGAAGGTAGAGACTCCGTAATCTAAGGCCACCGGGACTTTTCCCCAAATGATCGCTTCACGGAAGAGAAGGCCGGTCGCGATTACTAATAACCCGACCAATACTAAAAAGGTATGCTTTTTTAGAAATGCAATCATTCACCCTTCTTTGTAGCTTCCCAACGCTCCAGCCGTAAGCCGCCGGCAAGTTCCCATGTCTTTACCGGTTTTCCATGGCTTTCAAAGTTCCCTTTCCATCCGGAAATCCTATCGGGAAAATCATCCGGTTCGATGAGAAGGTAAAAGCCGTTTTCTGCTTTCTTACTTCTTTGATAGCCGTATTCATTCGGATAGTTGGTGTATTTCGGTTTGGCATACCAGAAGAGCATGTGATCCCACACATAGGTATAGACGGGCGGTGTATAGACATAGAGATCGAATGGATTCCCCCTCGCGTCTTGAAAAATCGTATCAAGGGCATTTTTTTGATTCTTCACGGTTCCCGCACCCCCTTCATACCCGGTCGTGATATGGGAAAGCAGGAGGTTTGGCTTTAGGCCAATGAATGCGAGAGGGATAAAAACGGCGATGGCAATATGCTTCCATTTTTTGCTCTCGCCAACAAGCGCGGCCCAGCCGATGGCAACAAGAAGAATAAAAACGATCGGCATCCCGGCTCTGTACCATGCCCAAATGGGTCCCGGGTAAATAACAAAGCCTAGGTACATCATTATCGTAAAAAGTAAAAGCATAAAGCCGAAACGCAGACGAATGGAATTATTCTCTCTTCGGACTTTCAGCCAACCGAAAAGCGAGGGGATACTGATTGCAAGCGTTCCCATGATGCTCTTTTCGATAAAAGTAACCGATCCTGCATAATCTTCCCACAGCGAACCGCCTCGAAGTATTGCCCGCCCAAATAAGCCCATTCCTTCACTTCCCAAGCTTTCGTTTTTGCCGGTGAGAAAGCCTCCAATCGCTCTGGTCATTAAAAAGTCGTGGCGGAACTCAAACAAGATCTGCGGGAGGAAGGTTAATCCAAAAAGAAAGGCGCTTCGTGCGATTTCTTTCAGCGGAAGTAGTCTCTGTTTTTGCATCAGGAGAAGAACGATAATCGTCGCCGGAACCACAAAAATCGCAAAACCGATCTCAAATTGGAAAAAGATGCCTGCCAACAAACCTAACCAGGGCAAGAATTTCATGTATCCGTGCTCAACGATTTCCCAGAGGAACCAGACGTAAACAATCATCAGCAAGGTCAGTGGATATGGGGAAAGAACGACGTGCGCAGCCGCCAAAAAGACTCCTGAGACTGCAACGTAGAATGCCGCGATTATCGCTTCGGTTTCAGAGAGAATCCTTTTTAAGATCGCATAGGTATACCAGATTGCCGCAATGCCGATTAGGCTTAAAAAAAGTTCGCTTGAGGTCGGATTTCCACCGCTTACGACGTAGGGAATGGCGAGTATCCAGGTCCAAAGCGGCCCCATCAACACCCCTTGGAGGCCGGTGAAACGGCTGATGAGGGAGATTTTGTGATCCACCACCAGGGCTCGGACGAAGGAGATATCCACCCCTTGGTCGTAGGTAAAATGAACGGCATCAAACAACGCCGGCTCGATGCGGAGATAGAGTCCAACAATCGTTAGAAAAATGAGGATCGCAAGGTGAGCATGATTCCAACGCCTTTTGTCATGATTGTAAGTTTTTTTATCTGTTGCTTGCATCCTCTGTATTGGGAGTTTTGCTGGCATATACCGTTATGTTATCAAAAAGGTTGATGTAGATTGGGATTTTACCAGGAGCAATTTTGCCAAAGACAGAAAACCCAAATTTGCTTACCGGGTCCTGCTGGATCTGCCGCGCCAAATGGAAGAAGTATCGTAACGTTATCCATTTCCCTTTATGATCAATTCCCAGCACACGAAATCCACACTGCGTAAGGAGTTGTGAAAGATTCTTTTGTGAGAAATAAAAGAAATGTTGGGGAGGAATAAAGAAGTGCCATCTTTTCCCCTGAATCTTGGCCAAAAAAGAACCCGTATCCCCCGTGTTGAGGACAAGCAACCCATCCTTCCTTATTATCGTATGAAGCTTCTTTAAAACCTTTCTTGGGTCATTCAGGTGTTCGATTACATCAAACAGCGTGACAATATCGAAGGCGTTCTTCTCAAAGGTTGCCCGTTCGATGCTTGACATGGTTACACGGTCAGAAAAACGCCTTCTGGCTATCCCGATTGCATAATCGGAAACGTCCACTCCATAAACATCAAAACCCTCTTTCTGTGCCTCAACCATGAAAATTCCGGTTGCGCAACCAACATCAAGAACCTTTCCTTCTTTCTTGAATTGTCTGATCCCTTTTACATAACTTCGCATGTTGAGTTCCTCTGCAAGCCAGTCTCCCTCATAGTTATAGTACCCAGCACGTTTCGGGCTGCCGGTAAAGAATCCTTTGTTGTAGTACTCGCGAATAAATTTTTGATAGGAGCCCTTAAACTCAAGTGTATAGAGGCCGCAATTGCCGCAACGAAGTATCGGCCACCCGAGTTTATCAAACGCCTTGGTTAAGAAATTCTGGTGACAAAGGTAGCACCGGCTCATCGAATGATTAAGAATACGAAACAAAAAGAAATAAGAAAATAGTGAAAAAGAGAAGGATAAAAACGTTAAAAACTCTTTGGAAACTATCCTCCTTGGTTAACCGCCTCTTTCCTCCACTTCTCTGAACGATTCTATCACTTTTATGCCGCCTAGAGTTGTTTCTTTCCCTGGCATTGAGCGCCTGCTTTCGGGTATGACGATGGTAAATATTATCGGACTTGAGTCGGTTGAGGATACCCCTTCCTGCTTCAGGATGTAACCAAAACCGGACTCAAGCCCCGGATCGGTGTCAAAGGTTACCATATACTCCTGAATTCCCTTTTGTTTAATGAACCGGGCGACGTCCCGCTTATTTTTTAAACTGAAGGGATTTTTGGCCTGTCCGATGGCGGCAAGATTCACAGCAATTATTCCTAATACCACCAAGGCGCCGACGAGGGGCATTTTTTTCAACAGGCTGTTCTCTATAGCGGCAATACCGATG
Organism: Candidatus Chisholmbacteria bacterium RIFCSPHIGHO2_01_FULL_52_32; assembly: GCA_001816585.1. Lineage (GTDB taxonomy): Bacteria > Patescibacteriota > Microgenomatia > UBA1400 > Chisholmbacteraceae > 2-01-FULL-50-28. The sequence continues at coordinate 513,794 of MHCJ01000003.1, forward strand.
ATGAGCGCGGGGAACGATGTCAGCAAATAGTATTCCGGGATGTGAGCCCTATAGAAACTTAAGGTTAGGACAGGAATCAGTATCCAGTATGAAAGCAATGCTCTCTCATTTCGCTTGTCCCTGAACCAGTAGACCATCATGATGAGAGCAATAAAGGCCCCCATTCCGCCGACCGCAAAGAAAGAGCTGAGGTTCTCTACCTGCGTACGAAAGGTGGCGAGCGACTTTAGGATCCATACGTATGCCTCGTTTCCCTGATCGCCCAGCGCCCGAATCACTCCGCTTATGTTGATCCATCCGTGGCGAAGATCGAATGCAAGAAGAGGGCCGATGGCGAGCAATACTGCGGCTATGCTTAAAAGAATCTCACGCCTGCTTGGTCTTTTTATCTTCCAATACAACCAAAGAACGGCGCTTAACGGAACAAGGGAAATCGTTGAAGGATGGAAATGGATGACGGCTGTTGTCACTGTCAATGCAAGAAGTGGGATGAGTCTCCTTTTCCCACTCTTTACCAACCAAAGAAGAAGCACGGTTATGATTGATGCGAGCATGACGGGATTGGACGGAGCTGTTGTGCGGTCATAGAAGTTGATTTTCGCGTTTGTCGCATAGATGGCGAGCGTAAGAAACGCAGTCGTTTTTCCGAAAACCCCGCGCGTGAGGATAAACAAAGCGACCATCGTCCCGACGGAAATCAGCGCAACCATCACGCCCCACCCCAGGGGGTTGCCCCCAAAAATCCAGGTGAAGAGAGCTAAAAGATAATAATATCCCGGCCCGATAAAGACTCCGCCGACTGAGGTCTGCTGGCCGATGAGGGTCGGTCTTCCGGAAAGAATCCGTTCGACCGCCTCCATGGCAACTTCCTGATCGTAATCAAACCCCATGAGGTCCGATAGGCGCCAGACGCGGAGGAAGAAGCCGAGGCCTATGAGGATGATAAGGAGAAGCTTTTCTTTCTTAGCCATAAGAATACCACCGTTCCAAGGAGGGGCAGGAATGTTACCCATTCTCGGGCGGTCTTTACCCATGCGGAATACTCACCTTTAAGGAGATACGGCGCGTAGCGGAGCAAAAGTCCAACCGTGAATGCCTGCATGAGTACATTAAGCGTCCTTCGCCCGGGAAGAAGGGCACCTGCCGCCAAAGGGGTAATCAAATACCAAGGGAGAAGTTCGTGGGAGAGCGCGGCTGCGACCGTCGCACACATAACGAGGAGGAACATTACGACAAGCGCGGTTTGAAGACGTTCCTCCCTGCCCCGCCACCACAGCCATGCGGGGAAGGTGAAGGCCGTCACAAATTTTATTCCTCCCGAAATAGCCCATACAAGCCATGCGGCGATGTTCTTTCCTTTCATTCCTAAAAGAACGGCAAGCAAAAAAACAGCGGCCATAGTGGTATCGATGTGGGTACTGACCAAGCTTTCGATAAGGATCAAGGGATTGAGGGCGAAGAGCACCATGCCGAAGGAAACATCCTTTGGGGAGGACACGGTAAGGATTCTTCGGATGGCCCAAACACAAATGAGGTAACTTACCGCTCCCAACACTTTGAAAGAGAGAAGTGTCATAGAAAACTTTCCCATTCCTATGACATAAAAGGGGATCGTGATCAAAAGCCAGGTCGGGCCGTATGGATACGTCCGGTGCGTCCAGCGCATGAACCGTGTCCAGAGATCCAGTGGAAAATCGAGGGCCGTGAACTGCCAGGGGTTGACATGGTGAGTGATAAGGAGCCTCGTATCGAAGATGTAATTAAAGATATCGTGGGAAAAAGCCGGATAGGAAAAGAGAAGAACCGATGCGGAAAGAAGGCTCAACTTCCAGACTGTTTTTTCCGAGAGGGTCCCCTTTTTTGCCGCCTTGAGCCAGTACATTTGGAATGCGAATAACAGGAGGAGAATGAGGAGATAGATTACGGTTGAGGTCGGCCGCTCATAATAGCCAAGCAATATGAGCTTGTGCTGGAACGCCTGATACCATGGGTTTCCCGACAAGGTAAGGTTAAGGTCAATTTGGGAGAAGGAATAGATCAGGAGGCTTCCCAATGTAAGGCCGTAGAGCAGTATCGCGAGGTTCCTTTTTTGTTCACTGCTCATATTTGCCGATCAAATCTGCGAAGCGGATGCGGACAAGATCCCAAAACATGCGAATGGAATCCCGAACGGGATTGATCCTCGCGGTCGGAACGTGCTTCCAAAAAACCGGTACTTCTGCTACCTTCAACTTTCGTTTCTTGCAAAGGTAGAGAAGTTCTACATCAAAGGCTCCTGTATAGGCTGTTTTTTCCTCGCCGTTTTTATAAACCTCGAGTGATGCGAAAAGGTCGTGCGCGGCTTTGGCTCTGAATAGCTTGAATCCACATTGGGTATCCTGGATGCCGGGAACGGCGATCGTACGAACGAAGAAATTGAACACCCTTCCCATCACATGTCGATACCAGGGTTCACTTTCGCGTTTGCTGCCTTTAATTTCGCGTGATCCGATGGCAACCTCGTATCCCTTTTCCATGAATGGAAAGAGCTTTTCTACCTCGGTAATGGGTGTTGCCTGATCGAAGTCGGTAAACAGCATATACTTTCCACGAGCCTGTGCGATGCCTGTCGCTATCGCTCTGGCTTTTCCTTGGTGGGGGTTTTCAATAAACGTCCAATTCTTTCTCTTCCCGATCCACCGTTTGATTTCTTCTCTGCTATTGTCCGTCGACCCATCGTCCACGATGATCACGTCACTTTCATACGGTTGTCTCTTCAGATACGATTCGACTTTATCCAGCGCCCCTTGGTTAAAATTGTCTTCTTCGTTGTAGGCGGGGATGATGACAGACAACAGCGGATTTTTTTCTTGCATACTTCTTATCATTTTCCTTTTGGAACCGGTTTCCCGATAAGATTTTGCGAATCAGCGTGGTGGGTAAGCTTGAGAATCCGTATTCCCGGATAGACTGTTGCCCGTGCCGCGATTTCTGCCCGTCCGAACCCTGCAATTTCCCAGAGCGGATGTCCCCGCGGCTCGCAGGGTTTGTCGGGATGTTCGCAAACCACAATGAGTTGCTCGGTAACTTCCTCTTCAAGAGTGTTTGGCCTATGTCCCATAGATTCTAAGAAATAGCGGTAGGCGTGGTCGGAATTTCCATCCGCGATGAGGGCGAAATTGAATGGTTTTTGTTCACTTACCTCAATTATCTTTACGGCGATGTTTTTGGTCTGATCGATGAGATTTGACCCTTGCCTCCAAAAGTCCTGGTTGGTAAGATTCAATGCCACAAGCGCGAAGGAGACTCCAATACCAAGAATTTTTGTCATACGCTTTTTAATAATAAGTCCCAGCGTTGTCCCTATGAGGATAAATGGCAAGGGGAAGAGGAATCCAAAGTAATGCGGATAAAGCTGTCCTTTGTAGGCGCCTATGCCCAGCTCCCCAACAATCAGCCAAACCAGGATGGTCTTGATCCCAACTGATAAAGGTTTCCCTGATCGTTTCTTTATAACCAAGAGAGCGATGAAACCTATTGCGCTCGTGTACATCAGAATCCTGGCGAAGTCATCGGTCGGCGATAAAACAGATTCATACGTCCTTTTCAGCATATCGAGAAAGAGAGAAATGAGGTTCCAGCTTCTCGGACCGGTGGTGTTTCCCCCTCTGCCGATGAATTCGATGATGGTTTTGATGTTCGGAAAATTGTGACGAACTTCGAAGGCAAAAAACATCGATCCTCCGATCAGAAATCCCAGAATCTGAAGCGCAGCCGCCTTCAACCAAAACTTTGCTTTGATGCTGACGAGCGTTGTGACCGCAAGGATCGGACCTAAGATGAGGCCGAGGTAATGCGATTGAATGGCGATGCCATATGCGATTCCGGCGATTACAAACCAGATTGGTTTCTTTTTTTCTATGGCATGGGCAATTCCGAAAACGGAAAGCAGGGCGAAGAACGGCATGATGTTTGGGTTCCAGGAAGAGCGGGATGCCGCAACTACCCCCGGAGCTGTCGCGTAGAGGAGTGCTGCAATCGCCGCGAAGGAAGGGCCTATCCATTCCCTCACGGCCCAGTACAGCAGCCCAACCGTTGCAATCCCAAACAGGGCTACCATGACAGCAGGTCCCACCGGATCGAAATTCGAAAGCCCCAAGAAAGGAATCATAAAGTAGTAGTAGATCGGCCCGAGATAAAATCCTCCAACAGAGGCCGTCGGGCCAAGCAGCGTGAATTTGTGATCAACAATCATCCTTTTTACGACCAACGCATCCCTTCCTTCGTCCCCGAGGAACACGACAAACTCGCGGATTTTGTATAAACGCAAAAAGGCAGCCAAAAGAAGAATAGCCAGCAACACCGCTGTTTCGGTTCTATGGTTCTTCAGAATGGTGGTTACAATTTTTTTTGCTTTTTCCATGGCTGGGTAACGAGAAGCCTCCATAACCCTGCGAAATCCTCTCCGGCGGTTCTGGCAATTTTTACGGTCGAAGAAGGATCATCTCTCCAATTGACCGGTATCTCTTTTATACGCATTCCGAGTTTGCTTGCCGTAATGAGCATTTCGGAATCGAAGAACCAATTTTGGTTCTGAAGGAGCGGGGCAAGCGTCCGATACGCCTGTTTGGACAGTGCCTTAAATCCGCATTGGGCATCGGTAAAATGGGTTCCGAAAAAAAACGTAATAAGGGTGTTGTAGCCTTGCGACATCAGCTCCCGAACAAGCGTTCTCCCGCTCACCCGTGCCCCTTTCGCGAGCCGTGAACCGATTGCAATATCTGCTTTGCTTCCTGCAATCGTTTCAAGGAGTTCCGGAAGATGCGAAAGGTCAGCAGAAAGGTCAACATCCATATAGGCAAGGATATCGGATACGCTTCTGTCCCAACAGAACCGCAGCGCTCCTCCCCTCCCTTTCCGGGGCACGTTCATAAGCCTAACGCTGTCATAACGCCGGCTCAGTTTCTCGGCAATTGCTTTTGTTCCATCGGTTGAGGCGTTGTTTACGATCGTAAGAGCAATTTCATAGTTTCGAAATTCCTCCTTCCGGGTTTCCTTCAGAAGCTTTTCGATACACCTCGGGAGTGCAGCTTGTTCGTTAAATACCGGGATGGCTATCTCCACGGAGACTTTCTTGGTATCCGGCGAAGAGGTCATGAGATTTTAGTTTTTTTGTGCGTTTGCCAAACGACGCGGTTATACATGAAGTAATTCCAGATGAGTCCGATACCAACACCGAGGACGTAGAATATTCTGTACGTAGGTACTCCGAATATTCTCGTGCCGATTTCTATGGTTATTGTTTGGATAATCACCGAACCGAAGGATGCCAAATTAAAAATGATGAATTTCCCTGGGATTTGGCGTATCGAAGTGATTTTCTTCTCTTTGAACGTCCATATGTTGTTGAACGTAAAATTGGAGATGATCGCAAGTTCTCCGCCGATTCCACCGGAAATCGATGGTCGGATTCCCAAGCGGACGAGCACCTCTAAAACAACCGTGTTGATCACAAAGCCAATCGTCCCGACGACGAGAAATTTGAGAAAACGGGGTGTTGCTGTTTCATGAATTCTCGTTTTGATGAGGTAGATGAGAAGATTTTTTACGTATTCACCGCCAATTTTGGATTTGCCGTACTTCCGCTCACCGAATTGGATGGGGATCTCTACTACTTTTGCTCCACTCCGGAGCACTTGATGGAGAAAAGCAACCTGAAATGTGTACCCGTTAAATCCCGTGAGTTGTGTCCTCGTCCTTTGGTACACCCAGGTTTTCACCGCCCGATACCCTGATGTCCAGTCATGAACGCCGAATGTCAGGAGCCCGATACGGACGAGGAGATTTCCGATCTTGCTTAACAATTTGCGGAGGGCGCTCCAGTTGTTCGGAATTGATCCGCCTTTAATGTATCGGCTGCCGATGACAAAGTCGTACCCTGCATCAATTCTTTCGATAAATGCAGGGAGGGCCAGGGGATCGTGTTGAAAGTCTGCATCAATCTCAACGATGATGTCAGCGCCGAGTTTGTCCACTGCAAAATCCATTCCCCTCAGGTACGCCTGGCCAAGTCCCTGTTTTTCTCCGGAAAGAAGCGTAAGACTGGGGAATTTTTTGGTGAGCTTCTCGACCAGCTTGCCCGTCCCATCCGGGGAATTGTCATCGACCACCAAGAGTTGCGTCTCGTGATGTGAGAACCTACGGCTTGCTGTCTCAAGCGCCTCAATGAGGCGCCCGATGTTTTCCACTTCGTTGTAGGTGGGAATGATAATGACTATCTTCATCGTCGTGAGAGTCTCTTCAGATCCGTTTCCACCATCAGTTCGATCAGTTCCTGAAAGGATATTTTGGGTTGCCAACCAAGTTCTTTCTTCGCCTTGGAGTAATCACCTCTTGATGCCGTAATTTCGGTCGGTCGCAAGAACTCCTTTTTCGAGATGACATGGTCTTCCCAATTGAGGCCGACGTATGAGAATGCCACCTTGCAAAGATCGCGGATGCTAAAAAGCGTATTGGTGGCAATCACATAATCCCGGGGCTTGGTTTGCTGCAGCATGAGCCAAATTGCCTCTACGTATTCTTTGGCATAACCCCAATCCCTTTTGGCATCTAAATTCCCAAGGGAAAGCTTTCCGTCCTGTACCAGCGCTTCCCCAATTTCATTGAGCGGTGGATGTTTAATTCCAAGCTTTATGCAGGCGACTCCCATGGTGACCTTCCTGGTGACAAAATGAAGGCTTCTGCGTGGGCTCTCGTGATTAAATAAGATACCTCCAACGGCAAACATTCCGTATGACTCTCTGTAGGTGCGGGTAATGAGATGACCGTAGACTTTCGCTACCCCATACGGGTTATTCGCGAGGAATGGAGTTTCTTCACTGCATACCGTTGTCGCTCCTCCTCCAAAGACCTCCCGACTTGAGGCTTGATAGAAACGGATCTTCGGGTCTACGCTCCGTACTGCCTCAAGCATCCGTGTTACTCCGAGCGCCGTTACCTCTCCGGTATAGATCGGATGTGTCCAGCTATCCGCGGGAACTGACTGCGCAGCAAGGTTATAAACCTCATCCGGCCTGTGTTTGCGGATGACGGCCTCTAAAGTGTGGTAATCCAACAGGTCGCCGAACTCGATTGAAATTTTTCCTGCCAGATGGCTGATATTTGACCGATGAATGCTGGTTGTCCGTCGCAGAAGACCGACGACTTTGTATCCTTTGTTAAGCAGAAATTCCGCGAGATACGATCCGTCTTGGCCCGCGACGCCGGTGATGAAGGCTACTTTCTTATTCTTCATCATAGGTACTCCTCTCTTTGAATTGAATTATCGCGAAAAAACATAAAACTATCCAGCGTTTCGCCTAATCATTTGCTAATTTTTTTCTCCAGTAGTTTAACACGCGATCCAGGGTAACTTCCAGCGGAATTGTCGGTTTCCATCCTGTTTGTTTCTGGAATTTGCCTGCATCGGCGACCACGGCTTCAACATCTACCGGTCGGTAGCGTTTCGGATCAACCTCCACGCGAATCTCCCTGCGCGCCTTTGTCAGCATCAAGTTTAAGAGGTCTTGGGTTCGGATCCCCTTTCCTGATCCGACATTGTATATTTCGCCCGGTATACATTTCGCCAGTGCCAAGTCATAGGCTCGGACCATATCTTTGACATCGGTGTAGTCGCGGATGGCGCTCAAATTCCCGACTTTTACGACCTTTTTCGGGTCAATCTCCGCTTCTCCGATTTGTTTCGCAAAGTCCGCAACGACGAAGCCCGGGCTTTGGTATTCTCCGATATGGTTGAATGGCCGAAGACGTATTACCGGGAGTTTGTAGGCAAGATGGTACTGCAACCCTAAATAGTCCACGGCGACCTTGGAAACGGCATATGGACTCGTGGGTCTTAGCGGGGTGTTCTCGTTAATCGGGACTTGACTCTGTTCAACCAGTCCATACTCATCCGCGGATCCGATCATGAGCACCCTTGCCCGTCTTGCATACGTCTTTGCTGCTTCGAGAATATTCAATGAGATGAGGATGTTATTTTCAAGTACTTCCTGCGGCCGCAGGAAGCTCTCTCCGACGGCAGCCATGGCTGCGAGATGAACGATCATCTCCGGTTTGGTGTGCTTGACCACCTCCATCACTTTGTCCCGATCGAGAAGATTGATCTTCACGAGCTGACTCTCGGGGATATACTTGTCTAACTCTCCGTAGCTTTCGTAGACCATACCGAAGAGTTTTGTACCTTTCCGACGGCCGATGTATTGAACGAGGTGTGTTCCGGCAAATCCGGAGGCTCCGGTTATGAGAAAATTCATCTTCCCACTCCTATATACTGAAACCCTTGTTTCTTTACCTTTTGCGGATCGTAGATGTTCCTTGTGTCGATGAATATCCTTCCTCTCATGACCTTCTTTATTTTTTCGAGATTGAGTTGTTTGAATTCATCCCATTCCGTCAGAAGCAGCAGGACGTCTGCTCCGTCCGCTGCCTTGTATGGCGAAGTCGTGAAGCTTACGGCTTCCTGAAAAAGCTTTCGTGCGCTTGGTACTGCCTTCGGATCGTACGCGATCACCGTGGCTCCTGATTTGAGCAGCAACGGGATGAACTTTGTTGATGGTGCTTCTCTCATGTCGCTGGTGTTGGGTTTAAATGACAGCCCCAGAACTGCCACTTTTTTCCCGGACAAACGACCGATCCTTTGTGATATTTTTGTTATCAGTTTCGGTATTCTCTCCTCATTGAGCCTGTCAATTTTTTCAAACAGGCCATCTCTTTCTCCGATACCTGACGCAAAAGCAGCGAGCTCCTTTACATCCTTGGGAAAGCAGGATCCTCCGTAACCTGGGCCGGGATACCAATAGTGCGATCCAATCCTCTCATCGGCACCTAATCCCTGAATGATCTCTTCGATATCTGCCCCTGTTTTTTCACACAGATTTGCGATTTCGTTGATGAAGGCAATTCGTGTTGCGAGGTAAGCATTCGCGGCGTACTTGGTCAATTGCGCGCTCTCCGGCCTCATGACGATCTTTGGGCCTTGGAGTGGCTTATGAAGATCCAAAAGCTTGGCAACGACCCATTTGTTCGTTGATCCGATGATGACACGCTGGGGATTCAGGGCATCCGCGACCGCGGTTCCCTCTTTGAGAAACTCCGGTATCGAGGCACTGAAAAACTTGTTCTTCGTCTTTCTCTCAATGATTTGATCAATTTTCCTGTTCGTTGACGGAGGAACAGTTGATTTGATTACAATAATTACCCGATCTTTGATAAATGGCGCGAGGGACTGGGCAGCTGAGAACACGTATTTCAAGTCAGCCTGGCCGTTTGGGGCTGACGGGGTTCCGACGCAGATGAAAATCACTTCGGAGTCTTTAACTGCCTCCTGATAACCGGATGTAAATTTCAGACGATTTTTTTTGAGATTCTCTTTGACAAGTTCTTCAAGATTCGGTTCGTAAAAAAAGATTTTTCCGGTATTGAGGAGCTTGACTTTTTCTTTGTCTACGTCCAGCGCCCAGACGAAGTTCCCGAACTTGGCAAAAACTGCGGCCGTCACGACCCCAACAAAGCCGGTTCCAATTACCGTAATTTGCATGGGTTAATGATATCAGAAAACCACTTTGCTTGGGAGGTGGGGCAGTTTTTTTGTTATCATAGCTTTATAAGCCATATTTATGCGTATCGATATCCTAACCGTTTTTCCGCAGATGTTCGCAGGCCCTCTTGATGCCAGCATCGTGGCTCGGGCAAAAGAGCATGGGCTGGTTGAGGTATGGATTCATGATCTTCGGCGTTGGACGACCGATCGGCGGAAAACCGTTGATGATCGGCCATACGGGGGAGGATCGGGAATGGTAATGATGGTCGAGCCCATCGATCGTGCATTACACGATCTCAAGTTAAAAGTTAAAAGTGAAAAGTTAAAAGTTATTCTTCTTAGTCCGCAAGGGAAAGTCTTTTCTCAAGCGAGGGCCAGGGATCTCGCGAAGTTAGATAATCTCATCCTTATTGCCGGACATTATGAGGGGGTTGATGAACGGGTAAGGGAACACTTGGTTGATGAGGAAATTTCTATCGGTGATTATGTGTTAACCGGAGGCGAACTTCCGGCAATGGTCTTGGTCGATTCGATCGTTCGCCTCATTCCGGGCGTCCTGGAAAAACCTGAAGCGACCGAACTCGAGTCTTTCAGTACCTTTCACGCTCCCCCTGAATACCCCAAGAGCACGGGACGAGCAGTGCGCGGTCGTTACCCTTTGCTTGAATATCCACAATATACCCGGCCGGCAAATTTCAAGGGTTGGAAGGTTCCTGAAATCCTCCGCTCCGGAGACCATGCCGGAGTTGAAACGTGGCAGATGAAACAAGCGCTGAAACGGACGCGGGAACGCCGACCGGATTTGTTGAAAGGTAAATAAGTCACCGACTTTTCTCACCAACATATCCCTGATGCAACTGAAGTTTCTCACCTTAAATATTCTTAAGGGAGATCTCCTGAATAAGGTTATCGACTTCCTTCGCAAAGAGGATCCCGATATTGTTGTGCTTCAGGAAGTTTACAATGGCACGGATTCTTTTCGTGCGCGGAAATATCGGTCATTTTCCGTCATCAAACAGGAGCTCGGAATACCCCACGGTGCGTTTGCTCCTGCGTTTCTTGATGTTACCGAGGGTCGGAATGTTGATAACGGCAATGCGATTTTTTCAAAATTTCCTATTCGTTCTTCGCATGTCGTTTTCTTCGACGTTCCCTATGGTTCCTACATCGATTCTCCCGAAAACTATGCCCACTGCCCGAGAAATCTGTTACGTACAATTCTGAACGTTGATTCCCGTGAAATCGATGTCATCAATACCCATGGGATTTGGGGCCTTGATGGCAAGGATAGTAAGCGCCGCCTGAAGATGAGTCAAACGATCGTAAAAAACGTTCAAGACAAGGAGCTTGTCATTCTCGCCGGAGACTTTAACCTTCAGCCTTCCACTCGAACCATCGGGAATATTGAAAAGCACCTACGGAACGTGTTTGCGGATGAGCTTCAAACGACATTCAACATGAAACGGAAAACTCACCCCGGCTACGCAGCTGCAGCGGTGGACATGATTTTTGTCAGCAGGTCCTTGCGGATTCTCGACCATTATTGCCCCCGGGTTGATGTTTCTGATCACCTGCCACTCGTTTGCATTCTGGAGGTTTAATTTGAGAAGTGTTCTTCTCGGAAGGCTTAACTCTGTCGCATTTGTTTTGCTACTTCGCGGAGTGATTGATCGATCGTCCTCATGGTGATTCCCAGCTCCGTTTTTATCTTTGCATTGGACATGGCAAGCCGTTTTTGATAGGGCCGTTTTGCCGTCCTGAGGTACTCTGTAAGGCTTCCCTTCATGACCGCTTGTTCGTTGTAGCTAAAGGCCCGGGCAATACTCTTGGCGAGAACATAGGGAGAAACCGCCGAGGATCCGACAACGTGATAGATCCCACGGGGGCGTTTTTGGATGATGGTACCCAGCGCTATGGCGATGTCATCGATGAATGTCGGCGTAATGATCTGATCCGAAAACATCGGGTAGAGTGTTCCTGTTTTTAGCTTTTCCAAGATGGTCCGAACGAGATCAGGCTTCAGTTTGTAGTCGGTACGGAACGGGAAAGCAATCCGCAGGATTGCGAAGCTACCGCCTGCCTTCTGTACTTCCTGCTCAGCCCAGTACTTCGTTTGGCCGTACCATTCAATCGGGTGGGGACGGTCCGTTTCCGTATAGGGTTTCCGCTTCTTCCCGTCAAAAACAAAATCAGTCGAAATGTGGATCAGATACCTCTCCTGTTCAGCTGAATATTGTGCGACATGACGGGTTCCCAAGACATTGACTTTGTAACACGCCCCGTTTTTATCTCCCATCTGACGATAGGCTTCGTCGACATTGGTGTAGGCTGCAAAATGGACCACCGCTTCCCCACTCGCCTTCCCCATCGCTTTTTTCACGGAGGCTTCATCGGCGAGGTCGACTCCCGTCGTCAGGTCAAGGTTTTGAAAACTGAATTTGGTTGAGAGAAGCTCTTCCACACGGGAGCCGACCAATCCTGAGAGTCCGGTTGATACAATCTTAGGCCTTTTTGACATAGCGTTCGTAGGCTCGCCGAACTTTGTCCCAGGAAAAGGTAGAACCATCAGGAAGCGGGAAGTTCTCAAACGGAAGACGTACCTCTTCCTTGGGATCATAAAGCCGGCTGGGAAAGTTGAGAAGCGTGGCTTCCTTCTGACCGACCACGAGGAATCCGTGGAGGGTGTGTGCAGGAACAAGCAGTTCATATTGACCAAGTAGTCCCTGCGATTCACCGACCAAAAAGAGATTGAGCCGATCCTTCGACGGGGAGTTTTCGCGTACATCGTAGATTGCAAAAACGACATCGCCGAAGATCACCGCATAGCGATCGACCTGACCTCCGGGATGGAAGTGCCAACGGTCAACGTCGCGGGCGGTACCGGATTTCGTAGCTGAATAATATACTTGGGTAAATGGCAACGTCTTTGCATTGTAGATATCCTCCCACGTCGTCTTGAGGATCTCGGTCAACGTCCCTCTGGGATCGGCGTTGACCACAAGCTTTCGGATGACTACATCGTGGATTACGGGGTATCCTTTTTCCTTCGTTGTGAAGATGTTATACAGAGGTCTTTTCATTTTCCTGTCTTTTTCTCTATCTCTTCCTCCAGCGTTTTCAGGTAGTCTTGCCCTGCCTCTTCTTTTGGGGCCCAGGGGGCGAGATTCTTATGGCTGTCCGGCTCATACGGCCCTTGGACTACCTCAAACAAGGCTGTCCCCGGTTTCAAGGAGACGAAGGTGTGCCACGTCCTCGGCGGGATGTCCACGGCATACTCGGGCCCTTTCTCGTCGATGATGTGAATTTCGGTGACGTTTCCTTTGTCATCAAAGTTCAGGCAGGCGGCGCGACCTTTGAGGATGATGAAGGCTTCGATTTTGTCGGGGTTCTCGTGCTTGTGGGGAGGAATATAACTGCCCGGTTCCATGGCGTTCACCATCCGCTGGACGGGATCACTGAATTGGTGGAAAAGAACATGTGCCCGTCTGCGGGGACTCAGCTTGGCTTTTTGCGAAAGTTCCTCTAAGAGCTTGTCAGAAACGGTTCTCATCGATTTCGATATTGCTTTTGATAATACTCCTGGTATTCTCCCGACTTGACGCGTTTCCACCAGTCCGTGTTTTGTTTATACCACACTACGGTCTTTGCCAGCCAGGTGTCAAAATCATGCTCGGGTTTCCAGCCGAGTTCCCGGTGAATTTTTGTCCAATCCATGGCATAGCGAAGGTCGTGTCCGGGGCGATCTTTGACAAATTCTATCGCGGATTGGTCTTTTCCGAGAAGTTTGGCGATTTTTTTGACTACTTGAAGGTTCGTAACCCCATCCATTTGACCGCCAATGCAATAGGTCTCCCCGTTCTTGCCTTTCTTCACTACCAAGTCAATCGCACGGCAGTGATCCGAAACATAGAGCCAGTCCCTCACCTGATTACCTTCTCCATAGACAGGGACCTTTTTTCCTTCCAGAAGGTTCGTTGTGGCAAGCGGAATGAGTTTCTCGGGGAACTGATAAGGTCCGAAGTTGTTTGAACAGTTGGTAATGGTGATCGGCAATCCATATGTTGTGCGGTAGGCACGCACCAAATGGTCAGACGCGGCCTTTGAGGCCGAGTAGGGACTGCGGGGGTTGTACTGCGACTGCTCATGAAATTTCTCCTTCGATCCCAGCTTTAACGTCCCGAATACCTCGTCGGTCGATACGTGGTGGAAGTGCTTGACTTTGGCTTGAAGCGCGGCATCCAAAAGAGTCTGTGTCCCGACAACATTGGTCATCATAAAGACCGCGGGACCTAAAATGGATCTGTCGACATGGCTTTCGGCGGCGAAGTGGACGACCAGATCCACCTTGTGCATTGCGATCCGAACCGCATCGGCATCACAGATATCTCCTTTGATAAATCGGTAATTTTTCTGGTTCTCAACTTTCCGCAAGCTCTCCAAATTCCCCGCGTAGGTGAGTTTGTCCAAGTTCACAATCGAATCGTTCGGATACTTGTTCATCCAGTAGAGGATGAAGTTTGAGCCGATAAACCCAGCGCCGCCGGTTACGAGTAACTTCATGGATTGATGTCTAATGATCAATGGTTAATGGCTGATGACTTGAGACCAGAGATCATTGTTCTCTGTTCATTGTTTTCTGTTCACTGTTTTCTGTTATTCAGGCATGCCTATCCGCAACTGACGAAGCTCCGAAGGAGTCCGGCTTGGTTTTCGCCGTGTAGCCATTTCCCATGACCATCCCGACTACTTCTTTGATCATTTCCCGCGTCTCGCCTGATTGTCCGACATCGATGTGGATTTCAAGCTCCCAGTTGCTGTTTCCGTTCAATTTCGTTGAAAGCTTCGGGACGAGCTGCTCGGCAACTTCCAATGAACGAAAGGTTTCTGTATAGATCTTTTGACGCAGGGATCGCATCTGTTCCTTTTTTCCGTTTCTCCAGAAATATCTGCCCCCTTTTCCTATCCGATGGACCACAACCGCGGTAACAAAATTGGTGTATTTCCTGCCGCTTGCCCGTCGATCCTGCGAATCTGTACCGATCACCAAGCGGTAATGAGACTGCGGTTCTTCGTAGAGATAGTTGGCTATTCCTTCGATGACTTCTTCAAGAGAAACACGTCCAAGTGTTGGGCTTGTGAAGGTATCGATCCCAGACATGCGGGTATTATAACACGTTCCTTTTCAGGGAGAGTTTCTTTTTTCGGTTGTCTAGCGAACCAAAAGTGAGGGGGTGTACACCCGTTTCCCGAATTTGCAGGTTCGGTCGCAGTAGATCTCTTCGTTGTGGCAGGCGTTTTTCCCATCACAGATCTGTTCGCCCTGGCAATACGGTTTCACGAGGAGATTAAAGATTTCGATCTTTTCTTTATTGATGACCATTTCCGTTCCTCCCTGGTCACAGCCACAGCAGGTCGTTTCGACCCAGACACAATCTGAATCCTTGCGGCAGGACTGCAGACCTTCCATCACCCCATCTTGGATGAATCCCCCTTGTGCGATGAAGAAACGCGCCGGAAGAATGACAAGGGCTGAGAGAATAACCAAAATGAGAATGATCTTTACCATGATGCTTTTTTTACCTCCAAGCCTTGTCCACTGTTATTTAAGCTGGTTTTCCCTTCCGCTGCAAGTCTCGCTTCAAACGGCGCCCTCAGCCATACTTTTTCCTGGTCGCCCATTCCAGCATTTTGACCGCGAGGTACAACGGCAAGAGACATAAAAGGTTGAGGATAACAACAAACGTAAGACCGACCGCAAATGAGTTCACTATCTGTTGCAATTCGGTTATCACAGTCCCTGTTACCGACGAGGTGGTTGGGGACCAAATCGCAGCGAGACCCAGTGCGATGAGTATCGCGAGTGTCGGGAAAAGTCCTTCCCGGTCGCTTTTTGAAAGCGCCATGGTGTTTGATATCGCAAAGAGGCCGTAGAGGTACAACGCAGTTTTTAAGGAAAAGTTTGAAACGATTGTCTCTCCGATAACCCTGAGAGATTCTGGCTCAAGCGGAAACGTGAACATGAGTCTTGAGAGGATCATCAAAAGTATCAGTCCGACCAAAAGCGGAGCGGCACCGATACAGGCGTTTCTTAAAAAATCAGCCCTGCTTACCTTCACCGATCCCAGCCGTAATCCTTCTTTGCTCTCCCTGGGAAAAATCTCAAGCGGTCCCGTCCGAACCCCCAGCAGTCCTGCCATAAAGAAGTGCGACAGCTCATGGATGATAACACCGGGAAAGAAGATCACCGCATAGACGACTTCTCCCAAACGTATCGAACCGGTAATAAGCATCGAGGCTTTCGCAACTGACCTCGCAAAGGCTGTCTGGAGGATAAGAAGACTTCCCAATGCCGATACTGCCCAGAGGAAAACAATCACCAGCTGCCTCCCCCTCCGCCGCCGAAACCGCCGCCCGAAAATCCCCCTCCCCCAAAACCGCTGCCGCCGCTAGACGCTGATTTTGTAGCGGGCATGGTTGTCGTTGCGGCGTTGGTAAAATCTTCCATACTGTAGGCGAAGGCATTGACCTGAAAGGGTCGGCTTCCGGTGTACCAACTCGGCGGCGGAACATTGATTTTTGCGAAGGCGGCCGCCAGTTTATGCGTCAGGCTGAAGGCTATGGCATAGGGGAGCACTTCTTCAAACAGGTTTGCCTTTTCCCAGAGTTGCTCGCGGTAGGCTCCGAGGGAAATGAAATTTCTCAAACCCAGAACGCGTAAATACTCTTTCCTCCCGTGGGCGGTTCTCTTCGGCATGGCTTTGGCAAACAGGACGATCAGAAGCCCCGAAGATGCCAGAGCGACTCCCCATGCAACCGATTGAGAGAAGGCGGGAAAACCAAGAAGTCCAAGCGCGATTCCGATCACCCGATAGAATGTGACAACCTTGTCCGGTCTCCGCGAAAAGATGCCCTTTTTTGTCAGCGATTCGTACAGGCTGTCGCGGATTTTGGAAAGATGGGCGGCGAAGTGGTATTTCAGTTCTGACAGGAGAACCGTATCTCCGGTTTTACCCTTCCCGAAAAGAGCAAGGACGAGTTTACTCTCGTAGTCATCAAGATTCCCGATATCTTTCTTGACCCAGATCAACCGGTAATCAGCTTTCCTGAAGAGACCGTCTTTTGCCACTTCTTCGATCCGAAGATAACCCCTGACGGCAAGGTCGACGATCGTGGCTGTGAGATCACGGAGATTCACCTCTTCATCGATAAGCGTTCCCGCCTCGGCAGGCCTGATGTCTGTTATGGGAGCGTAGGTTTGCGGGACGAGTTCCGAAGAGAAAGCGGGGAGCGTTTCAATACCTCTTGAAGGATCAAATAAGGATTTGTACTGCTGGTCCCTGCCATGCTGCCAATAGAGCCAGAGAAGAAGTGAAAGCGTTATCAGGGGAATCGCGTAGGGCCAATTGTCGCTTACAAGCCACCAGAGTCGGGTTGTCACCGAGGGCTCCTTGATAGCACCCTTCGGAAGCGAGGTAACGATGGTGAATCCTTCAGCGGGGTTCAACTCTATGTCGGCTTGAAAATCCACCGCCGAACCCAAGCTTCCGACCGTGCACCGGTTCAGGCTTGAGCCATAGGGGCCAGAAAAGCAGGTCGCATCGGTTGCTGGCTGGGGAAGGAGAACTTTCGCCTTCGCACTTCTGATTGAAACCGGCCAAGCATTTCCCGTGACATTCCAATACAATTCATCGTGATCGCTAAGTCTCGAGATGACGCGCTGCACCCTGTATTTGAGGATATACGTCTGAAAACCACTGATCGTCTCATTTGGGTCCCCGATTTTAATCTCCAGGTTTTCACCTTTTCTGCTTGCCTGATATTGTCTCCCTTGCCCGTTCTCGCCCGTCACCTGATCAATTTTCAGCCGGATGTTTACTTTGTTCCCGAATCGATCGCGGTAAACGACGGGAATCGTCCGATAAATCCCGTGCTTTGAGAGACCGTCAAAATCAACCCTGATCGTTTCCTCGACAGATACGCTGGCATCTTCATGGGCGGTGATGTTTGACTCGAATTCATCGATGACCCAACCGGTATCTTGGGCCTGTATCGGGGAGATAAGTAAAGCGAAGCTAAACAGAAGCGAAAGCAAACTACGGAATACGTCCATGCTCACTCTATTGTAGCTTTTTTTTGTCCCGTTTCGATAGCCTTCCTGTAACAAATCCGAAGAGAAGCAGGGTTGCCGCCCCGAGGAAGGCGATACTGGTCCATAGAGATTCCGATTGAAGCAGGCCGCGCTTTGGTGGAGAAGTGGTCGGTTGAACAGGAGAAGGCTTCATCTCGTTTTCCCGGTTCGCATTCTCGATTGAGGCTTTGGTCGCTTCGGTTGCCTCACCCCCCCCGTTCTCCAAGCCTCCTTCGTTTTTTCCCGTAGATTTGACGATGACAACGGAGATCGGTTCTGAAACGATGAGCCGTTTGCCGCTCTCACGTTTCGGCGCCTCAAGGCTTGCCGTCGAAGTTATTGTTTGGGCTATTGCCGATTCTCGGACGGCGACTGTCATTGTCAACTTTCCCTCGCCGGTTGCTTCAAACGATTCGAGCTCGGGGATAAAATATTCGGGAAGACTCCCAAATTCACTCGAGAGCCAATTGGAAGGTTGCGGGTCGGCGGTAACGTACGTGAGCGGGGCTCTCCCTCCAAGGGCTGTGTTCAGCGTTATCCTCACGTTTTCCGCCATCCGAGGGCCTCTGTTCCCGAAGGTAATGGTGTAGGAAAATTCGTCTTTCGGTCTGACCTCTTTTTGCGAAGCAACGATCGAAAGGTAAGGCTCCGAGTTTTCAGCTTGCAGAGGCTCTCCCGCTTGGACGCTTGCAAGGGATAGCCACCCGATAAGTACGAACGGAAGTGCTGTGAAAAATGTTCTCATCACAAAGGCAGGGTAATTTCTTCTCTTGAAAGGGTAACGAGAAGATTCGCAAACTTGTTACTGGGCAACCTTGACCTTTGGCTCCTCAAGCTTTTGGTAGAACCACCAGGTTCCCTGGAGCAGAACGGTCCAGAGGAGGATATTGAGGAAGACTTTTTCCCACATGACTTGATTTTTATCCGGGGAAAGCCAATGGGTCAGTTTTCCGGTCGGCTCGATATCTCCGGCAAGTCGGTACTCTACTTTGTACATCACCAGAGGCCAGCCGGCTACCTTTTGGAATTCCCCAAGATTCTGAGGAAAGAAAATAGAGGTATTCGTTAACACGATCGAGAAGAAAAGAAAGGCTGCAAACGGAGTTTTCGCAAACAGGTTATACATCGTTATCCACCAAGTTCCATCTTACACGCTCTCCGAAAGGATTTCAATATTTTTTATCTTCTGTACCCCAGCTTCTTAAGAATTGTATCCAGATTTCCGGGACGCTGCGAGAATAACCACCGGCACAGAGGGTGCAACAATGTTCAATGCCTTTGAGCTTTTCTCCAAGTTTTTCGTAGGTTTCAAGCTCCAGTTTGATATTTGCCAATGGATCCTCCTTAAACGTATCGGCACCCAGTACCAGAACAGTCAGGTCGGGATTGAACTTTTTGTGCAAACGGAGCCCCTCTTCAACTGCGGCGAGAAATTGGATTTCCCCTGCTCCCGGGTTAAGGATGATGTTCCGGTTGAATCCCTTTCCTTTTCCCTCCCCTTCCTGCTTTGGGAATCCCGTTCCCGGATACAGCGTGTGAGGATCCTGATGGATCGAAAGGGTGAAGACCGTCGGGTCATCGTAGAAGATTTCCTGCGTGCCTTGACCCGCATGTACATCAACGTCAAACACGAAGGCTGTTTTGATTTTCTTCTCTTTTTGAAGCTTTCGAATGGCGATGGCGTGATCGTTGAAGATGCAAAACCCGGAGGAATCGGATATGCCGGCATGGTGGAGTCCACCGAGGAGATTCATCACCCGTTTACCGCCCAGGGCTAGCTCAGTCGCAAGGATTGTTCCGCCCACTGAAAAATATGCTGCTTCCAAAACTCCCGCATCCACTGGTGTGTCGATGGAAAGTGCGCCACCACTTTGGGCAAGGTATTTCACGCGATTCAGGTACTCTCCGGCGTGGGCAAGCAGGATGTCCTTATCTTTTGCTCTTTGGGGTTTATGAAGCTTGTAAGGAAGCGTTGTTTCTTTGAGTCGTTTCAGAAACACTTCTGCTCTTTCGGGCCAAAACGGATGACCGGGACCGAAACTATAGTCAAGGTATTTGGGGTGAAAGACAATATGAAGCATGAATTAAGAATTATGAATCATGAATTATGGACTGGGGATAAAATTTTCTTCTGGTTCCTTTGGATTGCTTTTACCATTATTCTTTATTCCTCATTCATTATTCTTTTTCTCAGCTTTCCGGTGTTTCCCGTAAGCGCCGAGAAAATTCTTTTTTCGTCATGTAGCCTAAGAGAAAAAGCGGCGCGGCAACGTGGGCGATCCCGGCATCCTTCGGAATCCGGTTCAACGGAAACCACTTTATTTGATCAAATTTCTCCGGCTCAAGTATCTTTGGTATTCCTTTCTTCACTTTGCATAGGAATGTCACACAATGCCAATGGATACGAGATTTCGGAAGGATTTGGTCCCAATGGCCGATGGGTTCTTCGATCGTGATCTCTATTCCCACTTCCTCCATTGTTTCTCTTTTCACCGCATCTTCCACCCGCTCGCCGAACTCCACTTCCCCACCCGGGATTGACCATAATCCTGCTGTCGTGCGGTGATTGGCAATCTTTTTGTTTCGCTTCATGAGCAGAATTTCGTTCTTCCCATTCAGAACGACCGCACCGCAACCTACTCCGATAAAATCCTTCCCCGTTATCATTTTCATAGCTGCTGTTGGAGCTTTCTTGGCAAGTTTCTTGATCCCTCCCGAAAAGTGAGACCGGACATTTTCTCTTTATATTTTTTAATAAACCTCACCACCTCTTCCGGTCTGCTTTTGCACAGTTCCCGCAGGGTCCAGCCGATCGCTTTGCGGATAAAGAAGCGTTCTTCTTTCGACCAGGTTTTCCCTTCCTCAAACATCGGGACTGCGAGCTTGAAAAAGAGTGCGTGGTCCCCTTTCCCTTTTCGGAAAAGCAATATTTGCGAGAGGAGAGAGGCCCGGCGGACCCAGAAGTTTTTGGATGTTGCCCATTTCGAAAGGTAACGAATGGCCTTGGGGTCGTTTTCGATCATCGCTCCGACAAGATGGGCGGCAATCTCGTCCAAGTGATCCCAACCCGTGGCTTCTTTGATCATTATTTCAATGAAGGGCATGTGGCTGACGGTAAGATGCTTTTTCTTTTCCGCGAGTATCATGATGGCGATCGTTTTTTCATCATGCCACTGCGAATCCCACAGTTTTTCGGCAAGTTTTTCGAGTTCAGGGATTTCGATTTTCGGATGGTCTTTGAACCACTGGTTGACGATTACCCTCCTTCTTGACATGTCCACACCATAAAACTTCCACGGGCTTTTCAGGTACTTCTTTTCGCCTTCGGCGCGCTTCGGGTTGACTTGGCGCTTGAGTTCCTGTCTAAACCAAACTATTTCCTCAACGATGTTCATTTCTCCTCCAAGTGTGATGTATCCGAGAGAACGGCTATGTGATATTCGCCCCAGCGATCTTTTTCAAGTACGGTCACGCCGGCGTTCTGAAATGCCGTTCCTTCCTTGAGAGGTTTTTTTATCAGCAATTGGAGAAGGTACCACTGTGTGCCTCCATGGGTGACAATCGCAACGATTTTTTGTTTATATTTCTTGTTGAGATTATTGAGGAAAGCGTGTAACCGAGCTTTTGTTTCTCTGATAGATTCCCCACCATGCCCCTTGTAGGTTTCATCCGTATCATTAAAAAAATTCTCCCAAATTTTCTTTATTCGTACGTCTTTCTCTTCTTTGTGCCTTCCTTCGAGCAATCCCATTGCCCGTTCGCGCAGCTTCGTGGTTTTGATTGGCTTGATTCCGAGGGACTTTGCAATTGAATGGGTCGTCTGTACCGCTCGTTTGAGATCGGAGGTGAAAAGCGCGTTAATCACCTCGCCCTTGAGTCTTCGCGCAAGTTTCTTCGCCTGAAGCTTGCCTGCTGCATTTAAAGGAACATCTACCCACCCATGCCACTTTCCCAAGCGGTTGTATTCTGTTTCACCGTGACGGATGAGGATGATCTTTTTGGGCATTTTTATTGGCGCGTACAGGTGCGACCTGTACGATTTGTTTTCATACTACTCTTTTGGTTCGTAGATTGCCCCTTTTGTCACGCCTCTTTTCTTAATGAATTCTGCGTCTTGGAGTTTTTTTAAATCATACCTCAAGAGCCGATCCGAAACAGCCATAAAGCGCCTTCTTACGAAGTCGAACGATACCTGTCTATGATCTTTAATGATTCTCAATATTTCATAGCGACGAGGAGGAAGAAGTTCTTCTTTGTTTGTTTTCCCAGGCCGAGCTTGAGCCTTTACTGCATCTTTGAAGGAGACTTTCAGACTTTGCAAGAAAAATTCAACAAAGAAAGTGATATCGTTTTTCCTCATGGCTAAAAGATCGTAATAGGCTGTTCTTTCTTGATCGAAATACTCTTCGAACGCCACGAGACCTCTCAAATCAAACTTCCATTTTTTCAGAAGAAGGTGTATCAACAGGCGTCCTACTCTCCCATTGCCATCCAAGAAGGGGTGGATTTTTTCAAACGCGTGGTGAGTGAGCGCAGCTTTCACGGGAGCGAATGGCTCGTTGTCCTCGTTCACGTAATGGAGTAACTGATTGAGTAGGTCCTTGATTTCTTGTGGGGGTGGACAAACGTAGATGGCGATCCCCGCTTGGTTGAAGATTGCTGATGGTTCCCCGCGAAGTATTCCTGCTTCTGGAGAGAGATCATTCAAGACCATTGCATTGAGGTTTTTGATGTCATCGATAGACACGTCTTTCTTCCATGAATGTTTCAAGACAAACTCAAGGGTTCTCACGAGATTCCAAAGCTCACGTTTGTGTTTCTCTTTTGAATTCTTAATGCTTTGAGTCGACACTTCTTCCAGTGTCTTAGGGTTGCCTTCAATCCTTGCAGAGTACACTGCGCTTTTCAGAATGCTTTTCCGGCGAGTATATTTCTCAAGAAGGATATCTTGAGGAAAGAGATCAAATTCTGTCTTTAACCGCTCTATCTGTTGAAGTAAGATAACGATGTTTTTATTGAGCGTGTATGGTGGAGGGATGTTCACGTAACAAGATTACCAGATATTTCCTGATATTTCCATATGTTTCCTGATATTTCCGGATAATTTGTGTGCAGGTGCGACCTGCCCCCCAACCACTTTGATTTCATTTTTTCGCTGTGTCTAGACTGTGCCAAAGAGCGATGCAACCGTAGGATCGGTATGGGCTCCATCTTTTAATGATCTTTTCTATTCGTGATCGGGTTGGGTGCTTAAGATTGTAGAGTTTGGTGATTGCCGTTCTTAGTCCTTGGTCACCGTGAGAATAGACGTCTTCACGCCCCAACGAGAAGATCAGGAACATCTCAGCGGTCCAAGTCCCGATTCCTTTCACTTTGATCAGTTCCTGAATCACCTCATCGTCAGGCATCTTGGGGAGAGCGGAAAGATCTAATTCACCGCTTTTTGTTGCCACAGCGATATTTTTGACGTAGCTCGCTTTGGACCAGGACATGCCTGCCTTCCTTAAGTTGTCATCCGAAAGGGAGAGCACGACCTCCGGGGTCACTTTCTTGCCAGGTATCAGGGCGAGAAAACGTTCGTAGATGGTTGTGGCTGCTTTGTCCGAGAGCTGTTGGGAGATGATATCCGAGCAGAGGCTTGAGAAAAATTTGGAGTTGGGGCGTTTTTTCACCCATTTCCCCAAGTTCAGGTCTTTCAGTATCGAATACATGATCGGATCGGCTTTTCTGAAGTGGTGTTTGATTGTTATGGTGTTCAGATACTTCGTTTTGCAGGTCCGACCTGTACGTACTCGTTTTATTACCCGATTATGTTTAACGGTTTGTGTTTGATTTTGGTATGTTTTACTAATCTTATCAAAACATCCGCAAAATCCCGAGGAAGGTCCAGGGCGTGATAATCCGCGGAAATCACTCTTTTACCATCGCGCGTAAATGTCATTACCCTTTCTATATCTGCAGTTAATGGTGTCCCGTCTTTCATGAGATTTACATGGAGTGTGAATCCTTGCCGGTGATCTTGAAGGCTTATAGTGACGAGCCCTTGGGAGGTTAACATCAGCGGTACGTATCTGTGTTCATAAATTCTTTCATCCGAATCAGCGTGTTGTGTACTCATCTGGGATGCGATGACAATCGGAGTATATCTCTCCTGCAATGCAACTGGGTGTATGAGTTGAAAAACAGGATCGATGATCACAGCGTGTTTGTCAACCAGGTCTTTAATGCTCTGATTGTATCCTTCCTGAAGCTGTGTCCCGCTTGATAATATCCAGAGATGAGTTCCATCACTCCCTGGTGTGACTTGCGAAAAAAATGGAGAAACCGTTCCACCCACAAAATATGTGAAAACATTTGGGTGCTCGAACTGTAAGACCTCTCGCAGCAATTCACTCTGGTCTCTGCACCAGTAGAGTTCTCTGGGGTGATCTCTGGTATAGAGGTTCGGGAGAATCAGAGCAGGAATATTTTTATCGAGAAGCGGTGTTCCCGAGTATTCGGCCAAAGGCTCATAGATACCATAGGTAAATCCTTTCATATACCTCTCGGCATCCCGGAAGAAACGAGCATACGATTCGACCGGCAATGGGCCCCTCATATACTCGGCTAAGTCCGGTATCGGCAATGTATTTTCGAATGATTCTATTCTTCTCATACTTTTCATCGATACGCCGATGAATGTCCTGGTGGCTACTTTCGAAAGTATTTCTTCCCTTTCAATTTCTCCGGCAGAAGGTCTTCACGGGAGTATTTCTCGTATCCGCGGCCATAGCCGAGATTTTTCATCAGCTTCGTAACGGGGTTGCGAAGATTCAAGGGAATGGGGAGATTGCCGTGTTTTTTTACGTCGTCGACTGCCCGGAAATACGCCTCATAGGCGGAGCGGTCTTTTTTTGCAGTGGCAAGGTAGACTACGCCATGGGCAAGGTTGATCGCACATTCCGGATAGCCGATGGTTTCGCAGGCGCGGAAGACTTCGTTGGCGACGACCAATGCTGTGGGTTGGGCCATCCCTATGTCTTCGGAGGCGAATATCACCATTCGGCGGGCGATGAACAGCGGGTCTTCGCCGGCATCGACCATGCGGGCAAGGTAGTAGAGGGCGGCGTCGATGTTACTGGCTCTCATGCTTTTAATAAATGAGCTAATGGTGTTGTAGTGCTCTTCTCCCGCCTGGTCGTAGCGGAGGAATTTTGCCTGGAGTGCATTTTTGAGGTTCTCGACCGTGATCCGCCGATAGAGCCGTGCGGTGACTTCAAGGAGATTGAGGATTTGCCGCGCGTCGCCGTTTGAAAATCGGATGAGAAAATCCTGTGCGTTTTTAGGAACTTTGAGCCGTAGTTCTTTTGCCCCGCTCGTAACAATCCGGGCGAGTTCCTTCTCCGACAGCTCGTTGAGAACGAATACCTGACACCGGGACATGAGAGGCGGAATGACCTCGAAGCTCGGGTTCTCCGTGGTCGCGCCGATTAAAACGATCGTGCCGTCTTCAACGAAAGGCAGAAGGTAATCCTGTTGGGCTTTGTTGAAGCGGTGGATCTCATCTAAAAAAACTATGTTTTTTTTGGAAATGTTTGATGTTTGACCCGCCTGACGGCGAGGCAGGTGTTTAATGTTTAATTGCTGTTGTGCAGAACTCTTCACGCTTCTCACAATGTTTCTTATATCGTCTTTTCCGGCTGATACGGCAGACAAGTGATGGAATTTTCCTCCGATTTCGCTTGCGATGATTCTTGCGAGCGTTGTCTTGCCGCTCCCCGGAGGTCCCCAGAAAATCATCGAATGGATTTGTTTCTTTTCAATGGCCAGGCGAACTGGTTTCCCGGGACCGACTAGGTGAACCTGACCGATAAACTTTGAGAGCTTCTGGGGGCGGATACGATCGGCAAGGGGTCTTTCCGAACTCCCGTTACCGGATAGCGGTTGGTTTTGTGACGTCATGTTTCAAAGCTTAATCGAATTAAACCCGAATATCAAGCAACAACTCATGAAGTGGCGTCTTTTCCCTAAATTGATTATGATGTGCTCTGTGAACAAAACCCACATTATTTTTGTTTCCATCCTCACGTTCCTGCTCCTTTCTTACAAACTCACCTGGCCATTTTGGGGACATCACGAGTTCAATGGGGTGTATTACGGCATGATCGCGAAGAATTATCTGCGGTATGGGCTTTGGGCAACGAAGGGCGGACAGGTAAATAATCTCTATCCTGCTCTCCCTTCCGAGTGGAGTTATCACGTGAACCATCCGGCGACCTATCCGCTTCTGTTGGCTTTATCATTCCGCATGTTTGGCGTTACGGAGGTAACCGCAAGACTGGTTTCCATTATCGCTTCAGTGCTCGGGGTCGTGTTTTTGGCAAAGCTCTTAAGCGCCCTTTATAAGGATCATGTTGCTTGGCTTGCCGCTGTGGTTGTCATTTTTTCCCCGCTTTTTCTCTACTTCGGATCGCTGCCGGTGTTTGAACCGATTCTCTTTCCCGTCGTCACCCTTGGGCTTTGGCGCTACTTTATAACGCGAAGGATTAAATTCCCCGGGTCGGTTATCATCGTCTCCTTTGCCGCATCGCTGATTGACTGGCCGGGGTTTTGGCTTCCGGTTTCTCTAATCGTCTATGAGTGGCTGACCCGAAAGAGGAAGAAGCTCATTCTTTTTCTTGTGGCAACTACCCTTCTCGCGTTCTTCATTATTATTGCGCATCAAGCCATTGTTACCGGCAGTGCACTTGAAAACCTCAAAGGGGTTTTTGAATATCGCTTCAGTGTCACAAAACAACCCTACACTCCGATCGCTTGGGTACGGCTCCTGGCTGCCCGCACCCGGGCTTTTTGGGGGCTTCCGATCATTGTTGCCTCCGGCATTGGATATCTTTTGGCTTTCCGCGGCACGCGAAAGCTTGGGGGTTTTCTCTCCGCAATCCTTGCTTTAGGGCTTGCCCATATCCTGGTTTTCCGCAACATCACTTGGTATCACGACTATATGCTCTATCACACTATTCCTTTCGTCGGTGCCTCCCTCGGAAGCTTACTGAGCTTTGTTTTTCGAAAAACCCGGTCTCGAATCGCGGTTTATATGTTGGTTGCAATTCTCATCGGATTGACCATCACCACTACCAATGCGTTTTTTATTGCTTTAGCTTCGATGAATGGTTATAAGGACTGTACCGAAATGGCCTACGCTGCCCGAACCAACCCGACGCCGCTCACCTTTCGACTTTCTCAGGAAAAGGCCAAAGAATGTCCGCCGTTTGTTGGGTTTTACGCAGAAAAGCCGTTCGGAATCAAAGCTTATTAGCTTGTAGCTTGTAGTTTGTAGCTTGTAGCTTTTTAGAGGCCGATCTTTAAGTCCACCGAAGGAATGCTTAAGTCTTTCTGGGCCGGATCGAAGGCATCGATATCCGAAAGTAAATGGTCAATTTCTTCAGGAGCAAGGGTTGGTCTCGGAGGAATGGGTATGTTTGTGGGGGTGGGGGCCGGTGCTTCGGACCCCGGTGCTTCTTTTTCTTTCCCGCCTCTGAAGACCGAGGCGATCGAAAGAAGAATAGCCGTCGCTATGGCAAACGCCCCAAGGATCATAACGAATTTCGCTTTCGGTGAGTTCTCGCTGATATTCTTGAGTGTGTTGAGGATTTTCTCGATACCGGTTTTCCTGACCGGTTGCTGTTCGGTGCCTTCCCCGCTCTCCTTTTTTAGGTCCTTCGGTAACGGTTGTTCCATAGCTTAATACTCAGAGGTTCTTCAGTTCTTTTATTAATTGTGTTGCTTCCTTCAGGGTTGTTTTAGCCCTTCGCATTTCCGCCTGCACTGCCTGATATACCGCCTGGCCCTTCGTGGCTGTTTTGGTTTTTCCGCTCTGGTAGTCCGCAAGAATTTGGTTGGCTCTGTCGGCGGTAACGCGAACCTGGGTGAGTTTTCTATTAATCTCGCTTACTCCTTCCTCAAAGCTTCTGTCTTTTGCCTCAGTTGCCTTCTGCTGTTCTTCAAGAAGAAGTCTGGCCCTCACCTCTAGCCCTTGGATCTCACCGATTAAAACGTATCCGAGCACCTCGTATGAGAGGTCCGAAATCGAATTTGCTTCCCGTTCAAGCCTGCCTGATTCCGCATTGACCTCGGCCAGGCTATTGATTTTTTCGACGTTCGCTTTATGTGTTTCAAGAAATGCCTGGGTTGCTTCAAGTTTCCCAACTTCCGATTCCCGTAGGCCGGAATCAAGCTGCCGCTTGGAAATGAGCCGAAGTTTTAACCGTTGAAGATAGGTGCGTAATACCTCGGCCCGAAGGATAAGTACCGCCTTTGTTTTTTCGACTGCCTCCTTTTGAGCGGTGATTGTGCTGAATTTCTGATAGGTTTCTTTGGCCGTTTTGTATGCTTGGTACGCCTCCGCGTAGTTGGCATACTGGAAGAGGTAATCAGACCGGGCCCGATCCTCATCTTGTGAGATTGAAGCCGAATCTTGCGCTTGGAGAAGGACCCCGTTTAAAAGGAGAACAATCGTCAAGAGAACGAGGGTAAGCGCGCGTTTCATCTTCCTTAAGTCTAGCAGGTGTCCTCTGGTTGGGTCAAATGGGACGGGTTAAAACGAGGGGAGGTAGGCGGCCCGAAATCCCGGAGTAAAACGGGCCATCAGGCTTGACACCGGGTTCACCATGGTTTCGATTCTTCCCAGCAGGACGTCCAGCGCGGACTGGGTCCTGTAGCGGACGATCTTAACTTCCGTAAGGTTCTGAAGCTTTTTGGCCTCCTCCACGCCATCCTCGACCGATCCGAGGCCATCAATCAAGCGAAGTTCAAGCGCTTTATTCCCTGAGTAGATCTGCCCCTGGGCTAAACCATGCACGACGGTTTTATCCATGTTCCTTCCTTCGGAGACGCGGGAGACAAACATGTCGTACGCGGTGTCGATGTACTCCTGGATAAGCTTTTTTTCCTCATCGGTCCTTCCTCTTGCGAATGAGGAGAAATCCTTGAATTTCCCGGATTTGTAGACCTCGACACTGACGCCGACTTTCTTTAATAACTCCTCGATGTTTGTGATCTCGGAGATTACGCCGATTGATCCGGTGAGGGTGGCGGGACTCGCTATGATCCGGTCAGCCGCCACCGCAATATAGTAGGCGCCGGAGGTTGCGGTGTCTTCCATGACGACCACCACACTTTTCCCCGAGGCTCGAAAGGTTTTCATCGCCTTGTAAATCTCATCCGCGGCAACCGGTGAGCCGCCCGGAGAGTTGAGTTCAATGACAACGGCTTTGACTTGGTCATCTTTGAGGATTTCCCGAAGCCAACGTTTTACCTCCCCCGGGGTAATGACGGTCGATGAGGCAAAGAAGTCTTCCGGACCGGAGGAAAGAATCAGCCCTTCCATACGGATAATCCCGATTTTGGCTTCTTCCTCTTCTCCGGAAATGACATCTTCAGAGAGGGAATTCTCTTGGATCCTGGCAAAAAATCCGGATACTGCGCCCACGGAAAACGCAGCTACTGCCGTCACACCAAGAAACATGAGAACGACTGTGATAATAATGAACCGTTTTAGCCAAATCTTCATTGCAATTCCCATCATAGCAGGGAGAGAGAGAAGGGTCTAGGGGATAGGGTTTAGGGTTTAGGGTTTAGAAATTTAGATTAAAGACTTATCACTTATTCCTTATTCCTTACTCCTCTATAATAATAGTATGTCAGATGTTGCCTTCGAGAAGATTGATGTCAATGCCTATCGCCTCAAGCGTTTACCCGGAATGCAGGCGGATGCGGTATTCTATGCCAAGGAAGAGATGTTGCCCCAAGTGACGAAAGATCGCTCCCTCCTGCAGCTTATGCAAACCGCGATGCTTCCGAGGCTTCTTTCCCCTGTCGTTGCCATGCCCGATATGCATGAGGGGTATGGGATTCCGGTCGGGGGGATTATGGTCGGCGACGGGTTGGTTTCTGCCGGGTGTGTGGGGATGGATATCAATTGCGGGGTGCGTTTACTGACGACCGGCCTTGAGTACGATCCGAAAATCTTCAGCAGAGAAGTCTTGCTTGAGCTGGTGCTGATACTTGAACGGGCCATCCCGATTGGTTTGGGCGGTGAGTACACGAGCGAGCACTCCCACCTGGCTTTGGATAAGATCGTCTTTGACGGAGTGAAACACCTGGCGAGCGCCGGGTATGCCACGGACGAGGATATCGAACATACCGAAGAAGAGGGCCGGATCACAGGTGCTGCCGTTATCGCGCTTTCCGATCGCGCTCTAAAGCGGGCCAGACTTCAACTCGGAACTTTGGGAAGCGGGAACCACTTCATGGAGCTTGAGCGGGTTTCCCACATTTTCGAACCGGAGATTGCAAAAACCTTCGGTCTTCACGAGAACCAACTCTGTTTTATGATCCATTCCGGAAGCCGGGCTTTGGGGCACCAGACTTGCCTGGATTATGTGGGGAAGTTCTTCCCCAAAGAGCACGAGTGGGGTATTGAGGTACCCAACAGGGAACTGGCTTCCCTTCCGGTTGAGACCAAGGAAGGAGCGGATTACCTTTCTGCCATGCACGGGGCGATCAATTTCGCATTCGCGAACCGCCAGATGATGACCCATAAGTTCCGTTCGATGTTTACCGGGTTTATGAAATCAAAGGGAATTGCCGCGGATGTGCGGCTGGTCTATGACGTTGCCCACAACAGCGCCAAGTGGGAGATGCACCGTGACAAGCGGGTCTTGGTCCATCGCAAAGGCGCAACCCGGGCATTACCCGCCGGACATCCGGATAACCCAAAGCAGTTTGCAAGGACCGGGCATCCCGCCTTTGTCCCCGGCAACATGGCGACGGGTTCGTACGTACTGGTCGGAACGCCGGAGGCGGTTAAGACCTACTACTCCGTTAATCACGGCGCGGGGCGGGCGATGAGCCGGACGGAGGCAAAACAGACGATCTCAAAACAGGAATTCGAGAAGGAGATGGGTGAGGTTGTCTACAACAAACCGTTCCGCGTGATAAGCGACGAAGCGCCGGCGGCGTACAAGGATTTGGATTTGGTGATCCGGACGCTTGAGGAAGCCGGCATTACCAAGCGTGTCGCCCGCCTCGTGCCTCTGGCGGTGATTAAGGGGGATTAGGGAAATAGGGTATAGGGTTTAGGGTTTGGAGTTTAGCCCTTCGACTGCGCTCAGGACAAGGGTTTAGGAATTAAGATTAAAGACTTATCACTTATTCCTTATTCTTTAATCCTCTTCAATACCCGATCAGGCTTATGACCATCAGGGAGCCGATCGCGGCGACCAGGAGGTATTCGAAGATGATCTCGATCGTCAGGTAATGGGAAAGTTTGTGGTGGACGATTCCCCAAATGGCGTAGGAAACCGCGGTCAGAAAGATCACGTACGCTTGGGCAATTTGGTTGAACCGATAGTAGAGGAAGAGCGAAAATCCTGCTCCGATGATCGAGACAAGTGCGACATAATGGCTGTAGTGGGGGGGGTGTTTTCTGTCCGGCATCATAGAATCTTTCCTCCGGCGAACTCAAGCATCATCAGGCCCGCAGCGCCAAGGAACATCAGGTGTGCCCAATTTTTTCCGACAAGCCGGACCGTTCTTCGCCGGTGGGCTATAGCCCAGTCTACCACCAAGGTCCCAAGAATAAGCGCAACCAGCATCAAGCCGAAGGTTTGGGTCACTTGGTTTGGAGAAATCAGCCGCTGGGAACGATCCGATTGCATACTGCCTTCGAAAATCGAGGTTCCGGCGAATTGGGGGGTGACTAATTTTGGACTTGTATTCCTGAAGAACGGAACTTCCTCAAGGCCAGGTTGGGTTTGGACAACAGGTACTTCCTTCGTGACCACGGTTTCTGTTTCTTTTACCGGCGGTGTCACCGGTGCAGTTTCTCTTGGTCTCTGGGCAATGGGTGCGGCAATCGGTGATCCGAACATCTGGACAACAAGGCGGGTTTCCACTCCCAAGAGGGTGCCGTCGACCACCGCAACGCCAATATCGCGGTAGTTTCCGCTTAATATATTCTCTTTGTGGGTCGGGGACGCCATCCAGGCATCCATGAGCAATGAAGTCTCGGAGAAGTCCCGCGCGAGGTTTTCGCCGGCATAGCGGTAGCGGTAGCCGGTTTGTTTAATAAATGCCCAAGGCTCGGTCCCTGTCGGAGACACATGTGCCCAGTAGTTCTCGGTGAACATGTCGGCTGCTTTTGCATACGCGGCTTGGGAGAGTTGCGGGTTTTGCGTCAGGGGCGACAGACCGACCTTGGCGCGTTCGTCGTTGGTCCTCTTGATGACTTCATCAATGGTAACCGAGGAGGAAAAACCTAAGACGAGTCCGGGGATGTAGGAAACCAAGGAACGGAGGGAGTTTAGGACCAAAAACGACGCAACCAGAACCGACAACCCGGCAGGGTGGAGGATGCGGGGACGTTGGTTGTTACTTTTTCTTGGAAGAAATACGTGGGAGAACCATTCCCCCACTTTTTCCCGGACAGGGTTCATTTTTCCACCTCATCCTATTATGTCAGTTTACCCTTGGCGCTTCAACCGGTTTCTGCTCTTTTTAGAGTTTGGCTTCAGCCCTTTTTCGGTAATCTTTGATACAGGTTATTATACTATATCCTATAGTATAGTCAACCTGGCATGGGAAATGAGGGAAAATGCCCTTGGGGTGGTTTCTGGCACCAGCTTTTAAATCCCCTCAAGCTGTCCTCTGACAATCAAACGCTTGAAGGTGGTTCCCGGCGGCCAACAGGTCATGAGGGTGAGGGTCGGTTCCGGCGATGCACCGGAAAGATAGGAAACGTCGCTTGAAGCCA
The DNA here is from genome assembly GCA_001816585.1 of Candidatus Chisholmbacteria bacterium RIFCSPHIGHO2_01_FULL_52_32. Taxonomy (GTDB): domain Bacteria; phylum Patescibacteriota; class Microgenomatia; order UBA1400; family Chisholmbacteraceae; genus 2-01-FULL-50-28. The sequence goes on from MHCJ01000003.1 coordinate 546,290, forward strand.
CGATTCTTTTGTCCGTGATCCGGTATGTATAGAGCTCTTCCCGGTACGCCAGGATGATTTCGTCCCCTTGTTCCATTTTGCTTAAGAGGTAAAAAACCGAGTTGTAGCGGCTGGCTTCGAAGAAATTTGCGGACGAGTGAGAAAAGATGAAGATATTACCCGGCTGGCCGGGAAATGCCGTTCCTTTGGCATGGGCCACTCCTTCGGTAAGGGCGCGTTGATATACTTTCGCGTCGTACGGATCGACGTTTGCGACCACCTTCGCATTGGCACCTATTTTGGGGATGACGATGCCAAATTCCTTGTCAACGGGAAGCAGGCTGTCCGGCTTTTCCCCGCTAAGAGAGACCTGTCTCAGACTGGATTGCGGTTTGAGCCGATACGAGATTTCTTGGGAAACTACAGGGTAGAACGTGAGGGCGGCAATTGCGATAGCTCCTACAAGGAGGCAAATTCCAACGAGGGTCAGGACAGTCGAGCGCATCTTATTCCCTTGGTTGTTTTCTTCGGAAGAGGATCGTGCCGCCGCCAACGAGAATGAGAAGGATACCGGCAACAATCGGCCACTGTGCGGCTTTCAAGGCGCTTAAGAATCCTGGCGTAGTGGGAGTAGGCGAAGGAGCGGCTTCACCTAAGACTATTCCCTCTGAGGATTCTTCGTTCGGTAGTTGGAGCTCTTCCTTCGGTTCTTCGACGGCCGTGCCGCTTGCGATCGATCCGCCGGTTCCTGCCGGAATTGCCCCTGTGGTCGGGGTCGCCTGGATAATGGTAATGGATGTCGTATCTCCGACCGCATCGGATCCGTTGCCCGCATCATTGAAGGCGCGGACGGCATAGTAGTAGGTCTTATTGCACTCCGGCACGGTGTCCAGATGCGAGCCTTCCTGGTTTGAACCGATGGTGACCGTCGCAATCCTCGTACCGGAATCTGCGTTGAAGCTTGTCTGATCGGAGCGGTAGACCTCGACTTTGACCGTCTTGCCGGCGTCGTCCGCAGTCTTAAATTTAATATTGTATTGGCACGTTGAGGGATGATCTTTCCCATAATACGTGGGTGTCCCCGGGCCTCCAGCTTTGTAATCGACAGAGACGGTCGCGGATTGGACTGTTTCTGCTTCGGCTGAGGCGATTACATAATACTGGTAGGTGCCCTCGGCGCTTACCAAACTCGAGGTGACGCTGCAGGTTCCCGAACCACCGCCTGAAGGAAGGTTTTTGTCCGAATCAAAGATAGAAAATCCTCCCTCGCTGGGCGTCTTTTTATAACAGCGGACCACAACCGGGCGGTTTTGGATGTCGAGTGCGACAAAGGTAATAGTGTAGTCCCGCTGGTTTTCCGGTGTCTTGGGCTTTTCGAGCACCGCTGAAAGACCCGCAGCGTACACCGCCCCTTCAGTGAGAATTGCGAAGGCGAGTACCGATAGTGCAACTTTCACGATTTTATTCATGTTTGTTTCTCTCCTTCACTCCGAGTGATACCAGGCCAATACCAAAGATCATCATCAGCGAGGCAAGGATAAGCCAAAGATTTTGAGCACCGGTTGCAGGCAGGGCGGTTGCAGCACCCAAGACCTGGTTTATCACGTTGTACGAGGCTCCCGGCTGATTGTCTTTTTTGACTTCAACTTCGGTTCCGACGAAATTGGTATCGAGGTATCCGGGATCAACAGCCAGGGCGAGTAAAGCACCGGGATCGGTCGAAAGACAGTCGATATCCTTCTGGCAACCAAAAGCGTAGGCGAGATCGCCGTAGGTCCCGGCAAGTTGGGTATCGCTGATTTTTGCCTGGAAGGAAAGGAGTACCGTTTCTAAGGCCGTCATATCCCCCAGCTGCCAGACGCCTGGGCTTGCGTAGACCGGCTCCGGGGTTACGCCTCCCTCCTTGAGATCACCCCGTTCGTTTGAAAGAGCGGTCCATGATCCGCCAACGTACGAGAATCCTTCGGGAAGAAGATCGGTTACCTGGACGTTGAAAATGGTCCGTCGGTTGGGGTTATAGATCGTGAGGGTGTATATTACCGTATCGCCCGGGCCCTTGGCTCCGGAGGCGTCGTTGACCTTTGAGATCTGAAACTCTGTCGGTAATTGTTGGTTTCCGAAGTTGTTGCCGAGGTCGTTTTCTCCCGACTCAAGCGTTACTGCATGACAGCTTGGTTCCGTGGGATAGGTCTGTTCCCAGCCTTCTTGCGGTACTTCGCAGATAAAGTAGTCACCGGCATCGATGTTTTCGAAGAGGTAGTTTCCATTTTGATCCGTTACTGCGTCATCGCCGACCTGGTCACCAAGGTCCCCATCTTCATCTAGGAAGAGCTGGACGTGCCAGCCTGCAAGCCCCGGTTCCTCGCCAAGCTCTCCATTCCCGTCTTCATCGTTCCATTTCTTGCCGGCGATTGTACCCGGCTGGTCGTCGTTTTCGATAGTGCAGGTCTTGTTCTCGCCTTCGGCCAAGGTGACGGAACCGTCTTCGTTACAGTCGCCGCCCCAGCTTCCGGCGGTGTAGCCGCTTAGTTCGGATTCACTGGCGGTATAGGAACCGACATTGAGCGTCTGGGGGATTCCCCAAGGAATGGGACTGGCGTCAATGGAGGCTTGGAAGTCATCCGCGCTTGCATTCCCTCCATTATCATTCACAACGGTCTTCTCCAAAGTCAGGGTGGGGGCGATATCGTCGTTTTCGATGGTGCAGCTTTTCTCATCTCCTACAGCGAGCGTTACACTTCCCTGGGCGTCACAATCCCCACTGATCGCCATTGTGTAGCCTGCATCTTGGGTTTCACTGACGGTGTAGGCCCCGGCGTCGAATCCATTCTGTACTCCGCTTGTTACCGGGGTCTGATCGACGAAGAGCGGGAAGTCGCCGACTTGTTTTGTGCCGCCGTTGTCGGTCACAACCACTTTCGTCACAGTCAATTTCGGCTGGACATCGTCATTGGTGATGGTGCAGGTGATGTCTTCCCCTTCATCGAGGGTGACTGTTCCTCCGAGTTGGGACGGACACTTCTCATCCCCGGTGAGGGAGATAAAGGTGTATCCGGTGAGCCCTGCTTCATTGATCGCAATTGGAGTGTTGGCATTAACTGCGGCGACTTGGCCAGAAGTGACTCCGCCGCCATCAACGGTCAAGCCAAAATCGTTCTCACTAGCAGTACCGCCATTATCATTGATCACTTCTTTTACGAGCGTAATTGTTGGTGCAATATCATCGTTTGTGATTGTGCATGTCTTGGATTCACCGGGTAAAAGTGTGACATTCCCCTGGGAATCACAATCATCTCCCCACCCTGAGGCAGAATAGCCAGAGACAGCATCTTCGCTTACCGTGTAGGAGCCGGCTGCAACTGTATGGGCTCCCCAGCTTGATACTTGTCCGTTTATGTAGACTGCAAAGTTGATTTCAGTTTCATTTCCACCGTTGTCATTGGGGAGAGTTTTGACAAGCGTGAGCGTTGCGGGCTGGTCATCGTTGGTGATCTCGCAGGTTTTTTGGTCCCCAGGCAGAAGAATCACATTTCCGCTTGCATCGCAGTCACCTCCCCAGTTACCGGCAGTATAGCCGCCCAGTGTATCTTCGCTGACAATATATGATCCTGCATTAAGGAGGTGTGATCCCCAGCTTGCCTGATTCCCGTCGATGTAGACTGTAAAATTATTTTCAGTTGCTGTACCACCGTCGTCATTTGGAAGATTTTTTACAAGTGTTAAGCTTGCCTGTTGATCGTCATTGGTGATCGTGCATGTAGCGGTCCCGCCGTTTGATACCTCTACTTGACTGCAATTGTCATAGGTTGTGCTGTATCCGGTGACAGATGGCTCGGTGATGGTGTATGTTCCGGCATCAACGGTCAGATCGTTCTGGCCGTCCGCTTCAAAGGGGACCGCGCCACCGCCATTGACTTGGAAAGAAAAGTCTTCAGCTTCGAGCGTGCCGCCGTTGTCGTTCGTAACGACCTTCTTAACGATGAGTATGCCCGGCTGGTCGTCGTTCGTCAGGGTACAGGTTACTTCCTGGCCTGCGACGACGGTGACATTTCCTTGGCTATCGCAATTGCCGCTGAAACCGGAGAATGTATATCCGGGTGGGAGTGTGTCTTCGCTGACCGCATAGGTTCCACCGGTAAGTGTGTACACTGTCCCGGTCGAAGAACCTGCTTGCGGACTGCCCGAAATATCCACTCCTCCGCTTTTGACGTGAAGGGTGAATGCCGAAGAAGAAGTTTGTCCTCCGTCATCGTTGACGACGCTTTTTATCACCCGGAGCGTTCCTTGCTGGATAACGGCTGTATCTTCGGAATCGGAATTATTAGTCGAGTTGGTATCGGTACTTACCGCCGTATCTAAGGTGACCGCAGCCGAATTGGTAACGGAAACCTGGCCTGTAGTTAAGGTGCCGACAATCGTCACCGTTGCATTGCCGCCGCTGGCTAATGAACCGAGTTCACACTGGATCGATGGTGCGGAAGTGTCAGAACACGATCCCAGGCTTGGCGTAACCGAAGTTATGGCATATCCTGCAGGCAACGTATCGGTTACAACCACTCCGCTTGCTGTATCAGGCCCTGCATTGTTAATCGTGAGTGTATAGGTAAGGGTATCACCGCTGGTAACCGGGTCCGGGTTGTCGCTTTTGACGATAGATAGGTCTGAAAGGGCTTCGTAACAGTTGAGGTGGTCTTTGTTGTAGTTATTTGCATTCGTTGACGTTGCAAAAAACTTTGTGGTTGAGACATTAATGCCTCTTGACGTGAGTTCTGAAACAGGAATAGCCCAATCAATATAATAAGGACCCGATCCAGTTACGCGTCCATAAAAAGAAGATGCTCCTTCCCAAACTACACTATCTGCAGGATCATTAAAGAGTGGTTGAAAGTCTACTCCCCCCGAATCAGGAGAATGGGTAGGGTTATCGTAAAGAAGAACTTTATTGCCGGCTTTACCGCTTATGGAGCCGAGATATTGGTATTGTGGAGTAGAAGTCTGAAATAACACTACCCAAGAATACTGATGCAAATTACTTACTGTTCCCGGGTTTCCATTTATGCGCTCTCTGAAGTACAAGTAATTGCTATCTGAACCAAATCCCACGGCGGGGGTAACAGTAGTTCCGACCAGATCAACTTCAGTTGGAGCAACACCAGATTCACCAGACAGATCAGCAACACAACTACCAGGTGTAGCCCAACTTGTAGGCCAAGCTGGCGCTGGTACTTCTGTATAAGTAACAACAGCGCGAATGGTACCAACCCATACTTCACTCGTGTCAGTGGCAGTTTTTAAAACCCCAACTTCAAGTGTTGTTGCTCCGCTTTTAACTGTATCGGCAACATTTATGGTTTGTGTCCCTGAAGTACACGTGGTATTTGTTGCGACGAGATTAACTCCTGAATTCAATTCAGTACCGTTGAGGCGTGTGAAAGTCTGAAATGTACCGTCATCTGCCCCGCCATCATTACCATTTCTGTAAGTTACACTTACATCAACACTAGTTATTGTAGATCCATCAGGAATACTTGTTAGATTGATTAAGACTGATTCGCGATTCCCGGTAGTTGAGGCTGATATATTGTCTTGACCGTCTCCTCCATCGTCGCAATCTGGAGAGCCTGTTTCGTCGATATCACCTTCATCACCCGTCCAGCTTGTATATGTTCCTTGTCCGTTAGGGTAAAGCGTTCCTGTGGCTGCATCTGTAAATGTTGTTGAGGCAACAACCTGACCATCAACATCTTTCGCTTCGACTAAATAGTTGGGACGGTAATTGCCATCAAGTTGATAGGCGTAGATGAAGAAGCCGGTTTCGTCGGCTTGTACCTCGGTTTCAAAATGCACGGCTGGTTCATTCTCCGAAGTAATTACAATAGTGTAGGTCTCGTTAGGGGTGAAGTCGGTGCCGGTGATGACCACGGTATCAGTGGGTGCGTAATCTGGTTTATCGGTTACAAGAGCGGCGCTCGTTTCAGCGTCGGGCGAGGCGAGATCCAAGGATACCGCTTCAACGTTTTGAAGAACGGCAACGGTCAGTTGGCCTTCTTCAGGACTGACTGTGGTGACTTCGGGCATTGGGATGGCTTCCGTCGAAGCACCATCAAGGATTTGATCGGTCGGTTCCGTTGCGGGAGGTCCTGTTTCATTGGGAGGCGCTTCGTCTGAAGAAGCTGGGATGTCTTGGCTTGATGTGGGTGCAGGAGTGATTTCCGGCGTCGGTTCGGGAGCTAGGGTCGGTTCGGGAGTAACCTCCGGCGTCGGTGCGGGTGTCGGAGACTGGGTGGTTTCAGGTTCGTTGATAGGATCGGAAGTAATCGTTTGTTCCGGCTCTGGGTCGGTAGTAAGTTCTGCGGAAGGCGTTTGTTCTTCCGCAGGTGTCGGGATCGGTGTTTCTTCAACTACCGTGGTTGGTTCGGGAGTTATTTCTTGCGCGTATGCAAATTGTGCGAGCGCAATCGGATTGAGCGATTGAATGAAAATCGCGACGATGGCGATGAGGTTGGTGGTTTTCCGAGCGAGCTTTATGTTCACTTTAGTTTAATGAAGTTTTATTTCCTGATTTGAGTCTGAAATATTTCCTCTTTTAATTACCAAAAACCAGCTACGAGCCTCTCGGTCCTTCGCTGGGTAATTTTTCGATCGGGCGGTATTATTTCACCTTTTCAATCATTTGTCAACTATAGGGTTATTCTGATCGGTTTACTATCGGAGTTTCTTTACAATAAAGTTATGATATACTAGCGAAATAATGAGAGAAAAACCGATCTATTCATTAGGTCTTCAGACTTCAGAGGGTGTAGTGGGATTCACCATGGACTTGCGAGAGAAGCTCCCTGATTTCATCCATCAGGACATGTGGAGGGTAGTTCACGCAGCCAAAGGGGTTGAGGACCGATACGGCAAACAATCATTTGGTCCGACGCACTTTGCGCGAAGAGACCCGACAATATAAGACCCGCTTTTTCAGATACCGGATTCACTCCGGACAAAGGCAGGCTTCCGATCTTCCGAATTAATACAGCTTCTGAATCCCCGTGATGTCGCCGTCGTTTAGGGTCCGTTTGATGATATCCCCTTCGGTTGAGTAGCCGAACATGGTTTCAAGGTTGCAGGATGTGTTGTAGAGATCGTCCATGCCGGCGCTGTGACCGAGTTCGTGGGTCGCTATGTTGCGTAGGTCCATCAATAAGGGATTACTTGTCGCGTCACCCCATGTCCAGCTGGAATCTGTGTTAAACAACATGTCCCACTCAACGAGCGCCCTGGTTTGCGGCGGGCCGCCGAAATAGCCCCAGACGTTCGTCACTGCGATCACGCCGGAATCAGCGTATGGTCCGAATGAGGCACTGTTCTTTCCGTCCATACTTTCGTTATAGGTTATATCCGGATCCTTGATACTGTTTCCGAAGATGCTGTTTCCTCCGTAGTTTTCCCACTCGGATACTCCGGCATCAACTGCGTTCATGACATCATTGTCATTGAGTCCATCAGGATTGGTGGGATTGACACGGTAATCCTCCGTTGTCTTCCACTTGGCCCCATTGGCAAGGAATCCATAGCATGCAGTTGCTTTTGGTTTTCCGACCTGCGCTGGCTTGGCATATCCTTTTTTGTGGTGGATGAAGGTGATCTTGGTTAAGGGGCCTCGATCATCAAGGCCTTTGGGACGCTCGTCACCGTTTTGGGCCAAAATAGGGAACGCCCAAACCAGTGCGGTAAAAATCCCAAGAATCGAGAATGTAACTATTGCTTTCTTCATTATCTGTTCACCACCTTTCTTTTCGCTGTGATGGTACGATAACTGATCGCGACTTTCTGTGTTGTATATTACACTATTCTTGCAACTTATGGGCCAGTTAGCAAATGACTCTGTTATTATTGTCAAGCGGTCTCGTTCTTTTCAATACGCTGGAAGATTACTCCTTCTTCCCTACACTCATGGCAAAGCGGAAATGCCTCCCTTGCCGGAGCACCTTGTTCTTCAATAAAACTGCTCCCTCTTGTTGCAGGGAGTACATCTTGTGCGGCTCTTGCCAGATCGAGCGCAAGTTCAGGACTTGCCGGGAACCCGATTTTCAGGCACTGAGTGTTTTGCTCCGGGTCCTTTGAACAGATTCGCAGGCTTACGGTGCGTGCTTGAATACCTTCTTTAAACATGGCTTATCCTTTCCAAGCGGGCAGAAATACACCGCTTTTTTGTGGGTAAAAAATAACAAAGGTAGGGATTTCCCTACCTCGTGTACAGGTGCGACCTGTACGTTACTGTCTTTGGGATTGATCGGGGGTCTGGCGCGGTTCTTGCGCTATCTCTTTTGGCACGCCGGTTGGCTTGCCGTCTTCCCCAAAAATGAATTGTCCTGCTCCACTCCACAGCTCTCCATCGGCATAAGGATTAGGCTCTGATGGTTGAACCGCTGACTTTGGTCTTGGCGCTTCTGCAGTAAGCATTTCCCCTCCTTTCTTACACACTGGTTACATATGCTTATTGCAGTATAGCTTGTTTGCGTCATCCAAGCAACCATGTATTTCTTAATGCCAATCATCCCCGTAGGCTTGACTATAAGTTTTTCCTATGTTAGGATACCCGTCACTCCTGCCGCTTCTGCCAAGGACCCGCCCAAACGTATGATCCAATTCCTAACTGCATTGTTGTTGTTTGTGTTCGGCTTCAATCCGGTGACCCAACCGCCGGTTTCTCCTGTAGAAATCCTCGCACTGGCCGAAGAACATCTTTCTCAGATTGAAGTACCGGCACAGGTTGAAGTACCTGTAGGCGACCCGGTTTCCCAACACGCCCAAGGTCCGCAGGACAGCGGAGAAGCGAATCCGCCGGCCCAGATTTTCCAAGATTCTCAAAATGATGAGGATCCCGAGGATCCTCCCGCCCCTTCCGTTTCCCAGCAAGGCACCGAACCTGAACAGCCGGACACCACGAAAGTTACAGCCTACAATACCTCAAGCGGAACGGTGATTGAGCAAGTGGCGGCGGTTGCGGTTGAACACGCAGGACCTTTAGTTTCCTGTGATGACCCGACGGTGTCGGAACTTTGTGAAGAATCGTCCGTGCCCGAATCGGATCCTGAACCAACACCGACACCCACCCCAACGCCCCCGCCCGGTGACCCTGAACCCCCATTTCCCCCACCTCCGTGTCCACCCTTTCCACATTCCGAAGGGGGAAGGGCGCTTTTAATGCCCTGTCTCCTCGACTCCGATTTCTGATTCCTTTTTTGCTAACTGGTTCTGATTCCCTGTTCAGGTCGCACCCGCAAGAATATCAAGCATCCCGGAGAACTTGAGGAAAATTACGAACTTATTTCAAAACTCCGTAGATACCCTGGAACTTCGATCCAACTTTCTCAAGTGATTATGCGTTTTTTGAGACGACCTAACTTTCCTAAAGAATTGTTCTTGGAAGTGCGGCCGCACTTTAAATAACAATATGTATCGCAGACATCTCTATGAGTCCGTTTCAAAACTCTATTTCCTGTAAGTTTTAACGCAGTGATCCGATTTGATTTTTTTAAGTTGGGTTTGGACCTCATTTTTCCCACATACGTATACAAAGATGCAGTTGACAGTATGTGCTACGCGTTTGGTACACTGCAACTAATCTTCTTTTTGTTGGCCGCCAACGGAAACAAAGAAGGCACTGCCCCAGAATCAATCCCTGTCCTTTTTTAGTGAAGTCTGCCCAGACTGCTTAGCATGAAACGAATTCTGCTCAGCCTGCTTTTCTTTGATACCGTTGGAGGGACTTAAGACTCCTTTATTTTTGGAGTCTTTTTTTGTGGATAGTTAAGTTATCAGTTTGGCAGTTTGGCTTGAAAGTTGGTGATCAACATGAAAAACATTCTTAAACGCACTGCCTCGGTGGCTGTTGCTGGTGCTTTGCTTCTGCAGTTCTCGTCCACTGTGTTTGCAGGAACCAGAGTTGTGATTCGGAACAACGGTGCACATAGCAGGAACAGGGTAAGGATACAGAGTACGCAGGACGTGGATGTTACACAAACCAATAGGGCGAATATCACGAACACGGTCGTGGCTGTTGCAAACACGGGAGATAACCTTGCCAATGGGAATACCGGCGGGAATACCTCGATCACCACGGGTGATGCCTCGGCTTCGGCAACAATCGTCAATGTTGCGAATGCCAATATTGCGGTGGTGAATACCTGTTGTAATGGGGATACTCCGTGTGAACCGGTGGTTGAATGAATCTGCCCGAAAGATTACGGGTAGTTTGACATTATTTATTGCCAGGTCCCGGTGAGATAGGCTCTGCCACCTCACGGGTTCAAACAAGAGGTAACACATTACAATAGTGCCTCTTCAGAAAGGTGGTGAAAAAACAATGAAGCGATTTTTATTGAGCGTGTTTACGATTGCCGCGGTTGCCGGACTCGCGTTCGGCGCAACATCGGCGTTCTTCTCCGATACGGAAACGTCAACGGGGAATACATTCGCGGCAGGAGAATTGGATCTTCACATCGATAACACCAGTTATCTTAATGGAGCGCTCAATCCAGGCACTACGTGGGAGCCTTCTGATTTAACAAATCAGTTATTTTTCAATTTTCTCGATGTTAAGCCCGGAGACGAGGGTGAAGATACAGTTAGTATTCATGTTGCTGACAACGATGCTTGGGCGTGCGTGGACATCGATATCACTGAGAACGATGACGTGAGTTGTACAGAACCTGAATTGGCTGATGATGGAACTTGTGCAGAAGGAGATGGAGTGCCAGACGGTGATCTTACCGATGGTGATTTAGCAGGCGACCTTGAGTTTTTGTTCTGGACCGATGATGGTGACAATGTGTTTGAAGACGATGAAACTCCCTTAACTCAAGGTTTGGCATCTTCGGTTCTTAACGATGTAACGTGGACTCTGGCTGATGCGGATGAAAATAACGTTGGCGGAATAGATGGGGATCCTTTGGATGGTGATACGACCTACCACATCGGAAAGGCATGGTGCTTTGGTGATCTAACCCTAGATGCAACTGCATCAGGGCAAGGTGTTAATCCAACGGTCGATCCAGGTGTTGAATGTAACGGGACTCTCGTTGATGATGCCTCGCAGTCTGACAAGTTGATGGGTGATATCAGCTTCTACGCTGAGCAGTGGAGGAACAATCCGAATTTCCAGTGCGGGCAGGATTAATTGGAGTCGGATTGATAGTTGACAAGATATTTTGTGCGATCCTCTAGCCCTTCGGCTAAGCTCAGGGTCTTAATCGATCCTCTGACTTTGCGCAAGGGTTAGAGGGTACCCCGCTGGTCGGACGCACGGCATGGGAAAGACTCAATCTTCCTTTGCTACTGCCCGGCCGGCGGGGTGCCGCCCAACTTCAGCCAACTGAAGTTGGAAAATCCGAAATCCGAAGCACGAAGCACGAAATAAATGCTTTATGCAAGTAGGATATGTGTGGAGGTATGAAGAAGCTTTTTGTCAGCCTGGTTACGTTGGCCGCTGTGGGAGCGCTTGGTTTTGGCGCAACGCGGGCGTTCTTTTCCGACACCGAAACCAGTACGGGAAATACCTTTCAAGCCGGAGGCCTTGATTTGAAAGTCGATAGCGAGTGCCACTACTTCCAAAATAATGAGGCCATCGGCTGCGATGGCTTCGGCACATGGGGAGAAGCGGATTTGGTTCCGGGAATTCACAAATTTTTCAACTTTACGGATATCAAACCCGGTGACTACGGAGAAGATACGCTAAGCCTTCATGTTGTCGGTAACGATGCCTGGGGGCGGCTGGTCATCGGTGATTTTCAAGATTCTGATAATACATGTCCCGAACCTGAAGAAGAAGCGGAAGGAGAACCTTGCGGGACAGAAGGGGAACTTGGGGAGAATTTACTGGTCTCTGTGTGGCTTGATCAAGGGATAAGCGTTGGATTTGGGGGAAAACCGTCCCCACAAGGAGGAGATGCGGGAGAAGGGGACAACATTCGGCAAACCCAAGAACCATTTCTGATCGCTGAGACCACGCTCGATCAGCTTCCAAGCACTATTGACCTTACTCAAGAACTTGCCGATTATCGCCAGTCTATTAGTGCCACCTGCGATTTTTATGATCCGGATGGTGACGGTCAAACCGGCGGGCCGGGATATTGTCAAGGATTGGCCACTGATGGGCGTCTTGTAGGCAGCGTTACCTACTATTTTGCGATTGCCTGGGAGCTACCGGCGAGTGTCGGAAATGAGGTGCAGACAGATAGTGTTGGATTTGATCTTGCGTTTGAAGTAGAACAGACTCGGAATAACCCGACGCCTTTTGAGATCTAAGATCGCATCTATGATAGATGTTTTGAAAATGAGAGTACCACTAATCAAAGGTTTTTTTGTTATTTTTCAAGTCTTTCTTGGAACCGCGATTGTTGGAACTGCGGCTCTTCTTCTGGCCGATCACTTCGGGGTGTTGGAGTTTGTCAAACCCTATGTCGTCATGTCCGGGTCGATGGAGCCGGCGGTCCGGCTTGGAAGTGTGGTGGTCGTGCGACCGCAATCTTCCTATTCATCTAATGACGTTGTTACCTATGCCCCTAATGGAGACAAAGAAAAACCGGTCACCCACCGCATCCTGTTCAAGTCGTATCCTGACGGCATTACCCAGGCGCCTGTTTACCTCACAAAAGGTGATGCTAATGAGGATTTCGATCGGGCTGCGGTGAGTGCAAAAGACGTTATCGGGAAGTCGCTGTTTGTAATCCCCTTTCTTGGTTATGTGGTGAATTTCGCCAAACAGCCGTATGGATTTATCTTCCTCGTGATTGTTCCGGCAACGATTGTGATTTACGAGGAATTCAAATTCCTTGGGAAAGAACTCTCTATTTTCCTCATGAACAGTTCTTCTTGGCTATCCGCCCGGATCTCTAAGAAGAACGGAATTCGTCTGCGTCGGGGGATCAATCTTCTTTCGAAACGCGAAAAGGGAGTTCCCAAAGCAGCGGCTGTTGTTCCGGTCATCGGGACGATTTTGGTTCTTTCCGCTTTCACCGGTGCGTTTTTCTCGGATACCGAGCAAAGCTCCGGGAATGTCTTCAGCGCGGCGGAGAGTTTCGGACCGCCGATTGCAAATCATCTGGTGATCAATGAAGTGTATTACGATGTGGCACCAGGTAAAGGAGATGAAGGTGATAGTGCAAATCCAGACGAGTGGGTTGAGCTCTATAATCCTACTTCTTCACCTGTCGATATCAAAGATTGGAGTATAGGTGATGATGAGGATGGAGATAATGTCTCCTCCGCTGAAAAAATTATTCCTCCTGGAGGTTTTGCTCTTATTGCAAAAAGCAATAGCACCTGGAATAACTGGGATGAAGATCCTGATGCGGACAAGATCCCTATCGGAGATAAGATTGGTAATGGTCTAGCCAACGCAGGTGACACAGTAATTCTCCTTGATGACAATGGAGCTGAAGTTGATCGAATGAGTTGGGGAAACGATACTTCTGGTTTCACTTCAGGTTGTGCATCCTCATGCCCTACAGTTGCTGAAGGTCACTCGTTAGAGAGAGATCCAGATGGAGTTGATACAAATACCGCTGCTGATTTTGTTGACCGCACAACTCCAACGCCAGGTACCTAAGATGAAAAAAGCAATTAGAAAAATCCTGATTTTAATACTCGCACTAGCGGTTATTGCTCGATTCGGGAATTTCCGGCAGGAGCGTTCGAGACCCGTCTATGCCGTTGGCGATTTGGTGATCACACATGGTGGCAATCCTCTCGGACCGCCGATTTTTACCGTGACGAATATGCTGCCTGGGGACGAGGAGTCTCAAGATGTGGTCGTCACAAACAGCGGAACGGTCCCCCGGTTTGTGGCGGTTCGGGGCGTACGGACGGGACCTCCTGATGAGTTGGATCCGAAGTTTGAGACCGTCCTTGAGATTGTTATCAGCGAAGGGGGAACGGATCTTTACGGCGGGACGCTCGGCACGAAGACGGTTCAGGACTTTTTCGATGACAGCACAGACCCGAACGGAATTCTTCTCTCAATCGTCAACCCATCTGACACAACCACCTACCATTTTGAGGTTACCTTCCCTGAGTCGGGTGATAATGACTTCGATAACCAGTTTCAGGGAAAATCGGTGATTTTCGATCTCATCTTTGGCGTTATCACCGGAGAAAGCTTAGTGATCAACGAGGTGTACTACGAAGTCGACGGGAACCACGGGGTTGATAGTCCGAAGGACCGCGGGATCGTTTCGATTAACGGGAGGAATATAACCGTTATTATCGAAGGGAACGGGGCCGGCTCGACCAACACGGTGACTATGACGATTTCGCAGTACTGTAATATCACCCAATCGAACAACGCTACTATTAATAATGGTGTGATTGTTATTTCTAATACCGGGGGCAACTCGGCATCCGGGAACACCGGAGGGAGTACCTCGATCATCACCGGGGCGGCCAATGCGGTCGTCAACATCATCAACATCGCAAACCTTAATATCGGCACCTGCAACGGGAAAAAGCTCGGTCTGAACGATGAATGGATTGAGATTTACAACCCGACGGACCACGCGATTTCCCTTAAAAACTGGCGGCTGCGGGATAATTCCGGTTCGGATACCGTGATCAACGCCAATAAGAGCGTTCCGGCGTTTGGGTTCGCCCTGATTTCTAAGGACGCCCGGCCCTGGAGCTTCTGGAACGAGAATCCCCTGGCAAAGAAAATCGAGCTTGGGCGGCAGATCGGGGATGGCCTCGACAACGATGGGGACCATGTATACCTCAAGAAGCCGGATGGGACGGTGGTTGACGCTGTCGGCTGGGGCGATGATACGGCGGTTTGGAATCCGGCAGTACCTCTGGTTGCCTTAGGATCTTCGATCGAGCGGTTGGTTCCCGGGTTTGATTTCGATCTTGTTTCCGACTGGGATGAGCAAGCTCCTCCAACTCCCGGTATTTAGTTCCTTTCTTCCCTCCGTACAGGTGCGACCTGTACGTGTGAATATACATGGCTATCTGACCTCCTGTACAGGTGCGACCTGTACATGGCGGCTAGAGGAGGGCGGCAAAGGATGAGGCGGGTTTGGCGATGATGATCAGGCGTTGGGATTTTTGCGCTCCCGTGCAAGTAAGGAGCGTGAGGCGTTCGTCGGCTGTCTGTGCAATGACCCCGACCTCGGCCGGGCTGACAACGCGGATCGCGGAAACAAGATAACTTTTTGTTTTCCCTTCTCCCTCGATGAAGACCCGATCGCCAAGAAAAACTTTCTCAAGCGGTCCGAAGAAGTCTTCGGTATTGTGCGCATATATCACCGCGTTTCCCCATTCTCCAGGTTTGGCACTGGTTGCGAGGTAGGAGGCGGCATCCGGGAAGAACTCATAGCTTCCCGCTTGGCTTGCTGCTGACTTGAGTTGCAGATCAAGGTTCGTTTTTGGAATGTATATCCTTTCCGGGGTGACAATGACCCTTTGGTGGTACTCGTGGGTTGGGGCTTGCACCAAGAGCGGGGCAAATTGGCTCTCGACCGGCTGAGGGTTTTGTCCAAACAGCGAGGCAAGGCTCATCCCGGCAAACGTGGCGATGGTGGCAACGAGCAATGGTATCTTCATGACTTCCTTTATAAAAAGGACTCCTAGTGGGAATCCTTGCGGCCTATACTATCCTTTCTCCCTTCGTTGTCAAGTCTGTACAGGTGCGACCTGTACGCGCAGTTTTTCCTGGCATTCATTCTCTCTGTACAGGTCGCACCTGTACGGTACAATGGGCATATGCCCGCAAAGTACACAGTCAAGATGTATGTTGAAAACGGTTATTATCATCTCCTCAACAGAGGGGTGGATAAACGATCTATTTTCTTCGATAAGAAAGATTCCGTCACCTTTCTGTCTCTTCTTAAGCGCTACCTTACTAATCCTGACCTTCTCCCACCTGAACTTCAGTTTCTCCGCCCGTCGCGCAGGTCGCACCTGTACGAGCAGATAACGCTCGTTGCCTACTGCCTTATGCCAAACCACTTTCACCTACTTGTAAGGCAGAAATCCAGGAACGCCATCACTGAATTCGCCCGTTGCCTCATGAACTCCTATGTCCGGCACTTTAATGACCGCCACGAGCGAGTAGGTCCTCTCTTCCAAGGAAGAATCAAGGGGATACTGGTGGATAATGATTCCTACCTCCTCCATTTGACACGATATATCCACCGCAATCCGGAAGAGTTTTGGGAACGTTCTCTTCGAGATTACCCGTATTCAAGCTATGCTGAGTATCTTGGTCTTCGAAGTACCTCTTGGATTCATCCGGAAGCGATTCTTGCCTATTTCAGATCACCCCTAAATAAAAGTCTGCATGATTATTTTTCCTACGAAAGCTTCGTCGAGGAATCAAAAGACGATTCGTCTGAGATCCTTAAGGAGATCACCCTCGAATAGCACCTCCGTACAGGTGCGACCTGTACGGTGTGTACGGGTGCGACCTGTACATGCGTGTTCTTTTGCTACCACTTGTTAGGGGACGAGGAGCTTCTTGACGGGGCTGGTTTTGGAGGACTTTCCACCGATATCGAATCCTCCGCTTCCCGGTTCATAGTCAGAAATGTAGATACCACTGCTATCTTTGTCCCAGCAATGAACCAATAGGCTTGAGAAGGAACTGTAATATGTACCAATTTCTTGGTTTACATCTGACCGGAAGATTTTTATCCATTTGGTTCTCATTCTTTGGCCATTTTCTATATCAATATAATAATTCTTATCTGGAGAGTAAACGGGAAAGGGCCAATCCAGTGATGTTTGAGGGTAGATTTGTCTTGTCTCAGCACATACTTCTTTCAAAGAAACTCCTAGCTCGGAAAGATTTGCCCACTTGAGTGTTGATCTGGGAGTATTACTCCACCACATTACTAGCACTAGAGCTGTAAGTATGAAACCTAAACTTAAAATCTTCCATCTGTTTCTCCGTATTAGTGACGTTATATTTTTTCGTGACATGGAATGTGAGGTAAATATTCTATGGCCTTTCAAGATGATGTTATCAGCTCGAGATATTCCAGGTCAATCCCCTACAATAAAGATTACATTAGCATCAAGCTCATGACCAAATTCAGATACACCTATCAGGTAAGTCTTGCCAGACTTAAAGTTGTAATCGCGAAGATGAAGATTAACGATGTAGTGTTGTTTGTCTGCGTCAATTCGTATGACATCGCTTTTCCCATGCAGACCTGGATTTTCCATTGAAAGGAATGCAATGGCCGAAGAGGGATTGCTCGGATCAACGACCCAAACCTGCACACTCTCATCTTCAGCAAATCTTCCTTCAGCATCACGAATGGTGAACTTGATGGGAAGGGTCGCATTGCGTGAAACTCTCGGCGGTTTATCCGGATCATTTAACGGTGAGTCCCATTGGATACTTAATGGAGCCGTGGGAAGACTAGCTCGATTATATGTAGCCGTATGCTCATGAATGTCTCCTGGTGAGGTGGTCCCTGTGAATTCTGCGAAGGTAAGAATGCCTGCGTCACTAAGCGCTTGTACTAGTACCATGTAATTTCCTTCCTCTACTCCTAGTAACTTGATTGTGTATTCTCCCTCCAAGGGATCCGGGATGAAGATGAAGTCCGGCTCATTAACCTCAATTGATCTACTGAACAATGTTCCCGGAATTTCTGATAGTTCCTCACCTGTATTAAAATCAAGGCCCACTCGTCTTCCCAGAGGATCGGTTATCTGAATTTCCACCGGCGAGAGAATAATGAACCCTAAAGCAGCCTCATGCAAATTGATGCCCGGATCAACAAAGCCGGCGTTAAAAAATGGTCGTGTCTTCGTTAAGAGCTCTACAATGCTTTGTTGGAGTTGGGTCGGCAAGTGTCCATGCTCAATAATCGATGTATTATCTGCACTCAGATAATACCGGGGCACGAGACGAGTATCGATGAAGCTTAGATCAGCGCTCGCTGTTGGTACGGTTTTATCTCCTCTTCCCAGTGGACGAAAATCTCTGCCTTTTAATACCTTTCCGTTCTGCCATATGCCATAAATATCATCTAGAAGGTTGCGCCCCACGACTTTGTACAATTTGTCAGTATCCTCAAGTGGACGTTCATTCTCATAGCGATCTCCGACTACAGAAATCACATTGTTTCCTCCTAACCGATTAATGAGAACTACTATATTTTCATTGAGTGAGGTCAAGAATTCATTTATCTGATGCCCGAATGGGTAAATCGAGTTTAAATTATCTGCGGCGACAAGATACCCTCCGGGATCATCCCTCAAATACTCATCCACTGGAAAAAGTTCTCGGATACTCGGCACCTTATCTTTAATGTATTGGTAGAGATCAGTCTTCGTGGTGAAGCAGAGCTTTGTGAGGTCGGTACAGTACCCTTTCTTCCTCGCTAGAGCGCGGAGTAACCATTCCGCAAGAATCTTTCCTTTATCGCCGACGATATCATCGAAGAAATCAAATTCCAGACCTTCTGCCGCCAGGTACGCTTTCGGTGCACCAAGGTGGGGTGTTCCTAGCGTGATCAGCCGATGGACATCTCCCGTGTATGAATCGCCTTGGACGTAGGCGCGGGACACAAGCCCGCCAAGACTGTGCCCAACAAGATCCACGGAAGAGGAGTCCACGTACTCCGACACTGATGCTTTTGGAAGCATTGAGCTTCGTATTGCAATGCCTAACTCGCCTCCTGACTTGGAAATGTGCTGTCTCCAGTCATACGGGAATGTGAATAGGCTTTGATCAACTTCGTACCCAGCAAATTGTAATTCTTCGAGAAGATTGTTATATGTACCGAGGATAGGATCTATAGTCCATTGTCCAAAAGCATTTTTCATCGAACCCAGTAGGCCGGGAATAACTACCACCGGATGGATTCGGGCAGTTGGGATAATCATGGTTTCTTGATCGACGCCGAGGATTTCTCCGTTTGAATCATTAAACATTTTCGCGGTAACGAGAATGGTTTGCCCCGACATCGGCTGAATCCACATCGGCCACATTATTGGGAGGGACTGACCGGGATTTAACCTTAATGCTCGTCTTAGTATCGCTGGTGGCTCGAGGAGCGTTCCATTATCTTCAAAGAGCAGGCGACTGGGATTTGAGAACGAGACTTCGAGATCCCCCACCATAATGGCAGATCCCGTATTTGACACACTCACTCGTACTTCCGTGGGATTCTGTGCATACCAACCATCTTCATTGAGCGTGAGTTCGTGCGGTACAGCGACATCGACGATTGGACCAGAACCTAATGGTGCGGTGGTGGAGAAGAAAATATCCCAGCTGGTACCTTCGATTTCCTCCATCCAAACAGCATAGGCGTAGCCCTGTCCATCCATGGCCACATCGGGGGCAAGTTTGCGACGTGTCAGGTCAGGAGTAACGAGAGTGTTCGGACTCCAGGTTCCATCTGCCTCCCTATATGTAGAGTAGATCTCATAGGAATCAGGGAGAACAGTGATGAGGTTATCCGCCCAGACCACAACGGCCTCCCCGGCAGGAGTGACGGCAATTGCCGAAAAATCACGGAAGCCATTTTGGGCGTCGCTGACTTGACTGATCGGATCCCATGCTCCACTCGCGTTCCGCTTGCGGAAGGCAATCTCCCAGTCCGGAGTGGCTTGTGTCCAAACCACATAGGAATTCGCGGAGGCGTCAATTCCGACATCGGGGTTTTGGCCGAAAGCGGTGGAGACGGGTTCGTTCGCTCCCCAAGAATCTCCTTGTGGACGATGGGAGAAATAGATCTGCTGGAGTCTATTGCGCAGATCGGTCCAAACTACAGCCGCATTCCCGCCCTGATCGACAGTAAGGGAGGGCCCGCGTGTACCGCTCGTGATCACGGACCCCGGGACATCGTTGACTAGTGTATCAGTTCCCCAGTTTCCTCCATGGGGTCGGTAGTCGAAAAAGAGGTCTTGAAAATCAGTAGAATCGGGAGGATTCCGCCGATCATACCAAGCAGCATAGGCATTTCCCGCAGGATCAACGGCAATATCCGCATAGGGCTGGGCTTGGGCATCGGGATCGGTTACCTGTTCCCGAACGAGGGTTTCCGTGGCCCAGCCTCCCCCGGCAGGAAGAAAGACAAACCAGAGTTTCCCAAAGCTTTCCCAAAGCACATAGGCATTCCCGCCTGCGTCCACGGCGATACTCGGTTCGTCGCCGACCGTTAAGGCATCGTTCACCTGTACTTCCGATCCCCAATTCCCTCCCGCAGGACGGTAATCCACGTAGATGTCAAAGTGATTACTATTTCGCTTATCCATCCAGACCGCGTAGGCGTTGCCCGCCCCATCAACCGTAACTGAAATTGCCGGATACCACTGCTCGGCAGGTCCAAGGTCATCATTCACTCGGACCTTGGGGCTCCAAACAGGGTCGGCGGCATGGGCAGAGGGAGTAAAAAAGAAAAAAGGGAGGAAAAAGAGAAGTGTGAAGATGCATCGGCGGATCATGCTCGGTTTCAGAGGTAGTTAAGGGCATTGTCGCACAGAAAAAATGAAACGCAAAGAGGCAACAGTCACATTCAGATGCACAGACATATACAGGTGCGACCTGTACATGGATTCCTCTCTTGACAATAGTTCATAATTTACTATGATTGCAGCCGAGAGCAAACAGTATTTTGCCGACCGCAAACGGAGGCAGTTTCTTTGCATAAAGGAGCTGCTTTTTTCTTCATGATGCATTTTCGTTTCAGTGCGTCAGGGGATTGTTATGGCTGTACGGAAACAAACGACACTCGATCTTTCGAAGCAACGGCTGCTGATCATCGCTCCTCACCCCGATGATGAGGTGATCGGCTGCGGGGGGCTTATGGTCCGGGTTAAAGAGGAAGGCGGAAAGGTGTATGTCCTGATCATGACCGTCGGTGATACCAACGATTTCTCCAAGACCGGTTATTCATCCCAGAAAGAACGCATGAAGGAGATCGATGATGTGGCAAACTATTTTCGTCTCGACGGATGTCATGTCGCTCTCGGAGGGAATTCAAATCACCTTCGACTGGATCAGCAAGCCCAGTTGGACCTCATATCTATTATCGAACGTGGTACGCCTGTTTCCATTGAAACCGTCAAACCGACTATGATCCTCTTCCCGCAGTTGACAAGCTACAATCAAGATCATCGGGCAGCCACCCGCGCCGCCTTTGCCGCGTGCCGGCCGGCATCGCGTCGATATAAATCGCTACCCAAGTTAATCCTTTCCTATGAGGAAGCGGCAGATCAGTGGAGCCTGGAGCATCTGCCTCCCGTCAATTTCTTCGTCGGGATTTCCGCGCGACACCTCCATAAGAAAATCTCCGGCCTTCGCCTCTACCAAAGCCAATGGCGCGCGCGCGCCAATCCCCGCTCTGCAAAAGCCCTGGCAGGACTCGCGGCTTTGCGGGGGGCCCAAACCGGCGTTAACCTCGCAGAAGCCTTTTTCTGTCAGCGTTTTCTCGCGTAAATCCCAAGCGTTACTTGATAGCGTATGCGATATTCCGGAATACAACCACAATACTTCCCCAGGCTCCATTACTTTGCGAGAGCACTTCAATCGGATGTGTTTGTCTTTCGCGATGATGTCCAGTTCGTTCGGAAGCATAAATATCCCGACGGAAGGACCGATAAATCTTTTCAGGTTCATACCCCGATTAAGCAATCGTTCGGGATTCAACTTCTGTCAGTCCCCGTCCAGTCGAGCGGCTTCCCCACGTTAATCACGACTCCGGTTTCCCGCTCGGTTGATTGGGCCGGTGCACAGCTTAAGACCCTGCAGATTGCTTACGGACAATCGCCGAACTTTGCCGAAGTGTATGAGGAGATCAATAAAATCATGTATACTCCGTACGTGTACCTTGCCGATCTCAATATCGCAACCGTTCTGTGGGGAATTCTTCGTCTTCTCGGGGTCAAACGGATCAACCCCAAACAGTTAACACTTGAGACTGTCAATCGGAAACTTGCTGTCAAGCGTCCGGTTCGGTTGAAAACCATCAAGAAAGCCTCGCAAAGCAGAGCCTTGCCGAAGCTTGTTCATGCCACGGCGAACGAGAAGATTTTTTCCCTTATCAAAGAAGCCGGAGCTGATGAAGATTATTGCGGAGGGACCGCCTACGCTGCCTATATGGATCAGGAGGGGTATCGGAAGCACGGCATTACGATAACCGTTCAGGAATGGGTTTGCCCGGAATACCCGCAACGGTTCACCCGACAACTTGGGTTCCTCCCGAATCTGTCGATTATTGATCTTCTGATGAATGTTCCTGCCAAACAAGCCCTATCCATACTAACGCAATAAGTCTGACTTTGCCCAACAACCGAGTTTTACCAAGACTAGGCTTTCTGGTTCTCGCCTTTATCATTTTGTTCCTGACGCTTTTGAAGGTTCTTTTAAGCGTCCGCAGTCCCACGATCGCCCCCATGACTACTCGTGAAGATTCCGAGAGCCCATCGGTCAGAAATTTCCCCCTAGCGGTGCGCGGTTCGCTCCCGTATTGGGATCAACAACCGGCGTTTAACTCTTTTTCAACCAACGTTGACCGATTCCGGCACATCAGTCTGTTTTGGTACTACATGACGGAGAAAGGGGAAGTTCATAAATATGCTTATGCGAAAGAAGATCGGGCCATCATCGAATTTGCCCATGCTAACAAAGTGTCTGTTTCGGCAGTGATCACCAATCTTCCCGATGATCCCGATGCCGGCTGGGATTCGTCGCGCGTCGAAGCCGTCCTTGAAGACCCGGTGAGGCGGACATTTCTTATCGGCCAAATCTCGGAGAAGCTATCTGAGCTTGGCTTTGATGGGGTGTCTATCGATTATGAAGCGGTCGATGGGGGGCAGCGTGGGCCTTTCTCGTTGTTTATCAAGGAACTTTCAGGAGTCCTCCATAAAGAGAACAAGTACGTTGGAGTAGCCCTTCACCCAAAAACAGGAGAAAAGGCAGATGAGCGGTACCGGTTCCAGGATTGGCGGGCGATCGGGCAATACGCGGACTATTTATACATTATGGCCTACGGAGAGCATTGGGATGGCGGTTCTCCCGGGCCGATTGCCTCAATGCCATGGGTTGAGCGGATCAGCGACTATGCCATCCGGGCGCGTGTTCCGCGTAAAAAAGTCTTCCTCGGTATTCCCCTCTACGGTTACGATTGGGAAAAGGGCAGCAATGAGGAGGCTTTGGGCCTTACCTATACGGATGTTCAGCGGATTCTTGGAGAATACCGGGTCAAGGAGCAGTGGGACCCAGAAGCACAGACGCCGTATTTTATCTATGAGAACGACGGACAGACCCATGAAGTGTGGTTTGAAAACGCAAAGAGCGTTGAAGCAAAAGTCTCTTTGGCGGATCGACTAGGCTTCGGGGGCGTTACCTTCTGGCGACTAGGGGGAGAGGATCCGGAAGTATGGGAAAAATTAGGTCAATTTACTGAACCCGTGTTAAGACCCTCTGCGCATTAGGGTTATCCCATGCCTCTACTCGGTGCCTGTCTCATGAACGAATTTCAATACATTTGCGGTGAGGTGTTGGATTTTCGCCTCGTAATCTTCTTGAATACCTCCTGATGCGCGTGGTGTTTTCCCGTCAGCTTCGTACAGCAATTCCCGGTATTTCTCGAGAGAGAATTCAGCGACACCGCGGAGCTCCGGATGGGCGAGAATCTTCGGCCAATTACTGATCCTCCTTCCGTCAACCGTGTCAACAAAATTCGTCCCGTCTAAGGCGTGTAGCTCTTCCTCCGGAGCTGGCCTTATCCCGTGCCTTAAGGAGGCAAAACGCTCGAAATCCGGCGCGAAATCACACACCCACTTAACAAAAGCGTGGGAGTGAGACTCTCCATGTTTCCATGCCACTCCCCCTTCCTGATCCCAATTGCTGCCAGCAAAATGGACTCCATGAGCCTGTTCTAAAACCTGCTTTAGCGAAATAAAGTCAGGGGTATTCGGGCGCGCCATATAGTTCATCCAGTTGCCTCCGTCGCCGTTGATGAGAAAAAACCGCTCAAAACCTTCACGCTTTAATCTCCCGATTACGGCATGCCAGATTTCGAGCATCGGGGAAGTTTGCGAAGCATTGAACTGTTCCCAATCTTCAATGGCGACTGATCCGGGAATATCCTTGGTTACCGAGTAGGTTCCGATATCCGCAAAGCTGTTGAAAATTATTGGTCGGATGCCGTGTTTTTTATGCAAATCAAATGCGACTCGATCAGTTGCTACTTGGGCCATCATCGCATCCAAACCCAGTGCTAAATATGGTCCGTGGGCTTCAAGGACTCCCCATGTTACGAGGACGAGCCGATTCTCCGGTGGGGTTGCTTCAACGTGGTCGGAAAGCTCACGCGAACCCATCCGCCGCCAATAGAGAAGCTCCGGTGGCCAGAGTTTTTGTTGAAATTCCGAAGGTGGTAGAGACTCTTCCGTCGACATCGTTGATGGTTTTATCAGAGCGTAAATACTCTGTCTTTCAATGCTTCGCTTAAGATATTTTTTCTCGGATACTGCTCGAGTAATTGCTGCATAAATCCCTCTCCGTACTCGACGCGGGCCTGTTGGCCACGCGTGATTGCCCAACGCCGGGTTTTTTCAACCGAATCAATTGTTCTCCCTGATGATTCTACCTTTAAAAAGCCAATTTGACTTTTGTGTGAAGCAAAGGCGCTGAGTTTGGTCTCGACTACTTCACTAATATCCACGATAGTGTTTACCCTGACGATTTGGCCGTCTAGACCGATTAATCCTTGCGGGTCCGTGTGGTAGACCCAGGGTTGCTTTTCAAGTGCCGGAGCATTTGTTTCAACAGGAAAATTGGGATGTGTGGCTTCCGGAACCGCCCAGAGAACGAGCTGTCCTGTATGGGCGTGGTCCGTCATGTAGTCGACAGTGGGGTGGGTGAAAATGATTTGCGGTTGATATTCACGCATTAGCTTGACGATCTTTTTTGTGGTTTCAAGATCGTAGCTTACACATCCATCACGGATATTAAGACACGTTACTTTTGCGCCGATTTTCTTGGCTCCCAGTTTCGCTTCTTTTTGCCTTATTTTGACGATTTCTTTTGCACTTAATTCATTCGTGCCACATTCACCGGCTGTTAACACGGCGATCAGGATATCATATCCTTGCTTGCGAAGGAGAAGCAGTGTTCCCCCGCAGAATTGCTCCATGTCGTCATAGTGGGCGCCGATTGCGAGGACTTTTTTCTGATTCATGAAGTGATTATACCTCAACTTCGTTCCCAAGAAATAAAGGTGTGGTGACTACTATCTTTTAAACCTCTCTTCTGGTGGGCGAGATCCACCGACCTTCTGAAGATCGGAAGAATCCGGGAATGATTGAAGTCAATAAAATGAGGGACGTTACGTAATGCATAAAGAAGAAGAATAAGCCATAGATGAGAAGCTGGGGTCTTTTGTATATCCATGCGACAATTATTGTTAGCCAATAATCCATGAGAAACGTACCGAAAAAAAGCGTGCGGAGGCTAATGGATTTGTACGGTCCGAATTGCGAAGAGAAAGTCATCACCGTAGTGAATATGGGATGAAGACTTGCCAGTGATGGGAAGATCCAAAGAAGAAGAAGCAGGGGGAGTAGAACGATAAAGATTGAGTTGAGTGTTACCTCTAAGGAAAAGGTTCCTAACGCCAACCAGAAGAAAGAAGGCCAGATTCCGTTTTGCCTTATTGTTTGAAAGAATCCGATATTCCATCGCCTTACCTGTTTCCAATAATCCTTTAGGTTGTCCGGATACTGTTCCCAGCCGATGAGTGACGTGTGATAGGCAATCTTACCCAGTTTCTTCCTGTGTAACTGAAACGCCAAATTAAAGTCTTCAATGAGCAGTCCCGGAGTGTCGATTTCCAATTGTTTAAGGATTTTTGATCGGTAGATCGTGCAAAAACCTGGGATCACGTAGTTGACGTTGGTGTATTTCCAGGTCTGACCATAGATATAAAAATAGACAAGGAGTCTGTTTAACCGATCTCTGTAGGAAACAAAATACCATTTCAGCCTTGGGAAAATGTGTTGTGGCCAGTGGATCTTCGTCGCTGCAGTGACAACCGAGATTTCCGGGTCGTTGAAAAACGGGAGGGCGCGGGGGATGAGATTTTTATCTACCCTGTTATCAGCGTCAACGATGAAAATTAACTGGTATTTTTTAAAGAGATGGAAGCGTTTAAAAAGGTATTTCAGGGCTCTCGCCTTCCCTCGGCCAGGGTTGAGGCGGGAGACGTGACAACCCTCCATGCGGGCTCTTCGGTAGGTTTTATCCGATGAGCCATCAGAAACAACGTAGATTTGCTTTGGACGAAGTGAGTATTTCAGGGACTTGATGCATTGTCTAATGATCACTTCTTCATTATGAGCTGGGACGACTACCGCAATGTCGTTTGGTTTCATTTTCGTTTTCATGTTTCTCGTGGTTTTCGTTCTTCTCCCAAGCTTCTCAGTCAATAACCGCACGAGACCGATGATTCCCCAGAACGACGAAGTAATTCCGAATGGCAAACCGAATGGAGAAATTGGCTTCATTCTATTGAACTGCCTTTGGTGATTGTAATATTGAGCTCAAGAAGCGAATTATACCACTCTCTGCAGGCTATTTTAGGGATGATGTGGCGTAGCAACCTTGAGAATGGAAAGTGCCTATGATAGAATGCAGGCCGTTATGAATTATGCAACATCCCGTATTTCGCACAATAAACCTTGTGTCGGCCGGGAAGAGTTGGAAGCTTTGCGCCAGGTGTTTGCCCGCCATTGGCTCATCAAAGGGGAAGAGGCGGAAAAGCTTGAACATACCGTCGCCAGGCTGGTGGGAGTAAAGTACGCCCTTGCCGTTAATAGCGGGCTTTCGGCACTCCATCTGGCTCTCCTTTCCCTTGGTGTTACGAAGGGTGATCAGGTTATCCTTCCCACGTATACCTGTGTTGCGCTTCTTCACGCCGTGAACTATGTAGGAGCTGTCCCAATCCTCGTTGATTCCAGCAAAGAGGGTTTCAATATGGATCCGGTTCTGGTTTCAAAGAGGTGTTCCAAACGAACGAAAGCAATTATTGTCCCCCACACCTTCGGTTTTCCGGCAGCCATCGACCGGATCCTTCAGTTACGTGTGCCTGTTATTGAGGATTGTGCACAGGGGCTCGGGAGTACCTACCTCGGAAAACCGCTCGGTTCCTTCGGGGATATTAGTGTTTTCTCCTTCTACGCAACGAAGGTAGTTGCTACGGGGCAAGGGGGTATGTTGGCAACGAATAACAAACGCTACTTTCAAACTGCTTGTGATCTGGTACACCCTGGCATTGGGGCAACCTATCGCGCACGTTATAACTATCTGATGCCTGATGTTGCAGCCGCGATCGGCAATTCGCAACTTCCAAAGCTTCGATCGTTTATCTCCCGTAGGAAAGCCATTGCTGCCAGTTATCGAGCCGTTTTACAAAAGAAATCGTCTCTCTCATTCGTTCCCGGGAAAAAGGATACTCACGTCAATCATTTTCGTTTCATTATCCGATTTCGGAATGAAGGAGCTAGAGACACTGCACGAAAGGTTCTTTTAAAAAAGGGAATTGCATCGATTCCCCCAATTTCGAGAGATGAACTGCTTCACCGTCTTTTAAAGCTACCAGACCACTCCTTCCCATATGCCGAACGATTGGCAGAGACAGCGTTATCCCTTCCTATCTATCCATGTCTTCGTGATACCGAGGTTGGGAGAATTGTCCGGGCGCTTCACTCACTTCCCTTGTAGATTTCGTACAGGTGCGACCTGCAATAATTTCAGTTAAAAGTTTAAAGTGAAAAGTTAAAAGTTATCCACCCTCTCAGCAAAGACCAGGAGGCGTTTGAGGGCGGTACCGATAGGGGTGCAGGTTTGGAGAACTAGTTGGTTTCGCTTTTGCTCCGTTAAGTACTTCACTTCGTTTGGCCAAACTGTTTTTTTCTCGCGGACACGGTAGACAATATCCTTTCCCTTATACGTCACAATGATTTGATCACCCTCTTTTACCCTTCCGAGGCGGAAGAAGGCGGTGTTGTAGCGGGTCATGCGCCACGGGAGATCGGAAGAGTGGGCAAAAAGATACATCAAACCGGATTGGTTGGGAACGGCCGAGCCGGTGGCATGAGCAACCCCGTTTTTCAGCGCTTCTACGTAGAGCCTTTGGTTCCAGGGATCTACGTTTTCGACCACAGGGCTGTTGATTCCGATCGTCGGGATACGGATATTGAAAACTTCTGAAGTTGCAGTTTGTGTGATGACATTTGTTGTTCTATATGTATACTCTTCCTTGATGATAGGGAAAAATATAATAAGCGCAAAAACCATAGACAACCCCATGAGAACGTTGCCTATGGTTGAAAGAGTTTGAGGGGTTCTTTTGCTGGTCTTTCCCATGATAGAAGGGTGAATTGTAGAAGAAGTGAAGCGAAAAAGCAAAAGAACCTTTACGCTTTCCTAGAAATGAGGGCGAGTCTTGTCGGAGATCGTCCGGCCCGAAGCCGGAGGTAGAGTCCGAAGAGGAACATGGCAACATTTGCCAAAAGCAAAAGTAAAAGGGCGAGGTTCCCGGTTGCCGGCAGGATTGATCCCGTTGCCATTGCCAGAGTCTGGCCATTGCCGTTGCCATTTCCGTTCCCGTTTCCATTCCCATTGCTGCTGCCGTTACCATTTTGGCTTCCGCTGCCACCCGTTCCCGGTTGGGGCGGTGTTGGTGGCGGGGTTGGGGTCGGCGGGTCTGCCGGATCAAAGGGATCGCAGCAGCCAACATCGACACCGCCCCGGTTGATCGGGCCGTTGTGGACCGATATCCCGAAGACGATGTCGCCGGTTTTCATCGTGACGTCACCGTTGTTGCCGTTGGCCTCATTCCTTCCGGTGTTCAGGTCGAAGAAGATATTGTTTAAGATATTTGCAAGGCTCAGTTTCTCGATTGAGGTTTCATTGGAAAGTGACAGACCGATTGAGTTTTTCGAATCTACTCCGTTGCCACTGATCAAGAGCGCGATATCCGTAAATCCGCCGACTGCGGCATGTATGTTTTCCTGATTCGCTTCGTTGTTGATCTCGACTCCCCCGGTAATATTTCCGGTTTCGATGGTGACGTTGCCGTTGTTGTTGTTGGCTTTGTTCTCACCGGTGTTGGCGCTTCCGATAACCGTGTTTTGGACGTTGGCCGTCTGATAGACAGAGATATTTGTTTGATCGGTCAGCGTGAGATCAATGGCATTCGTTGAATCGGAGCCATTCCCATCAATCGTTGCGGAGAGATCCCCCTGCGGGCAGCAGCCCGTGTCGATTGTTGAGGTATTGAGCTGGTTATCAATCGTCGTTTGGGTTTCAATGCTGCCGGTTTGAATGTCTGTATCTCCGCCCGTGTTTGACGAGGCCTCATTCCCGCCGGTATTGGCGCTGGTGTTGACCTCATTTGAAACATTGGCATCGTTTGTTTGGGTGACTGTGGTTTCCGAGGTTACCGTGGTTGAGATTTCATTTGAAGAGCCATCCCCGTTTCCGGAGATGACAAACTCCTCGGCACGGACGGGGGTAGAGACAAGGGCAGTGGTAAAGAGGAGCGCTGAGAGCGCAAGCAATACTCTTTTTGCCATGTTAGTTGCTTGTAGCTTGTAGCTTGTAGTCCTTCGACTTTGCTCAGGACAAGTGCTTTCTTAGGAATGGGCGAGGGGCAGTCTGCGTCTTAGGATGATAAAGAGAATTGCGAGCGGGATGAGACCGAGGAGCCAGGCAAGGTTCAGGTTCAGGACCTTGTTTCCTCCGGTCCCGGCTTCTGCGGCAGCTTCTTCTGTTTGCGAACCTTGGAGGGCACCGGCTACCAGCGACAGGAACGGATTTCCGGTTCGGACTGCGACCGTTGTGATTGTTCCGCCGCTGCCGGATGTTGTTTGGCTGGTACCCCCGCTATCTCCACTGCTGCTTCCGCCCCCGCTTCCGGATGAACTGGTTGATCCAGCATTCTGAGCTGAAGCCCCGCCAGTTCCCGGCTGATCTGCGATCGGATCGTGATTCTCTTTTGTACTCCCCGGTGTGACAAAGTCCCCGAACCAGCTGCCGAAGACGTTGACGACGGTCACGAACAGCTTGCCGCCGCCAATGATGTTGTTGTTGACGAAGTTGACAAGGTTGGCGATGACCTTGGCGTCACCCGTCGTGATTGAAGAATTTCCGCCGGTGTTTCGGGAAGCAGAGTTGCCGCCGGTGTTGGCAGAGAGATTGAGGTTGTTCGTGATATTGGCGGTATTGTTTTGGACGATCGTGTTATTTGATTCTTGGTTTATGGTGGCGTTGTTCGTAGAGTCGGACCCGTTCCCAGAATTGACCGCAGTGATCTCTCCCACCTCATTGATCGTGAACTCCGTACCGGCAGATCCTGCGAAGTTGGCGCCGTCGGGCGCGCCCAAGATCTTACCGATCCATTGACCGGCTTCATTGACGATCACCAGCCACCAATTGCCGCCGATCACGTTTGAGTTTGCAATATTGAGGACCTGGGCATCGATTGAGGCGTCTCCAGTAGTCACCGAAGAGGTTCCGCCGGTGTTGCTGCTTGTCGAATTATCGCCGGTAGTTGCTGACAACCACAAGGCGTTGCTTATGTCAGCGGTGTTGAATTGGGACACATCGTTTGAGGTGGTTTGCGTTACCTCTGCGGTGTTGGTTGATCCCGAACCGTTATCGAGATTTGCGACGTCAATCCCATAGGCCAGGAGCTCCTCCGGAAAGATGATGTCGCCGATAAGGTCTCCGAAGATATTGACGACAGCGTAGTAAACGTCTCCGGCGAGGTTGTTGTTGGCGAACGTCAGTGAGTTTGCCGATACATTGGCGTCTCCGGTTACAATGGTAGAATCTCCACCTGTGTTCTTGTCGGTATCATTCTCGCCGCTATTCGATTCAAGCGTCATGGTATTCTCGACCGTTGCGTCGTTGGTTTGAAAGGTCGCGTCGTTTACGGTTTGATCAACAGTTCCGGTGTTCGTCGAATCGCTCCCATTGCCGGAATTGACAACCTCTGTCGGCGTTCCGGCTGTGCAGCCGCCAATGATGCAGCTTGTGCTAAAGTCGAGGACAATGTCGCCGATATGGTCATCAGCGATGTTGAACTCGGCAACCGCCACGCCATCGATGTTGGTGTTGACCGCGGTTATCAATGTTCCGGTGGTGTTGGCATCACCGGTTTCAATGGTTGAATTCCCGACGTTTTTGGAAGCGGAGTTGTCGCCGGTATTCGTATCGAGGTCGAGGTTATTCCCAACCGTTGCGCTGTTATTTTGGTTCGTGGTGGAATCATCTGAGATGGTTGCCGATCCGGTATTGGTTGAGCCCGAGCCATTCCCGTCGTTGATCACCGATATCCCGCCCGGGTCACTTCCGAGTGGTGTTAGTGAGGCGTTGGAGTTTGCCGAGGTGGTGACGGCTCCGGTTGTCGTTGCATTTCCTGTGTCGACTGCTGTATCTCCGACATTGCCATCTGCCGTTTCACCTTCTGAATCGCTCTCCTCGGAGGTCGTTTCGTCTTCGGATGTCTGTTCCGACTCATCTGAATTCCAGTCGTGTTCATCGTCATTTCCAGACCACTCTTCGTCTTCATTTGACTGCGAAGTTGAGTCTTCCAGCGTGGGTGCGTCCGGAGCGGTCGGGGCTTCCGGGGCGGTCGGGGCTTCCGGAGCAGAGGGTGCGGTTGGGGCTTCAGCCGTTGTGGCATCGGAAGAGGTCGGCGCAGTCGGAGCTTCCGGCGCTGTCGGAGCAGTCGGGTAATCGAAGGCCCATACGGGAGCAACACGCATTCCTACCAAGAGGATGATTGCGGCTATTGAGATGAGTTTGGACAATTTCCTGCTGTGCATCACGGTTATGAATAAAGAATTATGAATGATGAATTATGAATCAACTTTTAACTTTTCACTTTACACTTTTAATTTGATATTCCCTTGGGCTGTGGGGCCCCGCAAATAGCTTCGTCAGCGGGGCTCCCACAAACCCATAAGGATTTACGCTAACCCGAGGAGGTCCAATAGGTCGCTCAGATCAAGCGTTATGTTGATCGAGAACCCTCCCAGCCATTCCGGGAGCTCCCATTCGGGTGTTTCGCCGTAGACATTGGCATTTCCGGTATTTTCCAAATCAACGTCGACGGTGGCATCACCTGTCTCGACGGTCGGATCATCTCCCGGATCACCGGTGTTGTCCTCGGCTTCGTTGTCGCCGGTATCAGCGTCTGCCCAAACCTTATTATCGACTTCACATTCCTCTCGTCCATGATTTGTTTGAGCATCCAGTCCCAAATCGTCACAATTTCCTTGGAAAACTGCGAGTTCGTCCTCAAGCTCAAGCTCAATTTCGTTATCGGAGTCTTCTCCATTGCCGGCGATCTTGGCCAAAACATCAAACAGACAGCCGCAATCTACGTCTGCCCAGTTGAAGTTGACCATGTTGTCGATGTCAACGGTTGCCTCGGCATCACCGGTATCGATCAAGACCGATCCGCCGGTGTTATCCTCGGCGTCATTGTCTCCGGTGTCGGCATCCGCGCTCACTTTGTTGTAGATATCAGCAAAGTTGCTTTGGACGACTGCCAGTTCTTTTTCGAGTTCGATTTCGATCTCGTTATCACTGTCAGATCCATTGCCGATGATGCGCGCACTCAGGGTGCTTTCGCCATCGCTGCCTCCACCCACTCGGGCGGAGTTTGCGTTCGCGGATGTTGACAACGTCACGCCAACCGTAGCGCTGCCGGTTTTGATTTCGACATCGCCGCCGGTATTGTCTTCTGCTTCGTTGTCACCGGTGTCGGCATCTGCATAGACTTTGTTGTCGATCTCGGCTACGTTCGATTGGAAAACTGATATTCCTGTGTCTTTTTTCCAGGAATCATTGACTTCCACTTCGACTTCGTTATCCGAGCCTTCTCCGTTGCCTTCGATCAGAACATCAACGTCACCTGCCTGGCAACAATCAACGCTGGCAACATTGCTGTTTGCCTCGTTCTTGACATCTACGGTTGTCTCGGCATCGCCGGTATCAATTTTAACGTCGCCTCCGGTATTCCCTTCAGCATCGTTTCCACCGGTATCGGCGTCAGCATGGACTTCGTTGTAGATATCTGCATTATTGCTCTGAACGACTGTGGTTGACTGTTCCACTTCAACCTCTGCCTCATTGTCTGAATCGGAACCGTTCCCGGAGATCACGACTGTGTAATCAGCGAAAACCGGAAGGGCGGTATTGAAGAGTAAGGCACCGGTTGCAATTGCCGTTGCAAATTTCTTTTGCAATTTAGTCATTTTTTCTGTTCACCTCCCTTCAAACGAATTTTGCGAGTAATCTCGCAATCTCCTTCGATTTCACTCAGGACAGGCCTTCGACTCCGCTCCCTCCTTCTCCGCCAGCTGGCGGATCAGGGTCGTTTCCAGGAGGTCCTGGAAACGAAAACGGAGGCCTTGTTACCCCCCTTCCCTCTTAAGGAAAGAGTTTTTGAGATAACAGTGCCTCCGTTTGCGGTTGGCTATCTGATCTTTAGTTTTTAAATATCGGTCTTATTGATACTATTTTATAGTATCTTTTTCACTGTCTTTATTGCTTTTGAAATCCTTTTTTGATTCCAAAACCGTTGGTTTTTTTGATATTGCGTACAGTGATCTGTGTAACTGTGGAATTCTGGACGTAAATCTCAACACTGCCGTATGCATCAATGCTTTTTAGGGCTCTTGATACTTCTTCAATAAGCGACCTCGTGATTCGCTTCGTCGAATAATCGGCCATTGTAACCAATGGATCCAACATCTTGCTTACGGGGCAGGTTTTTCTTGAGATCTTTGGGAAAGACTCATAAAAACTATATATTCTCCAATATCCTTTGTCAAGAGTGACTTTTTTTCAATTACTCTCGGCTAATTCTTAAAAATTCAGTTCCACTTTTTGTTTTTCTCCCTGAATCTCTCCGACATAGATTGCCAGGTTTTTATCCGTGTCGTTTATGGGAAATCCAACTCTGGTGAACTTGGTTGAGTCAGCCTGGACCTGAACCGGATCGTTGTGAATGTCCGGGGCGAGCTTCTCGCCCTCATTGTTGTTAACGGTCAGACGAACGTAATTCTTGCTGTCTACTTCGATCGACTGGTTATATGAATTGGTGATTTTTAGGGTTAGGATAAGGAATGTTCTGCCTCTCACCGAAGTTGCACGTTGGCCTTTGACAATGATTTCATCCCGAAGCTCCGCATTCTCAAAGGTGAATTTGATCTTACTCACTTCTTCTCCGCTAGCATCCTTTAACGGAAACTCAAAATCACGGTTAAGGGCGATTGCGGCTTTGGCTCCGGCAACCTGGACCCGCTTGTCCTGAAAGCCATTCTTCAGCCCCGAGCCCAGCTTTCCCCCTCTTTTCAGTATCAAGCCGATGCCGATGAGTAGGAGAACAATAATCAGCGCAAGAAAAACTTTTTTATTGAATTTGATGTTCCTTCGCTTCATTCTTTGGGAAAGTATGTCCAAGCGTTCTCGAATGGAGGATTTTCGAACCGTTTGGGTCAGCGGAGTAAAGAAAGCGGTAACACCGAGTTTGATTTGGGCCCAACTGACACGGAATCCGTTTGTGGCAAACGGTATACCTTGCAAAGTTTCTGAAGATGTTAATTTTCTTTGCATATAAAAAACCCTCTCTTACAAGCAGGGCACTTCATTATCTTAAAGTATGCGTATACTACCCGAAAGCGCATTGGCTTGTCAATAGAGCAGATTTTTCATTGTTCAATTGCTACATTGTTCTATTGTTACAGAACTGACCACTTCTTTACTTGTCTAAAGTTTTATGCCCATTCTTTGTTCGTCCAAAGAATGGGCTAAGAAAGGACGCCCTGTGAAGCCTTGCCGGCGATTCCTCTGGCTCGACGGTGGGAGCCCTTCGGCTTCGCTCAGGGCATTTCATTACCCTCGGAAATTCACCGCTAGCTGGCGGTTCAGTTTCCGTATCCCACTCGTCTCGCCCTCGAATCGCAACTGCAGCGGCTTCAAAAGGGAGAGAGAACTCTTAGGTGAATTCTTCTTGAAGAAATTGTTCAAAGGGGTTTCTAATTCGTAATTCATGATTCATAATTCTTTCTTTTGGCTGCGTTCAAAGGTGTCTTTGCATCATCCATAATTCATGATTCATAATTCATGATCCGTGATTTCTAAACACTCTATGTTTGATCAATAATGATGAAGCTCAAAAGGAGAAACGAAGGTTTAGGTGGAGGTGATGGAGACTTTGATTTCGGTGGTAGGATTTCCGGCTGGCTTTGTGATCTCAACCCGAATTTCGGTTTTCCCGTCCGCCCCGACGAGTTTGTTTAAGACATTGTCATTGGTCTTTGTCTTCACGAATGATTTGGTGTTCATTCCTAACCTAACAATTATTTCTTTGTACCAATCCGTAATATCGTCCGAGTCATCATTGCTTTTAAGAACCAGGGAATTTTCGTTTGAACTTTCCTTCGTCGCATTCGGGTACTGGAAATTTGAGAGTAACGCTTCATCTTTCGGGGTCGGTTTAGCCTGCGGTTTTGTGGGTTGCGGTGATGGTAGAGGACTCGGTGTGGCTGTTGGCGCTTCTGTTTCTGTTGTTCCTGGCTTTTCCTCGACTGTCTGCTGAACTTTTGTTTCTTGTTGCTGTGAAACCTGATTGGTTCTTAATTCATTAAACACAGCGCCGGCGATTACGATGGTGACTGCGATGATAGTGATGACAAGACTCATCTTTTCCTTAAGGCTGAAGCGAGTTGATTATACACCCCTCTTTAAATTCGAAGCGCAAAGTTCTTTCGATCGCTTATTGGCAAGTGTAATGGCTGGGGATGTACCTGCACCACCACGGTTTTGAAGTCGGGGTTGGGGTCGGAGTAGGTGTCGGTTCTCCGGTTGGCGAAGGTGTCGGAGTCGGGGTGGGTGTGAGCGTGGGTAAAGGAGTTGGTGTGGGGGTGGGGGTTGGAGTTGATGTCGGCGTCGGGGTGGGCGGTGCGGATACAACTCCTCCGACTGCGGCCGCAGCGTTGACTCTTCCCGCGGACCAATAGGTACCGGTGCCCTGGATTTTATCCGCTGTTTGTTCGAGTCGGTCGCGGATTTGTTGGTTGGTATCCGATGGGAATGTTGCCTTGATCAGCGCTGCGACGCCCGCCACGTGAGGCGTTGCCATACTCGTTCCGCTTAATGTATCGTAATCATTGTTCGGAATCGTTGAGATAATGTTGACACCCGGAGCGGCAATGTCCACCCAAGAGCCGTAGGAAGAGAAGGAAGCTTTTTTATCGTTTGCATCGGTCGCAGCAACCGCAATGGCCTTATCATAGTAGGCCGGGTACGAGCGTTGGGTGCTGCCGGAGTTCCCTGCTGCAGCGACTACGACTACTCCTTTCCCCCATGCGTAATTGACGGCATCCTGCAACGCACTTGATCCCGAACTTCCTCCTAAACTCATGTTGATTACTTCGGCCCCGTTATCCGTCGCCCAGTAGATACCGTTTATGATCCACGAATAATACCCTGCGCCTTGGTCATCGAGTACCTTCACCGAATAGAGGCGGGCGTTATAACCGGTACCGGCAATACCAAGGCCGTTATTTGTCAGTGCTGCTGCGATGCCTGCAACATGAGTTCCATGGCCATCCCGATCATATCGGCTGGAGGACCTTGTATAGTTTTGCCACTCGTCTACTTTCCCTGTTACGTCGGGGTGGCTTTCGGCTATCCCGGTATCTAAGATAGCGATGTCAACCGATCCGTCGTGGGTCATATCCCACGCGCCCGGGGTTTGAGTCTTATATTGTCCCCACTGACCGGAGAACTGGGGGTCATTGGGGATCTCCAGTGCGTAGGCAAGCGCATCCGGCTCGGCGTACTCTACCCAAACGCTATCCTTGTATCGCTTGGCAATGGAATCTTCTTGGCCTTCCGGAACTTGCACGACAACCGTGTTTGCGGGGAGGAGGGATTGAATCTCCTGGGTTCCGATGGTGTTATGGAGGGCGCTTCGAACAAGTTTGGGTACAAAGGAGCGGAAGCGGACAATCACCCGCTGGGTGGAAACGGTTGGCGGTGTTTGCGCTGACGGAGGATTGGGAGTTTGGGGAATGGTTCCGATTGCCCAGATACCTGTTGGGAGAACAAGAAGTGCAATCAGGAGAGTGAGACTCTTCAGCGATTGTCGCAGCATG
The DNA here is from genome assembly GCA_001816585.1 of Candidatus Chisholmbacteria bacterium RIFCSPHIGHO2_01_FULL_52_32. Lineage (GTDB taxonomy): Bacteria > Patescibacteriota > Microgenomatia > UBA1400 > Chisholmbacteraceae > 2-01-FULL-50-28. The sequence continues at coordinate 583,457 of MHCJ01000003.1, forward strand.
GAGGACTATCCTACTCCAAATAGCTCTCTTCCGTCAACGGTTATCAGCTTGAGTATTCTCTCCCCGTTATTCTCTGACGCCCCTAACTCCTCCGGGCAATCCAGGGGTTCTCCAGATACTCCCGGAGTAATCGGTACAGGTCCGACCTGTACAGCGCATATTATATGGCTTTTTGCTCTTACGTACAGGTGCGACCTGTATATCGGCGCCCACACAGCTTATCTCAAACGTCTCTATCTATGCGACGATCGAAAGCAGTTAACGACATATCCAGGCTAAGCGTCCGGGCATGTACGGGTGCGACCTGTACATGTACCGTACTGGGAATTGTTGCGAAGCCTCCAAACCGGGCTATGGAACAAGGAGTTTTTTGACGGGGCTGGTTTTGGATGACTTTCCACCGATAACGAAGATACTTCCGCTTCCCGGTTCATAGTCAGCTACGTATATTCCGGAGCTGTCCTCTGCCCAACAATAGATGACAAAGTCAGAGTAGTCACTAAAATATGTTCCAGTATATGTGTTTGTATTTATATTGAAAAGCTTAATGGCTTTACTTTGGCCGAAGTAAGCATTTTCCAAATCTATAGAGTACTGCTTATTTGGAGAGAAAAGCGGGAAGAGTTGGTCAGGTCCGGGATATACAGCATATCGAGCCTTGCAAATTTCTTCGACAACCGTCGGCGCCTTCTCGTTTTGGTTTTCCCAGATAAGCGTGGATGTTGGAAAAAAGATTCGGAAGCGAATGATTACGCTAATACTTAACAACACAACAATCGCCGAGATGATAGTTATCACTACAATCATAACGCTCTTTTTTCCTATGAAATTTGCTGAGTTCTTAATGACCATAGGATAGATGTCTCCGCATTATATTCGTGATTAAACTCTATCAAATTTGTTGTTTCTAGACTAGGGTAAGATTCCTCGCTATGGGTTTGAAAAAATCTAACTCTCCGGTTAATTTCCTTATCTTTTGACACTAACTAATTCTTTCACTCTTTAGTCACTCTTCGATTGAACACTGATTCCCCGCCCCTCGAATTCTTGACCCAATAGACCAACTTCAACGACATATGTCTTCCCAGTCTCAAAGTTAAAATCGGGAAGATGAAGATTAACAATATAGTGTTGTTCGGTCGCGTCTATTCGTATGACATCGCTTTTCCCTTGCAAACTTGTTTCTTCCATTGAAAAGGCTGCGACGACCGAAGAAGGATCGTTTGAATCTATGACCCAGACCTGCACACTCTTATCTTCGACAAATCCTCCCTCGGCATCACGAATTGTGAACTTGATGGGAAGGGTGGATTTTAGCGTAACTTTACGGGGTTCATCCGGATTATTCAACGGTGGGTACCATTGGATATTCAGCGGAGCTATGGGCAGACTAGCTCGATTATAGACAGCTGTATGTTCATGAGTACCTCCTGGTGAAGTGGCCCCTGTGAATTCTACGATGGTTAGATAACCTTCCTCACTGAATGCTTGTACTTGCACCGTGTAATTCCCATAATCTATTCCTTGTAAGTTGATCGTGTATGCTCCTTCCAAGGGTTCCGGGATGAGAATAAAGTCCGGCTCATTAGCCTCGTTTGAACGGCTAAATAATGCCCCTGGAATCTCTGGGAGTTCCTCACCCGTATTAAAATCAAGACCCGTTCGTCTTCCCAGTGGATCGGTTATCTGAATTTCCACCGGCGACAAATTGATGAACCCTAAAGCTGCTTCGTGCAAATTGATGCCCGGATCGACAAAGCCGGCGTTAAAAAATGGACGGGAGATCGTTAAGTGCTCTAGTACGCTCTGCTGAAGTTGGGAGGGCATGTGTTGATGTGTGATGATTGAGCCATCATCACTCTGAGTTTTGTGCTCTGCCTGCATTCGCTCATCAAATAGACTGAGGTCAGCACTTGACAATGGAACTGTTTCGTCACCAGGGCCTATCTCTCGAAATTCTCTTCCCTGCTTTACTTTCCCGTTAGTCCATAATCTCAATTGAGATTCTATGAAGTTACGTTCTACTACCCTATAGAATGAGGGCGTATCTCTCTGTGGTCGATCTCCTATAAACGAAATCACATTGTTCCCTCCTAGCCGATCAATGAGAACTTCAATATTTTCATTTAGTGAGGTCAAAAACTCATTCATCTGATGACCGAATGGGTAAATCGTTGTCGGTTCATTAGTGGAAATAAGGTACCCCCCAGGATCATTCTCTAAATACTCATCCACTGGAAAAAGTTCCCGGATGCTCGACACCTTGTCTTCAATGTATCTGTAGAGATCTGTTTTAGTAGTTAAGCAAATTTTTATTAAGTCGGTGCAGTACCCATTTTTCCGGGCAAGACTGCGGATTAAAACATCTGCTAATATTTTCCCTACCTCGCCAGTATCATCGAAAAAATCAAACTCTAAGCCTTCTGCTACTAAATACGCTTTCGGTGCACCAAGGTGAGGTGTTCCAAGCGTAATTAACCGATGCACGTTACCCGTGTATGTGTCGCTCTGGACGTATGCCCGAGATACCAGCCCTCCGAGACTATGCCCAACAAGATCTACCGAGGAGGAGTTGATATATTCCTTCGATGCGGCTACCGGAAGTATTTTCGTTTTGATTGAAACACCAAGCTCGTTTCCTGACTCTGAAATATGTTGCCGCCAATCGTATGGGAATGTGAATAGACTTGTATCTTTTTCATAACCAGCAAATTGTAGTTCTTCAAGGAGATTGTCATATGTACCAGCGACGGGATCTATTGTCCACTGTCCAAAAGCATTTTTCATTGAACCCAGAAGGCCGGGAATGACTACCACCGGGTGGATTTGGGCGGTTGGGACGATCATGCTGTCTTCATCTTCGGCGATGACTTCTCCGCTTGAATCATTAAACAGTTTCGCGGTAACGAGAATAGTTTGTCCTGACATCGGCTGAATCCACATCGGCCAGACTAAAGGCAGAGATTGGCCGGGTTGCAAGTTTATTGATCGCCGTAATATAGCCGGCGGCTCGATGAGGGTGTCATTATATTCAAAGAGCAAGCGATCGGGATTTGAAAACGAAACAACGATAGTACCCAGCGCAGAAACTGATCCCGTATTTGACACATTGACCCGCACCTCAGCCGGATTCTGCGCATACCAGCCGCTGTCATTCAGCGTGAGTTCGTGCGGGACATCGACATCAACGACGATTGGAGCGGAGGCCGCGGTGGTGGAGAAGAAAATATCCCAGCTGCTTCCTACAACTTCCTCCATCCAGACGGCGTAAGCGTAGCCTGATGCGTCAACAGCCACATCGGGGGCAAGTTTGCGACGAGAGATGTCAGGAGTAACGAGGGTATTCGGACTCCAGGTCTCATCTGCCTCCCTATAAGCAGAGTAGATCTCATAGGGATCAGCAGGGATGGTGCTTCGGTTATCCGCCCAGACCACAACGGCCTCCCCGGAAGGGTTGACAGCAATTGCCGGGAAATCACGGTAGCCATTTTGGGTGTCGTTGACTTGACTGATCGGGTCCCATACTCCGCTCGCGTTCCGCTTGCGGAAGGCAATCTCCCAGTCCGGAGTGGCTAGTGCCCAAACCACATAGGAATTCGCGGAGGCGTCAATTCCGACATCGGGGTTTTGGCCGAAAGCGGTGGAGACGGGTTCATTGGCACCCCAAGATGCTCCATGTAGGCGATAGGAGAAATAGATCTGCTGGAGTCCATTGCGCAAATCCGTCCAAACCACAGCAGCATTCCCGTCTTGATCGACCGTCAGGGAGGGACCTCGTGTTCCGCTCGTAATCACGGAACTAGAGACATCGTTTACCGGAGTATCGGATCCCCACCCTCCTCCGCTCGGGCGATAATCGAAGTAGAGGTCTTGATCGTAGGGATCGGGGGTAGGGTTGTGCCTATCATACCAAGTGGCATAGGCATTTCCCGCAGGATCAACGGCAATATCCGCATAGGGAATGGCTTGGGCATCGGGATCGGTGACCTGTTCCCGAACGAGGGCTTCCGTGGCCCAGCCTCCCCCGGCAGGAAGAAAGACAAACCAGAGTTTCCCAAGGCTTTCCCAAAGCACATAGGCATTCCCTCCTGCGTCCACGGCGATACTCGGTTCGTCGCCGACCGTTAAGGCATCGTTCACCTGTACTTCAGATCCCCACGTTCCACCCGCTGGCCGGTAATCAACGTAGATGTCAAAGTGATTGCTATTTCGCTTATCCATCCAGACCGCGAAGGCGTTGCCCGCCCCATCAACCGTAACTGAAATTGCCGGATACCATTGGTCGGCAGCACCTGTGTCATCGTTGACCCGGACAGAAGGGCTCCAGCTAAGGTTCGTTTGTGCGTTGGCTTTGTTGCCGGTTTTGAAGAGTAATAACGGTACGATAGTGACTATGAGAAGCAAACAGAAGAGACACTTTAGCTTCACAAAATCTTTCTTCAATTTATTTCATTTGCTTGTACTATTCTTTATAGATCGGCTTGACGAAGACACCGGGTTTTTGATGGTTGACGGGGATTTTCAGCGATGCCCCAAGCGCGTTGGCCACAGCGACTCCGACATTGAGATCCGGTGAGGGGCCCGGATTCACCTGGATTTCCGTGAGCTTTTCTTTTGACGTGCCGGCTTTTTTGAGGACCTCATCGATGAGTTTTAAGACATCCTCGCCGCGGGGGGACCGGATGGATTTGACGAGCTCGGTTGTCTCTATCCTGACAACAATCCGTTTACTGTCCGTAGTATCTATAAATAAAAGCATAGGCAAAGAGATTTTTAGCTTGTCCTCCTTCGCATAAAGCTTCGAAAGGACGCAGTAGCTTTTTAGCTTTTAGTCTTTAGTTTTTAGTCTTAAGTAGGCAATGTACATGCCGAATGCGTCGAAGCCTATGTCGGTGATCTTTGCAGTTCTTCCTGAAACGAATGACTGGTGGTATTCATCCGACAGCGCAAACGCAAGACTAAAGAGCAGGGCTGTCCGCCAATTCCCGGGTTGGCCAAGCGCTTTGTAGGTCAGGATAAAAAGCACGGTGTATTCAAAAACATGGGCGGCTTTCTTCAAGATAAAATCCCACCAGATGAACCCGACAACCGGAATGGTGGGTAAGGAGGAGAAGGCAAAGATCACAGCACACCAGGTGATGACTTTCCAGTATTGCTTTAGGAAGGTTGACATACGATAGTGCAGATTAATGATTTACGATTCATGATTTACGAATTAAGAGCTAACCATTCCTATTATATCGCGGTTTTTAGATCTCTTCTTCAGAAGTTTCGTTCCGCTTGTTTTTCCTGCGGAGGCCGCGGAATCTCTCCCGAAGGAACGGCAATGCGGCTCCGGCAAGAAGGAGCAGTCCTGCGAGACTGATGACGATGGGGGCGGTATATTGGGAAGCTACTTTTTTTTCCTGTTCGGTTTTTTCTTGCGATTCTTTTTTGTCTTCGGCTTCCGGTTGCGTTGAAAGAGAAATCTCCGTTGCCGCCACAGAGCTGTCCTCATCCTCCGATTCGCCTAAGACTTCGGGCTTTGGGGTCGGCGAGGGTGCCGGTTTGGTCGTGGGTTTTGCGGTAGGTTTCGGTGTTGGGGACGGTGCTTGGGTAGGCGTCTTGGTTGGGGTCGGTTCTTGGGTTGGTTCGGGGACATCGGTTGGTTCCGGAGTGGGAGTTGGCAAAACGTTCGCTGACCCCTCCGTGGGGCTCAATTCCTGAGCAGAGATATCTCCACCGTCCGGAATTCTTCCCCATGTTTTTCCTTCGCTTGAACTGCTATAGGAAAACGTATCAACAACGGTCTCCTGGCTGAGGAGTTGAATCGCTTCATCTCCATCATTGTTCAGGGAAAACGTCGTGTGGCCGCTGCGGTGGATGACTAGCCATCCCCCATCTGAGAGTATGGTTTCTCCGTCGGTATGTATAGCGTCAATCGTCAATTCATTTCCCGCTGCATCTTTGAGGACGTACCCGTTGACGTCGAGATCTTGACCGGTTGGGTTGTAGAGCTCCAACCATTCCCCTATTTTGTCCTCGCCCTCGGGGTTCGGAAGTACCTCGTTAATGACAATTTGGGCGAATACCCGGGAAGGCAATGCAAGAAGAACAACCGTAGCAAAGAAACCCAAGGTGAGAACTTCATGTCTCACGTTATTCCTTTTAAAGATAATCCACATGGAGGTAGTAGGTATCGATGTCTGAGTCGCTGTGGTCAACTTTGACGTAGCGGAGGGTACAGCCGCTCGCTCCAACATACGAACCACGGAAGAGCTTCCCCGCTTTGGTTGATTTCACCGTCAGCGAACTATTATAAATGTCGAGGCCGTTATGAAACCGATAGATACTTCCTACCCAGGTGTTGCGTACCGCCCAAGTTTCGCCGTACCCCTGAGAAAACTTCACCGGAGTATCAACGGGCCAGTTCCAATCACCCGAAGGACTGAACGAGTCGCCATCGGTGCTTCCGCAGGATGAGCCGGAACAGTTCTCGTGATCGACTGACTTTAAGTAATTGAATGGGTTCTCAACGGAGTTCCCTTTCACTGCAGTAAAGTGGAGATGCGGGCCGTTTGAGTTGCAGGAAGCGCCCGAGATCATCCGCGCGATCGTTTGTCCCTCACTGACATTCCCGACCTCCGTTTCCGTCCCACCTCCGGCAAGGACATTCTGGATCGCCTCAAACTCCGCCCTGGCGCGGGCCAAAAGATCCTGGTATCTCTTCTCATCATTCTTCGTTTCTTCCAAAACCTTTTTCTTCCCCGCTTGTTGTTCGGCAAGTTTTCCTTTTTGGCCAATCAGGTCTGTCTTCAAACCCAGTACTTCCTCCTGTTTCTCTTCCTTCAAGATTTTCTGTTGGTCGAGTGTGGCGCGTTCCTGTTCGAGCTCGAACATGATTTTCCGGTCGTTTGTCTGTGCCGCCCGAAGATACTTGTACCGATTGATGAAATCCGAAAACCCATCAGATGACACGAGGAGGAATAAGGGCTGGAGTTTTACCTGTTTGTAGGTTGCCGCGATTCTCTTTAGGAGAACTTGCGTTGTTTCTTCAAGCGAAGTATCCAAAATCGCGATTTTTGCCGTGAGGAGCTCAATCTCTTTCTCCAATTGTTCAATTTGATAGATCGTCTGGTTGATTTTGCTTTGGGTGAGTGCAATTTGACTGTTTAAATAATTGACTGCGCTCTGGAGGGTAGTTTTTTTTGAGGTGGTTTCGGCAAGCTTTGCCTCGCACGCCTGCCGTACTTCCTGAAGGCATGAAAGTCTCTCACTTTCCGACCGGTCAGAACAGCTGTCCTCGCACGATACCGATAGCGCGCTTCCGGGAAAGAACGTTACCGCGACTATCAGGAAGAGGACAACAGGAAAGGCCATCACCCACACACCGAGCTTTTTCATAGCCATATTCAGTCTAGCGAAACTGAACTCATTTTCAAATGGAAGCTATCGGATGAATCTTCTTGCTGCAAGGAGGCTTGCTATACTACCGATGACCGTCCCGAAGATGAGCATCCCCAAGAGAAGTACAAACATGAAGAGGAACGGCACCGGAAGAAGCGGGATGTCCCCTAAGAACGAAACGAGAAACGGCGTTGAATAGAGAAGGACAAGGTAGGCAGCGCCCCAAGCAAAAAAGGCCCCCAATACCCCATAGCTTACCCCTTCAACCAAAAAGGGTCCGAGAATATACCATTGGGTTGCTCCCAGCAACCGCAGGATTTCGATCTCGGTCCGGCGGGCTGAAATCCTAAGACCGATGATGATGAGGATAATGAGAATTGAGGTTAATGCCAGGAAACCAACGAGGGCGATGCCTGAGATACGGATAGCCCTTGTCCAACTCGTCAAGGCTGTGATGACGTCCTCCTGATAAACCACCTCTTCTACCCCCGGCTGACCGGTTACTGCCGAAGCAATTTCCCGGAAATAGGTTACATCGGATGCAGAAATCTCCAAACTCGCGGGAAGGATATCGGCCGTAACCATTTCAAGAAGGAGAGGGTCATCCTGGTTCTCCTTCCGGTATATTGAAAGGGCCTCATCTTTTGAGATGAACTTCGTCTCAGAAACCCCCGGCGTTTGGCTCAATTTCTCCTGCACTTTCTGAATTTGGTCATCCGCGGCGTCGTCCTTGAAAAAGACGGTTACCTGAGGGCGCGTTTCAAAATAATGAAGGATTTGCTCGGACCCTGCCATCACCAGGAAGTAGAGCGCGGCAATAAAAAAGGTTAAGGTCAGCACCACAATTGCGGCGAGCGCCTGGTACGGCGTCCGTCTCATGTGTTTATAGGCAGTGGTTAGGCTTTTTTTCATTCTTCCCGCGCCTTTCCGGCCTTCGTCTCTTGCGTTTCCTCTTTATGCTTGTCTTCCTTGCTGTCGTCCTCTGTCTTCTTCTCTCCCGTCTTTTCTTTGTGTGTCTTGGCTTCTTTGGTGTCCCTGACGATCCTGCCTTTCTCGAGCTCTATGATCCGTTTCTTGAGGGCATTGACAATCTCCTCGCTGTGGGTTGCCACCATAACCGTTGTTCCCGCCTGATTAATTTTTTGGAGCAATTTAATGATTTCCCATCCGCTGATCGGGTCAAGGTTCCCGGTCGGCTCATCCGCAAAAAGGATCTTCGGATTGGTGGTAAGCGCCCGTGCGATCGCCGTCCGTTGGAGTTCCCCTCCGGATAATTGGGTCGGGAAAAGATCGGCCTTTTCTTTCAGGCCAACGGTTGCCAGGATTTCTTCAACCTGCGTTGCGATCTCTTCGTTGGTCCGTTTCAACATCTCCGAGACCATCGCCACATTTTCTTTGACCGTGTGATCCTCAAGAAGCTTGTAATCCTGAAAGATTGCTCCTATCTGGCGTCTGAGGGCTGGCAATTTGTTTTTTTTAAGCAGTGAAATGTCTTCACCCTCGATGCGGACGATTCCCGAGGTTGGCTTTATTTCCGAGAGCAGGAGACGGAGGATCGTTGTTTTCCCGGCTCCTGAAGGACCAATGAAAAACACGAACTCTCCTTTATCGATCGTGAAGGTCACGTCTTCGAGGGCAACGGTCCGGTTGGGAAACGCTTTGGTGATGTTTTCGAAGACAATCATGGCTGTGGATAATCCCACACCAAAACCCGGTTATTCAGACCCGAAGTGTTTTGGGGTAGGACTGACGATTGCTATTCTTCTTCAGGAGGATTCGGGTCTTGGGCATTTAGCTCAAGGATTTCCACTCGACCGACATCCATGAGCCAGCCTGCTGTCTGTGCGGAAAAGGTTTCCCCCCAAAGCTTCACCTTATGGTTTACGAATCGCTCAAGATCAACAACCGAAGAGGTGAGGTAGACGTTTTGCGATTCTCCTCCGGTCCGAGACAGATGGTGGGAACCTTCTCCGTCGATACCGCCCCTTATAAGCACTCCTTCTACCTCGTCCCGGAAGGTCTTCTCATCGGGATTCCCAAAGACGTCTCCGACTTTCAGGCCTTCCTTGCCTATGGTTTCCGTTGATTTGAGGGATTTGGACTTTCCCAGGCTCGTTGAGAGAACGTAACCCGTTCCCACCCCTGCTATAAGGATCGCCAAGACGATGAGGGCGGTTTTCAGGATCGGACCTTTTCCCTCCTTCGGAGGCTCTTTGATGAGAATCGAGGCTTGCCTTTTTTCCGGCGTCTCCGCCATGGGCGGCTTGGCGACTGTTTCTGGTTGAGGCGGCGGTTGATCGGGCATGTATCAAGTTAAAAATTAAAAGTTAAAAGTTTAAAATTACAATTTCAAGTTTAAAGTTAAGAACATCATTTTGAATTTAAAACTGCAACTTTTCACTTTTCACTTTACACTTTGAACTGCTTCTCTACTATACCATAGCCTCTATTTCCGAGACAATTGACGGACCTCGGCGTCCACAAAAGCATCCAACTTTCCATCAAGAACCGCTTCTGTTGCGGAGGTTTCGATATCGGTGCGAAGGTCTTTTACCATGTGATATGGGTGTAATACGTAGGAGCGAATCTGATTTCCCCAACCAGCGATCTTGTGTTCTCCCTTCAAACGCTTCAGTTCTGTCTCATGTTCTTTGTCTTTTCGCTCCCAAAGCTTTGCGGCAAGAAGTTCGAGGGCCAGCTTTCTGTTCTGTTCCTGATACCGCTGTGATTGACATTCGACGGTAATACCTGTCGGGATATGTTTGAGGCGTACGGCCGTTGAAACCTTGTTGACATTCTGCCCACCGTGGCCTGATGAACGAAAGGCTTGGAACTCGATGTCATCGTCGCGGAGTTGAACGTCTTCGGGCTTTTCGATATGGGGCATCACCTCTACCAGGGCAAATGAGGTTTGGCGGAGTTGATCGGCATTAAACGGACTCTGGCGGACCAGACGGTGAACCCCTGCTTCCCCTTTCAAAAAGCCGTAAGCAAGGCGTCCATGAGCAAAAATGGTTGCGGATTTGATGCCGGCCTCTTCCCCCGGAATTTCCGTCACGAGCTGCCATTTCCACCCCGAGCGTTCCGCAAAGCGTGTGTACATCCGTAAAAGCATTGATGCCCAATCCATTGCCTCGGTTCCCCCTTGGCCTGCATGGATCGAAAGGATCGCCGAATCTCCATCATGCGGCCCCGAGAGAAAGGTGCGAAGCTCGAGGCTTTTCAATTTTTCCTCAAGTTTCCCCGTTCCCTCTTCAAGCTCTTTCGCCATTTCAGCGTCCTGGCTCTTTTCTGCGAGAAAAAGGTCGAGAAACTTGACTGTTTCATCCGTTTCTTTTTCGAGTGCTTCGATCGCTTCGATGGTTTCCTTACGCTTGTTAATTTCCTGCATGACTTTTTTTGCTTCGGCTTCGTCTCTCCAGAAATCCGGCTTTATCGATCGCCCTTCGAGCTCACGCAGATTGGTCCGCATTTCATCAAGGTTGAGTCTTTCAGCGATTTCCCTGAGGTTGGTTTGTACTTTGGTCAATCTTTCGTGGAGGGGTTCCATAGGGATAGGAATAGGGTTTAGGGTTTAGGGTTTAGGGTTCCCGCCATTCGTTTCGCGATCTTCGGCAGACTGCCTATTCGGCCGTTTCCGAATTCGGAAACTTCGGCGGGCAGGTAGGGTTTAGGGATAAAGTAAAATGTTTAATGTTTAATGTTTAAGATATCAGATTTGAAAATATAGAATTAAGAATAAAGACCAAACATGTTTGGATGGGTTGGCACCTTCCTTGATAGCACCTTATTATACCTTGTGAAGTCTTTATATCTTCGGAGGGTCATTGGGAGATCAGTTCCGGAGTGAGAGTATAGGTTTCCCCCGGTTTGATTTTGCCCTCAAGGATCTGTTTGGCGATTTTTTCCTCGACCTCGTTTTGAATGATGCGGCGAAGCTCCCTCGCTCCCCAGATTGGACTATACCCCTTCCGGGCAAGGGAGGCGACGAGCTCCTCACTAAACTTGATTTTGATTTCTTTTTCAGCCATGGTCTGTATCACCTTTTTCAGCAACAATGTTGTAATTTCTTTTACCTGATTCTGGCTCAGGGGTTGATAAACGATAATACCCGTGAACCGGTTGAGAAACTCCGGCCGGAAGTGGCGCTTGAGACTCTCTAACACTTCTTCCCTGATCTTTGCAAAGGGCTTTCCTGCCTCAACGTCCAAAACGATGCTTTTGGTGCCGACATTCGTGGTCGCGATAAGGATGGTGTTTGCAAAATCCACGGTCCGTCCGGATCCGTCCGTCAGCCGTGCTTCATCAAGAAGCTGGAGGAACACATCCAAGATTTTGGGATTTGCCTTCTCAATCTCATCAAGGAGGATGACTGTAAAGGGCCGCCGGCGGACCGCTTCCGTGAGTTGTCCTCCCGCCTCATACCCCGGCATGCCCGGAGGCGGGCCAATCAGGCGATTGACGCTCTCATCGGTTTGAAACTCGGATAGATCCAACCTGACCATGGCATTTTCCGAGCCGAAATAGACTTGGGCAAGCGCCTTGGCCGTTTCGGTTTTTCCGACACCCGTGGCTCCGGCAAACAGAAAGCTCGCGAGCAGCCTTCCTTCTTCGGCCAGTCCTACCCGTGCTCTTCGCAAGGAATCGGCGAGATGTCCGATGGCTTCGTCCTGACCGACAACGCGCTCGTGGAGGGATTTTTCAAGGTTTAAGAGCAGGGTTTTTTCCTTTTGGGTATCCGCTGCTCTGACGGGTATCTTGGTTTTCTCCGTGACCATTTCCTCGACTGCCTTTGTCGTCACCCGTCGTTCTCCCTCCTTCACTTTCTCAACCGTTTCCCCAAGAAGATCGATTGCACTGTCCGGAAGGAAGCGGTCATGGATGTAACGACGTGAGAGTTCGACGGCTGCCTTCAGGGACGCATAGGTGATGATCGTTTGATGATCGCGTTCAAGCTCGAAGGCTTTCCACTTAAGGATTTCGATTGCCTCCTCGGGAGTTGCCTCGGGAAGATCGATGCGGCGGAAAGTGCGGGCAAAGGCTTCATTTCCTTCGATGTAGCGTTTGTAGTTCCCCGGTGTTGTCGTGGCGATGAACTGGAACTCGCCCGCATCTAAGTGCGGCTCGAAGGCTGAAAGTACCGCGGCCGTTTCCCCTTCCTGGGCAGCAACCAAATTGTGGATCTCATCCACGAGGAGAATGACGTTGCCGGCCACCCTGATTTCATCAATGATACCAACCAGCCGCTGTTTGACCTTTGCGAGGGATCCTGAGGTTGCGGCCGCAATGTCCAGCGCCACCAAACGCTTGAAGCGAAGACCCTTATACTCGGTCCCGCGAATGATCTCGTAGCTTAATCCTTCGACCAGGGTTGTCTTTCCGCTCCCCGGCTCTCCGACTATGATGACGTTCTCCTTTCCCTCTTTTCCAAGAATGCGGACGGTTTCCGCAATCTTCTCCTTCCTGCCGATTACCTCGTGGAGTTTGGCACGGGCCGCAAGTCCCGTCAGGTCAGTTGAGACGCGATTAAGCTCGGGAGTGATGATGCCGGTCCAACCGCGGTTGACCCCGCCGATGGGGCGGACCGGGTAGTCATCCTCCCAGATCCAGGGGAGGTGTACCCACTTCCTTTTCTCTTCCGACCATTCCCAGGCTTTTTGCGCCAATTCTTTGTGAAAGTTCAGCAAGCCAAGGAGGGACAAAAAAAGGTGCTCGGAGTGTAATTTCTGTTTTGGCGCGGCGAGCGCTTTGGCATCCCGAAGAATTTCCTCAACGGTGAGGTTCGGCGGATTTTTCGGAAGTTCATCCTTGTCTTTTTCCATGAGGAATAAGAGTGCTTGAATCTTCGGGTCACTGAGAAGCAGTTCCCGCAGATGCTTGGGATCTCCTCCGGCATTGAGCAAAAGAAGGCGAACGGGGTCGCGCAGTCTTCCCACAATCTCGGAGGACACATCGACAATCCATACCCCAGAAAGGAGAGGCAGGGTCCACGGCATGGTAATAAGAAAGAAGGGAAGGATCAGCCAAACTGCCAACCAAAAGACCATTGCCACGAAGACTGCAATGAGAACGATGCCTCCGATTGCTGCTCGGGTTGTACGGAATATGAGGCTGAGGGAGCGTCCGATCAGAGTGGTATCCTGCCAAACGGGAACGAGCCATAATCGCACCATGAGTGTTGCGGCAAGCTCGTTATCAAGAAAGATGAGAAGCCTTTTTATAAAACGGAGCCACCAGAGCGGGGTTTCGATGTACCAAAAGCGGGGGAAGTGGGTAAGATCAAGGAGAAGCTTCGGCAGCATAGATCTATTGTACCAGGAAGGGAAAAGAGGGTGGAGGGTAGAGGGTGGAGGGTAGAGGGTTTAGGGGTTAGGGTTTAGGGGTTAGGGTTTAGGGTTTAGTCTCATCTCCTTGTTCGCCGGCTTTTGTCGCTTCATCAATCACATCGGCGCAGAACTCCCGCTTGACTTTCCCGAGCTGTTCTTTCGGCAACGCTTTGACCCGTTCCGTGAGGTCATCAACCGTCTCTTTCACCAACAATTCCGGTCCTTTTTGATCCAGTTTGGCTTTGCTTCCAAGGACCTCCTGCCCGATCTGCGTTGCCAAACTTACGATTTGTGCGGTTTGGCTCTGCACATTTCTTGCGGCTTTGATGATCATCTCCCTGTTCTTGTCAATTGCCGGGGCATAGCTTGGGGCGATTTTCGGTACCAGGAAAAAGTAACCTAAGGCTGCAAGGGTTAGCCAAAACATCCGTTTAAAAAGTTTCTTGAGCTTTCTTTTTCGTTTCACCTCCGGAGGGATGAGCTTTAGTCTCTTCATGTTTTTTCCGTAATTCTCAGAGGTCGTATCGGTAGAGCTTCCGTCGCCCGAGCACAAAGAGCGGAAGTGCCAGGATAATTGTTACGGCCACAAGAAGGGCCATGGCTATGGTAAAGGAAAGTGATCCCAGAACTGCCTGATAGAACGTCCATCCGGAAAGAGCGATGAATACCAGGGAGAGGGTGATGGCCGCGAGTCCCGAACCGCTGGTTGAGTTCGCTTCGAGATTCTCGGACTCCAGAAAATTCGGTGCGATGGTGCCTAAGAAGAGTTGTGTCAAGGCAACTCCCAGGCTCATTATGAGGAGGAACACGGTGAAGATCAGCGTGGTAAAGAACGGCAGTTCCATCAGGGAGCCCGCCACAAGACCGATGATTATTGACGGCAAACAGAGCACGGCTGCGAACCACATTTTGACGAAGAGGAGCGCTTCACGCTTTACGGGAATGCTGAACACGAGCCATGCCGCCCGTTTCTCTCTTGCAATTAAGGGGTAAACCAACCGTGCAGACAGAGTCATCGAAAGATACGAGAGCCCTACCAGGCTTAAGGCGTAAACGGTCGGGAGGAGTTCCGGAGCAACCTCAGTCAATTTGGGAACACTTCGCATCATAAACAGAAGCACAATGGATAGTCCGCTCAGGAATGCCACGTAGGTGACTTCGGACGGTCGTCTTGATACCATCAGCACTTCGTTGACAAAAAGCGCCGAGGTTGCCGTCGGCTTGAGCAACGGGAATCTCGAGGGTCCGATTGTCGGCGCAATTGACTTCCCCGCGAGTACCCTTCCTTCATGGATAGACCTGTACGATGCAAGATACCACTTCTTTCCCCACCATTGCCCTAAAAGGACAATGCCGATTGTCGTCGCGACGGCAAAAAGGGTCATCTCGGATATCCCTTCGGTGATTGTGGTTGCCAGCCAATTGGTCGGAAGAAGCGTTGAAGCCAGGGGGAGCTGTCCGAGCTGTTTCTGAAACGCCGGCCAGTCCGTTGCGAAGTATAAACGGAAGAACGATGGGGGGAAGAGAAACCGCATGAGAAGGAGTGCACCCGATCCCACCACAAAAAATATCGCCGCAATCCCTTTCCTCGAGAGGGTGCCAAATCGCCGAACCATTGAAACCGTTACAAGATTTCCGATCGTCACACTTGAAAAAGAAAGGCATAAGTATGCAAGGATGCTTCGGGGGATAGCATCGGGTCCTACAGCAAAGCTTGTCTGATATGCCAGAGTCACCGGCATCATGATAAGGATGAGGAAACCGCTAGATCCGACCAGTGTTCCCAGCGTGCGGGAAATATAGAGCTTTCCGATGGAGACCGGGGCCGTTAAGAGGAACCGTAAAAAATCCGGACGGAACAACGCGCTTGCGCTGGCGGAGATTGTACTGGCTATTGAGAATACGAATAGGATGAGCAAAGCGGCGTTGACACTGTAGTTTGCGACAGCACGGCCAAATTCCTCCTGAGGAGCCAGGAACGCAAAGAACGTTCTTGAAAAAACGAATTCTATCCCCGTTACCAAGGCGACGACCAAGGTGAAGCCGAGGACAACAACGCCTTTGGTTCCGGTGTAAGTACTAAACCAGTTTCTGATGCGCAAGAAGTCCAGACGAAGAAGGGCAGAAACCTGCTTCATGGCGTATTCCCCGTGATACCCAGATAGAGCTCTTCAAGATTTGCGTTCGCTTTCTTGGCCTTCCCGCGAAGATTTTCGAGCGTTCCTTCCTCAATCAGTCTTCCTTCCCTAAGGATTCCAATTTTTTCTGCTAATATTTGCGCCACGCTCAAGGTGTGGGTACAGAGGAATACGCTTCCCCCTTTTTTTACAAAATCCTTGAGCAGCCGCAGGGTGACATTCTGGCTTTGTACATCAAGACCAACGACCGGTTCATCGATCACGAGGAGCTTCGGTTGATGAAGGAAGGCAGCAATGATGACCGTTTTCTGTTTGTTTCCTCTCGAGTAATCTGCAAACCGCCCGTCAACGACAGCTTCAAGATTGTAGAGAGAAAGGAACTTCGCGAGCCTTTCTTTGGTTTCTTTCCTTGAAAGGCCATAGCAATCACCGACGAACTCAAGAAACTCCCTTCCCGTTAGGTAATCGTAGACGAAAGGGTCATCGGGGATATATGCCAGGTCTTTTTTTATAGCAACCGGCTCTGTTTCGATGTTTTTTTGAAAAATCTCGATTGTCCCACTGGTTGGGGCAAGAAGACCGGTTACCATCTTCACCGTGGTTGTCTTTCCGGCACCGTTCGGCCCGATCAGTGCATAGGTCTCTCCCGCTTTGACGGAAAGAGAGAGGTCAACCACCGCTTGGGTGCTGCCGAAGTTTTTTGAAACGTTTTGAAGTTCGATCAAATTGCCGGACACTCAAGTCATTGTAGCAGAGGTGCTTGCTTGCCTCAATACAACTCCTGTCGCGGTATCCTACCCGTAGCGTAAAGCCTCGATCCTTCGACTAACTCAGGATTTCGGCTTATTCAACGACGTTGAGCTCTCAACCCTTCGACAAGCTCAGGGTTTTCGCGCTACTCGTAGCGTAGCGCTTCAATCGGCGAGAGGCGGGCGGCACGGCGGGCGGGATAGACCCCGAAGATGATCCCGACCGCGGCCGAGACGCCGAAGGCAACCAGCACCGCCCACAGCGGGGTATTGACCGGAAGGAAATTGTTGGCAATTGCGCCGATCAGAACCCCGAGCAACGTACCGATGATCCCTCCGAGGAGGCTTAAGATCACCGCCTCCATCAAGAACTGGAACAGGATCGTCTTGGGTGTTGCCCCGACGGCTTTGCGAAGTCCGATTTCGCGGGTCCTCTCCGTCACCGAGACGAGCATGATATTCATGATCCCGATGCCGCCGACCAAGAGGGAGATTGCCGCGATCCCCCCGAGGGCTGCGGTGATCGTCCCGAGGATATTCTGAAATGTCGACAAGAGCTCCTGAGAATTCAAGACCGAAAATTCATTTTCTTCGAGGCGCTGGCCCAAAACCTCTCTTATTTCCCGCATGCTGGCTTCGAGATCGGCTCCCTCATGAACCCGGACGTAAAAGTACGACAACTTATCAATATTGAATTGTTGCCGAAGTGTTGAAATCGGAATGATGAGTTGATCGTCCTGGTCGTTCCCGAAAGTGGCTCCTTTGCTCTCGAGTACCCCGATAATCTGGTATTTTTTTCCCGAAATGCTGACTTTTTCTCCGATCGGATCTTTCGTGCCGAACAGATCTTCAACAACCGTCATTCCGGCAACGGCGACGCGTTTGCCGCTATCAACGTCCTTTTTCCCAAACCACTTCCCTGACATCACCGGGGATTTACGGAATGTCTCGTATTGCTCCGTTGATCCGATAATAAAGGTGCTGGTTTCTTCTCCCCGGTAGGTGATTGTCGCGTTCGTCGTGGTGATCGGAAGCGTGGCTTCGACCGTCTGGACTTTTCGGGCGACGCGTTCGGCGTCCTTTTGGGTTAACTTGTTGGAGGCTACTCCCGGTGGCCCACCCTCTCTGGAATCGCGGAATTGAAACTTCCCCGGCATGACGAAAAGAAGGTTGGTCCCCAAATCTTCAAACTGCTGGGTGATCATCTTTTCCAGACCGGAGCCGAATGAAACCAGGAGAATGACCGCCATCACCCCGATGATGATACCAAGCGTCGTTAACGTTGACCTCGTTTTATTTGTCACCAGCGCACGCAACGCAACCCTGGTGACATTTCGGAGGTTGAATTTCATCTGCCGCCCCCCTTATTCTTCAAATGCACTTTCTTTCCGTCTTTCCTGTCGCTGACGATCTTCCCGTCACGCATGCTGATTATCCGTTTGGCAAAAGCTGCGACTTCCGATTCATGGGTGACGAGGACGATGGTTTTCCCTTCGCGATGTAGATCGGTCATGAGGTCCATGATTTCCCGGCCCGATTTCGTGTCTAGATTTCCCGTGGGTTCATCGGCAAAGATGACCTCGGGATTATTGATGAGCGCCCGGGCGATGGCGACCCGTTGTTGCTGGCCGCCGGAGAGCTGGGATGGAGTATTATTGAGCCGGTCTCCCAGACCAACACCTGCGAGCATATCCCGTGCTCTCTGTTGTCTTTCATGTCTTGTGATATCCGTATAGAGAAGCGGTAACTGTACGTTCTCAAGCGCAGAGGTTCTGGGAAGCAGATTGAACTGTTGAAAAACAAACCCCACTTTCTGATTCCTAATATGGGCAAGCTGCTCTTCCGAAAAGTTCGTCGTATCGACGCCTTCGAATGTGATCGTTCCGGAAGACGGATTATCCAAGAGCGAACAGATATGCATGAGGGTGGATTTTCCCGATCCGGAGGGACCGATGACGGCGACGAATTCTCCCTTTTCGATTGCAAGACTTACGGAGTTTATCGCGTGGATGGTCGATTCTCCGAGTTGGTAGGTTTTGAATACATTTTGGAGCGCGATAAGTCCATGATTTTTCATGTCATACCCCTCGTCCTCCAGAATGCGCACTTCATAGGCTTATTCAGCCACATTGCGCATCTGGAGTCCATTAGGTATTGCACACTATGTTTATTGCAATTCAGAATATAAGGAGTTTATCCACGCCGTAACTTTTGAACGTCAATTTTACCCTCAACAGATCCCGGAAGAACAACTTCACTTCCTTCTTTAAGGCCCGCAACGATTTCTATCTCATCGTCCGTCTCGAGTCCTGTTGCGACGGTTTGACGCACAAATGCACCATCCTTGTACACAACGACAAACGGTCCTTCATCGTCTTTATCGACCGCATCAAACGGGAGCGACAGCACATCCTTTTTTTCTTCAACAATAATCGAGACATCGCCATTAAATCCCTTGCGGTAAGCGATCCCCTCAATCACGGGCAGGGCAAGCTTCACCAGAAACACCGTCCCGCCTCCTTCCGAGGTCGAGGCGGTGAAGTCAATCCAGGTTACTTGTGAGCGTATATCCCTGTTTTCGTACGCATCCAGGGAAATGATTGCCTTGTCGCCTGTGCTTGCGGAAGAAACGTCGGTTTCGTCAACCTCGGCTTCGAAATACATTGTGTCCGGGTTGACAATGCTTATCGTATCCGAGGCCGTCAGATTGACTCCGGCAACCGGCGTATCGACCCTGGTGACGATGCCCTCGATCGGAGAAACTAAGGTCGCAAGTTCAATGGCCAGATTCTTGATTTCAACATCAATGATCGCACTCGTCAGATCGTAGTGTGCCTGCTCGAGGATTCTCTTGAACCTGTCGCTGACCTGGGGATTATCGGAAACCGCCTGGCCATAATCACGAAGTTCTTTTTCGAAGTCGTTCAAATCCTGCCGTAGTTGTTTCTCAAGCGTTCGCTTGTCCAGGCCAGCAACGGCCTGCCATTTCTTGACACGGTCCCCTTCTTTTACCCCGATCCATGCCAGTTTTCCGAGGGTTTGGAAGTGGAGATCTACGGTTTCTTCGGCTTGAACTTCTCCGGAGACTTCGATTGTTTGTGTCAGGTCGGCCTTGGTAACCGCTGCGGTTTTATATTCCGGGGGGCGTGCCCGAAGATAGATTGAGCGGCCGATCAAAATTCCCCCCACAATGGCGACGAGGACCAGGACTGAGACCCGCTTCCTGCGCTTTGCTTTCTGCCACAGATCGCCGATGACTTTTCTCGTTTGCATTTGCTTTCCAATTCGAATATTCATGCCCTATTTTACCACGCGCTTGCCTGGTTTTTGACCGGTGGTATCTCCCTAACAGTTTTTGGTCTTGACATATGCCCTTTCAGCCATCAATATTAATAGTATGAGACGACTTATTCGTTATGCATTGGCAGCCGGAGAGGCAGCGCTTTTGAAGCTTGTCATGGCTACACCGGTTCTGGCCCAAACCGCTACCCCTTCTTCCGAGAGCACCGGATCGGCGCTACCCGAGGCGGGGACAGCATCAACAACACTCCTCATCCTGGTGTTCGGAGTCGTCGTGGTTTCAACCGGATTGATCCTTTTCCGAAGAAGTGCCCCGCAAGAAGTAAAGATTTAACGCTCGCTTTGCTTTAATTGTTCCCGCTTCCCGTCCCAAAACCTGCCCCGCCGACAGAGAAGCTTGTTCGCGTCTTTTGGATTTTGCATCAACCCCTGCGTGACAATTTCCAAGAAAAGGGCATTTTGTGATCCTTTGATGAGGACCGTATCTTTGTCCTTCATAAGCTTTTTGGCAATGTCGAGCGCCTCGTACGGACCGGTGGCGCTCCAAAGGTTTTTCCGCGGAAAGCCGAGTTTGATGAGTTCCGGTGTAAACCATTGTTTCATTTGAGGCCCAACGGTCACGACCATATCGGTTGTCCGCGCGGCAATCTTTGCAACCTCCTCATGTTCTAATTTTGCAACTGATCCTAACTCCCGCATATCGCCCAGGATTGCAATTTTGCGTTGCGGGGCAACCTCTCTGAGGGTTTGCAGGGCATCTTCCATGGTTTTGCGGGAAGCGTTGTAGGAAGAATCAAGGATCACCGTTCCCCTGATGCCGGGAATGATGCTCATCCTGCCTTTGGGCAATTGAAAGTGTGTTTGGAGTCCCCGTACACACTGGGCAAGCGAAAGGCCGAGGTATCTTCCGACGGCGATTGCGGCAAGGAAAGTCTGGGCGTAATGTTTCGGAAAGAGTTGCCCCAACTTCAGTTTTACTTCTTCTTTTGCGTCTTCTTTACACACCATCGAAAACCCTCCGAGAGAAATCCCGATGTCTTTTGCCATCAGATCCGCTTTGTGACGCACCCCAAACGTCACCACTCTAGCTTTGGTCTTGCCGAAAAAGGCGATGACCTTTGGATCGTCGGCATTCAGGATCGCGACTCCTGTTTTCGGCAACGATGTGATGAGTTTTCCTTTTTCTTCGGCGATTGCATCCGAAACCCGCGCCCGGCGCTCCTTGGGATCCTTGATGGTTTGCGGAACCAACCCGTCGAAGAATTGGCCGTGGACGGGGAGAACGTTGAGAAAGACCCCGATTGCGGGACGGACGATTGTTAAGAGATACTCCATGTTTTTGGGGGGAAGGGGGCTATCGATGCCAAGCTCGGCGATGTAGACATCATACGGTTCCCAATTCGTCAAAAGCGTTATCGGTGCGAGGAGAGATAAGCGGGCCCAATCGAAGAACGAATAGTCTTTTGGCGAAAGGCCCAAAATATTCAGAGGGATGCCTGACTCGCTGTTGGCTTTGAGGCTCACCTTGATCTTCCGATGGTCTTTGAGGACAGCAGCGATCGCGTTTCGAAGGGAAGTTTTCCCGGCCGAACCGGTGATTCCGATGATCGTGGGACTGGCTTTCCGAAGCTGTAGCTTGGCAAGTTCCCGAAAATAGATGAGAAGCAAGAAGGCAATGGTTCGCTTAAGCACGTTTATCCCGCTTATTCCTAATGTACGTTATAGTATACCGATTCTTTTTAGAACGAGCGGAGGAAGTATTTCAATCCCCACCAGGGCTGATGGAGATCCAAGATCAGACTACTGATGAACCCGTTCCATGCCCGTCTGGAATACAGAACCAGTTTTGCTCCCTGAAGCTGTCGATACAGCAACGCTAATTCAACGAGGTTCCGTATGCAGCGGCGTGCGAACGATACCCTGGCTTTGCGGATTTCGCGGACCGGACAAGGAATTTCGCAAATCCGAAGATTCTCTTTCTGGGCGCGGACCATGAGTTCCGTCTCAAGAATCTCGTGGGTGGTACATTTGTCTATCAGCGGAAGTACTCTCCTTGTGTTCATTAGCTTTAAGCCATGGGTATCCTTTCCCTTATATCCGAACAGGGCCTTGGTTATTACTGTCAGAAAGTGGGTGCCGACCTTCCGGATGAGCGGTCTCTTATCGAGCCCGCTTTCAAGTTCCTTCGATCCGACAATGATGTCAAATTCGAATCTCTTCTCATACGCCTGATTAAAAAAGCTTTCCTCCCACCAGTCGGCATTTAAAAGCAAAACAAACGGCTTTGATGCGCGGCGGATTCCCAAGCGAACCGCTTCCCCGAAATCCGGATACGGATACTTGACCACCTTTATCCAGGAAAATTTCTCCGACAGGAGACTTAAGATTTCCGGTGTGCGGTCCGTTGAGCCGTTGTCCACCAGGATCACTTCTATCCCTTTTCCATGCCCTGTCTTCAGTTTCCTGATTAAACCTTCCACGGTGGCAGAGAGGATTTCTTCTTCGTTATAGATGGGAATTACCACCGAAATGTTTCTCATCGTAGTGACCGGATAAAGTAACCTAAACCCAACCACGGATCCCGAAGGTCGTTTGCAAGGATCTTTCCGTACCGCCCAAGCAGGCTTTCCTTCCTAAACTGCCTGCGGAGCATAAAGGTGTCCTTCACGGCGTTCAGGATGACTTTTGGACTCGATCCGGATGAAGTACCGAGCCTTCTCGGGTAATGTGAAACGCCCATCTGCTTGATGCGAAACCCTGACTCAAGCGTTTTCAGGAGCAATTCCGTTGACACCATAGCGCCGTCTGAAGCAAGCGGTGACGCGTACCCCAGGACCCTTTTGTTTAAGAGTTTGAAGGCGCAGTCAATATCCCGTACCCAAAGCGGAAATCCCAAAAACACCCTGTTCCATACCTTGAGCATGAGGGCGATTCCGTGACGAAACCACCCCTCTGCCCTGTTCATTCTGTATCCGATCACCAAGTCATAGTCTTCGGTATGCGGGATAAACTTTTTGATTTCCGCGATATCGAACTGGAGATCCGCATCGGTAAAAAATATCCACTGAAAGCTCGCTTCCTTAAAGCCTCTCTTGATTGCTCCGCCGTACCCCTTGTTCGGCTGGCTCACAACACGAACCGCAATGTAGGCCCGGCTGAGTTTCTCAACAATTTCAGGCGTTCCGTCCCGGCTCCCGTCATCAATCACCAACACTTCATACTTCTCTGCCACCGTGGGGAGTACCGCCAGTGCCTGCCTGACCGCGCGTTCGATGTTGCCCGCCTCATTGTACGCGGGAAAGAACACCGACAATTCCGGAAGTTTCTTTGGACCTTCCTCTCGGTTTGTCATCTCTCCCTCCTTCGCAAGGCTTGTAAATCTTCGGCGATGGAATTCCACTTCTCCCGTAGGAACTTGCCTTCGCGCTCCCGTATGCCAGTAAGGATCTGCTCAAGCGCTGACTGCTTCACTTTGCGCCAGGCGCGATTTTCCATCATTTCCCGGAGCATTCCTCCCCGACGGATTCGGGCGGAAACCCGTTCCATGAAGCTTCGTTTCTTTCGTCCTGTTTTTACAATGTAGATCATTCCTACCGCCATGAGGGCAAACCCGGCAAATTCCAAGTACTGCGGTACAAATACCAAAGCGAGGGTCCTTTCCCCGTCCCCTTCCTTCGGGGCGATCCGCCATCCGTTTGCCCAAGCGTTTGCGATGACATGGCCCTCCACGGGCGCAAAAAGCTTGGGCAAGAGGGAGAGGTACAGGAGACTTACCGGTTTATTCAGGGCTTTTTCCCCGACTTCGAATGCCTGCCAGCCCGAATGATAGGCTTGATTTAAAATCAGCAACCCTTCGCCGTCCGACTTCAGGTTCACCAGGAAGAGGGAGGGGTTCGGATGCCGTGTCTCCCCGATCTCCAATCGGTTCTTAAGGCTTCCGACGAGTTCCGGCCTGATCTTGACCATCTCGATCCAGCCTAAGGAAGCCGGGAAGATCTCGATTTTTCGAAGCTCATTTTTGCTCTCCGCCATCCCGATCGCTTGGTTATCCAAGTGCAAGGTGTAGCCCCGTTCTCCGGCAAGCATTGCGGGTAACGGTACCGTTGTCTTTTGCCAGCCTGCCACCTCGTCAAGCTTGAACTCCGCATCGCAGTGCTTGCTGACGGAGTTATTGATGCAGATCTGAAACGGCTTTCCCGAGATAAAGCGGTGCTCAAAAGAAACCAAATAGGAGATATCCTGCGGAAGATTACGGAATTCCCAAAAGTCGCAAGACCCGGCATTCCGCGATGCATAGGTCAATACCGGGATCAGACCTTCCTCGGATATCTCCCTGGTAAACCAGGTGTTATTAAAGTTGTCACAATTTCTGGCCTTCGGGTAATTGCGCCCTGACACCGGGGATTCGACTGCGGTTGCCCATGAGTCGATCTTCGGAATCACCAGTTGTACCGAATCAGCGATGGCGGGAACAGCGATTGCCTTTACTTTTGCAAGATCATCCCTGATAAATCTCGGTTGGATGACTGCGGATCCGATGGAGGGATATGCGGTCAGAACGACATCCCTGTATTCAATTTCCGATTCTTTTTCCGATTCAAAGGCATCAAGGAGGAGCTGTACCCAAAGTTCCGAGGGGTCGGACAGATTGGCTTCCGTATATTCCTCAAAGCTTCTCCAAGTATCCGCATAGGTTGAATTTGCGGTATACGAAAGGTTGAACGGTTCTCCCGTTTTTCCATCGATGAATAAGTAGATCGGCCGCGCCTGTTCACTCGAGCGAAAGGCAAAGCGCATCTGGATGACCGAGCGTGGGTCGCTTAAGAGATTGTCAATCTTTGTGAAGATGCAGGCGACGACCCGCTTGCCTTTGATCGTGAGCGTCCTCCCGGAAACGTTTTTAGAAAACGACTGATCGGCGAGTTCATCACTACAGCGGTTGATCGGTTCAGAAAATATCCGGTCCGTGATATCGAGGGTCGTCCCTCCGGCCTTCGTGTAAACTTTGAGGGTGTTGTCTTTGCCCGTCCAAAGGATACTTTCTCCGATCGCTTCTTCCCTGTCAGTGGGTGAAGGTGAGGTGAGAAACTGTTTCCCGTTTATTGCGATCACAAACGGTCCCTCGGTTGTCGAAAGAGGGATCTCGATTTGAGAGCTGGTCGTTTCAGACGGAATGCGGATTCCGTCGACATATACCTCCGGAAACAGATAGACGAACCGAACGATGAGGCTACCGTGCCCTCCCCTTGCCATTACACGCACGGGGATGACCGCATCGGTTGCGGCGGCGTTGGGAACTTCAAGGAGAACCTTTTCCTTCCTGTTCTCCGAAAGCTTCCAGCCTTTTCCAAACAGTATTACCTCTCCATCGAGGTTTTCCGCAGAAACCAAGTTCCTGGTATCGAGATCGCGGAACGGATAGAATGCGGAAATTTCGGTGTTGTCGGACGCTGCGTTTGTCGAAAAGCTTTGGCCTTCCGCTGAGAAAACAAGGTCATTCTGGCTGTCTCCAGTGGCCTTCGGTTCGATCCGTTTTATTTCCGTCGGGGTGTAGGCGAAATCCTTGACCTTTTCCGAGAGGCTCGTTTGGTAGACCGCGATCTTTCCAAACTCGCGAGCTGGTGCTACTTTTTTACTTTCTTTGAGCATCTCCTCAAGTTGGGGGACAAACAAGAGCGTTTGATCGCCTTGTGTGGCAATGCTTCGATCCACCAGGATCCAGTCAAGTTGGTACTTATCGATGAGCTTCTCAAACAGGGCAAGGTCCCGGCTGTAGACGGCTTTACTTATTTCGTTGTAATACCCTTCGTTTTCATGGCTCCAGACGTCAAAAGCACGGTCGAGGATGGGCTGTTCAAGCCCGTACCAGAGGAACCCCGATCCACGGTATCCCCAATCATAAAAATTCCATCCCCAAAAGGAATGCTGGGGGAAATTGGCGATGCGGGTTGACGGATCTTGAGTCTGAAACCACTTCATCAGATCGAAGTACCCTTGCGGAATCTCTGTCCGCACCGCAGGATAGATGAGGTGTCCTTGAAACGCCGGCGAGAGAAAGGCTAGAAAGACTCCGATTGCCGCAATGCCCGCCACTGCGACGGAGAGGCGGTGGCTGACAAACCCGAGCAGTGCCCGGAAGGCTTGGAGGATGACGAGCGACCCGAGGGAAAAGAAGATTGCATAGGAAAGCATGGCAACCGGCGACCATTTCGTGAATACCGAACGGAACATCTCCTGAAAGAGGGGTATGTTTTCGGACATCCACTTGAACAGGAATCCGAGGGGTTGGTTTTCCTCAAGGAGCATAAACCAGGACAATGCGAAGAGGAAAAGAGCGCTTTTTCTGAAAGGAGTTTTATACGCAATGGCTACGGGGATCCCAAGTACCACCAAGGCGAAGAGGGCATACCCGAGTGTTGTAATGACCGGACTTGAAAGGTGATCGCGCCAGACTCCGAGCAGATAGTCAAATTTCCCGCTTTCCGCCCGATCGACATAATTGAACCAAAAACCGCGCAGCAGTATGGCATCTTTAGGATTTGCGAATTCACGACTGCGGAGGATCATGTCGGGGGTCGAGTATTCGTTGACCCTTGAGGTTTTGACAATACTCCCCGCCACTGCAACAAAGTAGAGAAAGGGGAGGAGCCAAAAGGCGTTCACCACGCCAATGACCGAAAGCCACTTCCCTACCTTTCCGAGCGCCGCTTTTGAGCGGACCGTCATCAGGTATTCGACGGCAAAGACTCCTACAACAACCATGGTGACGAGAAAGACGGTCCCGACGTAGGCCATCGGAGCTGCCAGGATAAGGGCAAGTACGAGCGGCCAAGCTTTGTTTTTTTCTTTCTCAAGGAAGCGGACTGTCAGGTAGGCTAACCAGGGCAAAGCGGCGTACTGGGTGATGAAGCTTTCGTAGGGTACGAAAAAAATCTGGACCGTGCCAAGGTTTAAGAGGTAGAACAACCCTCCGAGTAAACTGGCAAACTCCCGGAAGACCGGTTTAAAGCGACGGGCAAACACTTCCCGCATAAACCAGAACATCCCCAGCGGCCCCAAGAGGAGGGTGGCAAAGGTATACCCGTAACGTACAAGCCTCGGGCTTACCGCAAGCGATGCAATCCAAAGAAGTATTTGATGGGGAAGATCGGCGGCATGGCTCATCCCTCCCAGGAGCCCTAGGCCTTGGTACTCTTGCCATACGGCAAAGAGACTGCGGCGGATGTTTAAAGGGAAGTTAAACTCCGGGTGGAGGTTATCCCAACCCGAGAGCCAAGTTCCGGGCTGGTAGTTTAAAAATGCAAGAAAAAGCACAACTGCCATCAGGATCCCGGCGGCGAACCAGCCTGACTGGAGCCAGTCTTTGAGGATAGGTTTTGGATGTCTGTTTCGGAAAAGGAGCAGATTCATGTTTTTCCCGTTAGCTTTCTGTTGCTAATGTTTCTGACTTATCGGTCGTCGGCCTTGCCAGACTTTGGACCAGGCGCACGAGTATCGAGGCTTTTGGTTCTTTCGCAAGTGTTGCCTCATACAATCCGACGATCGTCTCCCAGCTCCTTAGCTCACGCAGGGCGATTGAAGCCCTGCTCAAGCGGTTGAGCCTTCCCCTTTTGGCAACAAGAGATTCGATTTTCTTGGCAAAATCATTCCCGGAAAGGGAAAACATCAGGTCCTCCGGCTGCATGCGGCACTGCTCAAGTGCGGTTCGTACATCGGGATTCTCCAAGCTTTCCGCTAAGGCTTTTGATAGGAGTATCGGTTTGGCAAACCGCAAGGCAAACGAAAGGGGGCCTGAAGCGCTTATGAGTGAGCGATAGGGTAACACGACCAGATCCGCTGCGGCAAAGTAGCTTCG
This sequence comes from Candidatus Chisholmbacteria bacterium RIFCSPHIGHO2_01_FULL_52_32, assembly GCA_001816585.1. Lineage (GTDB taxonomy): Bacteria > Patescibacteriota > Microgenomatia > UBA1400 > Chisholmbacteraceae > 2-01-FULL-50-28. Next base: position 611,211 of record MHCJ01000003.1, read on the forward strand.
GACTTGGTTCTCCGGAATAAAGCCCGTCACCCTGACGGAACGGCGATATCTTTTCGAAAGCCGTTCGACTTTCCTTAAGAACGCTTGGTAGTGGGGTTTGTCACGGAGGGTTGCGCTCGGCCCGCCGGCAATAAGCAACTTGAGCTTGGGTTGATCCTGCGCGAGCTTTCCGACCTTTTGAATCAGCCAATCGACCCCTTTGTACCAGGTGATATAGCCGAAGAGGAGGAGCACAAACTCATCCTTCCTCAACCCCAGCTTCTGTCTAGAGGTCCGACCTCTGCGCAGAGGTCGGACCTCTTCGCTGTTATCAAGAGAGAGGCCATGAGAAATGACGTCAATCTTTTCGGCGTTGACCATGTGGGCAAGTCTGTTCTTGAGGGTCTGTTCGTGGACCACTATCCTGTCAGACAGCATTCCGGTTGCGATGTAGAAGCTCTTCAGTCCTCGATTGAGGATTGTGCGTTTTAGCGACATTCCCGTAAGCCCCAAATGTCCGCCGATAGTCCCTAAATCCTCAACCACCTGGTGGAGAACAACGGACAGCCGCCTGCCTGACAGTTTTACCGCAGCCAGAAATATCGGAAGAAGTGTTGTCACCGGTGTTTGGCCAAGCATGTTGAACTCGAATTGGAGAAGGATTTGACGAGGTTTGTTAAACCTCAACAGGGCTCTTATCAGATCAAGGTACAACAGCGGGCTTCCCCTTCGATAGCAGCGGGCGATAAGGAGGTTTCCCCTGCGATACATCTCGGCCTCACTAGTAATTTCGCAAAGCACGATAATTTTTCGATCCCTGTAGGCATGCAGAAGATTGCCGGTATAGCAGGCAACGGCGTTGAGGAGGGCCGGCTCACCCTGCTTTTGCGGATAGCTTGAGATGACGATGAGCGCATCTTTGGTATTAAATTCTTTGATCAGGTTTTTCATATTTTTTCCTCTGGCTTTCACGGGTCGGATTTATACGTCTTGTATCGGCTTGACTCCCGATAGTCTTCTTAAGGCGTTATAGACCTCTTTCCGCAGTGATCCGTCGGGACGGATCAAACCCAGGCCGCGGGTTTCAGCGTTGTCCGGATTAATCACGTCTGAGTCGTAATCCGTCAGTCCCCAGATCGTGACATAGGCTGCGTTTGTCTCCCATGCGACCTGAACCCCGACAGCGTGTTGACGAGCCACTTCTTCCCGGGTCCACTCCGGCCTGTCTTTGTCCGCAATTCCGAACTCGCTCACCGCAAGGCGGCTTTGAGGGAGATTGTCGCGCATCAGACGAAGTGAAGCTCCGAGGTTGTATCCCTCCTGTCCTTTCCCGGCAACCTGCCAGGCAGAAAGGGAAACCTCATCGGGCGGGACATCAAGGGCGGAAAGGACATCAAGTCCGGTTTTGGCGTCCGGCCTGTCCCATTCCGACCGGATTTGCAGGACTTCGGCGCCGGTTTTCAGAGGTGCTTTGTCGGAATGGGCGCGGTTGGCGTCTCTGATTGCCCGGTGGAAGGTGTTGTAATATAAGATTGCGTTCTCAATGAACTGGGGCGAAATGTCGGCACCCTCCGTTCCGGGGCTATAGTCTCCCTTTGCCAGTAATTCGAGTTCATTGGGACCTCCGATTGTTATTTCTTTTCCGTTTTCTCCATATCTCTCGAGTAAGTAGTCAGCAACACGCAGATACTCTTTATACGTCGCTTCAAGCCGTTCAGGTGTACATACTCCCTCCTCCGGAAGTTGCCAGCCGTTCACCGTTCCCGGGCCATTGACGTCGCAGGTGATGTGGATGGCTTTGATGTCAGGGTGACCAAACACCGTCTCGTAGTACGGTCTTCGGATCAGTTCATCTAACGTTGTTCCCTTCAGCGTTTCGATCCCCGTATGATCTTCATGTTCTTTGGGCGAGGCAACGATGCTTACTCTTTGAAATCCGAGCCTTGAAGCGATATCGACATGCCATTCAAGCGAACCTTCTCCCCGAACGTACTTTGAAGGGTGAATGGAGATTCCGATCCTGTCATCAAGTTTGGGCTGAGGTTCGAGCTCCTGCCAGCGGAGTAAGCTTTCCCGGTTATAGGTTCCCGTTTCGAGGGTGTTTAAGATGAGCAATTCCTCCACGCGGGCTTCAACCGCAGCGGGATCCAGCTCGGCAAGACCACAGGACGCCAAGAGAAGACTGGCCCGTAAGGCTAGACCGCCTTTTGTCGCTTCATCCAATTCCGGCCTGAGGGTGGCTTGGTTCAGTACCTCAAGAGCATACCTCAATTCCGGCAGAACCAGCCCAAGAAAGGCCCTCCTTGTGACTTCACCATTCGGTTGAACTTTTTCTCCCATAGATTCCTTTTTTTTAAAAAAATAGCCGGGCAGCGGCTATTCCTCGATAAGACCTATAGGCCTTTTTCTTTGAGGAACTATACCATAATATTGGCAGATTGTCAATTTGAGTGCTAATTTCTGCTCTCTCAACCATGAACCAGAGTAAGCACGGTTCATAGCTCAGAAAGCAGGCATATAGGGTTGAAGTTGTAGGGGGTAAGTGGTTGGGGATGAGGTTCTCTTTGAGAGAGAAACTTTGATCGCGCACGCGATCTTTCCCAATCCACATACTCTCGACAACTCAATGCCGCTTTCGACCGGAGGTCGGGGGCCTGATGCCTTGTTTTGGAATTTTTATCCGTGAGAGCTTCCTCTGAAGCGAGTTTCCTCACTCGGGAAGGTCAGGCGGAGAACCTTACGGTTCGCAGTTTTCCAAAGACATGGCGGCCCCCGACCTCTCCTGGTCGAGTCTTCAGTCATGGGCAGGTGAAGACCTCGAACTGGGTCCAGACCCCTTCGTAGGTCAGAATCGGCAGGTTCGCCGGGCAGTTGTCGCGGGCGAAGTCCTTTGCCCAGTCGGTGGCCACCCAGTCGGCCGGAGCTCCCCAAACCGAGGCGTCGAACGTCGCAGCGGCTGCTGCGATGTCCTGGCCGCGGATGAGGCCGATGGCGCTGTGACCATTGAGACCCCCAGGGCTCTTGCTTGCATCGATGACATAGATGCACTGGGGATCCCAAGCGGGATTGATGGCTGCGATGCCATTTGCATTGTCCCCCAGAGCCGGGCCAGCCTGTTCGTTACAGACCATGCCGCGGTTCTCGGTGTCGAACTTCGACACGCCGCTGAACGTCCCGCTTGAGGCGGGAGCGGCAAGGCCGGAAACCGTCAGGCCTCCCCAGGTGTAGCCCAGATTGAAATGGGGCAGTTGTTCGCCGGGGACGAGACCGATCTCCTCGGGCAAGGGATTGCCCGCACGGACGTCCTCACAGGAGGAGTCCTGGTGGACAATCTGCATCGTCTTCATGTCGACGTAGTCGAACACGATCGGTTCATAGGAGACCTTCGCATCGTCCCAGTTGTTGCACTTGCCCGTGGCAAGTCCGTGGAGGATGTCGCGAGGCTTGGCCCCGACCGGCATCTGCCATTGAGTCCCTTGGTAGACTGAGACGTTCTCGGCGGCGCCGAAGAAGGCGGTGATATGATGGTCTTCCGAAGGCGAAAAGCCTTCGAACCATCTCCCTTCCATCTCCGCGGCGCAGTCGGCGGCCCCGATCGCGGCATTCTGCCAGATCACTCCGGCAGTTTCGACGTACTCACCGTCGATGTCCTCCTGGGTGATGTCGGTAAGGAAACAGAAGTTCGGCAGACTTGCGGTCTGCACCAGGCTGGGATCGAGGGTCGGGACTGCTGTGAGCGTAGGAAGCGCCACTTGGGTCTTCAACTGCTGTAGCTCTGCCTCTCCGGCTGCATTCGTCGCCTTCGCGGCGGTGGCCTCAACGGCAAGGGCGTACCCGTCTTCAACTGCCCGGGTGTACTTGCGGTTTGTCACCGATGTCGCCAAGGCGATGGCCACCAACGCGATCACAATTGCGATGCCAGCTGGGGGGAGCCAACGTCTCGTTGGCTTCGACTGACTTACAGTCGGAGCGGTGGTCGCAGTCGGCGGAGGGGCGGGTGAAACTGGGTCTTGCTTTTTCTTAGTCATGATGGGCCTCCTTGCCCAATGATGATCCGGATTGACTCCGAGGAAGCTTCGCCCGGGTGGGGCGTCCTTAAGGTTTGCGCGTCACGCCCAACCTTAGGTTTGCCTCCTCACATTCGCTTCATGTCTTTGGCTTTTTGGCCTTTTATTCCTGACGTTTTCAGCGGCGATTCGGTTATGAGACGCCCTGAAATTGGTCCCTTGTGCTTTATGTTCCACTTATGGTGGAGGCCGGATTTTTGCCCGACGCTTTGATCAGCACAGGGGAATTGACGCTTGGAAGAGAAGCCTTCAGCCGCAGAAGTTAGCGAAGGATTGAGCTTCACTCTCACGCACTCGGTAGCGAACCGATAAAAAAAACCCTATATGCCTTTGTCAATGAGCATTCCGCATCTGCGGAATCCCTGATCCCTTGAATGATTCCCGTTTGGCGGGATGGTGGGATCTGCCCACAAGCATTTTTGAGTGGGGTATCCCTTACTACAATCAAGGATCACCTCGGGGTATAAACGCTGGTATGCTTCTACCCCCGGGTGATCCTTTATTCGCTTCCCTCTGGCTTAACCGTCTTACTCTAAGAGGTAGACGCTTTTCAGCCTTCTGGCGATGGCAAACAGGGAAAGACCTGTGACGAATGCTACTGCGGCGATTTGGAAGAAGGCAGATGACACAAAGCCAGTGTCGACCGGAGTGTGGGCACCGCAAACCACACCTCCGCCGTAGAACGGGGTGCAGGTTTGTGTGATTTCCTGAGCCATTGCTGATGGGGGAAAAACACTGGTGACCAACACGAAAAATGCGACAGTGAATTTTCTCATACGGACTCTTTATTTATGTGATGTAGAGCTTTCGGCTTATAAAAAAAGCAAAAAGGCCTCTTCCTTCTGCTATTGTTGGCAGATTATACACGTCTCTGCTAATTTGTCAAGCCCGTCAGGCTTCCCGCAGGTTGGCATAGTAAAAGATTCGAACGGGCGAGTTAAACAGCTTGCAGGTATAGAGGATGAGATCCGGGCTGTAGTCAGTGATCTGTTCCCCTTCATAGGACCCGGCGATTTCGTAGGTGTATTTCCGCTGGTTCCAAATCACTTCGACCGAATCGCCCTGTTTGAGTTTGGGGAGATTGAAGAAAGAGTTTCGCACGCGAAACTGCTGGCTCCAATCCAAGTATCCGAAGCGGTGGGCGGCGAGGATCATCGGTCTTTTTGCGAATTCCGGCGTGCCGAATTCAGGCACCCTCCAAACGCCCTCGCGGAGGACCGCATAGGGATCTTTCCCTTCACGAATTTGGGTGGAAACACCGATTTTTATGATTGTCACCCCGTTTTCCCGCGGGAGACTGGGATCAAACGGAGGGAGCGTGCGCGTTTTTTCTGTGGCGCTTTCGGAGGCCACAGAGTTTGCGGAAATACCGGCTCCCTCAACAAGAACGCCGGCGAGCTGTTGGCTGGTCTGGGGACGCAGTCTGTACCAAACCTGCGGCCAGAACGGAATCGTGACCAAGATGAGCGCCACAAACCAGAGGAATAATCCCGCCGTCGTGACGATGAGCGAGAGCCTGGATGGTGCCTGTTTGAAGAGTGTGCCGGAAAGGCGCATAGGGAAAAGCGTATAGCGTACAGGAATAAAAAATCAAAGATCAATGTTTCACGTCCAAGTATTATGAATCATGAATTATGAATTATGAATTATGAATTATGAATCAAGGATAAAAGCATTGAAAAAAGAACCCCGGAAACGGAGTTCTCGCAATTCACATTTGATTTGGTGCAAATTATAGCAGAAAATTACCCGAAAGTAAACCAGGAGGTTATTATTGTTGAGATCAGGCAACAGCGCTATGGATGAGCAGATAGGTGAGAGCCGTTGCTACGATGATTGCGGCAATAAGAAGGGTGGCTGAGATTTTGGAATGACCCTGTCTCCGATGAAGGTTGAAGATCGGTTTGGCTACGAGGGAATTCTTTTCGAACAGGCGACGTGGTAAGTCGTTTGTCATGGGCAGTAGTGACCTATCGACTGATATTCTCGGAAGGGGCTTTTGTCTTCCCCTCCGAAGCCTGTCCTGTTTTAAGGTTAAGACATGAGGACTATCTGTGTCAATGAGGAAATTAAACTAAAACGAGTGATCTTGAACCTGTTTTAATGCTCCGCCTCTCCTCTTCTGGCTTGACTTTCAATCTTATCCATCGCCTCCTTCAGCGCGACCCGCCAGTCGTGATGGGCGGTTTTGGCAACAAACGGCGGTGTTTGACGGTGATGGGCAATCAAGGTGATCTCGTATAACTTGGCTTCGCCCGCAGCATTTTTCACCGAGTGGACATGGACCTCCAAGCGGCCGAGTTTCACCTTTTTCCTGAGTTTAAAAAAGCGTTTTTCCACCTCCACTTGGAAACCTGTTTTATCCTCAAAATCTTCCGGGAGCTCCATTTGCATTCCTTCTTCCTCTTCCCCTCCGGTACGGGCGATCGCCTCAAGTACATCCTTGTACGTTAAGATACCTATCGGCTGCCATTTCGGGTTCACGATGACCACGCTTCCGACTTCATGTTCAAGCATGAGGCCGATCATCCTCGGCAGCGGTGTATTGGGAGTTGCGGTAATCACCGATCCTTTTACATAATTGCGAATCGGTTGGTCCAGAGACTTTCGTTTCTGCCCCACTCTTGAGAAAGGAGAGAGGGAAGTTTTCGGGGCTGATAGCGCTTGGCGGAGATCGTAGCGGGTAAGAATCCCGATGAGCTTTCCCTGCCCGTCGACCACGGGAAGACGGGCCACACCGCTACGGCGTAACAGTTCCCTGGCTTCACTCAGTCTGGCGCTCTGATCGATCGTCGTCAGTCGCCCTTTTCCCCGAAGCGGAAGTGTGTCGAATACATTTCCCAGCTCTCTGACTTTGCGAAGGAGCGAATAGACGGATACGATCCCGACCCACTCACCTGCCTCCGAAACGACGGGGAGAAAATATACTTTAGCAAGGACCATTTGTTTGGCGATTTCCCAGATTGGAGTTGACAGGCGGAGTTTCGGGGGTGAGAAAAGGCAGTGCTCTACTTTAGTGGTGGGAGGGTAATTGGCCCGAAACATGACGTAATAGGGAGTAATACAACCGAGAAGCTTTTTCCCTGCCGCCACGAATACCGCGTCGTGACTGGAATTCAATCTGGCCAGGGCTTGGGAGAGCGTTGCTGAGGGTGCACAGGTAATGATTTCTTCGGTCTTTAAGAGATCCCTGGCAGTTATCTCTTGTGGCATGTGCGTGTCAATTATTCTATCATGAACCCTGTCAAGTCAATACTTCCGTATCCTTTCCCTCCTCTCCATGGCTTCTGGTATACTTTCTCAGATGAAAATCCTGAAATGTTCCGACGCCAACCGGGCAAAAGTGATTGCCGAGAGCATCGCTTGTCTCTCCAAAGGAGGCTTGATTGTCTACCCTACGGAGACCTGCTATGGGGCGGGGGTTGATGCCGCAAACCGAACGGCAACGTTAAAGCTTCTTTCCTTCAAGGGCCAGCGGGGGAGTAAGCCGATTGCTCTGGCTGTTTCCGATCGGACAATGGCTTCACATTATGTTTCGATCAATGCAACAGCCGACCACCTCTATCGTACATTCCTGCCGGGGCCGCTGACCGTGGTTTCCCGAAGCCTCGCTACTCTTTCGCCTTCGCTTGAAGCGGGTACCGGAACCCTCGGGATCCGGATCCCCGCTCATCCGCTTGCCTTGGCCATTATCAAGCGATTGGGGAGACCACTCACGGCGACCTCGGCCAACACCTCCGGGAAGAAACCGCCATATTCCGTCAAGGACTTCGAGCAGTACACCTCACAGAAGCGCTTGGCTTTGGTCGATCTTTTCCTTGATGCGGGGACCCTTCCCCCAAATCCGCCTTCAACCGTCGTGGATACTACCCTCAATGAACCGGCGGTCCTCCGTCAGGGGGAAATTGTCATTCCCAAACACAAAGGAACTACGGTTGTTTCCGGTTCGCAAGAAGAAACCCAACGGCTGGCTGGCAGGCTCTTTTCAACCTACCGAAAGGAGCTTTCCCATAAACCCCTCATCTTCGCCCTCCAAGGGGAATTGGGGGCGGGAAAAACCCAGTTCGTCAAAGGGCTCGCCAAGGCTTTGGGTATCCGAACGAATATACCCTCTCCAACCTTTGTGCTGATCAAGGAGTATCCCTACTCCTGTTTTGGAATATCCGGAACGCTCTACCACGTCGATACATGGCGTCTTGAGAAAGGGGATGAGGTAATGGATCTTGGACTTGGGGCGATGCTCCGACCGGGGAATGTTATCGCGATTGAGTGGCTGCAAAAAGTGAAATCTTTACTTCGGAGTTTTTCGGACAAAGCCGTCATCATATGGATTAGTTTCGCCCATGTTTCCGAAAGCGAAAGGGAGATCCGCTACCAAGCATGAAGACGCGTTATACCATCCTTGCCATTGATACATCCTGCGATGAGACTTCGGCCGCCGTGACGCTGAACAACCGGGTTCTTTCTAACGCGATCTCCTCCCAGGTTGAATTCCATCGGGAATACGGCGGGGTGGTCCCATTTCTGGCAAAGCGTATGCACGAGCAACTGATTACCCCGGCTATCCTGACCTCGCTCGCGCAGTCAAGGTTCGTCAAATCGGTTGGGGATGTCGATGCCATTGCGGTTACGGTCGGGCCCGGACTTGCCCCGGCCCTGGAAATCGGCATTGCCAAAGCGAAACAACTCAGTCTTGAATTTCAAAAACCATTGATCGCGGTTAATCATATGGAATCGCACCTTGTCTCCTCTTTTGCCCTCAACCGCAACGGAAACGGGCCGTTTGCAAACACCCCGCTACTGTTTCCCATCCTTGCACTTTTGGTTTCGGGCGGGCATACGCAGTTGGTTTTGATGAATGGACCGGGACAATACATCTTGCTCGGGGAAACACTGGATGATGCCGCGGGAGAGGCGTTCGATAAGGTTGCCAAAATGCTTGATCTCGGATACCCGGGCGGATCGATCATTTCCGAGCTGGCAAAAAAAGGTCAGCCGAATTACCGCTTGCCTGTTCCGATGGTTCAATCCGGATCTTTGAATTTCAGTTTTTCCGGCCTCAAAACCGCTTGTTTATATTTTTTGCAAAAACAGAAACGTCCGTTTTCGCGCCGATTCACCATAGACTTTGCCGCATCATTTGAACGGGTAATGGCAAAGGCTTTGGTGTTAAAGCTTACGAAGGCGATCGAGCAATACCACCCCAGGCAAATCCTCCTTGGCGGCGGAGTGATTTCGAATCTGACACTTCGCAAAGAAGCTCGCAAGATTGCCAAACGACATGGACTTCCCCTGTTGGTTCCCTATTCGAAGCGGCTGTTTACCGACAACGCGGCGATGGTTGGGGTCTGTGCTTGGTACCAGGCTAAACGAGGGGACTTTGTGAAGGATATTGCAAGGCTTGAGCGGCAGCCGAATTTGGGATTTGGCAACGATGAGAACTTGTGATTACTTCGACTTGGTCGTTAGCCATGCGCCCGAAAGAGCAAGGATTGCGCCAAGAGCAAACCCCACTGTTACCCGTTCTCCGAGAAGAATTGCCGACCAAACAAAGGTTGCTGCCGGTTGCAGGTAAAAGGTCATGCTCGCGGTAACCGGTGTCCCTTGTTTAATCGCGTACTGGTAGAGAAGATAATACGCGGCGGTGCCGATCACCCCGACGTAAGCCACGGCAAGCCAGGCACCGAGGGAAATTCCCGCCCACCATCGGGAGTAACTTGCGGTCTCCGTAATCGCAATAGCAAGGGATACCGCTGCGGTCGTGAGGGAAAAGGATAGCGTTAGGAACTGGGGTGAGTACCTTTCCTGAAGTTTTTTTGAAAAAACGGAATAGATTGCGAATGAGGTAACCCCAGCAAGAATCATGAGATTCCCACCGAGGCTTCCACCGATTGCATCGGTGAGACCAAGGATCGGAAGGAGGACGATAGAGAGGGTTCCGACCAACCCCAGGGTAATTCCTCCCATTTTCTTCAGAGTGATCTTTTCTTTGATCAAAAGGCGCGAGAATAGGACAGCGAGGATGGGAACCGCGACATAGAGCATTTGAGCGGTGGTCGCCGTCGTGTTCCGAATGCCAAAAGTAAACAAGACGATGTTTAGCGTTGCTAAAAGGGAGACGAGAATGACGGGGAGTGTGGCTTTTGTCAGCCTTGGTTTTTCCTTCAGAAAAAGCGGGAACAGAAAAAGCAGGCTTAACCCGAAACGGATAAAAATGAATGAAAGCGGCGGGATTTCCCGCAGACCGATTTTGCTCATGGTGGGAAGCCCGCCACCGAGGAGGGCGGCCAAAAGTACTGCAAGCAGAGCGAGGTTTCGGTTTTTCATCGTTAGGTGGGAAGCTGTCTTATCAGTTGAATGAGAGAGAGCACTTGGCTCTGGTGGGTGGTGATAAACCAAATAAGATAGATGCCGATACCCGGTTGAACGATGTACGTTTCCACCCAGCTGTCTGTTGTGATGCGCAGCACTGCAATTGGCGGAAGTCCGAAGTTAATGGGAATGGGAAACAGAAGCGGCAATCCTTCCTTGGTGAACGCGTCAGCGAGAAGGTGCGACAAATAGCCGATCATGATGCTTATAAAGATCATTTGCGGATCGATGAAGGAAGCATTGAGGAACTTCGGCAGCAGCCAGTTGAGGCCCTTATAAATGAGAAACACCCCGAGGAGTGAATGGGTGATGGTGCGGTGTTTGTAGAAGATTTGCCTAAAGATTTTTCCAAGGGAATCTCCGCCCGGAAGAAGATCCCAAAGCCGGTTGCCCGCCTGATCCATGTCCGGAATGAGCGCACCGATGATATTTCCGATAATGGATGCTCCGACGGTCAGGAGATTCAATGATGCGGGAGGATAGAGTGTTGCAATCGTCAGCAGAGAAGCAAAGGCAAAGCCGTCATGGGTTCGGGCAGTCATACTTTATCTGTAAATTTCCCTTCTGTGCCCTATCCTTAAGATTACGATCGTTTTTCCATGGATATCAAAAACCACCCGGTAATTGCCGATTCTCCACCGATATGTACCAATCTTTGTGTCGATGAGTTTTCTTGTGTGTACTAGAGGATTCCTGGAGTAGTTCTCCAGTTTTACTTTAAGCTTCTTTTTCGCTACTTTATCTAATTTCTCAATATCCTTTACTGCAATCCTCGTATAGACAATTTTGAAGGCCATTAGATTTCGCCGAAGACTTCACCGTGAGAAAATATCTCTCCTCTTCTATACTCTTCGCGGGCTTTTTTGATGCTTTCTTGGTATTTTTTATTTGTGAGTGCAATGAGGTCTTCAAAGAAATCGATATTCACAAGAGCAGAGGTGATCTTTCCCCTTTTTGCCACTAGAAGGAAGTCCTTTTTATGGCTGATTTCAACTAAGGTGTCCGCTAAGTTGTTTCTGAGAACAGTTGAGCTTACAATATTCATGATAATTTCTATTGTACATTAGGAATGTCCTTTGTCAATGTAAGTTTTGATAGATATGCACTCGGCTTCGATCTTCTCAACCTCGATGGTACGGTGCATTGATGAGACCGCATTTTTTGAACTTGTACGGCTGCCCGGTAGCCGGATTGATCGCTCCGCACCAACAGGGATCGTTGCGGCCGATCTTCTGTTTTCTCATGCCCGTTTGATTATCGCTCGGGCGGTTGGTGGTCATCGCAGGCTGGGAAGCACCGAGCCCGGCGAGCGCTTGAGCGAAATCATCTATCTTGCCCTTTGCTTTCGGCTCCCGACGTTCGGCAGGAGGCAGTTTTGCTTCGGAAGGTATTGGTGTTTGCGGAGCCGGCTCAGCGACCTCCGGTTTCTTGGCTACCACTTCTGTCGGGACCGTCGGAGTTACTGGGCGGATCTGGATGCGAAAGACGGTCCGGGCGACCTCGTAGTCTGTTTGGGCAATTAATCGCTCAAACATCGAGAAGGCTTCTTTCTTATATTCCGCCAGGATGGTTTGTTTGTCCCCCCGGAGCCCGATGCCCTCACGCAGTTCGTCGATTGCATCGAGGTGATCCATCCAAAGCCGGTCGCTTGCCGAAAGCAGGGTAAACTTTTCGACCTGGTGCATGAGCTCTGGTCCTACTTGGGTTTCCCGTTTCTGGTACGTTTGGCGTACGATCTCCTTGAGCGCCCCGGACACTTCCTGCGGATCTTGTTTTTGTTTCATCGTTTCTTTCAAACGCTGCTGTGAGGCGGGATCGAATGGGATGATCGTGGCGAATTCGTTAAGGATCGCATCGAGTTCCTTTTCCGTGAGCCCTTCGGGTGTGCGGAGTGCCACCATGTTCTCGATTTCTTCATCAAGGATATGGAGAATCCGTTCGGAGACTTTCTTTGAGGTTCTATCTTCACTTTCCTCAAGGATGCTGTTTCTGCGCTTATAGAAGATCTCGCGCTGCTTGTTCATCACATCGTCGTATTCAACCAGCTGCTTTCTGGCATCAAAATGGAAGCCTTCGACCTTTACCTGGGCCTGTTCGATGGCTTTGGAGACCATACCCGCCTCAATCGGCTGATCCTCCGGGATCTTGAGCATGGTCATCAATTTTTGGACCTGCTCGCCGCCGAAGATGCGCATGATGTCATCGTCCAACGAGACAAAGAAGCGCGAAAGACCGGGATCTCCCTGCCGGCCTGAACGTCCGCGGAGTTGGTTATCGATGCGACGGGATTCGTGGCGTTCCGTGCCGATGACATAGAGCCCGCCCAGGGAAACGACTTTCTCGTGATCTTGCTGCCATTTCTGGATAGCTTCTTTGTGGCTCTTCTTCCCTTCCTTCGTCCCTTCGACATCACCCGGGACTTCAGTGGGTACGTCCGGGGGTGTTCCGCCCAGTACTATATCGACGCCGCGGCCGGCCATATTCGTGGCAACGGTCACCGCACCGATTTTTCCGGCGTCGGCCAAGATCTGCGCTTCCTTTTCGTGCTGTTTTGCATTGAGTACCTGATGGGGAATCTTTTTTCGTTTGAGGTATTCCGAAATCGCCTCGTTGTGATCGATGGAGCGGGTTCCCAAGAGTACGGGTTGTCCCCGTCTATAGGCCTCCTCTACTTCGGCAACGACCGCACCATATTTTGCCCGTATGGTTTTGTACACGATATCCGGCTGGTTAATCCGAATCATCGGTTTGTGGGTGGGAATGACGATGACATCGAGGTTGTAGATTTTCTTGAATTCCTCGGCTTCGGTCGCGGCGGTGCCGGTCATGCCCGCTAACTTTTCGTACATGCGAAAGTAGTTTTGGAGTGAAATGGTAGCAAGGGTCCTTGATTCCTGCTGAATGGCAACGTTTTCTTTGGCTTCGATTGCCTGGTGGAGTCCTTCGGAGTAGCGGCGGCCGTACATCAGCCGGCCGGTGTGTTCATCAACGATGATAATTTGTCCTTCTTTCAAGACGTACTCACGATCGCGTTTAAAGAGGGTATGTGCCTTGAGGGCTTGCTCAATATGGTGAATTGTTTGGAAATCCTTCTCGTAGAGGTTTTCAACACCGAGCTTCTTTTCGACTTTGCGGATACCCCGTTCGGTCAGGTTGGCGGTCCTATGCTTTTCGTCAATCTCAAAGTCGGTATCGGAAGTAAGTTGGGGAATGAGCTTGGCGAAGTCGTAGTATTTGCTGGTCGGTTCGGTGTCAGGGGCAGAAATAATGAGCGGGGTACGTGCTTCATCAATCAGGATCGAGTCCACCTCATCGACGATCGCAAAGTGGTGCTCACGCTGAACCTGGGATTCCCGACTCTGGGCCATGTTGTCGCGCAGGTAATCGAAGCCGAACTCGTTGTTCGTGCCATAGGTAATATCGGCGCCGTAGGCTTCCTTGCGGGAGCAGGGTTTTAAGTGACGCAGGCGCTCGTCGGTTTGGGCATGTTCTGTGTGCTCCGGGTCGTAGAGTGCAGCCGGTTGTTGGCCCTCTCCCGCGTAGATCACCCCAACGGAAAGCCCCAATGCACGGTAGATAGGACCGTTCCAGCCGCAGTCACGCCGGGCGAGGTAGTCATTGACCGTCACCAGGTGAACCCCTCTTTCCGTAAGGGCGTTTAAGTAGAGCGCGGTGGTTGCGGAGAGCGTTTTTCCTTCTCCGGTCTTTTGTTCCCCAATCTTTCCCTGATGGAAGGCGATTCCTGCCATGAGCTGTGCGTCGAAGTGCCGGAGGCCGATCGTTCTTCTTCCCGCCTCGCGGACCGCTGCGAAGGCGTCGGGGAGGAGGTCATCAAGTGTTTCGCCCCGCTCAAACCGCTGTTTCAATTCAGCGGTCTTGGATTTGAGCTCTTCGTCTCCGAGTTTTTGATAGTCTGCCTCAAGGGCGTTTATGGCTGCGATTGTGGGGTCGAATTTCTTGACTTCTCTTTCGTTTGAATCGAGAAGTTTTCCTAAGAATCCGAGGAATGCCATAAGAGTTTATTTTAACCTAAGTGCTCAAGAAACTCCAGACAAAAGGTGAAAAGGTGGAGGTAGCGAGTTGCGCGTAATTTAGGAGACCCCTGTAACGGAAATTTCTTGGTCACATACGGTGCGGTTTTCGAAACGGTTAGTCTTTTTTAGTTTCACCAGACTGAGAGTCTGGCCTATGTGACCGGCGAAATTTGTTCCGCGCTCACTTTTTTAATAATTCTATGCGCGAAACTCTTGTTAGTCTCCGTTTTCACTTCCTTGCGGAAAAGACGATGTTTGCTGGTGTCGGAATCCGCTCAACATGCGCAAACACAGATGAGAGTTTGACTTCCAACAGGTTCACTTGGCCTTTTTCTCCCTGTTTTATAAGGTGGTTTACGAGCAGTACGCCATTGTTTATGAGCAGTTCACGCAGGGCTGTGAGGAATGGGCCTTGCATGGATTTCTGCGGCACCTCGCCTCCCACATAGAGATCACAAAGAATGCAATCAAAGCGGCTTCTCCAGCTTTTGGTTCGGTGGAACACCCAATGGAAGGCATCCCCCTTGACGATGGTGAGTTGCGGGATCTTCTGCAGTGCAAAATACCTCTTCCCCAACTCGATCATCAGCGGATCAAGCTCAACCCCGATCATTCTGGCTTCCGGCCAAATCCGGGCTATCTCCTTGGCGGCCGAGCCTGCTCCCAGGCCTAAAATGAGGATGTCTTTTCGGCTTCCCCCGTTGTTTGCGAGCGTTTTTACGGCCTTCCTCCAGATGCTTCTGACGAGCCCCCCGCTTTGGGTGAAGCCGCCGGCGTGAATGCTATATGATCCAAAGAGTTTTGAAACGGTGATCCTCCCGTTTACGGGTGATTCGCGTGTTTCGATGGTTTTGGGGAGAAAGAAGAGCATAGTCAAGTTCAAAACTTAAAACTCAAAACGCAAAACTACAACGCAAATCTCAAAAGTTTTAAGATTTAAGATGGGGCTTTGAGATTTGAAATTTGATATTTGAGATTTCTCAAATTTAGGGTTTAACATTCTGGCTTTCTGTTGCGATTTTACTTTCCCTGTATAATTCTTGCAGAATCTGTTCGCGAAGTTCCCGCCATTCATCAAGGCGCGGCTTGATGAGAGACTCATCGACTTTAACCCCCTTGATTCCCTCTTTTTGGAAACCGTAATTTAACAGCGCGGCTGCTGCGAGGTCCCTATCGACAATGCTGCCGGCACCCACCACAATTGCGATCAGCGAAATGCCTTCCCGGGTTGCCGTCACTATAGTCAGGTGACCGGCCTTTTCCGTGAAGCCTATCTTCAGACCGTCAACCCCGGGATAGGTCGTAAGGAGTGCGTTCCAATTGGGCAGGTGGTAAAAGCCGTGCCTTTCAGTTTCTTCCAATGCGGCATAGCGGGATGCCGCTGCCGTACGGATCGGCAGATAATTTTTATAGGCATAACGGGCAATACGGGCAAGATCGTAGGCGTTCGTGTACTGATTCTCATCATCAAATCCTTGGGTGTTGGTAAAGTTGGTATTCCCCAGTCCAAGCAACTCTGCTTTCTTGTTCATCAGGCTTACGAACACTTCTTCGTTCCCGCTGAAGGGGCGGAGTGTTTCTTCTCCGACGATCGTTGCCGCGTCGTTCCCTGAGGTTGCGATCATCGCTTTAATCAGCTCCTCAAGGGTAAAGGTTTCTCCCGGTTTAACTCCGAGGATGGTTGGTTCCTGGGAGGCTGCTTTTTGCGATGCCGTCAATTTTGCGGAGGATGTTGCGATGTCCAGTGCCACCATGGCCGTGACGAGTTTTGTTAACGAGGCCGGCGGAATTTTTTCGTTTACGTTCCTGGCGCTGTAGACCTCGCCTGAATCGGCATTGACGACGAGATATGCCTTCAGGGCTGCAAGTCTAGCGCTTGAAAGCTCGTTCTTTGATGGTTCCCGAAGGAGCGGGTGGAAGCGGGCGGAATCATTGACAGTCAAAAAAGGTGTAAACCGCTTAGTTTCTTTTTCGTTCGGCAGTTTTGAAGGAGAAAGGGATCGTTTTCCACCAAAGCCTACGACCACAAGAAAAAACAGCGCGGCAACAAAGCTCAGGATAGTAAATCTTTTCATTACGCTTTGGGAGCTATACGATCCTTCCCGACGTATGAACGGAGGATCTTGGGGACCGTGACGGACCCGTCTTCCTGTTGGTAGTTCTCAAGAATGGCGCCAAGGACGCGCGGAGTGGCGATGACGGTATTGTTGAGGGTATAGACGTATTTGATCTCACCCTCACCGGTTCGGTAGCGCAGGTTGAGACGTCTGGCTTGAAAGTCATAGAAATAACTGTCGGAATGGGTTTCCCGATACCTTTCCTGGGAAGGATACCAGGTTTCAATGTCATACTTCTTCACTTGGCCGGCTCCCATGTCACCGGTGCACATCAAAACGATTTGGTATGGAAGCTCGAGCTCCCGCAATACGTCCTCGGCGTAGGAGAGCATCCGCTCGTGCCATAGTTCCGATTCCTTTTTGTCGGCGGCGTGGAGAACAACCTGCTCGACCTTGCTGAATTGATGGAGGCGGAAGATGCCGCGGGTATCCTTTCCGTATGAGCCGACCTCCCGACGGAAGCAGGGAGAGATTCCAACCAGTTTCACGGGCAGCTGGTTCTCTTGTAAAACCTCCCCGGCGTGGTAGGCCGTCAAAGATACTTCGGCGGTCCCGATTAATTTTTTCCCATCCTGCGTTGTGTAGTGATCCTCGATGCCCCAAGGGAAATATCCGGTCCCGAAGAGCGCTTCGTCGTTTACGAGCCAGGGAACTGTCATCGGGGTAAAGCCCTGTTTTATCATATGGCGGAGGGCATAATCCAACAGGCCGTATTCCAAAAGAACCAGTTCGTTTTTGGTGAAGAAGCTGCGGAAACCACCGATTTTCACACCCCGCGGCACATCGATGAGATCGAGCTTTTCACCGAGTTCAATGTGATCGAGGGGTTTAAAGGAGAACTTCGGAGGCGTCCCCCACCGGCGAACAACCTGGTTTCCCGATTCGTCGGGACCCACCGGAACGCCTTCGGCAGGTACACTGGGAACCTGAAGCATGAAGTCTTTGAAGTTATCTTGGACTTGTTTCAATTGCGGCTCGATGTCTTTTAACTTTTTCTTGATTTCAGTTCCTTCTTTGATGAGCGTGTCCGATTTGGCTTTGGCCAATTCTTTGGCGATTTCGTTTCTGCGGGCACGGAGTTTCTCTACCTTGTCGATCAGCTCCCGACGCTGGTTGTCAGTTCGGATTACTTCATCGACAACGGCTGGGTTTAAGTTTTTGTCGCGGGCGGCTTTTCTGACTTCTTCGGCGTGATCGCGGATGAATTGGATGTCTAACATAGGGATAGGTAGGGTTTAGGGTTTAGGGTTTAGGGTTTAGGGTTTAGGGTTCAGATCTATTTTACCAGCTTGTTTTGTTTGATGAGTTTTTGGGCTTCGGAGACGAAGTCGGTGGTTAAGGGTAGACACTCAAGTTTGTAGATTTCTTCCGGGTAAAACCAGCGAAAGCCGCCGGTTTCCTTTTCCGGATCGTTATCGAGTGAGATCGTTTGATTACCGATGTCGACCAAGAAGCAGAGAAGTGTCAGGTGTACGTCAGTATTAAGGTCGATATGGCGTCCTTTTTCATAGACGACTGATTTTACGATCGGGTAGGGAAACAGAATTCTTGCTGAGACACTCAGTTCCTCCTGCATTTCCCGCGCCAGTGCTTGTTCCGGAGTTTCACCAAACTCGATTTCACCTCCGGCAAGCTGCCACTTGCCGTCCCAGAATTTCCTTTTGGGAGCCTGTCTTTGCGTAAGGAGCATTTGGCCTTTTTCATTTATGGGAAGGCCGAGCGCTCCGACGATCTTTTGGGGTTTGAGATCCGAGGACATATCGAATTATGAATAATGAATCATGAATTATGGATCATGCGAATTTCTACAGACCGATTTCGCCGGCGATACTTTTCATCGCATCTAAAACCGTTTGGACGTGATCCCAGACGTCTACGCCGAGGTCGGCGGCTGATTTTTCTATATCCTCGCGGTTCACGCCGCGGGCGAATTCCTTGGTCTTCCATTTCTTTTGAACTGATTCAAGTGTTACGTCGGACAGTTTCTTTGACGGACGAACCAGCGTAACTGCAACAATCAGCCCCGTTATTTCATCGCAGGCAGCGAGGGCTTTATCGATTCGCTTTGTCCTTGCGATACCGGTGTGATCAGCGTGAGAGAGGATCGTTTGAATCATCTCCTCATCCACCCCTTTCTCGCGAAGGATCTTTGCTCCTTCCTGGGGGTGTTCTTTGAGGGTCGGGTGGATCTCCCAGTCGAAGTCATGGAGAAGTCCTGCAACACGATAGCGCTGTTCGTCCTCGCCGAACTTTTCGGCATAGGCTGCCATGGCTGCTTCAACGGCAAACATATGGCGCCGGAGGTTGATGTTTTTGACGTACTGTTTGACGATTTCCAGTGCTTCTTGTCTTGTCATAAAACAAGGACTAAGGAATAAGTGGTAAGTGGAGAGTCAGAGACAGGGAAAATCATCTTTTGTTCCGCAGGGTTTTCAAACTGGAAACGAGCATCCCTACGGTTTCATTATTGATTCCAATAATCTTATCTATCGTCGCTCCAATTTTCGGATACAATTCTTTTAATATTAACAGCCAATATTCCGTTTCGTTAGCGGATCCGAGGGATATTTGAAGGAATCTTTCGTATTCCTTCCCTCTATATCGACCGTACCCCTCGGCAATATTTGCGCCTACAGAACTTGAAGCCCTAATAAGCTGATTAACTACTATCTTTGTTGCTTGTTCCATTGGTAATTTCTTTACTAAACCTACAATCTGCTTTGTAGTTTCGAATGACTTCTGCCAAAACTTCAGATCTTTGTACCCTTTTATCCTCTGACTTATCATTTATTCCTTACTCTTTATTCTTTTTAAATTGGATTTGGGATATCGATGAATTCGACCTCAAGGCCGTCTTCGAAGCGGGATTTGATTACCTTGCCGAGTTCCTGAACGCCAAAAACTTCCGTTGCGTAGTGCCCGCAGGCAAAGTAGTTGATACCCTCTTCCGCCATTTTACTCGGAACGGATTCCGACGCCTCTCCTGTTAAGAAAAGTTCTATTCCTTTTTCTTCCATCTCGGTCAGGTGCTCGGAGGAAGGTTTTGCTGCCCCGGAAACGACCCCGATTGTCTTGACCTTTTTCGGTCCGGAATACACCGCAAAAATATCATGATGAAAAATCTCCGCGCATTGTTCGGCAAGTATTGCGGCATCTTTTGGTTTTTCAAAGTGGGCCACGTATCCGAATTCTTCAAACAGCGGTTCTCCAAGTTTTGCTCCCAACAATTTGATGATTACGGCGTTATTGCCGATTCTCGGATCTGCGTCAAGAACGTAGTGAAAACCGATGATCGTAAGGTCATTCTTTAGGATCAGCTTCAATCGCTTTTGCGATGAGCGCGGAAAGCGGCCTTTGTATACCCTTGGGTCAAAACCGTGATGAACAATGCAAAGGGAAGCCCCTATTCTTACCGCTTCCTTGAGGAAGTCTTCGTTCAGGCTTACACCAAGCGCTACCTTTTTCACTTCTTCGGATCCGAGAAGCTGGATACCGTTTGCCACTTCGTCCTGTTTGGCTGCTTTGTCCAACAGCTCTTTTCCGAAATAGTCCAAGACAAAGGTGATGAGTCGGTCACGCATCATAGGCGGTTTCTTATCGATTCCGGGAAGGTTGTCCTTCCGGTTTGAGGGTGGGAAAGAGGATGACATCTTTAATCGAGGGACTGTCGGTAATGAATGCGACAAGGCGGTCAACCCCTAAACCCCAACCCGCTGTCGGGGGCATCCCGTACTCCAGAGCACGGATATAGTCCTCATCAATCATCTGGTATTCCAAAAGACCCTTTTTCGCGAGCGCCATTTCCTCTTCCCAGCGCGCCCGTTGATCGATGGGATCGTTTAACTCGTTATAGGCATTCACCCATTCCTCGCCGGCAACCAAGAGTTGAAAACTTCCGGTTTTGCCGGGTTGGTCCGCTATCCTCTTGGCAAGCGGTTTCATCTCATATGGATAATCGATGAGGAACGCGGGGCCGCCAAGGTGTTCGCGCACCATCTTTTTGTAGAGTGCATCGAGGACAGCGGCGTAGCCAATCACTCCTTTTAAATCCAGTTCAAGCTTTTTCTTTCGGATTTCCGAGACCAGGAGCTTCTCGTTCCCTACTTTCACGATGTCTATCCCGGTGTATTTGGCGATTGCCTCTTGGTAGGGCAGACGTTGCCATGGTCTGGTAAAGTCGTAAGGCTTTCCAAGGTACTGGACAACGAGCGTGCCTTTGATCGCCCGGATGATGGTCGTAACAAGTTCCTCGGTTAACTCCATGAGATCTTCATAGGTGGCGTATGCCCAATAAAATTCGGCTTGGGTGAACTCCGGGTTGTGGGAGCGGCTGATACCTTCGTTTCGAAAATCATGGCCGATCTCGTAGACCTTTTCGAACCCGCCAACAATCAGGCGCTTGAGGTAGAGTTCGTCAGCTATCCGAAGGTAAAAATCCCTGTCGAGGGCGTTGTGGTGCGTGACAAATGGTTTGGCTGTGGCTCCGCCGTAGATGGGCTGGAGAACGGGCGTTTCGACTTCAAAAAAACCCCGGCGGTCAAAAAATTCCCTCAACAATGAAACGATCCTGGTGCGGGTGACGAAGGTCTGTTTTACTTGGTCGTTGAACAAAAGATCGAGGTATCGCTGACGATACCGATCTTCAACATCCTTCAGACCGTACCAAGAGGCCGGCAGGGGGCGGAGGGATTTCGTTAGGAGACGAAAGCTTTTTACCCTGACAGAGGATTCACCAGCCTCCGTGGTAAAGGTTACGCCGCTCGCCTCGATTGAATCTCCTAAATCCAACAATTCCAGACGATCGAATTCTTCCCGTGAGAGATCATCTGCCTTCAAGACCAATTGAATTTTGCCGCTTTGGTCAACGAGATCCGCGAATTGAATCTTGCCGTGACCCCGCCATGCCATCAGCCTTCCGGCAACCGTGACTTCGAGGCCTTCCTTTTTTCGTGCCTCGCTTGCCGTGTGGGTGCGGTTTGATTTTTGAGGGAACGGATCAATCCCCAAGCTTCTGAGGGTCTGTAATTTGTTTTGTCTCGATTGCTTGACACGGTCTAAGCGGCTCATTTTTCCCCTTGGCTTAGTATATCAGACGCAAAAAACCCCGCCGTTTGACAATGGCGGGGTCCCTTTTCCTTGAGAAATACTCTAGTGGATCTTTTTTATTGTGTAGACGATTTTTCCTGCCGGTGCTTCGATTTCCACCTTGTCTCCCTGTTTCTTTCCCACCAAGGCCTTGCCTAAAGGAGATTGGTGAGAAATCTTCTTCTGGTTGGGATCAGCCTCCCATTCTCCAACGATAGTGTAGGTGTGTGACTTTCCGTTCCCGATGATCGTCACGGTGCAACCGAGATCAACGGTCTGGCGTTTCTTTTTGTCGTCGATGAGCTTTGCCTTTGCCAGGAGCTCCTGAAGCTCTTCGATTCGTCCGTCAATGAAGGAGAGCTCGTCCCGGGCCTGGTGATATTCGCTGTTTTCCGTGAGATCGCCGAAGTCTCTGGCGCGCGCGACGCGCTCCACGACCTCCGGTCGCTTCGATTCAATAAGATTATTGAGTTCACGCTTCAGCTCCTCCAGCCCTTCAGAGGTCAGATGAACCGCTTTCGGTATCTGTGCCATGGTATGTTGCAGTTTTTTGTTCATTGATTTTGCCACTTCCCGCCCTTCTTGTTTCTGGTTTTCCTGTCCTTTTTTGGAAAACTGTTCGGGGTTAGTGTAAAAATAAACTCCGCAAAAAAGTATGGCGGAGGTTTGTTCTTGGCAGGTTATTATCGAGCGTATGTTACTGTATTAAACCACCTCTGTCAAGTCAATGCGTAGTCAAAACTTACGGAGTATCCCGGTTCCTATGCGCATTTCCCTGATACAATAGAGCCTATGACTGCTGGAATCAAAGTCGGCCCGGCAAATTGGAAAGCGATTTTTTCGGATTATTACCCTCGGGTGTGTGAGGTTTGGTTTCGGGTTGACTGGCTCGAGCGCTACCTGAAGCTTTTTTTATATCTTCAGAGGAAAAACATCCAAGCCGGTCTTCATTTTTGGGGAATGCTTCCAGGTGGGATCATGCCGAATTTTGCCTTTCCTGATCCAGACGTCCGTGAGCCTTCTTTGGTACTTGTGAAACAAACGATTGATGCTGCAAGTGAGTTTGGACTGACCTATGTCAACATCCACCCGGGCTCCTATCGCTTGTCTACCGTAAACCTTAATCGGCTTTTCATGCGACCTGTTCCCGGGAGGGAAACTTCTTCCAGGGAGGGTGAAGCAGTACTTCGTGAAAATATCTCCGTTCTTCATGAGTATGCAAAAAAACGGGGCGTCATACTACTCGTAGAAACGCTTCCCGCCAAAGAGCCGATGCACTGGCGCGATTTGGCAAAGGGCAGGATGCGCACACAAGATATGAAAAATGTTCCCGTTGCGGCAGTTGAGATGCTTGCCGAAAATGGTGCTTGGATCACCAATGATCTCTGCCATACAGCGATGGATATCGTTTCCGATGATCGAACTCACCTGTTTGCAAAACTTCTTGAGAAAACCAAGCGTCTGGCCAAACAAACGCGACTCATCCACGCCAATACCATGCTGCCTCCATTCAATGGTACGGATGGGCATTTAGGTATTCTTGATGAGGATTTCAAAAGCGGTGTTTTTCCATCAAGAGAACAGCTTGTTCATCTCCTATCCGTTTTTGCGCACCGGGATGACATTTGGGTCATTCCGGAGCCCTTTTCAAAAAATGCGGAAAATACCTTGGCACTGGAAAAACTTCTTGACGTGGTAAAATAGTGCCGTCTGTGGCGTTCGTCCACCCTGAACCAGAAAGATAGTCTGGTCGCGTTCGTCTAACGGTTAGGACATTAGGTTCTCAACCTAATAACAGGGGTTCGATTCCCCTACGCGACACCACTCACACCAAACCGAAGTCGGTCCAATGCCTTTTCCCGGTTGATTGAAAAATGATTTACTGTTTGACTATTCAGGTCACCTTCCGAGCGATACTCCCATAATGACTTTTCGGAAACTTAAACACCTCATTCATTCCCCATTTCACCGGATGCAAGCCGAACGACTCGGATCGGAGATCGCACGACATGCGGGTTCTTCTTCGAGCCTTCTTGATGTGGGATGCGGAGATATGGTCATCACCCGTTACATCAACGATATTTCCCCCGGGAAAAAAGTCATGGGTGTTGATGTCGTCGATTACAGACAGACAAACATGCCGTTTTTGCTTTACGATGGTAACTCACTTCCCTTTGCGGATGAGAGTTTTGATACAGTCTATGCTATTTTTGTCCTTCATCACTGCACCGATGAGGTGCAGGTACTTAAAGAGATGCTTCGGGTTTCGAAAGTGAACGTCATTATTATCGAAGATATCTTTGACAGCGTTCTTGGAAAATACATCACGTATCTCAACGATTGGGTCGGAAACAGGATGGAGTCTGCTGATATCCCGATTCCTTTTCATTTCCATAGCGATGCACAATGGAAAGATATTTTTGACCTTCTTCGTTCTCGTGTGGACTATGAAAAAAGGGTCTATCAGCTACCGTTCCCTGTCAATTTTACACGTCAGAAGCTCTACGTTGTGTCGAAGTCCAAAGCTCGCTTCACCGTGAACAACGTTCATATTGCAGACGAGATCATTTAAGCAAAGGGGCTGCTGTTTCGTCTCCTTGAGCGGTACTTACTTCAGATTGCCTGATGGTTCTGACCATTTCCCAAAAGGACCGGGGCTCGGTTCCTTCAGAAATCGCAATGAGGGCCCGGATGGTATGAATACCATGTTGGCGTTGCCTATGAATCAAATCTTGGCTGGGAAAATCTTGCCACTTTTCATCTTCACTATGATAATATCCCCAGTCCAGAAGAAGACTTCGGACTAAACGGGAAGCATCTTCGGGCGAAATATAGGAATCATCGTACGAGGTTCCAAGTTTTTCTCTGAACTCTTCGACCCTCATACCTGAAATTATCCCCCAATTGTCAAATACTTTTGTTCATATTCATCTCATGGTATTATTGCTTTTGTTATGTGCTTTGCTTTACCGCTCCGGGTGAAATCGACCTCTCAATCTAAAGCTGTGATGGAAGATGGCAGACAGGTGAACCTTGCAATGGTGGGACAGAGTAAAAAAGGACAATGGCTTTTGGTTCAATCGAATCTGGCAGTTGATCGGCTTACTCAAGCTGAGGCGCGGGCAATGCGATCAGCGATCAAAGAGGCCACGTCGAACGTGGTTGGAGATTTCCATGAGGTCAAACTTTAAATATGGGGTACAGTTGGCGCTTGCGACGGCGATCTTTTCCGGGATTGCGAATTTTGTCAATAAGTTTGCAGTCTCCCAGGCCGATCCGTTGGTTTTTACGACACTTAAGAATATCCTCGTTGCGTTCTTCATCATCGGGGTTGTCATCTTTGCCCGCAAGTTCCCCAAGTTCCGCGCTCTTTCCCGCGGAGATATCATTCGGCTGTTGGCAATTGCAATTATCGGCGGGAGCCTGCCGTTCTACCTCTTTTTCTCCGCCCTCAAAGAGGTATCGGCCATCAATGCTTCCCTCATCCATAAGTCGTTGGTGGTTTGGGTGACACTTTTGGCAGTCCCCCTCCTTCGTGAACGGATCTCACCCATTCAGGTTGGTGCAATCGGACTTATCCTCAGCGCGAATCTACTCATCGGGGGTTTTCAAGGATTCTCCTTGCAAGGTCCTGAACTCATGATCCTTGCAGCAACAGTGTTTTGGGCAGTTGAGAATGTCATTGCGAAAGTTACTTTGCGGCGTGTGGATCCGGATATTGTCGTCGGGGCACGCATGGGCATTGGGTCCTTCATTCTTCTTTCCGCGCTCGTTCTCTCGGGAAAGACGACTCAGCTGTTCGCCTTCACTCCACAGCAGTTTGGGTTTACCCTACTGACTTCTTTCCTGCTGTTCGGCTATGTTTCGACCTGGTACCGAGCCCTGAGAGTGGCTCCGGTAACCCTAACGGCAACGGTGTTGACCTCGGCCACGCTGGTCACCAATCTTTTAAGCGCAGCATTTGTTACCCACACGTTTGGACTTTTTCAGTTTGCAGAACTTGTGTTTGTCATCGCCGGGCTTTGGTTTTTCCTTCTTGCTGCACGGAGTTTGGTTGACCCGGGCTCTCGTCACCTTGCCCCTTGGGTGGAAACGGTGCGATAACCTATGGATGGCGTTTTAGCGTGTGCGCGGTATAGCTTCGCCCCTAATTACTACAAATATTGCGGGCCGGATGCCAATCGATCAATCGCCGCTTACCTTCAAGAAGGGGTTTCCGATCCCGGACTTTCCGTATACCTTTCCGAGTTCGCCGTGCTTTACCCGTACCTGAAACTCATCGCCCACGAGAACGGACTTACCAATCCCTTCGATCCCCGAGTCGTTGAGGCATACTGGGTCGGGAATAACCTTCTCGAACACATCGGTATGAAGTCTTTTTCCCAGCATCTTCTGTATGAGCAGCATTTGAAGAAACGATTGCCACAAAAAAAGCTTAAGTGGGTTATCGAAAAAGTCCCTAAAGGGGCCAAACTCCACCACAGTTTCCATGTGTTTTCTATCTACACACGGACGGGGCAAATGGCGGTTGAGCATACGATGGATACGATGGACAGTTGTAGAATTTCCTGGGGACAAATAATCGCAAATAGCAAATGGCAAATGGCAGATGGCAATATAAGAGTAAGGACTCAACAGCTTGTCTATGAAGAGGGGAAGTTGCGACTAAAAGAGGGTGTGACTCGGGAGGTGATGTTGCCGGTTGCCAACGACTTCGGGAAAACTCTTAAACCCGGTGACTGGGTGACGACTCACTGGGGATTTGTATGTGACAGGATTTCAGGGGCAAAGGCGCAAAAGCTGGAGTATTACACACATCTTAACCTGTGGTTGGCGAATGAGACAATATGATTATTGCTATATTGCTAAATTGTTACATTGTTGAAGAAGATTTGGATGAACAATAAGCGGCGAATTTTTGTTTTCGGGAATCCGAGGGTGAGAGCTGATTCGTTGCCGCTTTGGATTCTTCCGAAATTACGGAAGCGATTTCCGAAGATTGAGTTCGTCGTCGCGGATCCGACAGAAATGCTTGACTATTCCGGTGAAGAGGTTTGGATCCTGGATTCGGCAACAGGCATTTCTGATGTCACTGTTTTTGAGCATCTCCCGGCTATGGAATCGTCTGAGCGCATGAGCGTCCATGACTATGATCTGGCATACGAATTAAAACTTCTTCAGAAACTTGGGAAGCTTGGGAAGGTAAGGATCGTGGCTCTTCCAACGACAATGGGAGAGAGCGAGGCGCTCGCGCGTGTCTCTTCTTGTCTTACGAGCTTATTTGGGAATCAAGGATAGTCCTTACCGCTGTTACAACCATTTCACTTTGAGGAAATGCGTTGCGCAGCTCATGCAGGGGTCGTAGGCGCGGATCAATTTTTCAATCTCCAGTGCCAATTTCTCTTTCCCAAGCCCGATGTTGTTTTCAACCAGGGTTTTAACGTTCTTCTCCATGCTTACTTGGTTTTGGCCGGTCGGAACCACGATGTCGGCTTTCACAACCTT
Organism: Candidatus Chisholmbacteria bacterium RIFCSPHIGHO2_01_FULL_52_32; assembly: GCA_001816585.1. GTDB lineage: Bacteria > Patescibacteriota > Microgenomatia > UBA1400 > Chisholmbacteraceae > 2-01-FULL-50-28. Next base: position 638,370 of record MHCJ01000003.1, read on the forward strand.
TCGATCCTTGATTTCAAGCTCGTGGAAGAGGGTGCCCCGGGGCGCCTCTATCACTCCCACACCGACCCCTTCACTTGTCCCGCTTTGGGCGAGCGGTTCCTCAACAAGCTTCGGATTTCGCTCAAGAAGTTCTACGCTCTCGTCCAGGCAATGAAGAATTTCGATGGCTTGGGCAAGATTATTGTCGTAGACATTCTTTGACGGGAAACGGGCAAGGGCTTTGTCCGCGTCCTTTCTTGTCTTCGGATGGAGGTGGTCCTTTGAGAGATTGAGCCTTGCCAACGCCCCAACCATGTAAGGCTGACCTTTGAATTTATAACCGGAGGCTTGGGAGTACGGAATGACCGTGTGTTCGAGGTGTTCACGGAAGTTCGCTTCCGGGATCGTTTCCCCGCTTGTCGAAGCAATATCGCCTGTCAAGAAGCCGTAATCGGCCGATTTAATCCCGACAAAATTCGTTTCATCCTCGAATCGAAACGGGCAATTGAGGAACACGTCGATAAGCCGCAGGGCAGCCGGCCGCGCCTTGAGCAATTTTTCCTTGGTGATTGCCAGTTCTTCTTCTTTGGGGAATTTTGTGTAGCCGCCAACCGCAACAAACGGGGCGTGGACGCTGCGGCCGCCAAAGGCAATCGAGAGTTGGTTTCCCGCTTCTTTGACGATGAATGTATCGTGTAAAAGTTCATGTTCGCGGGAATCGTTTTCATCGAAATCTAAGAGCGAATCCTTCCCGACCACATCGGGAAGCGAGAAGACGTAGAGATGAAGCCCGTGGTCGCGGATGATCAGGCCGCTGATGGTCAGCCGGCGCATGAGCATCGTTTGCGGCGATGGCGTTATCCCGAGTGCCTTTTCCACGGATTCGACGCTGCACAAAAGATGGGCGTTGGAACAGGTCCCGCAAATACGGGCAAGTAGTTGCGGGACATCGGCAACATTTTTTCCCCGTATGCCTTGTGTGTAGAACCGTTTGAACTCGGTGATCTTCAGTTTCAAATCCACCACTTTCCCGTCGCGTACCATAAGATCAAGGGCGGCGGCACCCTCGATTTTGGAGATTTCTTCAAGAGACAAATCGAAAGAGGTAGAATGCATAGGATATAGAGATAAGGAATAAAGAATAAGTGTAGAGTCAAGATCGCCGACTTTGCACTTAATCTTTACTCTTTATTCTTTCTAATTCCGAATTCTTCAAAGAGTTTGTCCATAAGAACGAGGAATTGGTCGGTGTTCATCGGGCAGCCGGACACGAACGCATCAACGGGGACGATTTCGTTTACTCTGAGCACTTTGGGGAGATAGGCAAAACGCTTAAGAATCGGCTGGATCTCTGCTTTCGTGGTTTCGTCAAACAGATTCCGCTGAGCGGAGGGAAACCCTGAAACGGCGCAGGAACCGATGGCAACCAGCTTGGTTGCTGACTCACGGATCTTTTTTAGCTTCTCCGTCTGCTTCTCACTGGAAATGGCACCCTCTACAAATGCAACATCCAACTGTTCAAGCGGGCCGCTTTTACGAAAGACCTTGGCATTGACAAAATCCAAATGCATCCGCCAGGCGAAGAAATGTTCGTTCAGAAGCTCCGTTAGCATGATGGTTGAATCCTCGCAACAAGTGAAGCTGAACCACCCGATGCGCAATTTTTTCGGGTTTGGATCCGTCATTTCTTTACCTTTTGGACTGCGATTTCCGTAAGACTTTACCGAGGAACGGAATGTGCTGTTTGGCAATCGCGAAAATGTAGATGATTTCAAGAATACCCAAGGTATTGATGATGAGCAGTGCGATGAACCACCACTTTTCTGACCGCCGGGCTGCAATCCAGAGGGCAAAGCCCTTCCACGGAATCACCCAGAGTTGGATGGCGGCAAGAAGCCATGGGTTTTGGGAAAAGAAGGCTTGCATTGGGTTCATCCTACTGCGGCTTTGAAGATTTTTTCATCCGTCGTTTCAAATACAGAACAATGCCGAGTACAGGAACCCAGACGACTGCATAGACGCCCGCCCAAATTGCTGCAGTTGCAACTTTTCTCACGTTCCGAACGAGTGAGCGATATGCCAACTTTGCAATGACATTCGGCCGGAAGGTTTCACTGGGTGCATAGGGAAGCGCAATTTCGTCGGTTGAAAGATACATGGTCACGCGGGCGAGTTTTGCGGTTTGTTCCAGGTACAGCTGCCGCCCTTTCAGGCTGTCAATTTGGCTCTGCAAACTGATAATCTCCTGCTGGACACGAAGGATATCGTCGATTTTTACCGCTTGACTTAAGATCTCTTCGAAGCGGGTTTTTGTCTGTTCCAAGGTTTTAAGCCGTGAGTCGATGTCCTGATATTCATCGGTCACATCCTCGCCTTGGACATATTCGGAAGAAACCTTGATTGCCAAGGAGCGGAAGTACTCCATACTTTCGCGAAGTTTATCGCTTGGCACACGGAGGATGAGCGTTGCAAAGGGAGCCTCTTCGGGCTGGGTGATACTGGAACTGACCATGTATCCGCCTTGCTCTTTGACGTAATTCAATGCAGCGTCGACCGATTTTCGCACATCATTCACCAAGATCGAAAGATTCGTTTCTTGGACAACCAGGCGATCAGCGGTATCCGTCGGCGTGAATTCCTGGACCGGCGGATACATACTCGGATTCCGGATTACCCTGGATGCGGCTGGTGCACCTTCAAGGGTAATGCCAGTACCTGTGTAGCCCATGTCCGGTGATACCGTTTTTTGCCTCAGTTGATAGGGGATAACCGGTGTACTGCGGAAAATGAGAAATGTGATGATGACCAAAAGAAAGGTTGTGAGTTTGTTCCGTTTGATCCATTCAATGGCGCGCCGCATATTTTTTGCTTCCTTTATCTTCCGCGTTCGTATGTTCCCACAAGTTCTGCTTGTGCAAGGATATGCCCTTCCATGACTTTTTCAAGTACCGGTTTTCGTTCCCCTTTTCTCAATTCCGTCAGGTTATCAAGGGCGTAGAGTTTAAAGACATAGCGATGTGCCCTGCCCGGAGGCGGACACGGCCCTCCCCACCCTTCGTAGCCGAAATCATTGGTCCCTTGGATTGCGCTTGGCGGCACGGATCCTTCAGGAATTTCATCGAATTGCGGGGAGATGTTCCAGACGAGCCAATGCACCCAGTTTCCTTCGGGCGCATCGGGATCTTCGACAATGAGGGTGAAACTTTCCGTTCCCTCCGGAATGCCTTCGATCTTCAGGGGAGGGCTTACGTTTTCCCCATCACAGGTATGACGTTTGGAAAGCGGTCCTCCTTCCGGTATCTCGAAGCTCTTGAGTACTAAAGATCCTATCTTTGCCTCCTCTCCTTCGCTTGGCCTGGCGGAATTATTTAGTCCCGGTTGAGGGGTGTATTTACAGCTTGCTACCAGCATAGCAAATATTGCAAGCAGAGGTAAGGGTCGAAGCCGCTCGGCAGGCGGTCGGAGTATCTTCCTGAGGAAGGACATGCTTCTCTACTGGTATTTCTCTTAGTTCTTCTTTTGTCCCGTTTCCGAAGCTCCTTGTGTTACTGCCAAGAGTTTGGCAAGTTCGCGCGCGAATTTTTGCGCATGCTCCCGGCTCATGCCGATACGGGCAACGATCCTCACCCGATTGGTCGGACCGAGCCTTTGCATGATATCAAGTACCAATCCGTCTGGGTTCACCGTCATCGAGATATTATCCGTGTAGAGGATCGGGGTGGTATCCAGATTGACGTTGACTGCCAATTGTTTTTCCGTTTTCTTTTGTTCTTCCACCGTGTCTCACATCCTCTCTCGGCAGGAAAATCTCTACTTGGATGACAGAGGAGCTATTCAATAGTTTTTGAAGTACACAATCTTGGCCTCGTTTCGAAGGCCTTCCATCCAGGACTGAAATGCCTGAAGCAGTTTCTGATCGCGGAGTTGCCCTTCGATTTCTGCTTTTACTTCCTCGAAGGTTGCTCCTTTGTCGTAGCTATCCCGGTTCTGTTCAAAATACTCTTTCGTTTCCTGATCAGTGGCTTGGATCGACTCCTTTAATAAGGTTTCAATCAGGATTTGTACCTCCGCTTGTCTCTTGAGGTCTGCTTTCGTCTGACCCCGGGATGCCAACAATTCATCAAGGTTGCCTCCCCGGCTTACCACCTCTGCTTCTAACGCCTTGATGCGGCCATCGATTTCATCGTTTGAAACGACGATCCCTTTCTTGGTTGCTTCTTGTTTGATCAGCGTTTGGGTAATGAGGGTTTCAAGGACTTCTTTCCCTGATTGTTTCTCCAGTTCTCGGATGAGAGAAAGGCGGGTGATGGGTTGTCCGTTGACAAGGGATACGACAAAGAGATCTCTTCTTAAGAAACTTAGAACAAGAATGAGGAGAAGGAAGAGCGGAACAGCAAGGACCCGCTTATTGATTGTTTTTAAGCGTTTGTTTACCGAGCGAAGGGACTTTTGGAACTTCTTCTTGAGCCCTTGTGACATTCCCGTATATTACCACATTTCCAGTCACATGGGTCACCATACCTATAATCACAGTTTTTTCACGCCTTCGATCAATCGTTCAATCAGCGAACGGTTTTCCTCCGTTGCTTCCAGCCCGGTTGGTTGTTTTGGTTCCTGAGCATGCTGGCCTTCTTCAGCCTGACTCAGAGTTGTTGTCTCGGGGGGAACTCCGGCTGTTCTTTCTTGGACTGTCTCATCAGTCATGTTTCCTCCTTCGATAGGTCTTCAGCTTATAGAGCCGTCTCGTAATTTTTCCGTACCTCATTCCAATTGACTACATTCCACCAGGCCTTGATGTAGTCGGCGCGGCGGTTCTGGTATTTGAGGTAATAGGCATGCTCCCAAACATCAAGGGCAAGAATCGGTGTTTTTCCCTGCCTGCCGGCAGGCACGGCTTCCGAGAGTGGGGTGTCCTGATTTGCCGTGTCGACGATTGAAAGTTTTCCTTTGTCGCTTACCAGCCATGCCCAACCGCTCCCGAAGTGACCCAACGCCGCCTGGGAGAACTTCTCCTGAAATACAGTAAAGTCTCCGAAGCTCCCTTTGATCGCTTCAAGCAGTTTTCCTGAAGGCTGTCCGCCTGCCGCGCCGGATGCCGGCCCCATGATGGTCCAGAAAAAGGAGTGGTTGGCGTGGCCTCCGCCGTTGTTTCTGACTTTGGTACGGACTTCCTCCGGAACTTTCGCCAGATTCCTTACCAGTTCCTCCACGTCCATCTTGAGGAATTCCTCATGTCCGGCAAGGGCATCGTTTAGGTTTGCCACGTAGGCGGCGTGGTGTTTATCGTGATGGAGATGCATGGTCTCCGTATCGATGTACGGCTCGAGATCCGAATAATCGTAGGGTAAATCCGGTAGGGTAAACATCGTGTCTCCTTTTTTCTGATTATATTAATAACGTACAATCCAACTAACCGCTATTGTAGCGTAGCGTTCCTGACCGCACAATACTGTAATACCGCTCACAAACCTTTCCGCTTCATCTATAATCACCTCATGGGTGTGGCTCTGCTTCTTGGCCAAATTCTGTTCTTTCTTCTTCTGTTTCTCTTTTGCAATCTGTTTGTGGTCTTTACCTCTCCCTTCCTGGTATTTCTCTTTCTCTCCGGGGTGGCGGTTGGCGGGCTTGCCCTCCTTACCATGGACCGCCGCTCCTATTCCCCCCTTCCCTATCCGCGCAGACACAATGTCCTGGTTCAAAAAGGTATTTATCGGGTGCTGCGGCATCCCCTCTATACCGGTCTGCTGCTTGTGGGACTTTCGTTTCTTTTATCCCGTTTTGTCATTATTCCGGTGATTGTCTATGCCGCCTTTGCGGCGGTCACCACCATCAAGGCAAATATGGAAGAGAAACTGTTGATGAAGATGCATCCGGAGTACTCCACCTATCGAAAACGGACGAAGAAGTTCATCCCGTTTGTCTATTGAGATGTATCAGGAAATGATAAAGGAAACGCTGATCTCCCGCTCACGGGGCCCATCGAGCTCTACGAGGATGATCCGCTGCCATGTTCCCAACTTCAGCTTTCCGTCTTCCACCGGAATTGTGAGAGAGGCACCAATCAGCGACGAGAGGATGTGGCTCGGGACGTGGGCCGGATTATGGGGGTGGCGGTAGTTGAGTTTTGGGATGATTTTTTCGAAGGCGTCCAGCATGTCCAGATCCGTTCCGGGGTCAAGGTCGGCGGTGGTGAGGGCGGCCGTAGTGTGGGCGAGGAACAGGACGACAATGCCATTTTTCCAGGCCTTATGGGTCAGGATGCGGTTTATTTCCCCGGTGATGTCGAGTATTTGTTTTGCTTTCGAGGTTGTGACCGTTCGGACCATTTCTTTACAGCATGTTTGTGTTGAGATCGCGGAGGATATCCCGGGCGTGAACCTTGGGATCAACCTTCGGATAGATTTTGGCGATATTTCCTTTCGGATCAATCAGAAAAGTGGTCCGTTTGGCGAGGATTATCCCATCCGTTCCATAAGCCTTAATGATTTTTTTCTCGGGATCCGCAAGGAGCGGAAACGGGAGGTTAAATTTGGAAGCAAAGTTCGCGTGACTGTTTTGGCTTTGGCCGCTTACCCCAACTATCTCCACTCTTTTTTGAAGCTCACGGTAGTGGTCGCGAAACTCGCAGGCCTCCTTTATGCATCCGGGTGTGTTGTCCTTCGGATAGAAGTAGAGGAGGAGCCACTTGCCTTTATACTCGGAGAGCGTATGAATTTTTCCGTTCTGGTCATGGGCAGAAAAGTTCGGAGCCCTACCGAGCGGCTTTTGTTTCATCCCGATCATCTACTATAGCATAGACATTGGTCTTTAAGAATCGAGCAAACATCGCCACAATCACTCCAGTAAGAAGGCTTGCAAAGACAAACGGGCTGTCTTTCCCTTTCACCTCAAACAGCTCGCCGCCGAGAGGGGGGCCGATTACCCTCCCAAAACTACCTGCGGACTGGAGGAAACCCAACGTGCCTCCGTACTCCTCTTTTTTAACGCTCTCCGATGCCACTGCCAAAAGCGACGGATTGGAAACGCCGTTCCCGAAGGCAATCCAGAGAAGGCTAAGGTAGAGAAAAACCGGTGTTCGGGAGAACGGTATGCTCGCAAGACCGATTCCCAGCGACGCGGTTCCCAGACTTAACAATTTTCCTTCTCCCATTCTTTTCACCAGGCGGGGGAGAACCAGCATTTGGGTGATCACGGCGATGATGCCGACATAGGCAAATAGCCACCCGTTCTCCGTCGGTCCGTAGGAGAACTTGGCTTGTGTCCAGAGGGCGAAATTACCGGTCATCGACGAGAAGGCGAGGTTTAAGATAAAAAACGCGATTGTCAGCATCCCGATCGGCTGGGACTTAAAGACCGCAGATAGCCTGGAAAAAGAAAATGTTGTTTTGGGAGAATGCTTGGCTTTGGTAATATCCACCGTTTCTTTCAAGAGAAACCAGGTGGCAAGGACGCTGGCGAACGCTATCCCCGCTGCAAAATAGGCGGGTGCGGCAAAGCCGAACTTTGCCAGGATCCCCCCAACCACCGGGCCTAAGATAAAACCAAGCCCGAAGGCCGCTCCCAACATGCCCATCCCCTTGGCACGATCCTTCTTTTCCGTCACATCGGCGATATATGCTTGGGCGATTGAAATATTTCCCCCCGTTATTCCATCGATTATTCTTGAGAGAAACAGGATCGGCAGGCTTCCCGCAACGCCAAGGAGTACAAAGCCAGCCACCGTGCCCAATTGAGAGATGATCAAAAGCTTCTTTCGGCCATACCGATCGGAGAGGCGGCCGAGAATGGGGGCACCAATGAGTTGGAAAAGCGAGTAACTTGCGGTTAACAGTCCGATTTCGAAGGGACTGGCACTGTACTGTTCGGCAATGAAGGGGAGGAGCGGGAGGATGATCCCGAATCCGAACAGGTCGATAAAAACGATCAGGAAGATGGTTAACAGGGGCTTTTGGGACATGAAGGCTTGATTATATATCCGTGACGGGCTTTGTGTCGAGGTGAAGAACCGAAATTGTATGCGGGGTCTGCGGTGCGTCAGTTTTTATGAAATGGGCGCTGGGCTGCGACGGTCGTTTCTGGACCGTGGCCGCATAAGAGCACCGTTTCGGAGGGAAGGCGGAGGATCTTCGTGATGGATTTTTGCAAGGCTCCGAGGCTTGAGTAGGAAAAATCGGTTCGACCGACTCCTCCATCGGAAAAGAGGAGATCTCCGACAAAGGCCAGCTTTTCTTTTTTGCTGTAGAGCGTGATGCTGCCCGGGGTATGGCCGGGAGTTTCGATAACCAATAAGTTGGCTTCTCCTACCGGTATTTTTTGTCCGGCTTTCAGGCTGCGAGTGATGTTGGGAGGAGGACCACTGGTTATCCCGATAAAATGACGGGCGGTTTCCCGCATGCGTCTCACGAGAAATATATCCTTCGGGTGAATCCAGAGTGGCAGACGGTAATTCAGCTGAAGCTCCGTGGCTGCAAGGATGTGATCGAAGTGACCGTGCGTCGCAATGATTCCTCCGGGTTTGACTCCTTCATCGAGAATGATCCTCTGGATGTAGTCCGCATCGTCGCCCGGGTCGATGATAAGACATTGTTTTGAGATTCGATCAATGGCAAGGTAACAATTCGTTTGCAGCTGTCCGACAACCAGGTTTTTTATGTCCATCTTTTTTAGAGTAAGATATGTTGCTATTCTTATTGTATATCGTATGGGCGAAGGCGACGAGGAAATACCCCAAAAGTCCACCGAACAGCTTCTCCGCGAAGAGGTGCTGAACAACCTCGATAGCGCAATTAACAATTTTCTGGAAAATAAATCCGGCGAGGGGAAGCTCGTTTCTCAAGCGGCAGCGGTATGGGAAAAAGCCATGCAAAACCAAGAACTCTCAAAAGCAATTGAGGAGGCTCTGCGTCAGAGGCGAAAGGCATTAACTCAAGGGTTTGGTGCCCTGAACATTGCCAAACACGGCGATCCTGTTCGAAATAGGTACGATCCGAATACCTGGATGGATACCGTCCCGCCCGAGTTTGAAGGAAGGGAAGCAGATTATTTTCTCGATCGAGTGCATTCCCTCCGAGCTTTCCTCTCGGGGCTATCTCTCTGATCTCTCCAAGCTCTCAGAGAGAAGTAATACCATAATAAAGAACTACAGAGAAAAGAGGCAAAGATGAATGTTGTTGTTGATATGGGAGGGACAACGACCCGGGTTGCCGTGTCGGAAGACGGAAAGCAATTGCAGGCGAAAGACCGATTCCCGACCCCGCAGTCTTTTGATGAAGGTATTTCGCAGATTGTAGAGACAAGTAAAACGCTTTCCGGGAATTCCCCCATTACCTCCGTCGTTGTCGGAATACCGGGTACGATCAATCGGACCACGGGCCAGGTCATTCGGGTTGCCCATATACCTTCCTGGGACGGGCGGTTTCCGATGCAGGCGTTTCAGAAGGCCTTCACAGTCCCGGTGACACTCGCAAACGATGCCGAGCTGGGAGCCATCGGCGAGGCGACGTTCGGAAGCGGCAGGGGGTATCGGATTGTCGGATATCTGGCAGTCGGAACCGGCATCGGAGGAGCGCTCGTTTTAGATCGACAACTGGTTCCCAACGCCTTTCATACTGAGCCGGGACATATGCTGATGAGCCCTGATAAAACCGGTCAAGGCGAAACTTTGGCTGTAAAAGCTTGGGAAGAGGTTGCGGCAGGGCCATGGTTTGAGGAGCGTTTCGGTATGAAGCCACAAGAGTGTAAGGATCCAGAAATATGGTCTCTGTTCGCACAAAACGTCGGTGTGGGGATGATTAATGTCCTTCTTCTTTGGTCACCGGAAGTGCTTATCATCGGCGGGGGACTTTCGCTTAATGGAGAAATCTTTTTGGCTCCGCTTCGCACGTTTGTGAAAGACAATCTTCGCATGTTTCCTGCCCCGCCGATCGTGGCTGCGGCTTTGGGAGACGATGCGGGATTGTACGGGGGATTAACCCTTCTCGAGTAATTGCATTCCAGATTTGCTATTTCAATGAATCGATTCATTGAAATAATTCGGAGAATGATCTTCTATGGGGATTGCCAACGCGAACATTGAGAGAAATTGAGTAAATTTGGGAATCATTTCCCTATGCGTTGCCGAAAATCCTGGCGGTCTGTTCTTCTCTTAAGTACATTCGTTCATCCCCTTGTAGTGGTCTACCACCTGAAGAAATGAGTTTATGTGCTTGTCTTGTTACATCGTGCTCCAAAAGCGCAAGGCCAATGTGGCGAGCTATTTCATCTGTGGTCTGGAAACCTGCGAGCACGTTGTATCCGTCTTTCTGAAGAGCTTTTGTCATGTGGAGCGCGTGTTCCCATGCCTCTCTTTCCCACTGTGTTTTCAATTGATGGCGTGTGTCTATCGTTTTTTTCCGCATCACTGCTTCTCTGCTCAGTTTTCCTGACAACACTTGAGCAGCCAGATCAGGGTTACCCATCATGAACAGAGTTTCGTAGGCATAATCCAATGCCGTATCGATTACGGACGAGTGGAATGTATATTTTGTTCCCTCTTGATGGGTATGGGCTATTTCGTGTAGGAGATTAAGAATTGCTCCACGGTACGGAAGCTCACGAGGGGGATAGAACACCTTTTGGGCGCCGGCATCGCAGAGGAAAACAGATCCTTCTGCGAACCCGTATCTGTCCGCTAACAATCTATTCAAGGACGTCCAGGCTCTGTCAGTTATGCTGAGCAGCGCAATAGACGTTCCATTTGCTGTTTGACCGCATTCAATAAAAAAATTTCGATCTCTGGGAATTATTTCAGTGAATTCTCTTTTTCTCTCCTGAAGATCACCCCAAAGGCCAAGTACCTCCGCTTTTGAGAGTGGTGGAATACCATCGCCTACCGTATAGACATGGTTCTCCTTTGATGGCATAGTCCGGGTATTCTACAAGAAAATGGGAGAATATTCAATTACTATAGGGTTGAAGTTTATTTCAGGGCGATTTTCAGCACCTCGTCCATGTGGGAGACGTAGTGGAACTTCAGATCCCGTTTGACATTATCGGGGACGTCAACGAGATCCTTCTTGTTGTTCTTGGGGAGGATGATCTCTTTGAGGCCGGCGCGGTGGGCGGCAATCACTTTCTCCTTGACACCTCCGATTTCAAGAACCCTGCCCCGAAGCGTGACCTCCCCGGTCATTCCCACTTCGCGACGGGTCGGACGGTCGGTGAGGGCGGAAACGAGGGCTGTAGTCATGGTTACTCCGGCTGACGGTCCGTCTTTGGGGACTGCGCCTTCGGGTACATGGATATGGACGTTTACGTTTTCGAAGTTTGTGTCCTTGAGGTTTAACTCCTTCCAGCGGCTGCGCACGTACGAGAGGGCGGCTCTGCCTGATTCCTTCATCACGTCCCCAAGCTGGCCGGTTAACGTCAGCTTCCCTTTCCCCGGCATGAGCGCGACCTCGACGAACAGAATATCGCCGCCGGCTTGGGTGTATGCCAAACCGGTTGCCACACCCGTTTCATCCCGTTTTTCCGCAAGGGTTTCGGTAAATTTATCCGGGCCAAGATAATCCGCAACGCTTTTCCGGGTAATCGTCAGCTTGCCTTTTTTCCCTTCGGCGATTTTGCGGGCTACTTTTCTGGAGATCTTGGCTAACTCGCGCTCCAGGTTCCTGACCCCTGCTTCCCTCGTGTAGCGTTTGATAATGTGGTGAAGGATGTTTGCCGGAACATTGAAGTTTCTTTCCGAGAGGCCATTTGCTTTCAAAACTTTTTCGATGAGGTGGCGTTTGGCGATGTGGAACTTTTCATCTTCGGTGTATCCGGAGAATTCAATGACTTCGAGCCGATCGCGGAGGGCCGGGGGAACGGTATCGAGAACGTTACCCGTGGTGATAAACATCACTTCCGAGAGGTCGAAGGGAACTTCAAGGTAGTGATCGGAAAAATCCCGGTTCTGTTCCGGATCGAGAGCCTCAAGCAGTGCCGCCGACGGGTCGCCGCGAAAGTCGATCCCTATTTTGTCGATCTCATCAAGCATAAAAACCGGATTCTTTGTCCCGACCGTCCGAATCCCTTGGATGATTCGGCCGGGCATGGCTCCGACATAGGTCCGTCTGTGCCCCCGGATTTCCGCTTCGTCCCGAATACCGCCCAGAGAAATCTTGATGAATTTTCTTCCCAAGGCTCTGGCGATGGAACGGCCGATTGAGGTTTTTCCTACGCCAGGCGGTCCGACGAAACAGAGGATAGTCGGCATGGCCTTTTCACCGGGCCTTTCTTCTTTTTCATCATGGCTTCTGGCGCCGGTTTTTGTCTTCACGCTGCCCTTGATTTTGAGGACCGCCAGGTACTCCAAGATCCGCTCCTTGACCTCTTTGAGGCCATAATGATCGTTCTCGAGGATTTTTTGCGCATTCGGGATCGAGACATTGTTCGGGGAACGAACACTCCAGGGCATTTCTACAACCGTTTCAAGCCAGGTACGGATGTACCCGGACTCCGGATTGTGTACGGACATCTGGGCGAGGCGTTTGAGTTCCTTCTCGGCTTTTTCCCGGGGCCCTTTCGGCATTTTTGCCTCTTTGATTTTTTCTTCGAGCTGGCGGATCTCCTCGTCTTCCCCTCCCTCTTCTCCTAATTCCTTTTGGATGGTCTTCATGCGTTCCCGGAGCACCGCTTCACGCATGCTCTTGTCAAATTTCTTCTGTGTTTTCGACGCGATTTTGCGTTCGATCTCGAGGACTTTAATCTCGTGGGCGAGGTGACTGACGACCTTTTCCAGTCGTTCAAGGACATTGAGGATCTCAAGAAGTTCCTGTTTCTCCGGGGTTTTAATATCGAGTGTGGAGGCGATTTGATCGGCGAGTTCTCCGGGCTTGACATCGCCCATGAGCTTCATGAAGCTTAAGAACTCCACAGATTTTCCGAGATTGACGGCCCGCTTGAATTCATTCGTCAGGTGCCGACAGAGTCCTTCAACAGCCTCGGACTGTTCGACGAGCTCAGGCAGGGGCATAACTTCGGCAATCAAGTACTCTCCCGTTGAATCGACGTTTAAGAGTCTTACCCTGCTTATTCCTTTGACCACGGCGTTGATCTCTCCATCGGTCTTTAAGGTGCGTTCAATTAGGCTTAGGGTACCGATTTTGTAGAGATCTTCCGGCTGAGGGTCGGAGACCGTCGCATTCTTCTGGGTGACAAAGATAATCTGGCGGTTGGTTTCGAAGGCGGTGGTGACGCCGGCGACCGATTTCTTTCGGCCGAACACGAGGACTTGCTCCGTATGGGGAAACACCACTCCTTCCCGAATGGCAACCAGAGGAAGACGCTGGGCCGTGTTAGCGGATTGTGGTTTATTCAGGAGAATCGTCATACAGTGTTTGTCTTTCTGGCAGTATAGATTAATGAGTGCTAAATGTCAACCGCGGTTTTCCCAAACTTTTTACCCTTTAGGCATCTCTCTTTGTCTCCCCAGTGGGGCCTCTCCATGGTACCACAGGAGTTTTTGGGAAGAATGACTAGCCGCGGCGCGGTTTTTCCCGGTCTTTACTGTCGATGATGATGGTGACCGGGCCATCGTTTAAGAGCGATACCAGCATGTAGTCACCGAATGAACCGGTTGCAACCTTCAGTCGATGCTCTTTAATTCTGGCGATGAAACTCTCGTACAGCTGCCTGGCTGCCTCCGTTCCCGCAGCATCGATGAAGCTTGGCCGGTTCCCTTTTCTGGTCCGAGCGTAGAGGGTAAATTGGGAAACTACCAGGATGGCCCCATCTACCTCCGTCAGGGAGCGGTTCATTTTCCCGTTGGCATCGGCCATTATCCGAAGGGCTGCGATTTTATCCGCCAAATACCTGGCATCTGACACACTGTCATCTTTGGCGGCGGCCACCAAAACCAGCAGTCCCGGTCCGATTGCGGTGGTTGCGGTCCCTGTTTTCACGCTGGCTTCTCTCACTCTTTGAATCACGGCTCGCATAGAAGGTTAGCGTGCCCTCAATCCCGGAAATACGATTGACGATGCTCGTCCGACCAGAAAGCCGATCGCGGCGGCGGCAAAGGAGACGGTCACCATCTCAAAACCGCTTCGGAGCGGACTTGTTTGTGTGAGTCTCCCCTTTTCCACCCCGACGAGGAAAAGGGTAACGAGGGTTGCCAAAACCGACACCGCTATCGCCCAACTCACGGGTAAGAAAAGATAGGGAAGGATCGGTACCGAACCGCCCAACACGTAAAATGCGCCCATGAGCCACGCTTCCCTGGCCGGGTTGGTCCTGTCGATCTCGTCAATCCGGCGGCGCCTATGCAACGAGAGCTTTGTGCGTTTGGCAAAATGCGCCTCTTTCTCAGATTTGTCGGAAAGATAGGTCCCAGCAGCCATCGAGAGTGATTCGACCAAAATGACAATAAGGCCGGAAAGGAGGATGACAAAGCGATCCTTAGTACCTGCAGCAATGCCGGTGACCACACCCAAGGTTGAAACCAGGCTGTCTTCCAGACTAAAGATTATCACTCGAATACTTGAGAGCACAAGGCTCGTCAGACTCGACATATCCTTCTTTATCTCCTGCCTCGATTATATCCCACTCCTAGGTGTGTTTTCGACTGCCTGCCCTTTTTTGGATCTGCCGGTGGGGATTTGCAACTTTCTTTATTTTCTACTAGTATGAAGACAATGACCGAGAGTACTCCTGACATTATCAGTCAGCGCTATCAGGAAATCCAGGCCCTCTCCCCGACGGCAGATTCCGCTCAGGCTGTCCCTGAAGGGCCAACCATATCTGTCTCTTCATTTTTGAGCCTCTCCCTGTTTATCTTCTTTTTTGTGGTTGTGTTTCTTGGTTTTCTGCCGCTTGTCATCGGACGGTTTCGCGATTTCAAGCGCTTCCAGATGGCCATGATTATGGCCTTCCTCGCCGGCGCTCTTCCCTTGACCGTCGGATTGGTCCTTCATCAAAGCGGGATTTTGACCAAAGCCGACATTGAGGAGGCCCCTCGTCATATCAAGATCGTTGAGGTTGCCCCGACGAGCTTTCGGATCCGGTGGGAGACCGCCGGTTTTCAGTACGGAGCGCTTCGCTACGGTGTAAAACCGGCTTCAACCGCCCTCACGCGCACGGTGCTTGAGGTGGGAGGTTTAACACGGAGTACGGAACATGACCTGATTGTTTCGGATCTTGTCCCCGAAACCGACTACTATTTTGAACTGCTCTCCGGGGCTCATTGGTACGACAACAACGGGGTATTCCTTACGGTTCAAACGCTTCCGAAGTGAGGGGGATTTTGGGGGGGTTATTCCAAAGCTGCAAGCGCTTCTTTGGCGATCTGTTGCGGAGTGTATTTCTGTTTACTCAAGAAGGCCACCGCGCCCAGTTCCATGGCTTTTTTGGGATTCTCTCCCTGGTCGAAGTTTGACAGGACGACGACCGGGATGCTTTCGGTGGCGTCATCGCCTTTCAGTTCTTTGAGGACGGAGAGACCGAGTTTCTCGGGAAGAATGATGTCAAGTAAGATCAGATCCGGCTTCTCCTTTTTCGCCATTTCCAACCCCCGCTGTCCATTGGTCGCGATTGAGACGGTCAGCCCCACGAGCTCAAGCTCGGTTTTATACAGCTTGGTAAGATTTTCGTCGTCTTCAACTAAGAGAACGCTGACCATATATTAATGTTTAATGTTCAATGTTTAATGTTTAATGTTTAATGTTTAATGTTTAATGTTTAATCTTACACATTCATTGAATATTTAAGGGTTCTGCTTCCCAGAGTAGCATAGCGGCCGATGGCTTTCAAGTTTCGCTCTTTGGGATCGTGAAGGAGAATGTTGAGCCTTCGCCCGGTTTTGACTCCACCCAAATTTTTCCGCCGTGTGCCTCGACAATGCCTTTGGCAATCACCAGTCCCAAACCCGTTCCTTGAGCCGTACGGGGTAGTTTGGTTTCGAGCTGGCCGAATTTGGAAAAGAGGCGGGCTTGATCCTGCGGCTTTATCCCTTCACCCGTATCCTTGAATGCAATCGTCAGTTCCTTCTCAGAATCCCGAAGGCCGACTTCGATTCCCCCAGTTTTGGTGAAGTTAATCGCGTTTGACAGAAGGTTTACGATCACCTGGCCGATCCGTACCGGATCGAACATGACCTCCGGTGTTTGCTCCGGAAGCATGAGCGTTATCCCGAGCCCCTTCTCCATCGCCAAGGGTTTGTACTCCTCTACTTTCTCCCTGAGCACCTTTCCCATGTCGCTCTTCGTTACCGTTATCTGGAATTTTCCCGATTCGATTTTTGCAACGTCCAGCAAGTTATTGACGATTGCAAGCATATCCTGGCTTGACTGTTCAATCATGTGCAGGTATTCCGTCCGTTTGGCTTCCGGAAAGGCATCCGGATGCGCAAGGATGGTATTTGAGGCGCCGCGGACGGCGGTTAACGGCGCCCGCAGCTCATGGACCATCATGGCCGTGAAATCTTCACGGAGACGCTCAAGCTCTTTTTCTTTTGAAATATCATGAAGCATCAGCACCGTCCCGAGGAGGGTCTGTTTTGGGTCTTTGACCGGAGAGATGAACACTTGTACCACGCGGTCCTCGAGCACCACTCCGTCGACGACGATCAGGGTGTCTTTGTGAACCGCCTCGTCCATCTTCTCCCGAATGTTTGTCTTCTTGCCTAACACGTCCATGACACTCAGGACCGACGGTGTTTCGTCGGGAATTTTCAGAAAGGATTTCGCTGCGGGATTGATCACTAAAAGCCGCATTTCCTGATCAACCATGATGACGCCTTCCGACATGGACGCCACCGTCGATTCGAGCTTGCCTTTTTCCGTTTCCAGCACATGCCGTAATTTGCTGACCGCAGATGAAGCCTGGGCGACGATCCGGTAGAGGATCATCATCTCGTCTTCTTTATAGAGTCCCGGAGTCGTTGAAGCGATGTTTATTAGGCCGGTCAGCTTCTCGCTGATGACGATGGGGATGTTGAAAAACGATCCGACAAGTTTGTCGCTCTGCTCGCTTACCACCGTTCCTGTTTGTTGTTCCGCAACCGGAACCGAACGGATTTGCTTGCCTACGAACGCTTCAAGAGAGGCGAGCATGCTCTCTTTTATCTCGTTTAAGAAGGTCCGGCTTACCGATTCCTCAAGATGGGTCTTGAAGGTGAGGCTGTCTTTTCCGACCAGCATGGATGAGACGGTCGAATAGGAGAAGAGTTTGCCGATAGAACCGGCGATTATCTCAACGACTTTGGCTTCATCCAGTTCATAGCCGAAGCGCTCTCCAAGTTCCCGGAGAATCTCGGATTCATAGGCCTCACGCTTGAGGGCAGCTTCGCGGACCGCAAGCTTCTCTCTGGTGCGCTTTTCCCCCTTCAGGGCAGAGGCAATAAGGTATGCGGCACCTCCTAAGATTCCTGTGAATAGGATCGCGGCAATGGGCGGGACGGTCATGGGCTACTTCCCAATCCCGCAAGGGAAGCAATGGACTTAAGCAACCCGTGTTCCTTCTTCCCTACGGGATTTCAGCTCGGAAAATCTTTACTATATGGTCATCAGACGTGCGAGGGCGATTGGCCCTCGCGAGCTTCAACATTTGGCAGTTTAATCCACGGGCATTGCCTAAGGAGGGGTTGAAGGGTTTTCACGACCACCATGTTTGAGAGGCCGACAAATTTGTCAACCATGCCTTGGATGACTGCTTGCGGGTCTCCTTCGATCGCAAGCACTTCACCGTTTTGGGACAGCTTTAATCCTTGAAGATCCGCCAAGGTTTTCACCAAGACATGTTCATCAAGCACTTGCCGAAGCTCCCGAAGCATATCGGAGATGAGATTTTTGTACTCATTGGGCTGGGTTGACTGGTTCATTTCCTGTCCTCCATACGCTTTTTAATATCATTGTGAAAATTCGGGAAATAGAGGCCGATCCTGGTGAAGTCAAATTTGGGAAGGATTTTCTCCTTCGGTTCCTGATCGAGCAGGTACTCAAAGGCCTTTTTTATCAGGTGCTCCGGTTTCACATCGCCGTTCGTGAGGCGTTGATAATCCGCCTTATTCAGCGTTACCTGGTGCTGGGTCTGCGACGTTTCGTCTTTGACCACCACGCTGAACATATAGATCTGATTTTCCATGAGTTTGGTGACCGTCACTTCTGCCATATGCTTTTTCCAGTATTGCACATTTCATCCGTCCTTACCAACACTTTCGTGGTGTATGATATGAACACGATGACGCAAGTACGGCGGGATTTTCGAGTAGGGAAAGTGGCCATTGTCGGACGGCCGAATGTGGGTAAGTCCACCCTGCTCAATGCCTTTGTTCAACATAAAGTCGCCATCATTTCCCCAAAACCCCAAACCACCCGGGCGCAAATCGTGGCTTTTTTTGAAGATGACCGCGGCCAGATCTTTTTCTTTGACACACCAGGTTTCTATTCTACCCGGGCCGGAGTTTCCCATTACAATTCCCTGATGGCGGATGCGATTGGGGAGGCAGATCTGGTTCTCTATGTGGTCGACCATACGCGCGACTGGGGAGAAGAAGAGGAGCGGATTTGGAACGCGGTTTCGGCAAGTGAAAAACCGGTTCTCCTCATCCTGAATAAAATCGATGTTCCGGGGCATAGCTTCCGGGATTCCTACCTGGCTCTGCTTGAGAAACGGGTGAAGGCTGTGGTTCCGGTTTCTGCACTTTTGGAACAGCACGTACGATCCGTAATCGATCAGATTTTCGCACTCCTGCCTGTGGGCGTTCGGGATGCGACCGTTGACTTTTTCCCGACTCCCCTGCTGTCCCAATCGAGTAAGGAGTATTTGGCGGAGCTGTTGCGAGAAAAAGTGTACCTTAATACCGGACAAGAAGTGCCTTACCAGACAAGCGCGCGGATTACCTCTGTTGATGAGGATGAAGAAAAAAATACGCTTAAGATCGTCGGTAAAATTATCGTTTCGGATGAGCGGTATAAGGGGATGCTGATCGGCCGGAAGGGAGTCAAGATCGCACAAATCAGAACCGCCTTCCGGCGCGAGTTGGAACTTGCAACCGGAAAGCGGGTTCTTATCAATCTTCAAGTCGTAACAAACGACGAATGAAGTTTAGCGTTGCCGAGGCGGTCTTGCTTCGTTGACGACAATTTTCCTGCCGTCCCAGTCTTTACCGTTGAACAAGTCAATTGCCTTTAGGGCTGCCTTGTCATCGCCATATTCGACAAAACCAAAACCTTTTGAACGTCCGCTCATACGATCAGTAATCACCGCAGCGGAAACAACGTCTCCTGCTTCGGAAAACTTCTGACCGAGAACATCGTCTGTTACTGTGTAGGGAAGATTCCCTACGTAGAGTTTCTTAGCCAATTTCTGTCACCTCCCTTCGGAGGGGTATGTAGAGCTCTCAGAAACTCTCCGGGAATCTCTTTTTTGCAAAGCGAAAAAGAAGCGTACCACGTGCAGTCTCTGTCACTCAAACAGGGGTAGTATACCGTATTTTTGGGTATGCGCAAGTCCCAACGCTGATTTTCCGTCTTTCATCTGGTAAAATAAGAGTGTATCTGATTAATGCGAGGTCTGCCAATGGTAGGCAAACGGGCTCTGAACCCGTGAATCTAGGTTCGAATCCTAGCCTCGCAGCTAATTGAACAATAGTGAGTTGAGGGGTGGGGTAAGTTACGAAATCTCAAGAAAGTGGCGTGTTTCTTGATTGATTTCCTCTGGGTTATTTAGTAAATCTACCCATTGAACTGCTCTAAAATCGTTCGAGGGACATTAAGTAAGAAGAAGAAAGTTCTCGGGAGGTAGCGCTTGCCGCGCCAATTTCCTCGAATGTCTGAAGCGATTCGTTCCTGGTATGGAGGGTAAAAGCCCTCCACTTTTGTGTTATACTACCTCCGCCATGGAAACGAAGGTCTTAAACTACCGAATCATCATTGAGCCAGATAAGCAAACGGGAACGGGAAAACCTGGTTTTACCGCTTTTTGTCCAACATTGGGAGTGGCCGATGATGGCGATACTGTCGAAGAGGCGATTCAGCATGTGCGGGGTGCCATGAAAGCATATGTTGAGAGTCTTATTGCTGATAAACAACCCGTTCCTATTGATAGGCCAGAGCGGGACATTGTGACTACAACCCAAATCAATGTCAGGCGTAATTTTCAAATCGCTTCGTAATGCCGAAACTGCCTCAAATCAAACCTCGTCAAATTGAAAAGGTTCTTATTCAATCCGGTTTCTCTCCTCGATCTACGAAAAGTGAACATGTCGTTTTCACCCATTCCGATGGTCGCCGTACTGTTGTGCCAGTTCACAACCGGCCTGTGCGGACCGGCACATTGCGTGCAATTCTTCGCCAAGCGAAGATTTCGGTTGATGAATTTCTTAAACTTCTATAATAGTGAGTTTCAACATCGTCAACCAGCGCCAGCCGATTAGACTCTGGTTCGACAACGCCCTTCGGTCATAAGCTCAGGGTCGAATGACTCACCATCGCTCAGGGCTATAGCCAGTCTAAGACGATCAGCGAAAATAACGTATCTGGTACGACAGGGGCAGGACATACTGAAGTCGAGGTGAATACGGCAATCGCGGAGGAATTGAAACGGTTGCTCAAACTCTGAGCACCAAAAACGCTCTGGTTGAATTAATGTGCTATCCGCTTATGAACATTCACTTCCATCTCCTTGTCAGGAAGCCTGGCGGGCGGTATAGTCATGACCGTGCTGGGTAAGATCCTGATTGTTCAATCCCATACATTGTTGTTTTCGTCTTATGAGAAGCGTTGAAGCTGAAACAAAGGAAGCGTTGGTTTCTCCGATAGACAGCCTGGCTATTATCGGCCGCGGCCTGGTTGGCTCAATGTTTGTCGAAAGATTTACTGCATTGGAAGGGCTGAAGGTTCTGGCAGCGGGGCGGGGGGAGATCGCCTCCGTCATGGAACAGCAGCCGGAGGTGGTGTTGGCGGCCACTCCCAATCCGGTAGGAGAAGTGGCAGCGGAACTAGCTGCCCGGGCGATAGCCCCGTTCAGCTTGGTGCTGCCGCAAAACGGTGTGGGGGTAATTGAGCAGGCGCAGCGCGCGTTGGGACGAAGCGATATCTCCCTCATACGGGCCAGTCTGTATACCATGGTCAGTCAAAGCGATAACGGCGTTGCGTATGACCCGGCGAAACTGCGCCTTACCCTCTCGCCGGGCCGGCACCAGGATCGTCGAGAGTTGTCGCGCGTCCGTTTGGCTCTGATGTCAGCCGGGTTTGCAGTCGTCACCTGCGAAAATCCCCGCGATATGGAATGGACCAAACTTCTGGTTAACAGTATCGGGTCCACCTCGACCGTTACCGGGCTAACCCCCCGGGAAACTTTTGTCGACGAGAATCTCTTCAGCCTGGAGTTAACCGGGCTGCGGCAGCGGTCAGCCGTTATCAGGGCCGGCGGAATAAAACTTGTGAACATTCCCTGGGCCAAAACACCGCTGTTGCGGCTGGGGGCTTCAGTGCTGCCTTCATATGTACCCGGAGCGTTAAAGCAACTCATTGCCGAAACCGTTGCCGAGGGACGGGACAATCTGCCCTCAGCTGCCGCCAGGAAGATTACGGAAGGCCGAGAGCCCTCAGAAGCCCTGGAGTATCATCTGCCGTTTATACAATTGGCAAAGGAGACAGGTCTCACTGCCACGGTGGACGAGGCGATTGTCGAGGTCATCCAGCAACACCTGCGAGGCGAAATTCATTTACAGGAGATGACATCCCGACAGAAGACTGACCTACTGACTCTGGTTCTTCGTAACGGAGGTTCTTTACCCCGGAAGTGATAGACTCTCTTCCACCCCGGAGGTGTAGCGGTTCACATACGGCTTCGCCACTCCCGGTGCGGGGTGGCTACCCCAGCACCAGACCAGTCAGACTGGTCGGTGCGGGATTTCGCCTCGGAGGATTGTGAAGAAGCCTGCCTACCGGCAGGCAGGCCCCCAGCTTTAGCTGGGGGAGGCTCACTGTTTGAAGAAATCTGCGGTGCGCTGCATGGCTTGGGTGAAGGTTGAGCCCGTGAGATTGTGACCGCCGGAGGGATACTCGAAAAGCTGGTGGGATATGTCGGTCCCGTTCAGGACGTCCATGAGATTCCGGCTGTAGCCGATTTCCACCACCGCATCATCCCGGGCGTGATGAACCTCAATTGCTCCCGTGACTCCGTCAAGATAATTGGTTGCGGGGACCTGCCTCCAAAATTCGCTTTCCGGGCTGAACTGCCCGTACAGGTTGAACAACTCGTCCCGCTTTCTCCTTCGTTCCGAATCCTGGGCTGGCGGTTGGTAACTTCGGTCCGAAATCCGAAACTGGGAAAAATCCTCGTAGGTGTAGACAGCGCCGGCCCAGATTACCACTCTTTTGATTTCCGGCATGGCGACGAAACTGCGGAACACCACGTTGCCTGCCATGCTATGTCCCCAAAGTCCTATTCTGTCCGGGTCCACAAACTCTGCCTTCTTCAGTGCCGCGAAGGCGTTCAATGTATCGATGACGTAGTCCCCGGAATAATAGGAGCCCCCCGGTTCACCTTCCGATTGATCGTGACCTCGCAGGTCGATCTTGAAAACGACCAGTCCTTGGCGGGCGAGGAAGTCAACGTAGGAGGCGTAGTTGACCAGCGTCCGGTATTGACCGGGCGGGATATAGCCGTGGACGAAGACCACGGCCGGCCGGCCCCCTACCGGTGATTGACCTTTGGGGATGATGAGCTGTCCGTTGATACGAAAACCATCGGATTGGTAGCTCGTGAGGTAAGAAGTGTACGATTGGCTTTCCGAGACGAACCGGAGATCGGAAAGAGCGCTGTCGTATTGCCTGCCTCTCAAATACGGAAGGGTAAGTTCGCTGAAGGGAAATTGCGGGACTGCCGGAGCGGGTGCGGGATCGGCCGGGAGGTTGCCCTCTGCGGACTGAGGGTTTCCTTTCATTTGACCCGGAGATCCTTTGAAAAGTAATACGATGACGGTTGCGATGCCAACTGCCAGACTAATTCCGAGAATAGCCATCAACCAAATTTTCTTCTGATTGAGCGCGGGAATTCTCAATCTGTCCCGATCTTTCGACGGTTGGTAGGAGGGTTTCTGATCGCCGGCCATCCATCCAGTATATATCAGCGGCCGATCCGCCCTCCGCTTTGGAAAACTCATGGTATACTGGTCTTTCTCATCGGGAAATAGCTTCCCCATAGAACTCATGCGAAAAACCCGGTTCCTACTCCTTACCGTTTTAATCCTGTCTGCGGCTGTCGGCTGGATACTTTCCCGAAACTCTCAACGGGACTACAGCCTGACTCCGCCTCCGCCCCCCGATGTTGTCGAACCGAAGCCGACCCAATCTTCCGCTACCGAAGAACCTAATGGCGGTCCGGATCGGGAGGTTGTCGCCGACGGCTTACAGATTCCTTGGGAAATCCTGTTTCTGCCCGACGGCAAGCTTCTGGTCAGCGAACGGCCGGGAAGGCTGCTACTCATCGGAACGGACCGGCATGCAATCGAGGTTTCCGGGGTGCGCCATGTGGGTGAGGGCGGACTGCTCGGACTGGCCATGCATCCGGATTTTGAACGGAACGGTCTTTTGTACCTTTACCTCACCAGCCAAGAGAACGGGCAAATCGTCAACCGCGTGGAACGCTACCTTCTGGACGGCGCCTCCCTTTCTCAGCGGGAGGTGATCCTGGAAGGGATCCGGGGAGCGTCCAACCACGACGGCGGACGGATCGCGTTTGGACCTGACGGCTTCCTGTACATCGGAACCGGCGACGCGCAACAGGCTCAAACAGCCCAGGACACAAACTCCCTGAACGGAAAGATTCTGAGGATTAGGGATGACGGAACCATCCCTGCGGATAACCCGTTCGGAAATGCCGTGTATTCGTACGGTCACCGCAACGTCCAGGGCTTGGCATGGGACGATCAAGGCCGCCTGTGGGCGACCGAGCACGGAAGGAGCGGCGTCCTCTCCGGGTTGGACGAGCTGAACCTGATTGAGAGAGGAAAAAATTACGGATGGCCGGAAATCCAAGGGGATGAACAACGGGAAGGTATGGTTCGGCCTCAGATCCACTCCGGAAACGAGACCTGGGCTCCGTCCGGAGCCGAATACATCGGTGGGACTATCTTCTTTGCAGGGCTTCGAGGCGAGTCGTTGTACGAGGCAAAGGTTGAAGGCGGACGAGTCGTCGCATTTTCCAGGCAATTGCAGGGAGAGTACGGCAGGCTGCGCAGCGTCCGACTCGGACCGGACGGCTACCTGTACCTTTTAACCAGCAATCGTGACGGCAGAGGGTCACCGCAGAACGACGACGACCGGATTATCCGGATTCATCCGCGGATCCTGCGCTAGTTTGTACGTGACTCGAACATTCTTCGGCGTTTTCAGCTTTGGCTGATATTCTTTCCGACGCGCGATGCATCATTTGAGTAAGACCTCCCTTTCCATCATGTTCCTTACGTTATCAAATATTTCCGGGATATTTAAGTGGTATTTCCGTATCGACTGCCATTGACATAGTAGTCCTTTTAAGGTATCTTTAAAGGACTATGATTCAACAAGTTTTTGGGATCAAACAATTTCAGACTCAGCTTCCCGCTATCGCGAAAAAGATTCGTGAGGTGGGGGGTCACTACTTGGTCACCAATCGCAATCAACCGAGCTTGGTCGCCCTTCCTTTTGAAGACTACAAAGCAATAGAAGATATTCTTCTTGAACTTAATTCTCCTTCCCTAAAACGCGAAATACGCAGAGGCAGAAAAGAATACCAAAAAGGGAAAGCCCGTCCTTTCAGAGATATCATCAAAGAGAATGAGTAGATACAAAATCTATCTCACTACAAGGGCGGAAAAAGATTTTAAGAAATTATCTCCACAAGTTAAAGAGCGGATCAAAACAGAAACACTTCGTTCAGAAACATCAAGATATCCCCAGCAATTCAAATCACTCGTAGGGAACGATATCTCTCAATACCGGCTTCGGATCGGTGACTATCGAGTTCTCTACGATGTCTACGGTGATGATAAGGTGGTTTTAATTCTCCGGATCGGCCACAGGAAAGACATTTATCGCTAGATCGGCTCTAGCGAATCGGCACAAGGCCATAGCCTGAGGCTGGAGTTCACATCGTTGCCTTCTCCCCTTTTCCCTTCCTCAAGGGATGTGGTAGGATATTTAATAGATGCAACCATAAAATATCCTTCGTTGTTTCGGCAAGCGTTCATCAGATTATGACCGGCTCACAACTTGATAAAATCCGCACGTTTACTGCAGAGGAGATGAAAAAAAGCCTCGATCCCCAACACGATTTTGTCCACCTGGAACGGGTGCGGACGAATGCTTTACGGATTGCAGATCTTCTGGATCTTAACGGCGCTATCGACCGCAACCTCCTGTCGGCGATTTGCTATCTTCACGACCTTGCGTTTACCGCTCGCAAACCGGGCCTTCGGACGTGGTTTTTTGAGGGACGTTTTGTGAAAAAGCGGCTCAAGCGTTTAACCCTTTTGGATCGCCTCGGCGTTTCTCAAGAGGAAAAACGAATCATGTTTACCGCGATTATTCGCCATCCGCTGGCCTTTCCGCTTCGACGGCTGAACCGGCGGCGTGATTACTATACGCAACTCCTGCAGGACGCGGATACCCTGGATTTTTATAGTGCGGAGAGGCTCGCTTCATTTACCGTTTCCCGCCAACGCTTCCTCTTCTACCGGGTCTGCTCCGTTTTTGCCGGTTTCTCCTATCGGCTCTACAATCGCAATATCCATAAGTATCTCAACTTCCCCCAACTGGCAGAACATTTTCTGTAAGGATGTCTATCCGCCATTTTTCCAACCCGGGCAAGTCCGGCGCACCCGAAAAAGAACGAGGATGCCATTGGGTATGATGTTTTTTTGGGCTGGGGTGTTTTATGGGGTCGGCGGACGGGAGAAGCCACTGGCTTCATGCCCTGGAGTCTCAGAGGATGACGCTGTCAGAAGCCTCTATGTTTTTTGGCTTTTCCATGATGTAGACATCCTGGTTGTAGGCGTCAGTACCGACCAAGGTCGCCTCGCCGCGGACCACCGCCTCAAGCGGACGGCAAGTTCGGCAGCCGTTACTTCGGCATTTGAACCTTTTTAACTGACGGGCGAGCTTGATCTCCTTGGCAATCTTCAGAACCTTTTTTTCAGCGTCTTTGGGTTTCGGTAACGGTACCTTTTTCGGAGAGTCGCTTTGCTCTAAATACCAATAGCTCATCTTTGAGACGGGATGCTGCTGGCACCTCTGCGCCAGAAGGAAATAGATGGGAAGCTGGAGGGAACGCGGATCTTCCTCTCGCACCCCGGTTTTAAAATCGATGATGTGTACGGAATCGTCGGGAAGGTATTCCAGCCAATCGATCTTTCCGCAGAGGATGATGTTATCTGCCTCCGAGAGCCAGAAGTACGGGAGATCCATTTTGATTTTAACGGCAAGGCGCGCCAGCGGGCCGGGATGATTGACAATGCGCTTGATCATCGCTTTGCCGCGGGCTTTGTACGCGCTTTCGGTCTTTTCGTCGGTAAATCCCCCGCGAACTCCGCTTACTTTTTGCCAAACATGATCGAACCGCATTGCCAGCGGTTCCCTGAAGCGCTTTTCCGAAGGGAGGTGTGAAAGCGTCTCAATGACTTCATGAATGGCTTGGCCCAAGGCGAGGGGCGGGCTTATGACGGTGATCTTGTGACCGGTTACTGGATCGCGGTAGATGTTGTTTAAGAAGTACGCGCGCGGGCAGTTTACAAAATCGGTGATTGAGGAATGCGAAACCCAGACGGCCGTGTATTTATCTCCGGGCATAGGCTCCTTTATGAAAACTTTTTTCCTCGTCTGTTGCGAGGAGTTCCAGAGTGGTCTTTCCGATATCGACGGGGGCGCCTGAACTGCGGACCATCGTTTGCCAAAGTTTGAGATGCCCGTCAAGGTTCCGGTAGAGCGTATCCCTTGCAAGGTTTTTGTTTTGCTCAAAGCTTCTTTCCTCTTCGTTCTTCGCCGAGAAGGAAGTCGGAAGATGGGTGGCGCGTACAGCCGTCCGTTTCTTTTGCCTGTGCTGACCGCCGGCTTTGACACTGGCAATCGTCCCCTTAAACTCGATGTCTTCCTCCTTCACGAACGGAAATCCTTGTGCGAGTGATTCCTCTACCCATCTGACGTAGCGCCTGAGCCTGTTTTCCTCTTCTGGGGTCTCCGACGAAAAATGTCTTTCGAGGAGCCGGCTTTGAATTTTTTCCAGGGCTTCTTTTCTTCGCTGGTCGCGGGCTGCCCGAATCTCCGCGGCATGTTGCACTCTCCCGCTTGCCGTCGGTCCCGGCTTTTTTCTTTTGCCGGACCTCACTCTTTCGCGGCGTTTGGCTTTGGTCGTTAGGTCTTCAAAATCATCAAACATATCCGGATCTACCTCGCTCATGAGCCAAGTGTATCATACCCCCTTTTGACTACGGATCGAATACTCCATGCTCCTTATGGTAGAGTGATGGTAATGCACTTCAGACTGCCCATCAAGAAGTTTTCACCTCTTCACTTCGCTTTGTGGTTGAGCCTTGGTTTGATCATCATCGGGCTTTTTTCCGGAGCTATCCTCTTTTCTTTCCGGATGCGTACCCTTACCGGAGAACGGAATGATCTCGGTGCCAAACTGCAGACAACCGGAGAGGAACTCGCACGGACGGTTGCGGATCTTGAAGCGCTGAAAAACGAAGACCAGTACAAGAAAAACCAGGAGCTCAATTCGGAAATCCAAAACATCCAGAAAACCTACACTTCGGCCGTCGCAACCTATGAGGAGCTCCTCAAACTTAAAGAACAATCCGCAAAAACGGAGAAGCTCGACGATGCGTTCACCGGAGCGTTGGTCCTTCTCTCCAAGCGAAACTACGCTTCGGCATCGGCAACCCTCACAGCGCTCAATCAGGACATCAAAACCGAGCAGGACAAAATTGCGGCGACGTTTAAAATCCCTGAAAACGTCCCGACCCAAAATGCGCCTCCGGGATCGGGGTACAGCCGACAACGAGTTGAAACCGATGTCGGCACCTTCATGGTCTCGGTCGTGGCCGCTGATTTGGGCTCGACCCGGGTGATCGTCGATACCGCCTCCGATTCCGACTGCCGCGATAACTGTCCTGTGTTGCCTTTGGCAACCTACGTGGCGCGGAGCGGGGCGTTTGCCGGGGTGAACGGCTCCTATTTCTGCCCGGCTGCGTACCCTTCCTGCGCCGGGAAAACCAACAGTTTTGATACCTTGGCGATGAACAAAAATAAGGTCTACCTTAACTCCGACAACAATGTCTACAGCACGGTGCCGGCGGTTATTTTCGGGAGCGGGTGGGTGCGGTTCGTCGGTCAGTCGCTCGAATGGGGCCGGGACACGGGTGTGGACGGCGTCGTTGCCAACTATCCCCTGCTCGTTTCCGGCGGGAACATCGCCTTCGGCGGAAGTGAGGACCCGAAACTCGGCAATAAGGGCTCGCGGAGCTTTACGGCAAACAAAGGGAATACCATATATATCGGGGTC
This sequence comes from Candidatus Chisholmbacteria bacterium RIFCSPHIGHO2_01_FULL_52_32, assembly GCA_001816585.1. Lineage (GTDB taxonomy): Bacteria > Patescibacteriota > Microgenomatia > UBA1400 > Chisholmbacteraceae > 2-01-FULL-50-28. The sequence continues at coordinate 666,855 of MHCJ01000003.1, forward strand.
GTCCATAGTGCGACGGTCGGCGAGTCCGCGCATGTTATCAAGGCGCTCGGGATGGACAATGCACTCAATCTGGATGACGGAGGATCAACCGCTCTCTGGTCCGGCGGATATAAGGTAGGACCGGGGCGGGATCTTCCCAATGTGGTGCTGTTTGTCCGGAAATAAACGTCGTTCTTCTTCCGGAAAAATTCGTTCGTCACGTTGATTCAATCTCCGGTTCACGTTTTAAGCGGTCTTTGAAAAGATTGCGGGAATGTGTATACTGTAGCTGCGGTCTCGGAAAATTCTCTAACGAGGATTGGATGAGGCCGCACTTTTATGGTCCGGCGTCGACCCTAGTCACGTTGATCGTTTAGAAGTTTTTTCAATAAGTGAAGCCTCGTCAATGTTGGCTTTGTTTACGGCTTTTCCTACCGGATAGGCTTCAAGCTGTGATGCATCGCTTGGCCGTAACATCGGTAACAATTGCTGGGGGTCCTGAATGGCCGGGTCAAGCCATGTTTCCTCGTCGGTATCCGTCAGGATTGCCGGCATCCGGTTGTGAATCCTGGAAACGATCGCATTCGGAGTGGTGGTCATAATCGTGAAACTTTTTATGGGATACCCTTCGGCATCTTTCCAGACGTCATACAATCCCGCAAAGCCCAAGAATTTTCCGTCCTTGCGATGGATATAGAACGGCTGGCTGCCATTTTCGTTTTTCATCCATTCATAAAACCCGTTGGCCGGAACAATACACCGCTGGGTCCGGAACGGCTTTCTGAATGCCGGCTTTACGGCCACGGTTTCAGTACGGGCATTGATGAGCGAATAACCAATGCGCGGATCCTTCGCCCAGTGGGGAATCAATCCCCAGCGCATCAGTACTGCCTGATTAGGACTGTGGCGCGTGACCACCGGCACCATTGATCCGGGCGCAATATTGTAGCGGTCCTCAACCTCGATATCGTTTTCAATATCAAAACGCGTGGTAAAGGCACTTTTCCCGCCGGGAGTGAAAACAAACCTGCCGCACATACTGGCCTATTCCTGATTAACTAGCGGAAGTATAGCAAACACAGTGAGTGGGTACACCAGATTATGAAATGGCGGTATGAAGCCACCGATCCGAAGTGTCCGTTCAGAGGTTGCCGAGGGCCTTCGTGATTGCCTCACGGATGTTACAACCGCTATGCCATCCGTTTAAATACACTAACGTTTGCTTGTTTGCGTTATGGTTTCGGAGATAGTATTCGTTGATCTGCCCACCTTTACTGATGAGCAGACTGATGAGTTCCTCGACTGAGGGTTTATTCTCGATACTTCATTGTACCACCACTATTCTGCTGTTGGGAAGGGAGGGTTCGGCGCTTTCCTCTTTCACGGAAAACAATTCGGCCAAAGTGCGCTTCTGCCGACGGAAATGAGATAAGCAGCAGTTTGAACAGATTCCTCGGCGTTGTAGCGTAAGGCTGGGTCGGCGTCCTCACCCATGACAGTTCGGTTGCTTTTCCAAGCTGTCGGTCCGAATTGATACAGACCGACATAGGGGCCGTTTACTGCATTGGGATTAAAACCGGATTCGCAAACTGCAACATGCCTGAGGATATTGGGATCAACCCCATACTGGGCGGAAAAGCGTTCGATAGAGGTTTGTATTTCCTGGGAAGAAACAGGGGGTGGCGGCGTCGGTGTCGGTATGGGAGTGGGACTGGGAGTTGGGATTGGCGTCGGGGTCGGCATTGGTGTTGGTGTTGGTGTCGGTGCCGGCGTTGGAGTTGGTGCCGGCGTTGGCGAAGGAGACGGTGTCGGAGAGGGCGTAAAAACCGTGCTTAGCACATTTCCGGACTCCGTCCTTGAAAGCGCCCAAATTGTTCCCGGGACACCTGACAAAAAGAGTCCGACCAGAAAGTATTTTACGAGAGGGTTCATCGCGCCAAATTATAGCACTCGGCAGCGAGGATGCATCGAGATCCCGAGGGAAAAGATCTTTTTTTGATTTTTTAGTGTAGTGGCGATTTGGAAGCGTCTTCTAAACGGAGAGATGAGCGGGGGGGGATGCAGTTTATTAGGGGGGTTACGGTGGAGAACTTGTTTCTACTCCTGATCTTCATCTTTTCGCATTTCAACATCCGTCATCGCCGGTATCCATCCCAGCTTGGCGCAGGCAGCAAAAATGGTCTCCGCCTGGACCTCCACTTCATCCTGTGTTGATCTGTTTTTCATTCTATACGTTTTCATAGAACAAATATGACCTTTAATTAAATGAAGTAACTTGATGGGCAGGAGGTGCACCGTTGTTTCACCTTCGATCAAAATAGGCCGATAGTGTAGCATACATAGCCTATAATTGCAAATTGTTCAACATACCTTCCACTCTGACGCCTATCGGTATCTTTCCGGTGTATTTTATCCGTAAAAGAATTTACTATTCCCGGAAAGAAAGGAGAGAAAAATTGAACAACCTAAGATTGGGTCCGGTGTTTATGTGTTACGCGAGGATCCGAGGGTATTTAGCCGTCATGTGTTTTTCCATCCCGAATATTGTTCATTTTCTGAGTTAATCCCCGAGATTTTCTTTATTCAAATTAAAATTTACCTTATAGGTGTACAGTGTAATATCTTTTTGATCTTGAAGAGAATACTTCAACTTCTCTTCTGCTTCAAGAACGATAATTACTCCTTTCACCATCCTGCCATTCGCTAGTTTTCTTTTTACCCAAGAAATATAGCGAAGTGTTTGTCCGACTACCGCATCAGATGACCTTCCCTTTTTGAGTTCAATAATAAGATATTTCTTATCATCTTTTGACTTCACGAGAATATCGATAAATCCTATATCTGTGGAGTATTGCTTACTTTCCAACTCATTTCCCTCACTATATAACAGCTCATACTCATCGCCGAAGATCGTTTTATTCCAGTTTGCGATAAGAAAGTCTTCGAGGTGCTTTTCCATTCCGAATACTGCGGGATCTTCAATACCATGTTCTCTTAATTCTTCCTCAATTTGATCTTCGTTCTCTTCTTCTTTTTCCGCGACAGGACTTGCTCCTACGATATCCCCAAGTACTCCGTCCAGTTGCCACAAGCTGATATTATGCATCGTCGATAACTCAAGAAGTACTGCATTAATATTTTTATATTTGTTGCCAAACTTATCGTTTCTTTGAAAATCAGGAAAGAGATTCAATTTTTTTAGAGCAGTCTCACTTTTCGTATTCCATACGCCATATTTTTCCGGATAAACAACAAGAAGAATTGCGGTTATTACGGCTCGACCTATCCCTTTTACCCACAAACCACCATGTTCAATAAATTCAGTATTCAGTCTCTTTTCAATAGGCATTTTTTCATCCAAGACATATTTTAAAAATCGTCTAAGAGCATCCATATCTGAAGTTATCAGTGTCCCTTGTCTGTGGATACCCTCCCAATGAAGGTTGTTTTTTGTCAGGAGGAAGGATTTAAAATCTTCCTTTGAGAGCTTGTCAAGCTGTGATGGATGGAATACCTTGCCGTATTTACCGATTACCTGCCGTTCAGAATCTTTCCACCAGGGGCTTTTAGCTTTTTCGGCAATGGTTGTTTGAATCAAATCTTGTCCCATAGTTTATCCTGGCAGGATTATTCCAGATAAGAAAAGCTGGAAGAGAAAATTCAAATCCCGAAGCGTCTTCGCGTATCTCTTCAATATCGAAAGATCGGACTTCTTGACAGCATTGTTATTTTTTCCCAGACAGAACGACCATGGCTTTGTCTCCCAACAACAGCCGTAACAGAGGATTACTTAATCGGTCTTTCGTCGGATGGAACTTTTTTAACAGGTTGTAACTGTTATTCAATACGCTTTCGGCTGTATCAGCTTCATTGAGCAACATTGTTTGATAGATCTCCAGGCATGTTTCTTTTTGTGTTTCCTCTAATTGCTCAAAGCTAAAATAACAGTCAGACAAACGGCTTTGCTGCAATCTGTAATCCAGTTCCACTAGCTCATTTGCGCTTTCTATTGCAGAGCTGTAGTAGATTTGTATTTCTCCCTGAATTTCAGGATCAAGTTCGACGGTATATTTGATGGCTTCAGAGTTTTGCCATACATTGCTGATGTATTTGAGAGGAGTATGGTAGTAATTCGGTAATTGTTTTTCCCTCACCTGATTTTCGTTCTGCTCTATTCTGACGCCGGCCCGTATGGCATTTGTGACGATTTCATTTTCGACTGCCTCGAGGATCCTTTGTTTCTGGATGACTTCCTGAAGCTGTACTGTGGCAATATTGACGACAAGGCTGAATACCGCGCCGAAGATGAGCCCTCCCACGAAGTTATCGATTCTCGACTTCTTCAGGATCCGGAAAGGCCAGGTGAAGAAATAGGTTATTGAGCTGATGAGTCTCCTCATGGTAGGTATGATCTTTTTATACCGATAAAAAACTGCCCTTTCGGACAGTTGGTATATTCTACCACTTCACTTGATAATCGGATGCCTTTTTAAGCTTTCCCTTATATACCATATCGTAACTTGACAGCAGCTACCCATTTCTGCCTACAATTGAAAGAGTAAAACATTTCTGAAGAGGGGGGGTGATAGTAATGGCGAAAAATGCAGGAATTTTCGATGATACCAAGAAACTTGTCATAGTCTTGGTATTGCTGCTCTCCCTTCCTGTGGCACTGAGTCTTGTCAAATCACGCTCAAACATCATTTCCCAGGCAAGACCGGATGCTGTTACAGGGAGTGGTGCACCGAACGGTCCGCACTATAACCTGAACATCATCGGAGTCCCAAAGCAAAAATCTGCGGACATGACCGGAAGCGAGGGCCATCGCATTTTTGTCTCATTGGTCGGCAAAACCAAGATAAACTTGACTGAAGGAGAGGACTACCAGGTGCTCGATGCCAACGGAACAGATGGAACGGCAGCATTTCAATTACCCAATCCCGACCCTGACAACGACGGCATAACGGAATATTCGGTTTGGGCCAGACCCTTGGGGAAGCCTGGAGGAAAATCATCCACAACCACCTGTGCAGTTGATGAATTGGGTCAGGAATGGTGTTCCGTCTATACGCTCGTTCTCGTCCGCGAGGCAGGCAACAGTAAATTCACCGATGTCTCAAAGCAGTTGCTCTATATATATGTTGACCTGAATGGAGACGGGGCGGTCGAGCGTTATCCGCTCTTTGACGATGCGCTCCAGGGTTACTTTTGGAACTATGATAACCAAGGAATGAAGCTGGTGCAATTGAGGTTCTATCAAGTGATCTCAAACGTCAACTGACATTTCGTCAAGGCGATATCCTGTCCGGTGTGGGATTCACTCTGCTTTTCGGAGCAGGGAAAGTGTTGTGTTGGTGGAAAGTAAGAGAGGTTAAGGAAACATTACTCACGGAGTGTTTTGAGCATCAACGCGAGATCGCCCCACCCGCGTAGAAGAAGAAGTACACTTCTTTTCCGCTCTTATAGATTTTTTCCGATCCGGACATTTCATCTATTGATCCCGGAGAATCCGGAATACACTCGTAGCTGTAATTCTCAAGTACCCACTCAACCTTTTTCCATATTCTTGTTGTATTCCAGTTCTCAAGAAGAGCCTTCCGGAGGACTCGATCAATTTCTTTCTCGGTCAATTTCCGGAAATTCCCATAGTAGCTCATCGACCATACCGGATGATCGCGGAAATACACAGTTTCAAGGCCCATGAAGATCCCCCGACCGGTGTAATAGATATCCCGATACAGCCAATCATGGTTCCTATACTCGAGTTGGGTTAAGCCGGAAAATACCGGTTTGACTTGCCCTCCCGCCCCTGCATAGGTCTTGGTTCTCGCTTGAAGGAGAAAGTCCGTGAGTTTCGTCTTCTTCATAAGCTCACAAAGTATCCCAACTCAAATCTGGCGGAAGTATAGCAAATATGGAGAGGCAATAGCGTCGAGTAGCCGGTCTCTTCACGAAAAGAAATTATTTATAGAGCTGACTGTGAGTACCGAGCGCATCAAAAAAGATAAGATTCTGTTGTGGGAATTCTCGGAAAATAGCCCGCCAGTCACCTGTGATGTTGATGCTCCGGTATCCTCTAAGCCTTCCGCTCAATTCATGATTGTGGAGAATCGGATCATTCGGTTCTTTCTCGAAGCGTTTGAGTCTGGTATCAAATGCGTCCTGAATTGCTTTTGGAGTTTTATCGTACTGCTTTCGGAATTGCCGACTGAACCGTACCTGCATCGAACCTATTCTTCCTCTTTAGCCAGGTAATAGCTTCTTTTGCAGTTTTAAATCTTGGAGAAACCCGACCGGCTTGCCTATTTTTCTCAGATGCTTCAAGCACGCGCAGGAGATACTCGCTGGGCTCTTCTTTTAGCGTAAAATGCACAGACTTGGAGCGCACCAGATCTCTAAGGTAGGCATTGATCAAGGAACTCAAGCTGAAGCCCAACTGCGAAGCCACTCGCTGAGCCATGGTCTTCATTTTGATATCGGTTTTGATGTTGATTACAGCGGTATTCATATATGTACGTAGTATATACATTATATACACTATTGTCAATACCTTAATCTGGGGAAGTATAGCAAATCTTGAGAGATCTCCGGTTCGGAGAATGCGCCGAGAGGTCGGACCTCTATACAACAGGACGAGTGACAAGGTCACACGCATATGCGTGTTCGGTGGTCAGCATTAGTCGCAGCTCAGAACTGTATACACTATATTTTCAAACTTATTTCAATGAATCGATTCATTGAAATTGTACGGAATACTATTCGTTGCAGGTCGGAGCTGTAAGGAAAAATGAGGGTAAAAAATCCCGAGGTGTCCCCAGTGGAGTAGAAGCCTCCACGGGGCAAGCTTGAGAATTGCACCTCCCAGGTGTAATACAATCCTGAGTTGGAAGAGTGGAAGAAGAGTCATCAGATATGATATTGTGATGTTAACGTAACATATGAAAGACGAGTGGATTTCATATACGGCTGGGGTTACTCAGTTTCTCTTTTCTGTGTATTACTTTTTCACTGCATTTCGTATTTCGGCAATCTATCAGAATTTGAATGTTCCACAACCAAATCCGGTGTTTCAGAACCTGCCAGCCATTCTGTTTCTTTTCTTCGCGATAGCAAACCTCTATTACGGGTATGCTCGAAAAACAGTAACTAAAAAGGGGAAACAGATTCGGTATTCTTCCATAATTAGTATCATACTTATGATACTTCCATTCGCTGTAATGTATTTCTTCGCTTATTTTTCTTCAATGAATGTATTGAAATCTATTCAGGAAATGGGCGTCTATTAACTCCTTCAATTTTTTTTATAATCCTATTCTTCGGGCAGAATCATGCCAGCTTTGGAAATGGAGTGGCTTGAGAATTGCACCTCCCAGGTGGAAGACTAACCAACTGGTACGCGATCGCGTGGGAGGTGGTCAGAATTGGTTACAGGTCGCTCCTGCAAGAAAAGCAGATGTGGAGAGGAAGAAATAAAAAGCCGATTTCCCGATGTGTCTTGAGGTAACCACTCCCGGTGTGGAATCTCCCGTAGCTGCAAGAAATTAAAGCCTTTAAGGATAAAATCTTGAGGTGTCTTGATTAAATCACCTCCGGGGGTGATTATACTGAGCCATGCGTTGCTGAAGAAGAGTTATTATACGTATCCCGATCATAAAAACAACATACCAAATAACTAGATTCAACAAAAGATTTACAAAAGTAAATTTCAGTTCACATTGAGGAAGAAAATCGATATTCGGATGTTGCTGGACAAATTCATCTACTTCTCTTGAATATTTACATTCGTAACTAAGAAACTTCGGAGCTCCAACTTCTCCCACAAGATAGTAGAATTCGATTACATGGATGGCAAGAAATATGACAAGAAATAGAAGCAGTTCGCGCTTGGTAGGTTTCAAGAATGCAATTGAGAGCATAGCTGCCTGTCAAAAGATTTCCTCTATTCCCACTGATAATATCACTTATACCACCTCCGCGGTGTTCAACACCAGGTTGGTCAACATTTTCGTTAACCTCGACATTCTCAAATTCTTAAGAAATTGAGAATAAAGAAGAAAGATAAACTTGGGAGACTGACAAGGTCACACGCATAGGCGTGTCCGGTGGTCAGCTTTAGTCGCAGCTCAGAACTGTATACACTATATTTTCAAACTTATTTCAATGAATCGATTCATTGAAATTGTACGGAATACTATTCGTTGCAGGTCGGACCTCTTCACGACAGCATAATGACAAGCAGACATGCGATCGCGTGTTTGGTGGTCAGATGGGCAGATGAGATGAGTTTAGTGGGTTGCAGGTCGCGGCGACAAGAAATTGAAGCGTTCAAGGATAAAATACCGAGGTGGCTTGGCTTGGATTACTCCCGGAGTTGTTCAGGTACTCAAGCTTTACCATTAGAATCCCGGTGTGGATCAACACGCTTTTCACTGAAAGCGCTTCCTTTTGACTCTCACCGGAGGCTTTGATAGACTTACTCAACAAATGAAGGAATCGAGAATGATGGGGAGAGAATTGGCTCGTTGATCCATCTAGCAACCGAGTCAGACGGCATGTCAGACCGCGGTGCTCCACCCAACCCTGTATAGAGGGAAGGATTAGTCCAAACCTGCAATCAGCCGGGCGGAAAAATGGTTTACACCTCTTCTCTCACAGAAGAGGTTTTTTTTATGAAACAGAGGTGAAAAGAAGATGAGTGAACAATTGAGAAGAACCGAGGGAAAATCAGACGAAGAAGGTTCTCCGAAATACTACTGTGTCTTAGAGCTTGATCAGGAGAGTCCGCCACCGGAATCACTGGTGATTGGAAAAAGGGGGACACACGGTGAGGTATGGACTCCTGATATTGACTTACCCGGTCATTTAGGCCTCTTTAAAAGCACCATTGCAAAGAAGCAAATGGATATCAATTCTCTGAACAAAACAATAACATTGGGTGAGGAGGCCTTTGAAAGCACATATCATAACGGAAGACTGCTTGAGAGAGGAGAGCTGGTGCCGCTTCTGGACGGTGATATGGTGAACATCGGTGATATCCAACTTTTTATTCACTTTGTTCCCTCAACCGGCACGGGCAAACCATTTTATCTCTACACAATATGTGATCGTATTCCTCTGTATAGCAAAAAGTCCGATATGCCGAAAACGCCCTGGAATCCGGAGGGGTATTCTCCACAGGAGACCATGGTTGTTGAACAACTTCAGAAAGAAGTACCGGTATGGCTGGTAAAAGAGGCGCAAAAAGATGCACGGACATGGGATCTGAAAGATATTGAACTGCTTACAAAATATCTAGAAGCAGAGAGACTCGAGCGGGAAACGGAATCCAAGCGAAATCCTTCAGATCTCCCTACCGGAGGTCTGGAACGGCACCGGCAGTTAATGGCAAAAATTGATGAACAACACCAAGAACAAAAAAAAGCATGGCTTACACATCAAATGGAGCGCAAACCCGTCTACTCGCCAACCAAAGAGGAAGGGATTTTTGCCGGAATATTCGGCTTTCTCGTGTCTGCTTGGTCGGCACGTGAATTTCCGTATTACCAAACACCAAGTGGAGTTTATTTTTTTGAATGGACAGATGACGAGGGGAAAAATAAAAAAGTGATACAGCTTGATCTTGATGACATGATTGAAGCGGATAGTGTTCTATTCTTCTCCGCAGAATCCTGGTTAGAGCATGAACCGATAGACTTAAGAAAGCGGTAATAATCTCCCGGACTGTTCCCCAGCCGAATCTTAAGAAAGGGTAACGGGTTGCAGGGCGTACCTGCATGAAGGATCGGAAAGACTCCGCGAGATTGGTTCGCTTCGGGAAGGAAAGAAGAAGATTAGTTCTTATCCGTAACTCCGGCGTTCTGGTCAAGTCGGTCGATTGTCTCCAGACACTTGGTTGAGAATTCGGCCAAACTGGTGATCAATTTTCTATTAGCTTTCGTATAGCCGCTTGAAGGATCGGAGAGCCGAGGCCACTCTTTCTTCAAGTTTTTTTGATAACTCAAAAGCATCTTTTTTAATTTTCGCCGCTCCTTTGGAGTCCGAAGGATATATTCAAGTCGGTTCTTCAACTTATTATCTACCCTCACAGTTTGCAGTATACCAGATCTGGAGAGGCCTTCGGCTTAGACCTTCGGTTCGGCAACCTCTGGTTCTGAGAAGAGCCTCTGGCTCGGAGAGGAATGGCGTTGAGAGGTCGGGACTCTTGATAACAGAACGAGTGACAAGGTTGCACGTATATGCGTGTGCGGTGGTCAGGTTACAGATGGAAGTATTCTTTGTATGCGTCTTCGTTTTCCAAGTACCCTATCGTCAGTAGCGTGACATTTTCGCCAATACCATAGAGTTCACGGATAAAGTCAATTGCTTCGTTACACGGATAGGGAAAAAGATAGACGCTCTTCTGGAGTTGTAAAAATCCAAGTCGTTTTAAGGTGTCTCGCATGGCGTCTCTGGCTCGATTTTTTCCTTTTGGCACATCGTAGGAAACGATCCGCCATCTTTTATCCCAGGAAGATGGTGTCGGTATTGTCAGATCGCTAATCTTGTATTGAAGGAGTCTTTTCCTGCCTTTTTCCGTAATTTGAACCGCATATCTTTCCCCGATCCTATATATCCTGATTAGCTTCTTTTTCCGCATCTCTAAGAGTCGTCGGCGCAATCGCCGCTGATCAAACTGCTCCCATTCCTCTTCTTCAGGATACTCCTGTTTTTCAAAGCGATACCCCCGTAACAGTATCGGCAGACCGGGCATGATAAGGCTCCCGGCAATGAACGCACCAATCCCTGCAATCATGAGGATCTGTTTTGCGACCGGATAGGTTTTGCTGATCTTTTTCTTGCCCTTCTTCTCCGACATGCTTTGTGTCCTGGTTTTGTCCACTGTAGCTTAATATTTGAAGAGTGACAAGGTTACACGCATATGCGTGTCCGGTGGTCAGTAGTTCATGGCGGGGGGAAAATGCGTTGGGCAGGAAAATGGAGTGACAAGCGGGCACGCATATGCGTGTGCGGTGGTCAGTGAAAGTCAGGTTAGGTGGGCAAATGAGGTGGGGTTGCAGGGTGTACCTGCAAGAAATTAAAGTCTTCAAGGATAAAATGCCTGGGTGGCTTGGCTACCCGTCCGTCCTTCCCTCGTAGCATCAGCGGAGCGACTCGTCAGGCGGATCCCATCGAACGGTAGGTCGAGAGTAAATCGCTCCGGAATGGAGAAGTAATGTGATAAACTACCAGGCATTATTCTGGATTAAAATATCCTGAGAGAAATCTTGTATGAGCCAAGAAGACGGTGTCTTGCTCAGTGGGCAGTATCCGGAGAGGCGTTTGGAGGATGGCAGAGTCATTCCCAGCTGGCTGGTGGTACTGTACTGGAAGGATCGATTTTTAGGATAGGGAACATCCGGGAAAAGACCACACGTCTACAACATTGATCCCTCAGACTTTCACAAGAGCCTAAGTTTTGAGTGGGGACCATACAGTTCGATTGCAGCCTCCGCTCATATGCACTTGGCCAAAGAATATGGTTCGGACTTAGGACCTACGGTGACTCCCCAAGAAATAATCAAAGGTAATACATTAGGTGATAACGGCGAAGAACTGGAATTGGATCAGATCCTGGAAAAGTTCGCTCTGCAAGGAATGGATCCGGAGACCGACTCGCACTTTGGTTTTATTACAATGGCGAGGCCATCAACTGAGGAAGAACTACAGCGTAAGAATGAATGGATACAGGAAAGGTTTGAGGAGAGTATCGAGAGACAGAAGCGGATCTGCGAAGAAGCCGGTTTTCCTTTCGATTAGCTGATACAAAGAATGCCCCCTTTGGACGCTCGACATCTTCGAAGAGAACTCGAAGCGATATTTGCTTAACGCTTATCAGAAGTCGGGATGTCTCATTATTGGATAATTGACAAGGTCGCACGCATATGCGTGTTTGGTGGTCAGGTGGTCATGGCGGAGGGAAATGAGGCGGGCAGGAAAATGAGGTGACATACAGACACGCGATCGCGTGGGCGGTGGTCAGAATTGGTTACAGGCCGGATCTATAAGGAAAAAACCACTCACGAGGTTAAAAACTCCCTAGGTGGCTTGAGAATTGCACCTCCCAGGTGGAAGACTAGTGACAAACAGACACGCGATCGCGTGTTTGGTGGTCAGTGTGAGTCAGATTAGGTGGGCAGTTGAGGTAGGGTTGCAGGGCGTAGCTGCAAGAAAAGCCGCCACCTGCCGATAAAAGCAGTTTTTTCCAAAAACTGCTATCGCGGGCAGGTTTGAGTAAATCACCTCCGGGGTGGTTAAATACTTGTCTTGATTTTTCCGTGAAGCTTTCTATCGGTTTCGGTATTGATCACTGCTGCCAACTCTGCTTCATCCTGGTATTTTTCCGGTGTAACGGAAAACCAGCAGTTATCATCACCAGGCTTATAGTTCACTCTCAATTCGTGTTCATCAGCACCCTCGATATCCAATGCGATACTCTGATCTACCAATGCTCTGACCTTTTTGAAGTCCATATTTTCACCGCCTTTCAAGGATCGAACGTTGATAATTGTAAGATATTCTATTCGAACCGATTCCCTCTCGCTTCGGTATCCTCTCCTTCATCCTGAATGCCAGTATCAAGTCCAATGAATCTATTGTTAAAGAACTTGTTACCTTTTCCTCTGTTCAGAATCCCGATGCGTTTCGTTCTTTCGATCGGATTTTCGCTCGGATTCGATCGCCCAACATTGACATGTAAATGTGGTTCGACTTTGACATTATTGATGTCGCCCATGATCCACCTCCTTCCTTAAAGTGTGGTTGTCGTCGATGAATTGTAAATGCTGGTTCCAGATGCGGTGGTAGTTGTCAAAGTAAAAACATCCCATCGTTCAACTGTTCGCTGTGGTTCAGCCGGAAGGTCATGATGTACACGACAATAGCCTTTTGTGCAGGCAAGATACGGTGATGCCAAGCTGGCGCAAATGCAGATGGCAAACCCAGCCTTCTTAGCGTAATCAAGCCATTCAATGTCGTTCATGTTGCCCTATCTCCTATGTTTCCGTCCGTGCTTCTGACTGAGAGCACTTCCGGCAACGGATTTGGTCCTTCGAGTAGTACGCCTGCTCCTCAAAAGTGAGGATGCTTTTCGAGCTACCCTCCTACTGGTTACCTTTGGATGCGCCATGGTTGTTCGCCTCCCTTCATTAGCACTCGATAATATTGACTGACAATATAGAACGAAAAAAAATGCTTGTAAAGCAGAAAAATGCCCGAAGCAATATCAAGGTGGTGGACGTTCGTGCTCCTACCTCAAGGAACTGGCTGCCGCAGGCCTGGGGTGCTTAGAGTAATCCACCTCCGGGGTGGTTAATTGTTATTCATATTTTTCATTCCAGCGATCAGTCAAAGCTGTGTACGTGTATGCATCAGCTACTAAGTTTGCGTATGTCTCATCATTATTGTAGGTTTTTGCAATCTTAATGACTTCGTTCCTACGTTCATCGCTAATCCACTCTCCATAAACACGCTGATTGGCGAAATACTCCTTTACGGCTAAGTCTACCGATTTTTTATCATTCAGGGGCTTGGTTGAAGTGACTTGCATTATGCCATAAGTTCCTCGTCGGATAATGAGGGATTTGATTCTTTCTAAAAACCTGAACCATTTTGGTCGCTGGATATTTTCGACAATAGCAACGGCAAGAACGATAGCTTTGTCAGCGTGAAATTGTCTACTCTTTATCTCAATTTCGTCAATTAGGTTGTCATCAATTGTTGCAAGCGACCGTTGAAATATCTCTGCTGGATGTTGATCGCGATTTTCGTAAGTCTTGTAAATTAATACAGCTAGACCAGCTCCTACAAAAGAAGACCATATGTTATCAACAAGTCCCTGCCATGTCGGGAAAAATGAGCCTACATACTTTGAATTTGACGCCCACCCGCTGAAGAATCCAGTAATAGGTATGGATAAAATCGAAAAGATATGCACTAAATACTGGGAATATACATTAAAAAATCGTTTCAATCTCCCAGAGCGAATAATTAATTGTAAGAGAGCTCTACCATTATGTAATAGGGTATGAAGTGAACCTATAGTAATTCCAACGATGAGATGTTGATTTATTGATAACTTGCTCCCAAACATTGAGATGGCTAAATTTATCGCAATAAATATTGGGATCATTCGAAAGGAGACGAACCGGAGTGGAGAAATGCTAATAAAAAGACTTGTGAAGTCTGATGTGCCGAAGTAAATATCTGGCCATCTGTTTTTGAATATCCAGTAAAATATTTCTATAAAAAACAATCCAGCACTGATAACGATCAAGACATCGGGAATCATAAGAATGATGTGCCAACCTTATACTAGCATCAAAAAGTGAACTCTATCGCCGAAAAAATCCGCCCTTGCGAGTCTCAAATAATCTCTATGGCACAGCTTAGTATTAGATTGTTTCATCCGGCCAATATCTTATGAATTCTGTGGGCATATTTATCAATTAACTGGGCCCTTTCAAAATTAATGGCTTCAGGAATATTGCTCTGAGGATATGTTGTTCTTCCGGTTTCAACTTTCTTTCGAGCAATTTCTCTACAAACAACATCAGTTACTAGCTCACCGATTAATACTCGTGCATATCTTTCGTTTTGATTCTCCCCATAAGGACCTATGTACATTTTTACTGAAGGTGCTTGCGTCGCAACAGTGATTATTCCGCTAGCTCTATCAAACATAACCCTGTACCGAGGATCTTCTTTGGGGCTGTATGTAATATCTTTAAAGAGACCTTTATTCTTTGGAAGTCCATCCACAATATCCGTCGGTTCTTTCGGTTTTGAACGAACTTCTATTAGGCACTCTGCTTTGAGTTCTCCAAATCTGGCGGTAAGCAAACCGAGGGCCCCTACTTGTCTGCCTTCAACTTTTACAGTCTCTGATGCAACATTACCAATTACATCAGACTTTTGAAATTGAACTTTTGGCGTATGGACGATGAGCTCTTCTGAATCACTTTGGATTAATATCTCTTTATTGAATGGTATCGTATGGGGAACTAAGGCCCTAAGAGTAATGCTCTTAATCTTTCCGCTTACTACGGTTGTTATTGGTGGCAGGAAGGCAAAACCATTTTCTGGAATTTCCGGCTGCCTATGTAGGTCCTCATCTAATCCAGTATCGCTTACCTCATCTCCAAGTTCCTCTTTTGTAATCTCACCAAGATCCTTCAATAATTTTTTAAATCGTTCTTTGGTTTCTCTTGTTTCAATATCCCTTTCTTCCTCCTTTCTTCTCATTTTTTCTTCTTTAATAATCGGTTCAAGAATTTCTTCAACGGCCAACTTTAATGATTTTATAAATGGATGTTTGTTATTAAGCTCATCTCTTTTATCAGATATCACCTCCTCGCCTGAATTTAATAAGGTGTAAATATATTCGCATGTTACTTGACCAAATAGTCTTTCTGCTTCAGGGGAACTATCATATTTAAACAGTGTGATATCGTGTATGGCCTTACCATCTGATATTAATAACCCATTCTCTCTGTATGGACCCGCCTCCTCCCTCCCGCTCAGCGGCAATTCAGATCGATTGATTTCGATAGTAGCGTCGATTCTTTGACCTTTATAGTTAATAAAAAAAGAAGCTTGATATATCTTTTTTCCTCTTGGTGTTTTGTAGGAAATTTGAACTGGTTCACGCTTTTTATCTCCTTTATCTGATCGCTCAATAAGCTGCACAATCCTGTTTGGATCTTGGAGAATGTTTCTCAGACTAAAATACTTCTGTAGTTGTTCTTTTAATCTCTCGAATTGAGGTGTTTTAATTTCTTCTCTGGTAGTTTTAAGTGTTACCTCCGTCCCGCAATCATAGATTCCTAGTCTACCCTTGTGTGTTGCCTTGACGGTTACAGGTGATTTTGAGTCATAATAAGCTTTATCATCAACATCGCATTCATATAGATAGCCGTTTTTTACTGATCTAACTCTTCCATAACCAACGCCTACCATAGCTTCCTTCAATCCTCTTCCATAGTAACCTCTTACTATAGTCGGTGATTCACGGCCGCTCGTTTCTCCTCCATAACGGCCGATCTTTTCATCCATCTGCTGTCTATCAAAGCCTTCAGCTTGATCGACAACTCGAAAAGTAGATCCTATTCTTTTTCTTACAATTTCAATATGAATTAATCCTGATGTTTTCGAGTCGCTTTTTTCTATTCGACTATAGCTATCATCAGAATTTGTTATAAGTTCCACAAGAGCATATACGGGAGAATCTCCAACAAGTTGCTTCGCATTCTGAATTAATACTCTCGTCTCGATGTGTATTGGCCTTCTCTTTGTGTCCATAATCAATCCCTTCTTTTAAGCATCCCCCCGCGTTTTCCTACAAATAGCTCTTCTTTGAAATTTTCCTCACAAAAGTGAAGTAAATTCATAATGTCGTCTCTGCCATATAGCTCTACATACTGCTTAATTTCAATAAGATTGTCTTTTTTGGTAAGAGGTAGGCTATCCGGTGTACAAAAAATTAATTCATAGAAATCTAATGGCTGAATTTGATCTCGTTTCCCAACTTTGTACAAATGGTAAGCCTTACTTTTCTCTATTCTCTTTACGAATATTCCTGCTCTTGTTCTCTCGTCTCCTTTACGTCTAACAATAACCACATCTCCTGAAGAAGGGGCTAATTTGTTGTGTATTCTCTCTGCAGCTCTGGTACCAAGAGGTGTGATATTAAATCCCCGAGAAGTACTACCGGTAATATAATGCTTGTCAGTTCTACATCGGAGCCACGTTTTATTGACTAGGGATGAATCTGGCCACTCTGGGTGTCCGATCAGATGGAATCTAGATGGAAAAAGTGTAAAAACTTTCTCGACCAGATTCTCAAATGTCGGATTCTTATTCGTTTTAAGCAAGGAAAAAAGTGCGTACGTTACCAATTCGTCATACGAAATTTTCATGTAAACATCAGGTTCATAAAGCTCACGAGGTTTTGAGATCATAACCTAAATTCCTTCTTCTTTTTCTTAATAAAACGAGCCTTCGTCATCTTAAGTTGGGAATCGATTGCGTAGAAGATCTTATTGATCTCTTCATCGGAGTAATCGTAATTTGCTCTGTTGGAGAGATTTCCGAGAATTCGAAGTTTCTCGAGGACGATATTTGTTCTTTGTACTGCCAGGCGTTTAAATCTATCTTGTCGTGTTTCTGTCATAGGAACATTATCAATTGTGTATAAACAGCGCTATTATACCATATATGGTATCATTTGTAAATATCTAATATTAGAAAATGATAATCTAATATTGCCTGATCTGTATATAAACCTTCACTTGAGATAAATAAAAACTGCCCTTCCGGGCAGCATTTGATTGTGTTCCTAAATATCCTAGTTCTCAAGTGCTCTTCAAGATATGAACTTTCGCTGATGCTATATCTCAGAGTTAGACACTATTACCAGATAATCTGATAGTTTTGTTATTGACACTTTCGTAAAACTTTCATATAGTTTAACCGTTACCTTACAGTTCGTCATTATGCTTACACCTAAACAAAAGAAAGTACTAGATTTCATAACATCTTTTATCAAGACAAATGACTATTCTCCATCATTAGAAGAAGTCGCGAAGAATTTTAAACTCAAGTCTGTTTCGAGTGCGCATCAATTTGTTGATGCCCTCCATAAGAAGGGATATTTAAAAAAAATAGAGAATCAACAGCGCTCAATTGAACTAATAATTGGATTGGTAGAGATCCCTTTATTTGGTTATATTTCCGCTGGTGAGCCTATTGAGGCTATTTCGAATCCAGAACCCATAAAAGTACCTCACAAGATGCTCTCGAAGAGTGGTCTTCATTATGCACTAAAAGTTAAAGGCGATAGTATGGTTGATGAAGGAATAAATGACGGAGCTACAGTCATAATTCGAAGACAAGAGACGGCTACGAACGGCCAAAAGGTAGTCGCTCTTATAAACGGAAATGAAGCGACGCTCAAGAAGATTTATAAAGAGAAGAAAGGTTTTAGACTCCAGCCAGCAAATTCCAGCATGAAGCCAATTTTCGTAAAAGATTTAATAATTCAAGGAAAAGTGATAGGGGTACTACCAAACTATGAAGATACAACTAGACCTACGGGGAAAATAGCTCAAACCAAAATTCCTACAAAATTTGCTTTAGACAGGATTATTTCTGGTGATGTTTTAGAGGTAATGTCTCAAATTCCTGATAATAGCATTCATCTAGCTATAACTTCCCCGCCCTATAATGTGGGTAAAGATTATGACAACCATAATGATCGTATGAATTATCAAGAATATTTAGAATGGCTTGAGAAAGTGTGGAGAGAAACAAAAAGGGTACTTGTACCAGGGGGAAGGTTTGCACTAAATATTGCTCCGACAGGAATCAAAGATTTCGTACCTATTCACCACGATTTCGCAAATCAATTGCGTAAAATAGACATGAAATTTAGAACAGAGATTATTTGGTACAAACAAACAATGCTTAAACGTACTGCCTGGGGAAGCTTTAAAAGCCCAGCGAATCCTCATATAGTACCATCGTGGGAATATGTATTAGTTTTCTCAAAAGACAAAGACAGGCTGGATGGAGATCAGAAAAACTCTGACATAACAAAGCAAGAGTTTATGGATTTCTCTGATGGATATTGGAAAATACAGCCTGAGACAAAACGAAATGGACACCCGGCACCTTTTCCCGAGGAATTAATTTACCGCCTCATAAAATTCTATTCTTATAAAGGAAATACTATTTTAGATATGTTTGGTGGAACTGGAACAGTTGCAGTAGTGTCCCACAAGACTAAAAGACGTTTTATACATATAGACATTTCAGAAGAATACAACAGGGTAGCACAAAAACGCTTGGATGCCATCAAAAACCCCCCACAACTTTTTGGAGAGAATTCCTACCGGTTTGCTGCCTAAATACTCAAAGCGGTTCGAAAAACTATAGAATTAGCCAAATAATGTTTTACCTTCAAGCACCCCTTCATCAATTGGCTCATCAGTAAAATTGGGAACAACCTCTTGTCTCCAGATCCTTAGGTCGGAAAAAAGCGGTTTTCCTCCGTCAGTCCTGGAAAAATCCAGTTTTTTAACTTGGGAACATTCAGTAGTACTTGGGTGTGTTGAAAAAACGCGATCCAAATAAGCTTCCGACTTTTTTCGTAAGCTACTTGCTTCATTATCGCCTTTGACGAACTTCTTATCCAAATCTTGAGTTACCAAGCAATATTTGATGTTGTTATTTCGAAGTGCTAAAGCCCAGAACAAAACAGCATCGTTTCTGGCATGGTCACTTGTCTTACAGTTTAAAAGCGCAAATACTTTGAGTCTACCGCCTTGTTCTTTTGATAGCACAACTATATCGGAGTCTGGCCACACGCCGGTGGTTGTTTGAACGCAGCGTCGTCTAGCATCTAAAGTTAAAAATCGCACAATTTCCTGGGCTCGTGGCTTTTTTCTGAGATGATCTCCTTTTACGGCCACTATCCCTTCGTTGTTCAAGTTTTCATTTATGATATTTCTAATGAATATTTCAAAATTATTTCCACTGGCTGCTACCCAACTCTGCCTTGCCTGGTTTAAATTTCCTCTGCCTTTTTCCTGATAGAGTCTAATGTAAATTTTCTGAGTAGTCTCCATGACCTTTCTTTCAGGAACTTCCTCCAATTGAACAGTGTTCAAGATCCTCCCTACATCATTAATGGGTTTATTCCCAAAGCTCTGCAAATCCCGTTTTGCTTTTTGATAAATTATTTCGAAATCCATAAAATATTGATTGTGAGTGTACTAATACTAATAGTTTAACACAAACACCAGACTAAAACTCCGTCCGTATAGATTACCTCGCCGTAATAGCTATTGCAGGTCCAGCATGCAAAAGTATGAAAGGTGTTTACGGGATGTCAAGTGTAGTTTAGCGAGCTTAAGGGGATTTAGGGGCTCCCAGTGAGATAGGCAAGCCATCTCACGGGATCAGAGAGAAGTTAGGGGAGGATCAGCTCCCCTTGCATCCCCGGCCAGAGGCCTTCGGTCTTTTCAAGCCTGATACGGACAAGGCAAGTGTTGTTTTTAAGATTTGGAAGAGGAGGCAAGACTTGGCCGGGGAACTCCCCGTCTTTGCCGGAAAGAAGGATTTTCACCTGCGCTCCTTCCGCAAAGTTTCCGATTTCGCTCCAGGGAACCTCAAACTCAAAGTGAAGCGTAGCAAAGTCAAGGATCGCGAATCCGTACGACCCGGGAGTGATGTAGAGCCCCGGCCGCAAGCCGTCATCCGAAACCACGATTCCCTCAACCGGAGAGGCTAAGGATGTCTGGTCCATCCGGTATTTTGCCAGCTCGACTGCCTTGACCGCCGGAGCCTCGGCGAAGGCGGGCCTCGCCCTTCCGTCCTGTCCCTCGTAGCCCCGCCTTCCACCTGGGAGGTGGAATAGCCTTGACACCTAGGGATATAGGGATGTTGCGGTCTTTCACCTTAGAGGTGCACTCTTGACCACACCTTGGGTATTTCGTAAAGGTCCGACCTGCAGTTTCCTCCTCTCGCCTTCCAAACCAGCTTTGGTATTCTCTGGACAAATCGGGTTTTTACAGACGAAGCCGAATCCGACTCGATCCGACCTGCAGGCTAGAAAACAGTTCGGGTTTTTGTGCGACGAACATTTTGACGTCTATCGATGCTTTTCTACCCATTCCCAGAATTCTTTTGGGGAAAAAACAAGGAGGGGCTTGAGAGCCTTCCTTACCCGATCTGTGAGGATATGGCCTTTATCAAGAGAAAGAAGGAAATGAGCTCCGGATAGTACAGCCCCTGCAAGAATGGGAGCATCGTCCGGATCTACGATCACACTATGGAACTTCTTTATGATGTGTCGAGGGGCATCAGAGATCACACGGATCACTTTCTTCTTCAGAAGTGCTTCAAGCTTGTCCGGATCGACACCCAATTTGTGAAGATGTTTTGTAACTTCTTCAATAACAAATGGGGTGGTGAACAACCGAAGTTTCCCCTTTGCTCCGGCAGAGAGAATTTTTCTTGAGCCACCACTGGGAGAGGCAAGAGCTGAAAGGATGACCGAGGAATCAAGGAAGACGGTTAATGATTGCCTCAATGCGCTTCTGCTGTTTTTCCGTGAGTTGATCATCGGCAATCCACTGCTTCATCTCTCGCAGGGAGAACGACCGCAATTTCTGTTGTTGCCGTTTCACCGGTTTAATCTCCGCAAGCGGGCGAGAGCGGTAAAACAAGAGTAACGATTTTCCTTCCTCCATCGCAGACCTCAGCTTGGAGAAATCTTCACGGAGTTCCTTGGTGGAAATGGTTTGAATCTTCATGCTGAAAGTTTATCTTAAGATTATCTTTGTGTCAAGTAAAAATAGGGTTTAAGGGAAGGTAAGGGTGACTAAGGGTGGATTAAGGGTAATTTGGGCAAGCTTGTAGCTGGGAGGATTAGGAAAGCTTGTAGCTTGTAGCTTATTAGCTTGTAGATAAAGAGAGAGAAGATTTAGGATTTACGATTTATGATTTACGAATAGAGAAATAAGAGAGAAGATTTAGGGATTAGGAATGAGAGAGAAGCCGGAGGTTTACCACAGTACCAGACCAGTCAGACTGGTCGGTACGTGGTTTCAGTCTCTCGATTGAATGAAGCCCCGAGTCTGACTCGGGGAGGCTTCACTTGGTTCTCTTTTGCAGAACAGATCTTGCGTAGATAACCAGCGCTCCCAAGCCTGCAAGACAACCCACAACTTCGACAAAAAATCCGATATACCTTGCTGTGTGCAGGAGGGTATATACCGCAAGACCGACGGCGAAACTGACATACACATGCACCTTCTGATTGAGGATGCGTCCCAACCAATTCCCGATTGCGAGTCCGATAAAGACTTTGGCGATATACAGATCGATCAGAAGCAGCATGAAAAGGATCAGCGTCAGCGGGATTCCGACAAGCGTTACCATACCGAGTATGAATGCCGGACCGGCAAGCAGGAAGATCAGAAATCCCCATCCCAAACTGCTGAATAATTTCTTCTCCACCGTTTCTGCGACAATCTGGCTCTCTTTCGGGAAGAGCTTGAGGATCACCAGTCCGACGATGAGCGCGGCAAAATAGGACCAGATCCGGAAGCCGATCGTTAATCCGCGAAATATCCCCTGCCCGACATTCCTGATGTATTGTGGGCGTAATTCTTTTGCGAGAGAGAGTTGGCTGGGTATCACTTTGCGAATTTTTCCGGATACTGTCGCTTCTCCGACAAAACGCGGTTCTTCTTCGCTGGAGTAGATAAGATCACCGTTTACCTTTGCACCTGATCCGAGCGTCAGGGCGCCGGCGCCCACCTGAATGTCCTTGGCGACAATTCCGTCAAGGGTGACTGCACCGCCGCCGCCGGTAATGCCCCGTCCGACATTGGCTTGCGAATCGATCGATCCTCCGCCAAACACCAACCCGCCGCCGATCTTCGTTTCTTTATCGATGGAAATGTTTCCGCCCACAACCGTAACAGAATCACCGACTTGAGCCTCATCAATGCGTACATTTCCTCCGGCTGCACGGATGTCTTGTGTAATTTTCCCGGAGATTTCGACGTTTCCCCCCGCCGCCAGAACATCACCGTTGACCGTACCCCGAATCCTTACCATTCCGCCTGCGGCATAGACATCACCGTTCACCGTTCCCTCAACTAACACCTCTTGCCCGGTAATAAACAGATCATCGTTGACAACCTGGTTCTTGGGGACTGCCGCCACCCTTTCTTCCCCTGTCGTCGTGACCACCGCACCCCTTATTACCGGAACAAACAGGAAGGAAAACGCCAAACCAATGACCAAAACGGAAAAGATTTTTTTCATATCTTTTTTACTATCAGCGGAAAGCTTTCTTACTATATATAATTTGTTGTCCGTGTTCAAGAAGATGGGTGGGTGTGAAGTGTACGAATCAGATAATTATGAATCATGAATTATAAGAAGTTAAGGGAGGGTAAGGGGTGTTAAGGGAAATTAAAGGAAGTTAGGGGAAGTTAGGAGAGGCTAAGTGGTTGTAGGTCCGAGCTGCGCAAATGTTAAGGGTGTTTAAGGGAAGTTAAGGCCCCAGTGGGATAGTCAAGGCATCCCACGGGGTCGGTGAGAAGTTAAGGGAGGTTAAGGGATTGCAGGACCTTTGCGTGTTTTTGCCGTATACTTAGAATCGATCCTATGAAAAATAATCTTCCGGAGAAAATCCGGTTTACCAAGGAAGGGTACGCGAAGATGGAAGAGGAATTCCAAGCCTTAACGGATGAACGGGTGGAAATCCTGGTGCGGCTGCAAACGGCCCGCGAGATGGGAGATTTATCCGAAAACGGTGCCTATACGGCAGCCCGCTTGGAGCTCGGATCAACCGACAGAAGGCTCCGCCAGCTACGCTACCTGATGCGTTTTGCCGAGGTGGTGGAGAGCAAATCCGCCGGAACCATCGACTTCGGCAGCCTGGTTACGCTTGATAACGGGAAGAAACAGATGATCTTCACTCTGGTCGGAAAGTATGAATCCGATCCTGCCAAACAAAAACTGTCCATTGAGGGCCCGCTCGGAATGGCTCTCAAGGGAAAACGGGCAGGAGACACGGTGAAGGTACATGCCCCGGCAGGGACGACAACCTACCGCGTGGTGAAGGTGGAGTGAGAATTAGGCACGGGAGGCTTACTTGACAATAAGGTTTACAATTATATTGACAATTATTTAGGGCAAAGCTTGACACAAAACTTGACAATAAGCTTTACCATTGTGTAGTCTTGAAAGAGAAGTATGCTCCGCCCCAGGTACAAACGCACCAATAAGATCCTCACCAACATCGCCGAGATCGAGCGGCTGTACGGGCAGATTGAGGCAATCCGGATCCCCGAGAAACTGGAGCTCAACCTCAAGCGGGACAACCTGATTAAATCCACCTACGCCTCAAACCGCATCGAAGGAAACCCCTTAACACTTCCCGAAGTGACCAACCTCCTTTTGGATGAGCGGGTGCCGACGAACCGGGACGAAAAGGAAGTGGTCAGTTACTTTACGCTTCTGTCGGAGCTTGACCGGTTCAAGGACAGCGAACTCTCTTTGGAACTCGTGCGCGACTTTCATGGGCGGGTACTGGCGGGCGTGGATGAGACGGCAGGCAGAATCAGAGACCGGAAGGTCGTGGTCGGCAAGTATCTCGGGGAGCGGGGATCAATGACGCTCAGAGTAAAGCATGATCCCCCTTTCCATGCCCGCGAGAAGATCGAGGCAGCTTTGACGGACCTTCTTCTGTGGACGGGAAAGGCGGGCAATTTGCCGACCGTTCTTAAGACCGGGATTTTCCACCACGAATTCGTGTACATCCACCCGTTTGAGGACGGGAACGGCCGCGTCTGCCGCATGCTGACGTCGCTTTTATTTATTAAAGACGGGTACCGGATCAATAAATACTTCATCCTGGACGATTACTACGACATCGATAAGATCCTCTACTCGGACCAATTGCATTCCGCCGATAACGGGGACAAGACCGCGTGGCTTGAGTATTTCTCTGACGGGGTCAAGTATTCCCTGATCGGGGCACTCGACCGGGTGAAGAACGCGGCACGGACCCTTTCCCACAGGGACCGGCCGACGAAGAAGGAAAGCGAGGTCCTGGCAATCATGCAGGAGCAACCGGAGATGACCTCGACTGAGATCGCCGCAAAAATCGGGGTTACCCGGCAACAAGCGCACAACCTGCTTTCTTCACTGGTCCGGAAAAGCCTGATCGAGCGCAAAGGAACGACGAAGTCGAGCTACTATATCATTAAGTGATAAGGGAAAAGGAATCAGTGATAAGGGATGAGGAGTCTTTCGACTCCTTCGACTTCGCTCAGGATAAAGGTTTAGGGTATAGAGCGGAGAGCATAGAGCAGAGAGGAGAGAGGAGAGCGGAGAGCTTAGGGCATAGAGCTTAGAGCAGAGAGGAGAGAGGAGAGCGGAGAGCTTAGGGCATAGAGCTTAGAGCAGAGAGCGGAGGGGAGAGGGGAAAGGATGGAGGGGAGAGGGTAGAGGGTTTAGTCAGGCTCGTAGAACCAATTCCAATCCGGATCGATCACTTCCTGAATGCTGCTCTTTTTCATCTTGTAGATGCCGTCTTCGAATACCGTCTGCCAGGTGCCTTCGTAGAAGTGGAAATCCGCTTCTCCATCCACCCAATTTTTCGTCGAGAATTTGACAAAGACGGTATCGTTTTTCCCTGCTGCCTGTTTTGTCACGAAGATTTGGACGTCCAGGACATCGGTGAAGCGGTTGGACCACTCCTCAAAATCGGTCTTTTGCAGATACTCTCTGCTTAGGAGCCTGAAACCGTCCTCCATCCGCCGCGCCTTGAGGTAGGTATAGAAGGCTTTGACCGCTTCTTCGGGCGAAACGGCTGGATCGGCCTTGATCTTGGCAATATCCTGGTCGGTAAAGGTCGGCCAGAGGTGCTGAATGGAGTCGCCGGAGACGAAAAATGAGGTCCCCGCGATGGACGCGGTATTGATTCCGACCACTTCCCCGCATTGATCGACGACCGGCCCGCCGCTCATCCCATCCGCAAGATCCAGATTTATTTGCAGGAAATCAAGGGGATTCTTTTTTGACCGCCGCAGGCTTGCAAAATTCCCTTTGTAGACGGTGACTTCTCCGGGAAGACCCGTCCCGAAGGCGTAGCCGGCGGACATTACCGGTTCATTGGGCTGCAGCAATTCCGGCGAAGAGAACGAGAGCACCATGCCGCTTTGCTTTTCTCCGAGATACAGGAGGGCAAGGTCCGCATCTTTGTTGGCGGTGATGTTTTCCGGTGTCGTAAAATTACCGCTCGGGAAAATGACCTTCGGGCTCGGCTCACCGTCAATGACATGGAAGCTGGTCAGGACCTGGTTCGGAGCGACAAAGAATCCCGATCCCTCGGAATAACCCCCCACCACGCGGACGACCGATCCCTGGAGGTTCCTTGTCGTTAACCATTCGGAACAGAGGAATTTTTGATATCCCCCGAAGCGCTCGACCAGGTAACCGAAGCGGTACTCCGTAAAGATGAAGTAGGAAAAGATGGCAGCCCAAAAGACGGTTTTTGCGAAGTTCTTTTTGCTCCTCAACGGCCAAATCAGCAGATAAAAGGCGAGTTTGACAAGCCTGGTGATGAACTTAAGGAGGAGGAGACCTATGTAGTAAAGGCTGTAGGTGAACAGTTTAATTGGGAAAAGCGGAAGGGGAAAGAGGAGGTGGCGGATATAGGCCTTCGTGAGGGCGACCGCGAGGTGAACGCTTCTAAAGAGCTTTATCTTAAGCGTCCTTGTCCAGGGGAAGGTATTCGTGAAGAACCGTTTTAGGCCCCGCATGATGCCATATTGTAGCACGGGTTATGGGATATGAATTATGAATTATGAATTATGAATTAAGATTTGAGAATTGAGAAGTCAGCGTTGGTCTCCCTGCGCGAGGTTTTTGTTGTAGAAGAGGGACAGATCGAATTCCTGCTTGGCTTTTTCTTCCTCTCCCTTTTGGCGGTAGATTTCTCCCCGAATTTGGTAGAGCTCCGAGAAGGCGCGGTTCCCTCCGTTTAAAATATTGTCCGTTATCGCAAACACCCTGTCGTCGTCGCCGAGTTTTTGATAGGCGAGAATCGGTTCAATCTGATACCAGAGCATGCGCCGGGGAAGCCTGGTTTCCACCTGTTCAAAAGCTTTTACAGACTCTTCATTGTGTCCCAGGTGCTGGTCGGCAACGGAGAGGTTAAAGAGGGGGTAGATATTTTGCGGGTCGAGCCCGTGTTCTTGCTCGGCGCGCTGACGGGCGTTGTCCCAGGCGACGGCTTCATCCATTTCCAGGCCAATGATCGCTTCAACCAGGGCCTCCTGTTCTTCCTTATAGATAACGATGTAGCCGAAGTTAAACGGCTGCCACATCGAGAGAAAGTCATAGTAGGCGATCCGCTTGTTCGGCCCTTGGTACGAGTCATCCTGGATGATCAGTTTCTTTTCTTCGTCGAAGCCCCGAACGATGCGAAAGTGCCCGATGTCCTCATCGACCTTCAGCCAGGTTTTGACCACGACCGGAATGCCATTGTTCGTTAACACTTTGAGGAGGCGGATGTCCCCATTTGGCCGATGAAGCGCCTTTACACCATAGTGCTGGGCCCAAGCGACGAACTCACGGGGGAAGATCGTTTTGTCGTCATTGTCCCCTTTGGGATTTTGGTACGGGCGCATTTGATCTGCGAGTTCTTTTTGGGACACCGAGATTCCGAAATATGACAGCATCATGGAGAGGGTGGCCGGGCCGCAGTTGTTGAAAGTCTGATAGACGTGGGTCGGGCCGGGAAGGAGGGTCGAGCTGCCGGGTTCCCTGACCGGAGTGTCCGGTTTTTCCTGTTCGGTTTCCGCTTTTGGCTCCGCTTCCGCGCTTGCCTCCCGGGGTGCTTCGATGAATTTGGTTTCAACGGCTGGCCTGGGCCTATTGAAAATAGCATACGCACTGATTGCTATGAGAAAAACCGATGCCACGAGAAGAAGGATTGTTCTTCGCATGGGGATATTATAGACGGGGAAGGTCAAAAAGCGTATGGCGAATGGCAAATAGCAAATAGCTAATAGCAGATGGCATATAGCTTATAGCTTATGGCGTATAGCTGATAGCGAAGAGCAGGAGATCAGAGAGAAGTTAAGGGGGAAGATTACTTTCTTCGGGGAGGTGCTTCTCCACCGCGACTGCCGCGGAGTTCGTTTACTACCCTCCCGGTTGGGTCAACACGACGGAGGAACGATTCGCCGGTGAGGGGGGTCGTCTCCAGCTCTACTTTGTTGCCTTTTTCGTCAACTTCCAAGGTTGTCGGTTTTGGGTGAAACATTTCTTCTACCTGATCGGGCATACTACTATTATAGTATAATCCGCTCTTTTGAATTTTGCACTCTATGCACCTCATTGTACGTAATTTATGTCTAGACAATGGGGTACAATGGGTTTATAAACAATCCGTGCGTATGGGACAGGTTTTTTTCCTTTTTGTGATATCGCTTGTGTTGTCTGCCTGTACGCTGACGTGGCCGAAAGACATCGAGGTTCCCAATGAATCCGAAATTAACCCACCGCCTACGGAGGTGACAATGACACCGGCACCTGACGCGACACTCAAGATTGAAGATATGTACGGCGGGACCGGACCCGAGGCAAAGGATGGAGACCGGGTTTCCGTTCACTACACCGGGACTTTTCCGGACGGCGGGAAGTTTGACAGCTCTATTGACCGCAAAGAGCCGTTTGAGTTTACGCTGGGAAAAGGGGAGGTCATCCGCGGTTGGGATATCGGTGTTGCCGGTATGCAGGTCGGCGCGAAGCGGCGGCTGACTGTTCCGCCGCAGTTTGCCTACGGGGAGCGGGGGGCCGGGAATGTCATACCGCCGAATGCGACGCTTATCTTTGAAATCGACTTACTTGCGATTAATCCTCCGAAGGAATCCAGTTTTTAGATCTTCCTTTGTTTGTGATCCATGTTCCTTCTTTGCGCACACAAAGTAGGTTGCCCCTTTCTTTGCATGCCCAAAGAAAGCGGCGAAAGAAAGGGCACCCCAGTGAACGATCTCTCGGGAACTTGTTCGCTCATATTATGTCATCAAACTCCTCGGGATAAACCCTTCGTCAGGCAGTCGATGACTTCTTAAAGGAATTCGCTCACGTCGTTCTCGAGTAGCTGCGTTCAAAGGGGTTTCAACATGAAGCTGACGACTGAAGGCTGAAGACGATACCCTATACGCTAGACGCTTTGTCCGGCTTTGACCGGCATTTCTCCAATGTACTTTTTGGCTTTTTCCAACAGTTCCGCGAGGGTGACGTTGACTTTGAGGAGGTACTCTTTCGCACCCAATTTGCGGGCGGACTCCCCTTCTTCGGCGAGGTTCGTCATGACAATAACCGGAATATCTTTCGTTACCTCGGAAAGCTTCAACTGCTGGAGAACGTCAAAGCCGTTCATCCCGCCCGGAAGCATGATGTCGAGGATAATCAGGTCCGGTTTTCCCAACGTAGCTTTCGAGAGCCCCGACTGGCCGTCTCCGGCAAGATCAACCGCAAAACCTACTTGGGTGAATTTCTTCTGATAGGCAAGGGCTAAGGGCTGGTCGTCTTCGACAACAAGAATTTTTTTCATTCCTTACTCTTCTGATACACGCGAAGGACTTCTCTGATGGTGTTGACGAGGGTGTTTAAAGACGTCTCCGCTTTCACCAACAGACGATACTCACCGAGGGCAACGATCTTCGAAACCTTTTCGCCTTCGGAGAGGTTGGTAAAAACGATCACGGGGATTTTGGTTCTTTCCGGATCGGTGCGGAGCCTTTCTAAAAACCACACCCCATCGGTGAAGGGCAAGATGACGTCGAGGATGATGCAGTCGACCGGTTCCCGGTTGACGATCTCCCACCCCTTCTTACCACTGTCAGCGGTCGTCACTTCAAAGCCTTCTTTCTCAAGTTTCGTCTTTACGGCTGTCACGAGCTCCGGTTCGTCTTCGATCACCAGGATCTTACTCATTATGTTCCTCCTTTATTGAGATATTGACGGATCTCCTCAACGATTTCTTCGAGGCGTTTCTCAGCCTTTAGGAAATACTTCTGTGCCCCCAGTGCGATCATGGCGTTGACTTTGTCCGGGCCGGCCGTGTTTGAAACCACGAACACGGGGATACCGGCAAGCTTTGGGTCGGCTTTGATTTTGGTGAGGAACTCCAGACCGCTCATCGCCGGGAGGTAATAATCAAGCCAGATGAGCGAAGGGGGTTTGGGGAGGTCCTTCAGGATCCCGAGTGCCCGGCTGCCGTCCTGGGCCGTCCGTGTTTCAAACCCGGAAAGCTCAAGCTTCTTTTGGATTGCCGAAAGCAACGGGAGTTCATCTTCGATGACCAGGATCAGCGCTTTCTTCCCCGGCTCCATAGTTTCCCCTTTCTTTCCTTGAGTGCAACGCGCTTGTTTTGAGATCGCGGAGCGAAAATTTCTTGGTCACAAACGGTGCAATCTTGATAAGTATTCTCTGCTGTACTTTGTACCAGACAATTTGTCTGGCCTATGTGACCGGCGAAATTTGTTCCGCGCTCTCTTGAAAGATTATTGAGTGCGAAACTCTTGCTCCCTTGAGTGTAACGTTAAAGTTTCGTTTCTTCAAGCGTCCGGCTGCCCTGCCTCGCCGGGGTCCCGGCAGCAGGGAGGGTGAACCAAAAGGTCGTTCCTTTCCCCTCTGCCGACTCAAACCAGATCCTTCCTCCCGAGGATTCAACGATGGATTTGACGATATAAAGGCCGAGTCCCGTTCCTTCGGTTGAGACGGTACGGATGTTGTCAGCCCGGAAGAATTTCGAAAAGACTTTCTGCTGCTGGTCTTTGGGAATGCCGTAGCCCGAGTCCTGGATTTGGGAGATAATTTCATCATCCTTCCGGGAAATAAAGATGATGATCTCTCCTTTTTCGGGTGTATATTTCACGGCATTGGAAAGCAAATTGGCATAGACTTGGCGTATGAGCTTGGGGTCAACGGTGATTTTGGGAAGCTTATCGTGTTTGCTCACCACGACCTGAAGCTCTTTTTCTTTGATCTTGGGGGTTAATTCCGTTAATACCTGACTGACCAGTTCGGGGAGGTCGGTCGGGACGGGTTCGATGGCAATCCGCCCTTCCTCAATGCGGGAGACATTCAACAGTGCATTCACCAGCTCAATCATGCGGTCGTTTGAGGCGTAGACTTGAGTTAAAAACTCTTTTTGCTCTTTGGTGAGTTTTCCGGCATCGCCGGCGAGGAGCATCTCGGTGAACCACTTGATCGCAGATAAGGGAGTCCGCAGCTGATGGGAGGCGAGGGAAATGAATTCCGTCTTCATGCGGTCAACTTCTTTGGCTTTGGTGATGTCGCGTTCGATGCCGACAAAAAACCGCACGTTCCCATCCTTGTCGAGAATCGGGGTGATGCTTAGTGCTGCGATGTAGGTTTTTCCGCTCTTTTTCTTATTCGTCAGTTCCCCTTGGAATGTTTTTTTCTCCCTTTTGATGCCGTCCCACAGCTTCTCGAAGAATTTCTTGTCCATCTGCCCTCCCCAGAGCTTCCCCGGGTTCTTTCCGATGACTTCCCCGATGGTGAACTCCGACGTGTCTTCGAGCGCCTTGTTCGCATAGAGAATCGAGCCTTGCGGATCGGTGATGATGATCTGATCAGAGGCGTTCTCCACCGCGAGCTGGAACTTCTTTAGGTCCTCTGCCAACCGATCGGATGTCTCCTTTTCCTGCAATAATTGCGTGGTCCGCTCCCTCACTTTTTCTTCAAGCCCTAAGTAGAGGCCTTTGAGTTCTTTGGCCATGCGGTTGAATTCGTCAGCCAGCTGCTCCACCTCATCTCCGGTCTTGATGTTGAGCTCCAAGTCCCACTGGCCTTTTCCGATTTTTTCGGCCCCGGTGTGGAGCTTATGGAGCGGTTCGGTAATCGACCGGCTGACGATGAAGGCGACGAGGATAAACAGGAAGAGGATGAGGATTGAGACTTGGATGAGCTCTTTTTGCATAGTCTCAATCGGCGCAAAGGCTTCCTTGACGGCGATGTCAACGACCAATCCCCAATCGGTTGACGGGAGATAGCGGTAGACGGTCATCACCTTGTTCCCGTCGCGGTCGGCCGTTTCGGTAATCCCGGAGAGTTTTTGGGTTGCAAGGACGATCGGAGAACGAACAATTTCCCCGATGTTTTCCCTCCGCTGAATCTGACCTTGCTGGTTTCTCGGGACATTGAGGTAGACGATTTCCTCCCCCTCCCGTTTGGCAAGAATGATGCGACCGCTTCTTCCCAGACCGCTGTAGTCATTGACAATTCTTTCCAGTATGCCCGGCTTGAGGGTCGTGACGGCAAAGCCAACGAGTGCGCCGTCTTTTTGCAGCGGTACGGCAAGAAATATGTTCCCGCCGTCTGCCTCGATCGTCGCTTTGCTTGTCGGGAGCCACTCGAGTTTTCCCGGATTTCCTCTATCCCCCACCCCTTCATTGCCGCTTGCCGCAACTTCGAAACCTTGGGGGTCGGTGAGGGTGATTGTTCCAAGATCCGGGTTTTGGGCAAGGAAGCTTGCCAAAAACTCTGCGAGTTCACCCGTTTGTCTTTGTTCAAATACACGGATGAGGTCTTCGCTTACAGCCACAGTTTCGAGGAAGTTCATGTTGGTGACGACAAGCTCTTGAATCTGTTCCTGTTTGGCGGTGGCGATCGACTCGAGCTGATCAACGATACGGTCGGAAAGGAGGGCTCTGGCGTTTCGGAAGCTTAAGATCGACAGGAGGGCAACAACGGGGATCAGGATGAAGATGATGGAAAGCGTCAGCTTTGTCTGGATCGAGTGAAGCTTGAAGCGGACAAATGATGGTTTGGCAGGCACGGGCATCTTATGTATCGTATCAAGTTTTTGAAGTTTTCGGTGTGCTGGTCACTTTCTTAGGCGAAACGGGCGGCCCCTTGCTTACAAATGGCAGTGACTTCTTTTTCGACATGGGATTTCTCATCAGGCGTGAGGCCAAGATCGGCAAGACTTCCTCCTTTATCTTCCAGCAGGTCCCTGCAGAGGACGATGCCGCGGGAAAGCACTTTTTTCTTCTGCGCATCGGTGAGGCTTGTGAGGCATGTTACGGGATGAAGGCCGGCGGATTCAATCAGATCCTGGAGGTTTCCGGTTTGGGGATGACTCCACCCTAGGACCTGCATGCCCATACAGTTTCCGTAGTGGATGGCTTCTGTGGTGCACTTCGTATTCGTCACCAACCAAGCCTGGTCGAATGGCTTTATGCCTTCTTTTTCGTTTCCCTTTTGCACATCCTCGAAGCGGGCTTGGATGTAGAGCGCCACTTTGACGTCGGAGCGGACTCCCGGAAGGTTGTGGAACTTGCATTCGACCATGTAGCGTCGATTCTCCTTCTGGGCAACCACGTCGATTTCGTGATCGACACACCTTCCGGATACGATGACATCGGTTTGGACCGTATATCCATGGCGGGAAAGGATTGCGGCGACGAATTTTTCAAAAGGGTAGCCGCTCGGGCCGAGCTGCATTATCGCCTGTTTTAATCCGTACACCGTTTTGGTGTACGGGTAGGAAGAATTGCCTAAATACTCACTTATGTGGCGGTAAATTTCGGCGGTCGGTATGCCGCCATAGAGGCTGTCACGAACGTGGCGTACCACTTCGTCCTCCAGCTTTTTCGGGATTCTGGTGCGGCGAATCGAGCGGCGGACTTTGTCTTCGCTAAACGGTTCTTTCTCTCCCGATGCCTTCAAGACCTGGATGTTTTCGGAATCCATGCTTTCCCTTTCTCCCTTCCATTATGCGGGAACTCTCCTCTGGGAGCAAGGACGCTTATTTTCCCAGTGTTTCCTTGAGAAAGCGATACAGAAGATAACCTCCAAGCCCTGCAAAGACGGCGTTGACCGCGGGGAATGCGGCGGTAAACCCCGTTACGGTCATGGCAGTATCCGAGATGAGCTTCACCACCGCGGATTCCTGGCCGGGCATTCCTAACATTCCCGTTTGCGAGAGGATTATGGTCAGAAGCCCGGTGGTGGTGAAGATCGCCGTGGCGATGATGTTGGTGATATAGATCGGGTAGCGCCTGGTTCCCAAGGCAATTTCTCCGACTTTCCGACGCAGGATGGGTTTCTCAAGGATATTTCGTTTGTGGATGAAGGCCGAGGCAAGGTAGAGGGGAGTGACCATGCCAAACACGTATGCAAGCCCCACGCCTAATGCCTGAAGGGTCGTCGGAGTGAGTGCAGAAAGGGTGACCACGCCGATCAGGACGGGTGCGCAGCAGGCGGAGGTGATCCCCGAAAAAATCCCAAGGGTGAAGGTCGAAAACGGATCGTGTTCCTGCTCTTTTTGGCGGAGTGCGAAGTGGGGCATCGGCAGTTTGATCCCCAGGAGGGAGAAGGCGGCGAGTACCAGCATAAAGATCCCGCCTATGGTGTACGTCTGGTCGTGCAGGCGGAAGAACAGCAGGGAGAGGGCTTTCGCCCCCAAGACCACCGGCAGCATGACTACAAAAATGCCGAGCGAATAGATGAGGGTGGCCATTAGGACGCGCTTTTTTTCTTTGAAGATGTTGGCAAAATAGGCGGGGAGCAGATAGGAAATGCAACAGGGAGCAAACAGGGCGACTATGCCTGCGGCGAAGGCGGCGATAAGGGAAATCTGGTAGAGGGCTTGGGATCCTTCCATATACAACCTTTCGGATCTAGGCTTGAAGCTTGGCTTTCCGCAGTGTCATCGCGTTTGCGACGACGATCACCGAGGAAAGGCTCATCGCAATCGCGCCGATCTTGGGGTTTAAGCGAAAGCCCAGGGGAATGAACAGTCCGGCTGCGGCGGGAATCGCAAACACGTTATACCCCAGGGCCCAAACGAGGTTCTCGACCATTTTTCTAAAGACCTTCCGGCTTAAGACGATTATGCTTAGGATGTCCTGCGGATTGTTACGGGTGAGGACGATATCTCCGGCTTCGACGGCGACATCGGTTCCCGCGCCGATTGCGACTCCCACATCCGCCTGCTTTAATGCCGGAGCATCGTTGACCCCGTCGCCTACCATCATGACTTTGTTTCCCCGGTCTTGAAGCGTTTTGATGTGTTCGTATTTTTTGTCAGGAAGTACCTGGGCAAAATAGGTGTCGATTGAAAGCTGCCCGGCTATGTCCTTGGCTACCTCTTGGCTATCACCGGTGAGCATGGCTACTTTGACGCCGATCCGATGGAGGGCTTCGACGGCAGTTTGGGACTCCGGTTTGATCCGGTCGGAAAGGGCGATCAGCCCTGAAACTGTCTTTCCCTCGGAAAGAAAGACGACCGTTTTTCCTTCTTGCGAGAGCTTGTCGTAGATTACCCGGGCTTCTTTAGTCAGGGCTCCCCGTTCCTCCATGAGGAGCCGGTTGCCCACGGCGAACGTTTTGCGGTCGACCCGGCCTTCGATTCCTTTCCCGGCGAGGTTTTTAAATTTCTCTACCGCTTTCGGCGTTCGGTTCTGTTGTTTGGCAAAGGACAGAATTGAAAGCCCGATGACGTGCGTGGAATGCGCTTCCAAGGAAGCCGCAACAGTGAGTAAATCTTTCTGTTTCTTCGTCAGGGCTCCGTTTTGCGTTTCCTTCTCGCCAAGCACCACTATCTCGGTCACCCCAAACTTTCCTTCTGTCAGGGTTCCCGTTTTATCGAATACCACGTAGTCGATGTCCTTGACCACCTCAAGTTTTGCCAAATCCTTGAGGAAAACGCCGTTTTTGACGGCAAGCTGCGTGGCGATGGTTGAGACCGTGGGAATCGCGAGTCCCAAGGCATGGGGGCAGGCAATCACCAGCACCGTAATTGCCAAGGTTACGGCAAACACCAGGCTTTGTCCCATAACGAGCGACCAGACAAGTACGGTAGCTGCTGCGACGGCAAGCGCGGCAAGTGTTAAGATCCCCGAAATTCTATCCGCTAAACGCTGGGCGGAGGGTTTGGTTTGTTGGGCTTTGGCGATGAGCTTTTGAATCTGGCCAATGGTCGAGTTTTCGCCGACCCGTTCGAGCTTGACTTCCACCGAACCGTCCAAACAGATGGCCCCGGCGACCACGCGGTCGTCTGCTTTCTTTTCGACCGGCTTTGACTCGCCGCTTAGGTGGGCTTCGTTGAAATTGGCTTGCCCTTTGATAATTTTTCCATCGGCAGGAACTTTCTCTCCCGGTTTTACCAAGACCGTGTCATTTTCCTTAAGCATTGCCAGTTCAACATCTTTGGTACCCTTATCGGTCAGAAGATGCGCTTCCTTCGGTAAGAGCTTGGCTACCTCCTGAAGCGCATCACCCGCGGCAGCACTTGATCTTGCCTCAAGGTAATGTCCGAACAACAGCACCCAGATCAGAGTTGAGATCTCAAGGTAGAACTCGGCCTTCAGCGCGGGGAAAAAGTTTGAGGCTGCGGAAAAGAGGTACCCGGCACCGACGGCAACAGAAACCAGGGTCATCATCCCGATTTTTCTGGCCTTGATTTCATGCTTGGCATGCTCAAAGAACACCAGCGCAAAGAGAAAAATGGCGGTTGCAATTCCGAATTGGAGGGAGGCCCGGAAGGAAAAGTCCGGAATCCGAAGGAGCCTGAGGGCGGGTTCTGATGTTGCGAGAAGCGGAATAAGGAGAACGGTGACGATCGCGAAACGCCGGAGGAAATCCCTGGCCGCCCCCGGGCCCGACATCATAGCGTGATGGTCATGGGCGGCATGATCGTGATGCTCGTGGTCGTGAGGCTTCTTCAGTTCCTCTTCTCCCTCTCCTTCCGATTCCTCCTTCACTAAGTCCATGCCGCACTTCGGGCACCTCCCGGGAGTATCACTTCGGACTTCCGGATGCATTGGGCAGGTAAACCGTTTCCCTCCCACTCTGTGTTCTTCGTGATGTTCAGAGCAACAGGACATCATAAATTATGAATTATGAATTATGAATTAAGAATAATGAATAAGACTCGTCGGTCGTTGATCTTGCCGGTTTCCGAGTCGGTTTACTTTATCCTCTCCCAGATCCAACCGAGTACGTACCCGTAGAACCAACCTAACCCCATGAGCACAACTCCTCCCATGACGAAGCTTTCGATAGATACCCGCCGCATGGCAAATAACGGAAGCAACTGCCCATGTGTTAACCAAGAAAGCACGGTCATAGTAAATTTGGGAAAGGCCGCGACCACGACGCTACAAGTAACCCAAATCACTCCCATCCAAAGCGCTGCCACTTTAGCCATGACTTCTTTCGTGTGCTTCACTTTTTTTCACCACCCTTCATCCAAAGGTAACGGATAAGAGCCACGAGCAAGGCCATCACCAGGATCCAGGTTGTTAAACCAAACAGCACGTGCAGGCCTCCCCAGGCGCCCCAACCACCAGACCAGTTTTGATTCATCATTCCTCCCCAACCCATCATCGGCATCCACCTCCCTTCAATATCTTTTGTGCATCCGAGATAATTCTTTCCCATGCTGATGTGGGCGGTCCGCAGGGTTTCCGATCCCTCGCCACCCATCATCCGGTCCATCCGTTCATGGACTTCGGGATCCGGGTGCATGACGCCCATGAAGGCATCGCCCAGCCGCTCAAATTGGATGTCCGTCACTTTGTCACAATCGATTTCGTCAACTATGGCTACACTTTGCCCGCCCGTGATTTCCTGAAGGATTTGGTCGACGCTTTCGGAGGGTTGTTCTGCCGCAGTACTTGCAGTCCATTGGCCCATCATCCCTTGGGCCATAGCTCTTGGCTGCGTGAACAGCGCAAGGACAACGAGCATTCCAAAAAGTATCAAGAGTTTTTTTATCATCTTCATTTCGTATTAACGCTTCACGACCGTGGCGGTGATAGAGGCGGTTAGCTTTGGAAAATTCGGATTGTCCGTATTGATATAAATGGTACGTTCTAATTCTCCTAAATCGGAGTCATCCTTGTGAATCGCCGGATCGAAGCTCACCCCGACCGTGGCGGATTCGTAGGGACCGAGCCTGGTTTTTTCCATTTCCGCTTTGGTGCAGGAGCAGGACGTTGAGAGGCTGGTGACGTTCAGGGTGCTTGCCGTATTGTTTTTGAGCGTGAAGTCGGTTTTGGTAATGTCCCCGTAGATCACCGTGCCTAAATTTTTTAAGGGGGGAGTTAAGAGAACCGCTTGGTGCGACTCCCGGTAGGCTTGAATCCCGCCCTGAAGGTTTTTGACGTTGGTATAGCCAGCCTTTACCAAGACCCCGGCCGCCTCCTGGCTCATGGAGCCGGACCGGCAGTAGAGAATGATTTCCGCGTCTTTTTCTTTCGGGAGTTCGTTTAGGCGATTGGCAATTTCGTTGTAGGGAATGAAGGTATCGGTTTCACTAAGATGCTCCTCTTCCGGGATGTGGACGTCTACCACGAACGGATCGCGATTTGCAAGGATAGCATCATATTCCGCCGGGCTGATATCGGCATATGAGCCCCCGCTTGTAACTTTGGAGTTCGGACTTGTTATCCGCCAGTAGGCAAGGATAGCTCCCGCCACAACGAGGACAGCGATCAGAAGCATTGTCTTACGCACCGCAGCTTCCTCCCTGGCTCTTTATTCCCGGCACATTGGCAACCGCCTGATGAACCTTTTGGGCTCCCTGGGCGGAGGAGTATTCATTGCTCAAGGCGAGTTTCGGATCGACCTTTTCCCACTCGGTCCCTTGCTGGGAAAAATAGACAGCCATCTCTACATAGGTCGTCGGGAACCAATACGAATTGAACGCGAGGAGATCTTTGTAAATCTGTTCCTCGGAGAGCCCGCTTGAGACGGCAAGTTCGATGTAGCCGAGGGCCGCCATCCCATGGTTACAATCGGGAAAGGCCACGCTGTTCCCGCAGCAGGGGCGGTAGACGTTCTCGGCAATCCTGCGGACTTGTTCCTGCTGATCGTCCGACAGCGGGATAATCTCCTGACTTGAATAGAGGGCTTTCGCTGTTTTTGACCCCAATGTCCACCC
This sequence comes from Candidatus Chisholmbacteria bacterium RIFCSPHIGHO2_01_FULL_52_32, assembly GCA_001816585.1. Classification (GTDB taxonomy): domain Bacteria; phylum Patescibacteriota; class Microgenomatia; order UBA1400; family Chisholmbacteraceae; genus 2-01-FULL-50-28. The sequence continues at coordinate 705,385 of MHCJ01000003.1, forward strand.
GCCGGTTGAGGCGAAATTTTCGATAGGAACATCCTGCTCACGCATCGGCCCTTCATCCAACACCTTACTTTTATTGACAAGCCCGAGTGCCCACAACGTATTGACCACGAAGTGGGAGTTATTTTCATTGATTTCGATCGGTCTTGACTCATTTCCGCTGAAAATGTCCATTTCCTGTTTGCCGTTCGTATTCGCGTTGAAGGATTGTTCGTATTTCGCAAGGTCAATTGCACCTACCTCAACGAGTTTCTTTCCAATATCGCCCCAGGAGAGCGAAGTCTTGTATCCTGACGGGGGAATGACTTTTTGTGCAACCGTTTTTACGACATCCTGGGAAACCTGATTTTCTGCAGGTTGCTCAGTTGTAGTCTTGAGCTTTTGGCTTACCAAATAATATTCGACCAGCGCCCCCGATGCCCCTGCATTCAGGAGTAGAAGCACAAAGAGCCAAATGGGAAGGGTCAGACTGGCGGGTTTCTTTTTTCTTTGAGTCATGGGGTTCTCCTTTGTTCTCCGTCTAATTTGTAACATCCGCAGAGAGCGTGAATTCGAGCTTCTGAAGACTTGGGTCGTTGGTTTCCAGGGAGACCAGCCTCGTAATCTGACCCACGCCCTGCGGGCCGTGGAATGCAGGATCAAAGATAACCGAAAGGGTCGCTGTTTTAGATGGTGCGACCTCTCCGACCCAGGAGGAGTTTTGATGCATACCAAAAAATGGGCTCAGCTTACCGTCAATCTCCACTTGCGCCTCAGTACACATGCATGAGGTTTGGACGTTTATCAGCTGCAATGTCCCGCTGCCTCCGTTTTTGATAGTGAATTCCTTTTGAACTTTCCCATCTTTCATCGAAATTGTTCCCCAGGAAAAAGAGGTTTCATCCACTTGGGCTTTTACCGAATTTGAGGAGGCTATCGTCGGGACCTTCTGAGCTCTCGTTGCAAGGAAGATGCCTCCGAAAAGGACAAGAACGGAAGCGAGAACGATCCCGATAATAATTTTGGAGTCTTTCATAGATGGGCAATACCTTTCCGAACCGGCGGCCGGCTCAACCGAACTACACTCCTTCTTATGCGTTTGAGGAACTGGTTTTTGCAGCCTGCTGCACAAAAGTAATAGGTTTTGCCTCTGAACTTCAGGATGGCTGCGGCGGTCCTCGGGCTGATACGCATGCGGCAGACCGGATCCACTACCAACGGAATAAAATCCTTCATCCGGAGCCGTAGTTCATGGGTCAGGGTTGCTTCACCGCGGTGCTTGTCAATCAGCATCTCACGAATGCTGTCGGAGGCCTTAATAAGGTTCGGATGCGCCAGTCTGTAGAAGACACCCGTTCCCCTCCTTCTTGTGTCCACGATTCCATGCTCGCGGAGAACGGAAAGGTGCTGGGAGAGATTTGCCTGCTTCAGTCCGAGCATCTTCTGTATCTGCGATACCGAGAGTTCCTGATGGCGAAGCAGATGGACAATCTCCACCCGCTTGGGGTTGGCGAGGGCCTTATAGAGATTCGCGTGAAGCTGAAAGACTTTCTGGTACATTCTTTTATTCGAATATTCGAATATATTGGGAGTTTACCGTATGGGCGCAGGCTTGTCAAGCAATAAACACCATGGGTTATAATAGCCTTCGTATGGATCTTACTCAAAGACACTGCGTTCCTTGTGAGGGAGGTATTTCCCCATTTGATGCGGCTTATGCCGCCGAGTGGCTGCGAAATATCCAGGGTTGGAGGCTCGTTGCGGGAAGTAAGAAAATTCAAAAAGACTTTATCTTTAGGAATTTCAAGGAAGTCATCGGGTTTGTGAATAACGTTGCGGAGATTGCCGATACGGAGAATCACCACCCCGATCTTTTTATCCACAGCTATAAGAAACTTCGAATCACTCTTTCGACGCACGCAATCGGTGGGCTTTCGGAGAACGACTTCATTCTGGCCGCGAAGATTGACAAGATTCAGGGGAAATGAGGGGGAATGAGGGATGTTAAGGGTAAAGTTAAGGGAGGTTAAGGGGAAATTAAGGGTAGTTAAGGCCCCGGTGAGATAGGACTTCGTCCATCTCACGGGGTCGGAGAGAAGTTAAGGGAAATTAACGAGAGCAGACTCATTCTTGGTCGATTCTCTCGAGTTTCCCGAGGAGTTTGAGGGCTTCGGATTTTTTGGCTTCGGTCACTTCGACGGCAACAATTCCGTGTTGGAAATGACCGTACACGACCACCGCTCCGAGCGGAGAAAGGAGGACCGCGGGAAGGACGGCGAGGTCCTCTTCCCCATCGATTTGAATTACCGCCGGTTGCTCCTTTAGCATTGCTTTCTGAATGGCATTCACCAATGCCGGGAGGATGATCCCCGGCGGATTTGCTGCCCTGTATACGTTCCGCTTCTCCAGGCTGCCCAGATCGGAAATCTTCTCAAAACGCTTTTTCCGGTTTACTTTTAAGTCCGCGACAATAAGCTTCGGTGAAACACCCGCTCTGAGAAATCCGTAGCTCACCAAATCCCCTACGCTGGTCAACGGCCGGAGCCCGCGTGCTTCGATAAACTGAATTGTCTGGTTGATGCCAGTTTCGAGATTGGATGGGTTTGTCGGGATGATGTTACCGAAAGGTGTTCTGAATTTCGGCAGTAAACTTCCCGGAACCTCTGCTGGGGTGGCTGCGAGAAGGACCGAGGCAAAATGAATGCCTTCGCGATCTATCTCGCCGTCACGGATGCGGCGAGAGGAGATGATCTTCCCGTCAAGAGCCCGGATCAACGGATAGCGGATGAGTTTTAGCGGCCTTAAGCCTTGTTCCATCCGCTTCCGGTTCAGGACCCTTCCTCCTTCTTTTGTGTTATCAGTGATGAGGAGAGCTTCGAGTGAGTCGTCGCTCACCGTTTTACCAAAAGGATCTTCAAGGGTAATGATGTCATAGGTCTTCAGGAGACGGTTCCGGCTTAGGTAGTCCACGACACCCTTCATTCTCACCTTGAATGACTCGAGCCTGGGGTCTTTATGGATCCTGAAGGCCAATGCGTCGCTGGTTATGCCGACGGTTACCTTCGAGGACAGCTCAAACGCCCGGTTTAGCAGTCCCCGGTGGCCCCGGTGGAGATGATCGAAGGTGCCACCGAGCGCAAGATGGGCAAGCTTTTTTACCTTGGTTTGATGGTTACCGGAGCTGGTTTTGGACATCGCGGAGTCTTTCCAAGGTTTCCTTTTTCCCGAGGATTTCGATAGTGTCAAACAAAGGGGGGGTGGCGGTTTTTCCGGTTACGGCTATCCTCACCGTCATAAACAGCCGGGTGGGTGACCAATCCTTCTCCACAAACGATCTGCCGGTTTCTTCTAACCGCTTGGCTTTGAAGTCTTCCGATTTTATTTTTCCGAGCCCGCCTGTGAAGGCTTGAAGCTTTTGTTTTGTCTCCGCCCCGGTGTGTTTTGACTGAGACAGGACCTCTTCTTTTGGCACTTCCGGACGCGTGACGAAGAATTCGGTTTGGTCGTTAAACTCGGAAAGGAGTCGGATCCTTTCTCTCACGAGCGGAAGAACCCGACGGGCGAGCGTCGGGGTCATACCTTTGGGGGTAAACGGAGAGAGCTCAGTAAGAAGATCGCTGTCGTCCATCTCGCGAATATACGCCCCGTTGAGCCAGCGAAGTTTTTCCAAATCAAAGATCGGGGCAGTCGTCTTTACCTTATCCAAAGAAAAGTTGGCAATAAAATCTTCCCGGGAAAACTTGTCCAACTCTTGCGGATGCGCCCAGCCCATGAGAGAGAGATAATTCAGCAGAGCCTGCGGAAGATAGCCTTGTTCCTGATACCAGAGAATGGAAACCGGATTCCGGCGCTTCGAAAGTTTTGAGCGATCGGGATTCCGAAGGAGCGGCGTATGTGCAAAAACAGGCGGCTTCCAGCCAAACGCCCCATAGAGCATGAGGTGTTTTGGTGTTGAGGAAATCCATTCTTCCCCCCGAATCACATGGGAGATGTCCATGCGATGATCATCAACCACCACGGCCAAGTGGTAGGTCGGGTAGCCGTCCGACTTTACCAGAACCTGATCGTCGATCGAACTGTTCTCAAATGCAATGGTTCCGCGAATGGCGTCGTCCCACTGTGTTTTGCCTTCCCTGATAACTTTAAGACGTATGACGTGGGGTTCAAGTTTTTCTCTTTCCTTTGCGATCGCGGGTTTAAGTTTCCGACACGTCCCATCGTACATCGGGATTTTTCCTTCCTTCGTTTGGCGCTCCCGCATTTCCGTCAGTCTGGCCTGAGAACAAAAACAGTAATACGCGTTTCCTTTTTCGACCAATTCTTCGGCGTGTTGCCGGTAGAGTGCCAGGCGTTTCGACTGGACGTATGGAGCATAGGGGCCTCCGACATCGGGGCCTTCGTCGTAGTCGAGACCCAGCCAGTGCATTGCGTCGAAGATGATTTTCTCGGCCCCGGGAACGTAGCGCTCCCGATCGGTATCTTCAATGCGAAGGATAAACTTCCCACCGTTTGCCCGGGCAAAGGCAAAATTCAACAGGCCGATGTAGGCGGTGCCGATATGGGCAATGCCCGTCGGGCTTGGGGCGATGCGGGTGCGGACGGTCATCTGTTTGATCCCTTGTCCCGTACAAAAACTTGAATTTCCACTCACTGCTGATTTAGCCGCATTGGAAATCAGGTTTTTTTTACGGGACTGCGGTCACAAGCTTTGCTTGTTCTCTTGCCCCATATAATAAACTTGATTATCTACTGACTGCATATTCTGCCGTATTAGATTTCATGTTTTTTAACGGGGCTTCGATCACTCGGGCGGAGTACCACCCGGGTTCTCTTGCATTCTAGCAGAGGATACCGCTATACTCAAAGGAGAAAATAGGGGGTAGGAGCTAGGGGTTAGGGTATAGGGTTTAGGGTTAAAGAATTGAGCTTCAAGATTTAAGAATTGAACATTAAACATTGAATATTAAACATTGATCTTTGGCATGGCAACCCTCACCGAAGCCTCCTACTATTCGAGAAATATCATCAAGTACGGCTCAATTGTTGTCGTTATCTTACTTGCTATTCGGATCGGGGTAGCTGTTTTTACTACGTGGTGGAAGCGGCTTCATCCGCCTCCCCCGCCTCCGGTGACCGTGGAGTTCGGAAAATTGCCGGCCCTCTTCCCGTCTACGGAGAAACCGGAAATCAAATTTCGTTTGGAGACGGCTACGGGAAAACTCGGTGAATTCGGCCCGCAAGCCCTGGTCTACCTCATTCCGGCAAAGCGAGGGAATCTGCTGGCGCTTGAGCGGGCAACCGATCTTGCTAAAAAGATGGAATTCATATCCGAACCGACAAATTCAGGGACCCTTTATCGGTGGACAAAGGATAAGCCCCTTCCCTCCTCTCTGGAGATTGATATTGTGAGCGGCGATTTCACTTTCGATGCGAATTGGAGGGTTGAGCCACAGCTTCTGACGACCTCCATCGCACCTTCCGAATCCGAGGCTATCGCTTCAGCCCGAGGTTGGCTATCCGGCATGGGACTTTTAGAGGATGATTTGGAAGTCGGGGAGACGCGTGTCACCTACCTAAAGGTGTTGGGGACGGATGTTGTCATAGCAGCTTCACCATCCGAGGCGCAGTTTGTCCGCGTGGACCTGTTTCGGGTTAATTTAGAGGATGCCCGTATCCTACCCTCAAACCCGGATGATGGCCTGGTGTTTGTCGTTGCATTGGGTTCCAGATACGGAAGATCCCAGGTGGTCCACGGTGAATACCGATATTTCCCGGTTGATTACACACAAACCGCTACCTATCCGTTGATTTCGGTTGATACCGCCTGGAAACGTCTCGCGGAAGGAAAGGCTTTCTTGGCTATCCTGCCGAAGGATCTTTCGGAGATCGCGATTCGTAAGGTTAGCTTGGACTATTTTGATCCTCCTGAAGCCGGTCTCTTCCTCCAGCCTATCTTTGTGTTTGAAGGTGATGGGGGTTTTGTGGGGTATGTGGCGGCAGTTTCGGATGAGTGGATACAGGAATAATATAAGTTAAAAGTGAAAGGTGAAAAGTGAAAAGTTCAATATTAGAAGTTTTTACTACCTCATTGTCCTTCCCCCTCACTTAGTAATTCATCCAAAGTCTTCCAGGTGTGAGCGCTGTAGGCCCATTCGATAAGCCTCTCGGAATCCCCGAAGCGATTTGCGCTGCCTAAGACAACGGCGATGATTTCTTTTCCATCCCTTATCGTGTCCGTGACTAAACATTCGCCTGCCAGTTCGGTCCAGCCCGTTTTCACACCGCGGATGCCTTCAACCTCGCCTAACAACTCGTTTTTATTCTCAAGCGGATGGACCCGTTGGGCGTCTACGTCGGTCACGACAGCAGTTTTGGTACCGACAATTTTGGCGAAGGTTGTATCTTTCATTGCCACGCTTGCGAGTCTGGCTAAATCCAAGACAGTGGTATAGTGGCCGTTCTGCTCCACCCCTGAAACATTGCGAAAGCGGGTGTTTTCCAGATGGATCTCTCTTGCCAATGCGTTCATCTGATCAACGAAGGCGTAGTACCCGCCCGGATAATTTTCTGCTAAGGCGAACGCCGCATCATTTCCGGATTCAAGCAGGAGACCATAGAGAAGGTTTTCTACCGTCATCCGTTCACCCGGAACAAGGTTCATGGTTTGGCCGATTGCCCGATCTGCCTGCTTGACCGTGATCACTTGATCGAGGGGATAGGCTTTCAGGACAACCAGTGCCGTCATGATTTTGGTTGTCGACGCAGGAAACAGCTGCTGGGTGGGATTTTTGGTGTAGAGGACAACCGCAGATCCGACATCGACCACCGCTCCGGCGCGAGCAGAGATGGCGGGTTTTGCGATCCCCTCGATTGGGACCGGGTACGGGGAGACCGGAGGAAGTTCAAAGGGAATGGGGCGGAGGCTCGATTGATCCGGGATAAGGCTTAAATCCTGATAGTATCCGTTTCCCGGCAGGAAAAGGAGGATAAGACCCAGGGCGATGAACGCCGGTCTTTTCCTTAGTGAAAATGCTTTCTTTGTAAATAGGAGAAGACTTTCCCGGAGGGTTGTTCGTTTTTTCCGTCCATGTCTTGCCATCGGAGGGAATGGATTTTCGGCTACCCTTTCTGTTTGAACGGTTGATTATTACGAGTTTCGTTTAATACGGAGATCGCACAACAGAAATTTGCTCGGTCGCATAAGGTTCGGTCTTGGTTAGCTTTTCGTGTTCTGGATGCTCGCCAGTCCGCCAGCTGGCGGACTGGCCTTGCTCCCAGCGCAAATTTGTTCCGCGCTCTCCTTCTGATGGTTGCTAGGTACGAAACTCGTGATTATTTTTCTTTCTTATTACTTTCTACAACCTTCAAATGTAACTCCTTAAGCTGTTGCGGTTCCACTACGGACGGCGCATCCATGACCGATGTTTGTCCGGATGCGGACGTGGGAAATGCCATCACTTCCCGTACACTGGGTTCGCCTAAGATCGCCATGAGAATGCGATCGACGCCGGGAGCAATCCCACCATGAGGCGGCACCCCATAGGTAAATGCAGTAAGCATATGTTCAAACTGTTTCTTCTGCTCTTTTGTAAATCCGATAAGGTCAAACACTTTATCTTGTACTTCGCGTTGATGGATACGAATACTTCCCCCACCCACCTCAAAACCATTCAGTACGAGATCGTGCTGCAGCCCCCGTACTTTCAGAGGGTCTTTATCGAGAAGCGGAATATCGTCCGGGTGCGGTGCAGTAAACATGTGGTGGGAGGGGGCAAATTTCGCTTGCCCCGACCCGTAGTAAAAATCTTCTTTTGATTGCTCTGCAAAAAGCGGAAAGTCAATCGTCCAACTAAATGCAAGCTCCTGCACATCGTTTTTATCTTTGCGCAAGTCGGGTTTGTCCGTACCATACTTCTGTCTGACTTGGTTGTGTGAGAATCTGGGCCAGGGTGTTTGCGTCATATGTTTATCAGGAAAAAGGTCTTTGACAAGCCTCGTAAACAGCTCTTCCGTGAGCGTAAGGATGTCGTTTTGCGTAACAAATGACATTTCAAGATCGAGCTGCGTAAATTCCCCATACGCTCTGTCTTTCCTCGGATCTTCATCGCGGAAACAACGAGCTATCTGAAAGTAGCGTTCCAATCCCGCAACCATGAGGAGCTGTTTATATTGCTGAGGCGATTGCGGAAGCGCATAGAATTTACCCTTTTTCAAACGCGAAGGAACAATAAAGTCCCGGGCGCCTTCCGGGGTCGTTTTTGTAAGGATTGGTGTTTCTACTTCTACAAAATCCCTGTCAAGAAGGAAGTTCCGTATATAGGCAACAACTTTGGAGCGCAACCGTAGATTTTTTGCCATCCGCGGACGACGAATATCGAGGTAGCGGTACTTTGATCGAATTTCCTCGTCTATCTCGTAGCCGTCCGTATCGATGGGAAAGGGGAGCTCTTTGGAGTGACTGAGCACGGTGACTTTGCGGGCTTCAACCTCTACTTTTCCGGTTTCGATTTTGGGATTTTGAAGATTTGCCGGCCTGTCTTTCACAAGGCCGCTTACGTCTACGACGTCTTCAATGCGAAGGTCCTTCAACACGTCTCCGCCAACAATTTGAACGATACCGCTGCGATCACGAAGGTCAATGAAGACGAGCTTTCCGTGGTCCCTGCGGGCATGCACCCAGCCTGAAAGACGAACAATCTGGTTTACCAGCTTTAGTGTGTCTCTGACAAGCACGCGCTGTGTCATGTGGTTCCTTTCACCCGACGCTCCGGCGCAGGCGGCATGCCTTTTCTACGTATCGCCTCAGCGTTTTCGTGCCGGTTTTGCCCCGTAAGGCCGTGATTATCTTTATTACAAGCATACAATGTTCTTCGTGTTTTGAGTATGCGTCCCCATTTAGGTACTCCCGAATGATTTTGGCATCTTCCTGAACGGCTTGCCAAGCTGAATTTTCCTTGGCTAAATAGCTGACTGCCTGATCATTGTAATACGAAAGGGCTTTGGTTAAATCGCGGCGAAGATTTTTGTACTCCGCTTCCAATATCGGCAGCAGGCCCAACCTCATGGCTTCTTTGAGACCGCGACCGGTGCCGATCAGCTCCGGCGGCGTTCCCAGAGAATAGAGCGCTCCCGTAAAAGGAATAGCCCGCGGAAGTGACACTTTACCCATGCCCCGGGAATACCCGAAAAGCCCGACGTGGAGTATTCTCTCTCTTCTTTTGGGCATCAGCGAGGCAATACTGTTCACCGCTGCGGCAAGCTGCTCGACCGTCTGGCGGTACGGCCGGGCGAAGATCCCGCAGAGGATTTTTAACTGTTTACTATTGTCCGCGGTGGCTGGCTTCCCCGGGGGTATTTGACGCATGTTTGTTATGGTTCTTTTCACCTTCTCAAGCGGCCAGTCATAACGAAATGCGCCTTGAATGACAAGCGTATGCACCCCCTGATATTCCTCCCGGAATTCGCCCAAGGTTTCCGGGGTTAAATGCCCGCGAAACGGAAGGGCCCCCGGACCGATAATCGGGTAGACCGGGACGCCCGTTTTCTCCTCCACCTCCCGATATTGTGTCAGGGCTGCTTTGTTTGCCAATGTTGCCGGGATCATTCCCGAGTTTAAGGCAGGATCGGACCGTGCGGAAAAGGGCCGGAGGTAGTCCGGGAACTTTCCGTATCGTTTTTTGTATTCGTAAAGGTAGCTTTGGAGAATGGTCCGGACACGGAAGAGCGTTTCCACTTTTTCAAAGATGGGAATGACACCGACCTGCGGCATTCCGCGCAGGCGGAATTTAAACAGCGTGTGGTCGAGGTTTTCCAATTGGGTATAGGCTTCATGGATCGTTAATAAATCTTTCGGAGACTGTACCAATGGGATAATCACTTCCGTCAGCGGAGGGCTGTTGAGCCCGATTTCATAGGCAAGACTTTGTGCGGTTTTTAACGCGAACAGCGCCCGACCGATGCGGTAATCCCGCTTCGTATTGAGGTGCGGCAACCTGAAGGTGAGAAAGACGTCCCTCCCGAGCTGTTTTTTGCGGAAGAACCTGAAATACTTCTGATATAACCGTTCGATGACCGCCTCGTCAACAAATTTTCCTTCCCAATCCCAGAGATATTCGTCCGCTTGAAGCTCCGCAAACGAGCGATAGCACTCCTCTATTTCGCTTCTGGTTGAGATGAAGGCTGTTTTTTTCCAGTAGGGCACGCCGGCATGATCCGGATGCTGAGCAATCATTACTTTCGGAGGCGTTTTCATTCTTCCCTGAGAAACTCCCGTATTCTTTGTAATCCTTTGCGGAGCTGTCCCCTGTTTGCCGCAAAGCTTATCCTCATGAAGCCCGGAAAGGCGAAGGCTTCGCCGGGGACGACCGCGACCCCCTTTTTTTCAAGTAAGCGGGCGCACCACTGCGCGGATGTTTCTTTCCCGTTCAGCGCTTTTTTGATGTTTATAAAGACATAGAAAGCCCCTTTCGGCGGGACCGCCGAGAGAAGCGAGATCTTTCCCAGTTGTTCCAGAACCAGGTTTCTTCGCTTCTCATATTGTTTTGTCATCCGCTCAAGTTCCTTAGGCGTCCTGGTTATGGCTTCGAGCGCGCCGTATTGTGCTATTGAACATGTTCCCGAGGTCGTCAGGCTATTTAAGGCGGAAAGCTTTTGGGCCAGCAGCGGTGTCGTGTGGGCGTAGCCCACGCGCCAGCCGGTCATCGCATAGGTTTTGGAGAAACTATTCACTGTGATCGTCTGCTGTCGGGTTTCCTTTGAAAGCGAGGCGATCGAGGTGTGCGACAGCTCATCGTAAATGAACTGCTCATAGACTTCATCGGCAAGTATATGAATCGGTCTACCGCGGAGGATCCCGGCGATGGCTTTGAGCTCTTCGCTCGGAATAACAGAACCGGTCGGATTGGATGGGGTGTTGACGATAAGGATTTTTGTCCGATTAGTCAGATTCCGATGAACCGTTTCTGCATCAAGAACAAACGGCTGTTTGAGCGGCATGAGAACCGGTGTTGCGTCTGCCAACCGGGCCTGCTCAATGAATGTTCCCCAAGCGGGGGTGGGGATGAGCACTTCATCCCCCGGTTCGCAGAGAAGCTGGAAGACAGCTGACAATACTTGTTTGGCACCCACACCGACAACCACTTCTTCCCAGGCCGCCGGTATGTGATTGACCCGCCGCAGTTTCCCGGCAATTGCTTTGCGGAGTTCTTTTACTCCTCCCGGCGGGGTGTAGTGTGTTAAGCCAAGATCCAAGGCCGCTTTGGCCGCTTTCCCAATCGACCACGGAGTTCTTCCGTCCGGCTCTCCGGCCGTCAGATTCACAATGTCAACCCCTTGTTCTTTCAGCTGCTTTGCCTTGTCATTGAGGCTTAACATCGGCGATGGTTCCAAAAACTTTGCTCTATAACTTAATAATTCTTCCTGATTTTTCATAAAAAAACCGTCGCTTCTTAAAGGGTCCAAGAAGGACGGTGCCACCTTTTGTTTATCTCGTTTCAGCTGTCACGGGCTCACCCGGCGTCTTACTTTCCTGCGCAGCGTTCCCACTTATTTTTTTGGGATTGTCTGTTGTCAGCAGACTCAAACGCTTTTTTACAAATTTTATGCACTATATTCTTTATTTCTTACGATGTCAACAGTCCCACTTGACAAGGCGGGGTGGGTTCGCTTATTATGTGTAGCTGTTGTGTATTCGCTTTTTATAAATATTTGCAATGGCTAAATCACAAGAAACAGCGGAACGCACGGACAGAGATTTTGAGCCGATCACCGATGGATCCGCGGAAGACTTGGCACGCGTTCGCTTCATCCATTTGGCATGGTTAGAACACGCGCTGTCCGCGGCGGCTAACGAGGAAGCTTTGAATAATCCTTCCGAAGATACGGATTCGTAACCTTCGTCATAGTGCTCGACTTTGACTCTCCCCGTTATTCTTCGCTCGGTTTGACGTCTTTCAGCTTTACCTGCAGAGTACTTTCTCCGTTCCACTCATTCGTCTCGATCGTAAAGGCAATGTCAATGGTCCTTTTGCCTTCGAGCGCCCGTATTTGCTCTCCCATGCCAAAACCGATTGCGGAAAGCCAGTGATCTGCCGAGGGCTGATTTCCGCGATCGGGCCCGACCACCAATTTCAAGTGTTTTCCGTCGGCACCTACCTGACGCAGTGAGCGGGGGAAAACGCCTTTTGTTACAAACACCGGGACAGGATTGGCCATCCCGAACGGTTCAAAGGCTTGGATTTTTTTGTACAATCCGTCTGTGATGTCGGAAAATGCGAGTTCACTGTCGACCTTCAGTGTTTTTTCCTGACGTTTCTTCCCTAAATGTTTACGGGCGGCCTGATGCATCCTCCGGGCAAAGACCTGGATGTGTTTTGTTTCAATGGTAAATCCCGCCGCCATCGGGTGGCCGCCAACATCAACCAGGAGATCCTCGAACTGGCGGATCCTGTCGATGATATTAAATCCCGGAACGGAGCGGGCCGATGCCTTGGAAAGCTGTTGTCCGCGGGAAACGATAATCGTCGGCTTTGCGAATTCCTCTACCATTTTTCCGGCTATAAGCCCGATAATCCCTTCATGAAATTCCTCATGGTCAATGAAGATGAGTTGTTCTTCGCTTTTTCCGATGTTCGCGTACAGGGTTTTGGCTATCAATAGTGTTTCTTCCAAAAGCTTTCGGCGCTTCCTGTTCGTGTCTCCGATTCTTTCGGTCAGTTCTTTGGCACGCTGTTTGTTATGCGTGCATATAAGGCGTAATGCGTCCGTAGCTCTCTCGAGTCTTCCCATGGCGTTGAGGCGCGGGGCAATCATGAAGTTTATATGGAAAGTGTTGATTTCTCCCGGGGAAATCTGCGCTTCCAAAAAAAGTTCCCGGAGGCCAATCCGTTTCGTTTCGCGTAATTCTTTTAGCCCCTCTTTGACGATGGCGCGGTTTGCGCCAAGAAGCGGCACCATGTCTGCCACCGTGCCGATCGTTGCAAGGTCCAAGGAACTCCGGTGCGGCAATTTGGGAGTGAGCTCGGTTAAAAGCTCTCTAGCAAAAATCCAACTCACCCCTGAGCCTGCCAGCTTCGTGGTATGAATGATCGCTAAGGCTTTGGGAAGGTGTTTTGATTTCTCATGGTGGTCACAAATCACCACATCAATGCCTTTTTTCTTGGCGTAGTCGACCCCGCTTTCGGCTACTATCCCGTTGTCAACGGTCATGATGAGAGTGGGCGTAGAGCGAAGGGCATAGAGCGAAGGGTTCTTGAGGATAGCATCGATACCTTTGATAGACAATCCGTAGCCGTGTGTTTCCCGATCGGGGATGAAGGGCAGTACGTTGGCGCCCGCTGAAAAGAGCGCTTCCCAGAGGATGGCTGCGGCACAGACGCCATCGGCGTCGTAGTCCCCATAAACTATGATCAGTTCTTTTGCTTTGATTGCCTTTCGTATTCGCGTAATTGCTTTTTTCAGTTCCCGTTTGTTTATGCCAACTTCCGTCAAGGTGATGGCTTGCGGATGCCGGGGTTTTAGAAATTCCCGTACGTTTTTTGGGGACTTCAGCCCGCGGTTGCGAAGGAGGATTTTTATCACTTCCTCTTTTCGCTCACTTGGTGATTTTTTGGTAAGCTGTGATTGGATTTGCCACTGCATCTTCGCCCCCTTCGGGAATGAGTCTCGTTTCAGATGAGTTTATAATGGTGTTACACCGATGATCGCTTTCTCTTTACCCTCGTTGGTCGTTCGCATTCTTTCTACACTGCACGAAGCTGGCTTTCAAGCCTACGTTGTCGGCGGTGCAATCCGTGACCTTATCCAGCAAAAGGAGGTCTATGATTGGGATTTCACCACCGATGCGGTGCCTGATGAAATCATGAAACTGTTTTGGGAAAGTTTTTACGATAATACGTTCGGAACCGTACGCGTTTCCGGCAAGCATCTTGCCATTCAATTTGAGCAACCATCGTTGGGATCGGAGGATATGCTGTTTGATATCACCACCTTCCGAACCGAACACGGGTACAGCGACCGACGCCGGCCCGACCGGGTGGTGTGGGGGAAAAACCTTGAGGAAGATCTGTCCAGACGGGATTTTACGATCAACGCACTTGCGCTTAAACCCCAGTCGGACGAAGCGCTGGCGAAAGCCTTGAAAATGGTGAGGGTCTCTCCTGAAGTTTCCCTCGATACCGAGATTATTGATCTGTTTCAGGGTCAAGCAGACCTGGCACGGAAACTCATACGGACCGTCGGCGATCCGAACATGCGTTTTAATGAGGATGCCCTGCGGATGATACGGGCAATCCGCATCGGTTCCCAGCTCGCCTTTTTCATCGAGGAAAAGACACTCACCGCCATTCAGCAGAATGCAAAGCTTCTGACGCATATCAGCTGGGAGAGAATCCGGGACGAGCTCCTGAAACTTTTCGCCTCACCTTTTCCCGCGGACGGCGTGATGCTCCTTCATTCTTCCGGTCTTCTTCAATACATCTTGCCTGAGCTTATGGCGGGGCAGAAGATTCCCCAGGCCGGACACCACATCTATGACGTTTGGACCCATTCCATTGAAAGCCTGCGCGGATGCCCCTCCACTGACCCAATTGTCCGGCTGGCAACCTTGCTTCACGATATCGGGAAGCCCCGGACTTTCCGACAGACGAACGGAAAGATTACCTTTTACAACCATGAGGTTGCCGGCGCGACGATCGCTCGGACAATTGCCCTGCGCTTGCGGCTTTCCAAAGCCCAGACGGAGAAGCTCGTGACGTTGGTGCGCTGGCATATGTTTGCCTACGCTCCGACAATGACCGATGCGGCAATCAGGCGGTTTATCCGAAGGGTCGGTATTGTCAATATCAACGATATGATGCTGCTTCGGGTGGGAGACAGAAAGGGCGGAGGGAGTAAGGCAACCTCGTGGAGACTGACGGAACTGCAGCGCCGGGTCGGTGAGCAACTCTATGAACCCCTGACCGTGAGGGATCTTAAGATTGACGGGCATGATGTGATGGAAGTCCTGAAAATCGGGCCGGGACCAAAGGTCGGAGAAATCCTCAGCGTACTGTTTGAGGAAATCATGGAAGAAACGAAAAAGAACACGCGGGAGTATCTTTTGGAGAGAATTAAGGAGTTGGGTCAAAAATAATTTTTTCCTCTGCAGTTGACTTAAGGGCCAAGGGTTTAGGGCGCAGGGTATGGGGAGAGGAAGTTAGAGGAGGTTAGAGGGGATTAGGGCCCCAGTGAGATAGGGCGGAGCCCATCTCACGGGGTCAGGGAGAAGTAAAGGGTGGTTAAGGGGGGTTAGGATTTTCTGCGCTTGAAATTCTCCCAAATCACGAGTAAGGGCGCAGCGGTAAAAGTAGAACTATAGGTGCCGGTTACGGTTCCGATCAGGAGGGCCGTGGCGAACCAGCGGATGGTCACGCCGCCAAACAATAGGAGAGCGGTAAGCATAAAGATAATGGTTAACGAGTTATTGAGGCTTCTTCCCAAGGTTTCGGCCACCGCTAAGTTCACAATCTCTTCATAGTGTGCCTGCGGATGACGTTTCCGGGATTCACGGATCCGATCATAGACCACAATCGTGTCATGCACGGAAAACGAGAGGATGGTTAAGACCGCCGTGACAAAAAGGGTATCCACCTCAACACCCAGAAAATGTCCGAGGAGACTGAAGGATCCTAAAATCACGAGCGTGTCATGGAACATTGCAAGGATCGCGCAGATGCCGTACTTCAGTTCTTTGAATCGGTACGCCACATAGATGAGTATCAGCAAAGCTGCTATGACTACCGCCATGACTGTTTTTTGTAAAAGCTCCCTGCCTATGGTCGGTCCCACCGATTCAAATCGCCTTTCCACGACTCCTCCAAGCTGTTCTTTTACTCTATCGGTGAAGGCGAGCTTTTGGTCTTCGGAGATCGGTTTGGTGCGCAACATCACCGTTCCTTCGCCGGTCTGTTGAACCGCGTAAACCTCGACGTCTTGGCCCACCAGATCCCGGAGTGCCGATTCTGTGACCTGTTTACCTTCGTGCGGCTGAATTTCAAGCTCAATGAGGGCTCCGCCGGTAAAATCAATTGCAGGCCGTAATCCGAATCGAACCAGAGACCAGGCGCCCGGAAGAATCACCGCGAGAGAGAGTGCGAAGTAAAGCAGTTTAAAACGCATGAATCGTATCATCGCCCACCCCGAATCTTTGCCAATATACGTCCGATTTTTGCACTCCATTGAATTCCCCGGGGTTCGCCGCCTTGCTTTGTCTCATCTCTTTCATAGAGGACCCGCAAAAATGTCCGGGTCACCACGATACCGGTAAACAAGCTTATCAGTACCCCAATCCCCAGGGTCAGCGCGAAACCGCGCGCCATCCCGCTGGTGGGAAGAAATGTCCATTCGAAGGGATTGAGAAGAACGAAACAAGTGAGCAGGGTTGCCGTATTCGCGTCCTTGATGCTGTCCCAAGCCCGACCAAACCCCAATTCCATTGCCGCCCGCCACTTTTTTCCGCTCCTCTCCTCCTCTTTCATGCGTTCGAAGATTAAAATGTTTGCGTCAACCGCCATTCCGACCGATAAAATAAATCCCGTCAGTCCAGGGAGTGTGACGGTGATCGGGACGAGTTTATAAATTGCCAGGGTAATAATTCCGTAGACCAGGAGCGCAGCATCCGCTATTACCCCCAACCATCCATACGTTGCAGCCATAAAGAAGATGACGATGGTCAGCCCGATTGCACCCGCTTCGAGACTCTTGACTACCGAATCTTGTCCAAGCGTTGCGCCCACGCTTCGCTGTTCAATCACTTTGATGGGTACCGGCAGGGCTCCGGCGTTGAGCTGTATCGCAAGGTTCTTGGCTTCCTCGAGCGTGAAATCTCCGGTAATGACCGCATTCCCGGATGTGATTTCTTCTTGGACCGTGGGGGCGGTCAACGGACTCTCATCGAGAAAGATTGCCAGTCGTTTTCCCACGTTTCTCGACGTAATTTGCGAAAATTTGTCCTTTCCTTCAGCGGTAAACGACAGCGCCACCACAGGCTTTCCGGTTTGACTTTGATCAAACTGCACCTGAGCTCTGGCAAGATCTTTCCCCGTGAGGTTCGTCGGTTGGTATTTGATAATCGATGTTTCCGCTTCAAGAGACTCGGTTGCGCTTGGTTGGTTATTCTCTCCCGGTTCTTCCCGGAAGTCGAGCTGGGCAGTTTTCCCGATAAGGTCAATTGCCTGCTTCGTATTTGCAACACCGGCCAGTTCCACGATAATCCGATATTGATCCTTATTGTTGGCGGTCTGGATGAGCGGTTCCGCAATTCCGTAGAGATCAACCCTCCTTGAGATGATTTCTTCGGAACTTCGGAGCGCATCTTCCCGATCTTTTTCCTCAATCCCCGACATGTCGGCTTCAAATACTAAGTGGGTTCCCCCTTTGAGGTCCAGGCCCTGATGAATTGTTAAGTCCCTTCGGAATCTTAGCTGTCCGACGCCGAGGTTAAGAAGAGGGCGGCGGATCACCGTATCGATCCTGAGAGGTCCAATACCACCCCTGATCGGAAGCTCACCCGGAAGATCAATGATCAGCGCAACCAGGGCCAAGCCAATCAGGCTTAAGAACAGCTTCCGTGGTTTCTTATACATACCTCTTTTTTATTTTACATCTCCACTCTTTTGTGCAAAGGAAAGATTTCTTTCTATGATTATAGCGTGTCAAACGTGACTGTTCCTTGTGATTTGACGGGAGAGAAGGTTTTTTACGGTTTCTTTGTGACTGATGGCTTTTCCCTAAAGAGCCGAGTTTCAAGGGTGAGCTGTCTGGCTCCGGAGAAGGTATAGATTACCCGTCCTTTTTCGGGAGCGGTCCGTACGTCCACCATATCCCCAACTTTCACCCCAACGCTTTTGACGAACTCCGCAGGTACGGTAACGGCGGTTGAATTTCCGGCTCGTATTACCTTTTTAAGCATATCCTGGTCCCCTATCCTTGGCCAACGAGCTCATCCTCGTTTCCGACAATCATGATTCTTGACCCGCCCAAAATGCCCAAGAGGAAGGGATCGCGACGACTACGACGGAATTCAAATTCTTCCGTAGTCATGGCCGTGTAGTTTATTTCCTGACCCCTTCTTGCTTCCTCCTCCCGGATGAGTGCAGCAAGTTGGGGAAGTACGACGCTCCCGACAATCAACACATCCACTTCATTTTGCTGTCTTTCCTTCCTGCGGACGAACCTCCCTGAGAACATCACCAACTTCAATTTCCCCAGCTTATTTCGGTTTTTACGGATGGCGCCACCGAGACCTGAGGTTTTTGCAACCAATTGGAGAAGTTCCTGATAAAAGGAATAGTTTTTCCGCACGAAGTAATACAATCTGTTGCCCCGAGGTTCGCTCTTTATCAAGCCCCTCCGCTGCATGCGCTCGAGTTCTCTTCGAACCGCGTTGATTTCTTCTCCCACTTTCCGGGTGAGCTCCCTGACGTAGAACATGTCTTGCGGGTCCTGGAGAAATACCTTGAGAAGTTTTGCCCTTACCCTTGAAACCATGAAGTCAGAAAGTTTTGCCATCGGTGTTCTCCTCAATGTCGGGCAGAAGCTTCGTATGGCGAGGCCGCTTGTTGACTTTATTTCCTCAATATTGCGATGCGGCTCTTATCCGATCGGTTGAAGCAAGGGTATTGTACACTAATAGTCTACAGTATTTCCAGTGGGAAGAATTTCTATCCAGATTTTCCCCGGAGCGAAGGTCAGTTCCTTTCCGTTCTTGCCGGTAAAGACAGTTCTTGCCTTTCTTGATATTTTCTGCCAATTGGCTTCGGTCATCTTTCCGTCTTGGAAAACGAGGGCTTTCCCGGAACTTATTGTTTTGTACAGGATATGTTTTAACTCATCGATCGGCCCATTTTCGTTTAGGAACTGGACGATGACTACCCGACTTTTGATTTGCTCTCCGTTGTTGAGGTCCGTGTGGGCTTGCCCATTATTGAGGCGGGCATAGTCTTTGGACTGTGAATTATATTCCCAGGTAACCGCATATTCCTCCCCGCCTTGCCAGAACTCGAAGCTTACCTTGTTTGCCTCAGGGCCTTCGGTTTCCTTCTCCTCGAGTTTCCACGATTGGAACTGATCCTGCCAGTCAATACCTTTGAGATCTTTATTTGTCCATCCGCGACGTTTTCCTTCACCCCAAAGCTTTTCCGTGGTTGTGTACATCGTGTGTTCGGTTGCCACCGTATGGCCAATCCGCTCGTAATCCCGCCAAAATGTGGGGTAGCCGATCGCGAATTGATTGAGGTCATTTCCGTTTCTCCCTCCCCAGCCATATTCTTGGATTTGCCCTAAGGCATTGGCCGGTCCAGGCAGATTGGCTCCTCCGACATGAACGTAGAGCGGGGTAAGCCCGTATTCGGATGCCCAATCGAGAAAGTAGGTCCTGGCACTTCGCACCGGACCGAGCATGGTATCGCGAGCGACGGCATCACAAAGATAGACTGCCAGGAAGCGGGTGATTCCACCCTCGGCGACTGCCTCATAGACGATATCAGCCTTCGTTATCCCTGATTGCGGTCTGGCTTCCGAGTGGTTTTCAATCATCACGACCAAAGGGCGGCGGGTCTCCCAGGCTTTCTTCTCGGTTTTGGTGTAGAGCTTTCCGTTTAAGGGACAGCTTTCCGTCTTTGGCTCTCCGGGATCGATGGCGAGACCGCCTCCTTCTCCCGGCAGAGGGTTCGCAAATTCAGACTGAGGCTCGGTCCGCAAAAAATTAAACGCCGCGAAGGCAATACCGGTTGTTAAAAGGTATAACCCCAGACCAGCAACGAGAAGGAAAAGTTTCGGTCGAAGAGCGGCAGGAAGCATATCAGTTAAAAAGTGAAAAGTCCCTCCTTCGCATTTACGGCTTCAAGCAGACTGCTTATTCAGCCGTTTCCTGAGCCGAATGCTTCGGCGGGCAAGTAAAAGTTAAAAGTCAAGAAATAGAATCTCAAAGTTAATAGTCAAAAGTTCAAGGATCTTTGTTGTTGAAAAAAGCTACCCTTTTGCCATTTCTTGGGCTGTTTGAATAGCCTCCTTTTCGTCCCGGGAAAGCTGTTGACCCTCGGTTTTACCTTGGGTTATGGCTTTGGCGTAGACGCGTGTCTGATCACGACTATGGAGTGAGCTTATCACAATCCCGTTATCGTGTCCATCAAGAAGTGCAAGACAGAAGCTCTGATTTCCTCCTGTATCCGAAAATGGATTGAACCTGATAAATCCTACTTTCTTGAGATCAAACTTTTCCTCCTCTTCAAGGGATTTCAGCCACTGCCTAAGCTCTTTGGTTTCCCGTTTATTTTCTTTCAATTGGGAGAGGAGGTGTTCCAAGATTTCGCGCAGTTCCTGCTTCTTTACCCCCCCCGCGAGTCGGTTGTAGTGGCGTATGTTTTGCCACAAAAGTATGGAGACTATCAGTAACCACAAAACGAGGAATGTGAAGAGGAAGTTAAGGAGTGTTGGGTTATTTACCATCGGTACTTTAAGGGGGTGTTTTTTTCTTTTTTCTTCCCCTATTATAGCGCAGCGGTTCCCCAGGTGTCATTGCACGGGTTTCCTTAGCCATGTCTTTCTTCTTTCCGTGATACAATAGGGATTGCAATGGCAGGCAGACGAACGAAAAAGGATAAGATTATCGCGCAATTGAGGCGACAGGTTCAGCACACCGAGCCTCCTTCGGAGGCAGAGTATTCTCTGCCCGGTGTTTCTCAGAAGGTTTCCCCTCCGCTTGTTTCGCCATCCCTTCCCGTTTCATCGGGTGTCTCCGGTGATTTTTTGTCACTTTTTTCTTATGACCCGGCCTTTATCCGAAAAGACCTTGTCCGCACTTCAATCCTAACACTCCTCGCTTTTTCAACAGAATTTGGGCTTTATTTTTGGTTACGGTAATTGTTCGTTTGGAAACGCCATGACATTTTATTGCGTTCAGTGCAAAGCCGAGCGGGAAGTTGAAACCTTTGAGGAATTCCGTACGAAACACAATCTCCGGATGGCAAAGGCTACCTGCCCGGTGTGCGGGTTTCCCCTGTACCGTAAACTCGATACCCAGCCGGAACAGGAAAAGAAAGCGTAAGGCCCTCGAGCACGGCTGTTTTTTGTGCCTTGAAACTTCATATCCTATCTGGTACCTTCCATACGCATATGCGTTCAACTTTACCCCAGCACCAGACCAGTCTGACTGGTCGGGGCGGGGTTTCGCCTCATATAATTGATAAGAAGCCACGGGCATCAGCCCGTGGAGGCTTACATATCACCAGTCTTGACTCCATTCGTCCACTGGTGGCCCAGGCCCCCAGTGAAGCAAAACGGAAGCGCTCGATTAAGTACGTTGATGTTCGAGTTCAAATCACTGAAGGGGTCGGTAGCTGGTCGGAAGACGGGGCCCCAAAAGCATCGAGCCAGGACTGGGGATTTTCGTTGGGTGTCCGTGTGATTGCCGCCAAGGGTATTGCCGCTTCCGGGTATTACGGACGTCTTTTAGGTGTTTCCGACTTTTTGCACTTTCCCCAAGTTCTTTTATCCGCCATTGACGCGGCATCCCAGCGTGCATTGGCAAATTCCCTGCACAAAGAACGTTTCGCACAGTTGATGCCCCTCGGCCAATCGGTTACGCCTACGGAGCTTGCCAGAATCGATATTCATCAAGCTATCGTTGAAGCAGTTTTTGCTATTGACCCGAGAAACATCACGCCGGATTTTTTTTCGAATTTTGTCTGTGAAGCCGGCTTGAGGGCCAAACGTTCTCATCCCTCCATCAAAAAGGTTGAAGTTTCCGCTTCTAGTGTTATTTCCCGTCAGCTCTTTTCTTCCTCGGAAGGTGCTTTTATTGACCAATCCTCCTGTTCTACCGGTGGTACGGTTTTCGTTTTGGCACAAAACGCTTCCGGGAACAGACCGGTTGATCTCTACCACCATACGGGGAATCAACTTGGTTTTGAGGCGCTGTCTTTGGGAAAAAACGCCCACAAAATGACCTTGAGTCAGTTTGCCCGCCAGATAGCCGACGAGGCGAACACGCTTTCCGAGGCCAAGCCGGCTCCGAGCAAAGATAAACCGGTGGTTGTGGTTCTCGATCCGGATTTGGTGGCTCTGTTTGCCCATGAGATCATCGGACACCCAGCGGAGCTTGACCGTGCAATCAAGATGGAGACCGGCTATGCCGGTCGTTCGTGGTTTTTCACAGACCTTCAGAAAAGCATGGTCGGGAAAAAGATCGGCTCTCCGCTTTTGACGGCTTTTTCGGATCCGACCTTGCGCGGGGGATACGGGCACTATCTCTACGATGATGAGGGAACTCCCGCCAAGCGTGTCTATCACATTAACAAAGGCATCTTCCAAGATTTCTTAAATAGTCGGCAGACTGCGGCGATTGTGGGTGCGGCCCCAAACGGACATTACAAAGCCAATGATGCTTCCGTCGTTCCCCTCATCCGGATGTCCGTCTCAGCGATTGCTCCGGGAAAAAGCAATCCAGCCTCGATTATTTCCGATGTGGAGCATGGCTACTACTGCGTCGGTCACCGTATCCCTTCTATCTCGGAATCCCGGGAGAATTTTCAGATCGCCCCCCGACTCATTTACGAAATTCGCCACGGTCGGTTGGGACGGGTTTTTCGCGACGGGCGGGTGACCGCCAATTCCAAGGATTTCTTCAACTCCATCGATGCCGTCGGATCGGATTTCACCATTTTTCCCATTCCAAACTGCGGCAAAGGCCAACCCATGCAAGCCAAACAGGTCGGTAACGGCGGCCCGACTATCCGAGCACAAGCAATGATCGCCCGAGGAGTGTGATAAATGAAAAGCATTACCCACCTAACACGCACCGTCAAACAGGGTCTTTCGATCCTTAAAGCCGATTCCAAGGTTACTCAAGGCCTCGTCTATGCGTCTGAAAACAGGCGGACCGTTGGGAGACTCGTCTATACCTCCCATATTCCGTGCAATGGGCTTGAGGAGCTGAAGTCCGACGAGGACTTGGGGGTCTGTGTTGAAGTGTGGTTTCGGAAAGGGGGAAAGCAGTTGGTCGGGATGGGACATGAGTCAAGCGAACTCTCTCCTGATGCCGTCAGGCAGGCTTTGAAAAAAGCCAAACGGGATGCCGTTCCCGATCCGGATTTTCATGGCTTATACCAACCGGAAAAGGGTTATGCTCAAGGCAGGCGGCGGTTAAGCTTTCACGACCGACGACTCTTCTCCCTTTCCGATCGGGCGGAGGCAAAATTTCTTTCCCGGGCTGCCTGGGAAACGATCAGGGGAACGGTCCATGGGATTGCCCCCTACGCCAGAAAACACCGTCTGTCTCCAAAACAGCTGGCGTTTATTCTGAATGGAGACCACTTCATCGTCCGGGAGTCCATGGCCCTGGCTTCAACTAACGGGGTTGTCGATTCCGAATGTTCCACCATTGTCCTATCGTTTCTGACCGCAATGCTCGAGAAGGAACGATCCAAAGGCTCTGCTTGGTCCGCCCGCTCTTCTTTGTCTGGGTTTTCCCCTTACGTCCTCGGCAAGCAGGCCGCACGCTCAGCCATCCAAGGTGTCGGAGGGCTGCGTGTGGGAGGGGGAACGTACCCGGTCGTTTTCGGTCCACAGGCAGTAGCCGAGCTGTTCGGCGGTTTATTGCTTTCACACTTCACTCTGAGTTTGATTGATTTCGGAGCGTCTCTGTTTGCCGGACAGTACGGGAAACCGGTCGCTTCCCCTCTGCTTTCCCTGTCTGATGACCCGACCATCCGGGGAGGCGCAGGAAGTAAACGGGTAAGCTGTGAAGGCGCGCCAACGGCAAGAAAGGTGCTTTTAAACAAGGGGGTTCTGACCGGCTATCTGTCTGACTCCCGAACGACCAATAAGATGCTTGGGAGAGTGACGGAGGCAACTGCGAAACTGGGTGTTAGCCCGACAACCATTGCCCGAGCGATACGGCCTTCAAATGGCTTTCGGTTCTCCGACGGCGGCGGCCGGGCCGCCAGCAGCCCGGTAGGGACCCATGCGACAAACCTTGTCATTGACAGCCCAACGCCTTTGTCTATGGAGCGACTGCTGCGCAAAGTCCAAAACGGTCTCTACATCGGACGACTTTGGTATACCTACCCCGTCGGAGGCTATGCAACCGGTATTATTTCGGGGACGGCAGTTGCGGATTCCTACCTCATTCGGAACGGAAAGCTCGCTTCGCCCATCCTTCCCAACACGCTCCGCCTGGAAGACAATTTAGCGAGAATGGTCCGCGACATCATTGGTGTCGGCAAAGCGAAGGTACCCACCATCCTTTGGGCCTCCGATGAAATTACCTATGCGCCATGTGTGGCTGTTGACGGTGTGCGTTTCGTTTCAATCGGGCAAGAATAGCGGTTACCCTCACACCCTCCGTATTTCTCCTTCTTCTTTCATACCTTCGGTTTGTTTTTCGTTTTTATGGTTGTCGTTTGATTGTGCGTGAAGATATTTGATCGGTTCGGATCGTGTTTGTCTATTTCGTATTAATCCTGTAGCTTCGCGAACTTTTCCTGCTACTTTTACCTACTGAATTTTTCCCCTTACGCGACGCGGTTTGTCCTACTCTAAGATAGTTTGCGGCTTTAAGCTGCTGTTGACGTAATCGAGCCCAAAACATACGATTGAACCAAACTGCCCGGGCAGCATGGGGGCAGTTTTTTTCTGCCTCAACGCTGTCCGAACTGCCTCTTTCGCCCCCCTGCCCTTCCAGGGGGCGGACTCATTTTTTGTTTTTTTGTACAATCCATGTCCAGCGAAAACGCGATCAGCGTTCCTTACCGCGAAGCTATTTCCACACGTGGAAGTTTGGTAAATGGGCTTGCCTATTTGGCCGGAGCTTTTCTTCTCTTCGCGCCTGTTATTCCACGAGTTGCGTTATTCATGGCTGTCGTTTCTCTCGCCTACTTTTTCGTGGTTTTCTTTTCCCTTCTGGCGCGTGATGGCTGGCGTTTCGCCAGACGGCTGGCGATGGGGTTCGTCCGCAAATCGCCATTGTCTTCCCTTTCATGGAATCCCGCGCCGGTGGCGGTGCTTTCTTCCCTGACGAGCTTGCGGAGAAAGGCTTTTACCTTGCGGAGGGCCTTGCCTCTGTGGGAGACACGATTCTTTTCCTCAAGCTCTGCCTCTCCGAACGTTTTATTTAGCTCGCTTGAATAGAAGATGGGATCGTAGCCAAATCCGGATGTACCTTGGGGCTTTGTCGTAATCCAGCCTTCGGTTTCTCCCTCAAAAATATATGTTCTTCCTGTCCGTGGGTCGTGGACGGCCACGGCCGTTTTGAACCGGGCTGTCCGTTTGGCGGGCGGGACGCCTTGTAGCAATTCAAGGACGCGTGTGTACCGCAATTCATCGGGGCCTTCAACGAATCTGGCACTCTGAATACCCGGTTTCCCTCCCAGGGCATCTACCTCAAGGCCCGAATCATCGGCAAGGGTAAGAAGGTCCGTTTGTTTTGCCAAGGTCTCCGCTTTGATTGCGGCGTTCTCGGCAAAGGTTGTCCCGGTTTCCTCTATCACTCCGGAGGGGCGTATACCACTTACCTCATCGATGGTCGTCAGTTCAAAATGAAGACCGGAAAGGATACTTTTTATCTCCCGTATCTTTCCAAAGTTTCTGGTTGAAAGGAGGAGTTTACGCATCGGCCGGGGAGACATCATTGATTTGAGGATGCTGGTTGGGATGCTTCGGATGCTTCTTCGTCAAGCATACTGCCGAAGCTGCCTGATGGCGAGGATTCTGCTGAAGGAGAAGCTCCTTCATCTTGGTTGTCTTCTTCCGGTTCCAAGGAAACGGTTGGTTGGATAGTCACCATCGGTGCATTTTGGCTTTCTTCCGCTCCCTTCATGCCTCTTTGGGTCAGTTTGCCGATGGCGACAGCCAAGCCGATGCCGCCGGCGATAGTGAAGATGACCGTAAGGAGTGCCACCAGGAATGAAGGATGCGGTTTCGGAAGCGATGGGAAGGCGGCTCTGGTTTTACCCCCTTTTGGCGGGATTTTCGGCTGATCGTTCGGTGCCGGAGGAGGAGGCGTGGCTTGGGGTGTTACAGGCCCGGGCTGGGGAGGGTTGTTTTGCTCTGCCATAGTTCTACGATATCACGTTGGTCTCTCTTGATACAATACCGATATGGAAATCTCCTTTGTCCTGACAACCCTTGACCGCATTTACCCCGAGCTTCCACTCCACAGGCTGGCAACAACCCCATTTCGTACGCTTATCGCAACCATGCTTTCTCAACGGGCACGGGATGAGCAGATTATTCCGGTGGCAAAGCGGCTGTTTACGGCGGCTGAGACTCCGAAAGCGTTCCTTTCCCTTTCCGACCGAAAGCTTCAGATAATCATCAGACCGGCGGGGAAATATCGGCAAAATGCCAAACGCATCAAGGAGATTTGCAGGATTCTTCTTGAGAAGTACGGGGGTGAGGTTCCTGACAGCGAAGAGGCATTGCTTTCACTACCCGGCGTTGGGCGGAAGACTGCGAATATTGTCCTTTCCCATTCGTTTGGGCGCGATGCGATCGCGGTTGATATCCATGTCCACAGAATTACGAATCGTCTCGGGTGGGTGCGGACGAAGACTCCCGAAGAAACCGAGCGGGCCCTTCAGAAAATTATCCCGAAGCGGTATTGGCGAATGGTCAACCGGGTGTTCGTCCGGCACGGACAAACCATTTGTACCCCCCAATCGCCCTTTTGTTTGCGATGTCCGGTTTTCCGATCCTGCCGACGGGTTGGGGTGAGGAAACAGCGGTAATCAAGGAAGAACTCGCATAACGTCCGATCTAAATGTTTATTGACTTCCATTTAGTTTAATGATAATCTAAATTCACTATGACTTATACTTTAACTTTATCCTCACAAGGACAGGTGGTAATACCGAGTGAAGTGAGGAAAAAGCTGCGGCTCAAGCCTGGCAGTAGGCTGGTGATGTCGCTCAAGATAAAAGGGGTGAGTCCAAAGGCGATTCTTGAGCCCGAGCCGGAAAGCTGGGTTGCACATATTACCGGGCTCGGTAAAGGAATCTGGGGTAAAGGAGAAGAGTACATCGAAAAAGAGCGGAAAGGCTGGAAGTGAGCGATGCGAAAGATTTCCTCAGTAACCCTCGATTCAATGATCTTCGTTTACCTGTTCGAAGAAGATAAACGTTTTATCAAAAAGATAAAACCGCTTTTTGAGAATATTGAGAACGGCCGTCTCAAGGCACTAACCTCGATCATTTCTCCGCTTGAAGTTCTCTCCGCGCCGAAACTGGAGAAGGTACCTGAGAAGAGAACCGCTTTTAGGCGCTTTTTCCAAAAGACGCCAAATCTTGTCGTTCAGGCTTTATCGTGGGAAGTGATGGAGAAAGCAGCCGAGATGAGAAGAAGACACTTCTCCCTTCGGACTCCGGATAGTATCCAGCTTGCAACTGCGGTCGTTACGAAGAGTCAGCTTTTTATCACCAATGATGAAAAGCTGAAAAAGCTCAGAATCATGAATCTGACTATCTCACTTGTGAATGAACTGAACATCCAGAAATACTCAAAGATCTCTCGTAGTTCTTCCTGAGGTCTTCATTTGAGGGTTTTCCTTCGACTTCGCTCCCTCCGATTTCACTCAGGGTAAACTTCTCATCCCTGCCAATCCATCGTCAATCCCAGCGCTTAAGCATTGAGCTTGCCGAATGGCTGTCCCGGTGGGACGCACCGCCCCGCATCGAATGGTGCTGGGGATTTTCGAACTGTTCAGTGCGCTACTCTACTAAATAACCCAGAGGATTTCGATCAACAAACACATCATTTTCTTAAGATTTCGTGACTTATCTTACCCCTCAACTAACGATGTATTGATAATGATCTGATGAAAGTATAATAGACTCATGAAACTCGTGATCGTATACGGACCTCCGGCAGTCGGAAAGTTGACAGTAGCAAAGGAATTAGCCGCTTTAACCGGTTACAAACTCTTCCACAATCACCTCACGGTTGACGTAGTAGCATCGCTTTTTGAATTTGGATCTCCTGTGTTTTGGGATCAAGTCCGTCTAATGAGGGAACTTCTCTTTGAAGCAGCAGCCAAGAATAACGTGAACATGATTTTTACCTTTGTGTATGCTGCCGGCGAGGACGATAAAATCATTAACAATTATATCAACATCATTGAAAAGCATAGCGGCGAAGTGTGCTTAGTACAATTGAAAGCCTCAATGGAAGTACTTAAGAAGCGAATAATCAAGAGGAACAGGACACAATACGAGAAAATGACCAAAACTAACGAACTTGAGAAGTGGGTTGATAAATATAACCTTTTTTCACAAATTCCTGATCGCGAGAGTTTAATTATTGACAATAGCAGTCTCTCTCCTTCAGAAGTAGCACGACAGATCATCGCGCATTTTCAACTAAAGTAACCGTAAAGGGGGATGATTCTTTAATACTCTGAAGATTGAGCAAGTGTTGTTGAGAAGGCGAGTCAAGGACTTTCCAGATACTTCTTTATTATCTTGCTATGTTCAAAAGCTAAATTTTCAAACTCCTCTTTCTTATCTGGAAACACCCATTTGTAACCTAAGGAAAAATTCGGGTTAGGCAGTAATTCATTTTCATTAACTTTTCCCAGAAATACCATGGCTTCGTCAGTCATTTGGTCACCCTCTATTGGTATGGAAAAAATATATTCTCCTCGAAAAGAATTTGTTGAAAGATCACACCTAACTTCTTCAACTATCCCTATTTCCGGCATAATTCCTTTTTTCGATTCTCCAATCCCACTGATTATTGCCCATCTTCCTTTAAAAGGTTCTCTTGCTCTTTTGGTTAAAAGAATTGCTCCTGCATCATTGATAATAATTGCGCATGCGGTTTTATATTTTTTCATATTGCTGGGAGGCGGGATTCCCTTCGGCCCATTCGATGAACTCAGGGCAAGCAAGGTCAGGGTAAACAATCATCATTTATACTATTTCTTCCTGCGGCCGATACTGCAGGGCCTCCGCTAAATGTGACATTTTTATCTCTTCTTCACCCTCAAGGTCGGCGATGGTGCGGGAGATTTTGATGACCTTGAAGTAGGAGCGTGCGGTAAGGCCCATTTGGGCGGTGGCGGAGGTCAGAAGCGATTTACACTGGGGAGTAAGCGGGCAATAGTCCCTTACCTGTCTTGAGTTCATCTCGCCGTTGGTGACAAGGGTTGTTCCTTTGAGGCGCTTCGCTTGGTATTTCCTGGCTTTTTCTATCCGTTTCCGGACCGAGTACGATTTCTCACCTTCTGCTACTTCCCCGGTGAGCTTTTTTAGTTCCACTTCCGGAACTTCCACATGGAGATCAATCCGATCCAGGATGGGACCGGAGAGCTTTCGTCGGTAACGATTGATTTCTCCGGGCATGCAGGTGCACGGTTTTTTCTTACTTCCCAGATACCCGCAGGGACAGGGGTTTGCGGCTGCCACCATGATGAACTTTGCGGGGTAGCGCATCGTACCCAGGGCGCGGGAGATCTGCACAACACCATCCTCCATCGGTTGGCGCAGGGCTTCCAACACATGGCGGGGAAATTCGGGAAACTCATCCAAGAAGAGCACGCCACGGTGAGCAAGAGAAATCTCGCCCGGCTGCGGCCTACTGCCGCCACCAATAAGGCCATTTCTTGAGATGGTGTGGTGGGGACTTCTGAATGGCCGGTGTTTGATCAGCGATTCTCCCGGAGGGATTTTGCCGGTGATCGAGTAAATCTTGGTTACCTCCAAGGCTTCCTGTTCGGTGAGATCCGGAAGGATTGAGGCGAGCGCTTGGGCAAGCATGGTCTTTCCTGCGCCCGGAACACCGCGCATGAGTGCGTTGTGCCCGCCGGCGGCGGCAATCTCAAGTGCCCGTTTCGCATGCTCCTGTCCTGCGACATCAGAAATGTCGAAGATGTAGGTTGATTCAGACTTTAATTCATTAAAGTGGATGTGTTTTTCCCGCTTAATTTCAGAAATTCCTAAAAGGTGAAGGGTAAGCTGTTTGATTGTCTCTACAGGGAAAATTGTTACTCCGCTAACCACCGCCGCTTCTTTGGCGTTCACGGACGGGAGAAAAACCGATTCGAAGCGGTGCGTTTTCGCCAAGAGGACCAGCGGAAGAATCCCGTTCGTATGGCGGAGCGTTCCGTCCAGAGACAGTTCTCCGAAGACAAGGGATTTCCTCACATCTGCTCTGATTTGGTTTGATGCGACCAACAATCCGAGGGCGATAGGTGCGTCATACGCCGGGCCTTCCTTCGGAAGATCTGCCGGAGCCAGGTTGACAATGATCTTGGTGTCCGGAAAATGCGCTCCCGAATTCTTCAGGGCGCTTCTGACCCGCTCTTTGGATTCTTCGACGGCTTTATCGGGAAGTCCGACAATGGTAAATGAGGGAAGACCGGTTTCGGAGACATCAACTTCTACCTCAACCGGAATGGAATCAAGCCCTACCGTTGCACCCGAGAAGACCTTGGCGAGCATGAAAACAGCATAGAAGGTTTATCTTTCCCAAGCAAGGCTGTGAAGATCAGGAAGAGAATGTTAGAGGATTATAGAGGAGATTAGAGGACAGTAGAGGAAATTACCGGAAGGGATGTTAAGTGTGATTGGGGGTACATTATTCCAGCGGAGCTTCTCCGAAGATCCGGACTTCGGTGCCGGGGTTGTCCGCGGAAGCGAACATGCTCCGTTTGCCTTTGAGATCCGGTTTTGCCCATTCATAGATCAAGCCCGCCTCTTCGATCTTCATGTTGATACAGCCGTGGGACATGGGATGACCGAAGTTTGAGTGCCAGTACGTACCATGAATGCCAAATCCCCGCCAAGAAGGAATTTCGGCATTGGAAAAATACATCACGAAGGGAACATTGGGAAGGTAGTAATAGGTCCGGAGGGCCTTTGAACCGCCCTCCATCTTCGTATAGCGAAGTTTTACCCAGATCCGGAAGATGCCGGTCGGGGTGCGGGCCCATTTTCCTGAAGAGATTAAGAAACTATAGATTAGGCGATCACCCTCATATGCAGAGAGCCGTTGATTGGTTAAATCCACCTCTATCCGTTTTGGTTCGTCGCTTTCCCCTAATACGGTTGGTTTTGGTTTGATTTCTGCAAGGAGTAAAGGGAGCGGTAATGATTGGTTGTTGAATACCGCGGTGGTTTCCTTCGGATCAAATTCTCCGCTTACATCCCTCGGATCAACCGTTGCTTGCGGAGAAAATCGTGCGGAGAGCCAGTCTGAGGAAAGCAACACTTTCACCAGCAGTAAAACCGTTGTCGCTATCGGGAAAATCCACAATATTCGTTTCATCGCTTTTAGTGTACTAAAAAAATGGTTGGAATTTTAGCGGGTGATCGTGAGGGGTACGTTTATTTCCGCGCTTGAGGCAGAGGCGGTCAGCCTCCCGGATGTTTCCCTGGCCAGTACATAGTCAGTGACGCCGGTCTGTTGGTTTCCGGTTGAGGGGTCAAACGGAATGGCGGGAATGTAGGTCGGGACGAGATCCGCCTGCAGTGCAAGACATCCGCCGCAGTTTCCGATGTCAAGCCAGTTGTTGGTCTGGATCTGGGTCGGATAGGTCCCATTGTTGTCGACAGCGAACTGATAGATGGCGTTGAGGATTTGGTACATGTCGTTTCGGCGGGTCGTATCCCGTGCCTGAGCAAACTGCCTGGCGGGATTGATCGCCACCAGGACTATAGTGGCAAGGATGGTGATGATTCCGATCACCACCAATAGCTCAATCAGCGTAAAGCCTTTGTTTTTCATTTCGATTCCACCTTCCGCCAAGAAGTCTTCCTCTTTTTTCCTTACCAACATACCACCATTCCCATCATGCAGCGTTCACAACAACGTTTGAGTGAAAAATCTGTTCCCTTGTGAAATCCACTCCCTTTTCTCTTATTACCTGGTGATGGTTAACGGGATTGTCACCTCGGCACTTGAGGCACTTGCTGTCAGTCTGCCGCTTGTTTCCTGCGCCAATACGTAATTCGTCGTTCCCCCGGTGATGTCTCCGGTTAAGGGATCGAATGGAATGGCAGGAATGTAGGTTGGGACGAGATCCGCCTGTAAATTGAGACATCCGCCGCAGTTCCCGATGTCAAGCCAGCTGTTCGTTTGGATGGCGACCGGGAAGTTGCCGTTGTTGTCCACCGAGTATTGATAGATTGCATTCAATACCTGGTAGATATCGTTTCTTCTGGTGGTGTCCCGTGCGATGGCAAATTGTCTGGCTGGGTTTACCGCAACCAGAACGATTGCTGCCAAGATTGCGATTATTCCGATGACAACCAAAAGTTCAATGAGCGTGAAACCCTTTATCATATTCTTTCTCATGGTATCTTTCCTCACCCCCCTTCAGCGTTTTGTCTTTTTTATACCCCTTTCACTCCAGAATGTGCGCTTTTTAGGCTTATTCAGCCATATCGCACTTCTGGTGTTTTGGGGTATTGCACACTATAGGTATTAGTGAATTTAAGTATAAGGTGTTTATTTTTTCCCGAGTGCAATACGAATGTCGGATGTCTGGTTTTGATCCGGTTCAACGAGGCCAACGATCCACTGCTGATTCTCAAGAATTTGTTTCACCTCTTGCGCTTCTCTCTCTAGGCCGACCTTATAGACTACCGTGGTTTTCTCAAGTAATGAGGGGGCAGTGGAGATCGCGCTAACTTGGTATCCTTTCGTTTCAAGTACTTCCGCCAGGCTTGCAGCCGCTCCGGTGATGCCGCTGGCGTTTTCGATTTCTACTTTCGCTCTTATTTCCGGTGTTTCAGAGCCCTCTTGTTCTAATGTAGCAGAGGGGAAAATTGCTGTCAAATCGCCACTCTGAGAACTCTCGAGAACATCTGCGGCTTCTTCCAGCAACTTTCGGTTGAGTCTCGGGTTGGCTGCCGAGACAATGCGTTCGTCGATGTCTTTTGACTTAAGGATATTTTCCAAGATTATCCTGGCATTCCCTGCCACAAGGAGCAGTAAGCCAACTAAGGCCAGGCCCTTGACCAGAAATTTCGGACTAATCTTTGACAAATGATTCGTTAACATAAAGCCTCAAGTTTACTTGAATTGACGTTCCTTCCGAGATACCGCTTGGGCTTTCCAGCCTTGCGGAATCAACGGTAAAAAGGTACGGAGAATTTTCAAGCCTGGTGAGGGCAGCCATTGCCTGCGGCAGAGATCCTTCGAATGCCAAGGCGAGGGGTAAGAAATTGAAACCTCCTGCATCCTTTATCGGGGTATCGCTGACGAAGTTAAAGCTCCTTACCTGGCTTATGTCTTTTAACCCTTCCAGGAATTGGATTACTTCAAGAAGCCGAGATTGATCGGGAAGGGCCTTCTGAATTTTTTCTGCTTGGGTTTTTGTCGCTTGTAAATCCGCGATGAGTTTTTGCGCGCTTTGCTCCTGGAGTTTTTGAGCCAGGATTTCGCTTCTTAACACCACGATTGCTTTGGTCCTCTGCGGCAAAAGTATGAGCAGTATCACATCGACGGCGATGAAAAGTCCGTTTAGGAAGAGGATTGCCGGTGTCATATACGAACGGTACCCGCCCCTCTTTCCTGAATCCTCTTTTTTGGACTTGTCTTTTTTCGCAGGCATCTTAGTTCATTTTTATGTTCATGATAAAGTCGATGTTTTCCGCTTGCTCGATGCTTGAGAGCGGCAGGGTTGCCTCGCTGAACATATCTGTTCCCTCTATGTTTTCCCGAAACTTGAGGAGTACCGTACGGGTCCGGGCTTTTCCTACCAGCTTCAATTTCTTCTGGTTTTCGTCAAGAGTAAGACTTACGACGGCTACTCCTTCCGGAATGTTCGGCAGGAGCACGGCGAGACGGGTTTGGGGGAATGTCCGACCGCTTCCAACCTCGACAATTGTCCTTCCATTCCGGTTAAGGCGCTCTGTTTCCTTTATTGCTTCCCCTGTCTCCTGAGGAAGCGGGGCCAAGGTTAGTTTCTCGGACTCAAGCTTTGCTGCGACACCTCCGAGGAAGACCTGCGTTCCCAGTGCCGCTATGGCAACGGTCGCGGTTACTCCGGTTGCAATGGCGAAAAGATATTTATTTATCCATTGGTTTTGTTTTACATCAAACGCTTCCTGAAGCTTGGGGGGAAGGAGATTGATCGTGCGGACGTTTTTGGGCTCTTCTATTTCTTTTTGCGCAAGCGATGATGCCACCGCAAAGCTTAATTCTCTCCCTTTCGGTAAGTTTTCAATCGGGAGCGGACACGGTTTTACCTCTCGCCCGGATCCTTTCCCTATTTCATCGATAGCTTCTTGGGATGCTCCTTCTCCGCAAACGTAGATCGTCTGGACTTTTTCTTCATCTTGATGTTTTGTTTCGTAAAAGGCGAGCATTTTTTGGATTGTCTGGATAAGGTACGGCAATCCCGCTTCTCCCTCCTCCCCTGCCAGAGAGACAATTGAACTTGCTTCAATGAGTTTGCCTTTCGTCAAGGTCAGGACAGCGTGCTCCCGTTGTAACTCGAGAATAACGGCCCGTTTCCCTTCCTTTTCAATCAGACGGACCAATGAGAGGGCAGTGGTTTCGAATGCAACCGGAGTCAAGTGAGCGGCCTCAAGGGCTGCGGTATATCCGTCAATGATCTCTTTCGCTACCGCAATTAAAAGGATGTTGATATGGTTTTTCTCCTCGCTTATGATCTTCCAATCCATATACACCTGGTCTGCAGGAACGGGGAGGTAGGTTTCCGCTTCCCACTCCACCGCCTCCGTCAGTTCATCTATCCGTAATAGCGGCATGGAGAGAATCTTCGTGTAGCATTTGTTCTCCGGGATACCGACGACGACTTCACGCTTATCGATTTTGGCTGCCTGGAACAATCTGAGAAGGGATTGGGAGAGTTTTTCCCCGTTTTTCACCTCTCCCCCTGTGATGACGGAAGGCTCGAGTCTTTCTTCAGCCAAGCGGGAAGCCCTCTTCCCCGTTTTATCTAAAAGGAGAATTTGAATTTTTTCTTCTGAGATAATGAGGCTTGGGTAGGTTTTGTGCTTAAGAGCAATCATGGCAGGCAAAGTTTCCCTTTTGCAAGGGTTCTTCATTAATTATAGCGTCTTGGGACCGCGTGTATACCCCATTGCGGGAAGCGAGATTTATGAATTATGAATCATGAATTATGAATCACGGGAAGTTAGGGAAAACAAGACTAGCGGGCGGTGGGTTGCTGGGGTTGAAGGTTTCCAATCACGCTATAGATCGGCCCGATGATTGAGATGACCATGGCTCCGACGGCGACGCCGATGATAAGCATGAGGACCGGTTCAAGGATCGAGGTAAAGTTCTTGAGGGAAAAATCCACTTCTTGTTCGTAGAAATCTGCCAGTTCTGACAGGACTACTTCGAGGCTTCCGCTTTTTTCTCCAGCGCGGATGGATTGGGTCATCAGGGCCGGGAAAATGCCTTCTCCGGTTGCGATTGCATCGGAAAGCGAACTGCCCTTTTTTATTTCCTCTTCAAAAGTTTTCCCGAGCTTTACAAATTTTGTTTGTGTCAAGGCCGCAACAGACACCTTGACGGAATCCAAGATGGGCACACCGCTTTTTAAAAGGGTACTTAAGGTACGACTGAACCGAGCCATATCGAGTTGATCGAAGAGCTTTCCTAAAACAGGAAGTTTACTGGCAATCTTCATCAAGAAAACCCTGGTTTTTGGCAGACGAACGAGAAGGATCAGTCCTACCACTGCCGTTACGGAGGCGGCGATTACCCACAGGTAGTTTTTCCCAAGAAAGCTTGAAATCGACAAGAGGATTCGCGTTGCCAGGGGGAGTTTGATATTGAGCTTGAGGAATACGGAGCTAATCCTCGGCAACACGAACGTCACCATGAGTACCCCGACACCGATCATCGCTGAAATAATCACCGCTGGGTAAAGCAAGGCTCCTTTGACCTTCTGAGACAGTTCGTAGTTCTTCATGAGCTGGCTTGCAAGGTATTCGAAGGACTGCTCAAGCGTTCCCGATTCCTCACCGGCACGGGTTAGGGTGAGAAAGACAACGTCGAAGACTTCTGGATAGCGGGCAAAAACCGTTGAAAGTTTCTGTCCCCTCTGGATGCTGTACTCCAAATCCTGAAGGATTCGGTGCATTTTCCTGTTTGAGGTTTCCTTGGCGATGATATCAACCGCTTCTGAGAGGGGAAGACCGGCCTTCATCATCGTCGAAAGGTATCTGCAGAAGACCGCTTTCTCAATCACCGGGACTGCCTGCAGCCGTTCCCGAAACGACTGGGCTCGCTGAATTTCACGCACCGTTAATACTTGTATGCCTTGGTCTCTTAAGATTGCTCCGGCTTCTTTGCGGGACGGTGCTTCTATGGCGTCCTGAAGGATTGTTCCTTGCTTGTCTTTGGCTTTATAGGAAAAGATGGCCATGGGAATAAAAAGTTAAAAGTTAAGAGTTAAAAGTCTAAAGTTATTAAATACGAATCAAATAGTTAAAAGTGAAAAGTGAAAAGTAAGATATCAACGTCTCCTTTGCGTTTATTCCCGCACGGCGCGCCGGATCTCTTCGATGGTGGTAATACCGGCTGCGACTTTGTTCAGGCCATCCTGAAGCATGGTCACCATTCCTTGTTTGAGGGCTGACTGTTTGATCTCTTCTGCGGAGGGACGCTTGGTTGTTTTCTCGCGGATCTCATCATTCACCTCAAAGACCTCAAAGATGCCCACCCTCGCTTTGTATCCGGAACCACCGCATTCATCGCAGCCTTTCCCTCTGAAAAATTTCGTTTTTCTCATTGCGACTCCGAATTGTGCGACCAGAAGCTTCATTTCGGTTTCGTTTGGTTCGTACTCAGACACACATGACTGACAAATCCGGCGAACCAGGCGCTGCGCGATGATCATAATGATGGTTGATGCTACAAGGTACCCCTCAACGCCCATGTCAAGGAGACGCGGAATAGCACCCGGAGCATCGTTGGTATGCAAGGTTGAAAGCACGAGGTGACCGGTCAGGGCAGCATGGATGGCGATGTTGGCCGTTTCTTCATCACGGATCTCGCCAACCATGATAATGTTTGGGTCGTGGCGAATGATCGACCGCAAGCCTTTCGCAAACGTCAGTCCTGCCTTCGGATTAATTTGTGTTTGATTGACACGCCGAACACTGTATTCAACCGGATCCTCGACGGTAACGATGTTTACGGCGGTGGTGTTTAAGATCGTTAAAACACTGTAGAGCGTGGTCGTTTTTCCCGAGCCGGTGGGGCCGGTGACAAGGATCATTCCGTGCGGCTGGTGGATCGCCCGCTGCACCACCTCGAGTCCTTCCTTGGCCAGGCCGAGTTCTTCGAGGCTTAACGGCCGTTCCGTTTCCGGGAGGAGTCTTAGGACGATGTTTTCTCCGAAATACGTGGGCATGACGGAAACCCTGAGGGCAATAATTTCTTCTTGTGCCTGAAACTTGAACCGTCCATCTTGAGGAATTCGGTGCTCATCAAGCTTGAGGGAAGAGAGAATCTTGATTCTCGCGATAATTGCGGGCTGTATCTCTTTTGGCAGAATGATGATGTCGCGCAAGATGCCGTCTACGCGAAACCGTATCAGGAGCGCTTCCTGCATTGTTTCGATGTGGATGTCGGATGCCCTTTCCGCCATGGCATACTCAAGGATCGTATTGAAGATTTTAATGACCGGGAGTTCCTCGGCTGCCCTAACGATATCCTTTCCCAGTTTTGCGGCTTTCCTGATGTTATCCTGGATGATTTTCTCGAACTCCAACTTAATGTTCTTTTTGTATTGTCCAAGAGCTCTGGTGAGATCGGCCGGAGTAATGTAATACGGGATAATCTTGAGTCCCGTTTTTCTTTTCGTGAATTCCATTGCCTCAAAGTCCGAGGGGTTTTCCATACCTAAATGGAGTTCATTCCCCTTCTTTTCAAACGGTATTATCCTGTAGGAGTGGGCGGTCTTTTCGGGAACAAGTTCCAACACTTGGGAAGGAATTACTTTGTTGTGAATGGCTAGGAAGGGAACGCTCAACTCCCGAGCAATTTGTTTCCCTAAGAGATCCTCGGTGATCAGACCACGAAAAATAAGGATGTCAATGACATCCTTATCAAAATCTTTTGCGTCCTTCTCTGCGGCCGTGAATTCTTGATCAGTGACAAAACCTGAATCTACGAGGATTTTCTTTAAAGTAGCTTGGTTAAGCTCCATTTGAGCAGGTTTCCCGGAAGGCAGGACTTAAGCACCTTATCCCTTGTGTTGATCTTTAAGATACCCTTGGATGCGCTGCACGAGCTGGTCCGGAACAACCGTGCTTTTTATGATTGCTCCGGCTGCACCGAGTGCCTTGCACTTTTCTATAACCTCCACTTGATCCGAATTGGTTAGCATGACAATGGGGCCATTCGCTTTTTGAGGAGGATTTTCTTTCAGCTCTTTCAGGATCTGTGTTCCTTCCAATCCCGGGAGAAGGAAATCTAAAAGCACAAGATCATATCCTCCTTGTTTGGCTTTTTCCAATCCTTCTTTGCCTTCGACCGCCTGGTCAACTTGTAATCCTTCCCGCTCAAGTACATCTACGTAAAGCGCGCGAAGGGTGCCGTCATCATCCACGAGCAGCACTTTTCCCTTTCCCTTTGGCATAGCAAGATTCATTGTATACCCCTTTTGCACCAGATTTCAAACTTTTTAGGCCTATCCGGCCAGATTTTGAATCTGGTGCATCGTGGTATTTCACATTATCCGCTTTTTATATTTTAGATAAGAGGAGTTTATATGATGGGATCCAATTTTCAAGCAAGGTGAGCACTGGCAAGAAGGAAAGTACAGCCAGACAGGCCATGAAATCTTCAGGCTTCACGCGAGGAGAAATTCTTCAAAAGCCCCTGCTCCAAGCCCAGCATGGATGCCTGGAGCGTGTTACTCAATATCCTTGCGGAAGCGTTCGTACCAATCCGTCAGGAAACGCGAAACAAGGTCTTTTGCCCCAAGTCCTAATGCAAGACCAAAGCCTAAAGCAAGCATGGCGATTACCCCTGTAAAGATCGTGTTGATGAACGCTTGGGCAATCTTTAACTCCGAAATTGCGGCGAGTGCCGTAAACACCACAATTGTGTAGCTGGCTATCTTCCCAAGCAGTCTGCCCGCTTTGACGTCAACGCTTCCGACTGCCCCTTTCACCAGGCTTTCAACAACTCCTGAAATCAGCACCCCGATTGTCAGAATGAGTGCTGCTGAAATGACATTGGGGATATACCCTAAAATGCTTTCCAAAACTTGAGAAACGGTGGAAAGTCCAAGAATATTGACCGAAGCGATGAAAAAGACCAAGATGATCAACCATTTGATAATGGCTCCGATCGTTTCCTCGATCCTCACCGTAATGTCTGCTTTTTTGAGAAATTGTTGGATCCCCGTGTCTTTGATGAGGTTTGACAGCCTGAGCGAATCAAGGATTTTGATTATTATCGCCCTTGCCCATCCGGCCACAATCCACCCTACAAGAAAAACGGCAATTGCGGCGATGAGGTTCGGGAAAAACGATAACAGCCTTGTCGTTACATCCGTCCAGGCTGCAACCAGGGTTCCGCTATAGGTTTGGTTTACGCTCGTTGGCATGTTGTGTTTTTCACCTCCGTCTCTTTGGGCGCGGTGTTCATCATAAGCCAATCGATCATCTCAGGGATCTTGTTTTTACGACTTGATCTCTATTATCGGATCATCTGAATGATTTGTCAATGAATTTTGCTTTATTCCATAGGTATTTTATAATATCCACAGTGAACATCGGCGTACACGGTCATAATGACCTCGGCTGCTTTGCGTGGAAATGATGTTACGGATGAACAAGTTTTTAGTATTCCTGAACGGGCTAAGGAATTTCAGCCTACACTCACTGATCTTGTAATTCTTTAACTTATTGAATAGGTACTATGGGAGAAAAGCCATCTCATTCATCTGAACAGTTCCCAGAAACGGATCACGAAATTTTATTCGAAGAAGTTCGTCCTCCTTTGTCATTTCATATGGCAAACCCCGCGCACCGTGAAGAAGTGGCCTTTCGTGTTGCTCAAGGAGAACCGATAGGAATCTTTGTGGTTCAGTATGGGGTCGTCTTCTCCGCAGAAGATGAGGCCACGACCAACAAGCTTCTTACCCAAGTTAAGGGTCCTCATCGCACCTCCCCCATTCCGATTTGGATCCAACATCCACGAGAAATCGTTGCTGCGGATATCGTGGATTTTACGAGAATTCATCCCGATTTACACTATCTTTTTCAGGATCCATCCGAACTTGCCGATAGAACACAAGGTCTCTGCATGGTTAAATTTCCTATCAAGCCAGACTCAGCGCTTAACGGGACTCCACTCCATTCCCTCGTTTCCGACGAAGACGAAACTGGCAAATGGCTTCTTTTTTTCCATGCGGGACGGGCTTTCCCTCATGCCCAGAAATTCATTGAGAGGATCTATGATGGCGGAATTCAACTGGTTGGGATAAGCTCCCTCAATGTGCATGGAGGAGTATCGCCCACATCCCTTGAAGAGGCCATAGCGTTCTGTGAAGTGAGGAATGTTTCTTCTTTTATTGTTGATCGTGGTTCCCGGTTCACCGAAAGAAGGGGTTCCTATCCCATCATTCAAATAACGCATGAGGGGGCTA
Organism: Candidatus Chisholmbacteria bacterium RIFCSPHIGHO2_01_FULL_52_32; assembly: GCA_001816585.1. GTDB lineage: Bacteria > Patescibacteriota > Microgenomatia > UBA1400 > Chisholmbacteraceae > 2-01-FULL-50-28. Next base: position 745,979 of record MHCJ01000003.1, read on the forward strand.
TGCTTCGGCGTCTTGGAAATGTGCCGGTTCGATATCTTGAGGCGGCGGGGTGGAGGATAACCGGTGATGATAGTGCCGTTCCTCAGCCAACTATTCCTCCTTCCGAAAGGAGAGACTTTGAAACCGAGATGCGCACCTTCTCACTGATCTGGGAAGAATTCCCTGAGCTTTCAAACCTCATTATCCAGACCGACCACTCCTCTTCCCAACTGAAGAAATGATGTTTATTACCTTAAGAAAAAAAGCGGGACTTTTCTTTCCTTCTATTCACTCAAAACAGCTGCCGCCGCTTTTGCGCATTCCACATCTTGAGAAATATCTGGAGAGCCTCCGACACCAATTGCTCCGATCAGGGTTTTCCCTTGTAAAATTGGTATACCTCCGGCCATAGTCGTTAATTCTCCACCAAATAGTGTGTTAATCCCAAAGTACGGCATTCCTTCTTTTGCGAACTGCGCTAATCCTTCGCTTGGTACTGCAAGGGCGGCTGATGTCCATGCTTTTGTCTGGGCAATCCGAGGGCTTATGGGTAGTGCTCCATCCATTCGACTCGCAGCGATGGTTGATCCGTGGTTGTCCACGATAACCGTACTGACTGCGATTCCTAGGGATTCTGCTTTCTTCTCGGATGACTGAAGGGCCTTTTTTGCCTGGCTTAACGTCATCATGTCTTCACCTCCTTTCAATTCCAGTTTTCATGTTATTCTCGGTTTCATACTGATCTTCTGTCTCATCCATCATTCCATAAACTGGTATGCTACTTTTCCCTCGTTTCGGACGCCCTCTCTTTTCACCTTAAGCGATCAAAGTTGCCAGATGCTTTCCTTGGACAATATATTGTTTATTGTCGTACAAGTCTTCAAGTGTCGGTATCCTGCCCAATTTTGCGGTTAGCGCAGCAACTGGGGCGGAGGAAAGATATACTTCTGCTTCCCGATCACCCATTCTTCCTGGGTAATTCCGGTTGTTTGTCGATAATACCCTCTCACCTTTATTCACCCTTGCTCCTAAACCAAGACAAGGGCCGCATGATCGCTCTCTGGCGATTCTTGCCCCTGATCTAGTTAAAGAGGATAAGATGCCGATTCCTTGAGCATGTTTCCTGGTGAGGGGATCAGCCAAATGAATATCTATCGGAATTCGGGTCCGTTCTCCCTGCAGAACGCTCGCGAGGATTGCAATATCCTGAAGCGTTGAACCTGCGCAGGAATTGAATATCAACCGATCAAACGTCATCTGATCGCGCAATTCTGCAAGAGGAGTGACCTCCTTGTGTGAATGTGGCCCAACAACGGCAGGTTCGGTCTCTGCAAGATTCACACGGATCTTGGCGGCATACTCGGCTCCTGGATCCGGCTGCAGATGTTCAAAGATACGCCCAATTTCTTGGTCAGAAATATCTTCAAGATTTTTCCCGTAGGCTCTTAAGTAATCTATGACTTGTGGATTTGGCGTTGTGCCGATAGATCCTATTCCACCATACTCCGTGACGGCATTAAAATGTTTGGCGGCTTCACTGTAGGGTAAACGCGCAAATCCCTCTCCCCCAATCTCAAACATCATTCCATTTCCCATTGACCCACGAAAGTACCGATGAACTAATTGCCAAATTGTGTCCTTCGTGTCACAGATCTCTGGTAAATCTCCGATAAACTCGAGTTTGATCGTTGGTGGTAGCGTGTATGGAATTAAGCCTTCATTGGCAATGGCACAAGCTGCTGCGGTATATCCGATAGGAATAACCAATGCGCCTGGGATAATTCCCAACTCTGGCGAATGCGAATCCATTCCTACAATCACCGATCCTACCGGCAACCTTAGGGGAAGGACTTTGTTGTAGATCCCATCATCCCCTCTAAAGGCTTCTGAGTATTTTTCCCAATACCGTTTGACGGTTTCGATAGCCCTAATGGCATTTGGGTCGTCCGAACCGCTGAAATGGTCTGCGAACAGCCAGAAATGATTTGTAGGGAAAGAGATCTTTCCATTGAAGTATCTGTTGAGTACCCTTTCCATGTGGGCTATAAAAACGTCATATCCGACTAACTCTTGGGTTTGTATAACCATCGAGTCGCCAGCCCTATATCGGTCTTCCCCAGAAGCTCTTTTGACTTTTCCTGCTACCGTCCCACCAATTACGGAGCACACTTTTTCCACCGCAGTTTGAGGAAATGGTGCACGCTCTGGAATTTCATCTTGAGGAAATGCTTCTTCACTTTCGTAAATTGCTCGTATGTATCTCGGCAATCCTCCGTAGTGAAGAATTCTCCTCTGAACAAAAGATAGCCCTCTTGTGAATTCTTCAAGCTGTGGTTCCTTTCCTTCCATAATTTTCTGAAGAAGAAAAAAATCCGTAGAAGGAACTACACCCTGATTAATCAAATTTTCAAAGAATATCGGTCCAAAAGACTCTGCAAATACTGCGCCGAACCCGTTTAATCGAACCGCTTCTGCTGCGTTTTCTCTTGAGGAACCGATCCCGAAGTTGCGGCCTCCCACTAAAATTCGGGACCGATCTTCTTGCCGATTACCATAATCCCAATTTGGGAAAATCCTCAGGAGTGCCTGCCGTAATCCTTCCTCCTCCAGAATTAAAGCATCTTTCCCCGTAATAAGGTGGTCGGTTGTGATGTCCGGGAGAAGATCTTCTGGGAGCCTATTGCCGCCTCTTCTCTCTGGGTGTTCAATTGCTGATTTGGATAAAAAAACGATTCCTTCAGGACTCATCGTTCTGTGTCTATTGCTGACATTCTGCCTACCTCTCTCTCTTCCCTTCTACGTTTCATTCTCTGGGCTTGATCGCTTTTTTCCAATCTTGTATAACTTAGATAGTTTTATTCCAGATACATGATTATTCTTCCTTGAAGAATTATATCAGGCCTGAATTCTGTCACCAATCGGATGCCTGTCATGTTGTTTAAGAGCATTCCTTTATGACATATCAGACTACTCCTCAATCCAAAAAAACCATTGAAGCTCTTTGGCGTTTGGAAAAAATCATCCTCAATTCTCTTGACTTTAATCAGGTTGTCAGAGAAATTGTCGATAGCGTTCTTCTGGAATTAGGATATTTGCAGTTGGGTTATGAAATCGTTGTGCTTTGTTTGATTGATCCGAAGGAACATGTTCTGCGGCGGATTTCTATCTCGCAAACTTCAAAGGCCCAGCAGGCTCTTGCGGAAAGCCCAGTACCATTCTCTGATATTGTTATCCCTCTTTCCTACACAAAGAATTTGCTTATTCAGTCAGTCAAACAAAAATCCCCTCAAACAACTACGTCTTGGGCAGATGTCCTCACCCCGGCTCTGCCGCCTGATGAATGCATACGCATTCAAGCGCTTGTCGGTATTAAGGCAAGTTTGATTCTGCCTGTTCTTTCCCGAAATAAAGCGATTGGGGCTCTCATTTTTAGCATGAGTAAACCCTTATCGCGTGTTACTCCAGATGAGCGGGATCTCATACGAAGCTTCTCGGACATCGTCGGTCTCGCTGTCCAAAATGCTTCCCTCTACTCTCAGACAGAACGGGCAAATTTGAAACTCAAACGCGCAAACCGCAAACTCGTTCACCTAGACAAACTTAAGGATGAATTTGTGTTCATTGCCACCCATGAGCTGAAAAATCCAGTCACTGCGATGCGCGGATATCTCTCAATGGTCGAGGGCGGTGTCTATGGTTCAACTCCTCCAAAACTCAAGAAAGTTCTGGAACAACTTAATGCGAGTAATCAACAGCTCGTCCAGCTCGTCAACGACCTCCTGCAAATTGCACGCGCGGAAGCCAAGACCATTAAAATCAAGACGCAGCCAACTGACCTTTCTCAATCCGTTACTGAAACCCTGGAATCGCTGAAGCCTTTAGCTGATCAGAAAAAGCTGGCGCTTGTTCACGACAGTACAATCAACATAAAAGTGATGGCTGATGACTCCCGACTGAAAGAAATCCTTAACAATCTCGTCAGCAATGCCATTAAATACTCCAACCGCGGGACGATCACCGTTTCGCATCGTCTCGAGGATTCCACCGTTACCACCCAAGTTTCCGATCGGGGCGTTGGTATTTCTGAAGCTGATCAAAAACGGCTGTTTACGCGCTTCTTCCGATCTGAAGAAAAAACCGTCCGTGATATCCCGGGAACCGGCCTGGGACTATTCATCGTGAAACAGATTGTGGAGAAAATGGGTGGCAAGATCTGGTTTGAGTCTCAATTGGGCAAGGGTTCGACCTTCAGCTTTTCTCTTCCTTCCGCTTAAGTAGCTTCCGTGTGGAAACTATTTTTCTTGACCGGAAATCCCGCTATGGCCGTTTTCCTGCAGTATTTTCCTGATGATTTCAACAATTTGTTTTGGATCGGATTCGCTCTTATGAATAATCTTTACAGCTCCTTTTGCACTCGCCAGGTCCGTTTCATGCTGGTCTGATAAATTTGTCAGAATCACCACAGGGATTTTTTTTGTTTTTGGTTCTGCTTTCAACTGGTCCAGGACTTCTAGACCGCTCATCTTCGGCAGCATCAGGTCTAAAAGAATAAGGGAAGGATTACCTGATTTTGCCTTCTCCAAACCTTCTTCACCATTTGAAGCAGTATCTACATCGAACTTCTCGAATGCGAAAATCTTTTGATGCATTCTTGAGACAAGCGGATCGTCTTCGATAATCAGTATTTTTGCCATGTTTCCTCTTTTTCTATTGTACGTTTCTCGCCTCCTCCTTGCAATAGAGTTGTTTTTGCGGCAAAATTTTGGTATATTTTCGGGTGCCAAGGAATCGAGGATGATGGGGTCCGACGTTAAGTCGGACTCAGGAAAGTCCAGACAGCGGAAAGCAAGGTGTTTCCCGCAAGGGGATGTCTCCCGACCTATGTCGGGGGGCCAGTTCGAGCAACAGAGACGAGTCCCCGTGAAGAATAAAACACTTCATGGGGGGTGAAACGGGCAATCCTCCCTGCTGCAACCTCCGACTGTCCCGCCTTTCGAGTTTAACTCGGAAACAAGATGCTTTCTCGATACCCCGGTTTTTATCGGGGGGCGGGACGAAGTTCGAGGGCAAAGAGAGATATCATCAGTCCGCCAACCGGCGGATCACAGAATCTGGCTTATCATTCCTTGGTATTGACTGGCCATTTCTTTGCTTGTCCAAAGAAATGGTCGAAAGAAAAGACACGCTTGGAACTTTTCTTCAGGCCTCGGTTCGCTCAGAGTTATGTCATCCAACTCCTTCGGGATAAACCCTCGTCAAGCAGTCGATGACCTTTCAATGGAATTCGCTCACCTTCGTCTTGAGTAAAAGTTCCAAAGCGATTTCAGAGAGTTTTATGAGGTGTGTTCACGTAGTTTGTTCTTGACCAAGTCTGACTTGGTTCTTGACTATATCGGGAGTTTCACGTTTTTCGGAAGCGGTCTGAAGTATATATCTCTTCGACAATAATCCGCAGGATAAGGTACCCGGGTACTGCCAAAATAGCTCCTAAAACGCCCGCGAGTTTTACTCCAGTCATCAGGGCAATAATGGTCACCAGCGGTTTCACTCCTACGGCTTTCTGCATGACCTTCGGGACAATAATATTGTTCTCAAACTGTTGGACTAAGAAGAAGAGGGCGACGGTTGCGAGGGCAGTTATCGGGGAGGCTGCAAGGGCAACCAACACGGCAGGAATCATAGAAACCGTGGGACCAATATTGGGTATAATCTCAAGAATCCCGGCAAGAATTGATAGCGGAAGAGCATAGTTGACCCCGAGTATCCGGAGGCCGACATAGGTGAAAAGCCCGATTAAGGCCATCAGTGTTAATTGCCCGCGCACCCAGCTTCCGATTCCGTGTTCAAGCTTGTTTACGAATTCTTCCGCCTTTTCCTCCGTCCCGTCGTTTCCGAAGAGAAAGATCAAGTATCGATGGAGGTTTGCCCGTTCGGACAAAAGGTAGAAGGTCACCACCAAAAGCGTAAATACTGCAATAATGTTTGAGAACGCCCCGATGATAATGCGGGCGATATTTTTCGGAATGGGCCCAAGTTGGTCGCTTAATACCCGCTGGTCAATCTTTAAGCCGCCTAGACTCTGGACGATCGCGGGGAATTGATCGATGAGGCTTTTCGTCTGATCGACCAGTGGAGGGATAATCGCGGCGATAACCCCTGATAGGCCGATGACTATAATGATGAAAAGAAGCAAAATCGCCACCGGCCGCGGCAACCTTCTTTTTTCTAAAAAGGTCACTAAGGGGTTAAGCGCGAACATCAGGATTGAAGCAATGAGGATTGCTAAGAGGACTGCCCGAATGGAATACAGAAACCAGAGAAACAACAGGAAGACAACCGTGAAGACTATCGTCCGATGGGAAACCTCAACCCGTGTTGGTATTATTGTCGGAGTTTTCATCGTATTATGAGTTTACTATACCATTCCCGTACCAGGCCCACAACTCTCTTTTGCCAATTCGTTTCGGTGATGTCATACCATCTGACCGCTTGATCTTTTTTAAACCAGGTAAGCTGCCGGCGTGCATAATCATGTTCATCGAATTTCCAGCGTCTGGCTACTTCTTCCCTTGTTGTCGTGCCCTCGAAATATGGTTTCCAGTGCCGGTATCCCATCCCCGACATGGAGATCAAATCGAATGTATAGCCCTGTTTAATTAATTGTCTTACCTCATTTTTTGCGCCTTGTTTTATTCTTACGTCCACCCGTTCGCCGATTCGTTTATCAAGAAGCGGCTTTGGGGCTTTCAATCCGATTTTGAGGATTGAGGTTTCCGCAAGCAGCGTTTCTTTCTCACCTCCCGCAAGCGTCTTGTTTACTTTTGTGTTGTTTCGCGCCAATTCTATAGCCCTGACGAGACGCCTTTTGTTCTGTTTGTCCGAATTGTTCATTCTATTAAAGTGTTCTTTGTCGAGATTTATCAGTCTGTGTTGAAGTTCAGTGACCGATTCTTGCTCCACCGACCTCCTCAACTTTTTATCCGGAGGAATATGGAGTGTTATCAAGGGTTCTGTGACTGCCTTCAGGTACAGGCCGGTCCCGCCGACCAAGACCGGGAGTTTGCCCTGCCTCCAAGTATTTTTTATCACCATCCAGGCAATCTCTTCAAAAAACGCTGCATTGAATACTTCATCCGGTTTTACGAGATCATAACCCCAAATTCTCACCCCACCGACTGAATAGTACCTGATCGGTTTCCCTCTCCACATGAGTTTTGAGGTTTGGGGTTTCAGATTTTTTGGGAGATCTTTCCCGGTACCAAGATCCATGCCGATATATACCTGCCTGGAGTCTGCCGAAATAAGTTCCCCATTGAATTTGTTTGCCAGGGTTAGAGCCAGGGAGGTTTTTCCGGTTGCGGTGGGACCGGCGATGATAAGAAGCTTACGGTTCATTTCACTATTTTGGGCCTGATGTTGAGGTTTTTCTTATTGATGATCTCATCCAAGATATTCCAGCGGCGGTCTTTCTCTTTGAGGGAAATACCGTCATGGTAAATCCTAAAGGATGCGGTGCCGGGGCGGGGAGAGTACCGGGCAACGAACGCGATTTTCCAACCCATCGTATTGGCAAGGCTGACTGTTTCTTGGAAATCTGTTTCTGTTTCACCCGGAAAGCCAACGATGATATCGGTGCCAATGGCTACATCGGGAACCTTTTTGCGTAATTTTTGTACCAGATTAATATAATCTTCCTTGGTATATCCGCGATTCATTAACTTGAGTATCTTATTGCTTCCGGATTGGATTGGTAGATGGATGTATCGGTCTATTTTATTATTTCGAGCTATTTCGGCAATAAGCTCATCGTGGAAGTCCCAGGGGTTACTGGTCAGGAAACGAATCTTCTCAATACCTTTTATTTTTGCGATTCTCCGGATGAGTTTGACGAACGGCGGGGTGCCGTTGGGACGGAGATACTGGCTTTGGTTGGAGGGAAGGTCTTCTCTTTTGAACTTCTTATCCTTATCCATGAGAAGTTTTCGGAAGCCGATACCGACCTTCTCAAGACCCCAGGAGTTAACATTCATCCCGAGGAGTGTCACTTCCCGATATCCCTCTCGAGCCAATTTTTTCACTTCACTGATAATCTCATGCATCGGTCGAGACTTTTCACGTCCCCGAGAATAGGGCACGATGCAGAAGGTGCAGAACGAATTACATCCGGTGGAAATCGGCACCCAGGCGTGGTATGTGTCCCGACGAACCGCTTGAGAATTGAACCCTACTTCTCCGATTGGCAAAATCTCATCGATCATCGGAAACATCTCATAGATTTTACGGTCTCCGTGGTGCGTCATGCAACCCGTTAGGATAAGTTTCGCATGAGGTAACTTTAATTCGCTAAAGTATGTTTTGACATTCAAAAGAAAACCATTGGCCCGATCTTCAGCACTCTGGCGGACGGCACAGGTGTTCACCACGATTTCATGGGCTTCCTTCCAGGAATGTGCTTCTTTATAGCCCCGTGCCTGGTAGTCTCCGGCAATCCGTTCAGAGTCGGATTTATTCATTTGACATCCAAATGTCTTAATAAAATAAGTCTTGTGGTATTTCATACATTTAAATCTGCCTGCCCGTCCGAAGCTTACGATTTGCGAAACGGCTGAAAAAGCAGTCTGCGCAAAGTCGATAAGCGTAGGCGGGGCAGCCGAAGGTTTTGATGAAGTATGTTTTCACTCCGATTTTCATTGGCGCTGCGTTGTTAGTCTGCATTCGAGTCTATTTTACCAGATCAGGATCAACTCGAGGCGGAGGAATATTGGGTTAAGGCATAGTGCCAGAGTTTGAGGGAAAGCCAGAAGATAACCAGTGAGAAGATGATGGAGAAGAGAATCCATTTCAAGGATAAGAGGGCAAGCAATGCTTTCGCCGGAAAGGTAAAAACAAGGGCTATGGGAATGACGAAGGTGAGGATGGCGCGGATGGCATCGGTGTAAATGTCGATGGGGAACCTGGCCATAGTGGTAAGATCCCGATAAATCATGATTGTATGATCGACTTCTGTGGTGATAACACCTAAGGCTGCCACAAAAATATGGAAGGCTGTTACTAAGATTATCCCGCTGATACTTACCACTGCAAAGGCGAAGAGGTTTATGAGCGGAAGAGCAACGATATACTTTCCCAACACTGCAATGACAATAAAAAACAGCGGGAGATCGAGAAAATCGGTATGGACTGTGAGGATTTGGACCAGTGGGTTTATCGGTTTTATCAAATTAAAGTCGAAATTTCCGGAAACCACGTCCTCCCTAAACCAGTAGATTCCTCGGAAGAATAATTGGCCGAAGAGATCAAAAACATTGAACACCAAGAAGAAAAGTATTAATTGGCTGAGGGTGTATCCGGCAACCTTTTCAATTCGATCTTCCAGGATGATCAAAAACCAGATGAAGAAGAAAAAACGTATCAGCTTCCCGGCGATGAATATTGCCGATGCCCCACGGGTTGAGATGACCGCTTGAAAGGAAAGGCCTGATGTTTTAAACCAAAAAATGAGATACTTTTTCCAGTTCATTGATCGTTCCTTCAATGGTCATCTTCCATACGCGCCGTACACCTTCAAACCCTTCCGCCAGACAAACTGAGAAAGTTCAGCAAGAATGAGTACCCATACCACCATGATTGCCAATGTGCCTGCCGTCTGTTGAGCATTCAAACGGCCCAGATAGATTTGCATCGGGTAAAAGAGGAAGTACGCCGGAGGCAGCAGGCGAACTACGTTGTAGGCAGCGGGAGGAAGGATGTCAAGCGGGAACAAACCGCCCGAGAAGAATTCTATTATTACCATGGAGAGAAATCTCAAGGGCCAGCCGGAATACTCCACATACCAGAACGTGACTGAACTTACCAGAAAGCTCAGGAAAAAATAGATCAGCATTGCCAGAATGCCGGCAATAGTAAACGCCAATACCTGCATCGGTTGATTTTGTATGAATACTGTCGGTTTGAGCAGATAAAAAAGCACGATCAGCTCCCCTATCACGAAGATGAGATTCAATGCCTTATCAGCCAGATCACGAGATAACCAGTTGGCAAAATAGTTCACCGGTTTCACCAGGTAGTTATTGAGATCTCCCTTGGCGATTTCGGAAGCAGCATCCACGCTTCGTGATCCAAGAACAAAGGATCGCAGGATTGACGTCCCTAAAATATAGGTTAAGATCATCGGCTGGTCATAGCCAAACGCCGTTCCCCCTCTTTTGAAGATTGCCACCCAGAGAAAGTAGACGGCCAAAAGCTGCAGCACCGAGCGCACGCGCCACATGATGAAGTTTAAGCGGTAGACGAAGCTGTCCATCCAGCTTATTTTGGCAATGGCTATGTACTTCTTCAGCCTCATTTCGGTTTTTGGAAAGGTTTCATCCTACCGGTGAAGACCTCGCGGATGATCGCTTCAATCGGTGGCTCTTCGATCACTACGTCTGCAACAGGGAATTCTTCGAGAAGTTTCGCAGCCTTTTTGGCGGCCTCCGTTCTCGGAACTGTCAACTGTGCTTTCGGAAACTCGTACTCGCGAATGTTTCCGAATTCCGCCAATTTCCTCTGATCGATGCTGCTTGAAAATACCACGGTGATGATTTTCTCGCGCGCAAATCGGTTGACAACTTCCTGCAGCTTCCCGTCATAGAGGATGGTCCCTTCATTGATGATAATGACCCGCTCACACAGCTCCCGTACATCATCCATGTAGTGGCTTGTCAAGATGATGGTCGCCTTGAATTCCCGATTGTATTCCTTAATGAAATCGCGCATCACCTTTTGCATGACGACATCGAGTCCGATAGTTGGCTCATCCAGGAAGAGGACTTTGGGACTATGGAGGAGGGCTGCGATAAGTTCGCATTTCATCCGTTGTCCCAACGATAGTTTTCTTACTTGCGTTTTTAAAATGCCGCCCACATCGAGAAGTCTGACCAAACGCTTGAGCGTCTGTTGAAATTGTCCATCGGGGACCTCATAGATTTCCTTATTCAAGGTGAATGTTTCCATCGGCGGCAAGTCCCACCACAGCTGATTCTTCTGGCCCATGACCAGTCCGAATTGTTTTTGAAATTCCGGCCGCCTCTCCCATGGAATGAACCCGAGCACCCTGGCTTCACCGGAAGTCGGATAGAGAAGTCCTGACAGGCATTTCAGCGTCGTTGTCTTTCCGGCCCCGTTCGGGCCGATAAAACCCACGAGTTCCCCTTCTCTAATCGTGAAGTCAATATTATTTATTGCCTGTACCTCTTCGTATTTCCGTGCGATGAGGGATTTGAAAGACCCGACGAGGCCCGTTTCCTTCTGCAAAACTTTGAAGTACTTTTTCAAATGGCGCACTTCAATCGCGTTTTTCCCCATGAAGTTTATTCTACCATGAAGCTTGACGGACTTTGGGGATGCAGGGAGAGACAGAAAGGAGGGTTAGAGGAGCTTTGAAGGTTTGGGGGGGTTCCCCAGTGAGATAGGCAAGCCATCTCACGGGGTCAGAGAGAAGTTAAGGGTGATTAAGGGTAGTTAAGGGTCAATAAGGGTGACTAAGGGTGTGGAGGAAGGATTCCACAAAGGGGGGGCTCACCACACGGCTTTTCTGAGTGGTTTTCCCGGACGGAAGTTGACGACGCGGTGGGATTTAATGGTTGTCCGGCGCTCCTCTTGGCCGAAGGGAACAATTGTTTTGTCCGCAACTTTTGAGAGGTAAAACGTGCCGAATCCCGAAAGCACCACTCGTTCCCCTTTCTTGATCGCTTTGGACATTTCCTCAAGCAATACATCAATTGACTCAGCCGCAGCTTTCTTTGTCAAATGGCCTTTCTTGGAAACGATGTCGACGAACTCTTTTTTCGTCATGGCGCTCCTGACAGATTAGTAATAAAAAACTAAAAGAATACGGAGAACAGTAATAATTTTCTCAAACAGAAATCATGAGTATAGTATTCACTTTTAACCTATACATCAAGCTAAACTGCAAGTCAATGGGGGAATGGGAAGAGCATTAGCGTTTAGCGTCTAGGGTTTAGGGTATAGGGTATAGAGAGAGGAGGAGAGAGGGGGAGGTTAGAGGATATTAGAGGAGGGAGGTTAAGGGTCGATAAGGGTGACTAAGGGTGTGGAGAGAAGGGTTCCGCAAAACGGGGTCGCGGCTCACTTTGCAACGTCGGTGGCTCTGATTTCGCGGATCACCGTGACTTTTACTGTTCCCGGATATGTCATCTCTTTTTCAATTTTCTCCCGCAGGTCATGGGCAAGTTTTTCGACTGCTGCGTCTGATATTTGCTCCGGATTGACGATAACCCGCACTTCGCGACCCGCTTGAATGGCGTAGGCTTCCGTGACCCCCGGGAAAGAGGTCGCAAATTCTTCAAGCTTCTTTAAGCGTTTTACGTATTCTTCGTAGTCCTCGTAGCGTGCGCCCGGTCGACTTCCTGAGATGGCATCTGCAATATAGACGAGGGCGGCCTCTTTCGTTGAAATTGGCTGATCTTCGTGGTGTTGGGCGACACAATCCAACACACCTTGGGGGATTTGAAATCGAGTAAGGAATTTGACCCCGAGTTCAACATGGCTGCCTTCTTCGTCCGTGATCACCTTTCCAATATCGTGGAGGAGGCAACCCAAGCGAACCGTATCAACGTTTGCTCCTACTTCATGGGCAAGGGCTATGCCCAGTTTCGTCTCTTCTAATGTATGAACAATCATGTTTTGTCCATATGAGAAGCGGTACTTGAAACGGCCTAACATCTGCATGATTTCCCTGGGAAGATTGAAGACGCTGACGGCATGGCAAAGTTGTTTTCCTGCCTCAAATGTTTCGCGTTCGATCTCGCTCTTGGCTTTGGCAACGAACTCTTCAATTCTTGATGGCTGAATTCGGCCGTCGACAATGAGATGCCTCAAGGAAACTTTTGCGACTTCTCTTCTTATGGGGTCAAAACTCGAAAGTCGAACTTCTCCCGGAGTTTCATCAAGATCAACATCAACTCCGGTTGCATGTTCAAAGGCTCGGATGTTGCGCCCCTCTTTCCCGATGATTCTGCCTTTCATCTCTTCATCGGGCAGTTTGACTGTCGAAACGGTATACTCTGCAACATAGTCTGTTGCGGCATGCCGCATGGCATCTACCAGAATCTCCCGTGCTTTTTCTACCGCTTCTTCTTTCGCTTTCTCTTCGGATTCTCTGATGAGTTTGGCTGATTCTTCCGCGAGCTCTTTCTGAAGTTCGTCAAGTAATTCCTGCCTGGCTTTGTCCTTTGGTAACCTTGCGATTTCTTCAAGTTTAATAAGCTTCTGTTCTTTTATGCGTTCAAGTTCCTGCAACCGGTCTTGGATCTTTGTTTTTGCCAGTTCGGCTTCCGCTTGTTGTTTTTGGATTACCGCCTGTCTTTCTTCGAGGGACGCTTCTGTTCGTGTCAGATGTTCTTGGAGCTTTGCCAATTCTTCCCGAAGAACCCTGGCTTTCTCTTCCGCTTCGTGGCGGATCCGCAATGCCTCATCTTTCGCGTCAATGATAATCTCTCTGGCCCTTGCCTCTGCCAACGAAAGTTCCCGTCTATCTTCCCGTTTCTCTCTTGGAAGCTCCGGTTTTACCTCCGGCTTTACTCTTTGCGCTTGTGGCACTTTGGGACTGAAGACCTTACTAAATGTCGTAAAAAGATCCATAGATTCCTCCACATTCAAAATCTGTAAACATCACACGAATCGCATTGGTGGAATTTAGCCTAAGAAAGTTATCTCGGGCCTTTGGTCGGAGAAAGCAGAAGTCTTGGCTTCATTCTGATTCGGCTTTGCATCTTACCTTCAATCGTTATTATTCCACGCACATCGTTTCGTGTGAGGCTATTTTACTCCTACGGGAGAAGTTCGTCAACGACGGCGCGGATTGTTTCCCAGTTAAATCCCCGCCTGCCTAAGAAATTTCCCAGTTTTAGCCTGGCCTTGGTGCGATTTTCCTGTCTTAAACTTTTTACCTTTTTCTCTGCGATGAGACGGACGTTCTCCACATCGCTTGTTTCGGAGAGTACTTCCTGGATTATCTCTTCCTCAATTCCTTTTCGCCTTAGTTCTGAGGCGATTGCCCGTTTGCTTTTCTGACGAAATTCACGTCTTTGATCCACCCACCAGACTGCGAAGTCGTGGTCATTAAGTAGGTTTTTTTCTTTGAGCTTGGTTATCAGTTCGTTTATTATCTTTGTTCGCTCCGGGGTCTCGGACACCCTTTTCCAAAACCTCTGGAAATGGTCCCGTACTTCTTTTGCCGATCGTGGTCTAAAGGAGAGAAAATGGAGCGCCCGATTAAAGAGCTTGGCTGATTCACTTTCCTTCTTTAATTTTGTAAGCAAAGGTCCGGAAACGTCGGTTCCCACTTTGAGTCCAAGCTTCGTCACTACCACAAGATCCAGACTCGTTTCGAAGTGTCCGTCAACAAAGATATTTACATAGTTTGGATTTCTTTGGGCCTTTAGCTTCGTGATCCGCGGCATGCTCGAGTTAGGAGGGGAGTTCTTCTTTTGGCGGGCGGCCACGCTTGGGGGTTTCCGTTCGTTTTCGCTCTACAGCTTTGAAGATTTCCGCTTCTATTTCTTTGGCAAGTTTGTGATTTTCTTCAAGCATTTGTTTAGCCGCTTCACGGCCTTGCGCGAGCACCTCTCCTTTAAAGCGCAGGAAACTCCCTGATTTTTCGATCACCCCAAGCTCGAGGCCTACGTCGATCAGGCTCCCCGAATAAGAGATTCCCGCGTCATTCATGATGTCAAACTCCGAGAAGCGGAAGGGAGGCGCTACCTTGTTCTTCACCACTTTCACCCGATGTCGCGATCCAACCACCTGTTCGCCCTCCGTGATATTCCCGATCTTTCGCATGTCAATCCGTATGGAGGAGTAAAACTTCAGTGCCTGTCCTCCGGTGGTTGTCTCGGGATTTCCGAACATGATTCCGATCTTCATGCGGAGTTGATTGGTAAAAATCATCACGGTCTTTGAACGGGCGATCGCCCCGGCAAGTTTTCGCATCGCCTGACTCATGAGTCGCGCCTGGAGTCCCATCATGGCATCCCCCATTTCCCCTTCAATCTCGGCTTTTGGGACAAGGGCGGCAACGGAATCCACACAGATCACATCTACTCCGCCGGAACGGATGAGGGTTTCCGCAATTTCCAAGGCTTGTTCACCGGTATCGGGTTGTGAAACTAGAAGCTCATCGAGGTTTACCCCGATTGCTTGAGCGCGTTGCGGGTCAAGGGCGTGTTCAGCATCGATGAAGGCCGCGGTGCCGCCCATCCTTTGCGCTTGGGCAATGACATGAAGACAGAGGGTCGTCTTTCCGCTTGCCTCGGGACCAAAGATTTCAACAATTCTTCCGCGGGGCAACCCTCCAACCCCAAGGGCAAGATCCAAACCAATTGCTCCTGTCGGAATCGTTGAAAGATGGGTATCACGGGTTGGGGCAGAACCAAGTTTCATAATCGAACCTTTCCCGTATTGCTTTTCTATCTGCTCCATCGCGATTCTGACTGCTTGGAGTCTTTGTGACTGCTCGCCGTTCTTTGACATATTAAACTTTTCAAATGATAGTCGGAGCTTCTTGGGGTTCTATTGTAGCAGGGGCCTTACCATTTTCAAGTAGTGATTCTTTAATTATTTCCATAATTTGTTGAGCATCATTTTGAAGAACGCTGTTCTCTTTTATTGATTGAACTGCCTTTATACCGAGCATGACATTGACCATTACTAACAGAAAGAAGAGTACTGCACCGAAGAGCCATTGCTTTTTTTGCTTTACGACCACAACTGTGCCGCTGACATGGTCGTGCCAGCCTTGTTTTTGCGGATCACGAAGGATCCAGAGGAATCCTAATCCAAATAACATTCCGGAAACGAAATAGCCCACCACGTAGCGGAATATGGCCTGCCTAAACCTCAGCAATTTTCCATCCTCATCCGTGACTGCGAGACCGCAAACAAGCTTCCCTATGCCACCGCCGAACTTCACCGTCAGGAGTACTTTGTTGAGGAAGAATTCAAGCACCGGTACGATGAAGATGACGCAATAGAGCAGTAAGCCCGTGGCGGGGATGAGTTCTCCCAGGTTAGGTTTTCCTCTTACCACTAACCAAATTGGGATAAGTATGATGGCGAGGCATATGAGGAGGTCGAGCAGGTAGGCAAGGAGTCTGACCGCAAATCCCGCTTTTTCCGTCGGACCCGTACCCTTCTTTGCAAGAGCGCTTTCTTTCCCCGGTTTTTTGGTGGTATTTGATGTGGCCGGCGGTTCAGTTTCCATCTTCAGTCCCGTTTTTCTCCCTTGTCTCAATCTCTCTTTCCACTAAAGTCCAGGTCGCGGTGTTAAACACTGTGTATATCCCCCGTAAAAGCAATGAAAAGAGGACGAGGGTGAGGATAGGAACGGCAATGATCGCTGAAACGATGAGCCCTGCGGTTTTGCTGATTGCAAATGCGACTATTACCGAAACAACGAACAGCATGATCAAAAGGACCGTCAGGCAACCGAAGCCACAACCTATCCCCATGTTGATAATCCCCATTCCAAGCAGGCTTGCAAAGTATTTCTTGGTCAATCTGAAGCCTTTTTTTAATGCCTGGTTTGCGGAAAGATTCTCCCGAATTATCAGCTGTTCTCCGAGAATGATTGAAAGGTTGAGCAAGAGTCCCGTGGCAACAAGCCCGAATACCCAAACGAGGATACTGATGGCTATGATTGTTATCTTCAGTGCTTCTGATCCAAGGTTTGCTGTTATTATCACACTCCCGATAGCAAAGATTGTTAACACGACCGCGAGTGCAACCCAAATGAGCCAAGGGCCTACGTGAAGAATGATAAACCGCTTGACGACCGAAACACCTGACTTTGAGCCACTTTTCAGGCTGGGGGGTGTCTGATCTTCCAGGTTGTGGATGGAGGCGATGAGGGCTCCCTTACCCCAGTTGCGGATATACAGGGCCACTCCTATCGCAATGAGTACGGCGAGAAGGATTGTTCCGCCGAGGATGAGCCAGACCCAAATGGGAATGGAGCCAATCATTTGTGAAATGGCTGTCGTGGCCTGACCCAGGACTTGGCTTGTTTGGTGAGGCACATCCTGCGGAGGGGATGTTTTCGGTAATGTAAACTTTTCTCCTTCACTCCAACTATTGCCGCCGAAATTTGCACTGCCTCCCGAGAGGGCCGCGACGACCATCCCAAAAACCCAAAGTACCTTTGAAGTTTTGGCAATTTCCCACGAACGACGAAGGATGCGTTTGTATTCCAAGTGTCAGCTCCCGGTTGGTAACGATTTCTTGTATACCACTACCGTTCCGGCAATTTTATCGTGCCACCCTTGCTTCTTCCCATCCCAAATTACCCAAAGATACCCGAGTCCCAACACGATTCCGGACACGAACTTGCCGATTGCTTCGCGCTTGACCGCTTTTCCGACGGTAATCTTTCCGAGGTTGGTGTCCACCACCTTCAAGCCGAGGGCCATCTTTCCCGGGGTCGCTCCCTGTATTGCAAGGAAGCCGATCCCATAGCCGAGATTGATGATTGCCATTACGATCTGTTTTGCCGCTCCGATTGCCGAGAAGGCCAGGGCATTGGATTCCGGGCTTGAAACCGACTGGGTTACCGTTAAAGGCGCCTGGAAGACGGCAAATACCAGGTTGATCGGTACGGCGATGACCACGAGGATGAGGCCGTCGATGAGAGTGGCGAGAGAGCGCTTGGTGAAACCGGCATATGCAACCTGCGGAACCGGGGAGGCCGGCTGCTGCGGGGATGTTTGCTTACTTATGGGTGGTGTCTGAGCTGTTTGAGGCTGCGTTTCTTGCGGCAGTGCGATTGGTACTTGCGGTAAGGGCTGACTCGGTGTTGGCTGCGATTGAACAGGCGTGGTTACGGTCGGGACGCCTTGTGGCATATCCATTTTTTCCTCCTTTCTTCATTAAATCACAGAAGGAAGTCATGGTACAATTGCAAGACGACGGGGAGTAGTATACCGGCAGTACACGCGCATGGGGTGCGCGTAGAGGGAGTTCAATTCTCCCCTCCCCGACATAGGTAGACATACGCCCGAAAAGACTGCGTGCTTAAGAAGTATAGAAGGTGTTTTTATGAGCGTCAGACGATCCCGATACCTGTACTCTCCCTCTTCAGCCTCTCCCTTTAAGATCAGCCGATCGAAGATTGATTTATACCTTACATGTCCCAAATGCTTCTATCTTGACCGGAGACTTGGGATTTCACGCCCCTCATTTCCAACGTTCAGCCTCAACTTGGCGGTGGATGTGCTGCTCAAAAAAGAGTTTGACCTGCTTCGGCAGACGAGACAGCCGCATACGCTCATGAAACAATACCGGATTAACGCCATACCTTTTGCGCATCCGGAGCTTGAGGTTTGGCGCAACAATTTTCGGGGAAAACAATACCATCATCGGGGTACGAATCTCGTTATCACCGGCTCGGTTGATGATATTTGGGTCAACCCGGAAGGTGAGCTTCTGATTGTTGATTACAAATCGACAAGCACGGAGAAGGAAATTTCTTTAGACGATGAATACAAACAGGGGTACAAAAGGCAGCTTGAGGTTTACCAATGGATTTTTCGGCAAAGCGGATTTCCGGTTTCCGATACCGGGTACTTCGTGTTTGCCAATGCCGGGAAAAACCGGCCGTCGTTTGACGGGAGATTGGAATTTGAACTTTCGATTGTTTCTCACCGCGGCAATGATACCTGGGTTGAGCCGACTGTTGAAGCCATCAAAAAGTGTTTGGATTCAGATGAGTTGCCCGCCTCGGGAAAAGAGTGCGAGTATTGCCAATACCGGGAAGCTGTGGGTGGAGAGTTGAGGGAGTAGAGGGAAGAAAATTAGAGGATATTAAAGGATATTAGAGGAACTTGGAGGAAGTTAGAGCCCCAGTGAGATAGTACTTCGTACATCTCACGGGGTCAGAGAGAAGATATCAGAACGGCGAGAGGAGTCTTAAGCTTTGTTGCGGATAGCGGAAGAAGGAAACGATATCTCTTAAGGTGAGCGTCCCGTCACTGTTGAAATCCAAGGGGAGCAGACGCTTGAACTCAACCGTTGTCGTTTCTTGGGAAAGATACGCGTACATTTGGCGAGGAAGATAGTACGGTTTCGTAAGGACGAAGCGATAGACTTTTTCCGGGATGACATCGTGGAGCTCCGAAACCGTGCCGACTCCGTTTTTTATTGAAAATGGTTCAATCTTTTTAACAAGTTTTCCCTCGTCGTAGATCAAAAGCGTGAAATCGCCGGCGCTGGTTTTGGGCTTTATCCAGAGATCGGCTTTGAGGATTATGCTGGGGGGCGGGAGAATAGTGATCTTATGCTCCCGGGTCTCTCCGAACGGTTTTCCTTTATGGAGAAGTTCGATTGTCAGAGTCAAATTGCCAGTTTCCTTGGGCGTTCTTATCCTCACCTCTACTTCTCCTATGCGGAAGGGGTCGGTTTCCGGAATGTGCCCGACGAATATGTTTGCGGTCTTTTGGGAATTTTCTACCTTGAGTGAAAAATCATCCCTGTTCCAGATCGATTGGCCGATGTTTTTCAGCCTGATGGTAAATGTGTAATCTGAATCGACGACCAACTCTTCCGGAAGCGATGGCGGGAGAAAGATCCCCGAATGAACTTGCGGAGGTTCACCGTTCGTTTTGGGAATCGCTTTTACTTCGTCGTATTGTTGGTATTTCTCACTATCTTCCTTCATCCAGGAAAAATGATCAAAGGGTTCCTCCGGGTATCGGAGAACAAAGGGGGTAACGGCGATAATTTGGGAGTCCAACCAGATTGATTGATAAGCCTGTTTGAACAAGGCTGCCACGGTGTCTGCGGAATGGGCGGAGGGGTCTTTAACCTTTCCTTCCCGGTGGATCCAGCCTGTTTCCGTGATAATAACCGGTATATCGCTCTTTAGTCC
Organism: Candidatus Chisholmbacteria bacterium RIFCSPHIGHO2_01_FULL_52_32; assembly: GCA_001816585.1. Classification (GTDB taxonomy): domain Bacteria; phylum Patescibacteriota; class Microgenomatia; order UBA1400; family Chisholmbacteraceae; genus 2-01-FULL-50-28. Next base: position 765,879 of record MHCJ01000003.1, read on the forward strand.
GTATCTTTTCAGCCATCCGATTTCCCATCTATACCCTTGGAGGCTGGTTTTTCCCTTCTGATTGAGCGAGCCTGAAAAGTTCGGATTGGGATAGGCATGGGAAGTCCATCCGTCAAACAAGGAAAAGACTGTTGGATCTTCCTGCCGCATCTTCAGCCAATATGCCTCCGGTGTCATGGTTTCCGGTCCGTTTGTGGCGGCGGCATCAAAGCCAGCCGGAAGAACGAAGAAATCTTCCGAGCGTTTTTTCAGAGCATCGTGAAAGAAGCGAGTGAAGCGGGCGTATTCTTCCGGATCAAGACTTCCGCCCCACTCTTTTGCATGGTTCGGTTCATTGAACAGGATCACATAACGGTTTTTTACGACCCAATTGAGGGAGGAAAGAAAACTTACCCAACTGTCAATATCTTCTTCCCTTGGTTTTGCCCAGCCGCCGTCTTGAGCCTTGGTTGCAAGCCTCAGAAGCGGGATAAGTTTTAATTCCCGCATCCGATCGAAAATCCTCTGCCATTTTTCAACATTCCTGTCGTCTTCACGAATAACAATGGTCACATAGCCCCAGCCTCCGCCCGCACTGTTGACAAGGGCGGCGGCATCTTCCAGATCCTCCTCACTGATGATGTGAATGCCGAAGCGGTTGTTCGGAGTTGACCTTGGGTCAACGATGCCTAACACAGGCCTGACCGTCGCAGCGAAGCAGGCCGCGGTGAAGAGGGCACAGAGCAGAGATTTCATCGGACTCATCCGATCATTGTAACACTAGAAGAGAAAGGGTTGTGGGTAGAGGGTAGAGAGGGGAGGTTAGAGGATATTAGAGGAAGCTAAGGGTAAATTAAGGGTGAGTAAAGGGAGGAGAAATAGGGTAGAGGCGGTTTATTCAGACAAGCGTTTGGCTGAGGCCTTCGGTCCAGGACCTTATCAGCTCGGTGTTTTTCTCCTGATTGAAGTAAAATCCATCGATCTTTAGCGATTCTCCTGACTTTGTGCCTTTGACGCTGGTTACAAATTCCTCAAGATGATTGACGGCGCCGCAGAAATGGGTATAGGAGGAGTCTCCGAGCCCGAAAACGGCAAACTTTTTCCCCTCAAACGTTGTTCCCTGGCACTTCTTGATCAGATCAATGAAGTCAGCGTGCGGGAGTCCTTCCTGACCTTCATAATCCCAGCTTGGGGAACCAAGGATTACCAGATCGTACTGACCCAATTCCGGGGGGGAAGTTTGGGCAGCTTGTTTTACCACGACGGTATGGGTCTTCCCTGTCAGGACCTCCTGAATACTTTGGCTTGCGATCTGCGTGCCTCCGGAGTTGGTGGCGTAGACGATGAGGATATTCATGTTTCTTCAGTATAGCGAAAACTTTTTATGGCAACCAGGGTCTCATTCTTCCGTCTTCTCCGGACCTTGATTTTCGAAGGCGCTTGTAAATGCCCGGATTTGCGCAAGGTCTATCTTTTCCATTGTCTCAATTCTGCCCCAGGCGGTAACGGCGATGGTTGTTTCCATGTCCGTCCGGGGAACAATAATAAGACGTTCGTAGTCCTTCAGAAGACCCGTGAGTTCACTTTTTTCCTGACTGCATTCTTCTGTTGTAAACGCCGGACTTAGCTCCCTTTCCTTGGGAGGCGGATTGTCCGGAGTATACCAGCTGACTTTGTCGTCCCCTGTCGGGGTCATCCGGCTCAACACCGAACTTATTGCCGATGGTGTTGCCGGTGGTTCTTCATGGGGCACCTCGTCTTCGTGGGCAAGGATTTGCGCTACTACCGGAGCCCGACCTACCATGTTCTTTTCGCAGTTGTAGGAAATGATGACGTATCCGTGTTCAAGCGAGTGGAGAAGGTATCCATCAGAAATCTCCCAATCGTAGACACCCTGCTTGACCCAGACGGGAAAATGCGGTCCCGAAGTCGGGGGGTTGGAATTGTAGATTACATTTGAAATATCCGTCACATGCTCCCTGCCTAATTCCGCCACTTCCTCGCCCGGTAAAGGCCGTGTGGCTGACTGCCAGAGCCAGCCACCGATACCCAAAACGAGCGCCGCTGTAACCCCGATGACAAGGAGATTTTTTATCTTTCCTGACCTCTGTTGTCGGTCTTGTTTTTCTAACCGCAGCTTTCTCGCTAACGCTTTTCTTTCTTTTTTGGTGAGCTGTCTTCCCTCTGCTACTATCATTTCGTCCGTTCCATCATAAGCATAATGAGGGATTCGAGTAAAGCCTTTGTTTCCGGGTCACCGGAGACTTCCGGAATAACCTTTTTTCCCTGATCAACGTAGTCCCAGCCGAGATCGGTGACGTACTTGAGGGTGCCACTGTCTTTAAGCAGTTTTTTCATCTGTCGGACATCTTCTTTTGTGAGCGCTCTTTTTCCAAGAAGATTACGTGTGATTGCCCGCTGTTTGCCCGTACCGTAGCGGAAAAGATGGTACACCAGCATGGTTTGTTTACCTTCGCGAAGATCAGAACCGACGGGCTTGCCTATTTCCTTTTCCTTCCCATAGATTCCGAGAATGTCGTCCCGAAGCTGCATCGCCATTCCCAGTGACAGGCCATATTTTTCGAGCGCTTTTTTCTTTCTTTGGTCTTTTAAGCCTGCGAGGGTTGCGCCTATTAGGAGCGGCATAACTCCAGTGTATTCTGCGGTTTTATGGCGGATGGTTTTTAAGATGGCTGACTTTGGGTTGATTGTGTTTTTCCTCTTGGTGATATCGAGTGATTGGCCATAGATCAGGCGTGTGACGAACTTGACGTAGAGGCTGCCTGCTTTTATCAGATCCTTGGCGGGGAAATTGCCCTGCATGAGTTTTTCCCAGGACAAATAGAATGCCAGGTTTCCGACATTCATCGCCATCGATCTGCCGTACAAAGCGGAAGATGAGCGGATTTTCCATTTTCTCCCCTCTGCCTCGAATTGTTTGTGTATTGAGGGGAGACCCCGGCGCGTTTCATCTTGGTCCATGAGGTCGTCAAGAACCAGTGCCCCCGTGTGGAACAATTCAACAAAAAGGCTTGTGTCAAGAATAGCCCTAATGTCTTTGCCACCGGACGACTGATATCCCAAAACAACCAGGGCTCCACGGAGCCTTTTCCCCAGTTTCGTCATTTTTTCGAATTTTTGAACCAGGGTTTTTGAAAGACCATCAATTGCTGCAGCTTGGTTGATTTTTTTTCTGAGGAAGTTTGTCAGCAGTGGGTCCGTCTTTATTCGATATGAGGCGAGGTACTGGGCTCCGAGTTCTCCATTCATCGGGATATTTGAGAGGATTTATCGCTTTGGTGATTGTTTTTTGGCTCTGGCTTTGTGAGCGAGCCCGAACTTCCTTCGTTCTTTCATGCGCTGGTCTCTTGTGAGAAACGAGTATTTCTTCAGTTGCGGCCTGAATTTTTCCCGATCGGCAAAGGCAAGGGCTCGCGCGAGACCATGGACAACAGCTCCAAGCTGGCCTGTTTTTCCAGAGCCATTCACTCTGATGTTGGCTGAATATTTTTCCAGCGTATCCGTAATCCGAAACGGAGCAAAGTACGTCCGCTTTTGTGTTTCTAAGGGGAAATACTGTTCAATTGGTTTATCATTGACCACGATTGGCCCTGGCTTGAGGTAGAGGCGGACCCTGGCCGTGGCGGTTTTCCTCCTCCCGACCGCGTAAAAATAGTCCACTTTCTTTCCGGTCTTTTTCAGTTCCGGTTGATCCTCAACCATTCCGTCTTCCTTCTTGATATTCTTTTTTTTCATTGGCTTGTATTTCCTTGTACCTGCTGATCGTACGGATGCTTGTTATCAATAAAAATTTTTAATCTTTTCATTCGCTGGTCGCGGAGCTTGTTCTTCGGAAGCATATTCCGTACAGCGAGCTCGATGACCCTCTTTGTGTCTCTTTTCATCATTTCCTCCAAGGTAAACTGTCGAAAACCCCCGGGATAGCCGGAATGATGGGAGTATAATTTTTGTTTCATCTTCTTCCCTGTCACCCTGATCTTTCCGGCATTTATGACAATCACATAATCCCCGCAATCGAGATTCGGGGTAAAGTACGGTTTTTCTTTCCCAATGAGGAGTTGGGCAATCCTTGAAGCCTCTCTGCCTAATACTTGTTGCGCCAGATCAACGAGATGCCAATCTCTTTTAATATCGCTCGCTTTCGTGATGTAGGTTTTTTGATTCATACTGCCTTAAATCTTTCTTTCCTCTTTTATCACCGGTGGATTGGGTGCAGGGTTCTTTAGGTTTTCTTTCTTTCCCTTGTCCTGTTTCGCCGGAGCTTCGGAGGATAAATCTTTTTTCGAGTCCGGCTTTGATTCTTTGTCTTTCCTGGCTTGTTCTTGTCTTTTCTTCTCGATCAGCTCTATTCGTACCAGCATGGCATTGTCTCCCCGCCGTTCTCCAACACGGATGATTCTTGTAAAGCCGCTCACCCTGTCCCTGAACCTTGGCCCAAGTTCATCGACGATTTTATTCACTGCCTTTTTATTCTGTAGAAATGCGGCAATGGTGCGGCGGACATGGAGTGTCCCTTTCTTTCCGCTGGCAATGAGACTATCGGCCAAGCCTTTGATTGCCTTGGCTTTGCTTTCCGTTGTTTGAATTTCCTCCTTCATCACTAAGCTTGTGATGAGGTTTTTAAACAACGATTTTCTCTGTTTTATATCGCGGCTGAATTTCTTTCCGAATACTCTATGGCGCATAGGAATAGGGTTTAGGGTATAGGGTTTAGGCATTAGGGGGGAGAGGTTTTCCCTCGAATCCTGTCTTCCCTTACTCCCTCAATGAAACATCCTTCTTCTTTAAGGCTTTTCGGATGATCTCTACCGATTTCTCGCCCAGATTTTTTACCTTTGCGATGTCTTTCTCCGGAGCCTCAACCAGGTCAGCCACCGTTCTGTATCCTCCTTTTCGCAGGGCGTTTGCAATCCGGGTTGACAAGTCAAGCTCTTCAACCGTCAATTTGTATATTTCACTAGCGGCGACGTCTTCAACTTGCGGTTTTTCTGCTTTAACTTTGGGTTCGTAGACTTGCCGGAAGTAGGCCTCCAATAACTTTGCGGTCTGGTGGAGCGCTTCGGTCGGCTTCAGTGTCCCGTCCGTTATGACCTTTAAAATCAACCTGTCTAAATCCGTGCGTCCGCCTACACGGGTCGCTTCCACGTGATATGACACTTGGAGAACCGGCGTGAACGTTGCATCGATCGGAATCACACCGATTTGGTTTGATTTCCTTTCTTCTGCGGACGAATATCCCGTGCCCCGCTCCACTTGGAGCTCGGCTTCGAGACCTACCTTTTTGTTTGCCAAGGTTCCCAATATTTGATCTTTATTGATAATGCTCACCATTGGCGGTGCTTTGATTTGTGAGGCTTTGATTTCTCCCGGACCCTGCGCTTCCAGACGGAGGGTTTGGGGTTCGTCCCCGTCGTAGCGAACGCGAATCCTCTTGAGATTGAGGATGAATTCCACCACGTCCTCGCTCATCCCTTTCAGTGTGGAGAATTGATGACGAATACCTTTGATTTTGACCTGTGTGATAGCGGCCCCGGTAAGGCTATCTAACATGGCCCGGCGAAGGGCATTTCCTAACGTATGTCCATATCCTTGCTCCAATGGTTCGAATATGAATGTGGCGGTATTTTCTTCTTTCTCTTCTTGGGTAATGGTGAAGGATGGCATGATCATTTGTCTCCTTTTTTTATAAACGTACTAATAATGTTCATTTTTCTGATTTTTTCCTACTTTGAATATAACTCGACAATATACTGTTCATTAATATCCGCAGCAATGTCATCTCTCTTCGGCAGACGTTCGACCTTCCCAACCACCGCCTGTCTCGAAAGCCAGTCCGGCAGGGTCGGTTTTTTTTCCTTTGCAAGAAGCTCAACTTGTGGGATTTTGAGCGCCCTTGCAGAGAGAGTGATGATATCTCCAGTTTTTGTCATATAGGATGGAATCGTGACTTTATTTCCGTTTACTTGGGCATGACCATGGGTGATGAGTTGACGTGCCATGCCTCTTGTCGGCGTGAGACCGAGGCGGTAGAGTACATTATCCAATCGGCGCTCAAGAAGGCGCAAAAGCTCCTCGCCTGTGGCGCCTCTAGTCTTGAGGGCTCTTCGGTAGTAACGGTGAAATTGGCGTTCCAATATCCCATACGTCCACTTCACCCGTTGCTTTTCGGAAAGTTGCTTGGCGTAGTCTGATATCCTTCGTCTGCCCCGATGGCCATGTTGTCCCGGAGGAACACCAAGTCTTCGCTGGAGCTTTGCGGCAGATGTGGTCAGCTCCAGATCTTTGCCGACTTTCCTTGCAAGCTTGTTTTTTGGGCCGATATATCTTGCCATTCCGGTCCTCCCTGTTGTTTTTCGTTATCTGTTATGCTTCTTTTTTCGAGGGCGGGATCCATTATGCGGAAGCGGGGTCACATCGGCAATCAGGGTCAACTTCATCCCTGAGCCTCTCAGCACTCTAAGCGCCGCATCCCTTCCTGGGCCCGGCCCTTTGATATATACCTCGAGCTCTCTTGCCCCATGCTGTTTGGCTTGTTCGACCACCCTTGAAATTGCGACGGTTGCAGCAAACGGGGTTGACTTCTTCGACCCGGAAAAGCCAACGGTGCCCGTGGAGCCCCAACTCACCGCATTTCCTTCTGTATCGGTGAAGGTGGCTATCGTATTGTTGAAGGTCGCAATGATATATATCCTTCCTTTCGGAACGATTTTTACGGCCTTTTTTGCTGTCTTTTTTTGTTGTGTTTCTTGGGGCATCCTTTCTCCTTCTTTTACTCCCCTTTTAATGGCTCTTCATTATTCCTTGGTCGGTGTCTCATGTTTCGTCAGTTCTTCTTTCTTCATTGCGCCGATGGTTTTCCTCTTCCCCCGTTTGGTTCTTGCATTGGTACGGGTTCGCTGGCCATGGACAGGCAGACCCATGGCATGACGCAATCCGCGGTACGTCCCGATTCTCTTTAATCGTTCAATATTCTCTCGAATTTGTTTGCGTAGGTTTCCTTCCGTGTTTATCTTGTCTATCGCCCGTTGCAACCGAGCCACTTCTTCCGTAGCCAGATCTTTCGCCCGTTTATCCGCATTGACGTTGGCTTCCGCAAGAATTTGCTTCACATTCCGCCGTCCCACTCCGAAAATGTACGTAAGTGCGACTTCGGTTCGCTTCTGTTCCGGTATATCGATTCCTGCAATGCGTGGCATATTCCCTTCGGTCAAGTTACAAATTTAAAGTTTAAAGTTAAAAGTTTTGAATTTTGTATTTTAAACTTTGATTATCCCTGGCGCTGTTTATGGCGCGGGTTTTCACAAACCACATACACTTTTCCGTGACGGCGAATGATCTTACATTTATTACATCTGATTTTCACGCTTGACTTTACTTTCATCTTTTTCCCTATTCTACCTACTTGTAGCGGAAGATTATTCTTCCGCGTGTTTCATCGTATGGTGTCAGTTCGACCTTCACCCTATCGCCGGGCATGACCCGAATCCTGTATATTCTCATTTTTCCTGAAAGCGTACACAGGATCACCTTTTCCGGTTGTTCTTCTTCGGTTGCATCGAGTTGCACTCGAAACATCGTATTGGGTAAGGCCCGGATAATCGTGCCTTCTACCTCAATTGTTTCCTCCCTTTTCACCATACGTTCAATTCTTTCACAAGAAGTGTTATTTTAACACACTTCAGGCTACTTTTGTTTCCTCATTTCGTATTTTATTTGTACTTCTCATGTTTACTATGCTTCTTTGGTAAGGATAATCGGATGGCTTTTGGTTATCATTACTGTTTCTTCAAAGAGCGCCGCTTTCTTCCCATCTTCGGTGACTAATGTCCATCCATCTTCCTTTAAATGAAGCTTTGATGTTCCCTTCGCATAGATCACCTCAATGGCAAGCGTCTGACCTTCATTGAGCAGCGGAGTTTGTTCAATCGGTTCAGCCAGGAAGCAAGGGATGGGTGGGTCTTCGTGCAACTCCTTCCCGACCCCGTGGCCCGTTAGCGACCGGATACAGGTGTATCCTCCTCCTTCAACTGTCCCTTGGATTGCTTCGGAAATATGACCTATATGGTTTCCCGATACCGCTTTGGTCATCGCTTCCCTGAGTGCTTTTTTCCCGGCATCAAGGAACCGGACGTTTTCCGCGTCAATTGTCCCTGCAATTGTTGTGGTTGCAGCGTCGGTATGAAATCCATGGTAGTACATCCCAATATCTATCTTGACCAAATCCCCATTTTGAATTTTTCGCTTAGTCGGTATCCCGTGAACAACTCCGTCATTCAGGTTAATACATGTTGCATGCTTATATCCCGGAACCAACATAAACGAGGGTTTCCCTCCGGCCTTCCGGATTGATGTTTCGGCAAGACCGTTCAGGGCCAGAAGCGTTGTTCCCGGGCGGGCGGCTTCGACCAACTCCTTCCGAATGCGGGCAAGGATCGCCCCTCCCTCCTGCATTGCTTTTTTTCTATTTCCTTTCAAGGTTCTTCTGATCACTGTGGTTCTGTTTCCTTCAATTCTTTAATCGTTTTCATGATTTCTGCGTGGATTTTTTCAATGGGACGTTCCCCGTCAATGTGGATTAAGAGGTTTCTTTTTTTGTAGTACCTGAGCACCGCTTTATTCCCCTTTGCGTAATACTTGAGTCGCTCTTTGATTCTTTCCGGCGAATCATGGACTGAACCGTCGGGATTCTTCCTTCCTCTGGCTAGCAAGCGCCGAATTGACTCCCTCTCTGTAACATCCAAGAAAAAGACCGCGTCAATATCTTGTCCGTACTTTTCTACCTTTCGCTCCAGGAACATCGCTTGGGTGAGGTTACGCGGAAACCCGTCTAGGACCCAACCTTTTTTCGTATCATCTTCCTTGAATCGTTGTTTCCAGAGGACGTACATTTCAGAATCGGCGACGTAATAACCTTTCTCAAGGGCCTCCTGGCAAACCCTTCCCATGATTCCGTGATCCTCCTCTGCGTATTTGCGAACCAAATCCCCGGAAACCAGATGCGGTATGCCGAGTTTTTCCGCAACTAGTTTTGCCTGTGTTCCTTTTCCCGATCCTTCCGGTCCGTAAAAGACAATATTCAGTCTCATCGATTTCTCCTTCGTCTATCTTTCTAAAAACCCTTCGTAGCTTCGCATCACCAGCATCGCTTCGAGCTGTTTGGTGGTCTCCAAAATCACCGAAACGACAATAAGAATTCCTGCGCCTCCGATTGAAAGGGTCACGATGTTCGTCATCTTTTGGACGATTGCGGGGAGAACGGCAATCGTTCCTAAAAACAGCGCTCCCGCGGTCGTGATTCTGGTTAGAATGTAGTTTAGGTAATCCGCGGTTGGTTTGCCCGGCCGGATTCCGGGAATAAATCCTCCATACTTTTTGATTTCATCGGCGATTTTTATGGGGTTGAAGATAACCGCTGTATAGAAATAGGTAAATCCGATAACCAGGAGAAAGTAAATGAGATCATAAATCGTACTTCCCGGTGTGAACGTCCTCGATACCAGAACGGCAATGCGGGAGATGGTGGGGTTGGGTAGTGCTTCCAGGTACCTACCTACGAGCGAAGGCAAGAGAACTAAGGAAACGGCAAAGATAATGGGAATCATTCCCGCTTGATTCACCCGTAAAGGGAGGTGAGTTGTTTGCCCTCCGTACATCCGGCTGCCCTGGATCCTTTTTGCGTATTGCACCGCCACTTTCCGTACGGCCTCGTTGATAAAAACGACACTCGCAATGACAACTATCGCAAGCATCGTGAACGTTGCCAGATTGAACACGTTCGTGTTCTGGGAAATTGCCGCAGTCTGTGCGAGCGCTATGGGTAGGCGGCCGACTATCCCAGCAAAGATGATCATTGAGATACCGTTGCCTATTCCATACTCGCTCGTCAGCTCCCCAAACCACATAAGAAGTATCGTGCCCGTTGCCATGGTAATCGTCAGGCTTATCAGGGGGAGCGGATCTAAAGAATCGATGATCTGCTGGTTTCTTAAGAGCATGTACATCCCGAATGCCTGAAGAAGCGATAAGGGAACGGTAAGCATCCGTGTATACTGGTTGATTCTTTCCCTTCCTGCTTCTCCTTCCTTAGAAAGCTCCTCGAGACGCGGAAATACCATCGTTAAGAGTTGAAAGATGATTGAGGCGTTGATGTAGGGGTTTAAACCGAGCGCCATGACCGAAAAGTTTGCCAGTGTCCCTCCGGAAAAAATATCCAGCAAGCTTAAGAGTTCATTCTGGCTGAAAAGTTGCTTTAAGCGCTGGAAATCCACCGCCGGCACGGGGATATGGGCAAACAGCCTAAAAATTGCAAACATGAGTAGTGTAAAGAGGATTTTTCTCTTGAGATCCGGTGTTTTCCAAGCTTGGAGGATGGGGAGGATGATCTTATTCAACTTTTCCTCCCGCTTTGACGATTTTCTCCTTTGCCCGGTTTGAGATCGGGACTTTGACTAATAGAGGAACCTTAACCTCTCCCTCACCAAGAACCTTGACTCCGAACGTGGTTACCTGATCCTGTTTTACTATTCCGGCTTTTGCCAGTGTTTCGAGGGTCACCGTTGTCCCTTTCGGAAAGCCGGAAAGATCCTTTAGGTTAACGATAACCGGTAAGGACTTCAATTTCCTGAAGCGCCCTTTTCCTCTAATTTTCGGGAGTCTTCTGACTAAGGCTAACTGTCCTCCCTCAAACCAAATGTTTATCTTTCCGCGGGCCCGTTGGCCTTTCGTTCCTCTTCCTGAGGTATGTCCTCCCTTTCCGGAACCGTATCCGCGGCCGACCCGTTTCTTTTTTCTGTCTACGATCTTCGGAAGTTTCTCTTGTTTCATGGTTTCTCCTCTTTCTTGTGCTTTAGCTCCTTTTCTTCTTATTAATCGACTTTTTCTTATTTGGTTTTTCTGTTCGTTTCTTTTCTTTCTTTTCTGGAAGTATCGCCGCCTTATTTGTCTTTCTCTTTTCTTGTTCTGCCAATGTTTCCTCTGGTTTAGGTTCTGCTTTTGGTTGTATCACGGCCTCTCCAATACCCTTTCTTCTGGCGATCCTCTGCATTTGCGTCAGGGCCTCAAATGTGGCGTAGACATTTGAAGCCTGGTTCGCCGAGCCTAAGATCTTGGCTACAACATCGTGAATACCCGCTGCTTCGACCACGGCGCGCACTGCCCCTCCCGCGATGACGCCTGTTCCGGGGGGCGCGGGTTTCAACAACACTTCCGCCGCACCGTGCTTCACCCGTATCGGGAAGGGGATCGTTGTCCCCCTCATCGGTACTTTGATAAGCTCTTTTCTTGCCCGGCGAGCGGCCTTCTTGATCGCCGATAAGGTGTCCGGTGCTTTTCCGAGCGCAACACCGACTCTTCCCTTCCGGTCGCCGACAACCATCAACACCGCGAATCCTATTTTATTGCCGCCTTTTGTCTTTTTTGAGACTCGGTTTATTCTGACGACCTTCTCTTCAAATTCTGCACTTTCCTGCCGTTGTCTGTACGGTTGTCCTGTCATCGGTCTCATTGTACTTCGTTTGCCCCTTTCCATTCTTTCTTAAAACTTCAATCCTTCTTTTCTGGCTGACTCCGCAAGCCTTTTTATCCTCCCATGATACCGGTACGGACCCCGGTCAAAAACAACCGCTTTGATACCTTTTTTTATTGCCTTTTTTGCTACGGCCTGTCCGATAAGATCCGCTTTGGCCGTTTTTTGCTGTTTACTATCCGTTGGCTTTACATCCGTTTCGTTTGCCGAAACAAGAGTGATCCCTTGTTCATCGTCGATGATTTGGGCATACGTATGTTTGTTCGAACGGAACACCGAAAGGCGGGGTCTTACCTTCGTCCCAAATACCTTGGCTCTTATCCTTTTTTTCCGCCCCCTGGTTGGTGATCTATTGATGTGGCTCATGCTCCTCCGGTTGCTGCAGTACCTACTTTGGCTACCTTTCCTGGTTTTCGACGGACAATTTCGTTCTTATATCTCACTCCCTTTCCTTTGTATGGTTCGGGCTTTTTCAAGCTCCTCAACTTGGCTGCGGCAAGACCAACTGCCTCTTTATCTATTCCCTTTACTATGACATCCCGTTCGCCTTCAACCTCAAATTCTATCCCTACTTCGGGTTCAACAACGATCGGGTGGGAGAATCCCAAATTTAAGGTAAGGCGGTTACCTTCTTTCTTCACTCGGTAGCCCGTGCCGACAAGCTCCAGCCGCTTCTCATATCCTTCTACTACTCCTTTGACAGCATTCGCCAGGAGGGCGCGGGTGAGGCCGTGGAGGGCTTTCGTCTTATCATCATTGCGGGTTCTCTTGACCTCAATCATCCCCTTTGTTACCTCCACTTTAATATGCGAAAATGTCGGTGAGCGAAGTTCGCCTTTCGGTCCTTTTATTACCACCGCATCATTCCCGACTGCGGCGGTGACATCTTCTGGGATTTGGATTGGCTGTTTTCCTATTCTAGACATAGAGAGATAGGGTATAGGGTATAGGAAATAGTTACCATACGCGCAATAGCATTTCTCCCCCTAACTTTTTGCTTCTGGCGTCCTTATCCGTCATGATCCCGCGGCTGGTTGAGATGATTGTTATCCCATATCCGCCGAGGGTTTTGGGAATATTTTTTGCCTTGACGTATATTTTTCTTCCCGGTGTTGAGACGTATTCAATCCGATCAATCGCGGCCTGACCGTTCGTATAGAGGAGGTTTAGGACGATCATTTTCCGTGGTTTACGATTCTCCACTCCCAGGTGCCCAACGTATGCCTCTTTCTCTAAGATTTTCCCCAATGTCTCTCCTATACGGGAATGGGGAATTTCGACCTTTTGGTGTTTGGCAAGGTACGCATTTCTGATTCTTGTGGCAAAGTCTCCAATTGTGTCAATCATAAGATAAGAATAGGATATAGCCTGCCTGCCGGCGAGGCAGGGGTATAGGGTTCTGTTATTACCATGATGCTTTGGTGACTCCCGGCAATTCTCCTTTATGGGCAAGTTCTCTGAAACAGAGGCGGCAAATTCCGAACTGGCGGAGGTAGGATCTGGGTCTGCCGCAAAGCTGGCAGCGGTTGTGCTTCCTTGAGGAAAATTTCGGTTTTCTCTGATCTTTGAGGATTTTCGATTTTTTTGCCATCGTTTGACTCCTTCGATTCCTTCGACTCCGCTCCCTTCGGTTCCACTCAGGGCAAGCAGGACTAGTTATCCTTCGACTCTGCTCAGGACAAGTTATCCTTCCTTCGCGGAATTCTCCTTTCGTCAGACAGTTTACCCTTAGCCAATTCTGGCTTGGCGAAGGGCATGCCTAATAGCTCCAATAGCCGCATTGCCAGTTTGTCTTCTTTCGCTGTGGTCGTGATTGTTATTTCAAGACCTCGGGTTTTGCTGATTTTATCATAACTTACCTCTGGAAAGATGAGCTGTTCTGTTACCCCCAAAGAGTAGTTCCCATGTCCGTCAAAGGCCGTTTTTTTCGTTCCTTGGAAATCCCTTACCCTGGGGAGGACTATTGTTACCAATTTTTCAAAAAAATCATACATCCGTTGTCCACGCAATGTGACCTTAAGGCCAATCGGATCGCCTTCTTTTATTTTGAAGTCCGCGATAGCTTGTTTTGCCCTGGTGATAACCGGCCGTTGACCGGTTATGACTGCGAGTTGTTCAGACATTTCTTTGAGGGCTTCCTTTTGGCCCTGCGGTTCATTTATTCCAGTATTCAGGAAAATGGCTTTAAGCCTCGGAGCTGCAAGCTCATTCTTCACTCCAAGCTCTTTTTTTAGGACCGGAATAATTTCTTTCTGGTATTTTTGTCTTAATCTATTCATCGTTTTTTCAAATATTGGCCTTACACTTCCGGCAAATTCTGGTCTTTCCTCCTGAAGTTTCCATTTTGTACCCTACTCTTGTGATTTGCTTGCAGGTTGGACAAATAAGGGCGACGTTTCCCATGGGAAGGGCTCTTTCACGGTCAACAATGCCTCCCGGTTTTCCCTGGCCCCTGGCTTTGACGTGTTTTTTATATTTATTTACCCCCTCAACCAGTACTCGCATCAGGCGCGGATCAACTTTTTGCACTTTTCCCGTCTTTCCGCGATCTTTTCCGGCGGTGATTTTGACTATATCTGCAATCTTTAGCTTCATAGCTTTCTTTTTCCCGTCTGACTATCCCTCTTTAGATAACTTCCGGCGCAAGTGATGCAATCCGGGTAAATCCAGCATCTTTTACTTCTCTTGCAATCGGACCGAAGATCCGTGAACCTCTTGGATTTTTGGTCTCCAGCGCGTCGATCAGTACACAAGCGTTGTTGTCGAACCGAATGTAGCTCCCATCCTGGCGTCGGTATTCTTTCTTGGTCCTGACGATCACCGCCTTGACCACTTCTCCTTTTTTGACTTGCCCCTGAGGGTCGGCGACGATAACGGCGGCTGTTATCATGTCACCAACGTGCGCAAATTTTCGCTTAAACCCTCCATGAATGTGGATGAGCCGAAGCAGCTTGGCTCCCGTATTATCCGCTGGTTTTAGGACTGTACGCAATTGAACCATCGTTTATTACTCCCTTCCTTTTTGCTCCAGTTTCCCGACAATTTGCCATCGTTTCCGCTTACTTCGGGGCCTGGCTTGGGCAATTTTGACCTGGTCACCGACTTTGACCCCAATCTCATCATGAGCTAGGTATGTTTTCGTTTTCGTGACGATCTTTTTATACACCGGGTGACGCCAAGAACGATCGACCTCTACTTTAGCCGTCTTGGCCATTTTTGTCCCCGTGACTTTGCCGATTGTTACCCTCATACTTTCCTTTTTGCGAGCTGCTTTTCTCGAATAAACGTCTCCAGTATTGCGATTTCTTTCCGTTTCTTTGCGTAGGTATGAAGGTCTTTGAGTTTGCCACTTTCTTTTTGCATACGGAGATTGATGAGTTCTTTCTTAGATTCCTCAGCCTTTTTTTTCAGCTCTTCTAGGGTTTGCTCGTAGAGTTTTTGTTTTTCGTTCTTCTTCATTTTTTTCCTTATTCCCGCTTTACAAATCTTGTCCGCACCGGCAATTTGTGTGCAGCTCTGCGGAAGGACTCTTTGGCTACCGCCTCCGTTACTCCTCCAAGTTCGAATATCACGCGTCCTGGTTTCACTGTTACCACGTACTGATCAATATCTCCCTTTCCTGAACCCATCTTCGATCCCGGAGCTTTGCGCGTAACCGGTTTGTCCGGGAAAATGCGAACCCACATCTTTCCTGTCCGCTTTGTCTGATGGGCAATGGTACGCCTGGCGGCTTCTATTTGACGCGAGGTTACCCATCCGCGAGTCAGGCTCTTTAGACCATACTCACCAAAATCCACATTGGCTCCTCTTCCGGCAACCCCTTTCATTGTGCCCCGGAATTCTTTCCGGTATTTTCTTTTTTTCGGCTGTAACATAGGCTATGTCGTCTGTTTTTCTCCTTTATAAATCCATACTTTCAACCCCACATATCCAGATTTCGTAAAGGCGGTCACTTGGCTATAATCAATGTCGGCGCGGAGTGTTTGAGACGGAATTGATCCTTGGCTGTATTTCTCTCTTCGGGAGATTTCTGCACCTGCGATTCTGCCTGAAAGGACAATCTTTACTCCCCTAGCCCCGGCGCTCATGACGCGTTCTATCGCCTGGGATACCGCGCGCCTGTGAGGATACCTTTTCTCAAGTTGTTCGGCGATCCTGGTGGCCACCAGCCTGGCTTGGAGGTCCGGATCTTTGACTTCTACGATATCGTCAATGACCACCTTCTGGCTCTTTGGATCGTTAGGGTTAATACCCAACACGTTCATCACCTCACCCTTGAGCTGCTCAAGCGCAGTTCCTCCCCTGCCTATCACCACACCCGGTCTTGAGACATTGAGAATAATCCGTATCGCATTGATTGACCGCTCGATCTCCACTTTCGTAATTCCGGCAAGCTCCAACTTTTTCATGAGAAAGCGTCGGAGCTTGACGTCCTGAAGTACCTGTTTGGCGTAATCGCGTTTGTTGGCAAACCAGCGCGATCGCCAAGTGTATAAGTTTCCGAGTCGAAACCCGAATGGGTTAACTTTTTGCCCCATCTTTTAATCCTTTCTTTTGGTCCGTCTTACTTTCTTCTGATTTCAGAATGATCGTAATATGCGAAGTCCTCTTCTTTATTGCATGTGCTCTCCCCCGACTCACCGCATTCCAACGCTTGAGCGTTGGTCCCGCACCAACAGAAATTCTTTCGAATCGGAGGCTCTCCTCACTGAGGTTTGCATTCTTTACGGCGTTGGCGACAGCTTGTTTTATCGTCTTTGCTAAAGGGATGGAGGCAGTTTTTCGAATAAACTGTAATTTCTCTATTGCTTGGTTTGGCTTCAAGTTCCTAATGGCATCGGCCACCAAACGAATTTTTCGAGGGGATATGCGAATATATTTTTGCTGGGCCTTTACTCGTATCATGCTTTCCTTTGACTACTTTTTATGTCTTTGTCAGAAGCCTCTTGACCATCCTTCCGTGCCCATGGAATGTCCGGGTCGGAGAAAATTCTCCCAATCGATGCCCCACCATTGCTTCCGTAATATAGACTTCTTTAAATAACTTTCCGTTATGGACAAGAAAAGTATGCCCGACAAATTCCGGAGGAATTTGGCTGTCCCGTGACCAGGTTTTGATCGGCTCCTTGTTTCCTGTCTCTTTCTGTCTCTGCACTTTGATCAGGAGTTTTTCATCAATAAATGGTCCTTTTTTACTCGAACGGCTCATAGAGGCTGGCTCCTTTATTCTCTTCTCACTTTTGTCTTCTATCTTTGATGATGAATCGGTCCGAATACTTCCTGTTCTTTCGGGTTCTCTTACCTAAGGTTGGTTTTCCCCACGGGCTTTTCGGTGATGGCATGCCAATTCCGGAGCGGCCTTCTCCGCCTCCATGGGGATGTGCTGCCGGATGCATTGCCACACCTCGTACAGAAGGACGAATTCCCCTATGGCGAGTTCTTCCGGCTTTGCCGAACTTCACCGTCTTCCACTGTTCATTTCCCACCTGACCGACGGTTGCATACGCGCGAAGGCTTATGAGCCGTTCTTCCCGACTCGGCAGTTGAACTGTCGCAAAGCCTTGTTCCTTTGACTGGATAAGGGCTGCCACTCCCGCTCCCCGTACCAGCTGTCCTCCTTTTCCAGGATGGACCTCGATGTTGTGGATGGGCATCCCGACCGGAATCTTAGCCAGTGGGAGAGCGTTTCCCACTTTGATCTCGGCGTCTTCTCCGGAAGACACCCAATCGTTCACCTTCAAACCTGCGGGAGCGAGGATGTAGCGTTTTTCCCCATCCCGATAGTAAATTCTGGCGATATTGGCGCGGCGCAATGGATCGTACTCAATGGCAACGACCCTTCCCGGTATACCACTTTTGTCCCTTTTAAAATCAATACGGCGTATCAGTTTCTTCTGCCCTCCGCCCTGATGGCGAACCGTGATTTTTCCTGTTTGGTTTCTTCCGGACCGCTGTTTTATCGCTCCCATAATAAGCGATTTCTCCGGATCTGAATTCGTGATCGTTGTTTCTCCCCGCAGGTCGCTGCGGTGCCTTGTTCCCGGACTGGTTGGTTTTCTTTTGATGACAGGCATCGGTTCCCTCCTCTTAAGACTTTGTCTCAAATACCTCTATTTTCTGACCTTCCTTAAGCTTAATGACTGCCTTCTTCCGGTCATGCGTTCTCACCGTATGACGGAATTTTCCTACCCGGTGTGTTTTTCCGGAAGCCTTTGCAGTATTGACTGCTATGACCGTGACGCCAAAGGCAGCTTCTACCGCTCGTTTGATCTGTCCTTTGCTCGTATGATGTTCCACTTCAAAAGTGTAGCTTCCGCTTGAGGTTTTGATCATCGATTTTTCCGTAATGGTGGGACGTCTTAACACGTTTAATCGTCTCATGATCGTGTTTTCCTTCCCTGCCTTTTTTGTCCGGTTTCCCTTTTCTTTGTGTTTCTGGTGTTTTTTCCCTGCTTTGTTCTTCGTACTGCTTTCTCAATTCTTTCCGGTTTGAAGGCTTGAATTTCCTGCTTTTTCCGCGATTGTTTACCACCGGACTTTTCTGTCGTTCCTGTGTATATCTCTTCCATCGAGGGCAGGGCACTTTTCGGGACTACCATCATTCCTCCAGTTAAGATGTCGTAGGCATTCAGCGACTTTACCGATAGGAGATGCATCCCTTTTACGTTTCTTGCACCCCGTATGATCGAGTGGTTTCCCTCCGGTACGATGATCGATATCCGATTGACATCGCCTGCCACCTTTTTGAGGATTTTTTTTATCTTACTCGTTTTGGGTTCCACTTCCTCGAGTCCGTCCACCACCACCAGTTCTTTCTTCTCAAGCTTTTGGCTTAATGCAAAAAGGAGCGCCTTTCTCCGCAGGCTTTTTGGGAACTCCATTTTGTAGTTTTCTTTTCCGGTTGGGCCATGGGCAACACCACCGCCGACAAAAATGGGGGCTTGGGCATCACCATGACGGGCCCTGCCAGTTCCTTTTTGCCGCCAAATTTTCCTTCCGGACCCTCGGACCTCACCGCGCGTCTTTGCTCTGGCTTGAGCACGGCGCTTGTTGGACAAATATATCCGTATTGCAAGGCTAAGAAGCTTGAGATTTCCGGTTGCCACAAACATTTCCTCGGGAAGATTTATTTTCCCGACCGGTTCTCCTTTGGTATTAACGACTTTGACTTGCATCGGCTGGTGTCTCTCCTTCTATCACCTGGTTGGTTTTCATATCTTCTGCCTCTTTCTTCTCAAGGTGTTCAGACTCTGCCTCTATCCCTGGAAATTTTTTGCTTTCTCCGACTTTCTTGATGATCAAGAGTCCTTTTCTTCTCCCCGGAACTTGCCCAGTGAGCCAAATCTCTCCGCTCGGGTCCACTTTGACAATCATGAGATTTCTTATCGTCACGGTTGCATTCCCGGATCTTCCCGCCATCTTCTTGCCTTTGTAGACGCGTCCGGGGGTGGTGGTTTGTCCAATTGATCCAGGCGCACGCTCCCTGTCTGACTGCCCATGGGTCCGTGGCCCTCCCTTAAATCCCCAACGCTTTACCACTCCCGTAAAGCCTTTTCCGAGGCTTTGGCCGGTGACGTTTGCTAAGTCTCCGGGCTTGAAGAGCTTATCGACGGTGATCAGGTCTCCGACGTTTACCTTGTCCTCCTCTCTAATCCTCAGTTCCCTCAGGAACCGTGGGATACTCTTGATGCCTTTTTTCTGCAACTGGCCCAAAACAGCATTGCTTGGGGCGCGTTTTCTTTCACCCAGGCCTACCTGAATGGCCAGATACCCATCCTGACTTACCGTTTTTACCTTCGTTACCAGACAGGGTCCGGCTTTGACGATAGTGACCGGAATGCGTCTCCCGTCCTTTAGGAACGTTTGCGCCATTTGTTCCTTTGTCCCAAGGATTGCGTTGAGCATATTCTAATTCCTATCCTTCTTCTGTTTATCTCATTATGAGCAATAAAAAACGATCCGGATGGATCGCTTTTCGAGGCTTTCCGTCCTGTCTTTTCTCTTGTGTTCAGCCTGTTTTCTGGTCCCCCAAATCTCCCTCCTTTAAGGAAGATGAGGATGCGATTTGATCATCCTTTTCTTCACATCTTGATTTCGATTCCTACTCCGGCGGGCAGCTCCAGATGCATGAGCGAATCAATGGTTTTCGATGTCGGTTCTTTAATATCGATAAGGCGCTTGTGTGTAAGGATTTGAAAATGCTCCCTGGCGTCCTTGTCGGTATGCGGACTGGTTAATACCGCGAGCATCTTTCGGTCCGTAGGCAGAGGAACAGGACCGACCACTTGCGCTCCTGTTGCTAGTGCAGTCTCAAGGATTTTGGCCGCTGCCTCATCGATAACTCGATGATCGTACCCTTTTAAACGTACGCGAATTCTGCCCTTCGGCATACTTCTTTTTTCAATTCAAACGAAATGGGCAACGTCATTGCCGTTGCCCATCTTTTTTATCTTAGGCGATGATTTTTGTAATGACTCCTGCGCCGATGGTGTGGCCGCCTTCTCTTATGGCAAACCGCAGGTTCTGCTCCATGGCGACTGTTTGAATCAACTTCACCATCATCTTGGCACTGTCGCCAGGCATAACCATCTCGACTCCTTCGGGGAGCTTGATTTCTCCCGTGACATCCGCAGTGCGGATGAAGAATTGCGGCTTGTAGCCTGAGAAGAACGGTTTCTTTCTTCCCCCTTCTTCCTTCGAGAGGATGTAGACCTCAGATTCGAATTCGGTATGGGGGGTGATTGACCCGGTTTTCGCGAGGACTTGTCCCCGCTCGACTTGTTCTTTCTCGATCCCCCTAAGGAGGATTCCCACGTTGTCTCCTGCTTGGGCCTCATCAAGCGTCTTTCTAAACATCTCTACCCCTGTCACCACCGATTTCTGGGTGTCGCGGAGTCCGACAATCTCAATCTCCTCATTGACGGTGACTTTGCCCCGCTCAACCCTTCCGGTGACAACCGTTCCCCGTCCTTTGATAGAGAACACATCTTCTATGGAGAGAAGGAAAGGTTTCTCGATATCCCTTTTGGGGGTGGGGATGTATTCATCCACCTTGTTCATCAGCTCAAGAATTGCTTTTTGAGCCTCTTTATCCCCTTCGTAGGCTTTGAGAGCAGAGCCTCGGATGACGGGGATCTCCTGACCGGGAAAGTCGTATTTCGTTAACAGTTCCCGGATTTCAAGCTCCACCAGATCAAGAAGTTCCGGGTCGTCGACCGCATCGACTTTGTTTAAAAATACCACGATCGCCGGCACATTCACCTGGCGAGCCAAGAGGATGTGCTCTCTGGTCTGGGGCATCGGTCCATCGGTTGCGGCAACGACCAGGATTGCACCATCCATCTGGGCTGCACCCGTGATCATGTTTTTAATGTAGTCGGCGTGTCCCGGGGCATCGATGTGCGCGTAGTGTCGTTTTTCCGTTTCGTACTCGACATGCGTAATATTAATCGTCACCCCTCGCTCCTTTTCCTCCGGAGCGTTATCAATGTCATAGAAATCAAGAGACTTGGTTTTACTACCCGGAAGGCTGGCTAAGGTTTTGGTAATCGCCGCTGTGAGCGTCGTTTTTCCATGGTCAACATGACCAATGGTTCCGACATTGACATGCGGTTTGGTGCGTTCAAATTTTTGCTTGGCTGCTTCAGCCATGGCCCCTCCGATAATACAATTAATAATTAATGCTGGTCGATTTCCGAGTTTTTCTCATTTCTTCGCTTGGGTCTCTTTCCCTGTCTTCCCTTTGCTTAACAATGCTTCCTGGATATTTGCCGGGACTTCCTCATAATGACTCGGCTCCATGTAGTAACTGGCACGACCCTGGGTCATGCTTCGTAGTATTGTAGCATATCTCGAGAGCTCTGCCAATGGGGCTAAGGCGTGGATGATTCGTACCTTGCCCCGTTGAGTTGTTCCGACAATGTGGGCGCGTTTACTCGAGAGATCGCCGATGACGTCCCCCATGAACTCTTCAGGTACGGTAACCTCAACTTTCATGATTGGTTCAAGGAGAACCGGACTGGCCTGTTTGACGGCCGTCTGAAGCGCCATGGAACCTGCAATTTTGAAGGCAATTTCTGAGGAATCTACTTCGTGATAGGTTCCGTCGTAGAGGGTAACCTTCATGTCCACTAAGGGGTAGCCTCCGATGACGCCGTTTTCCATGGCTTCCTTGACCCCTTTTTCCACCGCAGGAATGAATTCCCGGGGAATTTTCCCTCCGACGACCTTGTTTTCAAATTCATATCCTTCGCCGCGGTTTTTTGGTTCAACCCGTAAGAAACAGTGACCATACTGTCCACGACCCCCACTTTGCCTGATATACTTTCCTTCTGCTTCTGTGGTTTGTCGGATGGTTTCCTTATAGGCTACTTGTGGATTTCCGGTGTTGGTCTCCACCTTGAACTCCCTTTTTAACCGATCGACAATGATTTCAAGGTGCAATTCTCCCATTCCCGATACAATGGTCTGCCCTGTTTCCGGATGCACCTTGATTTTGAAGGTCGGATCTTCCTCGGCAAGCTTAGCCAGGGCCGTTCCCATGCGCTCCTGGTCTTGTCTGGTTTTTGGCTCTATTGCCAAGGCAATGACCGGTTCGGTAAACTCAATTCCTTCAAACAGGATCGGGTGGGCGCTGTCTGAGAGTGTGTCTCCGGTTGTCGTCTTGCCAGCTCCGACAACCGCCACGATTTCTCCAGCCTCGGCATCTTCGATTTCCTCCCTTTGATTGGCATGCATGAGGAGCAAGCGTCCAATACGTTCCTGTTCCCTCTTCGTGATGTTGGTGGCATATGATCCCGCAGCTAAATGACCAGAATAAATACGGATATAGGTTAGCCGGCCTACATGCGGGTCGGTTTGTACCTTAAACGCAAGGGCTGAGAATGGCTCGTTCGGATCCGGTTTTCTTTCCTCCTCCGCTCCGGTTTTGGGATTCACTCCCTTTTCCGGTTCCAAATCCAAGGGGCTGGGGAGAAAATCGACCACCGCATCCAGAAGGGGCTGAACCCCTTTGTTGCGGAGGGACGACCCACAAAAGACCGGAACCAGCTCGTTTTTGATGGTTGCTCTCCGGAGGGCTTGTTTGAGCTCCTGGACACTCGGCTCTTCATCGCTGATGTATTTTTCAGTGAGCTTTTCATCTGTTTCCGCTATTCTCTCTATTACCCTGTGGCGTGCCTCTTCGACTTTCGCTTTGAGCTCTGGCGGCACTTCTTGTATGGAATACTCAGCGCCGGTTTCATCACCTTCCCAAATGATGGCCTGCCGTTCCAAAAGCAACACAATTCCCTTGAAACTCTGCTCCACACCTATGGGAATAGCCAGGACCGCTGTTTTTACCCCCAACTTTTCTTCGATATCCCCGACCGTTCTGTCAAAATTTGCTCCCAACTTATCCATTTTGTTAATGAAGCAAATCCTGGGAACGCTGTATTTGTCGGCTTGGTGCCAGACTGTTTCTGATTGGGACTGGACTCCCTCTTCTGCGTCCAATACCGTGATCCCTCCGTCAAGGACGCGTAAGGAGCGTTCGACCTCGGCAGTGAAATCCACGTGTCCCGGGGTATCAATAATATTGATGCGATGGGGTCCTGAAAAGAGCGCCTCGGGAAGCTTTGGCGTCCACATGGTCGTGGTTGCGGCAGAAACAATGGTAATCCCGCGTTCCTTTTCCTGTTCCATCCAGTCCATCTGGGTTGTTCCTTCATCGATGTCGCCGAGTTTATAGGTCTTGCCGGTGTAATAGAGGACGCGTTCTGTCGTCGTCGTCTTCCCAGCATCGATATGAGCAATGATGCCGATGTTGCGGATCCTCTCAAGCGGGATTTGCCTCTCCGTTTTTGTTTTTTTTACCGTCATTTTTTTCCTCAATATGACAACCTGGCAATCTTGCTTTTTTTTACAAGCAGATTTGCCCTCTTCTGTTTTCCTTTTTTCTACCAGCGGAAATGGGCAAACGCCTTGTTGGCCTCTGCCATTTTATGAGAAGTGATCTTTCGCTGAAAGGCCATTCCTTCACCCTTGGCTGCATCCATGATCTCGGAAGCGAGCTTTTCGGAAAACGTCCGAAATTCTTTGTTTGGACGTTTCCTGGCCTCAGCAACAAGCCAGTGGAGAGCCAAAGAAAGGCTGCGTGGGCCCCGGATGGGGGTCGGTACTTGATAGGCTGCTCCTCCGACGCGCCGGGACCTAACCTCCATAAGGGGAGATATATTTTGAATGGCAGTCTCGAATACTTCGATTGCATCTTGCTTCGATTTCTCTTTAATAAGGCCTAAGGCCCCGTAGACATGGTGTTGGGCGATGGTCTTTTTCCCTTGGCGCATCACCATGCTAATCAGTTTCTCAACCGTTCGGTTTTCGTATATTGGATCCGGTGAAATTTTCCTCTGTGGCGTTTTTCCGCTTCTCGACATAATTTCTCCCTAGGCTGCTTCGGTGTCTGTCTTTGCCTCCGTTTCCTCTGGTGTTCCCGGGATCATCACCTTTCCTCCACTTCGAGTTCCGTATTTGGATCTTCCCTGCTTTCTTCCCTCAACACCGCTTGAATCGAAGACTCCTCGAACAATATGGTATTTCACGCCCGGTAGATCCTTTACTCTTCCGCCCCGCACTAAGACGATGGCGTGTTCAGCGAGTTGGTGGCCTTCTCCGCCGATATAGGCCGTCACTTCCTGCTTGTTTGATAGTCTCACCCTGGCTACTTTGCGGAGCGCCGAGTTCGGTTTCTTGGGTGTCATCGTTTTTACGATTATGCACACCCCCCGCTTTTGAGGGTTTGCGGTCTCTCTCATCAACCTTTTCGGCGCATTGAACGATCGCCTGAGGGCGGCGGCTTTAATTTTCTTTCGTATTTTTTTGCGTCCTTTACGGACAAGCTGGTTCATGGTTGGCATAGGTTTTTCTTTTTTATTCTGTTAAACGAAAAACAGCGGGCGACGCCGCTGTTTGGAAGGGACTTTCTCCTCTTAATGCCTTATCCTCCCTTCTGCGCAACGCTTCGTCTTACCCAAAGCATTCTTCCCCCTTTCGATGAACTTGTTGACCACAAGTTCCGATCGCATCGGTTGGTATTGTACCATACAAGGCGGGTTTGACTCAATGATCGATCGTTATTTCTTCTCCTCATCCTGAAGGAAGCGCTCTTTTTCGACGGGTATGAGCCTGCCAATGATGACATTCTCTTTGAGCCCGAGCAGCCGATCTTCTTTCCCTTGGATAGCGGCTTCTGTGAGGATGCTGGTGGTTTCCTGGAACGAGGCTGCAGAGAGCCAGGATTCGGTGTAGAGAGATGCCCTGGTTATCCCGAGGATGACGATTTGGGCCGTTGCCGGCTCTCCTCCTTCCGCAAGAATTGCTTCGTTCTCCTCCTCAAAGCGTTCTTTGTTGATGAGCTCTCCTGGAAGAAGGTCCGTATCTCCGGTCGACTCTATTTTTACCTTGTCGCTCATCTTGCGGATGATGATTTCAAAATGACGATCATTAATGGGAATCCCTTGACTCTCATACACCTGTTGGATTTCACTCAAGAGATATTCTTGGGCCGCTCGGAGTCCCCGAATCTTTAGAACTTCCTTGATGTCAAGACTTCCAGACGATATTTGGTCTCCGACCCCGACGAGATCTCCCTCTTTTACGCGTAGGGTTGAGGTGAGTTGCACGAGATATTGTTTCTCTTCAATCGGTTTGCCCGATGATTTTATTGTCACTTTGTACCCTTCAGGTGTTTCCTCAATCGAGATTTTCCCGGCAATCTCGCTCATCGGAGACACCATCTTGGCGGTACGGGCCTCAAACAACTCCTCCACCCTTGGTAAACCTTGGGTCACATCGAGTCCAACGATTCCCCCAGTGTGCTTGACACGCATGGTCAATTGGGTTCCCGGCTCGCCGATCGACTGGGCTGCGATGACCCCAACAGGCGTTCCGATCTCGACAAGTTTTCGACTCGAGAAATCCCATCCATAGCAGGTTTGGCATACTCCATATCTTGCCTGGCAGGTGAGGGGCGAGCGAGCATCCACCTCGCTTATCTTGGTTTTCTTCAACTCTTCAAGTTTCTCTTCATCGATCAACTCATCTTTCTTGATGAGAATCTTTTTTGTTTTGGGACTCATGATTTTCTTGGCAGAAATTCTTCCCAGAATACGCATGTAGAACGATTTTCCCCTTGTTCCATCAGCTTTTATGGTAATGCATTCCGTTGTTTTACAATCAATCTCCCTCACCAGGCTATCGTGGGCGACATCCACCAGTCGGCGCGTTAAGTATCCCGCATCTGCCGTCTTTAAGGCTGAATCCGTCAATCCTTTCCGGGAACCCCGGGCTGAAGTCACATATTCAAATACCGAAAGACCTTCACGGAAGTTTGACTTGGTCGGAAGTTCTACAATTTTTCCCAACGGATCAACCACCAGGCCTCGCATTGCCGCAAGTTGTTTCACCTGATCTTTGCTAGCTCGAGTTCCCCCAGAGTCGATGCTCATTTTCACCGCGTTACTCTTCTCAAAATTTTCCCAAGTCCGCTCGGCGATAAGGTCCGTGGTCTCCATCCAAATTTCATTGGAGAGCCTTCTTTTCTCTTCCTGGGTAATGAGTCCCTCTTTGTAGTTTTCTTGGACTTCTTCGACCTTCCGGTTTGCTTCCTTGATCAATTCATCTTTATCCCGAATGATCTTACAATCGGAAACGGCAATTGACAGCCCAGAACGGGTTGCCGCATAGAACCCGATGTCTTTGAGATTATCAATAAGGTCAGTCGTCTCTTCTTCGGTAAGGGTTGAAATCGCCCGACGAATGAGTTCTTTAATTTCTCCAAGGGTTATTGCCCTGTTTAAGAACCGGAATGCTTGGGGGAGAAGATTGTTGAAGATAAGCCTGCCAACGGTCGTTTCTATGATCTGCGGTTTGCCGTTTTTGGCAAGGTTCACTTTGATCATCTGGCGCAATTTTACCTTCCCGATCTCGTAGGCAAGGATTATTTCCTCTGGTGTCGAAGCGATTATTTCATTTGGTTTAATGGCTTCATCAACGGAAGTTAAGTAATAGCAACCGAGGGCCATTTCTTTGTTCGGAATCGTGATTGGTGATCCGTCCGCTGGTTTTAGGAGATTTTTCTTGGGCATCATAAGACTCTCGGCCTCTTCTTTCGCCACTTTCCCGAGAGGAATATGAACGGCCATTTGATCTCCATCGAAGTCGGCGTTGAATCCTGCACAGATACAGGGATGGATACGAATGGCATTACCATCGACGAGTATGGGAAAGAACGCCTGGATGCCGAGCTTGTGTAGGGTTGGGGCACGGTTTAAAAGCACGGGGTGGTTGTGGGTGATATTTTCCAAGATGTCGTAGACTTCCGGCGCCCTCCGTTCCATGATGTGTTTCGCTGATTTGACGTTCGGTGCGATGCCTTTGAGGATGAGTTCGCGGAGGACATATGGTTTGAACATTTCAAGCGCCATTTCTTTGGGAAGTCCACACTGACTGAGCTTGAGATCCGGGCCAACGATGATGACTGAGCGCCCAGAATAATCTACCCTTTTCCCCAACAGGTTTTGCCGAAAACGGCCCTGTTTCCCCCGTAACATGTCTGAAAGGGATCGGAGTTGCTTCCCGATTCGACGCCTTCTCGTCGTTCTTGATTGAGAAGCATCAATCAACGAATCTACCGCCTCTTGGAGCATGCGCTTTTCGTTTCGCAGGATGATTTCCGGAGCTCCTAAATCGATCAGGTGCTTCAGGCGATTATTTCGATTTATCACCCTTCTGTAGAGGTCATTGAGGTCGGAAGTTGCAAACCTTCCTCCGGATAACTGGACCATTGGACGCAAGTCAGGAGGTATGACTGACAGAACCTTGAGGACCATCCAGGACGGATCAATCCCCGCTTTCTTCAGTCCAGTAATCACACGCAACCGTTTGGTTGCCTTGACTTGGCGCTGTCCCGTGTATTTTCGGCTCTGTTCCCGAAGCTTGGCCGTTAATTTCTCATAATCGATGGTATTTACGAGTTTTAGAAGCGCTTCGGCACCCATCCCTACCTCGAGATGACTGGTTGCTTGGTAATCAAAAAGTTTCAGGTATTCATCTTCCGTCAATAGGGAACCTCTTTTGATTTTCCGGACGATGTCTTTGACCGCGCGAAAGACGTCCTCTGCATTTTGCTGTTCTTGGAGCAGTGCTTCTTTCAGGTTGGCGATTTCCTGCTTGTTCTTAAGTTTTCGCTCTTCAATAGTCAGATCCCGCTGCTCTGAGGATTTGACTTTGGATTTGATACTGGCTAAATCTTCCTTTACCTTTTCTTCAGCCTTCTTGATCTCCGCTTCGGTTGCACGTTCGAGTTCTTCCTTCTTTCCCTTCAATTTTTCGTCAAGGCGTTTAAGAATTTCCTCACGCTCGTTTTCATCAACCTTCAAAACCAGGTACTGGGCAAAGTAAATTACGGAGGCGAGGTTTCTGGGAGAAATATCAAGAAGCAAGGAAAGCTTTGAGGGCGTTCCCTTAAAGAACCAGACATGTGCGACGGGGGCGGCGAGATTGATATGGCCCATCCGTTCACGGCGGACACGACTCTGCGTTACTTCGACGCCGCACTTGTCACAGATAATTCCCCTGTAGCGAATCCGTTTGTATTTCCCGCAGTAGCATTCCCAATCTTTTGTCGGGCCGAATATCCGCTCGCAAAACAATCCATCTTTTTCCGGTTTGAGCGTTCGGTAGTTGATGGTTTCCGGCTTTGTCACTTCGCCATGAGACCAAGCAAGCATGATCTCAGGTGAGGCAAGTTTGATTTGCAGGCCCTGAAAATCGATAATATTTTTCATCTCTCTCCTTTGGCTACTCTCCCTGGATAGTTTTACTCACTTCTTTTTGGTCTTTTTCCCTGTTTTCTTCCTGTTTTTCTTCTTTTCCATCGCTTCGGTCTTTAGACTCGGATGCCTGCTTATCATTTTGAGGCTGTGGTTCTCCTATTGCCGGCTGGCTTGATGCGGCTTGGATTTCCTCCTGCGCCACTTCAAGCACATCCTCTTCAATTGCGCCTGTTGGAATAACCTCAAGGCTCAGGCTTTCCAATTCTTTAACGAGCACCTTGAATGACTCTGGCACTGTGGCTTCGGGAATATCCGTTCCTTTGACGATTGCTTCAAACGCTTTGGCCCTGCCAACCACATCGTCTGACTTAATCGTTAACATCTCCTGAAGCGTGTGAGAGGCTCGGTGTGCCTCAAGTGCCCAAACTTCCATTTCTCCCAGACGTTGTCCTCCCATTTGGGCTTTCCCACCGAGGGGCTGCTGGGTTACCAATGAATAAGGCCCCGTGGAACGGGCATGGGTCTTATCTTCGATCATGTGGATGAGCTTCAGGATATAACCGATGCCAACCACCGTCTCTTCTTCCAACCGTTGCCCACTCCGACCGTCATACAGCTGCACTTTTCCACTAACAGGTAATTTTGCCTTCTCCATTTCTTTGTTGATGATTTCTTCTGGGATTTTTTCGAAGACGGGTATTGCCACCTTGAAACCGAGGCGTTTGGCTGCCCATCCTAAGTGTGCTTCGAGCAGCTGTCCGAGATTCATGCGCGCAAGTACAGAAAGCGGAGAGATAATGATGTCGACCGGTGTTCCGTCTTCCAGATAAGGCATATCCTCGATAGGAATGATCTTTGAGATTACCCCCTTGTTTCCGTGACGACCGGCAAGCTTGTCTCCGACCGTTACTTTTCTCATCTGAGCAATGCGGATAACGACCTTCTTATTGACCCCAGGATCAAGCTCATCTCCCTGGTCGCGGTCAAGAATTTTGACGTCGATCACCGTTCCTCCCTCACCATGGGGCATGCGAAGGGACGTGTCCCGAACCTCACGGGCTTTTTCTCCAAAGATTGCTCGCAGCAACCGTTCTTCCGCCGTGAGTTCCGTCTCTCCTTTCGGAGCGATTTTCCCAACGAGAATATCATTCGGCCCGACTTCTGATCCAATGACGACAATCCCATCCTCCCCCAAGTTCCTCAAATCCGCTTCTCCGACATTCGGGATATCACGGGTCAATTCCTCCGGACCCAATTTTGTGTCCATGACTTGCGCTTCGTACTCGTTGATGTGGATGGAGCTTAAGACGTCTTCTCTGACCATGCGTTCGGAAATGATGATGGCATCTTCATAGCCCAAACCGTCAAAGGACATATAGGCGATCACGAGGTTTTGTCCGAGCGCCAACTCTCCATCCGCTGAGCAAGGGCCATCAATGATGAGGTCTCCTTTTTTCACCCGTTGTCCAACTTTCACAACCGGTGTTTGGGAATAGCAGGTTGATTGGGCAGAACGGCTGAATTTTTGCACGATGTAGTCTTCCTTGTTCCCATTCACAGAAAGGTATTCTCTTGGGTCCTCAAGCGCTTCCTTTTTCATCTGTTCAGCCTCTTTTTGGTTTACTTGGATTTCGACCTTTGTTGCATCAACATAGGTCACTTTCCCATCATGTCTTGCACGTATGGACCGTTCCATGGACTCAATGACGGACTGCTCCATCCCCGTTCCGACGATAGGCGAATCTGGTCGAAGCAAGGGAACCGCCTGACACTGCATATGAGTTCCCATCAGCGCCCGGTTTGCTTCATCGTGTGCAATGAAAGGAATGAGGGAAGCCGAGGTTCCAACAACTTGTCGTGATACAAGGTCAATGTATTGCGCCTGTTCCGCGGGTGCTTCCAAAAATTCTCCCTGATACCTTACCGGAAGCCATTCTTCGATAATGTATCCGTCTTTATCGATGTTCACCTCTGCATGGGTGATGTAATATTGCTCCTCTTCGTCTGCTGACAGATAGACGATTTCGTCGCTTATCCTCATTTGTGTCTTTCCGCTTCGCTCGACTTTGATCACTTTTTTGTAGGGTGCTTCCAAAAATCCGAACTCGTTTACCCTGGCATAGAGAGCCATATAATTGACAAGTCCAATGTTTGGTCCTTCTGGAGAGCGAATGGGGCAAATTCTTGCATACTGACTTGAGTTAATATCTCGCATGGAGAACGAAGCCCGTTCACGTGTGACTCCTCCCGGCCCCATGACAGAAAGACGCCTCAGGTTATCAATTTCACTCAGGGGATTGGTTTGGTCCAGGATCGTAGAGAGTCTGTTTCGGCGGAAAAATTCGGAAATGGTCGCGATGACTGGACGGGCATTTACCAATGTGGCCGGGGTGATTTTTTCATCGGCTTTGGTCAAGCTCATTTTCTCTCGAATGGATCGTTCTAAACGGAGTAGTCCAATCCTAAATGCGGTTATCACAACGAGTTCACCAACACAGCGCACCCGACGATTGGAAAGATGATCGATATCATCCACTTTTCCTTGACCGTTCTGCAATCCAATAAGGTAGCGGACCGTGGCGATGATATCTTCGGAATGAAGCACGTGATTCGCTTTGGCGTTGGGGATATCGATACCCAGTCTTCGGTTTAACTTGTAGCGCCCGACCATTGCGAGATCATAACGACGAGAATCAAAGAAGAGTTGGTAGAGGTACTGATTGGCATTTTCCAGCACTGCCGGTTCTCCGGGACGCATTTTTTCGTAGATTTCAACCACCGCTTCTTCTCTAGTTTTTGTCTGGTCTTTTGCAATAGTCGTCGTGATGTACTGGTGATCCGCATCAGCATCGAGTCCGGAGAACGTTTCGAGGATCTTGTCGTCCTCAACCAGTCCGACCGCACGTAACAGCACCGTTACGGGAAATTTCCGGTGTCGGTCAATTTTGACAGTGATTAAATCATTGCGGGTCACTTGAAATTCAAGCCATGAGCCACGCATGGGGCGGAGTTCCGCTTTATGGAGCATCCTTCCTGTTGCAGGATCAACTTCTCCTGAGAAAAAGACGCCGGGGGAACGGACTAACTGATTCACCACTGCCCGTTCGATTCCATTGATGATGAAGGTTCCCGTTTGTGTCATCTTTGGGATATCTCCAAGAAAAACTTCCTGCTCCGTCACTTCACCGGTTTGTTTGTTGGTAAGACGGGCTTCAACCTTCAGTGGCATCTCATACGTCACGCCTTTGGTTTTTGCCTGATCAGGTGTATTCTTCGGAGGGCCGAACCGGTGTTTGCCAAGCGCGATTTGCCAGTTCTTTCCGGTGAAATCTTCAATTGGCGAGATCGCTTCCAAGGCTTCAGCGATTCCTATCGTGAGAAACCATTGGTACGAATCACGCTGTACCGCAACGAGATCAAGAGGTGGGATATGTTCTCGAGCTCTTCCCCAGTTCAGACGAAAGTTTGTTTTATTTCTGGTCATTTTTTTCTTGCCAATCCTTCTTTTTCCAACTTCACCCGTTTTGCTCTTCAAAATACGCAAAAACCCGGGTTTCCCCAGGTTTTCTTCTTTTGTTTATTCCTTTTTTATGAGAAAGCGGATCGTTGTGTCAGATGGAATGTGCACGGTGGGTATTTTCAGCTTGATTGCTAACTGTTTTTTCAAAAAACAAAAAATAGACGTACAAAAAGTACGCCTTTTTTGGAAAGGCTCGTTTTGTTTATAACAAATTCTGACTCGCTTGTCAAGCCTTCATGGGTTTTATTTGTTGAGGTATGTTACGATATTCCGATTGTGTTCTTCAATGGTTTGGGCGTAATGTAATTGTCCTTCGTTATCTGAGAGGTAAAACCAAAAGGCGGATTCTTGTGGATTGGCGACAGCGTTGAGAGAGGCGAGGGAAGGATTACAAATGGGGCTCGGCGGGAGACCTGTTCTTTTATAGGTGTTTAAGGGAGAGTTGATCTCAATATCCGCTTTTGTGAGTGATTTTTTCCACCAACTATCTTCTTTCTGCTGATATCCTAGAGCATATTGAATAGTCGCATCTACCTGAAGTGGCCATTGGTTCTTCCACCGTTTGATCAGGATGCCTGCCACGAGGGGGCGGTCTGTGGCGAAGCGTGCTTCGCGTTCGACTAGAGAGGCTAAAATGATTGCCTGTTCCATCGAGAGTCCCTGATTTCCGATTGCCGTGCGGGTATCTTGGCCTATTTTCCTCGTAAATGTCTCTGAGAGGAGATCTGCAATTTCTCTTGCTTCCATGCCTGTGGGAATGAAATAGGTATCGGGAAATAAATAGCCTTCTTTCCCTTCTGTCGCGGCAAGGAATTCTTCCCGGTTAAAGCTTAAGCCTCGCTTTGTGAATTGATCACTGAGCTCCATTGCCATTTCCTCCCTTCTCCATCCCTCAATAAGAGTTACCCTTATATCCGAGGTGCCGTGGGTCAGGGTCTTGGATATTTCATCCAAGCTCATCGCTTTCGAGAGTTCATAGTCTCCGGCTTGTATGCTCTTTTGGAGTCCTTTTCCCACTACCAATATTTTAAATGCTCCTTTTGAACGAATGAGATCCTCGTTGGTTAATTTTTTACCAATGGCGTCTATCGAATCGCCGCGGGTGACCGTTATCATTATCTTTTCTTCTGCCTTGGGATCGACTGGAGAGGTCAACAAGCGGAAGCCTGCACTTATCCCTACAATGGCAAGTAAGAGACCGCCTATGAGAGAGGCAGATAACGCATTTCTGGTTCGTTGTCCCTTGTTCATACGGGGGTATCTGCTTTTGGAGAACCTTACACTTCTTCAAAGAAGGCACGTCGGTATTTACCGGTCTGCGGATCGTGGATGAAGATCCGACCGCACTTACAGGTGACCTTCTCCGTTCCGTCTTTGCGCTTCACTTTCTTTCCGCGGAAAAGCGGTGTACCGCACCCGGCGCATTGTCCACGGGAGAGCAACCAAGCCTGAACTGGAGCGATAATGTTTTTCAACATACTTCCCGTCCATTATAACATCATTCCTCAACGCCGCTTTCTCTTTTATCCATCTATAAATTCCTGGAGGATGAGGGTTGCGGCATAGGCATGTTTTGGCCTTTTTCGTTTGTCCCTCCCACTGCCGCCCTCAATCAATTTCCGCGTTACCTGTTCTGTCGTGAGGGTTTCGTCTTGGAAGACAATTGGTATCTTTACGACTTGTTCAAGCTGTTGGGCAAATTGATGGGTTTTTTGGGCCATTTTTCCTTCAGAGAGGCCGACAACTATCTTTTCGATCCCTTGTGTGTGGCATATTTGCCTGATCTCTTCGTACACTTTCGGAGCGGTCTTTAGGTTTGCCAAAGGCTCCGCAAGTGGACCGGTCGCTAAGGCCAGTCCGATATGTTTGAGACCGAAATCGATTCCGAGTATTACCATCCTGTACGAGTAAAAAGTGTAAATTGAAAAATACAGATTGGCGAACTTTTCCCCTGTCTATGGCTCTAGACCTTGATGAGGGCAGCAGTAATCACAGCGCGACGAAGGTATGTTCCTGGCGGCGTACAGGTAATGAGGCGGAGATATTCGTTGTCATACGATTGCTCAAGAACCGTGAGGTTATCGGGTTTTACCTCTGTTTTGTCAATTACCCGATAGGTATAGGAAATTCCATCGAATTTTATGAGCACTTCGTCTCCAATTTCCATCGTTGGGACAAGGGAAAAGATCGCCTTGTAATTCTTCGGATTGAAGAATTGGGGGAGAATTGAATGACCGAAGATAATGGTTGCGCCCAGCTCTCCGGGAAGCGCTGAGCCTTTATATTGGACAAGATTTTTAGAAAGGTCTTCTCCGCCAATGGCTACCGTCGCGTCAATGATATTGAATTTCGGTATCGATAGCGTGTAGTGGGTAATTTTGGATTCCCTTGCCGTGTTCGGTTTCGCATTGGGAAACCAGTCTGTGGGATTCAGCAATTCCTGGCTCGCTGAGCCAAACTGATCGGGCTCGCTACCCTTTACAGGTATGGGGGTAACAAACTGTTGGGGCTTGAGACTTGGAGCGGTAAATACCTCATATGAAACAATTGGCCAAATGACACTTCCTATGATCATCGTCCCGGCAACCATGAGCCCTTTTGCTGCTATCTTGGGTCGACTCTGTCTCCTATCGCTTGATCCTTGTGCTTCTGGCTCGATCCTTCGTTTGACGTACCGATAGGGTTTCATTCACGCTCTTCGACTTTCATTTCTATCGATATATTTTTGGTAAATCTCGGTATATGTTTGAGACGGTCAGGAATTCCGCTAGGAGTAATCTGAATGTCTACCTTCACCACGTTCGGGAGTTTTTCTAAAAATTCTAGGGCAATATCCGGATATTTTCCTTTGAGGTCTTGTTTTAGCTGTTCCTCATCGATCTGCGGCACGAGAACCGCTTTGTACAATAGTGTTACTTGTCCTACGGCATCTTTCATATCAGCTGATCGAATTTCCGTTTGACTTTCCTCTTCCTGAAGCTCAAAGTCCTGGGGAGTTGCCTCGCTTATTGCCTGTCGTAGGATTTCCTTTAGGTCATCTTCTCTATAGGCAAGCGACTTTACTTTCAGCCTGATTGTCGCTTGTATCTTCTGTGCCTCATCTCCAACTTTTCCGCTCAATTCTTGGGATATTACTTCCGTTTCGGCTCCCTCGTTCAACACTCTGTTTCCTTCGTCCTCCTTTTCCTCTAGTTTTACTGCCCCTTCTGTCTTGAGTTCTGTCGTTAATTCGGCAAGCAGGGTCTCGATATCTTCGTCTGAAATTGCTGGAACTTCACGGCTCGTTCCTCCGGAAAATGGCGTTTCGTTTTTCGCATCGTATGAAGCCGTTGAGAAAGACTTTAGAGAAAAATCAGTATTGGTAGAGAGATTGTACTCGGATCCAATTTGCGAGGCAGTCGCTTTCCCTTTGGCTTTTCCGAACATCGTGGTGAGAGCCTCGTCACTCTCCTTGGCACTTGCGGATGCGACCGTGACTGGACCGTCAAGGGTGAAAGCTAGGTTGTTCGGGCCCAACACTACTGTTCCTTCCGGAAATGTCTTGGTTGCCGTGGTCTTGTTATAGATCGTCACCTCACCCGCGGCTTTCTCTCCGACTACTTTGATTCCCGTCACTTCTTTTTCTTTGGAATTTTCCACTTCGATCTCGACAATTTTCCCGGGAATGAGATTTTTGGCGCTTTCTATCTGCGTGCTTTCGGGGGAAATGGTAACGGTCAGCTCTTTCTCGAGCGTCCTTGGCTTAACATAGAGGATCAATCTGGCTTTGGGTATTGTCCAATAGCCATAGACGCTAAGACCCGTTAAAAGGCCGAAGAATCCGAGTGCAACGATCAGGGCGACTTTTATCCTTGTTGCGACCAACACATCCGGAAGAGATAGTTTGGGCATGCGGATTGGAAAAGGACGCGGGAGGAAGGCAAGGATGTGTTTCAGTCCGGTTCTTACATCTTGTCTCGCCTCCGGCTCTCCTCTCTGTTCTTCTTTCTGGGAGGTTTTCTTCGGAAAAAGAGGCTTTTCCTCATGTTCTTCCCTGTCTCGGGCGGTTGGTTGATACACATCGCTTTCAAGTTTAAACCCAATTTCATCTGCCTGAGCGATGATCTCGGGTTCCCCCTCCTTCTCTTTTTCCTCCGTTTCTTCTGCCTCCGTCTCCCGGGGTTCTTCTTGGACCTCTTCCCTGGTCTCGTCCTCTTCTTCGGTCATCTCAAACCCAAGTGCTTTGGCTGCTTCTGTCCCTCCAGCGATGGCGACCGCCTTGATCGTCACCTGGATGTCCAATATCTCTACCTTTGGAAAATGCAAGAACGGAAGTTTCTCAAGCCAATTATATGAGAGGAGATCCTGTCTTACGTCTTCCAAATTGAGCGAAGCGTTATAGAGAAGCATTCTTGAAGGGAAGTTCTCGGTCGTCTCGAACCGCGCCAGTCCTTCTTCCACATCCGCGCCGACATCTTCGCTCCGTGCGACTACCTCAGAGCCCACTACTTTTCCAAGATTGACAAGCGTCACCTGTATTTCTGACTGGTTAACGCGAACAAGGATTGCTGTCGGCGGAGTTCCCTCTTCGCGTTTGAGGAGTTGAACGATCGCTTCCGTTGTGACCACAAATCCGATTGGTTTAAATCCGAATTTCTGGCTAATTTGTCGAAGGGTCTTGGCGTGTTCCTTGACAATTTCTTCTCCCTCAACCCAACCTTCCTGAAGTCCAAAAATGACCTTGTTCGGCTCAGGTTTGATTTCTTCAAGTTTCTGAAGCGAATTATCGATCGCAACCAAAAGGCCCTCGTTTGAGCCCTTCTCGACCTCCCATTCCTCCGTTGTACCCACCTTTATAATTTTGGTTTGTCCGTCAATCACCTGCCAAACCGCGGTGGTTACCGTTTCACTCCCAATTTCAACTGCCAGGAATTGCTCTTGGGCTTTTTCTTTTGTGGTCAATTTTGAGAAAATGTCTTCCAATGCCATAGACTCTCCGCTTCGCCGATCGTGGAGAGGGAGTTTAGTTTCATTCTAGCATCAAGGGGTGATTATTTCGAGCACAAGAACCACTCTGTTTCTGTCTTATGAATGGAGTTCTGCGTAGATTCTGCGGATGCCGCTTTGGACCGGTTGTTCCTTTATGATGCGTATTCCGCCGATTCCGCCGGTCGATTTGACGTGGGGTCCGCCACAAAATTCTTTACTGAACCATTCCTTTGCAGGATCTTTGCCGATTGTGTATACGGAAACCATCGCTGGGTAATTTTCTTTAAAGAATGCCAAGGCTCCTGATTTGAGAGCTTTGTCTTTTTCCTCCACCGTTCTGTGCACGGGAAGGTCTTCTTTAATTTTTTGATTGACCACGGTCTCGACCTTGGCGATTTCCTCTCCAGAGAGCTTTCTTGGGTGTGAGAAGTCGAACCGAAGGCGCTCGGCGGTGATGTTACTGCCTTCTTGGCGAACATGATTCCCCAGTATTTCCCGTAAAGCCTTGTGGAGGAGGTGGGTAGCGGTGTGGAGTTTCACGGTTTCGTCCGATTTATCGGCAAGGCCGCCTTTGAATAATCCTTTTGTGGCGGTACGGGAGGTTTCCTGATGTTGACGTTTCGCTTCCTCAAAGCCTTTACCGTCAACCATGACTCTTTTTTGTGCAGCAAGTTCCTTTACCAATTCTGGTGGATAGCCGTAGGTCTGGTATAGGTCGAATAATTCGGTTCCTGTGATTGTTCCTCCCCCGACTTTCGAAAGCACCTTTTTCATTCCTTGAGAAAGCGTTTTCTCGAATTTGGTGATTTCGATACGAATGGTTTCCAGGATGCGTCCTTGGTTTTCTCCGAGATTCGGGTCAACTGTTATATAGGAGCCGCAGAGCTTATCGATGACGAGGTTGATGCTATTGTCAAGATCGATATCGGCAATTTTGCTATGGAGTGCTGCTCTTCTGATGAGTCTTCTGAGGACATATCCTTGGAGTTTATTTGCAGGCTCAAAGCCATCGCTCACCATAAACATCGCTGCCCGCAGGTGGTCTAAGATTATCCTGACTGCTCTTATGCTCTCCGGCGAGCTGACCACAACGACTTTTTCCAATGTTTTCCTTGCTTCTGTAAAGATATCAATATTGAATATGTCAGGTTGATTTTGGCTGGCGGATGCGATGCGTTCGAGGCCGCCGCCGAAATCGACGTTTTTTTGGGGTAATGGCTTAAACGAATCATCTGCCTGTTTTTCATACTGCATGAACACCGAGTTGCCGATCTCTACAAACCGACCGCAATTACAATTGAGGTGGCAGACTCTGCCAAACTTTGGGTCATGGGAAGTTTGAAAATCATAGAAAACTTCGGAGTCCGGGCCCCCAATCTCTCCCGGTGGCATGTTTGCCGGTATTCCGGAGCGTGACCACCAGTTTTTATCGGCTCCGTATGTATAGATTTTGATGGTGGGTTCGAATCCATCAGCGCCTTTTCTGGCGGGAGCATTGGTCTTTAAGACTTTTTTCCAAACGGTGACTGATTCTTCATCTTTTGGAACAACCGCATCTCCCTCAAACACCGTTACATACAGCCTTTCCGGTTTTAAGCCAATTTCTTCGGTGAGGAACTCAAAAAACCAGGGAAGTTGCTCTTTCTTAAAATAATCTCCAAGGCTCCAGTTGCCGAGCATTTCGAAGAACGTAATATGGCGGTTGTCGCCGACCTCGTCGATGTCTTCTGAACGAAAGCAAGGTTGACTATCCATCAACCGCCTGCCCATCGGGTGGGGCTCTCCCTTTAAGAAGGGAACCAGCTGTTGCATGCCTGAACTTGTAAACAAGGTCGTTGGATCATTGGGAGGCACGAGGGGTGCTTTGGGGATTTCTCTATGTCCCCTCATTCCGAAGAACTTGATGAACCTGGTGCGAATTTCGTTTGCCTGCATCTTTTTATTGATGCACCCGATTGTAGCAGATTCCTGTTTGGCTCCTTTTTCTCGCTTTGTCTCTATTCTACCTCGGGGATGGGGGTTCTGTTCAGACCGCTCTTCGGTTATCTCATGGGTCGTCCAGAGCGGGTGAAGTAGCGGACGACATTTCTCCCGTGTGCTTGGAGGCTTTCAATGTGGCTTACATCTTTTTCTTTTGTGCTTTCCTTCCTTTCGGACCGATCTTTTTTGGGTGACTGAATCAGCCTGTTGGTCTCTCCTTTTTCCTCAAGTTCCTCGTAGATTTCTTCAAGCTCGCTTAGCACACCATGTCCATGCTCCTGAAGGTAAGTCCTTAGCCTTCCTCCCTTTTTTGTGGCGAACATGAACATTCCCAAGGCTCCAAGGATCGCTCCCCAAAAGAGACCCGAGCTAAAACCGCCCCCATGTTGATGTCTTTCCTGTTCTTCTGTTTTTCCCATACTTCCCATCATCAAATTCCAAGCGGCATTTTATCTTTTTTTCAGTTCCCTTCCTTTGTCTCTTCGGACGTGTGGTTGGCTTTTTTCCTTCTTGAAAAGAAAAGCCCGATTGCATCAATTGTCTTACCGATGGATCGTAGACTCTCGATCGCTCCTCCCAGGCCCACTATCGGATGGGCGATAGACTTAGTAATCATCCCTACATCATCGAGCATCTTGTTCATCTTTTCCAACGAACGCCTTACTTCCCGAAGGATGTAGACAATTTGGACACCAATCACCGTCAGCAGCGCTGTCAGGATCGTGATGACAATCACGAGTAGTACTTGACTTAGATCGACCATTCGTCGCCTTCGTTCCTTTCTCTATCCATAATCTGGAACTTTTCGGGACTTGTCAATTGTAACTCTCTAGTTTCTACGTATTCAAAATGCGATTTATGATATACGAAGTGGTCTTTGTTCCACGGGGATATTAGGGAACCACCGTTATCGTCCGTTGAATGGTTCGTACTTTTCCGGAGCGGCTGGTCGCTTTGATCGTAATTGTTCTTGTTCCTTGAGGAAGAATTAGGGATTGGCTGAATGAACCGTCGGGATTTACCAACACTTCTTGATTATTGATTGTTAAGGTTGCCTGAGGGTCGGTTTTCCCTTCAACCGTGATGTCCGCACTCACTCTGGCTTGCTCCTCTGGCTTTATCACCTCAAGTTCTGGTGCTCCAGCAAGCAGTTTGTACTGATAGAAAAAGTAGGTTGCCAAGAGTATTGCGAGAGACAGAATGCCAACAATCGTTGTGGTCTTTGGGGTCCAAATGGCTCGCTTTTCGGTTGAGGGAGGAACCAGTTCTCTTGGGACTACCTGTCCCTTTATATTTTGGTCATAATCGCGGCGAAAGACGGCGAGGGCTTGATTGGGATCGAGTCCTACTGCATTGGCATAATTGCGAATAAATCCTTTGACGAAGGCTGCTTCTGGCAGGTTATCGTATTCGTTGTTTTCCAGCGCCTGGAGGTACTTGAGGTTTATTCTTGTTTTTTTCGCGAGTTCAATCCGTTTAAGCCCCTGTTTGAGGCGAGCGCTTTTTAGAATTTCTCCAACCGTTTTCATGGATTCTTTTTCGATTCCTTGTTTTCTCTTTAAACCCCGTTTCTCTTCTGGGAGAATATATCGAGAATTGTTATGATTTTTCTTATTCCTCGGAGGCAATGTGTTGGCGGGCAATGAAGGCGCTCGCGTTCTGAATTAGAACCTCTCGTGGCTTGGATCCGTCTTGCGGACCCACAACGCCGGCATGCTCGAGTTGATCGAGTACCCTTGCAGCGCGTGAATATCCAATTGAAAGCCGCCGTTGTAATAACGAGGCTGAGGCGCGATCGTATTCGCAGACTACCCGAACTGCTTCTTCGAATAGAGAATCTTTTTCCTGATCTCCAATATCTGCCGTCTGGGGTCTTGCCTTATATTTTGTGGTTACCTCTTCGGTGTATTGCGGCTTTTGTCCACTTCTCCTTAAGAACTCAATGAGTTTCTGGATTTCCGCTTCTGAAACATAGGTACCTTGGATTCTGGTTGGTTTTGCTTGTTCTGGAGGAATGTAGAGCATATCCCCTCTTCCGAGCAACTTCTCCGCTCCAGGCATGTCGATGATGACCCTTGAGTCGACCATGCTGGTTACGTTAAAGGCGATTCGACAAGGAATATTGGCTTTAATAAGCCCGGTTATGACGTCAACTGACGGGCGCTGGGTGGCAACAATCAAATGGATACCGGTTGCCCTAGCCATTTGGGCTAACCTTGTAATGGCATCTTCAACATCAGAAGGTGCGAAGAGGATAATATCGGCAAGCTCATCAATGATGATGACGATGTAAGGCAACGCTTGGAATCCCGACATTTCATTGTACCCTTCGATGTTGCGGGCGCCGACTTCGGCAAACATCTTGTATCGTTTTTCCATTTGTGCGATGGCCCATTTCAGGGCCGAAACTACCTTTTCGGGCTCAACAATAACGGGAGTCAAGAGGTGTGGAATTCCGTTGTACAATGTCAGTTCTACTCGCTTGGGGTCGACCAAGATAAATTTCACCTCCGAGGGCGATGCGCGATACAGCATTGTTGCGATGAAGGAGTTTATCGAGACGGATTTTCCACTCCCGGTTGCTCCGGCAATCAATACATGGGGCATGCGTCCGATATCCGCGACGACCGCTGTTCCTGATACGTCCAATCCTAGCGCAACGGAGAGGACCGATTTTGCCTTTTTTATCTGATCAGAAACAAGCATCTTTTTGAGGGTCACAAACTCGGGGGTTCGGTTTGGAATTTCCACTCCAACGAGGGCTCTGCCCGGGATGGGAGCTTCTATACGAATTTGGCCGGTAGGGGCCGCAAGGGCAAGGGCCAAGTCATTTTGGAGGGCTGTAATTTTCGATAGCTTTGTGCCCAGGGATATCTCCAGCGCGTACTGCGTTACCGCAGGTCCGGTGTTGACTTCAACCACGCGAGCTTGAATCCCAAAGGAATCCAAGGTTTGTTCGATGATCGCTGCATTTCCCTTGACATCTCCACGGTCCGCTTTTGCACCTACGGAATCGCTTAAAAGATCAAGCGGGGGATACTCCCAAACTTCCTGCTGCGGTCCCGGTGCGTTAGTCACAATTTGGGTTCCCAATTCTTCCTCTTCCCTTTCCTTCTCCTCCCGCTTTGCCTCGCCCATTTTGGGCCTCCGTTCTTCTTCCATGCCGCGAATCTTTATTTCCGTCTGAGCAAGGTAGGCCGGCCTCCGTTTTTGGCTCGAGAGCTTCGGCAGCTTTCTTAAAAGCTTTGTTACCGTTAGTAAAATTTCATCAAAAGGGGTTTCTGTAAAGATAATAAAGCCGATCGCAACACTTCCCAAAAGAATGATCACGGCTCCCGGCTTTGAGATGAGAGCCGCGATGTTCAGCCAAAGCTCCTTACCAATGTTACCGGCGCCCGTCAAGGCCATTGCCGAAATAATGAATAAGAGATTTCCCAAAAACACGTTCGGTTTGGTCACTTTCCATTTCAATTGGGTAAGCATTAAGCCCGCCGCGATAATGAGAAACGGGATGAGAAGTGAGGTCCAGCCAAATTGCATTGTGAGGAATGTATTTATGCGATCGAGAAGCACTCCTTGACGGGAAAAGGAAATAATGAGAAGTACACCTAGGGAAATCAACAGCACGCTTGCGATTGAATAGAGCGTGTCTTTGCGGAGTTTGAGTTTGAATGGCGCGCGGCGCCGACCTCGTTTTCTTCCCATGGTTAAACTTTTTTGAGCACGGCCTTATTTACCATCTTAAAACCATCTTAACCTGACGGAAATCATTATAGCAGCTTGGGGAGTTTTTGGTGTAATTGCTTCTTATGCTCTAGCACCGTTACATCCGGAAGATGATGGGAATGATCATGGGATAGCGTTCGAGTTCCTGAAGAAAGAGCTTTTCAAGCGCAGCCTTGATCCTGTCTTTGACTGTTCTCCACTCCTTGATTGGCGTTCGGAACTCCCGCAATGTGCTTGCGACTGTACCTTTGGCCTTTTCTAACAATGCTCCGGATTCTTTCATATAGACCAGCCCCCGGGAGATGATCTCCACACTGCCGGAGATTTGGCTAGTTTGCGCATCAACGGGTATGATGACCACGAGAATTCCTTCTTCCGACATCTGTTTCCGGTCCCTCAGAACCACTTTCCCAACATCTCCTATCCCCAGTCCATCAACCATGATATTTTTTAATGGGATGGTTTCTCCGATTCGCGCTTCCCGTCGGCCTTTTACCTCAATCGTCTGTCCTTCCTCAAGGAGAAAGACTTTATCCTGGGCGTAGCCCATCCTTGAAGCGAGCTTTCTGTATTGCACCATATGCCGATAGGTTCCTCCAATTGGGACCAGGTAATCCGGCCTCACGAGTTCCATGAGAAGCATCAATTCTCCTTGTGAACCATGCCCGGAAACGTGCAGCTCCCCGTTATCTTCAACATCGGCGTAGATTACCTCTGCCCCTTGGTGAGAAAAGGCGTCAATCGTCTCGTACACGGCTCGTTCATTCCCAGGAATGGCATCGGAGGAGAAGATGATTTTGTCCGTCGGGCGTACCTTGATGTTTTCGTGCTCTCCCTGTGCAGCGCGAACAAGTGCAGATCCTGGTTGGCCCTGACTTCCGGCAACGATGAGGCAAAGTTTGTCGTCTGGGACATGGCTTATTTTCTTTTTCCACACCAGCGCTTGACTTGGAAGTGTGAGGTAGCCAAGTTCCTCGGCAACGCGCACATTCTCCTCGATCGATCTGCCAAAGAGGGCAACACGACGCCCGAATTTTATCGCTGCATCAACCGCCTGCTGTATGCGATGGACATTACTTGACATGATCGTGAAGATCACTTTGCCTTTGACGTCTCGGATTTCTGACTCTAGCCGTTGGCTCAAGGTTGATTCTGAGGGAGAAAATCCGAACCGCTCACTTCTCAAACAGTCCGAGAGCATAAGGGTTACTCCGCGACGACCCATGGTGGCGATCTTTTGGAATTCTGGGCGGATGTTATCGACCGGCGTGAGATCGAATTTGAAATCGGACCCGTGATAGATGCTTGCTTCCGGTGTTGTGATAAAGAAATGCCGCGCATCGGGTACGGAGTGCGTTACCCGAATGGACTCAATGATGAACTGTCCGAGCCTCACTCCTCGCTCGTCGTCGATGATCGTGAGCTTCCGATTCATCCCAAATTCCTTCATTCTCTGCGCGGCGAATGCCGCGGTAAGCCGGGAAGCATACATCGGAAACTCGGGAAGCTTGGGAAGGATGTACGGAAGACCGGCGATATGATCATCGTGTCCATGCGTCAGGAGCATTCCGACAATTCGCTTTTTGGAATTTTCTAGGTATGTTGTGTCTGGAATGAGGAGATCTACTCCCAGCATCGTCTCATCTGGGAAACCAATACCACAGTCAACCAATAAGATTTCCTCATCGGTCTCATACATGAACATGTTCTTGGTGACACTCATTCCACCAAGCGGGATGATCTTTACCATACAAGCATAGAATACAGGTTAATAGTTCAACGTTACAAGTAAAAAGTTATCTATTTTCCCTTCAATTTGTCTATTGTCTTCCTCCTGATCATTAGAGGAGGGTTAATTGAAGGTTTGTTTGGTTCTCTTCAGATATTGCCGTTTTGTCATCCGTATTCCCGGGTTCACTTTGTTTTATTAAAGTCTGTAAAACGTTTGCTAATTTCACAAAATCAGCCTTATATGCTTCCATTATCTTTTGGTTTCGCAGTGCAGCGGCTGGGTGGTACATCGGAAAGATGATAATCTTTCGCCCTTTCCATTCCACCCGATGGGCCTGGCCATGGATCCTGGTGATATAGACATCAGGAATGAATTT
This sequence comes from Candidatus Chisholmbacteria bacterium RIFCSPHIGHO2_01_FULL_52_32, assembly GCA_001816585.1. Lineage (GTDB taxonomy): Bacteria > Patescibacteriota > Microgenomatia > UBA1400 > Chisholmbacteraceae > 2-01-FULL-50-28. Next base: position 810,519 of record MHCJ01000003.1, read on the forward strand.
TCCCATACTGAATCTCCCTAGTGTTGCGATAATCTTTGGTTTAATTATTTGAATTTCCTCATCAAGGTATGTCCTGTACGCTTCTATTTCTTCTGGAAGCGGATCTCTGTTCTGAGGAGGTCTTACCTTAAGGATATTTGATATCCAGACGTCCTCCCGCTTCAAGCCGTTCTCTTCGAGTGATCGGGTCAAGAGCTTTCCAGCCGGACCTACGAATGGTCTTCTTTCGACATGCTCATGATAGCCGGCTGCTTCACCGATGAACATAAGCTGCGCCTGCGGGTTACCTTCTGCGGGAACAATGTCCTTTACGCTCCTGGCAAGGGGAAGACTCTGGGCATCACTTTCCAGTCTTTCCATTACCTTTTGTAATTCCTGTTTGTTGGTCATGCTTCGGATTATTCCTCTTTTCAGTTTCTTTTTTCTTTCCGTTACACCTTCGGGATGTATTCTGAAATGTTTGCCTCAGTAAGATGCAATGTTTTTGTTTCTCCTTCAACGATCTGCTTTGCCACCTTGCGGGTTATTCCCTGGATGTTACGCTGTAGAGTTCGGATTCCTGCATCGAATCCCAGGGGCCGCACAATTTTTGGCCAGAGTTCGTCATCGATTTGAAGGTTTTCTGCGGTAATCCCAGACTCCGCCATCGCTTCAGGTAAGAGGTATTGCCGTCCGATGTGAATCTTTTCGTCATCACTGTATGCCGGCATGCTAATCGGTTCAAGCCTATCCATGACGGCCGTTGCGATGTTGGTGGTGTTGTTCGCGGTGGTGACGAATAACGCTTCCGAGAGATCAAAGGGAAAGTCAATATAATGATCGACAAAGGCGTAATTCTGTTCCGGATCTAAAAGCTCCACGAGGACGCCCATGATGTCCGAGCGGGCTTCTTCGGAAACCCGATCAATTTCATCCAAGAGAATCACGGGGTTTTTCACCTTGGCTCGACGTAAGGCTTTGATGACGTAACCCGGTTCCGCTTCCGGATACTGACGGGATTGCCCGCGCAGATCCCGCGCTGAACCCATTCCACCAAAGGGAATACGTGCAAATGGCCTTCCCGTTGCTTCCGCAATCGAATAGGCAAAGGTAGTCTTTCCGGTACCTACCAATCCCACCAGACAAAGAATCGGGGCATGGACCCGCTCTTCTTCTTTGTGTTTCTCGGATTTTAATTTTAATACCGCGAGGTATTCAATGATCCGTTCCTTCACCTCCTTTAATCCGAAGTGGTTCTTGTCAAAGATCTCGCGGGCTCTATTTAAATCCAGTACAGATTCGTTCTTTGCATTCCAGGGTAAATTGGCGACCCAGTCAATGTAATGGGTCACCCGATCATATTCGAGTGAATATCCTTCTGTCTGGGCAACCCTTTTCAGGCGATCCAGTTGTTTCTCTATTTCGAGGGAAAGCTCTTTGGGAAGCTCAGCTTTTTCGATTCTTATCCGAAGAGACTCAATTTCCTTTGCGAGCGGCTCCTCAACCATCAGGTCCTCCAATGGGAATGAATGAAGTCATTATATCAGAGCTTTCAGTGATTAACTGGGGGTAGATTTAGCGCCGATGAGGGTGAAAGGGCTTTCCGTGTTGACGGCCCTGAGGATGCTGCCACTGTTCTTTGGGGGAATTAAATCCCGGTTTTCTTTCGATTCCGGGGATACTTAAGTTTAATCTTCCCAGCTCGTCTATCTCTGCCACCTTCACCCTGAGCTTATCGCCGACTGACACCAGTTGGTTTGGATCGGAGACATATTCCTGCGACATCTTTGAGACATGAACCAATCCTTCTTTTCCCGGAAGGATTTCGACAAAAACTCCAAACGGTTGGACCCTTTTTACCACTCCATCAAATTCCTCTCCAACCTGCACTTTTCGGGTGAGGCTCTCTATCCACTCTACTGCTTTCTTTATACCTTCGGCATCTGTTCCCGAGATGGTCACCGATCCATCGTCTTCAACATCAACGGCGGCCCCGGTTTCTGCAATGATTTTTCGAATCATCTTTCCTCCCGGACCGATGACCTCGCCGATTTGCTCCGGCGAGATCTTTAAAATTTCGACTCTCGGGGCATACTTCGACAATTGAGCTCGAGGGGATGGAAGAATGGAAAGTATTTTCTCAAGGATGAAGAGTCTCCCTTGCCTGGCTTGCTCGATCGCCTCGGCCAGGAGCTTTTCTGTAATCCCTTTCATTTTGACGTCCATTTGAATTGCTGTGATACCATCCTTGGTCCCTGCTATTTTAAAATCCATATCTCCAATCTGATCCTCAAGGCCCTGGATGTCTGAGAGAATCGCGTATCTCTGTTTCTCCCCCATTCTCCCTTCGTAGATCAGACCCATTGCAATTCCTGCCACCGGTTTCTTCAACGGCACGCCAGCATCCATGAGAGAGAGGGTTGAGCCACAGACCGAAGCCATACTGGTTGATCCGTTACTTGAAAGGATCTCGGAGACAACCCGGATGGTGTAGGGAAATTCGTCCTCAGGAGGTATCATCGGTTCCAAAGCCCGTTCTGCGAGGGCTCCGTGCCCGATTTCTCTCCTTGAAGGCCAGCCCAGTCTCCCTACCTCTCCCACGCTAAAGGGGGGCATGTAGTAGTGATGCATGTAGCGTTTCGTACCCTCGCCCTCCATGGTTTCAATCCATTGCTCCAAGGATGGCGCCGCAAGAGTAGTTATGGTTAAAGCCTGGGTTGTTCCTCTTTTAAACATTGCGGATCCGTGCGTGCGGGGGAGAAGGCTGACGTCGCCCGTGATTGGCCTTATTTCGTTCGTCTTCCTTCCATCGGGACGTTTCCCACTTCCAAGAATCATTTCTCTGGTTTTGTGCTTGACAAGCTTTACCAGCACGTCTTTTACTTGCGTTTTACTCAATTCGGGTTCCTTTTCTGTGATCTGAAGCGTTACGGCATCGAAATCTGGTTCTCCCTGCTGTCCTTCTGGTTCCGTCAGCGTCTTTACCAATTCCTTTGCATGCTGAGTCACTTTTTTCACAACTTCTGGATCTTCTTTCTTTTTCGGAATGGCTTGCTTTTTCTTCCCTACTTCTTTTACGAGCTTGTTTATCTCTTGAATGATTTTATTGATTTCGAGTCTGGCCGCCTCGAAAGCGCTTAGCAGGGTTTTCTCCGGTATCTCGTTGGCCCCTGCCTCCACCATCATGATAGAGTCTTCTGTGGCGGAAACGACCAGATCAAGATCAGAGTATTCCCGTTCAAGGTGGGTGGGGTTTATGACAAAGTCCCCCTGGTTTGGTTTCTCTCCTTTTATGGGGTTTACTGGGCTTTGCTCGTCCTTCATTTCCTGATGAACCGTCTCAGGGTGTTGGGGGTTGGTGTTTTTCCCTTTGGGAATAAAGCCAACACGGACCGCGGCAAGTGGTCCGTCCCAGGGAATGTCGGAGATTGCCAGGGCTGCTGAAGTGGTAATGATTCCTAGGATGTCCGGATCGTTTTCGGCGTCCACAGATAGCACGGTGAGGATAACCTGGGTTTCGGCTGCATAGTTTTCCGGGAACAACGGGCGGATGCCTCGATCGACGAGCCTTGCATTGAGAATTGCATCGTCACTCGGCCTGCCCTCTCTCTTTACCCAGCGAGAGCCTTTAATCCTGCCTCCAGCGTAGAGTTTCTCCTGATATTCAACCGAGAGCGGGAAATAACCCAGATCTTCTCTGATTCCTCCCGAAACCACGGTTGCCAAGATCATGGTATCACCATACCTCCCAAGCACTGCAGCGTTTGCCTGCTCGGCAAACCTTCCTACTTCAAGTTCGAGGGTTTTTCCTCCGATCTCAATTGTTTGTCGTACCACTTTATCCTGGCGTTCCATAATCAATCCTGGGGAAGCTTTCTCTAGAGGAGGAAAGCTTGTTATACAGTTCTTTCTTTTTTACGGAGCTTTACTTGGAAAGTCCGAGTTTGTTTACGATCTCTTTGTACCGAGCTTCGTCCTTTTTGAGTAAGTAATGTAACAACCGTCGTCTCTTGGAAACCATCTTTAAGAGTCCCCTTCTTGAATGGTTATCTTTGGGGTGATCCTTGAGATGTCCAGTGAGTTGGCCGATGCTCTCTGATAGAAGTGCTACCTGAACTTCTGGGGAGCCCGTATCTCCCTTTCCGGTAGCGAACTTCTGAATGATTTTCTTTTTCTGATCTGCGGTGAGTGCCATGGTTTGTATGGAGGTATTTTACCAAACTTTCTTTCTTCTCTAAAGAGGTCAGTCCACTTTCGATGAACCTTTATAGATTTTCGGCTTATTAAGCCAGTCTGGCTGGGGTTTTACACTCTGCCAACTTCGACCATCCTTTATCCCCTGAATTCCCGGGGTTCCCGGCTGGGGATTTCGTGTTGCTCCTTCTCCATGGGTTGTCTGGGTTATCGGTTGTCTGAATTGTCTGGATTGATCTCCCGTATCCCTTGTCGGTTCCGGAAGAATACTCGAAGGGGTGGAGATGTCGCTCAAATTTAGTTCTGGTTCAGCTAAGCTTGTGGGAGCAATCCCTGGGGGGGCCTGTGGCACTGGTCCCTTTCCTTGAGGGACAAATCTTCCTTGGTCGCTTCGATCTTGAGAAAAAGCTGGAATTCCTCCTTGAACCCACGGTCTTGACGCGGGCATTGGTTGTGTGCGCCTGGCTCCGGAACGGAGAAGCTCTGCAACTGTTTCAAAGGTCTCTGGTCCGGCAAATGGTGCCTGGAAATTCTGGGTTTGTGCTTCGATACCTTTGAGTAGGTTTCCCGCAATGTCCACATCCATCCGTAAGCCAAGCTGCTTTATCAGATTGAAGATCAGCTCGCAGATCGATCCTTGAGACGACTCCACGACGTTCACTTGGCCGAATTTGGTGTTTGCCTGCGATTTGTCGATATTGATGACCGCGGCTTTGTTGAATGCTTCTCGTTCCTTCTCATAGAGCTCCCCCAAACCCTCCAGTCTCTGGGCACCAATCACGACTATCACTTCTGCCTGAATGCCTTCGTAGGAAAATTCGACGCTTTTGGTATCCAGAGGAGGATATCCTGATTTCGGTTGGATGACGAGGTTAAATTTCCCGGCGTCGACGTTATAGCTTACCTTTTCAATGGAATCTTCCTTGTAGTCGAAGGCAATGGTGAGATTCCGGTTGCCGACTTTATCGGAGATCTGATCGATTCCTACCAGACGGTTGTACTCTACCCGCATCTTCGTCGGGCAGCCGATCACGACGCTTTTCCCCGTTTCCTTCAATGCCAGATACAGTCCCAGCCCGGCGGCCGTAGTATCGAGGCTTGGATTTCCAGGGATGAGAACAAAAATGCTCTTGGCACTGTCAAGAGCTTTCTTGATTTCCTCAAGATGTTCTTGGGCAATCATGTTTCCTCAATTTTTCTATAGGATATTATCACATCTCCGAGTTTAAAGTCAACTTGGGGCTTGAGGATGATCCCGCACTCGGTCCCCTGTTTGGCACTCTCAATCTCTTCTTTGCCACGGTGAAGTGATTTGATCTTGGCATCCGATACCCGTTCTTCTCCTCGCTTCAGATGTATTGGTGAGATTTTTTTTATCTCACCGGTTTTTACCTTACATCCGGCAATGTGTTCCCCGTGAATTTCAAACTGGGCGATGATGACCGCCTCTCCGACGATCTCTTCATCGATGGTCGGTTCAAGCATTTTTAAGACTTGCTTTTCCAAATCCTCAAAGAGTTTGTAGATGATATTAAAGGTTTTGATCGTCACTTTCTCTGCCTCGGCGAGTTTCTTTGCCGAAGGTGTCACTTCGGTATTGAAGGCATAGATTTTTGCTTCTGTGGCGGACGCTAAAAGCACGTCCGATTCGTTTACTTCTCCTATCCCAGACCCAACAATTTCCACTTCCTCGCTTAAGTTGGTCGTAATCGCCTCCAGTGTTCCTGCGATGTCTGTTTTCAAAATCACGTTCACCGTTTGTTTTTCCTTTTGTTCCTCCCCTTCGGCTGTCTCATCCTCCTTTGCTTCCTTGTTTGTCAGCGCTTGTTTTGGCTGCTCTTTTTCAGTCTTTACGATTTCCAGTTTTTTTTCTTCCCCTCTGATGGTCTGTCCAACGCCGGGAAGTTTCTTCCATCCCAACACTTCCACTGGAGTTGCGGGGCCGGCTGTCTCGACTGGCTTTCCATCCGCATCGGTAAGGGCTTTTATCGTTATGGTTTGATCGCCGAGGGTCATTTTTGAACCAACCTTCAGTGTTCCATTTTTGACCAGCAAGGTAGCAAGGGGGCCTTTCCTTCTGTCTTGACGCGTTTCTATCACAACTACATCAAGCTCCCCTTGAGGATCGGCGCGGAGATCCTCAAGATCGGAAACAAGGAGGATCATTTCTAGAAGGTCACCTATCCGTTCCCCCGTTTTTGCGGATACCTCAACTAGAGGGATTTTCCCGCCGTAGCTTTCTACTACCACGTCTTCTTCCGCCAGTTGCCCTTTGACGCGTTCCACGTTGGCTTCTGGAAGATCGATCTTACTCACTGCAACCAAGAAGGGCACCTTGGCAGCGCGAATGTGCTGCAGGGCCTCCCGCGTCTGTGGTTTTACCCCATCGTTTGCGGCAATGACCAAAACGACGATATCGGTCACTTGAGCTCCGTGGGCTCGCATCTTGGAAAACGCGGCGTGCCCGGGAGTGTCAATGAAGGTTATCCTTCTCCCTTTGTATTGAATTTGATAGGCACCGATACTTTGGGTTATTCCTCCGTGTTCAGAGGCCACGACATTCGTCTTTCGGATCGCGTCCAACAGTGTCGTCTTCCCATGGTCAACATGGCCCATGAAGGTTACGATGGGTGGCCGCCTATTTTTCGGAGAAATGGAGGTCGATTCTGGCTTCCTTTTCGGGGGAGGGGACGATTGGCTTGATTGCGGTTTGGTTGTAGTGGTTTTCGATCTGGTTTTCATCTTTTCTGAGCATCCATCCTTCTTTTACTCTTTCTTTTCTCTCCGGTATTCTTCGTCTATCCTGGTTTCCCACAACGCGAATCGGCATGGCTATCTCTTTTTTCTTTCCCCTTTCTTGGGGTACTGGTGAAAGAAGTTTTGTTATTGGGCGAGTCTCTCCTTGATTTCGGCGATTGCCTTGGGGCCAAGACCTTTGATGTGTTTTAGTTCTTCTTCTTTCCTCTCTTTGAGTGATTCAAGGGAAGTAATCCCAGCATCCACCAGGACTTTTCGAACCCTGGCTGTGAGTTTTAAGGAATCAATTTCATATTCCTCTTCGCCGGTCACCGAGATCGCTTTCTCCCCTGATTCTCCTTGAATGTCGATTTTATATCCAGTGAGTTTAGCCGCTAAGCGCACGTTTTGGCCTCCCCTGCCGATAGCTAGTGAGAGTTGATCGTCTGGAACCGTGACGGTTGCTTTTCTGCCATCCTTTTCTATCTCAACCTTGATTCCATCGGCCGGAGCGAGGGCTTGGGCAATAAAGGTCTGGGGATTGTCCGCATATTGGATGATGTCAATCTTTTCTCCCGCCAGTTCGTTGATGACCGCTTGAACCCGAACCCCGCGTTGTCCCACACATGAACCAACCGGGTCGACACCTTCTTGAGTTGACGTAACCGCAATTTTTGTACGGTTTCCTGGTTCTCTGGCAATGGCCTTGATTTCTACTGCTCCGGAGGTGACTTCGGGAACCTCGCGCCGGAAGAGTTCTTCAATAAGCCCGGGGTGGGCTCGAGAGACAATGATAGCCTTTCCTTTCAGGGTCTCCCTAATATCGGCGATGTAGAACGCCAATCGCTGATTTAAACGATAGCGCTCGGTCCTGACTTGCTCTTGGGGCGGCATCACCCCTTGGCCTCGGCCAATGTCCACAATAATGTTCGGTCCGTCAAATCGGAGGACCATGCCACTCAAGATTGTCTTCACCTTCTTGGAGTACTCGGCGATGATGGCATCTTTTTCCGCTTCGCGAACACGCTGTAGGATGACCTGTTTTGCGGTTTGAGCGGCGATGCGGCCAAATCCTGGGGGAGTAACGTCTTCCATTTTTCCCTTTTCGCCTTTTTTAAAGATGCTGGCCGCGCCGGTTAACGGATCTATCTCCACCTCGTACTCGATCTCTTCCTCAAGACCATAGTCTTTCCGATAGGCGGCGAGGATTGCCACTTCGATGGTTTCAAGCACGACTTCCGGTTCGATTCCACGTTCGGCGCAGATCTGGTTTAAGGCCGATGAGAACTCGGTTCTGGCTGCGGTTTGTGTTGCCATAGGAATTAGCGTTTAGCGTATAGCGTATAGCACATAGGTTTTAATAAAAAAGGTGGGTTTTCCCACCTCCATAAGCGTTCTTACCAAGTAAGGAGTTTACCATGAATCCTTCCATTGGTCAACTTTTAGCTTGCACGCCGCATCGGGTTCGGATTGGCGCAGCGATGGTCTTTATGATGAATGTTTGGGAAGAACTTACTCAAGCGTTTCTTGGAACTTTCTGAGGAGATCTTTTTGCTCATGCGTGAGGCTTTCTGGAACGTTCACAAGCAGTCGGACATATTCGTCTCCCCGTCCTCCATGATGTAGGGCGGGAGCTCCTTTTCCTCGGAGTCGGATCATCGTCCCAGGTTTGGTTCCAGGGCGGATCTTGATTGTAATTTCCCCATCAACCGTGGGGGCTTTGGTATCTCCACCAAGAGCTGCGATTGGAAAGGGTATCGCGTGATTGACGAAGATATCCGCGCCATCGCGACGAAAGGTCGGATGTGGTCGAACGTCAAACGTCACATCGAAATCTTTAAAGCGGATGCGGGTACCATCATCTGCCCCAGGAGGAATTTTAATTCTGTGCTCTTTCCCATCAATCCGAACGATTTTTTCGGCTCCCTTGATGGCATCCATGAAATCAATGGTTAAACTATAGCGGGGTTTCTGAGGTTCTTGTCTGAACGGTGAAGCGCCGCCGAAGAAGGATTCGAAGATTTCGAAGGGATCGGAAAAACCGCCGAAATCAACACCTTCAAAAGGGCTTCCACCAGTTGAATAATAGGTGTAGGTGAAGGGACCGGACCGCTGGGTTTGACCTCCGAATCCAGCAAACGGCCCTCCTGCGAAGCCTGCACCCTGCTCAAACGCTTGGTGCCCGAAGCGGTCGTAGGCCTCCTTCTTCTTCGGATTGGATAACACCTCGTAGGCCTCGTTGACTTCCTTGAATCTTTCCTCGGCATCCTTGGCTTTGTTGCGATCGGGGTGGTACTCGAGAGCTTTTCGGCGATAGGCCTTTTTGATCTCTTCTGCGTGTGCATTGCTAGAAACACCGAGAACGTCGTAGTAATCGCGTTTGGTTGGCATGGGGATAATTGGGTCGAAGGTTCAGGGTTTAGGGAAAGGAAGAGAGACGATCACTTTATTCCTCTACCACCTCGCCCTCTTCGGCTTTGTCTTTTCCTTGTTCTTCTGGCTTCTGTTTCGAGCCTTCTTGCGGTTTGGCTGTCCCTTCTTCCTTCTTGGCTTGTTCGTACATGGCGGAGCCGATCTTCTGCAAGGCTTCGGAGAGCTCTTTGGCTGCAGAATCTACTTCATCTCCAGATGCATCCTCTTTGGCCAGAAGGTCTTTGACTTTCTTTATTTTTTCTTCAACGGCCGTTTTATCCTCTGCCTTTACCTTGTCACCGGCATCTTTAAGGGATTTTTCAGCGGTGAAGACGAGAGTATCCGCTTGGTTGCGGGCTTCGGCCAGCCCTTTCTTCTTTTTGTCCTCTTCCGTGAACTTTTCCGCCTCCGCTTTCATCCGCTCGACTTCCTCATCCGTAAGCTGGGTGGCATTCTGAATGGTAATTTTCTGCTCCTTCCCCGTTGCCTTGTCTTTGGCCGAGACGTTGAGGATCCCGTTGGCATCAATATCGAACGTTACTTCAATTTGAGGGACGCCACGAGGAGCAGGAGGAATGCCATCAAGAATGAAGCTCGCCAAGGATTTATTGTCCGCAGCCATGGGGCGTTCGCCTTGGACCACATGCACCTCGACTTGGGTTTGATTATCTGCGGCCGTCGAGAAAATTTGAGATTTTTTGGTCGGAATAGTGGTGTTGCGCTCAATCAGGGGAGTTGCCACACCTCCGAGGGTTTCGATTCCCAGGGTAAGTGGAGTCACATCCAAAAGTAAGACATCTTTGACGTCTCCAGCGAGTACCCCTCCTTGGATTGCAGCACCGACTGCCACGACTTCGTCTGGGTTCACTCCTCGGTGCGGTTCTTTTCCGAAGAAGTTCTTAACGAGCTCTTGGATTTTCGGCATCCGGGTCTGTCCGCCCACCAAGATGACTTCATCGATGTCTTTGGGATCGAGTTTGGCATCCTTGAGGCAATTTTTGACCGGATTCATTGTTTTTTGAATGAGATCGTCCAAAAGCTGCTCAAGTTTGGCGCGGGTGAGTTTCATAGTCAGGTGAAGGGGGTTTCCATCCTTGGCCTGAGTGATGAATGGTTGGTTGATCTCGGTTTCTTGGCTTGAGGAGAGCTCGATTTTTGCCTTTTCCGCAGCGTCACGTAGCCGTTGTAATGCCTGTTTATCTTTCCTGAGATCAATCCCCTGCGCTTCCTTAAACTGGTCGGCAATCCAATCGACAATCCGTTTATCGAAATCATCTCCCCCCAAGAAGGTATCGCCGTTGGTGGCTTTGACCTCAAATACCCCGTCACCGATTTCAAGGACAGAAATGTCGAATGTCCCTCCGCCCAAATCGTAGACAGCAATCGTTTCACCCTTCTTTTTTTCCAACCCGTAGGCGAGGGAGGCAGCGGTTGGCTCGTTGATAATCCGTTCAACCGTCAAACCTGCAATTTCCCCTGCCTGTTTGGTCGCTTGACGCTGAGCGTCGTCGAAGTAGGCAGGAACGGTGATGACCGCTCGATCCACCGTACCCCCAAGATACGCTTCAGCATCGACCTTGGCTTTTTGGAGGATTTTGGCGGAGATTTCTTGGGGGGTGAAGGTTTTCTCTTCAACTTCCACCACCGCCATGCTGTCCTTGCCCGATTTTACCTGGTAGGGAACCATATCTATCGTCTTTTTGACCATTTCGTCGGAGAAGCGGCGTCCCATGAGGCGTTTGATGCTATAAATTGTGTTTTCGGGATTTAAAATCATCTGTCGTTTGGCAACATCGCCGACGAGATTCTTGGTCGGTTCCACAACCGAAGGAATGAGGTTTCTTCCTTCTGCAGTTGGAATTACTTTTGGCTTCCCTGCCTCCATCACCGCCACCACGGAATTTGTGGTTCCGAGATCAATACCGATTATTTTTGCCATATCGTTTTCCTCCTCCTTTTTTCTCTAATTGCTAGGTGCCTGGTCTCCTTTTCCGACGTTGACCTTCGCTGGTCTCAGAACGTGGTCGTTTATGATATAGCCTTTGGTCACTACCTTCACTACTTTGTTCTTTGGGCCCTCTTCCATTTCGAGACACTCCATCGTTTTTGGATCAAATTCCTTGCCTTCGACAGACATCTCCTTCGCCCCTTCCGATTCGATCACCTGGCGAAAGCGGGTAAGTACCAGCGCCAGTCCCTGATCGTTCAGGTGAAGGCTTGCCCTTTCTAAATCGTCCAACACACTAAGAAATTTGTCAATGATTGTTACTCTCGCGAGATCAACGAAGGCTGCTCTTTCATCTTTTACCCGTTTTTCAAGGTTATGATAATCTGCGAGCGCTCGTTTCCAATTTTCTTCCAACTCTTTTATCTTCTTTGTCAATTCGTGGACATCCCTTCCGTTTGGTTGAATTTTTTTTCCCATGCCTTTTTCCTCCGGTTTTCCTCTTTAATAGAAAACCTTGCTTCCTGATTCGTTTGACGTTACTCTCTACTGCCAGTCTTGGGCGATTTCGTTTAAGAGGTTACCGAAGTACCTCACCATGGGAACAATATAGGGGTAATTCAGTCTGGCAGGTCCAATTACCCCGAGTGAACCATTCCGCGGACCCATTTTCAAATCGGTAAATACCAAACCGACTGGCTCAAAGTATCGGCTCCCTAGCTCCTCGCCAACCAAGATATGCACCGCTTCCTCGCCGGTTGCCTTTTTAAATACCTCAAGCAATGCCTGGCTTTCTTCCAGGAGCGATAACACTGAGCGGGTAACATCGATGTCGAAAAATTCAGGCATCTCAAGGATATGTGTATATCCGGCATGATAGACCCGGTTATCATCGGTTACCGCGATTGAAAGGGCACTGGTCCGCTCCGCAAGACATCGTGTCGCTTCTCGCAGGAGCTTCTCTACCTCGAAACGATGGTCCCATACCCTTTCCTTAACCGCCACTTCTTCGGAAACTGAGAGCTCTTTTTCCTTCATCAGCTCTCGAATGTACATCTTGATCGCTTGGGGCGTTGGGATGCGACCGGCTGAGGTATGCGGCTGTTTCAAGAGCCCGATCTTGGTGAGTTGCACCATCTCGTTTCGGATTGTTGCTGGAGATACGCCGAGGTTGTACTTCTTGTCCAGAGTTTCTGAACCCACCGGCTCTGCCGTTTCGGTGAACTCCTCTACGACACACTTTAAGATTTGGATCTGACGTTCTGAAAGATCCATATGTTTTCTCTTTCTGGGCAATGATTTTCTCTTATTGGCACTACCATATCATGACTGCTAATCATTGTCAACTCTTTCCTCATATTAAAAGCGTTGGCTATCGTTTGATGAGCCTGTTACCCTTTCATCATTTTTACGAATACTTCTTCAGGGATCGTCACTCTGCCAATTCTGGCAAGCTCCTTTTTTCCCTTTTTCTGCTTTTTCAGTAATTTATCCTTCCTGGTTTGATCGCCCCCGTAAAGCTTGGCGGTGACGTCCTTGCGGGCGGCTGGTTTGGTTTCTCTGGCGATAACCTGCCCTCCTATGCTGGCTTGGATGGGAACGGCGAACTGCTGTCTTGGGAGGAGTTCCTTGAGTTTTTCAACAAGGTCCCGGGCGACCGCAAGAGCTTTTTCTCGCACCACGAGGCGACTTAAGGCATCCACTTCTTTGTAATTCACCAATACCGCGAGGTACACCGCATCAACCGGTTCATATCCAACATGTTGATAATCCAGCGATGCATATCCTTGGCTTCTGGATTTTGTTTCATCGACGAATCCATCAACAAGTTCGATAAAGGGAAGTCTATAGATGATTTTGACCTGCTCTGAAAAATACTGGGTGGTTTGGTATGTGCCTCTCTTTTCTTCACAGAGTTGCATAAGGGGGCCAACGTATTGGCGGGGGGTGAATATGTTTACCTCCACCATGGGTTCTTTGATCTCTCGTATCTCGGAAGGATCCGGCAGCTCTGAAGGATGGTGGACCTTTATTCTTTCTCCATTTCTCTTTTCCACCACGTATTCCACGGTCGGTTTGGTAGGAATCGTCGTTATCCCTTGTTCCCTTTTTAGTCGTTCTCTCGTGATTTCGCCATGGAAGATTCCCAAGAACCCACACCTTAAGCCGCTGCCTAACGTCGGTTGGTAGATTGTCGTCAACGTCAGCGAAGCATCTGAGAGCTTGAGTTTTTGCGCGGCTACTTTCAATTCTTCAAAGGTCGTCTTTCCTTCTGGAAAAAGGTCCACAAAAACCACTGGATTGGGAGTCCTGAATCCCGGGAGAGCCGGGGGGATTGACCCTTTGTCTCTCAACCTTTGGGTGATTGTATCGCCAATTTTCAACGCCTGGATATCTTTCAAACCTGTTGCGATGTATCCGACTTCTCCTGCGTATAGCGTGACCACCGGTGTCCGTTGCGGAGAAAAGACTCCGACTTCCTTCACTTCAATCTCTTCCCCGCTGGCGCTCAAATGTACCTTGTGACTTACTCCAATCGTCCCATCGACAACCCTGACAAATGCAACAACTCCAAGATGCTCATCATAGTTTGAGTTGAATACCAGGGCGCGCAAAGGCCCTCTTGCCACTCCTTGAGGGGGTGGGATTTCTTTCACCAGGCGGTGAAGGAGTCCATCGATTCCATCGCCCGTCTTTGCGGAAATGTGAGATACTTCTTCCTCTCTAATCCCAAAGACTTCTTTGAGTTCTCTCAATATCTCGTCTATTCGTGCGGACCCAAGGTCAATTTTATTGAGCGTCGGGATCAAGGTTAAACCGAGGTCCATCGCTTCCCTGGCATGTGCGAGTGTTTGTGCCTGTATCCCTTGTGTGGCGTCAACTAAGAGGATTGTTCCTTCGCAGGCTGCGAGCGATCGAGATACCTCGTAGGAAAAATCTACGTGGCCGGGGGTATCGATCAAGTTTAAAGTGCAGAGTTCAAAGTTAAAAATTTCTTTAAGATTGTCAGGCAACTTGTATGACATGCGGACGGGAGCGAGTTTGATGGTGATTCCGCGCTCCTTTTCAATGGGGTTGCTGTCGAGGAGGCGCTCCTTTTGTTCTTTTGGGGCGACTGTTTTTGTGTATTCAAGGAGGCGGTCGGTTAAGGTGGTTTTTCCATGATCGATGTGGGCAATAATGGCGAAGTTCCGCATGCTCCCTTGTTCGTGGTCTTGGTGAACTGCCATTATATTCATCAATGGTTTTTTACCTGTCTTTATTCTTTCCTTGTGGGTGGCTTCGGAGAGTTAGCTTGTCGATTCTTCAATCCCAGGCGTTTCCAAGACTTCTTCCGATTTTTTCAGAATCTCTTTCCAATTTCCGATTCGACGCCCTAAGGCAATCACCTCCGTCAATTGCTCTAGATGAAGTACTGCCGAGAGGTTCAAGTACACCAGCACCCCTATCGCTACAACGCTTGTGGTTAAGATGATGAGGTTTATGGTTTTTGTGGTATCTAAGATGAAGCTATCAATGAGGCGCATTGGAAGCCAAAGGAAAACGCCGGTGACCATGGTTGCTACGATCATTTTTCCCATCGGAAAAAGGAATGAAGGAGTCATCACTTTCACCTTTCGATTCAGAAGGATCAGCAGAGAAATTGCTTGGAGAAGACTCGCTAGGCTCAGTGCAAGGGCTAAACCGACGACGCCAAAACCCATGACTCTTGTTAATACAATGCTTAGGATAGCGGTCGTTATGGCGCTTATCGTTCCCGTTGCGAGAGGCGTTTTGGTGTCGTGGGTTGCATAAAAAGCACGGGTGAGGACACCCACAATACTTTGGGTTGGGATAGAAATAGAAAGCAGTGCCACAGTTTTCCCGGTTAGGAGCGTGGCTTCCCATGGGAAATTGCGGGCACCAAATGCAATACGTACGACCGGAACTCGAAGGATGAGCAGGATCACTGCGGCAGGGAGCGAGAGGTAAAGCACCTGGAGTAGCGATGATTGAACGGTCTTCTGGAACTCCTCTCTCTTCTCGGAAGCAATCTCGGCACTCAAGGTTGGGAACGATGCTTGGCCGATTGCGGTTCCGAATAGGGTGACAGGCAAAAGGTAGAGCTGCCTGGCAAAATTAAAAATCGTTAAGGATCCCGCATGGAGAGCCGTGGCAATAAAGACGGCGATAAAGCGCTCCGCTTGCCCGATGACGAGGGTAAGGGATCTGGGCGGCATGAGTTTTCTGATCTCTTGGACTCCTGGATGACGAAAATCAAGACTGAACCGGTAGCGGAATCCTAATTTTCTTGCTAGAGGAATCTGGATTACCAAGTGCAAGAATGAGCCAATCACCACTCCGATGGCCGCCCCAAAGATTCCCATTGAAGGCGTTAATACTATAATACCGGTGATTATTCCGAAGTTATAGGCGATTGGCGCGAGGGCAGGAATCAAAAATCGTTGATGCGATTGGATGACCGCTGTCAAAAAACCTGAGAGAGTAAAAAAGATCTGGGCAATAAGCATTATGCGTAACAGCTGTGAGAGAAGTACGGTTTTATCTGGTTCAAGGGATGGTGCAATGAGAAAAGCGAAGTGTTTACTTGCCAAAAAAATGATTGTTATGAAGACAAGAAAGGCGATGGTTATGACCGTGATTGCTGCGGAGGCAAGACGAGAGGCTGCTTCCTCCCCCTTCTTCAATTCATGCGAGAACACTGGAATAAAGGCAGCGGAGAGAGCGCCGATAACCAACAACTGAAATAGCGTATCGGGAATGACAAATGCGGCGAAGTAGACATCCAGTTCTGCCTCGCGTCCACTAAAGAAGGTGGCTGCTAGCAAGCGGTTGCGCACCAATCCCAGAAGACCAGAAGCGGCATAAGCCACCATAATGACAAATGCGGCTGAAAGAATATTTGTCTGTCGTCGCAACAACAACAAGCGACCGTTTCTGAAAAAATTCGTTACCATCGATTGTGTGCAGTATACCGCTTTGCTCTTGAGATTTGAAGGATGCGTGATACAATAGGGAAATTACAAATTTCAATTACAGCCACTTGCACGCTGGTTTAAGCGGGCAGGTAAATTACACATCGTTAGAATATTGAGGTTTTATGCCAGTTCTCCCATCCGCAAAAAGAGCCCTTCGACGAGACCGTCGGCGAGCGGCAGTCAATCGTCCGATTCACTCAAAAATGAAGCGGCTTCGGCTCCAAGCCATGGAAGACCGAACACCAGAGCTTTTGGCTGCGGCATTTTCGGCAATTGATCGAGCTGCCAAAAAGCACGTCATCCATAAACACGCCGGGGCTCGTCTTAAATCGCGCCTTTCCTTGTCTCTCCATCGTAAAGGCTAATCCGTTTCTTTCTCCTTTGACAAGGCTCAAAGTACTCCATATACTTAAGGAACTATCATGGCTGCCCGAAAGCCAACCATTGATCTTCTTTCCCGCGAAGATTTATCTCAACGGCCGGTTGGTCGTTTGCTTCTGTGGATTTTAACTGTCGGGCGTTACATCGTTATTTTCTCAGAACTCGTAGTCATTTCTGGATTTATCATCCGTGTTATTCTTGATCGAAATCTCAATTCCATCAATGAAGATCTCCTTCGACAAAAAGCCATCCTCGCTTCTTATCTTCCAACCGAGCAACGCGTTCGCCGCGCAGCTCAGCAATTTGCGACCATCTCACGGATTGAACAGGAGCAGCAAGATCTCGGGAAGCTCCTCGAAAAGATCGGCCAAGTTTCCCCAAAGGATCTCAGGTTCTCCAATCTCTCCCTTGACCCTCGTACCATGGAGATCTCTGCTGTCGCACTATCTCCTTCGGGGTTTTCGACGTTTTTGGGGAACCTCCAGGCTGACCCAGGTATCGGCGATCTGATTCTTCAATCTGTCGAATCCGGCACAGCTCAAGATCCCGGTATCCATTTTCGTTTGACCGTTGAATTTGTGGGAGCACCATCATTACTTCAAACCCAACCGCCTCCCACTGAAGAGGAGCAGCTTTAGCAAAAACCCTTTATGTCTTTTCCGTACGAAGAAAATTTTCGCCGCTATGGTCGCTACTATCGGACCGCACGAAAGTATGCCCAACGCCCAGAAGTTCTGATTTCCACAAGTTTTATCCTTGCTCTTTTCACCATCTCGTTTTTTGCTATCGTGGCGATCAGACCGACGGCCATTACCATCGCTAAACTCTGGAGAGAGATTCAAGAGAAGAAAACCATCCAAGCCACGCTGGCGCAGAAGATCGCGAAACTTGAGGAGGCACAATCCACCTATTCTGCTCTTGAGGAAGACCTGGCGCTTCTCGATCGTGCACTTCCCGAAACTCCGGAGTTTTCCCGGCTGGTACGGGAAATGGAATATCTGTCTTTGACCCAAGGGCTCCAAATCGATGCAGGCCGCTATGAAACCCTTGAGCTTTGGGTCAGAGAAGCCAGTGCTTCTACGGAAATTGGAACGCATCCGTTCACGTTAGTCCTCCGCGGAACCTATCCTAAACTTCGCTCTTTTGTTTCGGATTTGGAACGACTAGACCGGCTGCTTTCTATTGGTATGGTGACAATGCAACCATCCCAAAAGCAAGACCAGCCTGGAATCTACGACTTAACGCTGACTGCAAATATTCGTGCTTTTTCATTTCCTAGCGGCCTCGATCTTGAACGCTAACGATTATGCCATCATCAGAACGATTGAAACGACAACTCCTTGAATTTGGAATCCTGACTTTAATCACGGTCATCGCGTGGATTGGGTATGGCGTGTACTCCGTCCTCACACAACCTGTTCGCACCAATGTGAGTAATGAGGAACTTCGTCCGTTGCCTCCACTTCTCACAACGGATCAAGTGGGCATTCTTCGGAACCGACTTAGCGTTGGCGATGATGTTCTTGAACAGTTTTCCCTTTCCCCTTCGGAAATTCCCAGCCCGGTCACTCTCCCCATTCCTCCCCCAACTTCTGCTTCACCTTCTGGTTTGCCATCGACACCTTAGTCTCTCTCTTTAAGTAAGTTAGGGTTGAGAAGCACTGGGATTTAGTGCTAGGATGGAATAACCCATGCTTAAGAAACGTATTCCTACTATTCTCGGCATCCTCTTATTACTGGTCGGGATCACCGCAGGGGTTTATCTGGTTGAACTTGGTCCTCAATCGCTTACGACCCGAGCCGGCCCAGAATATACCCCTTCTCATGTGGCGATTACCAATATCACCGATCATTCCTTTACCGTTTCTTGGCTCACGGAAACTCTATCTTTGGGTTTCGTTCGGTATGGGACATCCGGTACTGCCCTAGACCTTTCGGCGCTTGATGATCGCACCGAGAGCGAGGAGAGCGATCAAACCTTTATAACCCATCATGCCACGGTTGAGAATCTGTCTCCGAACACGACCTACTATTTTGAAATTATTTCCGGAACAGGAACCACAAGTTTTACCAACAACGGGGAACCTTATACCGCAACCACGGCTTCAACCTTTTCGCCTTCTGTCTCCGCCGACACCGCGTACGGCGCTGTTTACTTTCCCGACTTAAGCCCGGCTGAGGGTGCATTGGTTTATGTCACCCTTGAGGGAGGTTCTCCGCTGTCATCGCTTGTCGCATCCACCGGAACGTGGGGCGTTCCGTTATCTTCAATGCGAACCGCAGACCTTGCCTCTACTATCCAGTATGATCCTTCCGAGACGACGCTTACGATTCGCGTTGTTGGGTCTGATGGGACTGAGGTTGCGGTTACGACGACCACCGGAAGTGATACTCCAGTCGATGACATCGTCCTTTCGAAGATGTCCGAGGAGGTAGCCGAGATCCAGGAGGATGCAACCAGTTCGGCGACGACCAGTCAGTTCTCTCTCACTCCCCTTGCGGATCTTCCAGAGACAGAAGGCAACAGCGTCACGGTTGTCGATCCTTCTGAGGGAGAGGCGATCAATACCCAACTGCCAGAATTCCACGGGAGCGGCCCTGCAGGCAGTTCGATTACCGTGATTGTGGAATCAGAGCAGCCTCTCCAGGCAACGGTGCAGGTGGATGCTCTGGGCCAATGGTCATGGTCTCCGTCTGTTCCCCTCGATCCCGGTGAACACCAGCTGACGATCCGTTGGCTGGATCAGAGTGGTATCGTGCGCTCAATATCCAGGAGTTTCGTCGTCTATGCTCAAGGAGAGAGTTCCCTTCCGGCGTTTGAGTCGACTCCGTCTGCAACAGCGACACCGACTCCAGTTGAGCTGGCCGCCATTACCCCTACCCCAATTCCGACAGCCAGACCCACAACGTCACCACAACCTACCGTTCCCCCGACGATCACTGTCACGCCGACTCCGTCCCCGCGTCCGAGTCCTACTCCTGAAGCAACTACTCCCGCTCTTCCAGTACCAGGATCGGGAGCGTTTTCTGTCATTCTTATTCTCTCAGGGCTTTCTCTCACGGTTTCTGGAGCGCTCCTTTTGTCACGAAAATCCTTCCTTCTGTAAACGTTCCTTTTGTTTCGAACCTTCTCCTTTTTTCCCTGTTACAATACTGCTATCCACCTCATTGCTGGCGGCTCGGGCTCGCTTTGGTACTCACCCCGCGAGCTGTAAGCTTTAGGTTGGATGTTGTCTCTATGAGTAGGCGAACACGCGTAATATTTTAGGGAAAGCTCCATGCGCGTTGCGATCGTTGGTGCGGGATTCACGGGATTAACTTCAGCGCTTCGGTTGTCGCAAGCGGGCGAATCAGTCTCGTTGTTTGAGGCGTCTGATGCTCCCGGCGGGCTTGCTTCCGGATTGAGTCGCCCTGGCTGGGAATGGCCCGTTGAGCGTTTCTATCATCATATCTTCACCAATGATGCGGCTATCATCCGACTGGCACATGAGGTTTCCTGGCCTCCATTATTTTTCCATCCTGAAACCTCTGTGTATTTTGAAGACAGGATATATCCCTTTGATTCTGTGCTTGACCTTCTCCGCTTTCCGCATCTCTCTTTAGCCTCGAAAGTCAGAATGGGCGCCACTCTCGGGTTCCTGAAAGCCCTTCCTTTCTGGAAGCCTCTGGAACGGTTCACCGCCGATCGCTTCCTGCGTTTCACCATGGGAAGTGCCGGGTATACCACAATTTGGGAACCGCTCCTGATCGGGAAATTTGGACCCTTCGCTCCATCTGTCAATGCGGCTTGGTTTTGGGCAAGGGTATTTAAACGGACGGCGAGGCTCGGATATTTTCGGCGCGGTTTCCAGGGTCTGGCTGATCAAATTGTCGACTCAATCACCAAGCGTGGGGGGCGGGTTTTGACCAACCATCCCGTCGAAAACGTATCTGTCTCAAAGAAAGGCTTTGTTGTCCGATCTGCTTCTCGGGAGCAGCTGTTTGACCGGGTCCTTTTTACCACCAGCACCTCTTTGTTTCTTCGTCTTTTTCCGGCGCTTCCGGATCGGTACCGGTCTGGTTTGCAACAGCTTGCCTCTGTCGATGCTTTAGTTTTGCTTTTGGTCCTTCGAAAGCCTTTTATGGAGGGCGTTTATTGGCTCAATGTTCTTTCGCGGTCGCTCCCCTTTTTGGTTCTGATTGAGCATACCAATATGATCGATTCAAAGTACTACGGCGGGAACCACCTGCTTTACCTCGGGACCTATCTTCCGGCAACAGATCCGTTACTTCACCGTTCTCCCTCATTCCTTCGCCATCTGGCAATCCGGCAGCTTCTGGCAATTCGGAATGACTTTGATCCTTCCAATATCACCTCTTGTTTTGTCTTTCGGGGGCCGCAAGCACAACCGGTCGTTCCGGTTTCTTATTCATCCATTCTGCCTACCATTTCCACTCCCATTCCGAACCTCTATCTTGGAAATATGAATCTTGTCTATCCATGGGATCGGGGTACGAACTACGCCGTCGAACTCGGAGAAAAACTGGCTCGTGTTATCCTTCACCCGTAGTCCATGAAACTTCAGCCGTCAATCTCTTCCACGAGTTTCGCGTTCAAGAACCTTACCCAACTGTCAGAAGGGGCGCGGAACAGATTCGTACAGGCTGCTATGGCCAGGCTAAAAGCATGGCGAGACTACCAAAGTGACAAGAAAAATCAAGACAAACCTTCTGCAGCCAAACGAATTTCTGTTATGCGGCCCGCTCGGGATAAACCGTTTGCGACCAAGAAATTTCCGTTCCGCGGATTCAATAATGACGCGAACGTCGAGTCTTCTTGGAAATTCTGGCTGACACTTATCGTTCTGGTTGGCGGTTTTTTCCGTTTCGCAAAGCTCGATTGGGGGGACGGTTATTTCTTTCATCCTGATGAGTATCACATCAGCTCTGCCGTTGATAAACTCTCTTTTCCCTTTCAGATGGATCCCCATTTCTATGCGTATGGTTCTTTCCCCATCTATCTTATCTATTTTGCACGGGCAATCATCTTCGCCCTATTCCCAGATTATCTCTTTTCTCCCATACTGATAGGGAGATTCTTTTCCGCTTTCTTTTCAACCATTACAATTTTGTTTGTCTTTTTGAGCGCACGGATCACGTTTCGAAACCATACAATCGCTCTGCTCCCTGCCCTTCTGGCGGCGTTAACCCCTGGACTTATCCAACAAGCGCATTTTGCCACCCCTGAGTCCAGTCTGACCTTTTTTATTTTTCTTTGCCTGTGGCTGTGGCTCTCTTATCTTCGCACCACTCGTCCGGTCTTTCTTTATGTTTCCGCCATCTCCCTTGGGTTGGCTGTAGCTTCGAAAATTTCCGCTGTTTCTCTGCTTCCCGTGTTTGTGTTCCTCCCTTTTTTCAAGCGCGTTTTATCCTCTTTTCGATCTGTTCTCGCGGGCATAGCTCGCTTGGGTGTTTGTCTCCTTCTTGTCCTTGTTTCGTTCCTATCCGTCTTCCCCTTTGCTCTTTATTCCTTCAGCGCTTTTTCCTCTTCCCTTTCTTATGAGATCGGTGTCGGAAGAGGAGAGCCGATCGTCTTTTACACACGGCAGTTTATCGATACCGCTCCGCTCCTGTTTCATACTATGCATATCCTCCCCTATGCTCTTGGGCCGGCGATGCTTGGATTTGGAGGTGTCGGATTCCTGATTGTGGTTTCTGATATCTCTTTGCTGAGGTTTGGTACAAAGCGAGACAGGGTCCTCTGGGGTTTGCTTGTTATTGTTTTTCTGGCTTTGTTTCTCCCTCAGATATTCCTGTTTGCAAAATGGACACGGTTCATCGCGCCCTCGTTTGCCTTTTTTTCTTTGTTTTCGACCTATTTTTTCTATCGGATCAGTCCTTTCCTCAAGTCGCAAGCTTTGGGGGGGGTGATTCAATCGGTTGCCTGTCTCGTTCTCCTTCTGCCCACCATTTTTTGGGCGCTTGCGGTTTCTTCCGTCTATTTCCGGCGAGATGTCCGCGTCCTTGCGACAGCGTGGGTCGCCCAACAGCTTCCGCCACGTTCCTTCCTTCTTACCGAATCTGGCAACATCCTTGAAGTCCCTCTCTGGGGTGAGTTTCGCAAAGACGCATTTGACTTTTATGAGCTTGAACACCGAGCGGATCTTCAAAGACAGCTTCCGACTCTTCTTTCACAAGCGGATTATTTCATCGTCCAGAGCCGGCGCATCTTTTTCAACCATCAGCGGCTTCCCGCACAATTTCCTTTTACATCTCGGTTTTATGATCTTCTCTTCTCCGGCTCCTTAGGATTCGAGTCAATGGCTACCTTTTCCTCCTATCCGAGGTTATCCTTCGGTCGGGCAACCATAGAAATACCTGATGAAGTAGCCGAAGAAACGTGGTCGGTTTTTGACCATCCGGTGGTACGGATTTTTCGGAAGAGCGTTTTATTCACTGAGGCAGAATATGAAGAGCTTCTCACTGACTAAATCCTTTCAAATCCCAATCATTCTCATTTTTCTCATTTCTATGATCTTCCGGCTCTATGGGCTTAATTGGGACGGGGGACATCATCTCCATCCGGATGAACGGTTCTTAACGATGGTTACCCAAGACATTTATTGGCCTCGCTCTGTCTCTTCCTACCTTAACCCCGCACTATCTCCCTTGAATCCCTACAACGTTGGCTATCCGTTCTTTGTCTATGGCATGTTTCCGCTTATCCTGGTGAAATTCATTTCTGACCTGATCACCCTCGACCATTTCTCCTACAACAACATTACTTTGGTCGGTCGTGTGCTGGCTGCGACGTTTGATGTCGGAACACTCCTTGTCGTTTATCTCATCGCGCGACGCACTTTTTCTTCACGCATAGCCCTGTTTTCCGCCCTGTTCTACGGTCTATCTGTTTTGCCTATTCAACTCTCACATTTTTTTACCGTCGATCCGGTCATGGTCTTTTTCCTTGTTCTTTCCTTTTTTCTGTTGCTGATTTTCCTTGATGGCCGGCGGCAATGTTTTTCAAGTATTGGGCTTGGTATTTCATTCGGGCTTTCGGTCGCCAGCAAAATCTCCGCGGGTTATTTTCTTGCCATTATTGGACTTGGGTGGCTGGTCGTTTTTTTGAGAACGAGAAAGGTTCTTCCAACAGTTCTTGGCGCCGTTTTATTCGTCTTTTTTTCTTACAGCACCCTTCGTCTTGCGGATCCACGGATGTTCACCTCCCCCTCGTTTTTTGATCCACGACCTAATCCCCAATTCCTTGCCAACCTTCGCGAGCTTCAAGCGCTAAACAATCGTTTTGCGTTCTTTCCTCCTTCCATTCAATGGATTCCGACCAACCCTATCTGGTTTCCTTTTATGAATATTGTGCTTTGGGGATTTGGCCTGCCTTTAGGCATTTTCGTGGTCTTGGGTCTTGTTGCTTCCCTGCGGTTCTTTACTATGACTATCTTGTTGCCTCGCCGTATTCCCCGCATCCTGAAGCTTTGGCCAGAGCATCTAGGTCATTTGTTTCTGCTTACGTGGGTACTTTTTCTTTTCATTTCTCAAGGTATCCAGTTTGTAAAAACTCTGCGGTATTTTTATCCCATTTATCCGTTTTTTGTGATCTTGGCTGCTTGGTTCTTTGACAACACGGTGGTTCGGCGATCTTCCCACATCGTTGTTATTGGGTTCTGCGTTATCTTTGTGATTTATCCAGTTTCTTTTCTTTCCATTTACTCCCGTCCCCACTCGCGCGTGATGGCTTCCGAATGGATCTACGCCAATATTCCCACCGGGTCTGTTCTTTCATGCGAGCATTGGGATGACTGTTTGCCGCTCGGTGCTTCGGGGAGGTCCAATGCGCTTTATCAGACTGAAGTGCTGCCCCTTTTTGATCCTGATACCCCCGAAAAGTGGCGGAAGATCAATCGTCAACTTGAGAATGTGGATTATCTGATTCTCTCCTCTAATCGTGTCTGGGGTTCCATTCCGAAGGTACCGGAGAAATTCCCTCTTACCAGTCAGTTTTATCAGGATCTGTTTGCCGGGAAGTTATATTTCAAGAAGGTTTTTGATCTCACGTCTTACCCTACCATTCCCCTTCTCAATATTCCCATTCCCGATGATTCTTCAGAGGAAGCGTTCACCGTCTATGATCATCCCCGGGTGATCATCTTTCAAAGAATGCAATAACCTGTTATTCAGATTATGTAGTCTCCATGAGTGATTCTAATGCGTCCATTGTTCGTTGGTAGTCGAACTTCTTTTGGATCTCTTTTTTTGGCCTGATGAATCTTTTTCTATTGGTGATAACCTCAGCGATGGCTTTTGCCAAGGCTTTGGTGTTTCTCGGTGGAACTAGCTTTCCCATTCCCGTGAGAGATATCGGTATCCTCACTCCGGGAAGATCGGTTGCGACCACAGGACATCCGTGCATCATCGCCTCAACTTGGACCATCCCGAATGCCTCCAGACGTTCGGTAGACGGAAGTACCAGCACATCAATTGTCTTGTAGAAGCTCGCCATTTCCGCTTGGCTGAGCGGGCCAAGGAATGTCAGGTTCTGCTTCCATTTTTCCAAGTAGCCCCCGAGCAAACTTTTGTAGTCCACGCCGATCACCTCCTTAAACGGCCCCGCGAAAATCAGCTGTACGTCTCTCCCAAGACTTTTTCTGAGGGAGGGTAGGGTTTGGAGCAAATGATGGAGCCCTTTTTCCCTGGATACTCTTCCGGCAAATCCGATCTTCACCTTTGCATCCTGCCAGTTTCCGGATAGATTGGCCGGGGTTTCCAGTTTGACAGGGGGGAGAATGTAGACAACCTTCTTTTTGAATAGTGATAGGAATCGCGAATGTCTGCCGTAATCCTCGGTGTATGAAATGATGGCGTCTGCAAGGGCGCCGGCAATGAATTGAGTAATCCAAGTTGCAATTTCTGAAATATGATTGACAAGACCCGGCCAACCGGAGAGGTCGCAATGGTAGGTCAGAATCACATTCTTTTTTAAGAGTTTGGCAAGGATTACCGTTATGAACGATTCGAATTGAGGAAGATGGCAGTTTACAATCTGCGATTTTCTCAGTGCTTTGTAGACTGCGATAGGAAAAGTCGGCATGACGGGCCCTCTTCCAATACAGACGGGAGTCCAGATCCTTGTGATGAGAACTCCCCGTATGATCTCTCTGGCTGGCAATTTTTTTCTGTACTTTGCAGTCAGGACTTCGACGGAGTGACTGCGATTCACCATCTCCTCGGCGAAGCGTTTGGCATAGATTGTCAGGCCACTGATGTTTGGGTGGTAGTAACTGATTCCGATGAGGATCTTCATGGTGCTTGGATCAGCGATCTTACTGAGCGGGTACCGTTCCAATGGATGATTCGAAGTTTCGGCAGTCTCGTGCGCAGGTAGTCTATCTGCGCTTCATCGTCATCGATGAACATCTCAAGCTTCAGCTTGCGGATCATGCTCTCTTTGAATCGATGCGGTTGTCTATTATTCAAATTCACATACACCCCCTGGAAGAGCCCAGCACAGTCATAGGTTTGCAGCCAATCTTTCGTTCTTCCTCTTAAAAAGCTGTATCTCCCTGAAATCACGTAGAATTCGTATGTTCCGGCGATTGTCCGGATATCCCTCAGATTATTCCAAATCGGCTGGCGGAGCAGTGGGTGATGGCTCAACCATCGAATGGAGCGCTCAAGAGCAGAGCTCGGATATCGGTAGGCGAGTTCTGTTTTAGTGCGTTCGCGGACCAGCCGGGTCAGCGCCCAGTTGGGAAGCCCTGGTGGTTTATCGATGATCACGCCGTCGAGATCCAGTCCGATACGGACCGGTCTTCGCTTGGTCGGTCGTTTCGAAAGCTTTTTTCCTTCCATCGTTCCTGCCTATTATACGAAGAAAGAGTGTTTTTCCCTACTTCCCGGCTGTCTGTTTCTGGTGATTGTCTGAGGTAACTGAGGCGTCCTCTTGTATTCATCTCTCTTCTTGTCACTCTGTATCTGATAGGATTGATGCGTGTTCGGGAGTATCGCTATGCCTGAATTATTGAGCGTCTTTTTCTGGTGGGGTTTGATCTCTTTCCTTGGTGCCTTGGCTTTTCCGTTTACTTTTTGGTTGTTCCGTCGCTTTTGGGATGGGGGATGGGCACTGGCAAAGATCCTCGGTTTGGTCCTTTTAACCTATTGGACGTGGATTGTTGGGAGCTTGCGGATCCTTCCTTTTGGGCCGCTTTCTTTGTGGCTTGGCGTTGGTCTGCTTGGTTGGTTTTCTTTCCAAGTCTTCATGAGATCGATTGAGCCGATACGGACGTTTGTTCGCGACCATTTGTCCCTGATCTTGTTTGAAGAACTCCTGTTTGGTGTCGGTTTGCTTGGCTGGGCATGGATTCGGGCACATCAGCCGGATATTGAGGGTCTTGAAAAATTCATGGATTTTGGATTTGTCAACTCGATCCTGCGCTCCCGTTGGTTTCCCCCCTTGGACATGTGGCTTTCGGGCAATACCATCAACTACTACTACTTCGGCCATTTGGTGACGGCCGTTCTGACGAAGCTTTCCGGCTTTCCCTCTTTTCGGACCTACAATTTGATGATTGCCGCTCTTTTTTCCTTGACGCTTGTTTCCTCCTTCTCCATCGGAGGAGCACTTACCCGCACGTTTCTTCGCATCCGCGATGCGAAATCTTCCAGAGTGCTTGTATTTTTAGGAGCCATTATTTCTGCGGTGACCCTGACCTTGGCCGGAAATCTCCATACCATCATCACCGTTGTCAACAAAGGGGCTTCTTCGTACTGGTACCCTGACGCTACCCGCTATATCCCTTTCACGATCCACGAATTCCCGCTCTACAGTTTTGTTGTAGCTGACCTGCATGGCCATGTTTCAAATATCCCATTTGTTCTCCTCATGGTAGGGCTCATCTTCAGTTTTGGGATTGAATTGTCTTTGAAACGGTTTTCCCTTCCTTTCTCCTCTTTCTTGCTCCGCTTACTGGCCATCGGGTTGACGACTGCCGTACTTTTCATGACGAACTCCCTGGATGCGCCGATTTACTTCTTGCTCTTTATTGTCGCTTTAGTGAGTTCGGGTCCGCGTCTTTCTTTTTTACGACGCTCTGCCTCAATCATCTTCGTTTCGTTTTACGTCGTGCTGATTTCTGCTTTTCTTTTTTCTCTCCCCTTTTCTCTCCGGTTTCATCCGTTTGCTCAAGGCATTGCGTTGGTGACTACTCGCTCATCTCCCCGTCAGCTTGGCGTCCTTTGGGGGTTTTTTCTCCTTGTTGCCTTTGTTTTTCTCTCTTCCTTTATCCGTCATCCCAACCGATATTTTCCAGATCGCCCTTCCGGTCCGGCGCGCCGGTTTCTCCTGAGTCTTCTCGGAGTTTCCTTGATTCTGGTTGTCCTTCCCGAGGTCATCTATATCAAGGATATCTACGTTGCTGAGTACTATCGAGCAAATACCATGTTTAAACTGGCGTATCAGGCCTTCATCATGATGGCCCTTGTTACCGGGCCAGTTTTTTCCGGTTTGCTCTGGAATCTTTGGACAGCGAGGGGGCGAGGGCTTCGTTTCTCCCTGCTTGCGGTCGTTTTCGTGTTTCTCTTTGGCCTCGGCAGTGTCGTCTCCTATCCTTACTTTGCAATACGCTCTTACTACAGTTCCCTCAAGCATTTCCGCGGACTTGACGGTCTTGCCTGGCTCTCCGCAAAGTACCCAAATGATGCCCAAGCCATAGACTGGTTACGGGAGAACGTCGAGGGGCAACCCGTTATTCTCGAAGCTGTGGGAGAAAGTTATACGAACTTCGCCCGGGTTTCGGCGAACACGGGCCTGCCGACAATCCTGGGCTGGCGGGTTCATGAGTGGTTATGGCGAGGGAGTTTTGACGAAGCCGGTCTTCGAACAAACGTCGTTTCAACGATGTACACGTCAGTCGATTCGCTTGAAGTTTGTCGACTTATCGATCGCTATGACGTGGACTATGTCTTTGTGGGAACCCTGGAAAGGAGTCAGTATCCCACGCTTTCCGAAGCGGTTTTTGAGCGACTTGGTACGTCCGTTTTTACTTCTGGAGATACCCGAGTATACCGGATCCGCAAGCCGTGTCGATCCCTGTCTTTTCATCTTCATCGGGCCTGATAGAAGAACCTCTCAATATAGGTGTGTATCTCCTCCCAACCATTGCGGCCGATGAGCACCCATTGTCCATTGTAGTTTGCCAGTGGCGGATGAATGAGAAGTCCCGGCTTTCCCGCTTCTTTATCTTCTTCTTCGATTACCCCATGACGGATATGTTCAGCCTGTGTTTTGAGGGCGAGTTTGGCCAGACTGACGTATTCCGTTTCCGAAAGATCGGTCTTTACTGTCCCTGAGAATGTCTGCATGAGCTGCCTGACCTTCGTTGGAGAAAGGAGTGTATCCAGAGACAATATCTTGTTTTTAAAGGCAATGAGTACCTCTCGCTGGCGGCGGGAGCGGGCAAAATCCGTGCCTTCTTCTCCTTCGGCATTGCGCGACCTGACATATTTTAAGGCTCTCTCCCCGCTCAATTCTTGGAGTCCTTTGTCGAAGTGAAGGTGTTCGTAGCGTAAATCCTCTGGCTCAGCCTCCTCCATTCCGGGAATGGGATATTTGTAGTCGTCAAAGCTCCGGGGAACATCAATCTCAATTCCCCCCACCAAATCGATCGCGGTTTTGAACCCGTCAAAGTCGATTGCCACCGCGTAATGAATGGGTTCTCCTATCACTTCCTCGGCAGCTGATTTTGCTAAGATGAGTCCACCTCCCTGCCTCTTTTGCTCTCCGAAGAAATAGGTGGCGTTGATCTTTGTTTTGAGTGAGTCGATCCAAATGTCTCTGGGGATCGAGAGCAAGGCGGTGTCAGCTGATTTGAGATCAATGGATAACACGATGATCGAGTCCGTTAACTCCGGTCCTTCGTGATTTGCCCCACCCATCCCGAGAAGTAAGATGTTGGTCCTGCCTTTGGTTGTTTGCAACACCGCTTGCGGGTCCCTGACGAGTGAGAAGGCTGCTTGGGGTCCTCGGAGAAGACTTCTTGCTACGGTAAGCAGGGGCCGTACTGCTTGGACGATTGAAATCACCGCGATCGCTCCGATTGTTACCAGCAGGACAGCTCGTACGACACTGCGATGTTTCGTTAAGCGACGTTTGATTTTTGCGAGGAAGTGGTAATCCATTTACGAAGAATTGTTTGATGCAATTCGGTTTGCCGCAATGACCATTCTGATCCACTCAGGCGCATTGAGGCTTGCCGATCCAGGGAGCACTCCGTCAATTCCTGGATCATCAAGGAATCTTCCAATGTTGGCTGCTTTGACACTTCCGCCGTAGATCACCGCTATGGCTTGGGTTTCATCTCTGATTGACGCAATCATCCGTTTTACTTCTTTAAGGGGGGCAGGTGTTCCTTTCCCGATTGGACCGAGTTGCTGGCTGATTGCTTCCGGGGGCTCGTACATAAAGATCGAATTCTTCCGGGCTTCTTCATCGAGAGCGATGACCTGTTGCCGCCAGTTATCTCGATCCACCGAAACGATCGGGGTTAAGCCATTGTCGAGTGCTTGGAGCACCTTTTGGGCGACCACCACTGCTGATTCGTGAAAGTAGCGTCTCCGTTCGGAATGTCCGACGATCACGTACTGTGTAAGTCCTCGCACCATTCGTGCGGTGATCTCGCCGGTGTAGGCTCCGTCTGCGTAGGGTGAAATGTCCTGGCAGCCCAGGAGAAGTCCAGGAAACTCTTGTCTCAGAAGGTTCAGGTGGATGAAAGGTGGACAGAGGATGACTTTTAACCCTTCCTCGATCCTGAGGTTTTCCCTCTTTACCTGTTTAATCCAGGTTTGCGCTTCTTCTTCAGTCTTGTTGGCTTTCCAGTTCCCGATGAGGTATTTCATAACGGCAAGTACCATTGCGGAGATCTCATGCGAAATACCCGTTTCTTTCGCCTGTTTCCGTGATACGATTCTACCATGGCCTCAGGGTTACTCAAAGCGCTCAACCGCGAACAGCGGGCGGCGGTGGCTTTTGAGGGTGGACCGCTGCTTATTCTTGCGGGGGCGGGGAGCGGAAAGACCCGTGCGATTGTGTACCGGGTGGCCTATCTTATGAAAGAGCGAGGCGTTGATCCTTCCTCTATCCTTCTGACGACGTTTACCAATAAAGCAGCTTCAGAAATGCGTGAACGGCTGGTGAAACTCGTCGGCACTGCTCCCCCCTTCACGGGAACGTTTCATTCGCTGTGCGCAAAGATCCTGCGCGAACACGGAACGTTGGTCGGGATTTCTCCGTCTTACGTGATTTACGATGAGAACGATCAGGAAGACGTTGTGAAGCAGGCGCTTACAAGCCTTGATCTTTCCGCGCGAGACTACAATCCCCGGTCGGTGCTGGGAGCGATCAGCTCAGCGAAAAATGAGCTCATCGGTCCAACCGCATATCCGCAATATGCCCGCGGCCATTGGCAGGAAACTGTATCGCGAATTTACCTTGCGTACCAGAAACTTCTGCGACAGAGCGAGGCTTTGGATTTTGACGATCTTCTGATGGAAACCGTCCGACTGTTTCAGAAGCAACCGGCGCTTCTTTCTCAGATCCAACATCGATTCCGTCATATCCTCGTCGATGAATATCAAGATACCAATCATGCGCAATACGTTTTGACCAAGCTCCTGGCCGGAAAGTGGCGCAATCTCTGCTGCGTGGGTGATTTTTCACAGTCAATTTACATGTGGAGGGGTGCGGATTTTCGAAACCTCATGAAACTTCAGCAGGATTTTCCCGATCTTACCGTCGTCAATCTCGAACAGAACTACCGGTCAACCCAGATCATATTGGATGCAGCATCGGGAGTGATCTCCCATAACAAAACCCATCCGATCCTCCAGTTGTGGACAACGCGGAAGGGCGGAGAAAAGATCGTGGTGTATGAATCCCGCGACGAAAAAGAGGAGGCAGGCTTTGTTCTTGCAATAGTCTCTTCGCTTTCCCGCTCCAATCCTTCGTATTCCTTCAAAGATTTTGCGGTTCTCTATCGAACCAATGCCCAATCGCGCGCTCTTGAAGAGGCGTTCATTCGGGCCGGCGTTCCGTATGTTCTGGTCGGAGGAACGCGGTTTTATGAACGGAGAGAGATCAAGGACTGCTTGGCTCTGCTGCGGGTTCTTTATAATCCGAAGGACCTCGTCAGTTATCGAAGGATAGAAAAGTTGGGGAAGGGAAGGTTGAATACATTCCTTACCTTTGCCAAAGTGTTTGAGGACAAGGAAAAGTATGCCTCTGCATCTACCCTTGATCTTTTGGATCAGGTCTTGGAGGCTACCGGCTATCTTGACCTGTATAATCCTAAGGATGAGGAGGGCCTTTCCCGGCTTGAGAACATCAAGGAGTTGCGTAGCGTTGCCGCGGAATTCCCATCAATCAGTGAGTTTTTAGAAAACGTCGCGCTTGTCGAGCAAGAACATCTTCCCGACCATCCGGCGAATTCTCAGAAGAAGCGGAATGCCGTCACCTTTATGACCCTTCATGCAGCAAAAGGCTTGGAATTTCCGATTGTTTTTCTCGTCGGGATGGAAGAAGGCCTTTTCCCCCACTCCCGCAGTCTGCTTGAATCGGAAACACTTGAGGAAGAGAGGCGCCTCTGCTATGTTGGCATCACCAGAGCCCGTGATCGCCTGTTCCTCACCTACGCCAGGCGCAGGCTCTACTTCGGAGCCTATGGGTCAAATATGACCTCCCGATTTTTAGCTGAAATTCCCCCTTCGCTCTTTTCTCAAGCTTCTGTTATCGTGCAAGAACATTCCGGCCTATGATCTCTCGTCCACCCCTCCGCGTTGTGCTTTTTAAACCTTATCGGGAAGAACAGTGGGTAAGTTCCGAGGTCTTTGCGAAGAGCCTTGCTTCCGTATTGGTCGCTATTTCCTCTTTTCTCCAGGTTCGCGTTCTCTCTCCGGGTGAGCGTTTCTTTTCAAAAGCTCTGCGAGGATTTAAGCTTCGGTTCTTGGTTCGTTATTTTCTCTATCCCCTTTTGGCTTTCTTTCGTCAGGATGAAATCAACCACATCCTGGATTCGTCGTATGCCCATGCCGCTCTCTTTTTGGATCCGCAGAGGACCATCATCACCTGCCATGACGTCATCCCCCTTCGCCTGTTCCGGATAAGGCGCCCAACCTGGAAGGAGTGGGTGAGGCTCAAGTTTTATCGGCTGAGCCTTCAGTTTCTATCGCGTGTCCAGGCGGTCGTTGCGGTTTCAGAAAGCACCAAGCGTGATCTTGTCGAGCTTCTTGGTATCCCGACCCGGAACATCCGTGTTATCCATCAGGGAGTGGGGGGTGAATTTCGACCGATCCGGGATCGGCGCATCCTGGATCTGGTTCGGAAAAAATACGAGCTGCCTTCCCGATTTATCCTGCATGTGGGTCATAACTACTACTACAAAAACGTTGAACTTCTGCTTCGTCTCGTCCATGAATTGCGAAATAGGGAGGAAACCGCCGATGTGTATTTCGTGAAAGTGGGTCCTGAGTTTTCCTTTGAGCAGCGTGAACAGATCAAAAAGCTTGGGATTGCAGACCGCATCGTCCGTCTCTCCCGTGTTCCGACTTCGGATCTGGTCGTTCTCTATAATCTGGCTTCACTTCTGGTCCAACCATCCCTTTTTGAAGGATTCTCGCTGACCATATTGGAGGCGATGGCCTGTGGCTGCCCGGTGGTCGCCTCACGGATTCCGACTTTCCAGGAACTGTATAGGGGTGCCATTCATATGGCTCCTTTACAACCTGAAAAAGATTTCTTGGCGGCCGTTAGCGGGCTGGTTAAGGATAACAAGCGACGCTTGAGTCTTGTCGGGCACGGGAAACTCCGAGCGGCACGGTTCACTTGGAAGCGGGCTGCCCGCGCCTATCTGTCTTTATACAGAGCAATCCACAAGCGCAATCCCGTTTTCGGCGCACGCCATTTGCTTGAAGAGCGGTCGCTTCTTGTTCGCGGAGGGATTTCCGCCCTCGTCTTTGGCGGTTTGGCAAAGTTTGCGGGAATTCTCTGGAGGCTTCTTGCCGTACGGATGGGAACTTCGGCGTTCGGTCTTTTCTCCATCGCTTTTACCTACATCAACATCCTCACCGCATTGGCAGTCTTCGGATTGCCCGTGGCTGTCATTCGATCCATCTCCTTCTATAAACGGAGGGGATCATTCCCTCAGCAAGTGGAAGTGCTCGGTTCATCGCTTGCCATCGTCTTCTCCATCGGGGCTTTCATCTTAAGCCTGGCATTCGGTTTGCGACGGGAGTTTACTGTGGGTTTCCTCAATCGAGCAGAGCTCCTGCCTCTCTTCAGCCTTCTGGTGTTTGCCATTCCTCTCCTTTCGATTTCGGAGGTCCTTCTCTCCGCTGTCAATGCAGTTGGTTTTGTCCGGCGCTTTTTTTTGGTGAAAAGCGTGTTGCCCGCAACTGTCAGGCTCATCTCTCTTTTGTTTCTACTTTGGTTTTGGAAGTACTCGGTTGATTCAGTTGCGATGAGTGTCCTTGTCTCTGCCATGGCTCTGTGTGGAGCTTCGCTATTTCTGGTGCTGCGGATTTTCCCCGGTCTTTTTCGGCAGCGCTTGCGTCTACGTCGGGAGTTCTTCCGGTTCTTACTTCCCGTATCAGTCGCGCACACCATTCAGTCGTTTTCTTCATCCATTGATATCGTGCTGCTTTCCTTTTTTCTTTCCCCTTCTCCGGTTGGCGTCTACTCGGCTGCCTCCGTCTTTCTCCCTCTGCTTCGGATTCTCCCCGAATCCTTTCTTGAGTTTTTTTCCAGTGCATTCACATTGGCTGCGGCGACCCAAAAAGCCCCTTTTGGCTTCTTTACCTGGTCCGTTAAGCTCCTGTTCATCCTTTCACTCCCCCCTTTGCTCTTTCTTCTCATCGGTAGGAAGTTTCTCGTACATCTTTTTCTCCCCCCCGAGTTTTCTGACACTTCCCCTATCCTTGCGATGTTAGCCATTGCTCTTTTCGTACGCTGGGTGATCATTGTTCCCTCGCGTAAGGTCATTGATGTCCTGGGGCGCTCGGATATTTCTTTGGGATTGACCATGGTTGAGGTGCTGTTATCGATTAGTCTCGGTCTGCCATTGATCCGCGCTTTTGGCATTACCGGAGCGGCTGCGATGATGCTGTCTGTATCTGGGATATTGGCCCTTTTGGCCATTTTTATCGTCTTTGGACTTAAAACCAAACGGATTGCCCTGAAACTACCGAGCCTATGACCATCGCCGTTTTCACACGCAGGCTTCCTGAAAATTTCTTGGGAGGAGCTGAAATCCATGCTTCCCTGACTGCCAAGGCGCTGGCGAAGCGTGGCCATCGGGTGTGGGTTGTGACGGGCGGACGGAGAGACGTTACTTTGAACCTGGGAAGATTGACCATCATTCGTCTTCAGGCATTCTCTTTCCCTCACTTTCTGCAGACACTCTTTCTTCCTTACTGGCGATTTCGGTTTCGCAAGCGGGTGAAGCGGATTGTTTCGGAAGCCGACATTGTCCACGCCTTTGACCTTGATGGTATCCTCCTTCTTTCTGGATGGAAGGAGGTTGAGTCAAAGCTGGTCGTAACCGTTCAGGATTACAGCATCATCTGTCCGGGCGGCGATCTCCTTACCATTGAAGATAAACCTTGTCACTGTTATGCCGATATGATGTTTCGCTGTCACCGGCGGCATGAGGGGAGATTACTTCGAAGGCTCTATTTTCAAATAGCCTATCCCATTCGCTTTACCGTTCGTTCGCGCCTGTTCTTGCGGCTCCCTGTGGTGGTTTTTATCAGCCGCTATGTCTCCCTACAGTTCAACAGAGTTTTTGGCAAGACACTTTTGGCAAAAACCGCAGTCATTGGTAACTTTGTCCCCGAGCGGTGGTTGCATACATCGATACGGAAAGGAAAACGGTTCGATATCCTCTACGTGGGTCGGCTGGAATATTATAAAGGTTTGGGTGTACTCCTTGATGCACTTGCCCTTTTGAAAAAACGCGGGCTGCCCTACCAAGTCTGTATCGTTGGCGCCGGTGACATCGAAGTATACAAAGAGCGGGTGACGGAGCTTGGATTGACCGCCAACGTTTCTTTTGCGGGAGAAGTGGCATATTCCGACATCCGAGCCTTCTATCTTCAATCTCGAGTCGTCGTCGTTCCCTCGATCTGGCCGGAACCGTGTGGGCGCGCAGTCATCGAAGGAATGGCAAGTGGCAGCGTTGTGGTGGCCTCAAGCAATGGGGGAACAGCCGAGCTTCTCACCGATAGAGAAACTGGTTTCCTCGTCCCGGCTAACGATCCTTCTGCTTTGGCAAATACCATCGGCCAGGCGCTTTCGCATTATCGTGAACTTGCTGGATTGCGACTCAGAGCTAGAAAACACGTGCTTTTGCATTTCGTTTCCCATATTGTCATTCGGCAATATGAGGAGCTTTATCGACGGATGGTCCGTTGATGTTCTTTTAAGATTTGCGTCGTGGTAGAATGCAATTCATCTATGCTGATATTGGATAAACGGAACCGGCTGTTTGGGAAAATCCACGTTCTTTTTATTGCCATTCCTACTCTTGTTTTTCTGTCTGTTCTCGCGTTTGTTTTTCTGTTTGGCCGTCCAGGGCTTTACCTCACCGTGCGTATCAAAGCCGGACCCGGGAATTGGTGGTGGGTTACCCCCCGACCTCCTGATTGGTATACCAGCTCGATTACCGTCGGAGACTTCGAAACCGATAGCTTGGGCAGAACCATTGCTCGTATAGAGGATGTTCGCGTCTATGAATCAGGCGGGGTGAATAAAGATGTTTACCTTCGGGCGAAACTGAAAGTATCCTATAATCCTTTAAACAAGAAGTACAAATATAAGGGTCAACCGGTCCAGATCGGCTCGCCCATCACTCTGGAACTGTCGAAAACGCTTCTCTCGGGAAACATCATTGACATGGAGGGTGAAAATGTCCCCTATGTGGACGATATCCTTGTTGAAAAGCTAGTGGCGGTGCGGATTGTTAATGCATGGGATTGGGAGTACGACGCCATCCAAATCGGAGAAAAAATGACCGATGGAGCCGGAAATATTATCGCAGAAATTATGAGTAAATCTCTGGCACCTCCGTCCTTCAGTAGCGCGAGGATATTACGACGGGAACTTCGTTTGCTGACTAATCCGTCTCAGTACGATGTTACCGTTCTCCTCAAAGTCAAGGCTCGAAAGGTTGGTGAGATCTTTGTTTTCCGCGAGGAGCAGCATTTGAAAGTCGGGAAGTCGCTCTGGGCGTTTTTCCCAAGTTATGATATCGCTGATGTACCGATTATCGCTATTTCCGACCCTCAAATCGCTCCATGACTTTGGCGCAAAATGATTACTCCCCTGCTGCTGAGCAACCCATTTACCAAGATCAAGCTCCTTTTGTAGCTGACCCCAGTATCTTACATGAACCTCGTGGTCAAGCGCCCCTAGGTTCATTGGAAGGTTTACAAAAATCCATTCCTTATCAAGAGGGCTTTATTGGGGATTTATGGCAGCTTGGATATATTCCGCAGAAACTTTCGTCTCTTTATCCTACGCTCGTCTTTTTGATACTTTCTTTCCTGTTTTTTGTTCTTCTCCGTAATCGGGTGCGGGACCGTATTCAGCTTATTATCTTCTTTTTGTTTTCATTGTTCGTTCTGGGACCTATCCGTCTTGCCTTGCCGTTTGGTATCAGCAGTCTCTATGGCGTTGTGCGTTTCGGGGGCTTAGTCTTGGCGTTCTTTCTTCTCCTTCGCAGCTGGAAAACGGCTTTCCCCCTCCTTCTTTCATCGCCCCTGCTTGTGCCTCTTCTCCTTTACACCGCCACTCTTCTCCTTTCTTTTCTTCACGTATTAGATGCCTCTTCATACATGTCATTTCTTAAGCTTGCCGTCACGGGTTATCTGTTTTTCCTGATCGGTTTTTTGGCGCTTGAACGCAGGGCAGATCTTCGGATCTTTTCAACTTTTTTTGCTGTGAGCGGCGGTGTGGCTGCCATCATGATGTTTATAGCCTTTGGCTTTAAAGGTATTTACCAGAATATTCTTAAAGCACTGTACCCTTTAGAAGGGTATCTTAAGCTTTTATTTGATCTCCAGCGG
This sequence comes from Candidatus Chisholmbacteria bacterium RIFCSPHIGHO2_01_FULL_52_32, assembly GCA_001816585.1. Classification (GTDB taxonomy): domain Bacteria; phylum Patescibacteriota; class Microgenomatia; order UBA1400; family Chisholmbacteraceae; genus 2-01-FULL-50-28. The sequence goes on from MHCJ01000003.1 coordinate 848,247, forward strand.
GGACGTTTGACCCCTATTTGGGACATTGAGTTCTTGGGTCAGTTCCTGCTCTATCGTATTTTTTCTGGCTATCGGTCTTCGCGGATTGCCGCGGTCTTCGTCTTTGCTCTCCTTTGTTTTGTGGTGCTCCTTAGCAACACCAGGTATCGTGTGATTCTTCTTCTTTTTAGTTTGGCTGCCTTTGTGGTTTTATTTAAAAAGACTCAACTGTTGAAGCAATTCTTTATTCCATCGATTCTCTTTATCTTTTTGTACCTTGGGATATCAAATCTCTTTCTTGAGGTGAACGTCTTTGATCGTTTTCTGCTGCGCGATTTTGTCGCTGACCGTCTGCCACTTTCCATTCGAGCTGAAATGGCAAAAGAGTCCCTGGCTATGGCTGCTGCTTTTCCTCTGACAGGCGTGGGCCTAGGTAACTTTATTGATTATGTTTCCTTTAAATACCGTTATCACGGGGTAGCTTTTGATCCCTTCTACGCTCTGGTTATGGATACGTACTTTTATCCACATAACTGGTTTCTGGCGACCTTAGCCGAAACCGGTGTTGTCGGTTTTGGTTCACTTCTCTGGCTGGTTTGGAGAATGCTTCGAGAGGATCGAGACCTTCTCAATTCTACACACCGAATGTCGGACCGGGCTCTGTTGTCGGTCTTTATGATCCCGACTTGGGCCTATCTTCTGGGGAATCTGATTACCAACCTTTATACTTCCCTGCCTCTTGTTGTGCTTTTTTGGTTTTTTCGGGGGATGCTGCACCGGATAGCCTTTGATCGGTTACTGAAACCATAACTATGCGGATAGGCTATATTACTTCGCAACTTCCTTATCCTCCCGCAAGTGGCGGGACGGTCAAGACGCTGGCCACCCTCAGCGTTCTGGTGCGTGGAGGTCATGAGGTGCATCTCTTTTGTTTCGGTCCGGTGGAGTCAGGACTACCGATTAAGAAAATTATCAAAATGGGTGTCCGTTCTGTCTTCTGTCAGTCAAGGGAGTTAGTTTTGGAGAAGGCAATGCTGCGACATGGGTCTTTTTTCTGGCGCAGCCTGCTCAACGATACTCCTTATACCTTAGAAAAATTCAAACACCCGACTTTGAGGCGCAAGGTTGATGAGTTCTGCCGCAACAAGCGTCCGGATGTCATGTGGGTAGATCACTTCAATCTCATTCCCTATTTGCCTTCTTCGTTTTCCGGAATCTCTGTACTCGAGGAGCATAACATTCAGTCTCTTCTCTTCTCGCGTCTGGCAGATCGGGAAGGGAATCCACTTTTGCGATTTATTTACCGGTTGGAGTCGGCGAAATGGGAGCGGTTTGAGCGCAAGCACCTGCCGCGCTTTTCTATGGTAGGTGCCATCAGTGAAGCTGATCGAGAATACCTTCGCAGGCGTTTTGGCCTGCTGAGAGTGCGGTTGTTGGGCACTGCCATTGCCGCGACCAAGACGCAGCTACGTCCTAAGAAACAGCTTTTGTTCATCGGACGGCTTACCTGGAAACCGAATTGGCAGGGATTAGATTGGTTTCTCAGATTTGTTTGGCCGAAACTTCGGCGACGATTCCCCGACTACCGTCTTATCGTAGTCGGCGACTATGTCAAACGGTTGCGGCGGATTCCCGGCGTGGAATACGTTGGTAATGTTTCGGACATTGAACCATATGTTCTCGCCTCTACGGCACTCATTTGTCCGATTTTTGCGGGAAGTGGGATACGGATCAAGATCCTGCAAGCCATGGCAGCGGGTGTGCCGGTCGTTTCGACCACTCTGGGAGCGGAAGGGATACCTGTAGAGGAAGGGCGCTCTATCCTTCTGGCGGATACTCCAAAGGAGTTTGAGAACGCCTTAGAGCGACTTTTGACGCGCAAGGATCTTCGCGATAGGCTGGTACGGGGAGGAAGGAAAGTTATTTCTGAACACTACTCTCTATCGATTTTTCAGAAGCGGATTCATGAATTCCTTACATAGCAAGCATTCCGTTGAAATCCTGGGTGTGCGGATCAACACCTTTAGCAAGGCTGAGGTATTTTCGCTGGTTGAGTCGTTCACAAAGAGCAATAAACCTCATCTTATCTGGACCTGCAACGTCGATCATTTAATTAAACTGGCGCGGGATGGGGAATTTCACGATATCTATGAGGTGGCGGATCTTGTCTTGGCCGATGGAATGCCTTTGGTGTGGATATCGAGGCTGTTTGGTAAGCAGATTCCTGAACGCATCACAGGTATTGATTTCTTAGAGGAATTCGCCTCCATTGCGGAGATGAAAGGATACCGCTACTTTTTTCTCGGTGGAAGTACGATCGTCCTTCAAAAAGCGAAAGCTGCTCTTCAGAAGAAATATCCGAAACTCAGGATATCCACCCACGCACCATCCTATGCTGCCCGCTGGTCAAAACCGGAAAACGAAATGATCATTTCTGCAATTCGAGAAGCGCGACCCGATCTCCTCTTCGTTGGGGTTGGGGCGCCGAAGCAAGAAAAGTGGATTTATCAGAATTGGAAGAAGCTCAATGTTCCGGTGGCTATGGGGGTTGGAGGGGCATTGGAGATGGTGGCAGGGACGAAAAAACGAGCTCCGCGCTGGATGCAGAACGTTGGTCTTGAGTGGTTGTTCCGGTTTCTACAGGATCCGAGGCGATTGTTGAAACGGTACTTCCTTTTTGATATCTGGTTTCCTTTTTTTGTTCTTCATGCCTTGGTGATAAAATGGTTTAGGCGATTGCATTCATGAAGCTAATGATATGGGCGGTCTTTCTAGGAAGAGCGTATTACCTGCACTTCTCGTTTATACCTTTTTGGCGTTGATTTTTACTTTTCCACTCGCTCTCCATATCTCTACTCATATCATTGGAGGAGTCAACGAGGATGCTGCGCATTATATCTGGAATTTTTGGTGGTTCAATAAGTCAATTTTTGACCTTAGAGTTAGCCCCTTCTATTCTGACTATCTCTTTTTTCCTTGGGGAATTCCCCTCATCTTTCAGATGCGAGGTCCAGCAGAGCTGTTGGTAAGTCTTTTTTTGACGCGGCTCGGGATTCCACTGATCGTCATCTATAACACTTTTGTAATCCTCTCATTTCCTTTGGCGGGGATTTGTACTCTTTTCCTTGTCTATCAACTGACAAAAAATTACGCTGCCTCTTTTCTGGCTGGTGTGATCTATTCGTTTTCTTCCATACGGGCAGAAAGGTTGAGCGGCCATTTTCCTCTTCTGCTTGGATACTGGATTCCATTAAATATCTACTTCTTCTTCCGATTGAGGCATAAAAAGACCTTATTAAACCACTGCTTCTTTGCTCTTTCATTTTTGATGGCAGGTTATTCTGATGTTCAGCTGGCAATCATGCTCGGTATGTTCTACTGTATCAAGGTCGCCGTTCATCTTGGTCGCCAAAAATTGGGTACCTCTCTTGTCTTGAAAAGTTTAATGAGTTATCTGCCTTCTTTCGGCCTGTTGTTCACTGGATTCTTCCCAATGCTACAGGCTGCCTTTTCTTTCTCAAAGACTGAAATGTTTGAAAGCTTGGTTGGTTGGGGCGGAGCTGAATCACTTGGCGTTGACGTTTTAGCGTTCTTTCTTCCTCCTTCGGATAATTTATTCTTCGGCTTTTTTACCCGAGGTCTTCTCGGCTCGCTGTCCATGGAGTGGGAGTCAACCGTTGCCTATGTTGGTGTTTTTGCTCTCATCTCAGTGGTCGTTCTTATTGTCCGTAAGCTCCACAGGAATACATCTGTCTTTGATTGGCTGCTTACTTGGGCTGTTTTTCTTATATTTGCTTTGGGTCCGCGTTTAAATATCGCCGGTCGTGGTTTGTTCTCCTTGGACGGATTGAACTTCTCCTGGAGCCCTCCACTTCCTTTTGCCATTTTTCATTTTCTCCCATTTCTTCAACATTTCAGGACTCCAGGACGGCTAATGATTATGGTTTCGCTTAGCACGGCTGTTCTGGTAGGCTACCTGTTTGCAAAGGTGCTCCCACGAATAAGAGTAAAATGCCGTCTCTTGCTTGCTTTTTGTCTTACTCTGTTATTTTTTCTTGACGGATTTAAACTTCTTGATCTCACCAGTCCTTCTGTGTCTGCCTTTTACTATAATCTGGGCAATGAGTCTCAGGAATACACGATACTTGAGATTCCATTAGTCATACGCGGGAGATATTCTGACTTAGGTCAGACCGATGCGAGATTTATGTATGATCAAACGATTCATAACAAACGGGTATTAGGAGGTTATATCATCTCTGTCCCAGACAAGTATTTTGTTAAGGCTCGAGAAGATCCTGTCCTTGGGAGTATCGTACTTTTACAAAATGACCCTTCCTCAATATCAAGCTTGCCGCAGGTCTCTCAGTTAGAGGTTGAAAAATTTCTCCGCATATATTCACCAAGATACATCGTCCTCCGATCGCCGTTTAATACGAGTTGGCAGATGCGTCGGTTTTTAAGAGATACTTTTCATCTTAAAGAAGTTTTCTCGAACGGAGCAATAACAGCATTTGAAATTTTAAATGAATAGGCTCCCATCCTACCAATGGATTTATTCTCTATAAGAGGGGCTCTATAGATATGAGGCTCATATTGAGAGGTTTTCGCCAAAAACAGGATCTACTTATTGTTCTCTTTCTTTTTGTTCTTTCATTGATTGTTTATCTAAGTAATGGACGACGGATTGAGAGTTCCGATGCTGTCCCTGCTTCCATCTTGCCTTTCTTGATCGTCAGACAGAAGACGATATATTTCGATGGGTTTGTCGAAGAGTCTCGACTATTTTATCACGGAAAGGATCCGTATTCTTTTTTCTTACATTCCCTTCGAGGACACTCTGTGTCAGCGTTTCCTATCGTTCTACCAGTAGTGCTTACTCCACTCTATTTTTTTTATAACTTGTCTTTAGAAGTCAGGGGCATTCCTTTTACTTTTCACGACATTCGATATCTCCAGAGTCATCTATTCTTTCTTAAACTGTCTTCCTCTCTGATCACTGCATTTTCTGGAATTTTGCTCTATGTTTGCCTGCTACGAATTTGGCGTAACAAAAGAGTCGCCTTGTTGACTACAGGCATCTACCTTTTTGGCTCAAATGCTTGGGTTATCAATAGCCAGGAGCTGTGGCAACACGGGTTGGAAAATCTGCTTTTCTATTCTCTAATCTTTCTTTCGCTTCGCTATTTTATTGAAGATCCTTCTCACCGTCTTCTCCCTTATACTCTGATGGGTGGATTGCTGGCTCTTTTCATTCTTAACAGACCAGGAATTTTTGCCCTCTCCTTTCCGTTCTTTTTTACGTCTCTTTTGCTTCTCTCTCGGGGTTACGTCCGATCGTTTGTCGGTTTTCTTATGGGTTTTTTGCTTTCCGGATTCCCTTTCTTTGTATATAATCACTACTTCTTTGGGAATTTCCTTCTAGGATCTTATGCCTTTACACTGGATTCTATTGCTACTCCCAAGCTTACTGCTCTTGCTGGAATGTTCTTTTCTCCAAGTAAGGGATTTTTCATTTATTCTCCAGTTTTCCTCTTTTCCATTATCGGTATCTATCTTAGTTTCCGAAGTCGGAAGTCGCTGGGACGGTATTTTTTCCTGTCATTTCTTCCGATGAGCATCCTTTATATCTTGATTGTTGCAACGCTAAAGCATTGGACAGGTTCAATGAGTTACGGGCCGCGGTACTTCAATGATATTCTACCTCTGCTTTCAGTGTATCTATCGTTCTTTGTTCACCGCCTCCTCTTTCAAAAGTTCCCCTACAGGAGATTTGTCGCTATTCTCTTTTCCCTGACAGTCGTGTTTTCTGTTTTCGTGCAATTTCTTGGAGCTTTTCACTTTTCTTATCAGTGGGATAAGTATTTTGATCAGCCAGGAGTCTCGCAGGAAGATCTCGTTTGGGATTGGAAAAACTCTCAGATTTTATTTATGTTTCGAAACCACGACTGAAATGCGAAAACGTGAACAAGATGCGTCTGTGTTCCGGCTGCCAAAGCGAATAAAATTCCGCTTCGTCTAGGGTATGTCTTACTCAATGAGAAAAAGCATCCTTGTAAAGTTCACGTTGTTTATAATAAGTTTATTCATGGCCATTGTAATCGCTGAGTTTTTGTTACGAATGTTAAAACCACCGGTTTCCGTTATGGGAATGGAGTTCGATGAGTTTCGCAATAAAGGGTTAAACCAGTCTCATACCCTGATCCTCGTTTTGGAATTCGGCCTGTCCTCGGTTCTTCGATCTCGATTTATAACGAATTCGGTACTGTGGTAAACGATTACAACCTCGAAAAACAAGAAGGTATTACAAGAGTGCTCTTTGTCGGAGATTCTGTTGTCTTGCGTTGCGATATTATTCACTGCCTCAAGGATCTTTACGGTGAGAGTGACTTCGAGTACTGGAATGCAGGAGTCAATGGTTTTAATACGGCTCAAGAAATTGAGTTCTTCAAACAGTTCAACTACATGATCCGTCCGGATCTTGTCATTCTGTTATTTCATAACATTGATTTTGAAACTACGCCAGTAGCCTTTATTGACGAAAGCGGAAGTTTTTCCGTCTATGCGCCTGAAATGCCGACGAACTACTTTCATCGTTGGCTTTTCAGGCACAGCTATCTCTTCCGAAGTATTGTTTCACTTTTATTTTCGCGACTTCGGGAGTCAGCTCTAGAAGATCCGCAAGCTTGGCAAGAGCGTGTACAAAGTGTCCAAGCTGAGCTTCGGGAACTCAAACAGTTTCTTGAAAGAGATAGGGTTCGTTTTAGCGTTGTTATCCTTCCAATTATCGATCCGCCCGGGCAATGGAGTTGGAACGAGATCCGAAGCTTTGAACAAATTCTTTTCATTCTGAATGACCTTCATATTCGATACTTTGATCTTCTTCCCGTGATCACTTCACTTGTTTCCAAAGGCTATTCACTCCAGGGAGACGTCTCTGATCGGTGGCATCCCACTCCAGAAGTTTCTTGTTCTTTTGCACAGTACCTCTACAATAAGGGCCTTTTTGATAGCTCTAGGTAAGTGCCTATCAGTTTTTCCCAAATCGTTGTTCACTATGAGAAAAAAAACCTATTCCGTTCAGGGACGTGCTTGGTTGGTTTCAGCAATTGTTTTTGCTTTAACCGCTTTTCTCACCTACCCTCTTCTATTCCATTTTTCTACTCAGTTTCCGAGTGATCTGGGAGATAGTTCGAAATATCTTTGGAATCTTTGGTGGATGAAGCGAGCGGTGTTCGTCGAGAATACTAATCCCTTTTTCACCACCTTCCTTTATTATCCTCAGGGAACCGGCCTCGTCTTTGATTCCTTTGTTCCGCTTTGGGGAATCTTATCTCTCCCTTTCCAATTCCTGTTTGGTTTAATTACCACGTACAATATTCTCGTTTTTCTCTCCTTTCTTCTTTCATTTTGGGGGATGTTCCTGTTGGTTAGACGTCTTACTGATAGTAGCTTAGCAGCTACCTTCGGCGGTGTTTTCTATTCGTTCTCCCCATATGTTTTTGCACACCTTCGTGGTCATTTTAATTTACTCCATGTCTGGATCTTTCCCTGGTTGCTCTATGCGTTGTTTCACTTCCGAAAGCAGCCATCCTTGAAAAGGAGTGCACTGGTAAGCTTGGTCTTTCTCTTTTCCTTGTTTACCGATTATTATTATGCGTTTTATGCTATCGGGATCACTGCTCTCTTTTTAGCTTATGTCTATTTCTCCACTTCAGGACGGATTCTCAAAGCTGTTCTGCTTTATGGAGCGCTTATCGTTATCATGTATGCAGTGTTTTTGTATCCTCTTTTTTTGGCTTATATTCGGGAGCAGCAATCCCTTGCTTCATTGCGCATTACCGAGTTTGAGCAATACTCCGCGGATCTTCTGAGTTACTTTGTTCCGTTCGAACAAAATCCTTTATTGGGACGTTTCTCAAAAGCCTACACCCGAAGATTTACGGCGGGTACGACGGAAGGTACAATATACGTAGGATATGCCGCCTTGTTTTTGGCTTTTGTCGGTTTGTTTCGCTATAGAGATAAGGCCCGTATAAAAACGTTTCTTGTTCTTCTTATTGTTCTCTCATTTTTGCTCTCCCTCGGTCCGACATTAACGATTTTGGGCAAAGACTATCCGATTTCCCTGCCATTCTCCTGGTTTACTTCACACGAGACTCTCTCTCATCTTCGTGTGTCTAGCAGGTTCGGGGTCCTTTCCTTGTTTGGAATTTATCTTCTTTCTGGATTCGGTATTGCTTATTTGTCAAAAAAGACGAAGCGGACTCCTCTTTTTGTACTGGTGTTTTTTATCTGGTTTATGGAATCGGCTTCCTTCCCCATTCCGCTTGAACGACCTCGAATGTCTGTTTTTTATGACAGCATCGTGTCCGATCCAGAACACTTTGCTATACTGGCTCTTCCCATTGAGTTTTGGAGTGATGACGTCCGATCAGTATATGGACAAACTGTTCATGGAAAGCCAATTCTTGGAGGCATCGTGGCCCGACCGCCTTTACGATGGATTGAGGAGTATCGGGTCTCGCCATTTCTGGGAAATGTCCTCACTTTCCAGGAAGGCGACCAGACTTTCCTTGCTTCTTCGATTCGCAGGGAAGAGCGCGAAGAGCTCCGCCAATCCCTCATCGATCTGAATATCAAGTACATTTTAATCTACAAAGAGTATGCAGGGTGGCGGGATCTTCACAAGTATACTGATTACGTACTTGGTACGAGAAAGGTATTTGAAGATGATATTTTGGTAGCCTATCAGGTGTATTAGGGATTCCTCGTATGGATGCCAACAACTTTCGTCGATCCATGCTTGATCGGCTTGCGTCTGAGACGCATGTCACTAAACTCCATGCCTGGTTTCGGCTTACTTCCTTTCCCTTTGAAGCAGTTTTACCCTTAGTTCCGAAAGAAGGTGCTATTTATGACGTTGGCTGTGGATTCGGACTTTTTTCCTACCTTCTCGCGAAAGATAGCTCCAAGAGGCGAGTCATTGCCTACGATCCCTCTTTAGAAAAGACCAGGGTCGCAAGAGTCCTTTTGGCTGGTTTGGATAACGTCACGGTTTTCCGCCCAACAGATCATTTCCCCCGCTCTCGCCTTCGACCGAAAGTCGTCGTTATCCTTGATGTGCTTTATCTTCTTTCTCCTCGTAAAAAGCGGTTTCTTGTGCGATCCATCTTTTCCCGGTTACAGCGAAGCGGAACGGTCATTATTGCCATTGTCCCGAAAGAGCCTTCTTGGCGTTATGTTTTGTCATTTCTGCAAGAGCTCCTTGTGGTGAAGTGCCTGCAATGGACCACCAGTAGGATGAATATCATCAATTTTGAGACAGAAGAATTTCTTCGACGGATTCTTTCGGATTGTGGTTTTGTAGCTATTCAGCGCCATCGTCTGACGGCGCCGTTTCCCTTCTTCCATCGTCACACCCTCTTTGTGGCAAAAAAGCTTTAAGTGTCTTTGTTTTTTGCCGTTTTCATCATGTACAATGACCCCGTACCCTTATGATGTTTTTTCCTTCGCTTAACCGGCGCCGCAATCGTGCCCTGGTTGGGTACTTGGAACCATATATGAAAGATCGTGACGTTGTTCTTGATTATGGTTGCGGGGATGGGGAGCTCATGATTCATTTACAAAGGGCGTGCGGCGAAAACAGGAAAGCCATCAAAGTGACTGGATATGACCCTGTGGAACGTGCAGTTTCTTTTCGCCGGTGGGTGACCATCTTCAACTCGCTGGTGAGGTTGCCAAAAATATCCTATTCTGTCTGTCTCCTTGTTGATGTTGTTCATCATATGGGAGAGCGGAGTCAGACCGTGTCGAGCGACGTTTATGACTCAGTCGGAGAGGAGTTTGGGAAAGCAATTTCCTTGATTACCCCTCATGCTCGCATCCTCATTAAAGACTACGTCATCAGTCCTTCTCCTTTTTTGGCTTTTTCCCAGCGTTCTTTCTTGGCTTTTAAAGACTCCATCACTAATCCGAAAGAGGTGAATAAATCCTTTGCCTACTTTACCCTTCATCAGTGGTATCAACTTTTCTCCAAATTCAATCTCAGGCTCATTACCGTCCAAGACGTGCCGTATCTTCCGCTTGAGCGGGTGTACCAAAGCATTGCCGGCAAACCCGTGCTTTTTCTTCTTGAAAGAAATCATTCACGACCGAGTAGATCCTGTTTTCCACAACCATGAACGGTTTTTCCATCATCATTCCTGTTTATAATGAAGAGCTCATCCTTGCCTCTGCTGCAGAATCTCTCATTGTCTCTCTCACAAGGCTCAAGGTGAGAGATTTCGAAATTCTTTTTTGTGAAAATGGGAGTACAGACAGCACTATGAAGATTCTCTCCGCTCTCGCCAAGAAGCATCATCAGGTCAAATGTTTTTCTTTTCCCTCTCCCAATTTTGGGAAGGCGCTCCTCATGGGCGTCAGTCGAGCCAGATATGAAACTGTATTCCTTTTTAACGCCGATTGGATCGATCTTAATTTCCTTCAAGAAGCCTATACATTGAGACACACCTCTGACATCGTCGTCGGTTCCAAAACCTTAAACCCAAACCTCGATCGGCGTCCTGTCTATCGGAAACTGGGAACACGAGCATTGGTGTTCTTGCTTCGAACTCTGTTTGGTTTTCAGGGGAGTGATACGCACGGATTAAAGCTTCTTTCGCGTTCTTCTGTTTTAGCTCTTCTTCGTCTGTGCATTACCGAGGAAATTATCGAAACAGAGCTTCTCTTGCGCGCCAAACACCAAGGTCTCATCATCCGCGAAATTCCCTGTGCTATCGTGGAGATTCGTCCGGCCCGGATCAGTTTCTTTCGCCGGGGGTTCCGGGTCCTTCGGGAACTCATCCGTTTAAAATTATCTTTGCACTATGGCTGACCTCCGGTTCCATGCCGATGATCTCGGATATACCGCTTCTTCGGTTGCGGCGGCAGAGGAGCTTATCTCTTCAGGGTCGCTGACGGGCGTTTCGCTCCTCGTGAACCTTCCGGGGTTTCGCAGAGCTGTTTTGCTCCTTCACTCCCATCCCGTTCCGACGGCGCTCCATGTCAATCTGGTTGAAGGTGTGCCGGTTAGTCCCAGGGGTGATATTCCTTCGTTGGTCAATGGAAGGGGTCGGTTCTTCCCGCTTCCTGTTTTTCTGTTGCGTCTTCTTCTCGGACTCGTGGATAAAAAGGAGGTTGAACTGGAGGTGGCCGCTCAATTGTCGAAAGCGCGGCAAGAGCGTATTGCGATTGTGGGCCTTGATTCCCACCGTCATACTCATATGTTTTCTCCTATCGCTGAGGTGTTTGACCATTTCTCTCACACTCAGCATTTCTCGTATATCCGATCGTATGGAAATTTCAAAACCTTCACTACTCTTGGTTTTTCCAAACGCTTGTTTGTTCGTTTCATCTCCCTTATTACCAGTCTTGTTTCCTTCCACCGACTCCAGCTTCCTCCATCCTGGACAGAGAATCCTTCTGAACCTCATTTCGTATTCCTCAGTTGGGAATCCCTTTCCTTCAAACACTTAAAAAGAAATAAAAAACTTCTTGTGGTCGTACATCCTTCTTTGTCTTTCGATCATCCGTTACGCTAATATTGTTTACAATGTCCTCTACCACATTCCAGCGCTCCGCCCCAAATCTTCCCATATCACGGTTCCTTCTCTTTTTCTTTTTGTTTGTAATTTTGGGCCTTAATGGCAGCACATATCCTCCTGCCAGTTATCTCTTGTTTTTCTCTCCCCTGATTTTTCTGTTCATTCTCTTCTTCGAATGCCATGTTCGTAAGGTCCCCTTCCCAACGCCAGATCGTATGCTCCTTGTACTTTGGTTTGCTCTGTTGCTTTTTTCGGCTGTTTCCATTCCCTTTTCTCTCAGTCCAGCATGGACCATGCTGTCCTTGTTTCGCATTGTCTTCTATGCCACATTTTGCCTTTTTGTCAGTCTCTTTCGCTGGAGTTCTCGAGACGTTCGTCGCTTGTCTTCTGTCCTTCTTTTTGCCGTGGCGTTTTTGCTGGCGCAAAGCTACCTTTTTCTTCTCCCGGGGATGGAAAAACCCAGTGGCAGTTTAAGTCTTGTTTATGCATTCTTTGGACATAACCACATCTCTGACGCGCTACTCTTGGTTTTTCCACTTGTTTTTTTACTGTCCCTCAGGCGTGGAGAAAAAATCTTCAGATGGTTATTTGTCCTTTTGGTCGGTACTTTTTTCATCAGCTTCTCCCGCATGGGACTGGTGGTTGCATTTCTTTCTCTCGTCCTGACTGTCCTCCTTATGAAGAAGTATCTCACTCGAAGGCTTGTTGTTTTGTTGGCTTTCTTTGCTATTGTCGTTTCGCTTTTCTTGGTTGTCCCAACCTATCTCACATCACAGGAGTCCTCGTTTCAGGCTTATCCTTGGTTCCATCGCCAGTTGTTCAAAGGGTTCAGCGCGGTACGGCGCCTTGCCTATTGGGAGCAGGCTTGGCAGACTTTCACTACGCACCCCATTGGCGGAACTGGACTCGGGACCTTTCGTCTTGTATCCGGGTCTTTACAGACCACTGTTGGAGACTACTCCTGGTTTACTCATAATTGGTACCTCCAAACTCTTGCGGAGCAGGGTGTTATCGGCTTTTCCCTCTGGTTATTACTTCTATTCGTCCTGTTTCGGAGTGCCTTTCGTGCAGTTCTTTCCCGGCGAAAAAATCCCTATGTTGTCGGGCTGTTCATGGGCGCAGCTGCCTCGGCGATTCACTCTTTTTTTGATTTTGACTGGGAATTTCCCGGTGTTTTTCTTGCCTTTCTGGTGATACTTTCGGTTTTTCGGACTTTCTCTGTTCAAAGACGTGCCAAACAGCTTAGTGGTCACTTTGCTCTATCTTTGTGCTTTTTTCTCTCTTCGCTTCTCTTCTTTGTCGGTATCATCACCGTAATGGCGGATTTGTCCTGGAGCGCTGGGCAGAAGATCTCTCTCCGAGGTGATACTACTAAAGCCCAAGCCTCTTTTCTTCAAAGTGTGCGGTTGAATCCTCTTGATGTTTCCCGGCTGCAGCGCTATGTCCGTCTTTATGGGCCCTGCTGCTTTCCGGAATATGATGCTTTCCTTTTTCATCCGCAGGTTCCTTCTCTCTACGAAGCGTATGCCAATTGGTACGTCCGGCAGGGAAATTTCCCCGAAGCTGCATCCGCTTTTGAAAAGTCTCTTTCATTGACTCTTTTGGATAGACCCGACCTTATCTTTGCCCTTGGCGATGTCTATAAAAAGATGGGTGAACCTGAGAAACAATTCTCTTTTTATCGGGATTATATTGACAGCTTTGCACGGATGCCCCTGTCGGCTCGAAGTTCTGCCTTGTCTTCACCGTCATCAGCACTGATCGATATCTTTAATGTGTTCATTTCATCAGCCCTATCCCGACGGGAGTACGAGAAGGCTCTCAACGCATTTTCTATTCTTGTTTCCACTCGGCCTTACGGTCCTCAAGCATATCTGGCTGGCGGGATTGTGGATTACGCCAAGCTTATGGAAAGCGAGGGAAACTCAGAGGACGCTTATCTCCTCCTTAGTCGTTATTTAGATATTGTTTTATCCGGTGATATACCACTGCAGCGCCTCGATACGGCACATCGTAGCGTTGGAGAAGCTGCCTTTCTTCTTTCCAGATATTCTTCAGATGCTGCGGAAGAGGAACAGTTTCTTAAGCAAGCCATTCGGCTTGATCCGTGGATCGTTGAGTACTACTTGACTTATGGTGACCTGCTTCAGGGGCATCAACGTACTAATGAGGCTCGGTCCCTGTACATTGCCTGTCTTTCTTATCTTCCAAAAGATTATCATTGTTCGTTGCGATTGCAGGCTTTTCAGTAATCGTGTGTCTCTTCTCGTTTACGGTTGCGGTATCATTGATTGACTTTTGTGGTGATGGATCGTTTCGTTATTATCGTCCCATTCAATAATCCCGTTCATTGGCCAGCGGATTATAATCTCCAGACCTGTTATGCTCTCGCGGCGCAAGGGCATCATGTGCTGGCTATTTTGTGGGCAGAACCCAAGACGCTGCGTACCATCGTATCTGATCTCCTCCATGGTAGGTCATACCGTTTCATTTTTCGAAAGCGTCGGGTCACTTTCATCCAGGTCGTTCATTTCTTGCCTTTTCCGCGTTTTCGCTTGATCAACACAGCCAATCAACTCATCAACGTCTGGCTTATCCGACTATTTCTTTGGCTGTGTTACCTTCAACACCTCCGTATGCTTTGGATTTTTTCTCCTGAGTTCGCTTTTCTGTCTCGATTCTTCGGGCCTTCATTCTTCGTGGTTTACGATTGTGTTGAGTATTTTTCATCGGTTGATCCTCAGCTTCATAAGAAGATAAAACAAAACGAGTTTAGACTTATCCATACAGCAGATCTGGTGGCTGTGAATTCGAAAACCCTCTTCGATTTATACAGAACCACTCGCCCCGATATCGCACTCGTTCCTCAGGGCTTCGCTTTGGATGCGTTTACGTCTTCTGAGACTGCGGCTAAAAGACGCTTGCCGTTTCCAACAGATAAGCCGGTCATTGGCTATGTCGGCGGCATGAATTTTCGACTTGATTTTTCTCTCTTACATGAACTCGTTGGGCATTGTAAAAACTACTCCTTCGTTTTCGTTGGTCCGAGACAGATCCATCCTGTCGATACCGGGTTGAATACCATGGGGCATATTCAGCGACTCCTCGCACAGAGAAACGTCCACTGGATTGACGTTCAGCCCAGAAAGACGTTGGCATATCTTATGCGCGCTTTCGATGTGGCGCTGATTCCTTATGATATCCGTCAGGAATTCAATCGCTTTTGCTTCCCGATGAAAATACTTGAATACTTCTATCTGGGAAAGCCCGTCGTTTCCACTCCTATTCAGGAATTGATTCGGCTCTCTCCATTCGTTAGCATTGCATCCAACGCGAGTGAGTTTCATCGACAGATTAGGGACATATTGAAAAACGGATGGTCTAAACAACTCCAAAAGAAGCAGCGGCAGTTTGCGATAGACAACTCTTGGGAGAACAAAATCGAGAAAATATTTTCACACTTGGAAAAACGGACCTTTCATGAATAAAACGAAGAATTCTCGTCTTTCAATATTCCTCGTGATCCCCACCATTCGTAGCCTTGATTTTCTGAAGGAATGGGATGTTGAATTTAAGGATTGCCAGATTGTCATTGTTGAGGATCATGAGAAAAAAGAGATTTCAATACCCTCTATACCCTCTCAGACTATTCACCATTTCAGTTGGACTGATATCGAAAATGATTTTGGGGAAAAGGGGTGGATTTTTCCGCGAAAAAATGCTGGTATCCGCTCGTATGGCTTTTGGAAGGCATTTGAAATGGGTGCCGATGTCATCGTTACCATGGATGATGACTGCTACCCGACCGGAACCGACTTTGTTCAGACTCATCTTGAAAATCTTTCCTTTAAGGCGCCGGGAGACTGGTTTCCGACTTATCCGGACCCAAAGTTCATGTTCACGAGAGGCTTTCCGTACAAAATGCGCAATCAGATGCCGGTTGTGGTCAGTCACGGGCTTTGGTCAGGCGTGGTCGACTTGGATGCAAAGACGCTTGTCAAATTTCCCAAACTTAACCTTCCCCCTTATCCGCCCATCCGCCAGTTCGTTCCTCAACGGTTCTATTTCCCGATGTGTTCGATGAATTTGGCTTTTAAAAGGAAAGCGACCCCTTTAATGTATTTTCCTCTGATGGGTGAGTCGAAAGACGGCACTCGCTGGGGATACGATCGATTCGATGACATTTGGGCAGGGATATTTGTGAAGAAAATCGTTGATCATCTCGGATGGAGCGTGGTCAACGGATCGCCTTTTGTTCTGCATAAAGCAGCTTCCGACCGACTGGGAAATGTCCGTAAAGAACGACGCGGATTAGCCGTCAATGAGTGGCTCTGGAAGCGGGTGGATGAAGTGAAACTTACGAAGCGGACCGCGGCTGAGTGTTACCTTGAGTTGGCGGAGAAATTGAGACTCCCAAAGAGACGATATTTTATGAAATTACGGAGTGCGATGATCATTTGGGCTCAGTTGTTTATGAAAACTACACTATCCTAGCTTGGAGTGTATCTTGATACTCCATTGTTTACACAAGGTGTTTTTTTATCTTGTGTTTCACTAGGTTCAGTAGATGTTGATCTATGATAGCCCAACACCATTCTTTCTGTCTTTCTCTCCTCTTGGACTCCGCAAAATTCGTCTGATGGAATATCTTGTATTTCATGTAAGGATAAAGTGCCCAATGTTGCGTCTTCAACGAGCCTTCGTAATTGACAAGTTCTGATTCCAGCTGATTCGGAAGAAGGTTGGGATAGAGATCGTTCAGGAGAAACAGGAACCACATGAAGTATGATTTCAACTTCCGAATATTTACAAATTTCATGATATAGCCCCACTCTAATTCCTCCTTATAGACCTGGAGCATTTTGGCACATTCATAATAGCTTGTAGCTCTCTGGAGGTTGTGCTGTACCAGGGAGTGAAGAAAGTGAGTCAGCAGTAGTTGTGATGGTTTGAATACCTTTACTTTGATATTTTGGTACGAAATGGTGTCGGTGCCATTGTACACTTCTTGAGTCATTTGCCGATTCGTTGCTTCAGAGATAACAGGTATCTGTGAGTACCGCGGGGTGTCTGTAATCGTAGTGTGTATTTCGACGGCATGGTGTCCTTTCTTAAATATTTCTTGGCTACTGGGACAATAAAAATTCAGATTCGCTATCGAAGCTACGCCATTTTTCGTTTTCATATCTGGGAAAAACAGGTACCCTAGATCGAATAACAGGCCACTAACTTCTTTGAATTCATGCACGGGGATGAGCAAATCCACATCCAGGTCGGCTTTGATTTCCCGATTTTTAAATATTCGCTCTTTCAGAGCGTACGTTTTCATCATGACAAACTCGACTTTGTTGTTGATTAATTTCTTGAGAATTATTCGCGATTGTTCCCTGTGTTTTAAGCTATAGATATGGCTATAGAATGCTAACTTGACAAGTCGACTTTGGATGCCACTGGGAAGGAACTTCACCAGCCTTTGATTCTGAAAATAATCCAAAATGATCGTTTGGAGATTATTTGCCTTAATAAGATCAAGCATTTTCTCCCAATCGATGTGTTTTTGCTGAAGCAGTTGACTACTCATTTTTTTATTCAATTGCTTTGGGTGAATCTGTGCTTCGCAGAGTATTTGGAGCAGGTACTCTTCTTTGAAGAAAGTTTTATAGATATGGTCGATGTACGGTTTTATCATCGATGCAAAAAATCCTATCGTATTGCTGAACCCAGATTACTGATAGAGAGAGATGATCTTTTTTATTCTGTCGGTGGTGATCTCATTCCCTTCTGGGGTTGTATGACACCTGTCTAAAAATACCGTTTGCTGTAATGAATCAAACACGTCGGTTAAGTCATAGAAATGCTTG
>MHCJ01000004.1 GCA_001816585.1 Candidatus Chisholmbacteria bacterium RIFCSPHIGHO2_01_FULL_52_32
GATAGATGTTTGTATAATAATCGACAATGTCACCGATTGGTCTGTTGATCGGACTCAGAGACAATTTCATTTCCGTAAATCGTTTTGCCAAATAGACAAGATGGGTGTCTGGTTCATACTTATGAAAGCCCGCAGTTGTGCGATAGATCAACAGTCCTGAAAAGATCCCAAAGAACAAAAGAGCCAGAAGAAATCCTAACTCTGCCGATATTTTTCTCGTAGCTTTCTTCATGCTGTACCCACTATATCACCTCCCATGTATTCACAAGCGATATAATGAGCGGGTGAAGAAAAAATCCTCTCCCCTGCTCCCCCGTTTCGGTTTCACGCTCCTCATCCTTCTCGCATTTCTCCTGGGTATCTTCCTGCGCACTCCGATTCCCGGGATCAAAATCACTCCGCCGGAAAATACTCCCCAGGATACCTCAAAGACGAAGGAATTCGCTCAAGGCACCTACCGCGTAACCCTGGTCTTGGATGGCGATACGATTGAGCTTGAGGACGGAACCCGCGTCCGCTACGCGGGTGTCGACGCCCCGGAAAAAAACCAAGCCTATGGCCTTTCCTCAGCCAAATACAACCAACAGCTCGTCGGCAGAAGAGATGTTTTAGTGATTCCTACGGAAGAAATATTTGATCAATACGGAAGGGTTCTGGCATACGTCTACGCCGGAAACGTCTTCGTCAACGAGAAGATGATCGAAGAAGGCTACGCCCGCCTCCTCGTCTTCAAAGGCAAGAAACCGGAAAAGTATGACCAGCTCAAAGCCGCCGAAGACTTCGCCCGCTCCCGCCATTTGGGTGTCTGGCTTGAGGAATGGGAATTGGAAAACAAAGACATCTAAAAGGGAACCCGTCCGGGCCGATCTGCTCAGGTGGGACTAAAACGCATGTTCCGCGCCTCTGATAAAATAGAGTCTCGTGAACTATATTCAGGCAATTATTTTATCGCTCGTCGAGGGGATAACGGAGTTCCTTCCGATTTCCTCAACCGGCCATCTGATTTTGGCAAGTAAACTCCTGAATATCCCCCAAACGGAGTTTGTCAAAAGCTTTGAAATAACCATCCAACTGGGAGCAATACTGGCGGTAGTGGTTCTGTATTTTCAAACACTCCTGAACAATAGAGAAATATGGAAAAAGGTGCTGGTTGCCTTTATTCCCAGCGGTATTATTGGTTTCCTTCTCTACAGAACGGTGAAGACGTATCTCCTCGGTAATGCAAACGTCGTTATTGCCTCGCTGTTTCTGGGAGGAATAGCCATGTTGATCCTTGAGGAGTTCGTCGACCGCAAACAGAAGCAGAGAAAATCAATCGAGAACCTCAGCGTCATCCAGTCAACCGCAATCGGAATTACTCAATCAATTGCCATGATTCCCGGCGTTTCCAGGGCTATGGCCACCATCTTCGGCGGGCTGGGCGTCGGCTTAACCAGAAAAAGTGCCGTTGAATTCTCTTTTCTCCTCGCCGTGCCGACGATGTTGGCAGCCACGACCCTGGACTTAATAAAAACCAATTTTCTTTTTACGGGAAAAGATTATCTGCTTTTATCGATCGGTTTTGTCGGTGCGTTTATTTCCGCCCTGATCACGGTGAAGGGTCTAATTACTTTTGTTCAAAAACATTCATTCAAGCTGTTTGCGGTCTACAGGATTATCCTCGCCCTGATCTTTTGGTGGACGGCCCGTAGATAAGAGAGAGGGAATCTGCGCTTCGACGGGTATCTACTGACCACTGCTAGGTGTCGCTCCTCGAAATATCTGCCCCAACTGGATCGTTTGCGCTGTCACGCTGCCGTCGGAATTTTCCTGGCCGAACACGGTCACCCGTTCCCCTACCTTCAGATCATCCTTGGTTCCTTCTGATGCTTTATTGATTGAAGTGGTATCCGAAACCAGAACAATCTTGCTTGAACCGTCTTGGAGTTTGACGGTAATGCTCGAACTATCAGTGCTTAAAATCTCTCCGTTCACCGGCCGGAACCCTTGCCCGAATCGCTGTTGGAATTGCCCGTTTCTTGTGCCCTGAAAATTACCCAGGCGACCGAGAGGCCTTCTGGACTCTTGGTATTTCATGCCGGCAAAAAATCCGCCGGCGCCGACAATGAGCGCAATAACGACCATAACAACAATGCTCATTTTCATCTGTATTCACCCCCTTGCACATGAGACGCTCTAAGCTATCTCATTGTGATCCCTTTCTGTTACTCATAACGGAGCGCTTCAATTGGTGAAAGATTGGCTGCTTTTTGGGCTGGATACCAACCAAACAGAATACCGATTCCTCCGGACACTCCAACCGCTAAAAATACTGACGATAAGGAAATAGTAAAAGGAAGGTTGATAAATTGAGCGATAACAAATGAAAGAATCGCCCCGAGGAGCATGCCTAAAATTCCCCCGGCACTTGTTAAGATGACAGACTCTGCTAAAAACTGGGTAATCACCCACTTCTTTTTGGCTCCTAAAGCTTTTCTAAGGCCAATTTCGCGCGTTCTTTCGGTGACAGTGACAAACATGATATTCATGATGCCAATACCGCCGACCAAAAGGGATATCGCAGCAATACCGGATAAAAGCGCCGTGAATGTCCCGGTTACTTGAGAAGCTGCGCCTAAAACGTCCTCCTGAGAAAAAATAGTAAAGTCGGCCTGTGCGGGGTCAGAAAGTTTATGGCGGTCTAAAAGAAAATATCCTACCTCATCTCTCGCTTGATTCATCACTTTCTCATTTTTCGCCTCAACGGAGATAGAGCCGACATAATCTACTCCGAAAAGTTGCTTTTGAGCGGTAGTTAAAGGGACAAAAACCATGTCGTCCTGATTGAGAAATCCACTCCCGCCTTTTGGCGTTGTGATACCGACGACCCGAAATGCCATCCTGTTAATTCGAATGGTTTCTCCGGCTGGATTTGCCCCTTCTCCGAATAAATCGGTCACCACTTGTGGCCCAAGTACAGCCACCTTACTCAAACTATCAACATCTCTTTGAGTGATGAAAGAACCACTGGAAAGATTGATTTTCCTGACCTCTTGGTATGCCGGAGTAACACCTAAGATTTGAGTATTCGTATTGTTTCTGCCGGCGGTTACTTGTGCCCGCCGGGATAACTCAGCTGAAACATTTTGAACCGTCGTGATTTGAGAGGAGGTTAAAATTCCCTTCGCATCCTCGTAAGTCAAAGTAGTTGCTCCTCCCGCAGCTTGCCGAACACCACCGCTGGTTTGGGCACCCGGCATAACAGTCAAAAGATTAGAGCCTAAAGATTGAATTTGCGCTTCAACTGCTTTCTGGCTTGATTGACCTAAGGAAATAAGGGCAATAACAGCTCCAATACCGATCACTACTCCTAAAGTAGCCAAAGCGGTCCTCAGCTTATTGAGTGTCAACGCTTCTGATGCTGATTGCAAAGTTTCTGAAAAATCCATCCTTCGACTCCTTTCAGTCGCTCAGGACAAGTTATGTTTACTAATTATTGTGATTAACCCTTCTCTGTTTATGATTGCCGTTGTCTTCAACGACTTTTCCATCCTTGAGATGAATAATTCTTCTGGCATGTTCGGCAATATACGATTCATGCGTAATCATAATAACCGTATGCCCTTTTTCATTTAATTCTTGGAAAATTTCCATGATCTCCTCTCCTTGAGCAGTGGCTAAATTACCGGTCGGCTCGTCAGCTAAAATTATGCTTGGGTTATTGGCAAGACTCCGAGCAATAGCCACCCGCTGTTGTTGTCCTCCCGAAAGTTGACTGGAAGTAGATTGAAGCCTATCGCCTAAACCGACCATTTCGAGCAAATCGGCAGCGCGCTTTTCTCTTTCTTCCTTTGGAATACCTGCGTAAACCATTGGTAGTATGATATTCTTCAAGGCTGTAGTACGCGGCAGCAGATTATATGCTTGAAAGACAAACCCTATTTTTCTGTTCCGAATATCTGCCAGCTCGTCTTCTGAAAGTTTGCCTACCTCTTCTCCGTCTAATAGATAAGTTCCTGAGGTTGGTATATCCAAAGCCCCGATAATATGCATGAGAGTTGATTTACCGCTTCCTGAGGGTCCCATGATCGCCACAAACTCACCTTTTTTAATTTCGAAGGAAACGTCGTCTAAAGCCACGGTCGCGACCGAATCGTTTCGGTAAATTTTGGATAAATGAGAAGCCTTAATCACGCCGAACTCCCCCTCCAGTTCCTCCTAGCCGGAATGCCCCGCCGCCAAAACCGCCGAACACCGAGCCCCCGGTTCCCGCCTGCGTCGAAGCTGTACTCGCAGATCCGGTGATCACCATGTCTCCCTCGGAGAGCCCCGAAACAATCTCCGTTTGGGTATCTGACGAAATCCCGACCGTGACCGGCACCTGTTCCTCCCGGCCATTCCGCAAAACCCGCACCGAGGTTTGCTCTCCTTGGGTTTGAACGGCAGCTGAAGGGACGAGGAGTACCTCGCTTTTCGTCTCAACGATGATGTTGGCCGTCGCCGCCATACTGGGCAGAATTGCTGAAGAGCCGGTGGAAAGGAGAATGTTTACCGAATAGCTGGTAACATTATTGGAGGTTGTCCCGATCTTATCAATGGTGACCACCTTGCCGGTGAAGGTCTTTTGAGACAAGCTGTCAAACACAATCGTTGCATTCTGTCCAACCTGTACCCTGGGAACATCGATCTCGGCGAGGGTAACGGAAACGACAGGTCTGCCCTCGTTCTGGACCACCGCGACTCGTTGAGACGTCGATGTCTGATCGCTCGTTGAACTGCTTGTCTCACTGCCGATGACCATCCCCTCAACAAACCCAAGACTGCCGATAGTCCCCGCAATTGGTGCAGTAACGATCGGTGAAGATTGCAGGTAGGAAAGCCACGCACTCTTAAGAGCCGCTTGTGCTTGGGCTATTCCTCCTTCTTGGTTTTTGTATTTTGCCTCGGCCGCGAGCCAATCTTTTTCAGCAATGTGAAATTGGGGCAGGCCCCTTTCCTCAGCGGTATCGTAACTGGAACTCTCGGATAATTCTTTGAACGTTTTCCATTTGGAAAACATTTCGGACTGGAGAGAATATTGAGAAGCTTTGGCAGAGGCGACGGAATTCTTGGCTGATAAATAGCTTGACCATGCTTGCGCATGGTTCTGTTGCCCCTGCCGGTCAAGGGTGATCTCGGCAATTTTCTGCCCCGCCGTCACCCGATCGTCATCGTGTACATAAACCGCTTTCACCACGCCGCTCGCTTGGGTGGTAATCTCGACGATATTGGTGGTGAGTGCCTTTCCGGAAGCAGAAACCGCGGCTACGATCGTTCCTCTTTCGACTATTGCGGTTTGGTACGGTGATTGTTGACTGCGTGCACCCAAAGCGCGCCAACCGATAAACCCAACCACAGCGACCAAAACCAGCACAACCACGGCTCGCCAGCGGTTTTTTATTATCCCCCTGAGTCGTCCTGAAATTTCTTCTTTACGTACCATATCCATACGTATACAGAATAAAAGCTGAGAAAAAGCTTAAAACAGGGGTCGGGTTAAAGTCTTTTTCTGTTTGAGAGGCAGCCAAACTGTAAACGTCGATCCCCTATCCACCGTGCTTTGAACCTCAATCTTTCCGCGGTGAAGCTCAACAATGCTCTTTGCAATTGAGAGGCCCAATCCATAGCCCTTAACCACTTTTTTTGTTCTGGATGAATCAGCCCTGTAGAAGCGGGTGAACACGTGGGGAATATCCGAAGCCTGAATGCCGATACCAAAGTCTTCGACGCGTACGAAAGCGGAGTTTTTCTGAGAACCCACATGGACAATAACGCGGGCGTGTTCGCGGCTGTAGCAAATAGCGTTATCAAGAAGGATACTGACAAGTTCGGTAATGCTGGTCTTGTTGGCCTCAACAGTAACGTCGGTAAAGTCGCCGACGACTCTGATCTTTCGCTCTTTGGCAATGACCCTCAGCCTGCTTATAGCCTCCTCGCAAGCCTCGGACAGACGGAAGGGTTCAAACGGAAACTGTGCTCTTGAATCTTGATATTTGGTCAGTTTGAGAAAATAATCCGTCAGCGATTTCAATGTGTCGATTTCTTCAAGGGTGCTGGTAAGCTGAGCTTTTGCGGATTGTAAATTCAGTTTCTTGTCTCTCAGAGCCACCTCTGTCGCTGTTTTAATCGCCGTCAAAGGCGTTCGGAGTTCATGGGAAGCATCGGCGACAAAACGCTTTTGCGCCTCGACCATCTCGGCAATCGGTCTCAGCGTCCTTCCGGCAAGGAAGTAACCTGCTCCGCCCGAGAACACAAAAATGCCGAGATTGATGAGAGCGAGTTGCCAAGCAATTCTCTTCCTCGCCTCGTCAAACACCTCCTGATAAATCTCAAAAGGGACCGGCTCACCCGACAGTCTTTCTCGAAAAAGCTCCCGACGGGGAAATACCCTGTAGTCCGGTTCGCCTTCACCAAACTCTTCTTTGGATAAGATCCTCCACGCCTGCATCCGAAGTCCCCTCCCAAGCTCCAAAGTCAAACCGCGATAAATCACCAAACTGAAAACAATGCTGATGGTCATGACGATCAGAAGATAAAAAGCGGTGAGTCGTAAACGTGCTTTCTGAAACATCATCGCTCCCTTCCGATTTGATAACCAAACCCTCGCCTGGTACGGATCAAGCGAGGCTTCTTCGGAAACGGTTTGTCAATCTTGTTTCTGAGGTACCCGATGTAAACCTCAACGGTGTTCGGCAAAATGTCCGCATCATAATCCCAAACATGGGCGATGATCTGTTCTTTAGAGAGAACAATATCGGGGTGTCTGAGCAGATATTCGAGCAGGGAAAATTCTTTTTTTGACAGGCGGCAGAGGGTTTTCCCTCTTTTGACCTCAAAGGTCAGCGTGTTTACACTCAAATCCCCGTAAGACAAAACCGAGTTGAGTCTGTTCCTTGGTCTTCTCGTTAAGGCCCGAACCCGAGCGATAAGTTCTTCAAACGCAAACGGTTTAACCAAATAGTCATCTGCCCCGCCGGAGAAGCCCTCGACTTTATCGTGCAATTCACCTTTGGCGGTGAGCATCAGAATGGGTGTATGGATGTTCTCATCTCTTAACCGCTTGCAAACAGCAAGGCCATCCATCCCGGGAAGCAAAAGATCAAGAATGACAATATCGTAGTCTTCGGTTGATGCCAGATCAAAGCCCTGAACCCCGTCATAAGCGATATCGACCGCGTATGATTCCTGCTCGAGGCCTTTTTTTATGGAGTTGGCAATCTTGTGTTCATCCTCAACCACTAAAATTCTCATCTGTGGCCAGATAGTATATCAAGAATCTGAGAAAAAGCTGAGAAAGGATGATATGAAGACGGGAAATACGCTCTCCGCCCGCCTTCCCCTCTTGAGAAATCCCCAAGCCTTGCACACCCCTTTATAATGGACTGACTGCCGATGCAAAGAAAATGGCTACTCATCATCCTCTGCCTTGGAATTGCAACACTCGCCGTATGGAAAGGCACACGGCAAAATCCCCAAACTAACGAAGGCAACCAAACCCCGTTGTCGATCAGCACAGGGAAATCGGGGGAAACTGCCCTCCACTCCCTCACGATCGCAGCTCAACGGAAAAAAGCATATCCCGGCAGTCCGATCACCATTGAACAAACCCTTGAGCCCGCAGCAAATTACCGGAAATACATCGTCTCCTATACATCCGATGGCCTAAAAATCTACGCACTCCTGACAGTTCCCAACGGCACCCCCCCAACCGGCGGCTGGCCGGCGATCGTATTCAACCATGGCTACATCCCGCCGGCGCAGTACCGGACCACCGAGCGTTATGTCGCCTATGTCGATGGTTTTGCCGGGCAAGGATATATCGTCTTCAAGCCCGACTATCGTGGACACGGTGATTCTGAAGGCAGCCCACAAGGCGCCTATTATTCCGATGCCTATAGTACCGATGTCCTAAACGCGGTCACTTCAATCAAGGAATATAAGGTTGCCAATCCTGAAAAAATCGGAATGTGGGGACATTCGATGGGAGGGCACCTCACCCTTCGGGCAATGGTGGTGAAGTCGGATATCAAAGCCGGGGTAATCTGGGGTGGGGTGGTCGGTTCCTATGAAGAGATGATAGAAAACTGGCGAAGGAGAGTACCGTGGATGCCGTCATCAAGCGAGCGGCAGTTCAGGCGTCCTTCCAGGCAGGAGCTGATTGACAAGTACGGCTCCCCAGAGCAGAACCCGGAGTTTTGGAATTCAATTTCCCCGATCAATTTCGTTGCCGATATCTCAGGGCCGGTCCAGCTTCACCATGGGACGGGTGACGAATCGGTACCCTGGGAGTTTTCCCGGAGCTTGAAAAATGCCCTTGAGACTGCCGGGAAACCGGTCGAGTACTTTACCTATGAAGGCGCGGACCACAACCTCTCAGGAGCTGCCTTCTCGCAAGCCATGCGCCGCTCCGTTGAATTTTTTGATAGAGTACTCAAGTAACTCCAGAGCCTGAAACAAAACCGTAAAGTTTCGATTTAAAAAACCCGCTAGTCGTTTTCCTTCTCAAGCTCCCCGGCAATATACGCCCGCACACCCTCCCACTTCCCTTCTCCCTCGTTCGGAAGAAGCACGGACTGCCCGTCTAGCGTGGTCGTTGCAGTGAGCACACTCTGGTCCGAAAGAAGAATACTGGTGAAGGCATAGTCAGACGTATTCCCCACCAATAAAGCGAGCCTCCGCACCGCTTCCTCATCGATATCCGTCTCAACCGCAAAACTCATCCGATGAAAAAATGCGACGGCATCATCAAGCGCTCCCAGCGCAAGCAGTTTCTCCCGGATACCCCAAAGGACTGCCTGCTGCCGCGCATTCCGGGCAAAATCCCCGCCGTGCTCCGCCGAGTGCCGGGAACGGACGAACACCAAAACAGTTTCCCCGTCCATATGTTGTAACCCCGCCTCAAAGTGCACCCGCTCAAACCGGCAGGGAAACTGTTTGTCAATTTCAAAGCCCTTCAAAGTCGTCAGAATCTGCTCCACCTCCTCTGCACTTTTACCGCAAGTCTCGTTCTCCTTCCCTTTGACGGGAAAATAGGGGTCATCAAACGTCTTTGGAACTCGCACATCCACCCCGCCCAAAGCATCGATCGCTTCTTTGAGTCCGTCAAAACTGACCGCAACGAAGTACTGGATCGGAAGTCCGACAACCGTGCTCACCGCCCGCTTGGCAAGCTCCCCTCCTCCGAGGGCAAAGGCCTGGTTGATCTTCCTCCGCTCATTCCGACCCGCAGTTGGCAGCGCAATCCATAAATCCCGGGGGACGGAAACAAGCACAACCCTTTTCTTTTCCGGCTCGACACGCACCACCGTCAATGAATCCGAAAGCCTCCCTCCCGAATGCCCTTCGCCGCCATATCCGAGCAGCAGTATATGATAGGCGGTCGGAGATGCTGGTGTAGGTATCGGAGACAGATCAAACATCCCTGCTCTCTCTTCCGGAACCGGCGAAACCGGCTCCCGCACCACAACTCGTGAGAGGGTAAAAGAAAAGTAACTCACCAAAACGCTGACAACATACAACGAAAAAAACCCAGCTGCTCTATAAATGGTGCTTGGCCTTAAGGAAATTGTAAACACCTAAAATCTCCCTTCCTCTTCTATTGTAACGAAAAATCGTATAATAGAGGCCATATGGAAGAACGCGACTCGGATGGATGGAAAATTGCTTTTTTTGCCTTCCTCATCCTCCTCATCGTCGGAATAGGTGGAGTCGGCTGGTTTCTCTTTACCAAGAGCAAAACCGCGATACTCCCCCCGACTTCCGAATTGACCATAGAGACCCGTCAAACGACCTCAGTACCCACCCCCACCCCACCCGTCAATGAAGAAGCGCTCATCAGACAGGCCGTTTTTACCATGACTGGCCTCGATGAAACTCAAGCCGAACTCCAAATCACCCAGAACACCGGCACCCACGCCAATGGTACAATCAGGGAACTCGAGGCTGTCGGCGGCGCCTACTGGCTGGCCGCAAAGTCAGAGGGAAATTGGGTCGGCGTGTATGACGGCCAAAGCCAGCCGACCTGTACTGAAATTGCTCCCTACAACTTTCCTACAGTCTTAGTTCCCCAATGCCTTGATGCCGGTGGAAACGTTACCACCCGCTAAAACAAGCCGGACAACCTTACGCGTGTCTGGACCGGTGCTCCGCAAAGCGGTAGTAAAAAAGCTTCACGGTTTCAGTAACCGCAAAGTAAACACCCACAAGCGAGAGAATCAAAAGCAGGTGGGGCAAGGTTGGCGGGGTAAAGTGAAACAAGGTTTGTCCGAGGAACGTGAACGGCAAAACAATGGTGGTGCCGAACGCAACAAGCGTAAGCCAAAACAGCACGCCTGACGGACGCTTGGCTCGAAGGAAAAAGAATCGCGAACGAATGGAAAACAGAAGCACCAATTCCGTCAGGATACTGCCGATGAACCAGTTCGTCTGCAAAACCTCCGGGCTAATGCGGGAGAAATACCCGAAAAAGATGAAATCAAACACCGTGCTCACCAGCCCCAAAGTGGTCGCAAGAAGCACCACTTCCCGGACATCGTAGCGCCTCGGCTGCCGGAGCTCCTGATGATCAACAGTATCCGTGGCAACCGCAATCATCGGAAAATCGGAAAGAAGGTTAACTAAAAGGATTTGCAATGGAAGCATCGGCAGGTAATCGATAAGAAGCGAGGCAGTAGCCACAGCATAGAAATTCCCAAAATTTGAGGTTAAGGTTGCTTTAATATATTTAACGGTATTGGCAAATACCTCCCTCCCCTCTTTAATCCCGTCAACGATCACCTCCAAGCTTTTCTTAAGAAGAACGATGTCCGAAGCCTCCCGGGCGATATCGCTCGCCCCCGCGACCACCAGCGCCACATTGGCAATCTGGAGGGCGGGAGCGTCATTGATCCCCTCCCCCAAGAATCCCACCTCGTTGTCCTTTTGCAGCAAGTGAATGATTGTGTATTTCTGCTGGGGAGAAACCCGTGCAAAAACCGCATAGCGCCCAACCGCTTCATGTTGCTTTGCCAAGGATAAGGCATCGAGCTCCTCTCCGATAATCACTTCATCCGGGCTCGGAATGAGCCCGACGGAATGCGCAACCGCTCCCGCCACTTCTCTGCTATCCCCGGTCAGGATCTTAATCTGAACCCCCAGGTGCTCTGCCTTCGCAATCGCAGCCTCGGTGGTCTTTTTGATGGGATCGACAAAAGAAATACATCCGACAAACGAAAGGCCGCCCTCCTCATCAGCAACGGTATAGTGCTCATCAGCCACCTTCTCCTTCTTGGCAACCGCGATAACCCGATTGCCCTTCCGACCCTCGCTGGCTATCCAATCGGTAAGCGCTTTCTTTCCCGTAAAGTCAACGCAGTGAGGCACGATCACCTCCGGAGCTCCCCGAACCACAAACGCCGAGTGGTTACCCCGTCGGACCAGGACGCTGTTCCTCCTCCGCTCTGGATCGAAAGGGATCTCCGAAACCACACCGTAGGCTGCAATGCGCTCCCGATCCTTCACAGACATCTTTTCCCAAAGAGCAAGATCAAAAGCATTGTTCGGCTGCTTGAGTTTCTCGGTCAGGAAAGTTGCGGCAAGGCTTGCGTAAAACAGCGTGTCCGTTGGCTTTTGGGAAGAGATATCGGAAACCGCAAGCGCATTCTCCGTCAACGTCCCCGTCTTATCCGTGCAAAGCACATCGATGCTCCCCAAATCTTCAATCGCAGACAGACGTTTCACAACCACCCTGTTCTTCGCCAAATGTAAAGCCCCGCGCGACAGGGAAAAGGTGGTCACCACCGGCAACGCTTCAGGAATAACGCTAACCGCCAAAGCAATCGAAAACAGGAGAAGCTCAGGGATATTCACCTCCCCGCCTTTAATAAAAATGTTCGCAAAAAACACGAACAGGAGAGTCAAGAGAATGAGCCGGAGGATAAACGAACTGAAACGCGTCAACCCCTTTTCGAAGCTGCTTTCCCGGACTGTCTCCAGGGTCAGGCGGGCAACATCACCTATGACCGTCTCCCTCCCCGTGGCAAACACCACCCCTTCCCCTTTCCCGCTGACCACGGTGCTGCCCGAAAACCCGATGTTGTGAGCCTGGTAGACTTCTTTTACGGGGTGCGGGAGCACATCAATAGTCTTCACCACGGGTGCCGACTCCCCCGAAAGGACTGATTCATCAACCATGAGATTATGGCTTAAGAAAAACCGAAGATCGGCAGGAATAATGTCACCAGCTTCAACAACCACCACATCGCCCGGAACAAGCAATCGACTCTCCACCAGCTCTTCCTTCCCGTCCCTGCGAACCCGGGTCTTCGTTAGAATGTACTGTCGAAGGATCTGAAGCGTGTGTTCCGAACGGTATTCCTGGTAAAACCCGAGTGTAGCGTTGATCAAAACAAATAAAAGGATCATCCCGGCATCGATCCGCTCTCCCAGCAAAAAAGCCAGGACGGCTGCCGCAAAAAGAAGGTAAATAAACGAGGATTTAAACTGCCGAAACAGGATATCCTGCCAACTCACCTTTCTCCCTGAAACCTCATTGTAGCCAGAGGTTCGAAGTCGTCCTGCCACCGCTTCGGAAGACAGGCCCTGTTCAGCAGAGCTCGCCAGCTCCTCAAAGATCTGCTGGGTACGTTTGACGCTCAGGGAAGAATAATCCATCACCTGCATTCTGAATGAATAATAATCAAATCCCTCAATCCATTATAATCGAACCGATGCGCTTCAAGAACAACCTCACGGCTGCAGTCTTTTGTATTGCCGTCCTCGCAATCGTTGCCTTCTCCTGGAATGACCACATCATCTTTACCGACGAAGTCCTCTTTGAGGAAGCCTCCTACCAGATGTATAAGACCGGCGACTTCATCGCTCCTCGTCTTGAAGGGAAAGTCTGGCTGGAGAAACCACCGCTCTACTTCTGGGTAACCGCCGCAATCTACAGAGTCTTCCCCCAAACCCCCTTCACCCGCCGCATACCGACCCTCCTCGCTGCCATCGGTACCCTCTTTCTTACCTTCCGTCTTTCCCAAACGCTCTTCTCCCGAAAAGTTGCCTACCTTTCCCTGATCATCCTCACAACCACCCCGCTGTTTCTTTTCTTCACCAAAACCGCCAACCTCGATATCCCACAAACCTTCCTGACAACCGCAACGCTTTTCCTCTACCTCAAGTCCAAGACCAACCCCAAATGGCTCCTCCTCGCCGGGGCAACAACAGGCCTCGGGATCTTGACCCGCTCCTTCCTCGCCCTCTTTCCTATCCTCGTCGTTACCATTGATCAACTCATCTCCAAAAAAGATAGGCTTCCCATCTCATATCTCCTCTCCACGTTTACCATCGCTATCGGGATTGCCCTCCCCTGGCACCTTGTCGTCTGGAATAAATATCCAAGCTCCTTCGCCAACGACTACCTGAAGTTCAACCTCCAAAGCCATGTCTTTTCCCAAACGCCCGGATACCCACCGCTCTCCATTCCAAGATTCCTCTTCAACACGTTGGTAGGAGTTGCCCCCCTAAACCTGCTTGCACTCGCCCTCTTTCTCCCAAACCCAAAGCGGTCAAGGCAAGCAGTATCCCTCCCAGCAATCTGGGTCCTTGCCACCATCATTCCTCTCTCCCTTGCCGCCACCCGCCACGAATGGTACGCCATCCAAGCGCTTCCACCACTCGCGATCCTTTCCGCAACGGGATTGGTAAATCTGAAGTACTTACTAAAGCACCACGTCCCGGAAAAACGCTGGGACATGGTAAACATCATAGCCTTTACCGTCCTCATAACTCTCCCAACCACCGTCTTTATAAACCTGAAAAAGGAGGTAAAATCAGTAGTTCTCTTAAAGGAGTTCATCGCCAACACTCCGCCCGGTACCCCACTCTACAACCTAGACTACCTTTATGTCCCCCAGAGTACCCTCTACAATTCTCGGGAAACCCCAGTGATCTTCGAAGAAGAGCTGACAACCTTGTCTACCCCGATCTACCTTTACCTTGATAGTCGGGAGGAATCCACCAAGGCCAAAGCCACCCTGAATCGTTGTTGCCACCAACAGGTATTTTCGAGTGAACGAGGTGCACTGATTCTCCATCTCATACCAAAAGCCAATGAATAAAAAGAATCTCCTCCTCGTTCTCATGCTGACGCTGGCCCTGATCCTTCGGCTCGTCAACCTCAGTTTTCCGCCCCAGTTTTACTTCGACGAGAACTACTCCGCCTTCACTGCCGTCGCCCTTTCCAGAGGAAACGCCCCGGTAATCTGGAGACCGATGTCTCAGCCGATCGACCCGCCACGCGGATATGAGTGGTCACACCCTCCGCTTACCAGAATCCTTATCGCCGCATCAATCACGATCTTGGGAAATCACCCTTGGGTTTGGCGCCTCACTTCGGTGCTCGCGGGGGTCGGCACCATCCTCATAATCTACCTCATAGGGAAAGCGCTTTTTTCCAAAACAGTCGGCTTGTTGGCTGCCTTTTTGATAAGCTTTGACGGCTTAAGCTTCGCCCAGTCCCGGATCGCTACCCGTGATGCCCTCCTCGTCTTCCTGGTGACGACCAGCCTCTACCTTATCCTGAGAAATCACCGTTTCTTCTCCGCCCTGCTTGCCGGTTTCGCCCTCGCCGCCAAATGGACTTCCCTCCCTCTTCTCCCTCTCCTCGTCTTCACCAGCCATCGCTCGACCAAAGGAAAACGGCGGTCCCTCCTGCGTCATATCCTGCTCGTAATCGCGATTCCCCCACTCTCCTACCTTGCCGCCTACCTCCCGTATTTTGCATCCGGATTCACCCTTACCGACTTCATCATCCTTCAAAAAACCATGTTTACGCATCTTTTTGCCCATGGTTTCCGTCTCACCACAGCCCACCCCCTCAATGCACCTTGGTGGCTCTGGCCGCTCGGCTTAAAGCCGCTCCCGTACTACCAGTCCGGGGCAGAGCAAGTCTGGGCCGCCCCCAATCTCCTCGTGTTCTGGCTGGGAATAGTTGCCCTGGGTTGTACCGTCCGCGCGTTTGTAAAGAACCGTCCGAAATCTCTCCTTCTTATCTTCACCGGGTATCTGGCGTTTTACGTCCCTTGGCCAATCCTCCATGCCCTCAGCGGAAGTACCAAAACCTCTTACCTCTACTACTATCTTCCCGCCCTCCCATTCCTCCACCTCCTCTCCGCCTATTGGCTCTCCCGCGGCCTGAGCCAGCCGGGGATTGCCCGCACCGCCGCCCTGGTAACCCTGGCGATGGTTCCCCTCGTCTTCTTCTCTCTCTATCCCCGCCTCATCGGGCTCTAAGCAGGAGCAAGAAAAGTGTCAACCCACTTTGGACAAACAAAGAAGAAACCAACCATTTTGGCGAAACGAAGGAAATGGTGAGGAATTCAATCCAAATAATCCTGAAGCTTCTTTCTCCGTGAAGGATGCTTGAGTTTTCGAAGAGCTTTCGCTTCAATCTGCCGAATCCGTTCCCGGGTCACCCCGAAGCGCGAACCAACCTCCTCAAGCGTCATTGCCCGCTCACCCGAAAGCCCAAATCGCATCCGCAGAACCTGCGCTTCTCTGGGAGATAGAGCCATGAGCACTTCCTCGATGTTCTCTTTTAAAAACCGCTTGCTCGTCGCATCATAGGGAGAAATCTGCGAAGTGTCCTCAATAAAATCCCCTAAATAGCTATCTTCCTCGTCCCCGATCGGTGTCTCAAGCGAAGTAGTCTTCTGGGAAATCTTCAAAATCTCCCGAATCTTATCCGCCGAAAGTTCCATTTCATCTCCGATCTCATCGGGTGTCGGTTCCCGCCCCAATTCCTGCATGAGCCTCCGTTGGGTACGAATGAGCTTGTTGATCGTCTCGACCATATGCACCGGAATCCGGATCGTCCGCGCCTGATCAGCGATAGCGCGGGTGATCGCCTGCCGGATCCACCAGGTTGCGTAGGTTGAGAACTTGTACCCCTTCCGCCAATCGTACTTCTCTACCGCCCGAATCAAACCCTTGTTCCCCTCCTGAATCAAATCCAAGAAGCTCATGCCCCTGCCGATATAGCGCTTAGCGATGGAAACCACCAACCGGAGATTTGACGACGTGAGCTTTGCTTTAGCCCGAAGATCCCCAACATCAACCTTCTGCGCCAGCTCGATTTCCTGTTCCCGGGTCAAAAGGGGAATCCGACCAATCTCCTTAAGGTACATCCGGACCGGATCGGTGATTGCCGTATCCTCAAGCGTCGAGAGGATCTCAAGCTCTCGCTCAAGCTCCGTCGTTGCTGCCT
Organism: Candidatus Chisholmbacteria bacterium RIFCSPHIGHO2_01_FULL_52_32; assembly: GCA_001816585.1. Taxonomy (GTDB): domain Bacteria; phylum Patescibacteriota; class Microgenomatia; order UBA1400; family Chisholmbacteraceae; genus 2-01-FULL-50-28. Next base: position 16,265 of record MHCJ01000004.1, read on the forward strand.
CATCCTCCCGCATTTCCTCTTCAGTCACGCTTTCAAACACATCAACGCCAAAGCGGAGCAGGCGATCGTAGAGATCATCAAGATCCTCAATATGCTTCTCCGCATCGGGAAAAATCTCGAGAATCTCCTCCTGCGTGACAAAGCCTTGATCTTTGCCTTTCGCGACCAATAATTCAAGCGCTTTCGTCCGCAAATCAAGAGAGTTGAGCTTCTGAGGGGCCCGCTTCGCCGCCTTGCCGGTCTTGACTGCTTTAGTTTTCTTTACCGTCTTTTCCGCCATACAAACACCACCGAGGAATCACTTGGAAATCAATCCAATAAGGAACAGGAAAACCTCAAAGAAAATGACCGATCCTTGTCGACTCGAATTTTGAATTTGTAATGTTGAATTGTTACTTTCTCGAGTATACTACTTTTCCTTCTCGGCAGAAAGTTTTACAGAAGCGTCGGCAAAAGTGCGCTTCAGCCGCTCCAGACGCTCCTCTTCCCCTTTGGTAGGATGAGCGTGTTGCTCCATCTCTTTAATGCGCAAAGACAGAGCGGTTAGCCGCTCATGCAACCTCAACTGAGACAGCTCCGATAAAACCCGCTCAACCTCTCGGGTAAGCAACTCAGGATCGGAAACCCCCTCCAATTCTTGAAGAAAGCGCTGTTGCGCCAACTCACGAAGCTCCGCAGGCAGTGAGGCGATAAACGGGCCCGCCGAAAATGATTCCAAGGGGACCTGAAGCATCGCTTCAACGATACGACGGGCAGCTTGAGAGCGAAGGGAGCTTGGAGAAAAATCCGAAAGGGCTGCCAAAGCTCTCTTTCCTCCCTGGAGAAGGAGGGACAGCAGGTACAATTCGAGTAACTTGCGCCGATCCATCGCCGCCGATGTCTTATCTTCAGAGGAGCCAACACGGATCCGCCGAGACTCACCCAGCGCGGCACGCCGCTCGAAGCGGCGAATCTCATCCACCACCGTTTCATCGGACACATCCAAAAGGCGGGCAAGTTTCCGGATGTAGTGCGCCTGCTCAATAGTATTGGTGACTTTCGAAAGTACGGGCACCATCTCCTCACTGACTTGTTTTTTCCCCAAACCCGTTGAGACATCAAAGCGCGAGGCGGCACTTTGAAGATAGTAGTCGTAGACGGAAGTGGCCCTGCGTACCAAATCCTGCCAATGTTTTGGGTTAGCTCTGGCAATTGCATCCGGATCTTTACCCCCAGAAAGCAGAGCAATTTTAATGTTCAGAGAAGCAGAATCAGCCAGTGCTATCCCCCTCTTTGTTGCCGCATCTCCAGCCACGTCGGCATCGAGCGCAAGGACAACATTTCGGGTGTACCGGCGCAGAAGCTCTACTTGCCCCTCGGTAACCGCCGTCCCCTTGATGGCAACAACCTCCCGCAGCCCTGACTGCCAAGAAGAAATCGCATCCAACTCACCCTCAACCACAACGACGTTATCCTGCTTCTTGATTTCCCCGCGGTTCTCAAACAGGCCGTAGAGGTGTTCGCTCTTATGATAGAGCTCAGTATCAGGAGAGTTGATATACTTCCCCTCCTCTCGCTCATCTCCGGGTAAAACCCGGCCGGCAAACCCAATGACATTTCCCCGGACATCACGGAGGGGGAAAATCACCCGATTGCGGAAACGGTCAATCGGTCCCTTCCGTCCCGGCAGTACCAGCCCCACCTGTTCCGCTTCCGAAACATCGTAATGCTTTCGACCCACTAAAAAACGGGTGACGGCATCCCAGCGGTCGGGCGCGAAACCCAATCCGAACGTTTCCATAGCTGCCTTACGAATCCCCCGCCCAACCAGATATCGGAGCGCTTCTTTTCCGACCGCATGGGAAGTCAAAAGGTAGTGATAAAACTGCAAAACCAGGGCATTGATACCCCGTAAACGTTCCTTTCGCTCGAAATCGCGATCTTTCCGAAACGGCGTGAGTTTCACCCCGGCCCGTTTGGCAAGAAACTCAAGCGCCTCCGGAAATTCCATTCCGTCAAACTCTTGAAGGAAGGTGAAAACATCCCCGGCTTTTCCGCAGCCGAAGCACTTGAAAATCCCCAGTTCCGGCGACACCATGAAGGATGGGGTCCGCTCGCTGTGAAACGGGCATAATGCCTTGAAGTTTCGCCCGGCCCGACCGAGTTTCACCCGCTCCCCGATTAAGGCAACGATATCCGTCTTCTGCTTAATCTCCTCAACTTGATTAGCCACACCCGCATTGTAGCAAAGCCGCCAAAACAATTCCGATGCAGATCCGAAAAGCTTAAGCAAAAAAAGGAAATCCGAAACCCTCCTACATCTTCCGATAGATAACCGCCACAGGATCCCGATAAACGATACCCCACCCCTCGGCCACTAACCGTTCACCAAAATCAGGCAGGTCTTCCCTCGCCCCGAACACCGCATCCCAGAAGAACTCCAACCGATCGGTAAAACTCGGTTTATCTTTATACCGCACCACCGGCCACACTACCGTATCAATACCGTATTTCTCAAACACCTCCGCAATCGGGAGCTCTCCGCGCACCAGACGCAGGTACTCCTCAAACGCCGAACCGCTGTCCCTAGGGGGTGGAACCCACCGCCAAATCGGCATCCGCCCATCCACAAATACACGCTTTTCCGGAAGCTTCCAAAGGAAATAACCGCCCCATTCATAGCTTGAGAAGACTTGTCCGGAAGGAAGCGTAGACCGCAAGTATTCAACTGCCCACCGCGGATAGAATTGCTCCTCGCTCACCCTCTGTACATTTTGAAGGACAATCCTCACCTGCACGACAAAAATAGCCAAACTGATCAACAATACTCCCAGCCAAAACCGCACCAGCCGACGTCGGCCTCCGCGCATCCCAACCGCCTCTAAAGCCAACCGCTCAACGGCAACCGCACTCAAGGGCAGCCCGACCACCACCCACAGGGGGATGTGTCGTTGGCTCCACAAGCCAGCCAGCACAAACACTCCGTACAGCCCCAACGCCTCTGGCGAAAATGAAGCTTTATATCGCCAAATCAGCACTCCCGAAAAGGCAAGCAGAAACGGCAAACCAACATTGATGAATTGAATCGCCGGTAACCATTCTTGAATCGAGCGCATGAGTGTTGAACTTAACAGCGTCCTACCCACGTCAACCCACAGCTGAAACCCATAGGGGTTAACCAGTGTTGCCAGACTAGAAAGACACAGAACAAGAAAATCTCCAAGAAACCGACGCCGCCTAATGGAACGCACGATAATAAAAAAAGCCAACGTTGCCAAACCGGCCATGAAGCCCCCGTGGATGTTTGCCCAAAACATGAAAAGGAAAGGGATGAAATAACGGTACCGCTTCCGGCGTTCGGGAGAATGAATAGTCCATAACAACACTGAAAAGAAAAACCACGTCATTGCCTGAGAATGAACGCGCGAGTAGTACAAAAGCGTTGCAGCAGCCAAAAGCAACAGCGCCGCCAATCCTAAAGACCGCTCAACCGTTATCCGTTTCAACCGAGAAACAGAACCAAACACACCAATCGCCAAAGTCAACGTCAGAAAAACAGCATAGAAGCCAGCCAAACCAATCGCGCCTATCGCCGGATACAGCCGTGCCATCACCACATCAATCAACCAAGTCTGATCGACAAAAGGGTAGCTCGGCATGGTGTAGGAAAACGGATCGCTCTTGGGAATTCCCTCACGAAGGATGAGCTCCCCCGTTTTAAGGTGCCAGCCGAAATCCGGATCCAAGAATATTACTCCCCGAGCCCAAAAAACAGAGCCGATAACAACGAAAAGCCCGATCCAAAAGAAGGAAATAATACGAACCATCACTACCCATAGTAACATGAGCCTTAAACCAAGGGAGAATGCAATCAGGAAGACACCAGCCAGAGCGCATGCCTACCACACGAAGCTTCGCTCTTGAACCCCTCCCAGCTGGCGGATGATGAGCATGACGGATCTCGGCTGAGTGGTAATCGGAGCAAAACTCAACACCCCTGCTCGGTGGTGCCCGCCCGGAGGATCACCCTCCCATGCGAGAGCTGAATATTCCTTTCCTTGGTCATCAACCAGGATAGCTACTGCAGCCAAATCAACAGACAGCTCCTCGGAATGGGTATCAAGGGCAATCTCAAAATCCCAGGTACCATCGGACAGATTCTTGGGGGTGACGGTTATCGTCACCGCCCCTTCGCTGTTCGTCTGAGACTCCAAAGCCAAGGACTGGGAAGGTGTGGATTCTCCGCCAAGCAAGACTTCTTGTTCCCGGTCTCGCTGAGACCGGCCAAGGGTTAAAAATCCCAAGATAGAAACGAGGATGAGAACAGCGATGAACGCGAAAAGATAGATCTTCTTCATTGTTGATGGAATTGAACGACTCTCCGAGTGGTATATAAAATGCCAATCGACGATACGACTAAACCAACCCAAAACAGTTCAACTTGATATTGGCCGACAAGGCCGATAATCCCCGTCGCTCCAATAATCGGCAGGATATTGACAAGATAATGGGCACAACAAGAAATCATCGAAACAGTCGAAGTTGTCCCTGAAACTGCAAGGACTTTCCCCGACGGATCGGGCCGATGGATGGCGTTTCTCAAATACATATAGAGTCCGGCTTGAATCCCAAAACCCGCGGCCAAGGCCAGAATAAAATACCGGAATCGAACCAATTGTGACAGGGCGAAATCCCATCCCGAAAGAATCGAAACCACGACCAAGTAGAAAGTGAAAAGAAACCCCATCGCCAAAAGACCGACAGCGACTGCCTTGATGACGTTTTTGGAATGAATGTCCATTGCTGTGGTTTCCTTGCTCTTCCAAATCGATATGCAAAGGAGAGCTGGCTGTTTCTATAAATCCCTAGATTTCTACCCCCAAGAGACCGACAAGCAACATGGCGAGGCTGATTAAAATAAAAGTGTAATAGTAAAGCCATGGTTGTTTGGTGCGGTAAAAAAAGGACAAAATGCCTATACCGAGCATACCGCCGATCGAATAAGCGACGATCGGCCAGCGGTACAAAAATATTCCCAGTGTTACAAAAACCAATGCCAACGGCACGGTCATATAAATAGCTTTATAAAGCGTGCCGCGTCTTGACCGAAAAACAAGCCAGGAGATAACACCAATAATAACCACAAATAAGCCATGCATAGCAGGCGGAAGCCATTGAAAACTCGTCTGAAAATCGATCGTTTCGAAATCAACAGATGTAAAAAGTTCAATCAATCGCACCACCAAAGATTGGATCAGAAAATCAAACAGGAAAGTCAGGTTTAACAGGATAAAACCGAATACCGCGACAGCGACGGCCGATAAAATATTTTTGACAATTGGATTTTTAAACATAGATTTTTAAAGTTGGACTTGTGGAACTCTTGGCTATTAGTAAGTCTTACCGAGTGGAAATTCCTTTACCCTGTACCAAATATCGACTGCTCCATAGGTTTTAAACAAATGAACACTTGATACTTCAAATTGTGTTGTAAAGACGCTGCCAATTTCTTGAACGATTTTGTCTTTGATACCCCGAGCAAAATTACCGTACAACAGGCTCAAATGAGGCATATAAGGCGGGATGCCTTGCATATCGAACAATTCCTTTGAGTCATTATGGAGATCAAGCAAAGGTCGTGTTTTGTCTGCTCTTACGAATAGTGCTCTGAATGAGTAATCTTGATAGTCAACTGCACCCAGTGTTACTGGGAACGGTTGATGTCTCATTGTTAGTTCTTGAGTTTTCCGCATGATTTCTTCTTCATCTCGTAGTATTTCACTCAATAATGTCACATGGGGATGAAAGATTGGAGCAGAGTGCTCTTGAGCCAATTGCTCAATAAGTTTGGAGAACTGTTCATATATTTCCCCAGAGGGTTTTAACCATAAAGAATATCCCTTTCCTTGCATAATTAATTGTATCGTTACCAGAAGCTTTACCTTTCATTGACTAATTTCAGTACTGGAGCAAGTTAGACCCAAAAAGCATTTTTTCATAACAGGGATGGATCAACTGAGGTATCTCAGTCAAACCATGGTAAAGACTATTGTAAGGCAAGAAGCTGTTTCATTAGCTCCCTCACAAGAGCTCCATTTCCTGCGATAAACCCAAGTGTCCTCTCCTTCGGTTCATAGTGCTCTGATTTCAAGTGTTCAATCGGGATCACTTTCCCGCGTTGCATTTCATAAAATGATATAGAACCGCCGGCTTCTTCCAAGATAAGCTTCCCCGCTGTCCAATCCCAAACATTCTGTAAGGGTTGGATGAGAGCATCCGCTTTTCCCGCGGCAACCATACCTAACCCTAACGCACAGGACCCGCAAATATTAATCGTCCGAGCTTTGTCGGCAACTTTTAGCGTAAGTTTATTATGCAACGGGTACTGAGGCATAAAATTGTCTGGGCCAAATAGGATATATGCCTGAGGCAAGCTTCGTTTGCCGATTTTGATTCTGCTCGGCTTATCACTCCCGAGTTGCGACCATGCTCCTTTTCCAAGTTCTGCCGAAAAAAGCGCACCACCCCAAACACTCGGGGCGTATATAGCGCCAGCAGTGTGTCGTAACCGCTCTACATAACCCACAGAGACAGACCATTCATAGTGACCGATACTATGGCTTGAAGAGCCGTCTAATTCATCGATAATATATACTCTTTGGGCTAAAAGATGAGATACGCTCTTAACATAGAATTTCCGAAATTTGGAATCTTGGACGTTTTCCTCGGTGATATACCATGCCTCTGGATCTAAACGCCTCAGGGTCTTCAGAATTTCAAATTGCGAAGTGTAATCAGCGACACCGACAATTGCATGGTGTCCGACATCTCGGTCACGTTTTGTGTTGGTTTTTGCTTCAAGCACGCCTGCGGCTGCTTTACCTCCTTCAAGAGCAGCGTTAATACAAACTTCTACTGGTTTCATGATTCGGTGGTGAATGATAGCAGTGTATTTTTTTAAATAGCTCAGAGGCTGACTTCTGGTTTGTTAATAACGAAAGTGGCGTACGTTTTGTAATCGGTCTTCTTAACCAGGACATCGTATGGAGCATCGCGGGGCGGATTGTCAAGGGAACTGCCGTAAACTATGCCGTCAACGGTAAGTTCATAAACAACAGCAAGTCCGCTCCATAGACATTGAGCACCTCTCGGACATGGAGAATAGATGAAATCCTTGACTTTTAAAAAAACATTCAAATCTTTTACTCGGGCGGTTTCGCCTTTTTTCAAAGTGAACTCCTCCCCCAACGAAACCATAACTCTGCTAGATTCCGAGTCAGTTATCGGTGTTTGTGTTGGTGTCACAGAGGTTGATGGTGGCAGTGTTGGGGGAAGTGTTCGCGCTGGCGAGGGCGTCGTTCGTTGGCTCAAAACAAAATATCCAGCTAGTCCGGCGATAACGGCTATTCCGATAATGACGAGAATATGAATAAATCCTTTTTGTTTCATAAAACGATGAAGGAAAAACATTTTTATGGCTTGCCGTTCTGAAGCCTTGGCGAAAGACGGCGGTGAGGGAGGGATTCGAACCCTCGATGACCTTGCGGCCATGCGCGCTCTCCAAGCGCGTCGATTAAACCACTCTCGCACCTCACCATCCTAGCCATTAGCCATTAGCCATTAGCCATTAGCCATTAGCCATTTAATTATTCTATCATTTGCTTTCATGAGGGCCTCCCGCTCCCCCTCAAACGCCAACCGTTCAACCGCCTCGTCATAGGGCAACCATTCGGCCTCCTCCATCTCCCAATCATGTTTGTCGGGATCCCCGCTCCCATACTCCATAAGGTAAAAGGAAACGACCTTAAATACCCTCGTTTTCCCTCCCCCATCTTCCTGATAGCGTGCAACACGTCGTCGTGATGTGACCTCATCACTCTGCTTGTAATTCGGTATTTCATTTTTAACTTTTAACTTTAAACTTTTCATTTGTTTAAAGTCCGCCCAGTACACGTACGCCACCCGATGGATAGGCCTCTCGGAAATAAGCTTGGCTTTTACTCCCATCTCCTCTTCAACTTCCCGAAGAGCCGTCTCCCACCCATGTTCTCCCTTTTCAACAAGCCCCTTCGGCAACACCCACTTATGGTATCCGCTGTGCTTCCCGATAAGCCACAGAATGTTTGATGTTTGATGTTTGATGTTTGACCTTTTAAAAACTACTCCACCGGCAGAAAATTCCCGCCTCGTCTGTAATTCTGAACTTTTCATTTTGAACTTTAAACTTGCCATGGTGCGCCTGAGAGGATTTGAACCTCTGACCTACTGCTTCGGAGGCAGTCGCTCTATCCCCTGAGCTACAGGCGCGCTGCGGAGGGTAGAGGATTCGAACCTCTAAGGGCTTACGCCCACCGGTTTTCAAGACCGGCGCATTGCCATTCTGCCAACCCTCCTGGCCGCGGAGTTTATCCCACACTTGCTCACGTAGTGCAGGAGCACCCCACCAGGCTAAAATAGTATATCACGAAAAAAATTGAAGCTTCACATTCAGATGAAACTGCGACGTATCGCCAACCAGTGAAGAGGTGCCCTCAGGAGGAATCGAACCTCCATCTAGGGTTCCGCAAACCCTTGTTCTATCCGTTTAACTATGAGGGCCAAAAGCGAGCAGACAAACCCCTATTTTACCTGCGAGTGTGCGGGTTATGAAGCAGACTTACCTGCCGATGAGGTGGATTCCTTTTCAAGCGGAACCTTTTTGGAGAGCCAATCAGCGCTTTTATCCAAAAATGTCTGTTCCGGCTGCTCGTAGGGCAGACGCTCATTCAAAATCTTCCGGACTTTTTCCTTATCGGTGCCGGAAAGAAGCATCAACAGCTGTCCTGGAAAAAGCACCACAGTCTGGATCATCACCATCGCTTGACCGTACTTCTCAGAAAACCAATAGCGCCTGAGATCACTCCAGCGGTAAAGCTTATTCGCAGTACGGATGCCCCGGCTCGTCAATTGATGTTCCGTCTCTTCAGGCTTCACGGCCGCGAGTACATAGGAAACGAAGGCAAACGCCACCACCACCGCAATCAGCAAAAACTCCCGCAAAAACCCAAGGATGATGATGATCAAAAATGCAATCGCGGCAATCGTTGTGTAGTACTCCCGATCTCGCTTTTTAAAGGGCCGAACAGGCGCCTTCCAGCGGTAAAAGATCCTCTCCTCCCCTACCTCTCCTGTAGGGAATGGAGTCACCTGTTCTCCCGCGGCCGTTTTAGCCTCCCGACTTACTTGAGCAGGCTGTTTTGCAGAAACCTTGGCTTTCTCTTTAGTAGGCATCAACCCTCCTTCATCTCAATAATATACGAACTCGCGTCTTTCTGCCAATCCCAAGATTTCAGACTCAAGAATGTTTTTATACGCTGCGGAGGAGGTGGGATTTACATTCGACTCACTTCGTTCGCTCAGTATGAACTTCTCATCCCACCAACTCATTCAACTTTGACAATCCCAGAACCGACGTCCTGAGCTTGCCGAAGGGCGGAGGAGGTGGGATTCGAACCCACGTGACCCTTTCGGGTCGAGGTTTAGCAAACCTCTGCCATCGGCCACT
>MHCJ01000005.1 GCA_001816585.1 Candidatus Chisholmbacteria bacterium RIFCSPHIGHO2_01_FULL_52_32
CCCCTTCCAAGCCTATGCCAGTGTGAAGGGATTCCTTGAACAATCCGAAGGACCGTGGTTCCGGACACCCAAGACCGGGAGGATCACGGATGTCTTAACCCGCGGACGGTTCTACCGGTTCCTGCGGGGGATCTTCCCCGGGAAACTGCAGCCGCTGGTTGCCGAGCGAGTAGCAGGGTTGAGCCCTTCCTTCTCCGCCAGCTGGCGGATTCGGGCGGGCAGGCTTGTCAGGCAGCCGGAATACGCGTTTCAGTTTATGTCGAAATCGCAGATGAAAGTGAAGAGAGGAGTGCTGGCGGGGATGGTGATTGCGGCGATTTTTCTTAACTACCTTTCCTTTTTTGCAACACCAACGATGGCCCAAGCCCCGGACCCTACCATAGAACAGCAGATCAACATTATTGACCAAGAGTATAAGACGACATCAACCACTTATGTGCCTACTGACAATTCGCTGGGCATTGTGAATGTGGATGTAGCAAAGTACAGTGGAGAAACTTTTTACTTTGAAGCGGTGTTGCGGACTGAGGGGGGAGGTCAACCCGTTGAATCTTACCAGCGGATTCGCTCGGGTAACGTTTCACTGGCCGGGAACAAGAATTACACCGTTCGGTTACGTTTTGAAGATACCGCGGCAGCTTGTGGGGTAGACGGAACTGACTATGCCCGAGCCCAACTTTACAATCTTACCGACTCCAGCGAAGCGGCTAATGTCGTTGTAAGTGGGGATTGTAACCGAACGACGGCCGTTATTCGGGCAGCCCGCATTATTATTGTTCAAGCCGACGCTACGAATATTACCGACACCCAGACCCAGATTGAGCTGGGAGACAATGAGATGGTCTCCAATTCTTCTTATTCTGGCCTAAGCGCACCGAAATATTTCTATCTGGATAAAGATAAATTTGATGGGACAATTTCCGGCTATGTTGAGGCGACGATGATAAGACAACAGGGAAGCGGAACACAGGCAAAATTTATGAGCGGTTTTGAGACGGGGGACGAAACTGAATGGACGAGCGAGTCTGCAACAGCCACAACTGCACAGTTTCGCTCGGGAGGTTATAGCGTCTTACTTAATGATACTGGGTCTGAATTCGTATCATCAGAAGTTTCTACAATGGCACAACTAGGTTTACGTTTTGGGCTAAGATTAGCTGATTCAACCCCGTCTTCAACTCAGGACGTTCTGACAATTTCGCAAACCACAACCAATATTTGGATTATTCATATCCTAACAGACGGTAAAGTACGGGTACAGAACCTCGCTAACTCAACCAATTACGACAGTAGCGGTGCAGTATTTTCCGATAATACTTGGCACTTAGTTGAATTTAACGGTTTAGTCCACAATTCAACTGGCAATTTTGACCTTCGTGTTGATGGAGCAGAAGTAATTACTCAATCAAGTTTAGATACTGATCCAGCAGTTGCAACCCTGAACCGAATACGTCTGGATGGATACGCATCGGGTGTGGGTGATATTTGGGTAGATGATGTCTACTGGATTAACACTCTAAGCTATCCTGGGGATGGAAAGATTGTGGCCCTGCAGCCGAATGCGAGCGGTGATGAGACGTCGAGTAATTGGCTATGGGATTCGGGAAATCTCTCTACTTGTACAACCGTCGCGGCCACATACGGAACCGTTGCTGATACTCCCAAAGGAAATTTTTCGGAATGTCTATCGCCAATATTTTCGCCTGATAGTTATATATATAATTCTGTCACCGCAGGGGGAACGATTCTATTCGGCCTTGAAGACGCCTCTGTCGGGGGAATAGGTTCAAGCGATACCATAAACGATGTCTGGTATAGGATGTGGGCGAGACGGGGAAACGGTTCGAGTACAGTGCATGCTATCCGTAAAAAATGGGCGGGGACAGCCGCGTCAAGCAGCGATTGCGGATTAGATGGAACCGGAATTTTGTGCAGCCTTCAGGAAACGGGGACGCTTTCCGTTACTAATGTGGATAGCGCACAGCTTGGGGCCGATAAGCAATCAGGAGGCAGGCAGATGGATGTAGAAACCGAGTGGATGATGGTTGACTACACGCCGGAAACTCTCAAAGTCCGCCTGGAGACGGCTACCAGCGAAACCGGATCTTGGACTGCGGTGTCCGGTAGCGAGGTTACATCAACCTCCTCCTGGAGTTTGGTACAATCTTCGGATATCTGGGGAAATATCACAGATGACCGTTTATTGCGGGTTGCAGTTCTGGGAGGTGGAAATTTAGCCAACGCAAAGCTTATCATTAAGCAAACAGCATCAGGCGGACTTACTAAGCTTGAGACGGTACATCAATACGTCAATACATTAATTACCGACGCCGACTCTGGCTATACTAACCAGAATTTCATTAATCAATTCACTCCCTCAAACTGGGTGGGGGGAACTTTTACCTATACTTTTGAAGCAAACCTTAAAACGTCTGCCGGTACCGGCTATGCCAAACTTAAAAATGTGACTCCGACCGTCGATGAAATTGACGATGATGGTGGTTGCGGAGGAGATGGAAACCCAACTTCAGAAATTTCAACCACGATTACCACTTATTATGATCGGGTTACAAGTAGCGCTTTAAATACTGCCTGTGATTGGCCTTCTTCTACAAAGAATATGGATACCATTGCTAAAAACTCAGCGAGCAATACCACATCGGTGACAAACTCCTGGCTCATTATAGATGTTACAAGTTTACAAATACCGGAAAACTTACTGGTTTTGATTCCGATCGTTATCTTCGTTCCTTCTTTTCTCCGATGGCGGGAAAGACGGCAACTGATGCGGATGAAACCTGCCTTCTCCGGTAGTTTTCGGATTCGGTAAGCCAGGTTTGTTTCCGGCAGCCCGTTTCTCCGAAGAAGGGAGGCGATCATTTGAGCTACTTACCCTCGGGAGGATGAAGTTGCTTGAGCCAAGTATGGTTTGTTCGTTTTTTTCTCATCCAAAATGGGTTGCCGCTTTCTTTGCGTGCCCAAAGAAAGCGGCGAAAGAAAGCCGCCGGCTCAGAGAGCCTATGGCTCGGCGAGGGCACCCCAGTGAACGGTCTGTCAGGATTTCACCTCGCTCATATCATACGGCCAAACTCCTTCGCGTCTAGCGCTCGTCGAACAGTGGCCGTTTCTTCGCAGTATTCGCTCGGTTCTTCTTGACTAGCTCTGTTCAAAGGGGGAGGGGGACGTTTTTGTCGAGATTGCGCTTTAGTTTTATTCGCTCACCTTCGTCTTGAGTAAAAAATTCCAAAGCGATGTGAGATTCTTCTCGACGAAATTGTTCAAAGGGTTTCCTTATTCGTAATTCATTATTCATACTTCATAATTCATACTTCATAATTCATAATTCACGATTCATATATTCGGTTGTGTTCAAAGGGGGCGTTCTTCATGAAACTGAAGACTGAATGCTAAACCATAGACCCTAGACGCTAATAAGCTAATCCTGTTGGCTGCGCTCATTAGTGGTGGCTAAGGCTGTATGGCTAGGGCAGTGGGGAGACGAAGGAGGCTACTTGTGAGGGGGATTGGGATTGTCGGAAGAGAAGGTAGCTGCCGATAAGGAGGCTGACGATACCAATTCCGATGATGATGGTCGGAAGTAGTGATTTGATGCGATCATATATGCTTTTATATTTATTAATGGCTACTGATGTATATTGATGTTTTGAGATAGGAGGTGTTGGCGGTATCGAGATGCTTTTCGGTGGTTTTTGATACTCTTTTTTAGAGATTGATGATTTAACATACGATTCTGGGACTGGAAAAGGCTGCTTCAATACTGCTTCGAGCTGCCGCCTTAGATATCGGCGGTGACCGCCCATCGTACGCCTGGGAATAAGCCTATCTTTTTTCTCCCATCTCCGAAGGGTGTCTTGAGAAACGCCGAGGTATTTTGCGGCGTCTTCGATGGTAAGCCAGCGCTTGGTGACAAGGTTACTATTTTTCATGATACTTTTATGCGAATATTTATTAAACTATGTATACCTTTTAGTAGTATTCAGAGTATATTTTTTCATGATTATTGTCAATCCCCACGGTTTTTATTGCATTAAATGGCAAAATTGTTCAATTCCTGTGAGTTTTCTGTGCGTTTTGGTATCTTGACATGCAAAGGGAGGCTTAGGTAAGCTTAAATTACTCTGGGTCCCGGGTTTTATTTACACCTGCCCTATGCGAAAACGATTAAACCCACATGAGCGATTGGCTCTGATTGAAAAGGTTCTTCGAGAGGGCGCTTCCGTTTCTCAGGCTTGTTCAACTTTTCAGGTCAGCCGTCCCACCTTCTATTCGTGGCTTGTACGATACAATCCGGCGGCTTCATTTGAGGAAAATGTGCTCAACTTGTCTGATAAGCGTAAAACTCTCCCGAGAGCGTCAGACAATGTGCAACCGAGGATTGAAGGGGAGGTGCGCAGGATTGCTTTGGAGAACGCTCCCTTATTGAGCAAGTACAGGCTGTACCGCTCATATTTACATAGGTTTCCAGATAGCACGATAGGTTTGCATGGATTTTACAATGCGCTTGTCCGGCTTCACCTTAATACCCCTGAATTGCGTTTGCGGTTTCTCCGGTCGCGAGCGAAGGCCTCCCGAGGGTGGGCCGATCGTTTTTCCCCGCAAGAGCGGCTGGAAGCAGTGCAGCGGGTCCTGAAGGGCGGAGTGCGAGCTTCTCAGGTTGCCCGGGAACTTTCCGTGAGCCGGGCCGTTGTCTATCAATGGATACGGCGGTTTTCGCAAGCACAGCCCGATGCCGAACTGGCGGCACTTTCCCGTAGGAAGGCAGCTCGGACGGTGTGGCCGAGGCAGATGAACAACCAACAGGAGGAGTTGGTTTTTGCGCTTGTCCTGAAGTACCCGGAGGCTTCGAAATATGAGCTCGCGGTACTTGCGAGAAGGGAATATGGGGGAGGGGCGCCGGGCGTGCATGGGATCTATAATGTACTGCGGCGGAATCAGTTGTCGCTGCCACAGCAGCGAATAGCCTGGGCGAGCGCTCAACGAATCGAAGTGCCAGCCGTGCGGCCGGTTACTGGGTGGGTTGCGCGGCCCAAGCAAGTGTGGGAACAGTTTGTGCCGACGAGAGCCCCTGCGGGACCTCCGGCATTTATTCCAGCGCTTTCTTCTTTCTTCCCGAGTTTCACTCGGCTGCAGCGTTTCTCTCCGTATCTTTTGTTCTTTCTTGTGATTCTATTCGGCAGTTTTCAATGGGGCAGGCTCATCGGGTCAGCAACGAGTCCGATCCAAGCTTTGGGGTGGGTGTTTGCTTCCCTGGCGCTTGGTTCCGGTACCTTATTTTTCCTCTATTCCTTAAAGTA
>MHCJ01000006.1 GCA_001816585.1 Candidatus Chisholmbacteria bacterium RIFCSPHIGHO2_01_FULL_52_32
AGGGGTGATGAGGAGATATCAGGGGAAGTATTCCCGTGATTCCCCTTGATAGTCCTTGATTTCCCTTGATACCCCTTGGCGGCGTCCAAGCCGCCCGCGCTCACCTGGAAGTACTTCAGGAACAATTCCAGCGTATCCGGGTAGGGGACGAAGTCCGCATCAAACACGACGATGAATTCCGCTCTGGGGTCAGTGGCTTTGAGGGCTTCTTTGAGTGCTCCTCCCTTGAAGCCTGCCCGGGTATCTCTATGGAGAAGCTTGATAAGGGGCGTAGAGCCTAGGGCATAGGGCGTAGCGTCTCCCTCTGTATTCTCTGCTCTCTGCTCTCTGCCCTCTGCCCTTAGCCCTAAGCGCTTAGCATTCCATTCTTCGGCAAACTGCCGAACAATGGCCGTGGTCTCATCCGTACTGTCATCGCAGACGATCACTTCATACCGCTCATAATCGAAGGAGCTGCAGGCTTTAAGGAGTCTCTCCACCACCCGCGGTTCGTTGTAGACGGGGAGATGGATGGAGATGAAGGGATACCGCTCAAGCTTCACCTGGGAGACATCGGGCTCCAATCCTCCTCCCCTCTGCTCTTCGCTCTCTGCCATCCGCCCTCCACCCTCAACCCTCGACCCTAAACCCTCTCCTCTCATCATCCCTATCCCGAACAGCTTCCCCAACCATCCCGTTTTGAATTTGCCTGCCCTGAGCTTTGTCGAAGGGGAAGGTGAAATTTGAAGTGTATGTGGAACTTGTGATTGGTCATTGGTGATTTCTTCCGAAGCTTCTCTTGAAAAGCTCAACACGACTGCCAGGGTGAAGTAGTACTTGAGGGAATAAAGGAAGAAGAGAGTGCCGGAAATAAGCGCCAGGGAGGCAAACACCCATCCCAGAGCTTGGATCGAGTTGGTGGCAGTTCCCAAGAGTCTTCCCCATGCGAAAAGCCCAAAGAAGATAAAGATTGAGAGAAGGATAAACGTGGAGAAACGCCGAAGGAGGAGGACCGCTTGCCTCGCCGAAGTCCTGAGCATATCGAAGGACGGAGGCGGGGCGGGAGCCCGCGTCGGCACGAACTGCTCCCATACTTGCTTGAGCCGATCTTGCCAGGATAGTGCAGGCCGTACCGCCAATGTTACTGGCGTGTGCGCCTGGGCGTAAGCTAATCGCCTTTCAAATGTATTCAAACTATATCGTAACAATATATTCTGTATCGCATGATGACCTATATCCGGTATCTGCGCCTTTAGTCGATGTACGGAAAGCCGGGGTTCCGCAACCACCGCCTCCAGCACTCGCGAAACGACGATTGGAGGCGTCCAGCGCCGATGCAGATCACCAACCGCATACCGATCACCCAAGGATTCAATAAGGAAAGCCTCGCGCAGCTTTGCCTCTTCGTATCGCTGTTTCCAAAAATAGAAAGTCTTCCGACTCACCCGAAATTCCCGACAAGCCTCACCCACGCGCTTTCCTTCTAAGAGCACAGCTTCAATCAACCGCTTTCGACTATTAGGTAAAAGGCGAAAAGCCCGACGCCCCAAAACATCCGTAACCCCCTTCACGGTCTGATGAAGCCGGCTGAACTCCTCACGCTGCGAAGCCGTAGAAAGATCAAGTTCTTTGAGTAAAGTGTGGATGGCGTGATGGCCAATTTCCTTTCCGCAGTTGCGTAGCGCTTGACAGATCTGTCTGCTACTCCACTCGGGGTGGGAAACCACAAAACGAAGGACAAATCGCCGGAACTTGCTCCGACGCTCCCGTGGGTGTTCGGAGCCCATAGGGTAGCGAAACTGAAGGGCCAAGCGACTCCCCCGCCCCCGACGTCCCTCCCACAACCGCTTCCAGCAGTAGAAGGTTTTTCGCGAAATGCCATTCTCCCGGCAAACAAGCGAAACCGGCTTCTTTTCCTCAAGTACAAGCCTCAAGATTCGCTCACGAACATGCGCAGGAAAACGTTTGAAGCGGTGCAATTTGAATGGGGCAGACATCCAAATTCGTCCAATCTTTAACCGATTGAGCTGAGTCTAATGGGCAGTGTTGTTCTCAGGCCTATGTTAAGTGTTACCAACCATGGGTACTCTTGTCAAGTAGCCGAGGGGTTAAAATTCCATGATTTTTCACGGCCGAAAAAAAGTGCAAATTACGGCCAAAAAACCAGACGGAAATATACAGGAGAAGAAAAGCTATAAGCCAGTATAGAATTCAATGCTATAGAGTCTTAGAGAATATAATATAGTGTCTATGAGTGAAGTATCTCCACAACCCGAGAGAAGTCAATTCCAGAGGAAAAGCAAAGCCTAAAGAAGGCTAACTCCCTTCCCTCTTCCACTCAACAACCCCAAGAATCCAAAACAGTCTCCGAATCCAACCAAACAGAGAAAAAATCAAAAAACCAGCTGAATTGAGGAAAGAATGTCCTTCTTTTCAGAAGAGAACACGCTCCAGTCCCCCTAAAACGCCTTCAAGAGAGCTGGGGATACTTTTCTAACTCCTGGGAACGGCAAATAAAGCAGTGCGTCCGCGTGTACCGGAAGCTTACAGCCCGCACCACCAGCTCATAGACAGAAGAAAGACAAAGTGATACTCCGGTAAAAAGAAAGCCAAGCCCGAGGATGTACGACAAAGGCGAAGGAAGCGTTTGGAGCAAATAGTAACCAAGGAGAGCCAACAGTAGAAAAGAACCAGACAGGATACTGTATTTGACGGCCCCAACGAAACCCACCAGAAGGTGATGCCACCAAACGTGATTCCCTGTCAAGAACGCCTTTTCCATCACTCCTATTATCCGCAAGGTTGAATGATGCTGTCAACCAAAGACAACCTGGAAGCTTCAAACAATAAACGAACAAGAAATGTCTCCAAAACATTGGAAGAGGCAAGTATGATAAAACCCTGGATGAAAGAAAACTACTGAAGTGCCTGGTCGATCATGCTTTTGAAGTTTGCAAACGGCATCGCCCCAACCAGAATCTTCCCGTTGATATAAAAGCCCGGTGTCCCCCCGATCCCAAGCTCCTGAGCTAAGGCAACATCCTTCAACACTTGATCTTGATGGGTACCATCCTTAAGACAGGCCGAAAGCTCTCCGCCATTAAGCCCGAGCGAACTCCCAAAGCCAAGGAACGCATCCGTCGGATCTCCGGTCGACCATTCCTCCTGTTTCCCAAACAGGAGATCATGCATTTCCCAATACTTTCCCTGATCCCCGGCGCATCGTGCAAGCTGGGCTGCCGAAGGGGCATTAGGATGATTCGGTAGTGGAAAATCCCGAACGAGATATTTGACCTTGCCCGTCTGAATGTAGTCCTTCTCAATCTGCGGCAGCGTTTCATCGAAATGTCTCTTACAATAGGGACACTGATAATCGGTGAACTCAACGATCGTAACCCGCGCGCCATCTTTACCTTGGGAAACAGCTGACTCGGAGATAACCCTCTGCCACTGTTCTTCGGAAAGAGTCTCTGAAGCCTGTGGCTGTGCCGATCCGACTTGCTGATTTTGCGCTCCTGGTGTCTGTACGGAAGATCCCGCAGGGGATCCCCCCTTCTTAAGCAACTCCACTTGCCCTTGGTACCGTCCCAGCAAAAACACCACTACAATCAGAAGTCCAACAAGCAGAGGCAGAAGTTTTACAGGAATTTTCATAACAGAGTCCCCACTATACGCGACAAGAAAAACCCTGTCAATAAGCGTGAAGAGGAGCGTGTAGGGTTTAGAAATTCCCTTTGCCCTCTGCCCTATGCCCCCTTAGCATCATTGCATCCGCCACCCGTTGCACCGCTAGGATGTACGCCGCCGTGTGGAGGTCAACCTTCTTTTCCTGGGCCAATTCCCAAACAGCCGCAAAGGCAGCCTCCATGATCTCTCCTAATCGTTCAAACACCAATGTTTTTGTCCAATAGTATCCGGACAGATTCTGGACCCATTCAAAATAGGAGGCCGTCACTCCTCCGGCATTCGCGAGGATGTCGGGAACCAGGACGACGCCTTTCTTTCGAAGCACCACGGCAGCGGCTTCCGTCACAGGTCCATTAGCCATCTCAATGATCGCCTTGGCTCGAACCGACTGAACGTTATGGATGCCAATTACTCCCTCCATCGCTGCCGGTACCAGCACATCGACATCAAGTGTCAATAGCTCGTCGTCCGATATCGCCTTTCCATGACGAAGATCACAAACGGACCCGACGCAATAACAGCTGGCGATCTTCCCTTTCTCTTCCTTACAAGCCAGGGTTAGCTGTGGATTCAATCCCTTGGGCACGGATACGGCTCCTTTGCTATCTCCTGCAGCCACAACGGTAAACCCTGCCTTATCCGCAAAGTGGGCAAACCAGTATCCGACATTCCCGAAACCCTGGATTGCGATGGTCGCGTGTCGCTTTTTCAGACCGAGTTTCGCGGCCAGGAGCTTAAGGATAATCGACCCGCCAAATCCGGTTGCCTCTTCTCTCCCTAACGAACCGCCCAATGCTACCGGCTTCCCCGTAATAACTGCGTAAGGGCTTTCATCATTTTGACTTTTGACTTTTGACTTTTGACTTTGAATTTTTTGGTACTCATCCACCATCCAAGCCATAATCTGGGCATTCGTATTCAGATCCGGCGCCGGGACATCCTTCCATGCCCCAAAATAGGGCGCAAACACCCGCATGTAGGCTCGGGAAAGGCGTTCAAGCTCGCCCGATGAAAGGGTCTTGGGATCAACCACAACACCACCCTTCGCCCCGCCGAAAGGGATACCGACCACGGCGCACTTCCAGGTCATCCACAGGGAAAGCGCCTTCATCTCTGCCTCATTCACTTGAGGGTGATAGCGGATCCCTCCCTTAAACGGGCCCCTGGCATCGTTGTGTTGGCTGCGAAATGCGGGGAACTTCCGTATCTTCCCGTCATCCATCTTCACGGATAGCAACTTCCTAATAAATCTTTTCGGAAACTTAAGTTGCTCAACCATGTCCGCCGGAGCATCCAGATACGGCCTCGCTTCCTCAAGCTGTTTGATAGCATCCTGGTATGGATTCTCCATTTATCTCCTAATCTTTGCTAATTTTGAACTTTAAGCTGTCTTCACCAACTCTGCATACTACCCGTCAGGTACTTCTCGACATCAAGTGCAGCCATACACCCCATTCCCGCCGCGGTCACTGCCTGCCGGTATCGAAAATCAACCACATCCCCGGCCCCGAAAACACCCTGAACTGAAGTCATGGTCGGATAGTCCTCAAGCCACGTTTTTTGGGGTATATCGCTCCAGGAAGAAGTCAGTTTGGTCACCAAATAGCCCTTTTGATCAAGTTCGACCTGTCCGTCAAAGATGGATGTCTCCGGAACATGACCAATGGAAATAAATAGTCCGTCAGTCGCAAGTTCCTCCTTTTTACCGGTCTTTGTATCCTCAACGGTAATCGCCTCAAGTTTCTTTTCTCCCGTCACCCCAACCACTTGACTGTTCCAACGTGACTTGACGCGATCTTTATGGCCTTCAAGGACCCGCTCTTGCATGATTTTGGAGGCGCGTAGCGTATCTCTTCGATGAATCAAGGTCACCGACCGGGCATACCGGACAAGAGCTAAAACCTCTTCCATCGCGGCATCCCCGCCGCCAACCACAAAGGTCACCTTATCCTTGAAGAATGCGGCATCGCAAACCGCGCAGGTCGAGACCCCCCGCCCCAAGAGCCGCTCTTCACCGACTCCGAGTAGCCGTGCCCTTGCCCCCGTCGCGATGATAACTGCCTTCCCAAGGTATTCCTTACGCTCATTTCCCTGATCAGTCCAAATCCGAAATGGCTGTTTGGAAAAATCAACGCCTGAAGCGGTCACATCGAAGATTTCTGCCCCAAACCGCTTCGCCTGCTCCCGCATCGAAGCCATGAGTTCAGGTCCTAAAATCCCCCGCTGGAAGCCGGGGTAATTTTCAACCTCGGTCGTCAACATTAATTGGCCTCCGTGCTTTTCCCCTGCAAGCACCACAGGCGAAAGCTTCGCCCGAGCCAGATAGAGACCTGCAGTATATCCTGCCGGGCCCGAACCGATGATGACAACATCGTAAATTCGCATAGCGCGTAGAGCAAAGAGCTTAGCGAAGAGACCTCTTAAAAGAAACTAACTTACGCGACAACATATCTGCTTTTTCGTAAAGATGATGTCTTTCCCTCTCCTTTAAGTATCCTTGCTTTTCGGCAATAAGCAAATGAGATGCTGTTTCAAACAAGCTCTTACGAGCATAATCTAAATAGTTCTTGTTGTCTTTTATCGTAGCTGCCGCTGAACCCTCTGCAATATTCGCAGGGATAGAAACAGCACTCCTCCATATCTGAGCGGTTAAACTGAAGAGCTCGCTTTTCGGCCATAACTTGGTCAAGAGATAAACTTCGCTGACAAAGTCGGCCGCCAGCCTCCAAACATCCAAAGTCTCAAACCGAAACATACTCTTTCCCTACGCTCTCTGCCCTATGCCCTATGCCACTTTCTTGATCAATTCTTCGTACCCGGCCTTTCCACCGAACCCAATCTTCCGCTCCACCTCTTTCCCGTCCTTAAAAAGGATAACGGTCGGAATACTCATCACTCCATGGACGACCGCCTGCCCATTGTTCTCATCCACATTAAGCTTCCCGATCTTAACCTTCCCGGCATACATTTGGGAAAGCTCATCGACAACCGGCGCGGCCATCCGACAGGGCCCGCACCACTCCGCCCAAAAATCCACCAATACAGGCAGAGGGCTCTTCAAAACCTCCTCCTCAAAGTTCTCATCAGTAATAGTGACAGTGGTAACCGCCATATCGAACTTCCTTTCTCGCTCTGCTAACTCTAATCTTAAATCTTTCTCTCAGCTTATCCGAAACAACGTCTGGATCATCCGCGCAAACCGCTCATTTTCTTTCCCTGACCGCGCGCAGCGAATCGCTTCTCCCGAGAGAACCATTTTCCCAACCTCGGCCAAAGCAGACCGTACCGCTCCAATCTGCTGGGAAAGCTCCATACATTCTCGCCGCTCAAGGTACATCTTCCGGATACCGGCGATTTGCCCCTCAATCCTTCGTAGTCGTATCTCAATCGGGTCAGTCATATTGAAAGTTAGTAACTTTTAACTTTTGACTTTAAACTTTTAACTGTTGAAATACTCCCCCCCAGTATATAGCCGAAGCTTCATCCTGTCAAGGAAGAAATAAACCCTATTTCAACCGCCGGTCTAAGGAAATAAACTTCCGCAGCACCCTGGTAAAAAACACATCCGCCCGGGCCATCTTCCTCCGTGCCGAGGAAACCGTCTGCGCGGTCACGTTTAAAGCGCGTATGACCTCCTCGTACTTCCCTTTCCCTTCTATGCGCTTGTAAAGCTCTAATCGCTTCGCAAGCATGGTGAGTTCCTGACGTGTAAAAAATTCCAAAAAAAATGCTTCAGCCTCCTGCCAATTCCCCAAAGATGAGAACGCTAAAAAAAGCTTCTCCAACAACCGTTGTTCCGAATCAAACGAAAGTGGCCTCTTTACACTCACCCTCGCCATAACTCCTCCCGCACATCTAATATATCAGACCACAGAAGTCTGGAGTAAGATCCAATGCGAATTGGCGGGACCGTTCACGGGGCAGGTTTTCTTGGTTACTTCTTTGCCTGAACAAAGAAGTAACTGTCATTCTTGTGTAAAAAAATAAAAGAAAGAATCGTTTAAGAAAGAAGTAACCACGAAGCCAATAACACCAACACCACCCCCAAAGACAGCTTCATCCATTTCTCCGCCCGGTGTTCCCACTCCTTAATCTCAACGATCCGCCTTCCCTTCCACACCACGATGAGGATCACGATAAGGGGAAGGACAAAAAGGAGGTTGTAGTAGAGAAAATAGGCAATAACCAACGGCAAGGAAAAACCGGACTGGGCCAAAATCGTCGCCGTGCCAACATAGAGAGGCAGCGAGCATGGCGTTTCAAGCACGGTCACCAAAACCCCCAGGACGACCACCGCGGGCAACGAAGCCTTCTCAACCAAACTCATAAGCTTCGCTTTGCTTGCCGTGGGAATCCGAAGGTGAATCGGCAAATGCGGCCAAAAGAAGTCTTTGATCTGTATCAGGCCGGCGATCAGCAGCGCCGCCCCGATAGTTTTGTTGAGGGCTGACGAGGCCAAGCTTAAATTGAGCCTTGAAATCGTTTCGTAGAATGCAAGACCAATGACAAGGTACGTCGCAAAAATCGAACCAATGTAAACAGCTCCCGTGATAAGCACCTTCTCCGGTTTCTTGGCAAACACTAAAAGGTACCCCAAAAGCATCACCATCATCCCGATGGCACAAGGGTTAATCCCATCCACCAACCCCGCAATCGTTACCAAGGGAAAGCTTACCAACCCACCTTGGCGTTCAAGGTAACACCCAACCGCCGTGCAATCTCCAATCATGATCCCCCTCGTAAACTACAATCTCTGCATGATAACACATCAGCAGTATTTTTGAGCACCATAGAAACAGTACCCTTGGAATATCGCGTGAAACCCGCCGTAGTCCCGAGCAATGTCGAGGGGCGAAGAAGGGTATCCCTTCATTGATCCCTTGCCAAGAACGGCTTACAATGAACTCGTGAAGAAACCACCCGTGGTATCACAACCCCTTGCTTTTAAAACCCCTCCCGACGACCAACCCTCAGAAGATTTCTTCGAAGAAGCCGCCCTTTCCGGCGAGATAAAACCGCCGAAGAGGAAAATACATAAAGCCGATCTTCTCATTTGGCTTGGGATCGGTATCATGTTTATCCTGTTTCTTGCCACCCGATATTATCGTATGGCCAGGCTGAGTAAGTCCCTATCAATACCACCCTTCTTCCAAGCCACCCCCACTCCCAATCCAACCGCCGACTGGAAAACACATCGAAGTGAAAAGTTTATGGTAGAGCTGAAATACCCTCCCGATTGGGAATTGCACGACAGTACAAATCAAGAAAATCCATATTTACAAATTATAAAACGTGGTCCTTCAGGCTCCGAGCTTGATTGGACCGATGGTTCAGTGCTTAGCATCTCTATGACTGACTCTATTGAAGTCAATCTTGAAAAAGAATTTGTCTTACCTCATGATATCGTCGAAAAAATGAACCCAAAAGTATTTAGCTTCAATGGTTGGCAAGGATATAGACATAGTAAGTTCTTTGATTCTCCTGAAAATCGTCCCGAAAACTATTTTGAAGAGATTATCGCAACAAACACATCGCAGTCTGGAAAGATATTCAGAATCACTTGGTCCCAGATGAATGCCAATAACGGACTGACAGCAGAAAAATATCTTTTCCCGATCCTCTCCAGCTTCAAATTTCTAGACGAAAAGGCTGAAAATGCGAAGTGTGCTCAAGACTCCGATTGTCAGAGCATCTGTGACGTATGCAGAGAAGGAGTCTGTAAGTACCAACTCGGCTGCCATCCGCTGCCCGATGAACTACGTTACGAAGAGACACCAACGATCGAATAGAAACTCTCAGTAGAACCTACTCTCCCTCGAGAACCACCGGATCCCCAAGCTTCACCCCATGCCGCTCGGCCCAACCGCTGTTGACCTCAAGCACCCACGTGGCCGGCAACCAGGTTGAGACCCGGGTCTCCGTACCATCCTCCCCTTCCCCCGGCGCTGGCACTTTGTGGGCAATATCAACCACCTTCCCCTGATTGATAAACAGCATATCCAAAGGAAAGCGCATACCCTTCATCCAAAACGTCCGCCGCACCGACTCATCGGAGACAAATAACATCCCCTCTTCTTCTAAAAGACTCTCCCGACCGGAAAGCCCCTGACTCCATTCCTCCGGCGTCTTCGCCATTTCAACCGCAACCACATTCTCCCCAATCCGCAAACGGCCCATTTCAACAGGCACAATCCTCTCAAACTTACCGAAGCGTATAACTCCGGCTATAATGATCACTATAAAGAGAAGAAGGATAAATAATTTAGTTCCTCTCATACGACCTTTTTCTATTCAATGAGTATAATAATAACCCACCAAGAACAATCGATAAAACACCCATCCCCTGGGCAACATTAATCCCAAAAATAGCCCACTGACTAATCCGTAACACCTCAAGCCCAAATCGACCCGCCCCATACAGTATAAGATACACGAAAAAATAGCTCCCTGCATGCAAGCGGAACCTCTTCCTCCAAATCAAAAACAGAACACCGAAAACGCCAAGCGAATACAGCGATTCGTAGAGGAAAAGGGGATGAAAATGGGTAAAATCCTCAAAACCGGCCATCCGAAACTCGGGCGGGATAAAAAGACCCCAGGGAAGATCAGTCGGTTTCCCGTAGAGCTCCCGATTAAAAAAGTTTCCCCACCTCCCGATCGCCTGCCCAATCGGCAAGCCGAACGCCGCCAGATCAGAAAAAGCTAAAAATCGGTTCCTTACGCATTCAGAAAAGAGCGCGGACGTCTTTTCGTGCAGCGAACTACGGCCAGGCTGAAAGCCTGCCAGGCTTAACAACGAAGAAAGCTTCTCTAACCAAACCTTAGGAAACAAACGAAAAGTATGTCCGCGCTCACGACGGCATAACCACCAGCAAAACATCCACAATCCAAAGATCCCTCCGGCAATCGCCCCAAAAATCCCAAGCCCCCCCGTCCAAAGAGCGGGAATCAGGGCGAGGTGTTCCCGATAGTACTCCCACAGATCGACTACATGATAGATACGCGCCCCAACAATCCCAGGTACCACCACCCACCACAACGATCCCCAAACATCGTTTGGGGATAATTCGAATTTCGAATTTCGAATTTCGAATTTTCGCGCGAAGCGCGAGGCCACCCAAAATCCGACCAGAATCCCCAGTCCTACGAGAAGACCATAGGGGTGAATCATCAGTGAGAAAGTTTCCATTCTGCTTCCTCTATTGTAGCCCAATCAAAAAAAAGGAATCACAAAAGAAGGAGGTTGAGCAGCCCAAATCCACCAGTGAGGATCCACACAAACGTCCGTTGTTCTTCGGGTGAAACCTCTCGGGAAACCATCCAAAACAACCAGGAATTGAGGTGCTGCGGCCGCGTGAGCTGATCGCGCCAGATATCGTAGACGAGGTGAACCATCAACCCGAGCGCAATCCCTTTCCCAAACAATCCCGAGGTTGAGGTGATCGCAAAGAACAGCACGGGAATAAAAACCAACGCAAATACACCATTGCGAAAAGCCAGGTGGTACTGCTCTCCTCGACGAAGGAGAAGAGTTTGGAGTGCTTCCCGAAGTTTCCTTTGTCCCACCAACGAGGAAACCTGTTGCGAAAGCTGCTCGTGCGGCCGAGTGGCGTATACATGGATCACTCGGTCAAGGCCTAGAAGCGCCATTCCGATTGCGCCCCCGACCCAAAGTCCTACAAGATCAAACATCCCCCGAACGCTCCCGGGCCACTCCCACCGAAGAAGCATAAAGACAATCAAATAGACAACTAGCACACGGACATGCTCAGAAATCAACTTACGCATACTATTACTGTAGCACAACTAAACTCCACGCAACAAGAAACCCCGGCAACAAACCAAGTACCCTTTGAGCGGCTTCTTTGTTCTTCATTCCCCTTTGAACGCAGCAATTCAAGACGAGCCGAGCGAAGACCATTAAAAAAGCGACCACTGTTCGACGAGCCTTTAGAGCGAGAAGTTTGGTCGCATAGTCTAAAGGGAGGCGAAGTCCTGAATGACCGTTCAAGGGGCACCCTTTCTTGGTTCCTTCTTTGGGTGAGCAAAGAAGGAACTGCCATTCTTGGGCACACAAAGAAAGTGGCTTTTTTTGGACAAGAGAAGAAACGGCCAGCCATCCCCTTTACCGCCGGACCTCAAAACCCCGAAGTGCCTCTGGTTTCTCCCAAGAAACATCAACCTTGCTCACCTTGGCAGACGGGCTCCCCTCCCAACACCAAGCGATCATTTCGTTGACCGCCGTCTTCTCCCCCTCAAACGCCGCCTCCACCCTTCCATCCGGAAGATTCCGGACCCATCCGGATAGCCCCAATGCCTGTGCCTCCTTCTGGGTATAGGCGCGAAAGAACACGCCTTGAACGAGGCCGGAAATAACAACCTGTGCGCGAACCCGCATAATAATTACCAATAATACAAATCCGACAAATAGTACAAATCAATCTTTATCTATATTCAATTTTTTTCTTTGGCAGAAATAATGATGCTCGACACGATTTTCGCTATTTCTTTCCCTTCTTGGCGGAGTTATTCCACAGACATCTCCCCAAATCCACATGCATCTCATCTCGAAAACTCACTCCCTCAGCCTGCAACCTCCTTCGCTGCTCCGTCGCTCCGTCAAAGACAAAATTCGGCGCCAGTCTGCCGTTTCGGTCCACCACCCGGTGACATGGCACCTTTGGATCGTTATTCGCATGCATTGCATGCCCGACCCTCCGCGCATCCCGTGTACCTAATGCCCTCGCGACCTCGCCATACGTTGTCACTCGGCCTCGCGGAATCTTCTTCACAACCCTGTAAACATCCTTAAAAAAACTCATAGATTCCAAATAAGTGTGTTTATGTTACCCCTTTGAACGCAGCTACTCAAGATGAGACGAGCGAATTCTAATAAGAAGTCATCGACTGTTCGACGAAGTGTTTACCACGAGGAGTTTGATGACATTGATGAGCGAGGCGAAATCCTGAGAGAACGTTCAGTGGGGTGCGCTTCTTTGGTTACTTTCTTGCGCAAACAAGAAAGTAACTTAATCCGCAAACACCTGCACAAACATCTTCCCGTACGTCCCGCCATCAATGACCCCGATTCCGATCCGCTGAAATTCTGGGTCCAGGATATTCCGCCGGTGTCCCTCACTCTGCATCAATCCTTCATGCGCCATCTCAAGGGTCGGTGCGAGTGCCAGATTCTCCCCTGCCACAAGATACATCAGCCCTGCCTCACGCAGACGGTTTCCCACATCTTTCCCTTCTGGACTGACGTGGGAAAAGTACCCCCGCTCAAACATATCCGTAGCGTGGGCTCGGGCGACACCAACGATCGCCGGATCCCACAAGAGAGCCTTGACACCCCGCTCTTCCCGCTCACGATTCACCAACCCAAACATCGCAAGCTCCGTCTTCTCATCAATGCGAAGCGAAGGTTTTGTAACTTCAAACCCGAGTTTAATCCGCTCCGTCCCTTTCGGCTCAACAGTCAGGAAGGAGAGGGTTTCTTGGATCGCCTCGCCGAATACGGCATCGAGCTGTCGCTCAAGCGTACTTGTCCGTCGGACTAGAAAACCCCCGATTCTACTTTCAAAGATCGTCTGTTTAACCTCCGGACGCAGTGGAAGGGAAGTCGCAAGTGTCAACAGTACAGCGCTCACAATCAACCCATTGATGAGCGACGGGAAAAGACCGAGAAGATTCCGCCAAAGTCGGGAGAGCTTCTTTGTAGGAAGTTCCTTGAGAGCCCCAACGAGAACAACGGTGAGGGTTGCGTGGGAGAGAAGATAAACAAACAGAAATCCGATGACGTTTGCGATGCCGCGGGATAACAGAAAAAGCTGGGAAAAGAGCTCGGCAGACCTCGGATAAAAACGGAGAGCGAACACAAATGCCCCGAGAAAGGCGATAAGATCGGCGACCAAAATAAAAAAACCCTCATCCCACGCATCGACAATCCAGATAAAAAGAATAAGCAGAATGAGAAGGTCAACAATATTTCCCTGAAACAGCATAAGGAATAATTGCTATATTGCAAAATGGTTAAATTGTTAAAAAACAATTCAACAATGAGCGAACTGATGTGAGCGGTAACAATATAACAATTTCATTTGTTCTCCTCATACAACGGCTCCCCTTTCTTCAACTTGGTCAATGCCCACATAAAGAGCTTTGCTTTGGAACGCACGTTCCGAGCGTCCTTCACAAACGTCCGCGCCTGCTCGAGGTGGGCACGATTGGATACTTTGGCCAATTTGATGTAGAGGCTCTTATTCCGCTCATCGGAAAGCTCCATCGCTAAGCGATACCCATAATCCTGGAACTCCTGGGTAATATACTTCTTTTTATCCCAGTCGTATTCAAGGAGAAGTTTACCGATTGATTGGAATTTCGCGTCCCGCTTCCTGCCCATATCTGCTCCCGGTGGTATAACTCAGGCAACGTCATTCGCTTACCAACCCGAGAATTCCACCAAACTCCAGAACTACCTGATCAGTCACCTGTTGTATAAGCGCCTGTTCTTCTTCCGTAAACCGCTGCAGGACATACGCCTCTCCGGTCGTCCTCTGCTCTTCCATGCCCTTCGCCCTATGCTCTATGCCGATACGAATATGCCAGAATCCCTCCGAACCCAATTCTCTATAGATCGATTGAAGTCCCTGATGTACTTTCGGCCCTTTCCCAAATTGAATCTTGTACTTCCCAAGCGGAATATCTAAATCATCATGCACGACATAAAGATTAGACTTGGAAACCTTGTAAAACCGAACCAACTTCCCGACAGCCACTCCAGATCGATTCATAAACGTCTGTGGTTTCGCCAATAAAACATCATCTACCTGGAACACCAAGCTCATATACTTTTCATTGATTTTGAATTTTGAATTTTGAAGCGTTGCTGCTAGCTCCTCCACCACCAAAAATCCGACATTGTGTCTGGTGCCAACATATTTCCCTCCCGGATTCCCCAAACCAACGACAAGTTTCATATCACGAAGCAGAAAGTATCCGCTTCACCTCCTCATCGGTCACCTGCCCAAATTCACGATAGAATTGTCCGACGGCAGAAAACCACTCCGGTTTATCAAGACATATCGTGCGATCGGCTAACCGTTCAAGTCTGGTCATGGAATCCCGCGCTCCCGTCGGAACAGCCAGAATGATCTCTTTTGGGCGCTGGGTCCGAAGCCAGGAAAGCGCCGCTTCAAGTGTTGCGCCGGTCGCAACGCCGTCATCAACAACAATCACCACTTTCTCCTTGAGCACTAGGGATCGCCCCTCTCGAAATATCCGAATGTACTCCTGAATTGTCCGGGAAACCCGTCTCATCTCCCTCGGAAGATCTTCCTTCTCGATCCCAAGCTTGGAAAGAAGTTCCTCTTCAAAAATCGGCTTCCCGTCTTCAGCCATCGCCCCTATTGCCAATTCCGCATTGGAAGGTGCCCCAATTTTCTTGGTTACAATAACATCCAAAGGAAGATGAAGTGTTCGGGAAACCTCATATCCGACCACAACTCCCCCACGGGGTACGGCCAATACCAATGCATTCGGATGGTTGGAGTAGGAGAAAAGCTCCCTGGAAAGAAGTCGTCCAGCTTCTTTCCGGTCGCTAAAGACCTTTGCCATGTCGTTTACAGTCCGAATTGCTTTCCCAAACGCTGAATATGCGGACCTAAAACAGGCAGTTCAAACCGCTCGCCTTGATATGCCTTGACAATACAAACCAGCCAAAACACAAACATCAAAAGGCCCCAAAAGGGTAAGACAATCCATCCGACAATCGGAATGACCGTGAGGACAATCCACCCCACTACCCACACCAGCGACAGCCCAATCGATTGCACCGCATGGAAATGGACAAACTCGTCACCCTTACGCATTGCCAACATCACAATCCCGGTGATAAGACCAAGGACATAGGAAAGTGCTGCAGCGGTATTCCTTGGCAGGGTAACGTCTTCTTTTTCCGCCATAATCTCGTCTCACCACCTTTCTAGCACCATAATATATTTCGATAGTCGCAGCCCCGTACTGGAGCCTGATTTTTGAAACGGCTGGACTCGCCTCGATTCGAGTCGAAGCGGGTAAGCGGTTTTCAAAAATTCAAGCGACTAGTTCTGGGGCAAGCACCGTAAAAAATCACAAAGAGTATATTGCTCCAACTCTACCATTCGTCCCTCTGAACATCAAGGTTTGCCCCCGACCCTTACTCCCTATTTATCCTGAGCGGACTTGTCCTGAGTGACCTGTGGAGAGCCAAGCTGAACCAAATCGAAGGAGTCGAAGGACTCCATATTTATGCTGAGCGGAGTCGAAGGACTCCTAAAACAACGACATCTGAGTATCGGGCTCCGAAGCTTCTTCTCCAAAGATCTCAACCTTCCCAAAAACTCCATCGTAGCCAGGGCGGATTGAAATATTACCGTTTCGTACTTTTCGAATCGCCTCCCCTAAACGCTCTCCTTTAAACCGGGCTAATTCCTCAAGGGAAATCTGAAGCAGCACTGCAAACTCGCTTCCGAACTTTGTAACCAAAGAATGGTACTCACTAAGTACAGTATTACTTGATACACCAGAATGATAAACTTCACTTAATATCTCCAGCAGGGGAACAAGCATGACAAAAGGCGGCCGCGTTTCGTCTGACGGATGAGAAAGAGAAGTCACACCAACTGTATCCGACTTCCGCGCGGTCGTTAAAGCGAATAACTCGTGATCGCTTAACTGGTCAACCCTGTACATCACCCCGACCGTCAGCGGTCTCCCGCAGACATGGCAGATAACCCCTCGCTTTCGTGTCTCCTCCGGCGATTGAATAACCCCACAACTGCGATGTCCATCATAATGGTACTTCCCCTCCTCCGGATAGAATTCGATTGTAGAGGCAATCTGAAGCTTCCCCTCGTTCCTCCCCAAAAAACGTTCCGCAATCGCCCAATAAATATCGTTGTATTCAAAATTTGTCATTTGTAATTTGTCATTTGTCATTCCGTTTTTCTCCTGAAAAACGGT
This sequence comes from Candidatus Chisholmbacteria bacterium RIFCSPHIGHO2_01_FULL_52_32, assembly GCA_001816585.1. GTDB lineage: Bacteria > Patescibacteriota > Microgenomatia > UBA1400 > Chisholmbacteraceae > 2-01-FULL-50-28. Next base: position 16,669 of record MHCJ01000006.1, read on the forward strand.
GGCCTCTCTTCCCAATTTCGGCCCGGAGTGGGCATCAGAGAATGACACGATCGCCCGCCTTTGAAGCTCGCTGATCCTCCAGTTCATAAGGGGGTCCGAAGAAAGACCGGTTTCCACCGCAAAAATCGATCCCGCCAAGTCCCCGAAACAGTCATCAATGGAGTCAAAGCCACTTTTCGAGCCGTACAGACTAAACCACGGCGTCCACGCATGAGCCGGAATCACAAGACATCGCTGACTGACGGAAAACGCGATTTCTGCAATATCTCTTGCGGAAAGCCCGACAATGGGCCGGCCATCGGAGGCAAGATTACACCCCCGCTTCAAAAGCTCTGCGTTGATCCGCTCTGCTATCGCAAAGTCGGGAGCAAACACAAGGGTATGAACCCTATGCGACTTTCCTCCCTGCGTGTAGATACTCGATATCTCCGCCGAAAGCAAAAACTTCACCTCACCCTGATCTCCTGGTCCCACCGCAACTTTTGACTTTTGACTTTCAACTTTTAACTGATAGATGCCCTCGCTCACCTCCTCAAGTTGACTTTGGATCTCCCGAAACCAAAGCGTATGCATCCAATCTCCAGTGGCAACCAGATCAATACCCTTTCTCCTCGCCCATGACACAATTTCCGAAAGATCCATATTTTTTGAAACTGCCCGGGAATATTTTGAGTGAAGTTGAAGATCGGCGATAAGTTCCACACGTCCTCCAAACGCTGTCTATAGTATCATACAGAAGGAGGCTGGACGATCATGGAAAATAAACCGTTTTTCTCAATCATCATTCCTACCTTAAACGAGGCGACCACCCTCCCGGTCCTCCTAAAAGACCTTACTAATCAGACCTGGAAGGACGTTGAAATCCTGATCGTTGATGCCAACTCGGAAGACAAAACCAACCAGAAAGCGGAATCCTTCCGAAAATATTTCGCTGGCCTCAAAATCATCATCAGCCAACAGCGAAACGTCGCCTACCAACGGAACTTAGGCGCCAAAAACGCGAAAGCAGATTGGATCATCTTCATGGACGCAGACAATCGGATTCCCCCATACTTTCTTCAAGGGGTGAAGTACCGACTTGAGGCTTTAAATCCTGACATCTTGTCAACTTGGATCCAAGCGGAAACAAGCGACACCAAAGACCAAGCGATCGCCACGATCGTGAATCTCTATATTGAGATGCAGAAAACCACGAACAAACCCTCCGTCCTTGAGGCAATGATGTGTTTTAAAAAAGACGTGTTCCTTCGTCTTGGAGGATTTGAAACTTCAAGAAACTGGGGAGAAGGGGGTGAAATCCTCGAGAGGGCACTCCGAAAAAAGTTCCGCTTTGAAGTCGTCAGGGACCCAAAATTCACCTACTCGCTCAGACGCTTACGCGCGCAAGGAACCTTGAAGAGCACCCGTACTGTTGCCAGACTTGAGCTTGCCCGGCTCCTATCAAAAAGGCTTCCGAAACAGAAGTTAAAATTTCTCTACCCAATGGAAGGCGGCGCGTATTTTAAACAGCCCACCGAAAAGCAGGTCTCAAGGTTAAGAAGACTTGTCCAACGACTCTATCGCGGGACACCAGACGATAGAGAGCAGCCAAAGCACTGGTTCCTTGACCGTCTGTTTGGCAAGAAAGCATAACAGTCCTTGAAGAAAAAAAGACGATCCCTCTACAACAGAGTAACGATGTTGGAGAAGAACCGAGACAGGGAAAAACCGCTGATTTTGAAGAATTCAAAGAACACAAATAGGACATAGATTAACAAAAGCAAGACTCCTTCCCATCGCTCAAGCTGGTGCTTCGTGGAAGCAAGCATCCAAAACACCCCGAACACCACGACGAAGGCAACGGTCGCCAGAAGATACGGATGGAAACCCCCGTCAAGCACAATCGGATGGATGAGAGCAGTAATACCGAGAATGACGGTTGAATTAGCCACTACACTCCCCAGGAGATTCCCGTAGACCATCGCGGCTTGATGATTTCTGACGGCTTCAACTTCAAAGGCAAATTCCGGCAATGTTGTCCCGATGGCTAAGAAAACGATGCCCATAAGAATAACAGGAATGCCTAACAACTCTGCAAGGTTGGTAGACGTCCGAACCAAAAGATCCCCGGAAAGCATGAGAATAAAAAGCCAAAAGACAAGCCAAACAAGATGCTTCCTGGTCCGCTTTTGGTTGAGCTTAAGAAGAATCCGATGCCAGAAAGGGCCCAAAGCATCCTGGTGTGATGCAAGATGCTCCGTCTTGCCGCGGAGGATCGTCATCGAATACCAAAGATAGACAACAAGTAAGATCAGCGCGTCGATTCGGGAGAGCGAGTTATCGACTAACAGAAGTAAAGGCAGGCTACCGGCCAGAAAAACCAGGAGCAGCTCGCGCCGTAAAAAATCGCCAACCACACGGATGGAGCCCCCCAGAACCGCCGCACCCCCCACGACCAATGAAATATTCGAAATGTTACTCCCCAACACGTTCCCCAGGGAAAGGGACGGTCTTCCCTCGATAGCAGAGGCAATACCGACCACAAGCTCCGGGAGGCTCGTTGCAAACGCCACGAGGAATGCCGTAAGTCCAAAAGCGCTTAGCTTGGTCATCTGTGAGAGTACCCGAAGTTCGGAAACAAGGTGGTCTGTCGCCCGAACAAGAAGGTAACCAAACAAAGCAATCAAAAGAAAATAAAGAAGAATCACGATCCTCCATGAATTACGTAATCCGCTCTGTCAAGGGAGTTGTAAGCCGCCTTTTTGAGAAAATCCATTTCGTACATTCAATAATCACAATAACTATCAACGCCTCAAGGAAAACCCACAGCCATTCGAAAGGAGTGAGTGGCCTAGTCATCAGCAAACTCTGGAAAAACGGAATATAGAGCGCCGTGAGTTGGAAGAGGAACCCTCCGAGAACAGCAAGAAGAAGCCATGGGTTTGAGAAAAATTTGGTCTGCCAAATGGGCGATCGCAAAGAACGTGCAGAAAATACATAGATTAATGAGTTTGCTCCGAGCATCGAGAATGCAACAGTGCGGGCGGAATAAACATCTCCAGAGGTTCGCCAGAACCAGTAAAAAGCGATAAGCGTAACAACACCGGTAACTGCAGAAATGAGGAGGATGAGAAGCTTGATTTCCGAGTTGACCAACGGTTCACGCGGGTCTCTGGGCCTCTGCCGCATCAAATCTCCTTCCCTCGGCTCGACGGTCAAAGCTAAGTTAGGAAAGCCATCACTGATAAGGTTTATCCAAAGAATCTGTGCCGCAGTCAAAGGCAAAGGGATTCGCAGAAGGAGTGATCCCATCACGAGCGTCACCTCTGAAAAGCTGTCGGAAAGAAGGTAAAGAATCACCTTCCGCAGATTCTCAAATATCCCTCTCCCCTCCTCGACCGCAGCGGCGATTGTCGAAAAGTTGTTGTCTAAAAGAACCATATCCGCGGTCTCCTTTGCCACGTCAGTTGCCCCGGAAACCACAATCCCCACATCGGCACGTTTGAGCGCAGGCGCATCGTTTACTCCGTCACCGGTCATCGCAACTACCTCCCCATTCGCCTGTAAGGCCTCAACGATTGAAAGTTTCTGCACGGGATCAATACGAGAAAATAGGACGATATCCCGAACACGACCTCGAAGTTCGTCCAAAGACAGCGTTTCAAGCTCCGATCCCTCCATAACCAAAGGAAAACGCGCTCGAAGCTTGTCTTTTTGAGTAAGCAGTCCGAGCTGCTCTAAAACCGCCTCCGCCGTAGCCCGATGATCACCAGTGATGACTTTAACCGTAATACCGGCTTTCTTGGCCTCAGCAAACGCTTCGCTCACCCCTGCCCGTATCGGATCCTCATGAACAACAATACCAACCCAGGTTAAGCCGCTCCGGACACTCTTCTTCGTCAACTTCCGCTCTCCATCTTTTCTCGGACGGACGGCAAAACCAACGATCCTTAGACCCTTCAAGCCGTACTGTTCAAACTTACGCATCCACCGGTGTTTGGTCGATCCCGGCATGCTGCAGAAAGACAACACCACTTCCGGTGCACCCATCACAAACACACGCCCGTCATAGAGTTTCGCCGTAAATTTCTCCGTTGGCGAAAACGGAATGGCATCAACCCGCTCAGAAGCCTCAGCAATATGGGAAGGATCGACATTTTTCCGTTCTCGCACCCAATCCCAAATTGCAATTTCCAAAGGATCACGCTGGTCATTTGCCAAAACCGCAGCCTGAATCCCTACCTCCTCATCGACGAACTCAGCCTTCGTCACTCGCATCACGCCTTCGGTCAAAGTTCCGGTTTTATCGACACAAATGACGGTCACACTTCCCAAGGTTTCTGCTGCCATGAGCTTTCGAACCAAGGCCTTACGTCGTAAGATCCGTTGCATCCCGATTGCAAGGATGGCCGTCAGAGAAACAGCCATTCCTTCAGGAATCGCTGCAACGGCAATTGCAACAGAAGTGGTAAATATGGAAAGGAAAGATTCGCCGACCAGGAGACCGGTCGCAAAGATCACAAAAGCGGTAATCCCGACAAAGACAGCCAGTTGATTGGAAAAGCGATCAATGCGTTTCTGAAGCGGAGTTGGCTCCTGAACCGTTTCCTCCAAAGACCGAGCAATCTTTCCGACCTCCGTTTTGTTACCGGTAACCACAACCAAGATTGTTGCCGTTCCGGAAGAAACAATGGTTCCGGCAAAAACCCTCTCCTCACGCACCAACCCCTTCCACCGCTCCTGCAAATCCTCCACATCCTCCCCATCAAAATCTTTCAACCGCGTTCTCCTCTTTAAAACAGGCACCGATTCCCCCGTGAGGATCGCCTCCGTAACGGTAAAGTCATCCTCTTCGGCAACAACGCCGTCTGCAGGAATCCGATCGCCCAGCCCGACAAAACAAATATCCCCCGGGACGATGTCGGGAGCTTCAACCGTCTGCCGTCTTCCCTCTCGTATCACGATCGCTTTCGGGGTCAGGATCGCACGCAGAGCAGCGAGTGCCCGTTGAGCCTTCCGTTCCTGATAGAACCCGAGGATTGTATTCACCCCGACCGCAAGGCTTATCACCCCGGTATCCACGAAATCACCAAGAAGAGAAGTAATAAACGCGGCAAAAATGAGGATGTAGATGAGCGGAGAACGGAACTGTGACCAAAGCAGGGTAAGTTCCCCGACCTCCTTGTGGTGGTCGATCATGTTAGGACCAAACCGACTCAGACGCTGGCGAACCTCAACTTCCCGCAGTCCCTGTTTGAAAAACAGCCCGAAGCCTTTCTTATCCTTCACCATAATTCTCCCCGCCCACTTCTCTCTTTTCTATTCATTACGAATCTCACACCTACAAACTTCCAAAGGAGAGCGCGGAACAAATTTCGCAGGTCGCATCGGCCAGTCCGCCAGCTGGCGGACTGGCTAGCATCCCGAACACGAAAAGCCGACCAAAACCGAACCTTGTGCGACCAAGAAATTTCCGTTAAACGATCTCCGCAAACACCCCAATCCCTACTTGCCCTGCAACTGGTAAAGCGTGCTCACTTCTGCCATTGTCGTTGCCTGCCCGGGACCTTTATCATCGCGGAAGCGTACGAGCCTTGGAAACCGCAAAGCGAGCCCGGCGGAGTGTACCGGAGAGCGAGTGATGTTATCAGCCGCAATCTCAACCACAAGTGAAGGACGGGTCCAAATATCTGGCGCAAGAGTCTTCCCGATGTCTCCGTACTCCTTCGGCTTATCCGAAACAGCCAAACGATCAGCCCGAAGCCTCAGCTCTTTCCATTGTTCATCCGAAAGTCCGGTACCGATTTTGGAAATGGTGACAAAGTGCCCGCCTTTCGGAATCCCAACCAAAAAACCTCCGATGCCAAAACTCGCCCTTTTCCCCCGACCGCGATAATAGCCCATCACGACGCAATCTAACGTATCGGAAAGCCCGGCAGTTCTCTCCTCAGCTTCCTTGTACTTCACCCAACTCCACCCACGTCTGCCCGGAGAGTATGGGGCGTTCCACTTTTTAACCACCGCTCCTTCTAGCCCCGCCGTAAGTTGCTTGGCATGAAACTGACGAAGCACGTTCGGATCTTCGGTCACGATGCGCTCGGTCTTCATTAACACTTTCCCTCCAGCAAGAGTCTGCTCAAGAAGGGCGGCCCGATTGGAAAGAGGCAGATGAAGGAGGCTCCTTCCGTCCTTATAAAGAATGTCAAAAACGAAAAACCGCAAAGGGACTTTCGCTGCTGCTTCGAGAATCGCGTGCTTCCGCTTTCTGGTGATGATCTCTTGAAACGGGAGAATTTTACCGGAAGAAGTATCATACGAAACGGCCTCACTATCCAAAATAACTTCACGGGCAGACAGATCAGCGGTAATCCTCCCAAGCTCCGGAAACATAAACGACACTTCCTCCAAATTCCGCGTAAACGCCCTCAAGAACACTCCCTTCGCTTTGCCCTTTGCGCTTTGCCCTTTGCGCTTTGCCCAGTGTATCTGCACCCGCTGTCCGTCGTATTTTGGTTCCACCGCCACCCTGCCCATTTTCGCAATCATTTCTTGAGGAGATTTTAGCCGCTGGCAGAGTGCCGGCATAACGGGAACACCGAGCTTCGCCGCAATACCCGAAAGGCCTGAAACGCCCTTTTTCTTAAAAAGCGCCGCAATCGCTCCGATATCAGCCCGCACGAAATAGGCCTGCTCAAGCCGCGGCCGCAAAGTTTTCGTTCCCGTCTTCATCCACGAAAGCGCGTCCAAAATAGTCACATCCGAAAACCCCAGTCGAAGTCGACCCAACACCATCCGGACAACATATTTGCAGCTTACTGAATCGAGTTCATGAAGAAGCAAAACAAGTCCTTCTATCTTCCGCTGTTGACTCCCCTCCCCGTTTTCTTCCGCAATCTTCCGCAATCTCCCATAGACCTCTAACATGGACAGTTTTGAGCTTCGAGTTGTAGCTATAACTTTTAACTTTTCACTTTTAACTTTTAACTTTTCTGCCACTTCCCCCAAATCCCCGACCTCCTTATACGTTTCCCTGACCCGATCTTCAGAAACGTTAAAAGCCTGCCCGATCACCCGAATGATCATCTTTTCTGCCAGCTGAAATTCTAATGGCTCGTAAAGCGGCGCCAATCTTCCCAAGGAAAGATAACAGAGAATAGCAATTTCCGTACTGGAAGCAGAGGAAAATAAATCAGCCAGAACCTCAGTGATTGCAAGTCGTGAGGTTATCCCTTCGAGTTTGGCAAAAAAGGAAGACAGTGTTGCAAAAGTCATGACCCTAAACCCTCTACCCTAAACCCTCTACCCTCATTCAATTTAAATCTGCCGCAAAACGATATACGCGAGAATAACAACAACGATAAACAGGGACCCAAATATCAAGCTTAACCATCCTCCTAAATCACTCTTAACAAGTTTGTGCAAGCCCTCCCCGATAAGGGTAAACCCAAACAGGCTTGGAATAATAAGGACCATATAAAGTAACTGAGGATCAGAAAAATCAATCATCCGCCTCCGCTGTTTATGGACGCCTTCGTGCTACGCTGCCAACACGTAGAACGAACCCTTCGTTACCCCACGCCTTTTAATGACTCTTTTTCGAATGAGATCGTTAAAATCACGAATGAGGGTATCTCTCGAAACCTTCGGCAAAAGCCGGCGAGCGATCCCTACGGTTAACCGTCCTTCGTTGGCTTGCATCGCTTCCAAAAGGGCAATTTGGCGCTCGGAAAGCGCCACCTGCCTTCCCCCAAGCTCTCCCTTTAAACGCAAGTCCTGCGAAAGCTTGAGAACCTGAGTTTTTACGCGCGAAAGCTCTGCGGCCAACCCCAGTGTGAAGTATTCAAGCCAAGGGGTCAAGTCATACCCCCCGCGTGCGACGTGCTGCAAAGCGGTGTAGTATTCACTGCTTTGGCGATCAAAATATTCCTCAATCGAAAAAAACCGCTTGACATCGTAGCCTTCTCGCAAAAGAACCAAAAGAGCAAAGGCACGCGCCGTACGACCGTTACCATCGGTGAATGGATGAATCCGCACGAGTTCATAATGAACCACGCCTGCCTTAAGAACCGCATGGTGTCCCTTTGTTTCCGCGCTATTGAGCCAGGAAAAAAGGTCCGCCATCTGATACGGGACTTCCACGGCCGGGGGTGGTCGAAAGGTTACCGCGAGCGTTGCAGCATCCTTCACCACCACCTGAACCGTACGGTACGCCCCCCCTACTTCGGGCGGAAGAATCCGATCAACGGTCGTCGCATGGATCTTCTTAAGGATAGCTTCCGTGTATGTAGTAAAAGAAGTATCCTCTGAGATCGAGTCAAGATAACCCATCACATTTCGATAATTAATGACTTCTTGGATATCACGGTCGCGTGCCACGATCTCTGCTTTTGAGGCAGCCATCCAAGGCTCGTCTACCGGAGAGTACACGGCAACCAAACGTTCTGCCTCCGCCCGCGACAATGGATTTCCTTCAAGATGCGTTCCGTGGTGAACTGTTCTAACCAGTGCATCGGTGCGGAATCTTGCTTCCCATGCCGGAACCAATGCAGCGTTCTCAATGACTTCCCTCGCCGCCTCGATGTGTCCGATGTTGGAAAGAATCGCCGTTGTTATGGTATAGTTTGGGGAGAACATCGCCGTAATTGTTGCATATACTGCATCAATTGACAATACCAAGAAAAGCTCCGGGATCACAACCCATGGCAATAAACCAAAAATTCACTCGCGACACTAAAAATCTCCCCCAAGAAATCGTGAAGCAGATGTTAACGCTCGCAACTTCTGGATTTGGCCTCGTTGCAGCGTTAGCATGGAACGAATTCATCAAAGAGGCGATACAAGTCTACATCAAGCCCTACGTCCCGAAAGGATCAACGGTTGTGTCGCTTTTTATCTACGCCATGATTGTAACAAGCCTTGCTGTTATGGTGACACTTCAATTAACTAAATTAAAAGCAAGACTTGAACGGGATGAAGGCTTGACGAAAAAGAAAGTCTAAACTTGGGCAGACGTTACCGATGCCGTCTTCAGGAAAGCGGAACTTCTGAAATCTTTTGGTATTCCGATCCTTGAGGATGAAGAATGCTTTGATAGATAACCACCCGATCGATCAAAGAAAGTTCGGAGAACGCACCAACATCAAGCTTCTGAAGTTGTCTTCCAAGTTCCTTCTGGGCTCGAAACCGAACATCCGTCTGCATCCTCCCAATCGTCAAGTGGGGCGCCCAACCCCGTTTTTCATCGGGAAATCCTCTACTTACTAACGCTCCTGCAACTTGTCTCCGCAATCGAACCAACTCCTGCTGATCCCCCTTAATACCCAACCAAACAACCCGAGGCTTAAGGTAATCCGGAAACACTCCAAGATAACCCAAGCGAATCGAAAAGGGCACAATACTCTTCGCCCCCTCCGTAACCGCCTCAACAACCCGCGAAACCATGTCTTCTTCAGTCCACCCCACAAAGAAAAGCGTAAGATGAAGTTTTTCCGGTTTCTCCCATCGAACCAACCACCGCTTTGAGGAGAGCTTCTGAATCAAACGTTCAAGCTCCCTCCTCGCTCTCTCGCCCAAATCAACCGCCACAAACACTCGAATCATAAATCAATACGCCAACACTTCCTTCATCACCGCTGGAACTTCCGCCACTAAATCACCCGCATTAAAGTACGGTCCGACACGCCGAAACAACCGATCCCCCGCTTGCTTGTTGATAAAGCTCCCCGCCTTCGCCGCCAAAAACGCCTCGTCCTTACAATACAGCGCACCGACCAGTCCCGCCAACACATCTCCCGTTCCTCCTTTCGTCATCCCCTCATTCCCCCCTTCCACTACCACACACTCCTCTCCCCAACAAATAATATCTTTTTTCCCCTTCAACAACACCGTCACTCCCCCAAGATATTTGGAAACCTCCCCAACCAAATGGGCCAACTGTCCATCGTTAATTTTTAATTTTGAACTGTAATTTTGCTTGCCCTGAGCGAACTTGTCCTGAGCCTCGTCGAAGGAGTCGAAGGGAACTTTAAATATTAAACTTTTAATTTTACTCAGCAGTCTCCGAAACTCTCCCCCATGCGGCGTAACGATCATGTTATCATTGAAAAGTCCCGGATCAACTTCCTGCAATGCCCCTCCGTCAATCACCCACCGCTTACCGGGAAACTTCTGCAAAAGCCCGTTTACGATCTCCTCCGTAGGTTGCTCCCCTACCTCCAATCCCTCCCTTCGCGGCATCCCCGGCCCGATCACCACACAATCATCTTCCAAAATATATTCTTCAACCCTCTCCCACGGCACCACAATCCCGTTCCAAAACTTCTCCTTCGTTCTCTTCCGCACAAGGTCATTATTTTCCATTGCCGGCGAAGAGAAATGAACCAAGTCAACAATCCGACTTGCCACATCCGCGGTCCAAAAGATCGAAGAATGAAAAAGCTTGCTCCCTCCGATAACCAGAAGCCTCCCATTCTGACCCTTATGGGAATCTGCTGGAGGACGGTAAAGTCCCTGAAGATCTGCTGGTCCAATAGTTTTCATGACAACTTCAAAAAAACCGCTTCTCCCCCCATTATACCCCAAGGCCATTCTCTGGCCGCCTTTGGTATAATTCACGCCATGCATCGCCAAGAAGCGCCGGAAACATCATTCTCACCCCTTGAGGCGTTTAGCGACACCCTCTCCCGCTATGCGCAACTCATTGGTCACACCGACCCGCTTTCCCCTTCCGAGGCAGCAACTCTCATCGCAAAACATTCGGGAACGTCAAGCTTGCCAGAAAAAACCACGGTCTCGAATAATATGAAACATCTCCTCCACGTTCTTCATGAGGAGGATGCGCAGATTCCCCCGGATGTTGTCATGTTCGCGCTTGACAGAGAAATGGACAAAGCAGAAATGCGAAGTCGCTTCGGATGGAAAGAAGTCACACTCCCCCAAGCCGCACGGGTTCTGGCAGTTCTTGGCGAACCGGTTGATCCGGGTCCTGCCTCCCAAATGGAAGCCAGACTGAAAGCGGCGTACCCTACCATATCCCAGTTGTTTCGCAGAAAGGCAAATAACACGGAACCGTCCATCCCGGCTCGATTCTTTCTCGAATTATTCGCGACCATTCTTCCGGACGAACAAGAACGAGCCCTCGTTGAGGCTGGGATAAGAAAATACGGTTTTAGCCCAACAGAATATGCCTGCCTCTACCTTACCGCTCGAGGAAAAACGAATGAAGAAATCACTGAAATCCTAGAATTCAAGTGGCAAAACGTAAAAAATCATGAACACAACCTGCTTGAAAAAATTTGGGAAACAGGAAACACCGCCGTATACGACAGAACTCAACTCAGCCAGGTCGCCGTCCAAGAAGGCCTCGTCCCGTATTCCCTGCTGGTCAATTTGCCTGAGGCCGGAAAAACCGGAAATCTTGGGTTGCTCTCACCCAGAGAAGCAGAAGTGCTCCAGTTCATCACCATCGGTTTAGCCAACAAACAAATCGCTCAACAATTGGTAATCTCGTCCCAAACCGTTAAAAATCATGTCACTGCAATCCTCGACAAACTCGAATGCCAAAACCGCACCGCCGCATCGCTTATCTGGCACATCGCCGCGCGTACCGGGCAACCAGAATTGAGGAAAAACAATGGAAGACCCTAGTCTTTCTGGCTTTGGTGAAGCTCCACAACCTCAATCCCCTTTGTCTGTCCAACCAGGTGAAGATCGGTCGTGGTCATAATCGTCTGCTGATGCGGAAGAATTCTTAACACCAAGGCCCGATGGTCATGATCAAGCTCCGACAGGATATCATCTAAAAGAAGTACCGGCCGTTCCCCGATTGTCTGTGACACATAGGAAAGCTCCGCAAGCTTCAACCACAGTACTGCCAATCGCTGCTCTCCTCTTGAACCATACAGCGCAAGATCCCGACCTCTACTTGTTACTTGTCTCTTGTCACTTGTTACTATCTGAAAGTCATCTTTATGCGGCCCAACCAAGGTATATCCGACCGCCACTTCCTGCTCAGCGTACTGCAAAAGTCTACTCGCAGAAACAACGGAGCTGTCGTAGGTCACCCGAAAGGAATCAATCTCTGCATCAAAACGGTTGATCGCTTCAACAAATGCCATTCGCTTTTGCGTCAAGACTTGGCCGTGTTTGATAATCAGCTGGTCCCAGAAGGCAAGGTGGGTTCGCGCAGTCCCTTCCTCCCGAATGGCATCGAGTAGCCTATTGCGTCGCACCAATGCCTTCTCGTAGGAAACCAAGCTCCGCCGATACTCGCGATCAATCTGCGATAAAACCACATCCAAGAAAGCCCGTCGTACGGATGGACTGCCGAGGATAAGCTCCAAATCTTCAGGCCGGAATACCACGACGACCAACCGCCCGACATAATCGGAATAACGCTTGGGAACTTCATCGATGCGATAGCGTCGTTTTGCAACCCGTTTTCCCTGAAGTTCCCCTCTTGTCAAAAGCACCTCAAGCTCAACCGAAGGGCCGGTATCGCCATCAGTCGCGGGTAATAATTGCTCAACCTTGCCTGTCACACGCGCCAACTCCTTGGTAAAAAGGATCATCTCCTCGGTCTTCTGTGCCCGAAAACTCCGCCCCGTGGCTAAAAGAGAGATTGCCTCCAAAACATTGGTCTTCCCCATGGCATTATTCCCTACAAGAAGGGTAGTGTTCGTTCCGAAACGAAAGGTCTTCCTTTCGTAACTGCGGAAGTTTTCTAAGGTAAGCGACAAGAGCTGCATAGTGGAGAAATATAGGAAACGGAAAGCCAAAAACTGTTAAAAGCCTTGAAATGATGAGGTGTAATTTTGAATTTTTAACTGCAATTTTTAACTTTTAATTTTGAATTTTAAACTTATCTCTGGCACGTTGTGCAGAAGTACGTCCCTCTCCCTCCCATCATCGTTTTCTTGATAGTGCCGGAGCAGCCTTCCCGTAGGCATCGCTTCCCTTCCCGATCATACACCATATAGTGCTCCTGATATTGTCCTTTTCGGCCCAACACATCCCGGTACGCATTCGTACTCGATCCCCCATACTTCATTCCCTCCTCAAAAACCCTAAGGGTACACTCAAAAAGCACCTTTGCCTCTGAAGAAGCAAGCTGACGAGCTTTTCTGTCCGGCCGGATCTTCGCGCAAAACAGTGATTCATTCGCGTAAATGTTCCCCACGCCGGAAATCCGTTCCTGATCCATCAAAAGAAGTTTTACCGGCCGACCGATTTTGCGCAATATCGCCTCAAACTGCTGCGCATTGAGGGTCTTGCCCGGCTCAGGTCCTAATTTGGCCACAAACGGAAGCCTGTTAACCTCCGAAGTCTTGACCGCCTGTACCCATCCGAATCGCCGAATATCATTGAAATAGAGCTTATCGCCGCCCCGGAAAGTAAATACCACATGGGTATGCTTGCCTGGAAGTGTAGTTAAATCCTCGTCAACCTTAAGATGCGCCGGCTGTTTCTTCCCTCGATAAATAAGCCTGCCAGTCATCTTAAGGTGAATAGCCAAACTAAAAGCGTTCGAAAGATCGATACAAAGCATCTTGCCAAACCGCCGTACACCAAGAACCCTCCCGCCGATCACCCGCTTTAAGTCCGATCGGGTGACCTTTGGGGTGATCACTTCAACAGCAGTAATGGTTGAATCTGAAATGTAACGGGAGAGTCCACGACCAAGGAGTTCAACCTCCGGGAGTTCAGGCATAGGGGGAAAGTCGGGCCAAACGTGCGTGCCGTTTTGCTTGAATCATTCGCCAACTCTGGAGGGTCCCAATCCAAATAGGCAGCCAAGAAAAATTCTTCTTCATGCGGTAGTTATGGAACGCATCGGTCGAAAGATGCGTCCAGTACCCAAATGCCCACACCCACGTCAGCGGTGTGTAATAGACCAAAACGGTGAAGATAATCCCGAATTCCAAAGTATGGAAAAGGTAAAACCGCTGCCTTCGGTTATCCCAATCTTTTCTGACAAGCTTCGAGACCTTTCTGTAAGAAAGGGTCCGTTCCATAAAGATATGGTAGAGAAAGTGATCTGCGTCGATGAGAAAGCTTGCAATGACCGCAGGGGAAAGTGTTGAAAAAAGAACCGGAAGACCGGCAATCTTCAGAGCTGCAACGCCTAAGATCGTATTCGCCACCGCATGCCGTCTGTAATGCATAAATTGAAGCCTCCCCGGCTTAAAAGGCCAATGTTTCCTTCAATGGTTAGGCTGAAACCCCGTACCGACCAGTCTGATCCAGTCTGACTGGGCAACCACGTTTGACGCGGCTGGTCTGGTACTGGGGTAAAGTATACCAGTTATAGAGGAAAGCGACTACACGACCTTCCCTTTCGTCACGCACTGCTCCACAAATTCCCTCATCTCCCGCTTGAAGCGCTCCTTAGAAAACCTCTGCGCCTCTTTCTGTATCTCTTCAACTTTAAACTTTTCACTTTGAACTTTGAACTTTCTTATCGCCCCAACCAACCCCTCAACGGTATAGTCATCGAAAAAGACACCGGTCTTACCCTCGACAACCGACTCAACGTACCCTCCGCCGCGATAGGCCACCACCGGCGTCCCGTAGGCCATCGCTTCAACCGGCGTAATTCCAAAATCCTCGTCCTCTGCCGTGGCAAGAAATGCCCGAGCTCCGGCGTACAGCTCGGCCAAACGCTCATCGGCTACTTCCCCGAGAAACTCAATAGTATCCCCTGCCATCTGCCGTAAACGCCTTCCCGCCGACCCCCACCCTGCCGGTTTGCCGACGATCTTCAGGGATATACGCATCCGGTTCGCGGCTTCGACGGCAAGCTCCAGCCCCTTCCCACCCACAATCCTCGAAACAACCAGATAATAGTCTCTACCATCTTGTTTCTTGTTTCTTGTTACATGTTTCTGTATCTCAACCGGCGGATAAATCACCGTTGCCTCTTTGCGGTAGAACTTCTCAATCCGCTTCGCAACATTCTTCGAATTCGCTACAAAAAAATCCACTCGTTGGGCCGCCCGAAAATCGTACATTCTCAGGAAATGTCCGACAATCATCCCGTACACCCGCACCGGCCAATATCGGCGCCACTCAACCGAAGTTTGATACCCGTAGAGGTACCTTGGTGGCGTGTGGCAGTAACAAACCTCAACCGTATTCGGCCCCCTTCGAAATCCTTTCGTGATATACCAGTTTGCACTTGAGATCACAACATCATAGTTTGAATAATTAAACTGCCTCCATACCAAAGGGGAAAGAAACCGTAAAGGGCTGGCAAGTCGCGAGGCAAAGGGAATCCAATGGAACCAAGAAACTCGAATATCTTTATCTCGGAAGCGCTCCCAAGCGGAAGAGTTTCGTAAGTAGTACGCCGTATAAATCGGCGCTTCCTGCCAGATTTCACTCAAGGCCAGAAGTACCCGCTCCGCCCCACCAAATTCATGAAGATAGTCATGAACCAGTGCAACACGCAACGTATCTCTCATTACTCCTTACTCCTTACACCTCCCTAAAACATCTCCTCCTGCACCATCTGCTCAAACGAATCGTCAGGAAGACGGGGGATTAAGGTGGTAAATTCGAGCGCTCGGAACTTCTCGACAGCCTTTTCCTTATCGTAATCCGAAACAACACACTTCCCAAGATCAAGCACGATGGGAGCATCGGTCGCAATCGTAGCAAGCTTCATGGAAAGATGAGCAGACTCCTTTCCATCGGCCAATTTCTGAAACACCGCTTCACCAAATTTCGTTTTGATTTCTTTAAGGTGGTGATAAACCCTGCCCAAGTCACCGTAGGTTTGAATAAGCGTTGTTGCTGTCTTTGGTCCGATGCCCTTTACCCCGGGAATTTCATCTGATGAATCTCCGGCAAGTGCTTTAAAATCGGTCAGCTGCTGCGGAGTCAGCCCATACCGCTCCATCACGACATCGACATCCCAAAGCGTTGCTGCCTGTTTTCCCCTTCCGGGAGTGTAGACCACCACGCGTTTCCCCTCCACGAGTTGCAGAGCATCGCGATCCCCTGTTACAATCACAACTTCAATATCATTTTTTTTCCCTCTGCCTTTCACCCTTTGCCCTTTGCCGTGAGCCGCTTGTTTCACGAGCGTTGCAATCACATCATCCGCTTCATACCCTTCCAGCGAAAAAATTGGGATATTGAGGATCGACACGATCTCCCAAACCCGTTCCTGTTGACTCGCAAGGTCGGCCGGCATCTCTGGCCGATGGGCCTTATAGCCCTTGTACTCCACATGGCGAAAGGTCGGTTTGTCCCGATCGAAGCAAACCACAAGGTGGGAAGGCGAAAGCTCGCGAATGACAGAAAGAAGAATGTTGGTAAATCCATAGACGGCGTTAATCAATTCCCCTTTTCTCGTCGTCAGGGGCGGGTACGCATGAAAGGCCCGGAATAGCACCGAATGTCCATCAATCAGAACCAGTCGCTTTTGTTGATCGGATTTTCCTCGATTCATAAAGGTAATTCTATCACAAGCCCCCAGAGGAAAAAGAAAACCTCCGCTTCTCTCGGAGGCTCAAGTATTGCCGAAAATCTCCATTTCTTATTTAATCCTGAGCGAACGCGTCTTGAGTGACCTGTGGTGAGCGAAGTCGAACCAAATCGAAGGAGTCGAAGGACTATTCACCCTGATCCGCCAACCCTGTTACCGTCTGGTACAGGGCCAGCTGGCGCACGAAGGACTTCCTAGTCTCTACCCTTTTCTCCCGAAGGCGGTTGCGCCTTTGGCATCCCCATGATCTTCTCAAACTCTTCTCCGTCTAAAGATTCCTTCTTCACAAGCTCTGCAGCAACAGCATCAAGTTGCTCTCGATATTTGGTCAAAATCTTTACAGCTTCTTTGTAAGCTACATCAACGATTTTCTTGATCTCCACATCAACCTTCGCCTGCATCTCCTGAGAAAGCTGGCTTGGTTCAACGATCGCTCGCCCCCATTCGGAGGCATCCCATTGCGGTCCCAAGTTGACGGGTCCGATATCGCTCATCCCGTAATCCTCAACCATACTTCGCGCAATCCGGGTCACTTTATCGATATCGCTTGCCGCGCCCCCCGTCAATTCCGAAAATACCAGCTCCTCAGCCGCCCGTCCTCCCAAAAGAGTCTTGATCGTATCCAAAAGCTCACTCCTTGTTTGGGTATACTTATCCTTCTCCGGAGGCATGAGGGTAAATCCAAGCGCGAGTCCCCGCGAAACGATGCTAACCCGATGCACGCGATCGGAATACGAGGAAAGATGCCCGACCACGGCGTGTCCACCCTCATGATATGCCGTCATTCGCCGTTCATAATCGCCCTGGAGTCTCTTCTTTTCCGGTCCCAACTTCACCTTGGTTGCCGCCTCCTCGATATCGCTCGTATCCACGGAGTGTTTATCAACCCGCGCCGCCAAAATTGCCGCTTCGTTGAGCATATTCTCAAGGTCAGCTCCAGAAAACCCAACCGTCCGTTTGGCAACTTTATCCCAATCAACATCTCGGGAAATCGGCTTCCCCTTCGCATGAATGAGAAGCACGCGCTTTCGCTCTTCGATATCGGGAAGGTCAAGGGTGACTCGTCGATCGAACCGCCCGGGCCGTAAAAGCGCAGGATCCAAAAGATCCCCGCGATTCGTCGCTGCAAGCACAATCACATTGTCATTCGGAGTAAATCCATCCATTTCAACTAAAATTTGATTTAAGGTCTGCTCGCGTTCATCATGGCCTCCGGCAACTCCCAATCCGCGGACCCGACCAATCGCATCAATCTCATCGATAAAAATGATGGCGGGAGATGACCGCTTTGCAGTATCAAACAGATCCCGCACCCTGGATGCCCCAACGCCGACAAGCATTTCCATAAACTCTGACCCTGCCATGGAGAAAAAGGGGACCCCCGCCTCCCCCGCGACCGCCCGCGCGAGTAAGGTCTTCCCGGTTCCGCTTGGTCCAACCAAAAGAACGCCTTTGGGAGTCCGCGCACCCAATCGGCTGTATTTCCGAGGATGCTTAAGGAAATCCACCACCTCTTCAAGCTCCTTCTTTGCTTCGGCCACCCCACCGACATCGGCAAAGGTCACCGTCTGTCGGCCCTTTGAAAAGAGTTTGGCTTTGCTCCGACCGAAGGTAAACAGACTGTCTTGGGCTCCCCTCGCTTGCCTGATCAAAAAGAGGAAAAATAATCCCATGAAGAGAAGGGGTAAAACCGTTCCCGCGATGTCCCACCAAACCCGTCCCATGCTCTGATCATGTACCTCAATCGTCACGGACTGGGGATCGACATCTGAGTTCTTCAAAATCTCTACCAACGTCTCGTTTCCTTCCTTCCGCGAGGTTCGCTGTTCTCCCCCTCGATAGGTCAAAATGAGACGCTCCCCGTCCACCCCAACCTTCTCCACCCGCGAGTTACCGATGTCCGAGATTGCTTGAGATAATGGAATCTCCTCAGTTACAGACTTCGCCGCGAGGAATGAAAGAATAAACGGGGTAAAAAGAAAGAGCAGAATCACCCACAGAAAAATCCGCTTCGGGTTGAAATGAAGCCGCAGTTCCATCCGCCGCATCTTCCGGGGCATTTGGGGTGGTTGGGGTGGTTGAGGTGGAGGGACAGTTTGTTGGTCTTCCATAACTTTATCGAATGGTTGTTCCTGGGACAACCTCCTCTTGAGGGCTGATGAGGATCGGCTTTTCTTCACAGTCCGCTGCAAGCAGCATCCCGGAAGAAGTTAGCCCTCGAATCTCTTTCTCCTCTAAATTAACCACAACAACAATCTGCTTTCCCACTAGATCCGAGGTCGTATGGCTTTTTCGAAGCCCTGCTATCAACTGCCGCTTCCCGACTTCACCTAAATCAACAGTAATCTTTAAAAGGTTATCCGCACCCTCAACAGGATCCGCGGTTTGTATGGTACCAACCCGCAGATCAAGCCTGGAAAAATCGGAAAACGGGATTGTGGCCTTCACTGTGGAAGTATACCACAGCGAAACGGACAACGGAATCGAAATTCCATAAAAGAAACAGAAAAAATCATCCTAAACCAACCTTCCCCCGCACTCTATCAAGTGTCTCCCTGGCAATACGCCGGGCTTTTTCGGAACCCTCACGAAGCACCCGATCAACATACGGCTGATCCTCCGTAAGCAAGTTCCGACGGCGCTGGAACGGCTCAAGCTCCCGGTGAATCGCCTCAGAAAGCTCATCCTTCAAAGCTTGATACCGAATCCCCTCCGACCGATACTGCGCTTCACACGTCCGCCTCCGATCCTCTCCCATAAACAACCCAACCAACACCAGAAGGTTCGCCACCCCTCCTTTCTCAGGGACTTTCTCTCCCTTCCCTGAATCGGTCGGGACCGTAGCCAGCCGCTTGCGAATCGTAGAAAGGTCATCGGTGAGCGTGATATAACTCCCCGAAACAGACTTGCTCATTTTACCCTCCCCAACCAGGCTCGGAACATATCCCCCCGACGTCTCAAACCGCTGCGGCTCGGGAAAATCCGTGCCGTAGGTTTGGTTCATCTTACGGGCAATCTCCCTGGCAATCTCAAGGTGCGGCTCCTGATCAACCCCAACCGGCACCAGCTCCGCCTTGTAAGCAAGGATATCTGCCGCCATCAGAATTGGATAGTTCAAAAGTGCCATCGTCACGGCTTTGGGGTATTGCTTGACCTTATCCTTAAATGTTGGCAAGTGCTGCATGCGGGCAACGGAAACAACCGTAGCAAAATAGAAGGCAAGCTCCGTATGCTCCGGCACATCCGATTGAGCAAAGATGATGCTGCGTTTTGGATCCAACCCGGCTGCCAGATAATCCATGACAACTTCCCGTCGGTTGACCCGCAGCTCCTCGGGATCGTACGGGGTTGTCATCGTATGCAAATCCGCAATCATGTACAGGGTTTCGTAGTCGGGATTATCCTGCAAGGAAAGCATACCTTTCACAGCCCCAAGGTAATTCCCGAGGTGTAATCGTCCGGTTGCGCGGATACCTGATAATACCCGTTTCTTCCCGCTCATAGTGCTCCTACTTTATCATAATATGAGCCCCAGTCTTCAATACTGTCCTGGAGCATCTCCACTAATGCGATGGAT
The DNA here is from genome assembly GCA_001816585.1 of Candidatus Chisholmbacteria bacterium RIFCSPHIGHO2_01_FULL_52_32. Lineage (GTDB taxonomy): Bacteria > Patescibacteriota > Microgenomatia > UBA1400 > Chisholmbacteraceae > 2-01-FULL-50-28. The sequence continues at coordinate 36,714 of MHCJ01000006.1, forward strand.
TTCTTCTCGGACATCGGCTAACCTCTGCGCCACCGCTTTAACGGTATCATGGTCGTTGTTCTCAACAGCCTGAAACAGTGCCGCATCAAGCACAACAAGCTGTTGTCCGAGAACGTCAGGGGCCTGAGTTTCTTCCACACCTCTCCGTCCGCTTTCCATTACCATATTTTCTCACCTCCTTTCAAGCAATTGGCCATAAAAAAACCCTTACGGATTTCCAAACGATTATTGGAAACCTGCAAGGGCCCTTCAATTCCGCTTTAGGGCGGTGCCACCTCGCTTTTCCCTGTGAGATAAGCAAGCTATCTCACGGGACTCATTCATGACGTGCTCCGCGAGTATACCCCGAGTTTATCGAGGGGCGACACACGCTGCAGTCTTTCTACGGTTTCGCCTCCGTCCCGCTATTTTGGCGGACAGCTCCCCGGTCCCAACCTTACCGGATCATCGCTTTTGTTCACTTATGGTAACGATCTTATTGTACAAAACTTGTCAAGCTCTGTGCTAGGGGTGGGATTCGAACCCACGACCTATCGCTTATGAAACGACCGCTCTGCCACTGAGCTACCCTAGCAACACCTCAAAATTGTACCAAAAAGAAAGCCCCGAAAGAAATCAGGGCTTGAGTGTTGCGGGGCCAGGAGTTGAACCTGGTCTGCGAGATTATGCGTGTTGTTTTCTCCAGTTTCCTGGAGTACCGGACTATGTCTTAACCCGTTAGATAATCATAATCACATATCTAATGGGTTCCTGGCGTATAGTCTCTACGGATTCCCATTCAAGGTCTTTCCTCGGCGTTGCCGTACTCAGTTCATGAGGGTAGGTTTCGCCGATATAGCCAGGTGCACTCCATCAATTACTCGATAGAGGGCCCATCATTGAGCCTCACGTGCTACCGTACACTACCCCGCGCGTTGTCAAAACGAGCCAATTTTACCAAATTCCTCTGGAAAAATCAACCTAAAAAAACGTCTCTCTCTAAACGCATTTCAATTGGACCAAGAAGCATGAAGTATTGAGTAAGAAGGAAATAAACTCGCTTTGGGGATCTCTTCTTGAATACCCTTTGAACGCAGCTACTCGAGAACGACGTGAGCGAATACCATTAAGATGTCATCGACTGTCCGACGAAGGGTTTATCCCGAGAAGTTTGATGACAAAGGATGAGCGAACGAGCTCCCGAGAGACCGTTCACTGGGGCGTCATTCTTTGGTTACTTTCTTAGACGAGTAAGAAAGTAATAAATCTGCTTGGGAAAAAGAATAAAAACTAATTTGGGAAACTAAACAAGAGACAGCATCCCTTAAGAACAACAATCTCGCCCTCCAGCAGTCAGAGTCAAACTCACGACGAGTTTGGGTGTTATCTGAAGAAACCGAACACTTGAGCCCACTTCTCCCAATTCGCCAAGTCCTCTTTCGCACTGTTTTGGTCTTTGTCGGAAGTAGGCCCCGCCTGTCCTGTCTGATCGTTATCAGGCGGAAGAAGCATGACGACCTCTCCGGGTTTTCCCATCAAGAGCTTCTCCCTCGCCTCCTTCTCAACGAATTCATCGCCCGAAACATACTGGAGCTTCTCCGCCAAGTCCCGTTGCTCCTGCTCAAGTTTTGCTACCTCGGCCTCCTCCTGAATGATCCGCTCCCGCTTAGATAGAAGATCCAGAAGATCCCTTGAGAGGGCAACGATGAAATAGATCCCAAGAAGCAGTGCCAAAATACTAAAGGCTTGTCGGCGCATTGACACACATCCTCGTCAATGGTATTATAAGATAGTTTATTACAGGATAATAAGGCGTAAACGGTATGAATGGGTCCAATTCCCTATCCCTTAAGCAGTCACGCGAAGAATTCATTGCAGACCTCCGCGCAAAAAAGCGTGCAACCGCTACCATTCTAGCATATGGGAAAGATATCGAGCAGCTTGCCGAGTTTCTCGAAAAAACCGAGATCACCTCAACAGAAGCAATCACCCCGGAGCACATCAAAGCCTTTACGCTCAACTTAGGGAAACTCAACTACACTGCCAAATCCATCTCTAGAAAAATTAATTCTATCAAGTCCTTCTTTCGATTTCTAAAGGCTAAAGAGTATATCGAAACAAATCCCACCACCGCGATCGTTCATCCGCGTTACGACGTCAAGCCACCAAGAGTTCTTTCAAAGATGGAATACCGGGCCCTTCGCGATGCCTGTCGTTCGGACACGAGAATCTCTTCAATTGTAGAGATGCTCCTGCAAACCGGAATACGGATCGGCGAACTCGCCAACCTGAGAATTGAGGACCTTGATCTTGAAAAAAGCGCCATGACCATCCAACCATACGAATCGCACGGGCTCCGAACCGTACCCCTCACAAGAGCCGCCCACAAAGCCCTCGAAGACTATATCGAAGAACGTCCGAAAACACGGGAGAAAACACTCTTTGTCACCAAAACCGGCCGCCCATTCCTCGTCCGGAACATCAGAGCAGCCATTGATCGCTACTTCAAGCTGGCAGGGATAAAAGATGCGAAAGTCAATGACCTCCGCCACACCTTCATTGCCCAACAGTTGATCGCCGGAACGCCGTTGGTATATATTTCAAAGCTCGTTGGCCACAAACGGCTCTCCACTACCGAAAAATACCTCAAGGTCATCAGCGAAAAAGTGGAAAAAGACGAAGTGAAACTGGAAGAGCTCTAATCTACCAATCCCGAAGCTTCTTCATCGCCCGATATCGCAGCCGCACATGCTCAAGCACCCGTTCTTCTCCGGTCTCTTCATTACGAACGGTTATCGTCACCAAGGGCGTATCTTCGTTCATTGAAGCTTCCTGTGTCCAAAATTCATCCCAGAAGGCCTGATCAGCTGGATCGCTTGTCAAAAAAAACTCCTCTTCCTCGGAAAACGTCAGATCGCTGAACCTCCGCTTCGCCATGTTCCTCACTATAACACACAATCAAAGCGAGCAAAAGAAGGAAAAGAAATAAACACGATTGTGCGCCCGCTTGGATTCGAACCAAGGACATCTACTTTATAAGAGTAGCGCTCTGCCGCTGAGCTACGGGCGCTCGCTGCCGGAGGAATTATACCACCGACCCCTCTACCCTACTTGCCCGACGAAGCATCCAGAATGGAGTCTTGACTAATGATCAAGACGGAATCTCTGGAGCAGAGGCGGGAACCCTATACGCTAAACGCTAGACGCTATTCCTACAGCCTGGACCTCTTCGCCACATCCGCCTCAATCTCAGTCCGGTCCTTCCCGTACTTAAGCCTTGAAAGCTGACGGATCATCTCTCCGACTTTGGGATTCCGCAGTCTTCGCTCCTCTTCCACATCCTTGGTTAAATCCATCGAAAACGGCGGCATGGGCTCGTTATTCACCACGGTTTTTATGTAGACGTTGAACCGTTCGACATTCACCAAATCCCCTTCGGTAAAGGTCGGGGTAAACTCATGTTGAAGGAAATTTGCGTCCGACACACCAACCCGGAAGGTAACCAAACTTCCCACATTTCCGAACACAGCCTGTTTCACCTCTTCCTCAACCTGCCCAATGAATTGGTTGGCAACCGTCAGGTTCAGTTTATACTTCCTCGCTTCGGAAAGAATGACCGCAAAATCCGGTGTCGCAAAGTTCTGGAACTCATCAACATAGAGGTAAAAATCGCGTCGTTGTTCCTCCGGAACATCCTGACGGCTCATCGCCGCAATAAGGATCTTCGGCACCAGGATAAGCCCCAAGAAGTTGCTGTTTTCTTCCCCGATCTTCCCCTTCGCAAGGTTTATAAGAAGTATTTTTCCCTCATCCATCACGTTTCGGAAATTGAATGCGCTCGCAGATTGCCCGATGATATTTCGCATCATCTTGTCTGTGACAAACCGCCCGAATTTCGAGACGATGTAGTCCAACACCTCGGATTTATGGAAGTCTGCCGTCTGGGCAATCTGGTCCGTCCAATAACGCCTGACGATCGGATCGCGGACCTTGGGAAGCAATTCCTGAACATACTTAGAATCGGTGAGCACCCGCACCACCTCAACAAACGTGTTGCCCGGTTCGCTCATTACGGTAAGCATCGCATTGCGGATCGCGTGCTCAAACCGCGGTCCGATAATCCCCGTCTTATGGGGATCGTAGAGCTTGTACATGAGGCCAATGAGCGAGGAAACCACGAAATGCTTCTGTTCTTCGGTTTCTGCTTCAAGCATGTTAAGCCCCATCGGCCGTTCGGTGTCGGAAGGATCAAAGTAGATTACATCCTCCGCCCGCTCGGGAGGAATAAGCTCCAAGATCTGCTCAACCATGTCATGGGGATCAATAAAACACACCCCTTTCCCCGCCCGGATGTCTTGCATAATCATGTCTTTTAAGAATTCCGACTTCCCCGTCCCCGTTTTCCCGATGATGTACATGTGCCGCCTGCGGTCATCATCGGCGATGTAGACCTTCCGTGTCACCCCCCGGTAGGCGCTCTTCCCAAGGTAAAGTCCCTCTAAAGGAATCTGTGCCGGTGCCGGTGCCCTTTTCGCCATCAGCCAAAAGATGTGGGGGGTTTCCACCTGCTTGTTGGGAAAATGCATGATGGTTGCCAACTCTTCACTCGAGAGGACCGACCGCTTCCCAAAAAACGGCTGGTACCGGTAAATAAAATCAATCATGAATAAACGCCGAAGCCAAATCCGCGCCTTCTCGAAGCCGTTCTGATCCGAGGAAAACTGGGAAAATGCCCCGATGATGTTCCGAAGATGAGCCTCCGCCGACTGCTGCGATGTGGATGAAACGACGATGCGAATAGTTGTTTCAAAGCCTGGTTTTGCAACCTTATTCTCAATGGCTTCCAAGGTTTTTGCATCCACCATATATCTGGCTTTCTCGGGATCCGCCTCCTGAGCCTTAGTTTTAGCAACATAAGAAGCTCCCGCACTCTGCCAGGATTTTGAAGCGGGACTGATAAGGATTTGCAGCACCGCTCCTTCATCATCACCCATCTTCGCCAGTGCCGAGGTAACCGAACTCAACGGATCAGTGGGAAGTTCCTTATACACCTTCAGCGGTAAGTGAGAAGACGAACGAATTTTAAGCTGAGCATAAGCAACTTTCCCGGTTTCTGAAAAAATATTGTACTCATCAACTTCCTTAACTTCTGCTCCGGGATATGCCCCATGGATCTGCTTTTCAACCAAATCGCGGAGCTCCATCGGACAGACAACCATGAAACGGATATCCTCTTTCCGGGCTACAATCTCAAAGGAGAAGTGATCCTCAGGTTTAAACCAGGAAAAGAAACCGACTTTTTTAACGGAGAACAAACTGGCGAGCATCTGCTCAGCAACATCGATCTTGAGTTCGTTATCCCTCGGCACCGCAACCTGCAAAACCACCGATCCGAGCGAGTACTCTTCCCTCCTCCGGTAACGGATCCATTGAAACAGAAGATAGAAAAGGGCAACCAACCCCACGATCCCAACGGCCGCAATAATCATCAGGGTAACAAAGAAGAATGCTGTTCCGACCGGATCACTCACTCTCGGCATATCTGATAACCTTCCCTCTCTTTGCTCTCCCAGTGAAGTAACGCTCCGCGTACTTCACGGGATCCCGTGAGATATAAAAGTTATCTCACTGGGATCTGCTCTACGCCCTATGCTCTATGCTCTAAGCTCTCTGCTATTTCTTCCCAAGAGCATATTTCTTTGCCATCCGAATGCACCACTCCGCCAGCCAGCGAATGCTGTCAAACAGCTTGTAATGAAGTCCCTTCTTAATGCCCGTATCGTCAAGCGGCAACGTGACACTCACTGCCTGCGGCGCTGCCGGGGAAACAATCGGCTTCCCCTTATGAACGATAACCGGCGGTTCCGCCACCTCATCCTTTTCCACCCGCTCAAGCCATCCCTCCACATCCGGAGGAAGCTCCTTGGGAGGACCAATTTCAACAATCGGATGTGTTTCCGTCGGACTCACTCCTGTACTTGGTTCCTTCTCTTTTGCGGCCGTCGGTTGACCTGCCTGTGGTTGAGAGCCTGACGGCGCCTCAATCACCTTCCCCGCCTCTTGCGGTACCACCCCGGCTTGATCTGTTTGTGACGAAGGCGGCCCAACGGAAGAAGGCTGTGCACTTGAAGGTAATCCGCCCTCAGCATTCCCTTGCCCACCAGGTGTATCCATACCCCTCCATCATAGCACACCAAAAGAGGGCTCTCGAAATGATCACGCTTGAAAAAGACTACCCGAAGAGAAAGGTTAATATTCGAAGTTATCCTTAAGGTTGCCGCGCAAGCTCCAGCTCCAACCAATTGAAAAACGTATTGTCAAGCTCGGCAATGGACTCCCACGTATCATCTTCAATATCACCAGCATTGGCACCCACCCTACCGATCGTCCTCCAGCTTTTCTCGGGTTCCGATTCGAGGTTATAACACGCATGAATTCCTTGAGATTCAACGGTTACCTTAATAGCCGAAGACGGAGACAAAACCTTAGCATGTGGACTTCTGGGATCTGTCTCAATTTCCACATTGGTTCGAACTGAACTATAGCGACCCACATTGCGCATCTTATCAACAGATAATTTCCAATACGAAGAGGACTGAGTTTGTCCCAATATCCGATCGGCAATTCCAATCCGTTGCTGTTCTCCCTGCTCCCGAAGCAAGGTAACCAGTCGTTCTCGAATAGGTTGTACTACCCGAAGTGCTTGATCCCTTTGGCCTTCGATCGCTTCAAGTTTGTTAAACACCATAGTCGCATAAGTTTATCATATCGGTCAAAAATCCAAGCCCTTCACGGCTTTCCTGCCCCGATCATACGGATGCTTGATTTTTCGCATCTCGGTCACCAGATCCGCAAGCTCCACAATTTTTGGATGTGCACCTCTTCCTGTCAACACCAAATGTGTCTTCTCCCTATCAGAAATTAGGTCAATTAGAGCACTTAGGTCAATTAAGCCGTCAGAGACGGCGTTATTAACCTCATCCAAAATCAGCATATCAACCTGTCCTACCAGCTCCTTTGCTTTCCGAAGTGCCGCCTTCGCCGCTTTCTTATGCTCATTCTCCCCCGCCCGATCCACAACCACCCCACCGCCAGCAATCGGAGCGGTTTTGATCTGCCTTCCTCTCTGATTCATAATTCCTGATTCATAATTCGTGATTCTAAAACCCACACCCATTGGAAATACCTTGAAGTTAGGAAATTGATCCGCTAATCGATACTCGGAAACATCCCAGTCTCTGCTCTTGTACCAACAAACCATCACAACCGTCATTCCGGAGAGTGCCGCCCGCACCCCTACTCCCAACGCAGCAGAAGTTTTCCCCTTTCCGTTCCCTGTGAATACGTAAACAAGTCCTTTTTGAATAGTCATTCTAAACCCTAGACGCTAAACCCTAAACGCTACTGACAATTGTTGCATTTTTCTCCACTTATCGTTGCATCCAGACGAAAAGTGCTTCTATTTGTCCCTCAACCGTCTCTGGGCCAGCCGAAGGATGGCTCCGATTCGGACATCTCCGCCATCGAAAAACCGCCGCACGTCATCGCTGTACTTGGTAATCCAATCCGACAATGCCTCAGGCGTTTCCTTTGCTAAATATTCCACAACCTGTTGACAGGAGATGACCGTTTTTTTCGTTAATGGCGTACCATCGTTAGGTCGTACTATTCCCATGGCATCAAGTCCCTGCGACATAAGGACTTGTTCAACCGCTCTCCGTCGTGCATCCTCAATACCTCGCCGTGGTCCTTCCCGCTCCCCGAAGTAGTGATTCACCAATCCGGAAAAGAGCTCTTCGGGAGATAATGGCTCTTGGACAGTTCGGTCTCGACTTATAGAAAGCTCATCTCTTGCTTCTGTCATCGTTGTTGATTATATCGTTTATAAGTAGACAAACCTTTCGATGTCCCTCGTTAACTCAAATATCCCGTCTTCTCAAACACAATCCTCGGAACATCACGTTTAAGCGTAAATCCATGTTTCCGTAGCAATGTTTGAAGAACCACAAGCGGCAGTCCCACGACATTCGTAAAGCTTCCGCGAACGTCAGAAACAAATCCCTTTGCCCCCATCTGGATCGCATACCCTCCCCCTTTATCAAGCGGTTCACCCGTTGCCACGTAATCGTTGATCTCCTCATCAGACAAAGTTCGGAACGTGACAGCCGTTTCCTCCGCCGCCGACACGCTCTTTTTTGTCAAGGCATCAACCACCGCTATCCCGGTGTACACCGCATGTGTCTTCCCGGAAAGCTTTTTTAAAATCCGCACCGCATCCCTTTCATCCTTCGGCTTCCCAATAGTTTCCCCACCAACAGAAACAACGGTATCCGCTCCAATAACGAGTCCCTCCGAACGCATCTCAGCAACGAAACGGGCTTTCAAAAGCGAAAGTTTGAAAACGAGCTTTCGGGGATCTCTCAGGGAAATTTTCCGCTCGTCAAAATAGGAAGGGACGACAGCAAATGGAACTCCCAGCCAAGATAAAAGCTCGCGCCGACGTTCTGATGACGAAGCTAAAATAAGCATAGTCGGTGGATAGTATTCGAGAGAAGTATAACAGGACCTAAGAAATCCGCAGGAAAGCTGCAGGAAGGAAAACCTCCGAAACAGCGACCCTACACTTCACAAACGCTGTACCCGCACAGCTGGCACTTTGAACAACCCTCGGTAAACGACATCGGTCCGCCGCATTCCGGACACTTGCCCCCTTCCGTCTCACCCACCCCAAAAGAGGCCGCCCGTACCGCAAGCGGTGTGACAGAAAGTTTGCTCTGAATCCGAACACTCTTCGATTCCTTCTCAAGGATCTGCACCGACTTGCTTTTATCCCGATAGATCGTGATCCCTTTACACCCCATCTTCCAGGCTAACCGATAGGCCTTTTCGACATCCTCGATCACTGCCGATTCCGGAAAGTTGATCGTCTTGGAAACCGCATTATCGGTGTATTCCTGAAACGCCCCCTGCATTCGCACATGCCATTCTGGAGAAATATCATGGGCAGTCCGGAAAACATCCTTTATCCACTGTGGAATACCCAAAACGGAGGTAACGCTCCCCGTTTTTGAGACTTCATGAAGGAGAGGTTCAATTGCGCTCCGCTCACCGTTTCCAACCGCACCAGCCAGCGCCTGTTCAAAAGAAGTGTTCATATACGTCAACCCTTCCTGATCTACAACGTTTTTCACAAATGAAAGAGCAAAGATCGGCTCGATCCCGGATGAGCAATCGGCAACCATGCTGATCGTCCCTGTGGGGGCTATGGTCGTGACGGCAACATTCCGCACTTTCACTCGCTTCCCCAAATGCGGATGCTTTCGTGCAAAGTCGCTCTTCTCCCATAGCGGGAACGCACCCTTCTCCGCAGCAATCCTCGCGCTTTCATCCCATCCGATCCTCTGAATGAACTGCGCCACTTTCTTTGCCAAACGAACAGCTTCCTCGCTGTCGTATCGGACACGAAGCGAAACTAATAAATCCGCCCATCCCATCACCCCGAGGCCAATCCGACGGACATTATGTGCCATGGCGCTGATTTGAGGAATGGGATAAAAACTCGCATCAATCCCGTCATCCAAGAACCGTACCGCTATTCGCACGACCTCCTCCAACCGCTTCCAATCAATGAGGTCTTCTGTTTTACCCTTTGCCCTTTGCCCGCTTGTCCTGAGCGAAGTCGAAGGATTGCCCTTTGCCTTTTTAACAAACTTCCCCAAATTAACAGACCCTAAGTTGCACACGTCAAACGGATGAAGCGGTTGTTCCCCGCAAACATTGGTTGCCGTAATAGGCCCAAGAGCCTTAAGAAGCGGGTTATCTCGATTGATCGCATCAAGATAAATCATTCCCGGATCGCCGGTTTTCCATGCCAAAGCAACAGCCTGGTCAAACACCGTCCGCGCCTTCGTTCGCCGTACGACCGCGCCCGTACGCGGATTCACCAAATCCCAATGACCATCCTTCTCAACCGCTCCCATGAACGCATCACTCGCCCCCACCGAAATATTGAAGTTGCCAATTTCCCCTTCCTGCGTCTTGCAGGTGATAAATTCAAAAATATCCGGGTGGTCGGCATTCAGGATGCCCATGTTAGCCCCGCGGTGGCGCCCTCCAAGCATCACGATCTCCGTCGCCGCATCAAACGCCTTCATAAACGAAACGGGCCCTGAGGCAAATCCGCCGCCACCGACCGCATCTCCGTTCGGTCGAAGCTTGGAAAAATTGTAACCAGTCCCCCCACCCGACTGATGAATGAGTGCTGTCCACTTCACCGCATCAAAAATTGCCTCCATGTCATCCTCAACCGGTAACACGAAGCAATTTGCGAGTAGCCCCCGTTTTTGCCCGGCTCCCCGAAAGTAACAACCTGCCGGAACAAAAGAAAACGTGCTCATTATCTCGCTAAATTTTTGCTCCCAAGCCTTACGCTGACGCTTCTCGACTGCGGAAACACAAGCAGCCACTCGCTCCACCGCTTGTCGGGGCGTTTCAACCACATTCCCCCGTTCATCTTTGAGAAGATAACGCCTGGCCATTGCCTTGAGAGCATTGACGGACATCCCGAGGTCATCCTCAACGCCCAACACGTTCCGCACTGTCCGCAGCTCCGCTTGTCGTTGTCGGAAGAGGATGTACGCCTTCGCCGTACGGTAGTGAGACCCCGCCATCAATACCTGCTCTACGATATCCTGCACCTGCTCAACAGTCGGAATCACCTTTCTCGCCCCTCGAAGCCCTGGCGAAGTGGGGCCATTGGTTCGCCGGAGAAGTTCAATCACAATACTCGTCAGCCGCTTCGCTTCAATTTCCCCGAACTCGCCGGTTACAGCCGAAGATTTTAAGATCGCAATGGTGATCTTGGCGGGATCAAACGCTACCACCCCTCCATCGCGCTTTCTGATCTGCTTAATGGCGAAAGCGTTATCTGCCATAATCGCTGGAAATGAATTTGGATAGTAGAAATTGGTTATTTGTCATTCTCGCCCTCAGCGAGAGGATGTCCTCCTCTGTACTTTGCTTTAATCCGATAGTAGTGCCGCCAACGCTCCGCTTCGGACGCGTCGCTTGCAAAGATTTTTTCAGGATACTTCTCCTCATTCTTCCTCATCTTCATCTCAAACGCGTGGGCTAAATCGATATGTAAACTCTCCGCCATGACGAGCACCCACCAGAGAACATCCGCCAATTCATCGCAGATGGGCCCATAAAGCCTGGCTTCCTTTCTTACTTCATCTCCCGTTTTCCATTGAAAATGTTCCAAAAGCTCGGTTGCCTCCAGAACCACGCTCAACGCGATGTCTTTTGGATCCTCACCGGTCCACTTCCTTCGTTGACGAAACTGAAGGACCTGCTTCTTAAGCTCTTCAACCTTCGTCTTTTCATCATTCATCGACATATTCCTCCTTTCTTAGTCCTTACTCCCGACTCGTAAATAATCCTCCACAATCCTGTTATGATCAAAGGCGAGGCGTGGGAGTTCATCCAAAGCGAACCACTTCGCCTCCAATGCATCATCACCGAATTGTAGCACCCCACCAATAATCAATACCTCATACACAACGGTCACCCGCTGCAACGTATCACGGCGTGGATCGGAATAGACACCAAGAAACTTCCCCACTCGTCCGCTCAGTCCGGCTTCCTCAGAAAACTCCCTCAAAACCGCCTCCTCCGCATCCTCATCCCAATCCAAGAGTCCGCCCGGCAATGCCCACTTTCCCCGGTCCGGTTCGTTCCCGCGTTTGATGAGAAGTACCTTTCCATCGGAAACCGCCAAGCCGTCCACTGCAATATTACGTAAATATCTGTTCCCGCAAACCCCGCACTTCTCCCCTCGCTGCAATCGAACGGTTCCCATATCTCTAACTTTTAACTTTTCACTTTAAACTTTAAACTTTACAGTAGCTATATCCGCAATTCGCGCACGTCGCACACCCTTCGCTATACGTGAGTTCGCTACCGCACTCCGGACAAGCTGTCCCTTCCCTTGACGCCTTCTCTCCCATCGACCGGGGTACTTTCGCTTCCGCAAGGTTCAACACTTGATCCGTCTTGCTTCCGTCCCGATAAATAGTAATACCCTTGCACCCGAGCCTCCAGGCCAAAAGGTAGGCCTCTCGGACATCCCGGGCACTTGCTCCTTGACGAAAGTTGATCGTTTTTGAAACCGAGTTATCGCAGTGTTTCTGCCACGCAGCTTGAATCTTCACATGCCAAGGCCAGTCGATGTCGTGGGTCGTAACGAATACGTCCCGCATCCGCTTCGGCAGTCCCCGAAGACCGAGAAGATGGCCAAACTTGCTGAGGTGCTTGAACACATCCTCCCTGGTAACAGAAAGGGGGCGACTCGCAATCTGCGCCTCCAGTACTTCCGAGAATACCGGATCAACGATGGTTAACGACTTCGTTGGACGATTCTTGCGATCGTCCTCATAGAAGGTACGCCGGGTAGTGAGGAGGGAAAACACCGGTTCAATTCCCGAAGAGCAATTGGCAAAAAGACTGATAGTTCCCGTAGGAGCTATGGTCAGCATCGTGGCATTCCGATAGCGCTCCGACGTCCCCGAATAAAAGCTCATGTCAAAATTGGGGAACACCCCGCGCTTCTTCGCCAACTCCAAAGAGGCGGCTTCCGCCTCCTTCTGAATGAACTTTCCCAAATGATCGGCCATCTGAACAGCCAAAGAAGAGTTATAAGGGATTCCCATACGGTACAAAAGATGGGCAAATCCCATGACCCCCAACCCGATCTTCCGATTCCCAAACCGTACGATCCGCTCAATTTCAGGCAGAACGTAGGTATTCGCCTCAATCATGTCATCCAAAAAGCGAATCACCGTCCGAACCGTCCTCCCCAACTCATCCCAATCAACTTCCCACCCAAATGGGTCATCGGCTTTCTTTCTCCGAAGGTGCGAGGAGAGGACGATGGAGGAAAGATTACAGCTTTCAAAGGGTAATAGCGGCTGTTCCCCGCAGGGATTTGTCGCATCAAGCTTCCCCAGTGTCGGTGTCGGATTGTCCTGCTCTAGTCGATCCAAAAAGATCATCCCCGGATCCCCGGTTTTGTGGGCAAATTCGACAATTGCCCAAAAAAGCTCTGAGGCCTTCATGGTTTTTTGCACTTCTCCCGTTCGCGGATTCGTAAGATTCCACGGCTTTCCCTTCACCACCGCCTCCATAAATGCATCCGGCGCGCCCACGGAAATGTTGAAATTTTTGATGTTTCCGTCCGTCGCTTTAATCTTGACGAATTCCAAAAGGTCAGGATGATCGGCATTGAGAATGGCCATGTTCCCCCCCTGTCGCTTTGCTCCCTGAAGAATCTTAGACAGTGCCGCCGAATAGGCCTGCAGAAAGTCAACCGGACCGCTGGCTGCCCCCGGAACGTTTTTGACCTTATCGCCCCGCGGCCGGATCTTCGAGAAGTTGAATCCCGTACCGCCGTTGTTCTTATGGACTAAAGCCGCCTCCCCCAACGTCTTAAAAATCGCCGCAATACTATCCTCAATCCCCAACACAAAACAGGCAGACAGCTGTCCCGTTCCCCCGTCGTTACCCGCCTCAAACATCGCCTTTCCCGAACAAATAAAGCGGAAGTTGACCATGCGGTCAAAAAACTCCCGTGCCGTCCGCTCCACATCCCGTTCATCCCCCCAGGCAATCTCTGCCTTGGCGATAGATCGTGCCACCCGCCAAAGCATCTGCCCCGCAGACTCGACCGGCCGTCCCTTCATGTCGGTACGGACATACCGTTTTGTCACAACCGCAAGAGAGTGATCCGCCAAAACGGGTTCCCGGATCTGCCAAGTGTCTTTCCTTTGCCCCTTATGAGTCCCGTACAAAATATAGTACTTGGCTGTCGCAAAATACCCGGCTTTGGCTATCGCAGGTTCAACGAGGTTTCGTATCTCAAGAACGGTAACCAGTCGCCGATCCCGAAGATCGCTACGGAGCACGTTGATAACTCCATCGATGATCCCCTGAGCCCCGGCCTCTGAATACTCACCGGTGTCCGATCCGGCTGCCACCACACTCGCCTCAATCTTCGAAAGTAAAAATGGCTCAATCCGTCCGTCTTTCTTGCGAACCTGCAAAGATTTTGGGAAAGGTTGTTTGCGAAAACCGAAAGGTTGAACGGGTTTTCGAGGGTAAAGTAGCTGCATAGGCGATGAAGAATGGAAGCAAAAATAGCTTTATTAAATAACAAAGAACAAAGAGCCAAACTAGGTCGAGCTGCAAAAACTATAGGAGCAGTTTGGGCAAGTCGCACAGCCTTCATGAAAGACCATCGGCGTTTTACACTCCGGGCAAAGACCGCTATCTCCATTGGTCACCACGTAGTGATGGGAAACACCCCCATTCCCTCCCTCTCGATGCCCATTTCCGGAAGGGAAAGAATCTGCCGCTGCGACCATGGCTTTGGAGGCGGCAACGGTATCAACGGTTTCCGACGCCGCAGTCCCTTGCCCCAAATGCAGCACCTGCTGATCCCGACTCCGATCCCGATAAATCGTAATCCCCATGCATCCGCTCTCGTAAGCGGAAAGGTAGGCCTGGTAAACATCCTCAACCGTTGCCGATGAGGGCAAATTGATGGTCTTTGAAACCGCACTATCCACATGGTGTTGCCACGCCGCTTGCATCCGGACATGCCACCCATAGGAAATGTCATGGCTGGTAACGAAAACCTTTGCTAAATCCAAAGGAACGCCGGAAACACCTTGGCAGCCTCCCGTCCTTGAGACTTCATCCAAAATGCGATTAAAGACGGGTCGCTGCCGAACGCGCCGCGACAATGCCCGCGAAAACGCGGCGTTGAACTCAACCATCTCGGTCTTTCCGATTTCAAGGATGTTGCGGCGGGTGTATGACAAGGCAAACAGGGGCTCAATGCCCGACGAACAGGAAGCTAAGATACTGATCGTCCCCGTCGGAGCAATCGTGGTAATGGTCGAATTCCGGATTGCTTGGTATCCTTCCTTCTCCCATCGGCTGCCGCGAAATGCCGGGAAAGAACCTCGTGATCGGCCCAGGACAACCGATTCTTCACGAGCCACCCGTTCGATGAACCTGGCCAACCTCTCGGCCAAAACCAACCCGCGCGTCGAGTTATAAGGAATACCAAGGTCAACGAGAAGATCCGCAAAACCCATGACCCCCAACCCGATCTTGCGGGTCTTGAGAGACATCTCCGTAATCTCGGAAAGGGGATAATCACAAACGTCAATCACGTTATCCAAAAACTTAACGGCCAGCCGTACGGTCCGCTCCAGTTTTCTGAAATCGACGCTCCTCTTTCCCCCTGCCACGCGGACGAACTTTGCCAGATTCACCGACCCTAAGTTGCAGCTCTGATAGGGCAAAAGGGGCTGCTCCCCACAAGGATTCGTCGCCTCAATCTCCCCAAGGTGGCGGATAGGGCAGGCTGCATTCATGCGGTCCAAAAAGACCAAGCCAGGATCCGCCACCTTCCATGCATTCTCACTGATAAGGTCAAGAATCGTCCGGGCAGCCACCTCACGAACAACTTTCCCGTCGTGAGGATCAATGAGGCTATACGTAGTGCCCTCGGAGACAGCCTCCATGAAGCGATCGGTAATCCCAACCGATACGTTGAAGTTCGTCAACCTCCCCCCATCCCTCTTTGCAGCAATGAATTCCTCGATATCGGGGTGATCAACGCGCAAAATTCCCATCATCGCCACCCGTCGACTCGAACCCTCGTTAATGACTTGTGCCATATGATCAAAGAGGTCCATAAACGAAACCGGACCCGATGCCACCCCGCCGGTGGTCGAAACCGGAGATCCCCGCGGACGTAATTTGGAAAAAGAATACCCGACACCCCCGCCGGTCCTAAGGACCAAGGCAGCATCATGGAGTGTCTTAAAAATACTCTCCAAGGTATCCTCAATCGGCAGGACAAAACACGCTGACAGTTGCCGAAAGCCATTGCGTCCCGCATGCATCAAGGTCGGCGAATTCGGCAAAAACTGAAAATCCGTCATGATTTCATAGAACGCGTGCGCATCCAGGGAAACGTCCTCTCCATAGGTTCCGCTTGCAGAAGCGACGCCATTGGCAACCCGCTTAAACATCTGTTCAGGGGTTTCAACGACATTCCCCGCCTGATCGCGACGCAGGTAATCGCGCTTCTTTAGAACGGTAATGGCATTCTCCGACAAACGAATCATAACCCTCGCTTTTTATGTGACGTGTTTTCCTAAACGCTCTATCTCCCGCTTAAAATCATCAATATCCTGAAAGTCTCGGTAGACGCTCGCAAAAAGGATGTAACCAACCGGGTCCAATTTGCGAAGCCTGGTCACCACCAACTTCCCGATTTCCCAGCTTTTCACTTCCTTATTTGCTCGAGCTCTCAGCTTCTGTTCAACCTCTTCAACCAAAGACTCAATCTGTTCGATCGTTACGGGCCGCTTCCACGTCGCCTTCATCAAACCTTTCCGAAGCTTATCCCGGTCAAACGACTCCCTTCTCCCGTCTTTTTTGATCACCACTAAGTCGAGTCCCTCAACCCGCTCATACGTTGTAAATCGCTTCGCACATCTCTCGCACTCTCGACGCCGACGGATGCTCTGCTCATCTTCCGAGATTCTGCTCTCAAGGACACTGCTTTCAGTAGTTCCACAGTAGGGACACTTCATGGAAAATCCCAAAACTGAAAAACCAGAGTGAAAAAAACACTAAATATAGTGCTCTAATTCAAGCTAGGACACTAACACTAGACTGTCAACCACCAATTAATACATCAAACTAGATCGTCTAGAGAAAAGAAGCTGAAACAATGGAATCCCCGTATCCCCCACCAAGTATTCACTACTCAATGAAAAAAGGAAAAAAATGCTTTCTCAACATTTTATACTCAAAACTTAAAAAAGTGATTGATAATAAAATTCTTAAGATTGTACCCTTTCGCACCGGGGACAACTATTTCCGGTGTATTCCTCCCGACATCGCTCACATCGCTTCTTCCCATTCTCACTCCCGCAAGCGTCTTCCCCCCCAATCCAGCTTTGCGTTATCGGATCCCAATATTGACCCGTATCCTCACGGGTCGACGGGTGAAATCCGGCAATTTGGATCTCCCCTGAAAGCAGCGCGTCCATATAACGATCAACATCCCTACCCTTCTCCTTCGCCCACTGCCGTTGACCAAAAGAGAGCATGCCCCACAGCGTTTTTAAAAAAGCGCGCTTATCTTCCTTAAGCAGCAACCCTAAAAGCCCTTGAGCATTATCCCGGATCAGCGTACAAACCCGCTCCTCTTGCTCTCGCTCTCCTTCAGCATCAAATTCGAATAAATAGCGTCCGAACCGCTGTCGAAATAATCCGTCTAAAGCGGCAAGGTACGGCGCCAAGACCGAGTGAACGTGCACATACTCCCCAGCAGTCGAAGGTGATTTCGGCAACCGCTTAAGTTCCGCGACTTCGGCCGGAAAGCGAAAGGAGCGGGGCGTGCGAACGAGCCACTCGGGAAAAATTGGGCTCTCGACAATCACATCGTCCATGTCAGACAAACGGGTCATCATGGCATCTTGGGTATGGCTATCCAAAGCATCGATCCCAAAATCAACCCCAAGGGTATGGATGTTTAACAAAAAGGCTCGCTCCCGGTTTGACAATCTCCTGTCAACAAACAGGAACCATCCGGCTACCTCAACTTCACAGTCACGCTTGTCGACGACAACCAACGGATTAATGACGTTCCCTTTGGAATCGTACTTCGCATACAACTCCGTGGGACTAATAATCACAACTCCTTCACCCACTTCAGAATCAACTAAAGTTGAAAAAGCCTTTTTGAGCCCTTCCCCGACAGCTTCGGGGTATTGATCAAAATCAAGGTAGCTTTCCAGCTGCTCGCCATATTCATCCAATTGGTAGGCGTAAACACCCCAAGCACCATCAATGTTTCGCATCACATACCGCGTTAGCGGCTGTACGGTAAGGGCCCGCTCTCCCACACCATACTCTGAGAGCAGCGCTCGCGACTTGGCGCGCAGGCTCTCTAAAACCGCGGGCACACCAATGGCTATTCCAACGCGATCAATCACCTCCTGCGTTCTCCGAAGCTCATGATCGAAGTTAAAGATCTTGCCGAACCACGGCTCACTTCCAAATCCCGTCCTCGGCAATTCCGCTTGTGCAACTTGAGCCATAACCATCTCCAGTTGACCTTTATTAAACTTCACGCGAGGGAAAGACCCCATCTCCGCCGAAAAGACGACAAAAAACCTTCCCGAAGGAAGGTTTGTAACTTGAACGCTAGCCCCTAATCGCTAGTCGCTACTCTGACTCCTGCTCGGGAGAAACATTGCGCCCACGACGTTCCTGACTTCCCCGCCCTTCGCGAAGAGCGGGGTTACAGTTGCGGCACAGCCACCAAGTCAGACTTGGTGACCCTGAAGTGATCCGCCAACCGGCGGATCTCCTTCAGGGCTCCCGACTAGACCTCGCAGTTGCCAGAGGCAACTTAAAGGGAATTCACGGGATTCCGTCGCGGAAACAAAAAGGTTGTCAAATGCTAAAACCTAAAGATACCAGCCAAGCTTAAGCGGTGTCAACATGAGAAAGTATCTGAAAATTATCGCCACGGAAAAACCATAAGCCCATTACCCATTCCCCTCATCTTTTTCATCATCTTTCCCTTCATTGCCTTCTTGTAGCTCCTCACCTTCGCGATCTTCGCTATCCTCAACACCATCGATCTCCTGTTGAATCTCATCTTGGATCTCACCATCCAAAGATTCTCCCTGGTCATCCACTTTGCTTTCGATTTCTTTATGACTGCGTTCGTTGATCGCAAGTGCTGATTCCACTACTGCTTGTGCCTCATCGGGAGTTCGGGACATCACACCCAAAAGCACCTTCTCATGCTGTTCAGTCGCCGCGAAAAGTTGGCGGTAAAAATCCTTTGTGTTGTCTCCTCGGGTCTCGGCGAGCTTAGCCGCATCAATTGCCTGCGTAAGATACTTCTCTGCCTTCGTTGCCGTGGAAACCGCAAGTCCCACTTTCCCTTTTTCCGCCAAGGCTAAGGAAGCGGAAATGCGTTTATCCGAATAGTGGAGAAGGAGCTTGGCTCGCGCCAGTGGCTGTCCGGTAAACCACAATTGGATCCGGTCCCGGGTCATCTTTAAAAAATAAAGGGGGTGATCAGGCAGAAATCCGGGGTAAGGCAACGGGTACTCTTCCGTTTCCGGTTTCATTTCGCTCACGATGACCATCTCCTCCTCTGGGGAAGAAGAGGCATCAGCTGCAAGCGTCGCCATTGGAGCCCGTGAACGCCAGATGGAAACTCCGACAACCAAAAGACTAAAACCGAAAAGAAGGAAAGAAAAAAAAGATCGTTTCATGCCTTTCTCACCTCCATTCCGAATCCCATTGAAATCGGATAAGAAAAATCTTTAAAAAACGCTCCGGCCCATTAGACCTTACTCCGAGTACCCAAATAGTCAACAATCACTCGGGCGTAAATCTCCGTGACCTTCCGCAAGCTTTCAAGATCGATCCACTCATTCACCCCATGATACCCAGCCCCGTCAGGACCAAATCCGGAAACCGTCGGGATGTCATTGGTAACCAGCATCCACGCATCACACCACGGCCCGGACCCCTCGATCTTCGGAGAAAATCCAAACACTTCCCTAACATGCTTGGCCAAAACCTCCACAACCTCTTCCTTACGGTCGATCTCAACCGATGGGACAAACAAGAGATCGCTAAGCTCATAGCGAAGACCGGGTATGGAGGTGAGCTTCTCGCGAATCCAAATCTTCACCTGCTTATCGCTGTTTCCTGGCATCAAACGAACATCCCCATAGGCAACACATTTATCAGGAACCGAATTGATAGACAGACCACCGCTGATCTTCGTCGGAAAAGTGAAAACCGGAGAGCGTCCGATAAAGGCCCGTGCCGGTTTATAGGGAATCTCTAAGTTCTCTAAAGAAACAATTGCCTTCGCCATATCCAAAATAGCATTCCGTCCCGCTTCCTTCCTCTCCCATGCCCGAATTCCGGTATGGATGGCCTCTCCGAACGTGGTGAGACGAAAACGATACCCTCCCCGATTGCCGATGGCAATCTTGGAAGTCCCGGGCTTTCCGATAATCGCCGCCTTCGCCCGAATCCCCTGCTTTAAAAGGTATGCCGTCCCAAATTCGCTGCAGCCACCGGGTTCTTCGTCAACCACGAATTCAAGGATGAGTCGCCCATCCAAGACAACGCCACTATCGATGAGCGCCTTGACGGCGTAGACGTATGCGGAAAGCGTACCTTTCATGTCGGCCGCCCCCACTCCGTAAAGCCTTCCGTCTCGGATTGCACCGGAGTGAGGATCAAGCGTATATCCTTCTCCTGCAGGAGTCGTGTCCATGTTACCGTTTAAAATGAGGCTTTTGCGGAACCGCCGCGAACCGACATAGCAAAGCACATTCGGCCGTTTTTTCGTCATACCGATCTTCCGGGATTGAAGTCCGAAAGACTGTAGCCGCTTGACGATGAGTTCGGCCACTCCAAGTTCAATCGGCACCTTGGCACTCGATTGATCGGGAGTATACGGATTCTCGCTTTTCTCTCGCACCAATACCGAAGCAAAACTGGTTTGCTCGGGAAAGTTCTTAGTAACGGCAGAGGAAATGCGTTGCCAAAGCCGTGAAGAAGCCATACCGTGTCCTCCATTCTACCACCAAGAGGGGAAAACTCCAAATCTTCCAGAGGAAGTAACACCTATGAGAATAGTCCGACCGCCACGGACCAAAACGTATGCGAAAGAATGGGAGCGACCAGGTTTCGAGTCCGAAGCATCAGAATGGCATTACCCATACCGACAAAAAAGAAGAGGATGAGCTGAATGACGATGAAGGATGCACTGGCATGAGACTCAAACCAAAGAATGGGAAAGTGAAGCAGGGTATAAAGAAATGCCGTGAGACCCACGCTCTCCCATTCATTTCCAAAAGAATGGTAGAACCGAGAAAGAAAAAATCCCGAAAAAACCATCTGCTCCCAAACCGCCGTCATCAAAGATACGCCCAAAAGACTCAACCAAGAAACAGACGTAAAAGGGAGGATGCCGAGGCGCTCTCCTGAAGGAACATATCCTGCGAGCCGTACGGCAAGGAGGTAAACGACCCCAAGCGTCAAACCAAAATAGATGGACAAGGACAACCTCTCCCGCCGAAATCCAAAAGCTTCAAAGAGAGCCCTACCCCGCTTACCTTCCCCGACCAGGACGGACAAAACAGGGGGTAAAAAAACCAAAGGCTTAAATATCAACTCCTCAATGATCGTCGGAAATCGAAACAGCAGGCGGTATAAACCCCACAGAACAAAAATAACCGCATAGACGGAAATAGTTCTCCGTAGAACCTCTATGCGGGATTCCGGACGGACCAAACCAACTCGTTCTGAAACCGAAAGGATCAATCTGCGAAACAGAGTGTGAGAGCGCATGGGACGGAAAAAATATTGGAAAATAGGACAACCTCCCGTTACGAATTCATTGTACAATAACAAAAGGAATAAACTAAAAATTGGAAAAGGAATGACACCTTACCCTCAAGGTGTATGATAGAAGCCCAAAGTCAAAAACCTGAGCGATGAAAAGGTCAAAACTCCAAGAAATCAAAGAGTATAAATACAAAAACGTCACCATCTCCGGCATCCCCGGAGCCGGTTCCTCGACCTTAGGGAAAGCCCTGGCAAAAGCAATCGGATGGAAGTATTTCTCAGGAGGCGACTTTATGCGAGCCTACGCCATCAAAAAAGGATTCTTTAACAAACGGAACAAAGTCCACCATGACGCAACCATCTACGACGAGGATTTCGACCGAAAGGTTGATTTCGGAATGCGCGAGACCCTCAGTACCAAAAGCGGACAAGTCTTGGAATCCTGGCTTTCAAGCTTTATGGCACAAGGGATTAAAGGGACGTTAAAAATCCTGGTCTATTGTTCGGTAGACTCGGTGAGGGTCGACCGCATCGTCAACCGCGACAATATCACCGTTGGTGAGGCAAAAAAACATATATTCGAGAGAGAGAAAAAGAACACCGAAAAATGGGGCAGGGTCTACAAACACCAATGGCAAGAGTGGGTGGTAGAAAAAGGGCGAGTCGACAAGACAAAACCAATTTGGTTCTGGTATCCGGAGCTGTATGATGTAGCGATCGACACCTATGGAAACAGCAAGGAAGAAACATTGAGGATCGCCCTCACAGCGCTCGGAGTAAAAAAACCGATCGATTACCAGAAACTCTTTGCCTCCGAATAAACCTCCATGCGGAAAGCTCAAACGGGTGAATACTCCCCCAAAACAAGGGATAAACGAGGAAGATTTGTTCAATCAGAAACTCCCGGAACCGCAACCACGGTTTCGGGATCAGAACCGGAAACACCCCCCGAAAGCAGAAAGAAACCGGAGAAAACTCAAGCGTATTCATCCGCACCCCTAAACTTGAGCCACAAGGTTGCATGGGGAAAAGCCAAGCTCAGGGAATATTGGTATGTCCTTACCGCACTTATACTCATCTGCCTGGCATCCTACCTGTTCATCTTTCGCGATCTGCCCTCCCCTCAAAGACTTCGTCAAGCCGATGCCTTTGCCGCCTCAACCAGAATCTTTGACCGGAACGGAAAATTGCTGTTTGAGATCTATACGGAACGCAACAGAACACCGGTAACCGTAAAGGAGCTCCCGGAGTATATCAGCTCCGCCCATATCGCAATTGAGGATAAAAACTTCTACCACCACCATGGCTTTGCTTCCGAAGGATTGGTAAGAGCAACGGTAAATACCCTGTTTCGCAGAAAGCTCCAGGGCGGATCGACCATTACCCAACAGCTCGTCAAGACCGCGCTCCTCAGTCCCGAGCGGACCATTCAAAGAAAAATCCGCGAAGCGATCCTGACAATTCTCACCGAACTCATATACTCGAAAGACCAAATTCTCGAAATGTACTTAAACCATGTTCCGTACGGAGGGACGGCTTGGGGAGTTGAAGCCGCCGCCCAAACGTATTTCGGAAAACCGGCCAAGGACCTGACTTTAGGTGAAGCCGCCCTCCTCGCTGGCCTTCCCGCTGCTCCCACTCGCTATTCCCCGTTCGGGGCGAATCCCGAACTGGCAAAAGAACGCCAAGAGTTGGTCCTCTCCCGCATGGTTGAAGATGGATATATTACGGAGAACGAGAGAGAAACCGCAAAACAAGAACCGGTCAAGCTCGTCCCTCCGAAGACCGATATCAGGGCCCCCCATTTTGTCCTTTGGGTGAAAGAGCTTCTGGTTGAAACGTACGGCGAGCAAGCGGTCGAAAAAGGCGGGCTTCACGTCACCACGACCCTCGACCTTGATCTTCAAGAATACGCCGAAGGCACGCTTGCCGCTGAAATAGCCGATCTTGAAAAACTTCGGGTCGGCAACGGCGCCGCCCTCATTACGAATCCGAAAACCGGCGAAATTGTAGCCATGGTCGGTTCACGGGACTATTTCGACACCCAACACGACGGCAATGTAAACGTCACCACCCGTCCCCGTCAACCCGGAAGCTCAATAAAACCGATAAACTACGCGACGGCCTTCGCGACCGGCCGGCTCACTCCCGCATCCCTGATCCTGGACATCCCGACCTGTTTTGTCGTTTCTGGGCAACCACCCTACTGTCCCCGGAACTACGACAACACCTTCCACGGCCCCGTTCAAGTTCGCTTTGCCCTGGGGAACTCGTACAACATCCCTGCGGTGAAGGCCCTGGCGGTGAACTCGGTTGAAAATATGATCGCGACGGCCAGTGCCATGGGCATCACCGGCTGGAAAGACCCGAGTTCCTACGGACTCTCCCTAACCTTGGGAGGGGGAGAGGTACGCATGGTTGATATGGCTGTAGCTTTTGGCGTTTTTGCAAACGAAGGTATCAAAGCCCCTCTCCATGCAATCCTCAAGGTTGAAGATCAACAGGGAAATATCTTGGAAGAATACAAACCAGAAGAGACTCTTGAGGAAGTCAACCGGCTCAATGAGGCTGACCAGAAAACAGAGACTGAAAACAGTGAAAAGCAATCGGTGCATCGGGTTCTCCCCCGAGAAATCGCCTACCTTATCTCCCATATCCTCTTAGATAACAATGCGCGCGCCGGGGCTTTCGGAACGGATTCCCAACTGGTGATTCGAAACAAAGTCGTCTCCGTCAAAACTGGTACAACAAACGATCTTCGGGACAACTGGACGATCGGCTTTACTCCAGAAAGGCTTGTTTCCGTCTGGGTTGGGAACAACGATAATACCCCAATGAACCCCTATCTTGTCTCTGGAGTCACGGGCGCAGCCCCCATTTGGCACAAACTCATGGAGAAAGTGCTCGAGAACGAAAAAGCCCAGTGGCCGGAGAAACCCAAAGGAATCATCGGTTTGGATATCTGCACCATCTCAGGGCTTCTTCCCAACCCGGAAAATCCTTGCCCGACCAGACACGAATTCTTTATGAAGGGCTTTGAACCTAAAGAGCTCGATCAATCCCGTCGTGGGATCCCGATCAAAAAGGACACGGGGCTCCCTCCGAAACAGGGGGATACCGAGAACATCGAGATTCAGGATCATTTCGTCGTTTCCGATCCGTTTCTCAAAGATTTCTGTTTGGACTGTCCTTGGCCGCAGGAGGTTGATGAAAATGGTCAGCCGACCGGAAAACCTGCCTATCCGCAAACAACGATCGACATAAAAACTGGAACAGGCACAATCTCCCAAAACCCCTAAATGGTGTAGTATGGATAAGGCGGTATGGAGAAAAAAAACCTGCTCCAATTCCCATCAATGGCCATCTTCCTCGCTGAATCGGTGGCAATCCAAAACCCACGCTGCATCGACTTCACGAAAGAGCTCGAAAGTAGCCTCGGCCTCTTCCAACTCGGAGCCCTCGCGCGCTTTTTTCCCCAAATCGTTGCGGGAACAGCCGCCCTCTTCACATACCTCTTTTTTCTCAAGGCGTTTGCAAAACCCAAAACCCTCCTTGCCCTCGTAAGCCTTCCGATAACCTACGCTGCGCTCTCCACCCTCATTTCCTACCTTATCCGAGACGTCTTCAGTTACTGTTATTAGAAGGGGAAACAACCTTTGCTACAATAACCCTATGCCAGCCAAAGCCGAAAAGAAAAAGAAAACGGAAAAGCACCGTGCTGCCCGAAAAGACTCCCCTCCCTCGATTCCGGTAGGCACCGCAGAGAAGATTCAAGCCGAGACAATGCCGACCGAAAGTGCCACGAAGGAAAAAGGAAGCCCGGGTTTGCCGCCTGAAAACGAACCAGGAAGCACTCCCGAACCGCAAGAACAGTTACCGCCGATCGATCTGTCAAGCACCCAAGCTGAACCTGAAACGGAAACGGGAGAAAACCCTCTGACTCAAGTCCAAAGCCTAGCCGAAGAAGCAAGTAAAGCCCCTCCTCCGATAGACGAAGAGCCAAAGCCTCCGGTAGCCCTGGATCTCCGAAAACCGCCGGCTTGGCACGCGGAATCGGAAACCCCAACGGAAACTCCGGAAGAGATTCCAAAAGAACAAGCGACGATCGGGGAAGAAGCACAAGAACAGGAAAAAGAACCGCAAGAACAGATAGCCAAGCAGCCGAAAAAAAAGCTAACCATTGGTTTCATCGCGCTCCTTGTGATCTTTCTTCTTCTGCTTATTGCTGTAATCGTTGCGATAAACCTCATGACGGCCAAACAGGAATTTATCTCTCCGGTTCCCGAAGAAACCGGTGTCCTCTCCGTGCAAATCGAAGCCCGGGACACTCAAAAATCAAAGGAAGTGATTGGATTTCTGCCCTACTGGAATATCAAAGAGGAAACAAACTTTCGCTACCAGCTTCTGACCCAAATTGCATTCTTCTCATTACAAATCGATGCGGACGGAAATATCAACAAACTCAAAGAAGATGGGACCGAAGAACCGGGATGGACTGCCTTTAAAGGGCCATCGTTTGGGACAATCTTCCGTAAAGCAAAAGAGTCGGGAGCAAAAGTTATTTTGACCATTCAAGCCATGGATCAAGAAACCATCTCCGAAGTCGTCAACGATCCTCTGAAACGAAGCCGAGCGATCGCTCAAACGCTTGAAGCGATATTGACCAAAAACCTCGACGGGGTAAACATTGACTTTGAATACGCCGGAGCGCCCAGCGTCAACACAGTCGATAACTTCACCGAGTTTGTTAAGGAATTTAATGGTGAGCTCCAGGCAAAGAAACCAAACGCCACACTGACCGTCGACGTCTTCGCCGACGCCGTAGCCAAAGTACGACTCTGGGACATACCGGAGTTTGTAGAGGATGTGGACCATATCATCATTATGGCCTACGACTTCCATCGTGCCTCATCTTCGGTTGCCGCTCCCGTTGCGCCGATCCGAGGGGCACCAGAATATTGGGAATACGACATCGGGAAAGCCCTTACGGAGTTCACAAAAATTGTCCCCATGGAAAAGATCATCCTCGGAGTCCCCTACTATGGGTACGAGTGGAGAACGACCACAGATACGCCATATGCCACAACCTATCCGAAATCCGGATCGCTCGCCACGTTTAAACGAATTCAAACGCTAATCGAAGAAAAAAATCCAAAACTCGATTGGGACGAAACCGCCCTCGCCCCACGGGTAACATACACCGAAAAAGGAGAAATCTACCAAATCTACTACGAGAATGAAACCTCGCTTGGACTAAAGTACGATTTAGTAAATCAAAGCGGAATCGCAGGAATTGGTATTTGGGCATTGGGATACGATGGGGAATATCCAAATCTTTGGAATCTCCTTGCAGAAAAATTACCCCGTAACTGACACGCATCTCCCAACGAAGAGACCCCCTCTATATCAAAAGGAGAGCGCGGAACAAATTTCGCCGGTTGCTTAGGCCAGTCCGCCAGCTGGCGGACTGGTATGGAATACAACGAACGCCTGCAAATCGTGATTGCGCCGTTTGCGACCAAGAAATTTCCGTTGCAGGGGTCTCCGCAGTAAGCGGAACTCGAGCTATAAACTGCCAGAGTTGCCCATCTGAACTATAATATCCCCAAAAGATGAAAGGAAACCCGTCAGAAACAAGGAAACGGTTGCCAATTGACGGACTGCTAATCACCTTTGGTCAGCCATTTTTCCAAGGGATACTGATCGTGCTCTACGGCGCAATCATCGGAATTGCGCTGATCGCCAATGGGCTGGTTCAATTAATGAAACTGTCGAATGCGCTCACCGTACCAATACGAAAGACACTCTCATCGGTGAAGTCAAGAGTCGCGCGGATCTCAGAAGATCTTACGGCGAAAAGCTCCCTCCAAACAAAAAAGCTGCTGAGTGTCCAAGTTCACATCAGAAAAACCAAACCCCAAAGAAGAATTCCTGCAAAAGCTGTGGTCATTTCACTCGCAGCGTTCACACTCTTAACCGGAATAATCATATTTCTCCTCGGCGGAATACTCAAAGACCTTCCCAGTCCAGACAGACTCAAGGACCGCAAGCAAATTGTATCAACGAAGATTTATGATCGAAACGGAAATCTGCTCTTCAAGATTTTCAAGAACGAAAACCGAACGCTCGACGATTTGGAAGACATCCCTCCCTTCCTCATTCAAGCCACCATCGCCATAGAAGATAAGGACTTCTACAAACACCCGGGGTACTCATATAAAGGTATCTTGAGGGCAATACGTGATATGGTAAAAACTGGGAACCTCCAGAGCGGATCAACCATCACGCAGCAACTCGTTAAAAATGCGCTCCTTT
Source organism: Candidatus Chisholmbacteria bacterium RIFCSPHIGHO2_01_FULL_52_32 (assembly GCA_001816585.1). Lineage (GTDB taxonomy): Bacteria > Patescibacteriota > Microgenomatia > UBA1400 > Chisholmbacteraceae > 2-01-FULL-50-28. The sequence goes on from MHCJ01000006.1 coordinate 64,485, forward strand.
CAAAAGAAAAGACCGTAAAAAGAAAAGTGAAAGAGATTATTCTTGCAATACTCGTGGAAATGAAATTTACCAAAGACGAAATACTCACAATGTACTTCAACGAAGTCGGATACGGAGGTGCGGCTTATGGAATCGAAGAAGCCGCTCAGATGTACTTTAATAAACCCGCCCGCGAACTCAATCTTGAAGAAGCCGCTTTGCTCGCCGGACTTCCGGCTGCACCAACTCGTTATTCTCCGTTTGGGACACATCCGGAAACGGCCAAATTCAGACAACACGAAGTGCTTCGAAGAATGGTTGAAGAGGGGTACCTTACGGAAAAACAAGCGGAAAAAGCAAAGGCCGACCAGCTGATCTTTGCTTCCCAAAAGACGGACATTAAGGCCCCACACTTCGTCATGTATGTAAAATCGCTTCTGGTCGAAAAGTTTGGTGAACAGGTGGTAGAGCAGGGAGGTCTTGAAGTGCAAACATCCTTAGATCTGCAGATCCAAAGACTCGCCGAGGAGGCAGTGGAAAAAGAAGTCAGCCGACTCTCAAACCTCAACATCCAAAACGGAGCCGCCCTGGTGACCAATCCGAAAACGGGCGAAATCTTGGCCATGGTAGGGTCAAGAAACTTCTTCGATTTTGAACACGACGGACAGGTAAACGTCACCATCCGCCCCCGTCAACCGGGGAGTGTCATCAAACCGATAAATTACGCCGTGGCGTTGGAGGGGGGGATGACAGCGGCAACCCTGCTTACCGACAGTCCGATTACGTATCAAATCCCGGGCCAGCCGCCATACTCACCAAAAAATTACGATGGGAAATACCATGGGAAAGTGAGCCTCCGTGAAGCACTGGCAAACTCATACAACATCCCTGCGGTTAAAACGCTTGCCGTCTTTGGAGTGGAAAAAATGGTGGAAAAAGGGAAGGCTATGGGAATTACAACCTGGGATAGTCCAAGCCGTTACGGCCTGTCGCTTACGCTCGGGGGTGGTGAGGTCAAAATGGTGGATCTCGCAGTTGCCTATGCTTCACTCGCCAATGCCGGGAATAGAATCGACCTTGCTCCCATCCTCAAAATATCGGATGGTAAGGGCCGTGTACTCTTCAAATACGCCTGTGACAACTTCCAATCACCAAACGAGAAGGCAAAACCCATTGAAGAAGTTGTCTGCAATCCCAAACCGGTGGTAAAACCGGAAGTCGCCTTTATTGAAACGAGCATTCTTGCAGATAACATCGCCCGGTCGCGAGCATTCGGACGACGCTCGGTCCTCAACATTCCTGGGCATGAAGTGGCGGTGAAAACCGGGACAACCCAAAATCTCCGGGATAACTGGACAATCGGGTATACCGACGACGTTCTCGTGTCCTCCTGGGTGGGAAACAACGACAATACTCAAATGAGCTATGTAGCCTCAGGCATCACGGGGGCATCTCCTATTTGGAGTACCATCATGACTACGCTTCTTGCAGAAAAGCCCCCTCACCGGTTCGAGACACCCCAAACCATTGCCAGAGTTGCCGTCTGCCATACCACCGGTACATTACCCTGCGAAGGCTGCCCGCAATACTTCGAATACTTCATTCCTGGGACACAACCAACCAACGCTTGCCTGCCGAAAACGGAAGGTGAAGAAGAAGGAGGCAAAGCCCTCACGGAAAAGGAGGACAAAGTCCAGGTAAAAAAACCAAAAGACGAAAAATTTGGCAGAATTCTTGGAGGAACCAACGCCAGACCGGCACTCTAAGTCAGCTGAAATCCCCTGTATTTCAATTATGGTGAATATGAAAGAATGGTGACCCTTAACGAGAGCGTGTCCATGTGGAAGGCCCGAAAAACTCACTGAACCAGGCAGGGATGCGCCGCTGGATCCAAAAAAGCAGTGAAAGACCAACCGTCAGAAGAAACAGGATAATGATTGCCCGTCTTCCTCCCCGATCCTCCCCGGACTTTTTTTCAATGGAGGGGGAACGCCCCCCCGAGGTCCCAATCGGTAACTTGGATGGCAAACCCGAAGGAATTCTCTCCGCTCCCATACCGTCCTTAAATCTGTATTTTTATCCCGCCGTACTTCCGTGCAATACGGTTGTAAAGCCAAACAGAAACGGCAACCGTCGCACCCCCAAACAACACATAGAGCGCCGCCCCCACAAGAAGAACAAAACCTCCCACAAGGAATTCGACAACGCTGAAGTTCCCTCGAAGCAAAGCCAGCAACTCAGCCCCTAAAAAAACAAGAGTGATAGTGCCGACCACCGCACCATAGAATAGGAGTCCAAAGCGAAATGCACTACGAAGATCAATGGACTTGATTTCCTTCAAACCTCCTCACCTCCGCTCAAAAGACCGCTTTTTTCTATCTTGTCTACTATTCTCTCAACAACCTGCTGAATCGTCAAATCGGAAGTGTCCAAAACCCACGCTCCGTGCGCAACCCGAAGTGGATCCGCTTTTCGAGCGCTGTCCTGCTCATCCCGCCGGCGTAAATCCGCAAGCACCTTCTTGTACGAAAGCCCAATCCCCCGCTCACGGAGTTGTTGTTGGCGCCGACGCGCTCGCACCTCGGGACTGGCGGTGAGAAAAATGCGAAAAGGGGCATCGGGGAGGACCCGCGTGGTAATATCTCGTCCTTCCATGACCACGCTCTGACCAGCCACCATCTCCCGTTGTCTTGCCACCAAAATCGCTCGTACTTCTGGGTGTTGAGAAATAATCGAAGCTCCCAGGCCAACTGCTTCACCGCGGATCTTCCAGGAAACGTCCTCGCCGTTGAGCAGAACGGTAGTCAAACGCCCATCCTGCTCCTCCAAAGTCGGTGGCCGAATCTCGATCCTTGCTTGGGAAAGAAGCGTAACAACCGAAGAGGAATCCTCCAAGGGAATCCCCGATGACTGCGCCAACAAAGCAGCTGAGCGGTACATCGCACCGGTATCGACATAGACAATTCCTAGTCGTTCTGCCAAGGATCGGGCCACCGTTCCCTTGCCGGCAGAAACCGGCCCATCAATGGCAATTTGTAAAGGACGAGAAGGACGTTTCATCACCACTTTCCATCAAATCAGAATCGCGCGCTACTCAATGGATAACAAAAATCCAACCTTCAGTAAAGAAGATGGAAAGATCAGAAGTCCGACCAGAAAACCTTCGGCCGAGAAGAAGCACCTCTCTTCGCCTCCCTACGGTAGAACGGGAAGTAAAACAATATCCTGCCTTACTTCTTTTTCTCAGAAACACCAAATCCCACCAACTTAAACAACCCAAGAAAAATGAAAATAATCGGCCAAAAACGCCAAGTATCCGCTGGCAAAACTCCCAGGTTCACGAGTAGAACCGCCGTTCCCGCAAGAATGATAAAAACTGGCCAAAAAAGTCCACCCTCATTCATCTCAGAAAGCACAAGCGTTCACCTCCTCTCAAACAAAACGCCTGCGTTCTCTCAAACCCTTTCGGAAAATCGACCTCCGTAGAAGGGCAGGAACGCTCAGTATCCCCTCCGTAATAAAAACCTCAACAACATTAAGCGTAGCAAAGCACCCCTGAAAGGTCAAGACGAAGAAGAATCGACTTGGGCTCACCGCCGTGTAATAGGCGATTTACCCTCAAGCTGACTCCGGTATAACAAACCGCGTTTAGCCGACAGAAACTGAAGCACCCCCTCGGCATTACGACTACCCCAAGACGCAGCTTCTACTAAGGACTTCTGAAGGATAAGTCCTGCCACAAAACCGCTCCCGAATGCATCCCCTGCTCCAACGCTGGAAACCTTGGGTTTCTTCGACCCGGAATAGAAGAAACACTCTCCCTTTCCGCAAACCTTGCCACCAAGCTCTCCAGCAGTAATCACACTAGTTGCTGGACCAACCAGGCATGCCTTCGAACGAAATACCTTGGTGTCCGAAAAATCGATGTGGGTAAGCCGGGTGGCTTCCTCCCGATTCATCAAAAGGACCTCGACATGAGGAAGAAGGGGAAGCAGCCGCTCTCGCAAATCAATCTCACCATTCCCCGGATTAAGGGCAACCCGAATGCCCTGCTTCTTCGCAAAGGAAACGAGCTCCTCCAACAGTCCCATCCGCCCCCCCAAAGAAGAAATGTGAAGCCAGCGGGTGTGAAGCTGTTTCCAGGGAATATCCTTATGGGTCAGCATGCGGCTCGCCCCCCGATAGGTGACGATGGCCCGCCCCCCCTCACCGGAAACGAGGATCACCGAAATAGCGGTCTCCTCTCCCTCCTCAACCACGAGGTGTCGCGTATCGACCCCCTCCCGCACGAGCTCCGAGGCAACCATCTTCCCCGCAAGATCCCTGCCCATCTCGGCAATCACCGCGGTCCGGAGGCCTTTCCTTGAAAATGAAACGGCGTTATTTGTCCCTCCCCCGCCGGATACGATCTCGATTTCCGACGCCTCAATCTTTCCTTCATAAGGTTCGCAAATGGCAACACCCCCGTCAAAGTTCTTGGACGCAAGCAGTTTATAGGACCGTGATTTCACAAAAACATCCAAAACCGCTGATCCTACCGTAACGACATCGTACATACGCTCCCAAAAGAATTCGTTTACCGCTCTTATCGATGGTATCGGTATTTAATATCGGCCCGATTTTGGCAGACGTCACACTTCTCGGGATCATGGGCCTGCATCTCGCGCTCAAAACGACTGACCGCATCCAGAACCTCCTCCGGTGTCTGGACAATGGTGTACACCCGCTCCTCTGTTCCCCGCATAAAGAAATTCCGCATCAAAACATGCATCACCTCATACCAGAAATCCCCAAAAAGAATGAAGGGTTTATGATGCCCGAAGTAAAGTCTCGCCAGGACCCAAGCGGTACCGAGCTCACTGATCGTTCCGGTGCCACCCTTAAAAATGATATAAACATCCGCCTCCTCCAAAAGCTTAAACATCCGCTCAACATAATTCCCGGTGACGATCTCTCGGTCAACGATGTTCGCAATATATCGGCCTTCAAATCCAGGAGCGTCATCGGGATAGAAAGTCACCGCTTCCGTCCTGCCCCCACCTTCTTCAGCGCCTTTGGTTGAAGCCTCCATGACCCCGGGCCCGCCGCCATTGACGACGGTGTACCCTTGCGAAGCCAGCATCTTTGCGGTTCGAAATGCATCTTTGTAAAGTCTGCTTCCGGGCTTAGCGTCGGCATAGCCAAAAAATGCCACTTTCTTAATGAATCTCTTTCTCATTGAACCGCCTTTGAAAGATTCGCGATAGCCTTCCCGATATCTTTACTCTCCCATAAAAAGTTCCCGACTGCAAACTCCGTGGCCCCCTCCGAAACAAGCTGCTTAACAACCGAAGGGGTGATCCCGCCATCCACGCAAATTGGAAGGTCCGGCCGGAGAGCCTTGACTTCCGCGATCTTCCCGAACACCCGCTCATCAAATAGTTGTCCGCTCCGTCCGGCGGGAACGGACATCAACAGCACCGAATCAAGATCAGCAATGCTCCTTTCGATCGCCACGATGGGAGTCGGCAGATCAACGGCAAGCCCAACTTCCATTCCGAGGGAAAAGCCGTACTCGATAAACGCCCGCGAGTCTCGCATGTGCTCGACATGTCCGAACACCCTACTCGCTCCGGCCAGATCGCAACGATTCAGGTAGGCGATGGGTTCGCCAACCATAAGCTGGACATCCAAAGAAAGAGCACTCGAAATTTGCTCCAAAGCCTCAACCCCGACGGAAACCTCGGCAGAAAATGCCCGCCCGACAATATCAATCTGAATACGATCAACCAGTTGGTCAACCCGGGCACATTTCTCAAGAAGCTCCGTAACGTTTGTAGCAAGGATCGCTGGGATTATCCGCATGTGCTGCTCGATAACCTATCGAGAAAACGATAGGCAGGAAAATCACAAACCAAAAATAGTCAAGGTAAAAAGGAACGATAAATTCACTTAAGCCTTAAACACCATCCGTTCAAGTGCTTCGATCTTGCGAAGCCTCCGAAGATACTTCCGATCGCGCTTGGGAGAAGCATCAAGCCATGCGGAGATGATCTTTGTTGCCTGCCCGAAAGAAACCTCATCTGCCGGCAAGGCAATGATATTGGCGTGATCATCACTCTTGGCATGGGCTGCCCGCCGCTCGTCAGACACTTCAACCGCCCGAATACCCCTCACTTTATTGGCAACCAACGCCATTCCTCCCGAACCACAAAGAAGGATCCCCACATCATCGCTTCCCGCGACTCTTGAGGCAACCGCAAACGCAAAATCGGGGAAATCATCCTCGGGATCATAGACGGCATTCCCGAGATCAACGACGGCTGGCTGCGTATCCGTCAGCCAGCGCTTGATCTTCTCCTTAAGTTGAAAACCACGATGGTCACTCCCAAGATAAATTCTCATCAAACGACAATCGCACCATTGGATAACAGCTAAAACAAAGGGTTGCCAAAAGCAGTAATGGCCAACACACTATGAAAAAGAACCGAAGCAAAGAAGATGTACCAGAAGACGCAATGACGCGCATAATACCAACGGTACCAGGGTTGCTTGAGCATACCCTCAACGAATCGATGCCCAACCAAACAACGACAAGAGAAAAACACCAGAGAAAGGGAGAGGAGGTTGAGAATTCCGAAAACGTACACCAACTTGCCGGCGAGCAAAGGATCAAACATGATAAAAAAGAGTTTAAAAGATACCACCCCTTAAATCAAGAGGCAGGCAAACACGCTGGAAAGCAAACCTTCCTTGCACCCGACGCAGCGACTTGATACCATCAAAGGTATGAGATACATCCTAAAGAGCCATCGTTTTGTCATCACAATTATCATCCTCATCTTCATGACGATCGTCTTTGGGTTCCTCATCGTCCCCATTGAAATATCTGACCCGACGACAACCTTCCGAAACGCCGAAGATGGTCTCTGGTGGTCCTTTACGACCGTTACCGGAGTTGGCTTCGGTGACTACTACCCGGTGACAACCACAGGAAGAATAATCGGGGTCATACTGGAAACGATCGGGGTCACAATATTTGGTCTTATCATTGCTATTCTGACAATAAACCTCTACCGCGACGAACAACAGTTCTATTGGAGACGGATGACCGAGCGTTTCGATCGAATTGAAGAAAAGCTGATCAAGCTTGAACAAAAACAAGACTACTCCATCAAAACGAACGAGAAACCCAAAAAGGGGTGAACCCTTAGAGTCCTGTCAGGCGGAAGCCCCCGAAGCACAACCCTCACCGTATCTGATACCCCAGCCGGAACGCCCACCCAAACAAATAGGAGTTCAGATAGCCGTAAGTCAGACGATCGGAGAGAAATAAAACGGTGTTATTAAACAAAAGAAATCCGATAAGAAATAACAAAACCCCCGAAACCTTGCTGAAAAGACTAAGAAAATGGGCATATCCCCGCAGAAACCCTGGTACCTCGGCAAGGACAAGTGAGACGAAAAGGAAAGGCAACGAAATCCCCAAGGAATAGACAAACAGCATAAGGGCTCCGGCCGAAGCGGTGCTGGCAGTTGCGGCAAGCGTCAAAATCGAACCTAGCACGGCGCCAACACAAGGTGTCCAGGCAGTAGCAAAAACAATTCCCAACAAAAACGCTCGTCCGTACGAAAGATGATCAGCCCATCGCGGTAATCGCAGGGAATGCCCAAGTGAAAGAAAGGGAAGACGAAGAACGCCCATGAATTGGAGTGCAAACACCATAATCAACACCCCACCAACCCGCTCCATCCAAACACCGGATTGCCTAAGCCACAAACCGAAAGAAGCGGCCGTCGTCCCGAGAAGCACAAAGATAAGCGAAAACCCCAGGATATAAGAAAGAGAAGAAAATAGAATCTGCCGCCGATATAAAGAAAGGTTCTTGGAAAAGGCATACTCAGATAACGATACGCCGGCGATATACCCAATGTATGCCGGAAGAAGAGGAACAACACACGGAGCAAAGAAGGATACGACACCTCCGGTGAATGCGATTAGAAGATTAAGATCCATAACAATTTTCTCTGCGTCCTGTCTTCCGATAGAACGAATGGAATCGAGGTAACGAATAACCGATAAGCTCTGCTCACTATCGCAAGTTATCTACCGAACGTAAATGCGTGAATCCGAAGCCCAGGATCAACCTCCATTACTAGCATATGCTCTCCGAACGTACCCTTCCATAAGGAATAGAGATCGTTAGAAGAAATGGTTAAGGACCTGGATTCACTGTCATCAACCATAACCCGAACGGTTCGCGCTCGTGCATCAGGTAAGCTCATTACCAAGTTGACCTCAGACGCTTGAAAGACTAACCGAAGCCTTGCTCCTTCACCTGCGGCGGAAAAATCCTCCCCGGTCTCCCAATTCCCCAACAGCTCAACACGATCCCTTCCCTTTCCCAAATGCGATGAGGTCTGACCGCGACTCGTCATATAGAGCTCGGGCGTCAACGACGGGCCGAATTGAATGCTCCCGGAAGAAGGCTCTTCCATAACAGCCGTGTCCGAAATACCAAGGAATTCCTGTATCCTCCGTTCCGTCTCTTCATAAGCGCCTTCTCCGATGTGCTCATAAACGATCTTCCCGTCTCGATCCACCAAATACTTATGTGGCCAGAAATGGTTGCTGTATGCCGTCCAAATGCGGTAGTCGTTATCCTGGACAACAGGCCATGTGACCCCATACTTCAAAATAGCTTCTCGAAGATTGCCAATGTCTTTCTCAAACTCGAATTCTGGGGTATGGACACCAATGATAACCAAACCACGGTCCCGATACTTCTCCCACCAAGCGCGTAAGTAAGGCAACGTCCGCTGACAGTTAATGCAGGAATAGGTCCAAAAATCAACCACCACCACCTTACCCCGGAGTGCCTGAATGGTGAGAGGTTCCGAATTCAACCACTTTCCGCCGCCGGAAAAGTCGGGAGCAATAACGGGGTCCCGATCGGCAAACTCGCTTGCAACCTTAATAAATCTCATCATTCCTCCTTGGCCGCCCGGAAAGAAGCGGCTGACGAGAACGGAAAAGACGATGATAGAGAGAATAATCCACAGAGCAATCTTCATCGAACACGGATACGAAAAGGATAATGCGAAAACAGGAGAAGGTATGTAACCGCAATCACACTCGAGGCTGAAGCTTTGAGGGAGAAACAAGCAGATTCTTTCCCTCTCGCGCGATAACCCCTTCCCGCGCCAAAAGGGAGAGCATCTTGGTCACCGTCTCCCGCGACGCACCGATCATATGAGCCAATTCCTCGTGGGTAAAGCGATTCCCGATCCGAACCCGCTTCCCGGTACCTACCCCATACTTCTGTACCAATTGGCCCAGAAGATGGATCAGCCGATCCCGAACCGACCCGGTTGCCATAATGGTAATCTGCTCCCGTGCCTCAAAAAGTTGAGACAGCAAGCCTTCAACAACGCGCCTCGCAAGCGTCGGTTGATGGGCAATCATTTCATACAATCGATCTTTGGTGGTAACACAAAGGAGGGTATCCTCCGTTGCCTCAAGAAACTGGCTCCCTCGTTGCCCGAATCCAACTGCGGCAAAAAAACTTCCTGGTCCGAGCGTTTCAAGGGTGACTTTCTTTCCCTCTTCGGTAAGGTTGTAGACCTCAACCATTCCGCGTTTAATAAAAAACACCTTATCCTGATCTTCCGGGTCAAACACGATCTGCATCCGTCTGACCTGCCGCTCTTCTAAAAAAAGCCCCAGCTCATGAAGCTGTTGGTCTGAAAATCCGGAAAAGAGTGAGAATTGCTTAAGGTACCAAAGCTTTCCTTCCATTAAAAAAATCTCCCTTTAAGATACGTCCGATAAAGATAGAACAGGAAAGCGCAAAGGGCAATCCACACCAGAAGATGAATAACGAAATCAAACGGAGTGAACGGGCGGGGGAAGAAATGAAAGAACCCCACTCGGCAGTAGAGTGATCGAACGAGGGAAACCTCTGTTCCGAATGCAATATACTTATAGCACTGGCTAAAGCTATAGACCGATAAAAGAACTGCAGCCACAAGAACGTATTTCATAGAAGAAACCTCACTAGTCAAACCCAAGTTGGGCCTTTGCCGCTTCGCTCATCAGCTCCTGCGTCCATGGAGGATCAAAAGTAAGCTCAATCGCAACCTCGTTAACGCCGGGGATTTTCCGAATTGCCCCAGAAACGAGCTCTTCAAACACGCCCCCCAGAGGGCATCCGGGGGTCGTCAGCGTCATCAGCACCGACACCTTCCCTCCATGAATGACAATCTTGTAGACCAACCCTAAATCGACGATGTTCACCCCAAGCTCAGGGTCAATCACCTTTCTAAGCTTGGCTGTCACGCGTTTCCTGGTAACCATACTTCAAGTATTATACAAAACTTAAGGCCAAAGAACCCATCCGAACAAAGAAAAGCCCCGCGCTAAACGGGGCTTTAACACAAACGTACAGTAAGAAAAAAAGAAGAAGTCGTTTAGGACTTCTTCAAAACCGGCATACCTGTCCGCTGGGTTTCAATAACCTTATACCCACCCGGAACGCTGTCAAGCGAACCGCTGCGGATATCGCGGGCGAAGAAATAAATGGTCTGCCGACGACCATTCTTCAGAGTCACATCCTTGTTATGAAGGTAGTACGTCTGACCTTTCGAATTTTTGTAAGAATACGCCACGTCTTCTCACCTCCCTCCGTGAGCAGGAGACAAGAAGTAATCTCCTAAAGTCACCAGAGCAGTATACCAAGACTCCAGAGGAAAATGCAAGAGGCAAATCTGGCAGGAAAAAACCGGCATGAAAAAACTCGAGACAACTGGGGAAGGAGAGTCGGAAAAGAGAAAAAGGCTATTCTGTCGGGAATAAGGGCATACACAAAGCACAAAGCCCTCAGGATCAGAAGAGATGGGTTCCTGAAAAAACTTAAAAAAACATTGACGGGAATGAGCCCATACGTCACGAGGGAAAACGATGGGACGGCGCGCTATCCGAAACAGGAATCACGACCGAAACTCCGCTTCGAGGAGGAGGTAAATTCCCCATGCAGCCAAGGTGATGGACACCAAAAGCCACTGGGTACTCGCAAGAAAGATATCGCTACCCGTTGATCCCAAAGCGGCAAGCCCGACCCCGACAACAGAACCAATCATGAGGGTCTTCGCGGCCATCGGCTTATCCTTGTCTCGAAGAAACATAGATCTTTCTCACCACCCTTCTTTCAAGCTCAATCTATCTCTCAACTCCCCATTCAACCACCCCCAAAACCCGGTGTCAATGAAGTTCCGCAGTAACGGCTTGAGAAAGTTGGTCCGCAGAAACTTTCCTCCCATTCATAAAGATGGTCGGTGTGGACGAAATTCCTAAAGTCCGCCCGTCCCTGATATCATCTCGGATCTGCTGCTCATACTCCGAAGCGTCCCACAGGTTTAGGAAAGCGCCGGGGTCCATTCCCAACCGATCCGCATATGAAGCAAAAAGAGCTTTGATATCGTTCGAGGTTGCCCATTCGTCCTGCAGCTCAAACAACAGGTCATGCATTTCCCAAAACTTCCCTATCGAGAAAGCGATCTCACTCGCCTTTGCAGCATCGAGCGCATGATCATGAATCGACGTCAGCGGAAAATGTCGGTAGACGAAACGTACATCGTTCGAGTTTTCCCGAAGAACTTCCTGGATAACGGATTCGCTCGCCCGACAAGCCGGACATTGGAAATCGGAGAATTCAACAATGGTCACCCGAGGTTCCGCACTCCCGGTAGACAGGCGTGCATCACCGACAATGAGGGAAGGATCAACGGCTCGCTGTTCCATTTTAGACAGAAGGGAAGCAGCGCCAAACACAATCGCAACGGACAGAAATAAGCCCAATCCGATGATCTTAAGCTGCGAATTCATGGGGAAAGCCTACCAGCCACCGAGGCCGATGTCAACCAGGCTAAAGGGTATTGACAAGCAGTGGAGGGATTGTTACGGTAGAAAGGAATGAACCGCCCTGCCAAGCCAAAAATCTCCAATCCACATCAATTCAATTGGTTAAAGTTCTCTTCATACAACAATCGTTTTTACTCATTCTCTTGCCGATGAGATCCTATCTAAAAAAGCTCCTCATCTCGGTCGGCGTCATCGCCGCCCTCATGCTTGCCAAAAAAGCCGGCGCCTGACCTTCTCAGTGATAACAAACTCCGGTTGTCCGGAGTCTTACTCTTTATCTCTAGATGTATCATTAGTCGCTATTCACTACTCCGTCACTTCGGCCAAATCTGCTCTCCGGTTTCATCATCGGTCACAACAATCGCTGCCGTCGGACAGCTTTGCGCCGCCAAAAGCATATTATCGTCGCTATCCAGCTTCTGTGCCAACACAATCGCCTTAGTCTCGCTATCGAGCTTAAACGTCATGGGTGATATCGCCACGCAGCTCGCCGCACCGATGCATTTATCTCGAATGACGGTAACGGTGTATCGCCCTTTTTTTTGGATTTGCTTATCTGCCATAGGTGACAATAATAATAAACAATTCCTTCAGTTCCCGTACAGGGGTGTTCAATAATACTGCTCCGTATGAATTCGTTGTCTCGGAACGCCCTTCTCTTCAAGAATCTTCTTCATATCGAGAATCATCTGGGCGTTCCCGCAAAGATACGCCCCGACCTGAGAAAAATCACTGTGATGAGTAACGACACAATCCGTAACGTAACCGGAACAGAGTGGCCAGTCCTTCGGCGGACGCGACAGCACCAGGTCGAAATGGAAGTTCGGAAAATACTCTGCTAGCTGCCGGAAATCCTCTTCCCAAAAAAGTTCTTCGGCATACCGAAAGCCCCAGTGCAAATAGATCTCTCGCTTGTCCTTTTTGGTTTGCAAAAGATCCAAGACATGACTTCGAATTGAGGAAATCCCGCTTCCGGTCGCAATAAACAGAAGCTTCTTTTCCTCCCTACCGATATCGCCTGCCGGATCGGCTACCGTAAACACACCCACAGGAGCTTTAAAACTCACCTCATCCCCGGGAGCAAGAGAAGCCAAATAGAGTGATCCTTCCCCGCCAGGGGAAATATCAACCAGTACCTCAACCGAGTGATCCTGATCCGGAGACGAGGCGATGGAATACGACTTTAACTGGTCAAGGCCAGGAATCCTCATCAACAGATACTGACCGGCCGTGAATTGGATCCTGGGCGGGGAAACCAGTTCAAAATCGATGTATTGGAACTTCCCGCCCAACAGCTCATGCTCGCGAACCTTCGCATGAAAGTCGGTTATCGCCATAGGTCCATTCTAAAGGAAACTGGAATAAGAATTCAAAACAACACGGTTATCGCTTCTCAAATGTTTTCAGCGCATTCCCAAGAGCACGGAAAGGTAAAAGGATGCACTTCGTCCGCATAGAAGAAACCTCAACCCCAACCAGATCAAGAACAAACCGCTCGCTCATCCGTGCAACGTCCGAGATAAGCTTCCCTTTCAATTGCTCGGTCAGCAGGCTTGCCGAGGCTATGGACAAAGCACACCCGACACCCTTAAACCGTACGCCGACAATTTTGGCATCAACAACCTTTAAGGAAAGCTCAATCAGGTCCCCACAACTTGCATTCGCTTCCCGTACGGTAACAGTGGCATCGGGGAGATCTCCATAATTCGACGGATGCTTATAGTGGGTTAAAATTTCCTCTCTATAGGGATCCATAGATTACACTTTGAATACCCGACGAACCTTCAAAAGCCCGTCCGCGAGCCGATCGATCTCTTCTTGTAGCGTATAAATGTAAAAACTTGCCCGAACGGTTGCGACAACCCCAAGCCTCCGCGCAAGTGGCATTGCGCAGTGATGACCGCTGCGGACAGCAATACCCTCACTATCAAGAACCTGCGCGGTGTCATGAGCATGAACGCCGGCGACATTGAACGTCACCACTCCGCCCCGCACACTCGCATCACGAACACCATAAAGAGTTAAAAAACCTTCTTTCTCAAAAACCTGCAGTTTTGTCAGAGCATAGGAAACCAGCTCTTGCTCATGCTGCCGAATAAGCTGCATACCAACCGAGCGAAGGTATTGGCAACACGCTTCCATGCCGACCATTCCGGCCATGTTTGGTGTTCCCGCCTCAAACTTCCAAGGCAAACGGTTCCAGACGGTATCCGAAAGTCCTACTTCTGAAATCATGTCACCGCCAAAAAGGAAAGGCGGCATCGCATCCAAAAGCTCCCGACGGCCCCAGAGCACCCCTATCCCCGTCGGTCCCAACATCTTATGGCCGGAAAACACAAGAAAGTCAGCGCCTATTCGTTTGATATCAACCGGCATGTGGGGAACGGATTGTGCCGCATCAACCACGACCAAGGCCTGCGGGGCTTTCTTCCGAACGAGGGGAATGATATCCGAAAGAGGATTGATCGTCCCCAAAACGTTTGACACATGCGTAATACCGACAACCTTCACCCGCTCATCCAACAAGTCCTCAAGCGTTCCCACAACCGCACCATCCACCTGCTGCATGCTGCCTGACTCGTCAAAGATCTTGAGCCGCCCATCGTCGGTAACATCCGCAATCTTAAAGGCAGCTCCTTTCTGTTTTGCCAATTGTTGCCAGGGGACAAAATTGGAGTGATGCTCCATCATCGTAACCACAACGCTATCTCCCGATCCGATATTCTGCTCTCCCCATGCGTAGCGAATGAGATTCACTCCCTCCGTTGCGTTGCGGACAAAAATCACTTCGTCGCTGCTTGAGGCTCCGATGAAACGGGCAACACTGGCTCGCGCCCGCTCGACCATCTCCGTTGCCTCACCGGAGAGGGTATGCACTCCACGGTGAACATTGGCATTATGACGCCGGTAGTATCGATCCATCGCTGAAATGACCTGCCGGGGTTTCTGGGTCGTCGCTGAGCTATCAAGATAAACCAAAGGTTTCCCATGGATCTTTCGTGAAAGAATTGGGAAATCCTTACGTATTTTTTTGACGTCGAGCATTTACCTCCGTGGTTCACGCTTCATCATTGTTAATTCTTAATGCTTAATTCTCTCCCGAACCGCGTTCAAAAAGCCATCAACGATCATCTTCGAGGCTACAGTGCGCGAGAAGCCTCGGCTCCGAAGATAAAATATCTGCTCCTCATCAATCTTCCCAACCGTTGCGGCGTGAGAAGCATGGACATCATCTGCCTCAATTTCTAACCTCGGTAAAGCCTCTGCTCTGGCCCACGGAGAAACAAGGAGAACATTCTCCCGCAGAAAGGCATTCGTCTGCTGCGCTCCTCGTCCTATCTTTATCATACCAGAGAGGAAAACCTGCGAACGATCAGTTGCCACGGCGCGGATGAAAATATCGCAAGATGTATGTGGTACGCGGTGGAGTGAGGTAATATCAACCACAAGACGCTCCGAGCCCGTAGCCACGAGCGCCCCCAAAATCTCAACCCTCGCCCCTTCCCCAACCAGCTCGATCGCATACTCCCCCGGCCGGTTAATCACAATCTGTCGCTCTTCGTCCTTCCGAATGGTATATTTTGTCATGAAAATTGTTTAGAAATTGTTGACCTTATCCAACCGATCCTTCCATCTCGAGATCTATCAGCCGATTCATTTCGATCGCATATTCAAGCGGTAACTTTTTGATCAATGGTTCTACAAACCCGGAAACAATCATCTTGCTCGCCGCCTCTTCATTCAGGCCCCGGCTCATAAGGTAAAAAAGCTGCTCCTCACCAATCTTTGACACCGTCGCCTCATGGGCAAGCGAAACATCGCTGCAGAGAATACGGTTGGTCGGATACGTATCGCTTCTGCTCTCGGGGTCCAAAAGCAACGCATCGCAAACCACTTTACTCTTACTGCCCCGCGCTTGCGGACTGATGGACACCAAACCGCGATAACTGGTCCGTCCTCCGCCACGGCTTACGGACTTACTGACAATGGTGCTTGTTGTATGGGGAGCAAGATGAATCGCTTTGCTTCCCGTATCCTGATGCTGACCTGCACCCGCCATTGCCATAGACAGCGTCTCGCCCCGCGCCCCCTTCCCTGCCAGAAAAAATGAAGGGTACTTCATGGTGAGCTTCGAACCCATGTTGAAGTCCGTCCATACCATCTCCCCTTCCTCCTCGACCCATGCCCGCTTCGTCACGAGATTATACACGGTCTTATACCAATTCTGGACGGTCGTATACTGAACGCGGGCACCCTTCTTCACAAAAATCTCAACCACCCTTCAATATAGTGAACTGATGACCCCTCATCAGCAATGATCAGGGTTCGCTCAAACTGGCCGGCATTCGGCGCGTTAATCCGAAAATATGCTTGAAGGGGTAATTGAACCGTCACGCCCTTTGGTACATAGACGAAACTTCCGCCGCTCCACACTGCGCTGTTTAATGCGGAAAACTTATTGTCAGCGGGAGGTATCAATTTTCCGAAGTGTTGACGGACAAGATCGGGGTGCTCGCGCAATCCCTCATCCATCGAGAGAAAAACGATACCCTGTTTCTGCAAAAGCTTCCGCAGCGAACCATAGACGACCTCCGAATCGTACTGCGCCTTCACTCCGGAAAGTGCTTTCCGTTCCGCTTCCGGAATCCCCAGCCTGTCAAACGTTCTTTTGATCTCGACAGGCACATCTTCCCATCGCCGCTTGAGCCCTGTAGTTGGCCGCAAATAATAATGAATGGCATCATAATTAATGGTCCCCAGGTTCCCGCCCCATATTGGCGTTGGCTTGGCTTGGAAGATTCCCAAGGCAGACAGACGGAATTCTCGCATCCACATCGGTTCATGTTTATAAAAGGAGATTTCTTCAACCACCCGTTTCGAAAGCCCTGGCCGGCTCATAAACTCATAGCGATCCGTCGGCATGGAAAACCCATACCGATAACCATCCCGAATCGAAGGACTTTTTATTTTGGGTATCTGAATCGGTGCAAATCTCGACATCTTTTTAGAAATTAGGTTAATGAGAAATTAGAAATTTCCGGTAACCCTCTCTCTCCAATTCCCTCGCCAACTCTCTTCCGCCGCTTTTCACTATTCTCCCATCAATCATGACATGCACAACATCCGGTTTAATAAATCGGAGCAGGCGTTGATAATGAGTAATAAGAATAATGCCCAGGGTTTTATTCTTTGCCATCATTCGATTAACCCCATCTGCCACCACCTTCAAAGCATCGACATCCAGTCCGCTGTCCGTCTCATCGAGTACTGCATATTTCGGGCGAAGCACTGCCATCTGCAATATTTCCAACCGCTTTTTCTCTCCCCCGCTAAACCCCTCATTGAGTGAACGGCGTAAAAGTTCTTCCGGGATGCCCAATCGCTTTACTTCGTGAAGTAGCTTCTGACGAAATTTCAAAACGCCATTCTTCGGCTGAAGGCCAAGGGTCTGCGTCGCTTGACGGAGAAAATTCTGGACGGAAATCCCCTCTATGCTCACGGGATACTGAAATGCCAAAAACAACCCCGCCCTCGCCCGCTCATCAGGAGTCTTATGAAGTAAATCCTTCCCGTCCAACATTATCTTACATTGGTATTTATTGGTATTTATTGGTTTATTGGTAGTTATTATTTTTTTCTCTACATCATAGGCTGGATGCCCCATCAGCGTATAGGCAAGAGTTGATTTTCCGCTCCCGTTCGGGCCCATGATCGCATGGATCTCTCCCGGACGCACCACAAGATCCACTCCTTTCAATATAGGTTTCCCTTCAACCGACACGTGGAGATTCTTCACAACCAGCATCTCTCCTCCTCATCACTCCTGTCTTATTCTTGTCTCTTGTCTCTTGTTTCTTGTTTCTCTCTACTCACAGCACGGATCCTTCCATCCGCAGTTCGTGCAAATCGCTTTCTTCGTCCCCGCAATCGCGCCCATGAGATTCCCACACTGCAGACACTCCTGGGTTGGCTCCCCTCTTCTGCGAATCTCCCTTGACTGTTGTTTCCAAGTAGATTGTGTTGTTATCCGAAAGGCACCCACATCTCTCCCTACTTGCTATTTGCCATTTGCTAATTACCATTTGCTATTTGCTTTTCCCTACTACTATAACAACGACATCTGAACCTTTGCCTCACCCGTAAACGAAAAGTCGACCGGAACCGTCATCAGCCGATTCCACTTATTCTTAAACTTCAGCTGTCCATGGGTACGGCCAAAATCATAGAGATCGCGCGTAATACGGACATCCGAAAGGCAGTACGAGGCAAGCTCTTCAAAACGACCCTGTTCATAGTAAAGAAGCGCATCAAGCCCAGTTCCGCTCTTCTCAGTGCCCAACGTCTCCTTTGCAAGAGCATCCAAACTCACCCGATGTCCGACAGTCTTTTTGACCTCCGCTAAAATATCAAGCGTCGGAAACGAGGAAATGTCACCGTGGTAGTGCGCGGACAGAACCGGGTAATCAAAATCGATGATGTTAAACCCGATGATCCGATCTGCCTGTTCTAAGATCGGCCAAAGTGCATCCAATTGGTCCTCAAAAAAACCCGACAGCTCGCCGGACCCGCGATCTTCTGTATCCATTGCCCTGCGACAGATCCCGACAAAACTCACGCCCAACTGCTTAGGATCATACTTCCCGGACTCAACAAACGCCTTTTTTGTCTCAAGATCCAAAATGACCTCATTCATATCATTGCTGCAAAATCGCGCTCAATCAGGCTTTTCCGATGAGATCCGCAACCGTATACCCCCTCATCGACCGCTGAAATGAAGACGCCATCCGCTCCATAACGCTTTTTTGCACACAGGCAGGCTCGCAAACGCAGCCTTCCCGCATGCAGGCAACAGGAGCAACCGGCCCTTCCAAAAGCTCCAAAACCTCACCAATCCCAATCGATCGGGGGTCTCGCGCCAGAAAATACCCTCCGCCCACTCCTTCTTTGCTCCCCAATATCTCAGCCTCAACTAAAAGAGGAGCAATCTGCGAAACGAACTTGAATGGCATGCGTAATGTGTGCGCCAACTTCCGTAAGGGAACGACATTCCCAACACCTATCTTGGCAAGGGAAGTCAGAAGCAAGAGTCCGTAGTCACCTTTTCTCGAAATCCGAAACACCGGGAATCCTTAAACTCCAACTTAAACAGTAGGAGTTTAACACGAAGCAAACCAAGGATCAAATTATGGAAGCGAGATGCGATTCTCCAACACCACAATCAACCCGTCCGCAACCAACCCGAAAAGAAGCTTCCGTAATCGTTTCTTGTCCGAAAATTGATATTGCTTTGCCATCACCGCAGATAATTTCTTTTCTGAAACAGAGCCTTTCCGTACCATATCCACAATCCTCCCCCGAAAATAACGATCCGTCTCCTCAAATCTCACTCTCTTTTCTCTTAAAGTGTTAACTTTTATGTTGTCGTTTTGCGCTTCATTAGGAGTTTGGTTCCGATACCACATACACAGACCCCTCACAGGACACGCTTCGCATTTCGGCCTCCGGCTCACGCACACCATCGCCCCAAAATCCATCATCGCCTGATTCCACACATCTCCCTTCCCTCTCGGAACAACAGCATCAGCAAACAAGAGAAGGTCATTCTCAGAAAAATGATCAGTCATATTCCCCTTTGGAGCTAACGCAGTTGAATTCTTCCCCCTTTGAACGCAGCTAGCCAAGATAAACCGAGCGAATTCCTCTGGAAAGTCATCAACTGTCTGACGAGCCTTTACGGCGAAGGAGTTGGATGACAGAGATGAGCGAGGCAATATCCTGGCAGACCGTTCATGGGGCACTCTTTCTTCGCCCATTCTTTGAGTGCGCAAAGAATGGGCAGATTCTTTTTGGCTAAGAAGCGTATTTGCTTCTTTTATATTGTTCACTCCCAAAAACACCCTCAATAGCACCCGCTTTGTGTTTATATCCAAAACCCCAACATCCTCCCCATACGCAAATGCCAGTATCGCCCTCGCGGTATATCGCCCTACCCCAGGAAGCCGCAACAGCTCCTCTTCGCTTCTCGGAAACTCCCCGTCAAACTCGGAAACGATTCTCTTGGCCGCTTTATGTAAATAAACTCCCCGTCGGTTATACCCCAGTCCTCCCCATGCTCGGATGAGATCCGAAAGCTTCGCTCTTGCCAATCTCCGAACCGTAGGCCATCGCCGCATCCACCGCCGGTAATAAGGAATAACACGCTCCACCTGGGTCTGCTGCAACATCACCTCGGAAACAAGAATCCGATAAGGATCGCGAATCGTCTGGGAGATAAAGCCTCGTCCCTCCCTCCACGGAAAACCTCTCTTGTGTTTTCGAAACCATAAAAGAATCGTCTGCTGGAAATGGCGCTTTTCTGGAAAAGATAATACAAAACGTTCACGAAGATTCAGCACGTAAGGAGTATAGCACTCCAAAGTCTACCAGGCTTCCTCTTGGATACTCCTTAAGGAAGATTTGCTCTCCTCGCAAAAATCCAAGGGAATATTCTCAAACTGGAACCGTCTATTCCCGTACACCTCCACCCGCTCCGCCATCACACAATCCGGACGATCCACATGCTCAAGCCCTAAAAGGTGCCCAAATTCATGCCGCAGTGTTGACTCCTCAATCAAAGCACGCACCGAAGACCGCTCGGAAAGGCCCCAAATGGAATCCTTAAAAATAAAGATCACATCACCCGAGAGCGTCAGCCCTGTATTCGAAGGGAACGACGACGATCGGGAAACGTAAAGAATATGAAGATAGCTCCCGTCTCCGTGCGGGGCGAGGTTCCGTGTGTTTCGCTCAAGTGCTCGCAATGCCTTATCCGAGAACTCTTCAATATCCTCAATCCTATTCTCCTCCGAAACCTCTACCTCAACCTCGTTCCTCCCTAAAGTGTCAAAGGCCAAATCACTCATCCAAGATTCAATCTCGGTATGAGAGGATCGATGCATCTGGTAATCGACTTCAATAAAGAGCTTCGTTCTTTGAGGGGAAAAATAGACAAAACGATTATCTCCGGGCCGATCAAGGAAAAAAAGTTTCCGTAACAGTTGGGAATGAAGAAAGACAGATCGATACTGCTGGTTGATCGCGTTCGTAGGCGGAGCGATCCGAAACCGCTGCAGCAGAAAAACATAGAGCAAAGCAGCAATGACAAACAGCAGCGTAAATACTTTTGACATGGACTTTACATCTGTCTATTGGGAAAAGTCGGAGAGCTTCCGATGAACAACGGGGGGCACAACGTACGACTCGACCAACCCCTTCGTATTCAGAACCCTCAATTGTTCAAACAGAAATCCGAACCGCTCCGCCAAACTTCCGCGCATATCCGCCCGCGCGTCTTTATCAATACTCCAACACTCCTTCTTGAATGGCCCCCAGGCTTTCTTACGCAATTTGTAATGGAACTGTTCATCCGTCTGTCCATCCTTCCGTTCACCCGAAAGGTTCTCATCAACCCATGTATACATTTTCTCCAAGAGCTCTGCAGGAAATCGCGGATGATCCAAGGTGAGATTTTGAAATCCTGTGGAAAGATGAATCTCTAAAGTCCCTGCCTCAACAAACTTCCCGAACAGTTCGTTGGGCAGGGTGCTTGCCCCATGCTGCACCGCCCCGGCAAGACTGTACTCCTCTCGCGCCAGCTTCGAAAGTCGCTTAAGAGTTTCAAAATCAACCGCAACTTGCTCAATCGTCCCGTCCGGTAAAACCACACCGCCATGACTTGTCCCGGTTTGAACGGAAAGCTTCGAAAGTCCCACGAATCGTCCGCCTCGTGCTCCCTCGTACCCCTCCATAAATGCCGAGAGCTCTTCCTCCGTACTGTTATGACCCCCGACCTCCCCGATCTCCCCACCCAAAGAAATCGTAATACCCATAGGCTCTAAAGAGCGGGCGTGCTCGGAGAGCCCCGCACACATGGAAAAATTCGGTCGCTGCTGGTCCGAAGCCTTCTCCTTCGTAAGATCAACTAAGGTCGAAGTATCAATATCGATGTTGTACATCCCCGCACCGACAGCTTGAATGATAAGCGCCCGCAGCCCCTCTTCTTCCCTCTCCTTCGCAACTCCCGGCGCCTTTGCCTTGGCTTGAAAATGATCCCCCTGCAGAAAAACCGGTCCCCGATACCCCTCCCGCAATGCCGCGGCCAGCAACACCGTAACGTACTCGGATGGTGACTGGTCGGTGTATTCCATCTCGCTTCGCGCCAGCTCCAAAACAAAGGCCCCAACGCCAAGTCCGACTACCTTGGAAAAAAGTGACCGCGCCACATCGTAAGTCATCCCGCGAATATTAATCGCGGGAACGGTAAACGTCGCCGGAACCTCGCCCTTCCCGCGCGCAACATAGAAGTCATAAATCGAAGCCGGCCGTACCCCAACCTGCTGTCCGACTTCCCAAATGATCCACCGCGCAGCCGCTTTCTCCTCTTGATTTCCAAACGCAGCCGTCCATATCAACCGGTCCATCAAAGGAGACTGCAAAACCCCAGTCTCCAAAACCTCAACTGCTTCCTCAGAAACACGAATAGCATCACCGAGAATGGAAAGGGTCGATTGTGCAATCATAAGAAACCCACTTCAATTGTAAACTCATCTTACTCCAAATTGCATCTAAAATAGCGTGCAATACCCCAGAACACCAGATGTGCGATATGGCTGAATAAGCCTACAAAGCGCACATTCTGGTGTGAAAGGGGTGTACATTGGAATTGTGATGTCGACCAAATGAAAGGGAATGCAAGAAGAAAAATACCCTACTCTTCTTTGGAGAGCTCCTTATCAATTTCCGTCATTTCCTGATCAATCCCGTCAAACGAGGTGCTCGAGAGGTCTGACTCAATTGCCGAAACTTCATCGGAAGCGGATTGCTGACCGTACTCGGTAGTCATTGTATCCTCCTGAGTTACCGGGGGTGTTTCAGACCCTTGCCCGACTTCTGACTTCCCTGCTCGACGCGAGGAGAGAAACCCCGCCACCACCGCCCCAATGGCCAATACCAAAACGAGCGCAACGATAAGACCGATCCGTCTCCCTCCTCCCTCTGCTGCAGGGGAAGGGGCCGGTGCGGGTGGAGTCACCACCGCTTCCGGTTGGCTCGGCTGTGCCGCTTCGGGCGCTGGTTGTTCTGCTGGTTCCATCGGTGTCTCTTCTGCCATAGTTCTCCTTCGTTAATCGTTAAGGGGTAGGGGTTGCGGAAGGGGTTGACATCGGAGTGGCCGACGGCGTTCCCTCCTCCACTTCTGTCTGGAATCCCTTCATTGCCACGATAATACGAACCAATTTTTGATGGATTTTCTTCAGCTCATCCCGTGTCTCTTTGACGGTCTCCCGCACTTCCTCAAAGGCCTCCTTCGGATCTTCGGAAGCCAGGGCTTCCTCAAGTTTCGTATCCAATCCCGAAAGCAAGCCTTCGGAAAGAACGATCTCCTCTTTCGCCTCGGCCAAATCCTCACGGAGGCTCGAAACGTCTATCCCCAAAGCCTCCATCTTATCAAGCCGTGATTCAATCCGGTCTGCCAACCGCTTCATCCGCGCCACTGCTGCTTGGAAACGCTTCAGCATCAGCCCGAAAAATTTTCGGATGAACTCCTTCCGTCGCTCTGCCAGCCGGCGTTTGACCTCCGCCACTCTGGTTGCAATGTTCTCCTTCCGTAGTTCAATCCGATTCTGAATTTCCGTTTTCCTCTGTTCGAGCTTCTCCTGAATCGCCGCCTTCCGTTCCTCCCAACTCATTCGCCCCGTTGCCGAATCGGTAGCAGACCTTGCCGTATTCACCAAACCCAAAGGCTTCGCCAGGACACTTGAGCTGCCAACACTTGAAACCAGGAGGAAAACTGCAAGGAGTACTCGAACCCCAAAACGCATACTCTTCATACTACCGACTCCCCACCCACCTTGTCAACCCAAGAGCTGAAAGCTCCTAGGCAACCCCATTAACGGAGCCAACCAAAAAACCGCGTTTAGCGCGCGGTTAAACAGTTAAACAATACAGCAATGGAACAATTGAATGAGTCTTTACCTGCTACTCCCCCGCCGCCCGCTTCGTTCTCTCCTCAACCTCATCAACTTTCGCCAGAAGTTTGGACAGAACTGTCGTAACCAAACCCCCTCCCTCCTCCGGAACCTTCTTTGTTGTAACGATCTCGTCCGCTGTCTCAAATTGCGCATCGATCATCAGCTGCCTGAGCAAATTGAGCTTAAGCTCCAGGAGTTCCGACGGCAACATCTGTGACAGCCGCGCCTTCCACCGGCCTTTCTCCGCATCGGTCAATCCGGATATCTCTATAAGCTGCTTTATTTCCTCAAGCTGTTTATCGGAAGTCAAAATCACAAGCCCTCCACCTTAAGGAGTGAGTTATTCAGCCGGCTTCAGCGCCTCTGCCGCCTGCTTCTCAAATTCTTTCGGGATCTTCTTCAGCTCATCCCACATGTTCATCAGAAAATACAACAAGTACATCGTTCGTAAGCTCTTTCGCTTCTCTCCCTTGATCTTCTTGTCAATTCCCGCGTCAAGCGCTTTATTGAGAGCCTCCCGCAGCTGCTCGTCAGTTGCACTCTTTAGCGTATCTTCCGGGATACCTCTCCGCTTCAACTCCTCCCGAAACACATTGTAAAAAACCTTCCGCACACCCCTATCCTTCCCCGCAATCTCCGCCGCCAAATCTTGGATCGACATCTCTCCACTAGTGACTTTCTCCAATTTCTCCTGTATCTCTGAATAACTCTTCCCCACAAATTCAAGAAGTCCTGACTGGAGCCTTTTTTCCTCATGAGTCAATTCCCGCTTTTCAGCCTCCGCTGCCGCTTTCGGTGCCTCGGCTCTGGCTTTCGGAACTTCTGCTTTTTCGGTCGGCGCCGGCGCTTGGGCACGAGCAGCCTCAGCTTCAAGAGCTTTTAGTTGATCTGCCACCCTCCCACGCTCTTTACCCAATCTTTCCCAACGATCCCATTCATCCTCGGCCACAGCCGAATCATTCATGTCTTGATCCAACTGTACAAGTCGTGCTTCCAATTCCTCTTTCTTGGTCCTCGGCCGAGCTTCCTGCCCAGGTGTAACTTCTGCTGTCTCTGCTGCTGGCTGTGGGGCCTCCGCTTCCGGAACCGGTGCTTTCCCCGGCTCCCCGGAAACTGCATCTTCCCACTCCTCCTGCAACCGGGAAGAAACGTCTGCCTCAAGTTCCTGTCGTGCCTCAGCAACCTGAACCGACATCATAAGCAGGGGGTCTGCCCCCTCCTTCTCCATCGCCAAGCGGGCGGTCGAATGCACCTCCCGCGGACGAAATCCCACCACACCAAAACCAAGCCTCCGTTCGATCTCATTCCCGATCATCCGCTTCAAAGTTCCGTCAATCGGGCCTGCTCCGGAGGCCCTTTCAATAAACCCCATGGCGCGCTCTTGGAAACTCACTTCCCCGGAAAGTGCTCCATCGAGGTGATCTAAATGCCGATTAAGGGTCTTTCGCTTATGAAGGACAACCTCCACGTTACGTCGCTGTTCAGAAGCCATATTCCCAAGAGCGGCATCCAATCCATTTTTCCCTTGGGTGTATCCCTCACCATCCCGGCTCAACTCGATCATCCGGACGTACTTCCCAATCTCTTCGGGAAGATCTCCAGCGTTTCTCTGAAGGAGAAAACCGACCCCGAACAAACGCGCTTTAATATCCTTTTGCCCGGAATGCTCCCGCCCGACGCCGCTTGACAGAACATCAACCTGCTCCCGAAGTTTTTCAGCATTGGGGTGATTCGGATTTTGTAAAAGCTCTGCCTGAATCTCTTCGGCTTCACCGACCAAAAGCGAGTCAACCTGATCAATCACCTTGTAATCCACCTGTGCGGGGGCCCCTGTTTCAAAGCGGGCAATGTGCCGCGGTTCAGTAGCGGTCTCAGCAGAAGACCCTGTCCCCTGCGCCATTCGCTTCCGGGCCGCAAACAAATGCTCGCTCACTCGCGGCTTCTTGGGCTTGCTGACACCTGTTTCTGTGACTTCCTGATCTTCTCCCATATTCCTGAAGGATAATTGTACCATCCCTGGAGGCAGGAATCAAAACCCATAACAAATCTGTCGGCTCATGCTACAATGGAACCATGTCGCTCCCAGTCTTGGAAAAGATCTTCGGAAGAAGTGAAGCCCACCCCGACCAAGAGCTTGCCCGCCGCCTTGAAAAACTCCTCCGCTCAATCGAAAAACCGCGGATCGCCCACCCCTCGAATTTCTGGATCGGAAGGGAAGTCCAAAAAACAACCGCACCGATCCTTCTGACCATCCCGTTTGAGGAAAAGGGGGAATTCGCCGTCGTCTGGGCCCAAAACCGGGCCCCCTACGGCCTGATGCTGTTCGCCAAAAGCCAATGGCCTGTCGTTGACTACGACCTCTGGGCCTATACCAGAAGTAAGTACAGGGGCCATAACATTTCAAAGCTCACCCTCGCCGAAGGCATCCGCCAGCTTGCCATCGAAGGAAGAGACAGAGTACTGACCGCCGAGATCCTCATCGAAAATGAACGGACGCGCCAAGGCGCGGTCCGCTGGCTAAAAGTCCTGGGCTTTATCGCCTCGCAAGATAAAGCAGAGGAAAGCTATAAACGCATCTTCATGGCCGCCTACACGAAAGAAGTACTCAAGACAGCGCTCGCCACTCTCCCGGAACCCTACCAGCGTCCGGAAAAGAAAATGTCTCCCCTTCCTCCCGACCTCTTGACAGCCTTCGTCGGCCCCCTCACTGAAAGCTTCAACCAAGGCGGGAAAGCCCTGCTCGACCGCCGCCGCTCCGCGCCAGCATGAACCCAAAAAGGATTTCCCGCGACCAGCGAATCGACATCCTCCGCATCCTCGCTGCATCTTGGGTCGTCCTTTTTCACTGGTGGGCAGCAATCTGGGGCTATCCATCCGTCTTTCCCCAGTCACTCTCCCAATTCCTAAAGAACATTTCACAATTTCCCTTCGGCCCGTTCTATACCCTTTCCGTCCTCGGCGACAACGCCGTACCGCTGTTTATCGCAATTGCAGCCTACTGTCTCGCAAAAAAACAAAGGGTGGGCTGGGGCTGGATCCCGGATCGCCTCAGGAAAATCCTCTTCCCCTACTGGGTTGCCATCCTTATCTCCTTTCCGCTCCTTGCCCTCGCCTGGAAACTCAATCCGAGCCTAATGAAACTTGCCGAGGTCAGACCCCTTACACTTGAGGGAATTATTGCCGCAGCCCTCCTTCTCCAAAATAGCTTCAAAGCCACCTTCCTTGCTCCGATCCAAGCTTGGTGGTTTGTCCCTATCCTCGTTCATCTCTACCTCATCTATCCCTTACTTTCCCGGCTCCGAAGCAATCGCTCCGCCTTCCGGTTTCTAACCATTACCATCCTCCTCCAGCTTGCCTGGAATGGACTCATCATCTCCCGCGTCCTCGCGACAAATGAGATCCCTCTCCTCCTCCGCTTCTCCGGCCCCTCCTACCTCGCACTCTTTGCTGTTGGAATGATCCTTGCCGAAGCCAAACGGCGCCCATCATGGCTGACCGGCGCCATCTTCTGGTTCGGCGGCATACTGCTTCGCTTCGCCACCAACAGGCTCTTTCTCTTCTCGGAAACCCTCATCGGAACCGGCCTGCTCTTGATCGGCCTTCCGCTTGCTGAGGCGCTCATCCGCCGTACCCCAATCCTTGCCGAAAAACTCTCAATCCTCGGGAAAAAACGAAGCTACCTCGTCTATCTCCTCCACCAACCGATCATCTATGTTCTCTTAATCTTTAGCCTCCCTTTCTTCAGTAAACCCCTGATCACGCTCCTCCCCTTCCTCGCGGCTGGACTCTGGGTAGCTATCAACGTCAAACGCTGACATTCTCCCAATACCCCTTTGAACGCAACCAACCAGACTAGCTTATTAGCTTGTAGCTTTCTCAGTTTCTAATTCCCCTTTGAACGCAGCTAGTCAAGATGAGCCGAGCGAATACTGCTAAGAAACGGCCACTGTTCGACGATCGCAGGACGCGAAGGAGTTTGGCAGTATGATATGAGCGAGGTGAAACCCTGACAGACCGTTCACTGGGGCACCCTTCTTTGGTTACTTTCTTGGGTGCGCAAGAAAGTAACGTTTATGCTCCTTCATCATGCACCGATCCATGACAACGGTGATCCCTGCCTTCCTCGCTCGCTTCGCCGCCTCTTCATGAATCACCCCTTCTTGCATCCATATGACCGGCGCCTTGATCCGAATCGCCTGCTCCACAATCTCCGGCACAAACTCAGACCTGCGGAACACGTCAACCACATCCGGTTTCTCGGGAAGAGATAATAAATCAGGGAAACTCTTCTCACCGAGCGTCTCAGAAATCATTGGGTTAACCGGATAAATCGTGTAGCCTACTCGCTGAAGGTAAGCCGCAACGATGAAACTGTAGCGCTCCGGCTTATCCGAAAGCCCCACAACCGCAATGATCCTGGCTGTTCTAAGAATCTTCGCTATAGACATCGGCATGAGCGCTGAGGGTATCCTGAAAAACTTGAGCTGACTCCGTAAGTCCGGAAAGAAGATCGCTTGCAAAAATCTCCTCCCTTCTGCCTTCCTTAAGAAGGTGTTGTACCGCTTCAAGGCGCTGCTTCCCATCGAGCGCAACCGTCCGGTACGGACGGACCTTCGTTTGGTCGAGCAACCATGCCAGGCTCCCGATCTTCCCTATGGTATATCCGTAATCCCGCCGGGCCGGAGCCCCTGCATTCGTTAAGTAGATGTTTCGAAGCAGATGCTGTTCAATTTCCTCCCCAACATCTACCAGAATCATCCGGTCCGATGCCCGCGCAAACGTCAACGCCGCCTCAATTTGTGCGTACTTCGCCGTGATGTACCCGCCCACTTCTTCCTCTCGTTGTTTTGCCCGCCGTTCCACCGCAAACAATCCCTGAAGAGTAACCAGTTCATTCGGTCTCCCCCAAGAATCCTCGCCCTTGCTCGCCTTAATCAACCAAAGGGCCATCAGAAGCTTTATCTCAAGAAGGACGCGCGCGGGATCCAAACCTGCCTCCGAAAGCTGCGTAACGGTTTCTTCTTGAAGTGCTTCCCGCTTCGCTCTGGGGATGCCGGAAATCTCGTGCTCGGAAAACAGGGAAAGCAGATACCGCGACCTCCCCAGGACAACCTCAACCTGTTCGCGCTCAGTTTCCCGCTGTTCCTCAAGGATATGGGTTACCATGCGGATGCCGGTCTCAACACTCCCCCCATTCTTCTGGACTTCATGGATCTGCATCACCCGGACATCCTTCGTTATGAGCCCTTGTCGGAAAAGCGCCTCATCCGAATAGCGGCTTTTAGAAAGCGCGGTATACTCATCCGGACTCACCGTTCCCCGTAAAACCGGCATCCATTTAGGAACAAGGATCGTCCCGTCCCGCTCAATCATCGCGGGGCTTCCGTACAAAGATTCTGCGCGATCGAACCGGGCCTTAAGCTCAACCGCCTCGGAGCCCGTTCGATAGACGAAGAACTCGGCGCCTCTGATCATAGCCGCCATATTGTAGCAAAACCAAAAAACGTGTGTGGAAAAACCTAAAGCACAGAAGCTTGTTTCTGATCAAACGACAGCGTGGCTTGGTTTAAGGTCACCGCTTGCCCTGTCACCAGGCACATCCTGGCCCACTCTCGCGAGATCGCCTGCATCCGCTCAACTGCGGCTTCAGAACCTTCTGGTCCCGCACTGTTCGGACTGACATGTTGTGCGCCTTGCTCAACCATACTTCCCCCCTCTCTCTGCAATTGACGGAAAAACCAGACTATACAGGAAAACATCCGGTCTGACAAGTCCGAGAGGGATAATCCTTTGGAAAAAACAGACAACCTTAAAATCCCGAAGGCCAATTTCTGTCCTCAACATTAAGCGCAGCCGCAATCTCCGCATCCGTGGCGGTCGCCTGCGTCCGCCGGGCCTGTTTGTTCGCGAACCTCAGTTTCAATTTCGCAAGCATTTGAGGATCGCTCGTCAGCCCTTTCTTCGTCGGCGGCTTCCGGTGTGATCGCCTACTCGCGTCAGCATGATCAATCCGCCTAAGCTCGCGGGGGCGAAACTTCTTCTGCATGAGCCTGTTTAGCCGGTCAAGCCGCCCGTCCCAACTGGCATCCTTCGCCCCTTCCTCTTGTGCCCACCGCGCATACGCCTCAGCCCAGTTCAACGTCGGGTCCGTAAGACAATAATGGAAGATGTCGGGGAAATTAGGATCCTTCATAGCCAACCCCCAGTCTTCAGGAGACAATTCAAGCACGCCCGCGAGCTCGCGTATCCCGTCCCGTAAATCCGAGATGGTCCCTTCGGCCTGCTTCAGGGCTTCAGCTTGAGCCTCCATTTGCGCCCGCTCCTCCACAAAGTAGTCATGCAGAAAACGGTCGGTGTATGCAGGGGTACCAAATACGCTTTCGCCCTCGGGAATCCCTGCATCCGGATCTATAGCTCCGGACAATTCAACTTCACTCCTCATATCCCCCGATTATAAACTCATCTTCTTCTCATTTGCATTTCTATCCATAAAGAGTGTGCAATACCCCGCTTCGACAGCGAGGCGAGCCCGATTCTCCAGATGTGGAGTTTGGCTGCCTGCCCGCCGTAGCAACCGGCTGGCGAATCCTCCAGCTGACGGACTGCGCCAAGCAGTATTGCGAAGGAGGGGATAAGCCCACGAACGAAACAATCTGGAGCAAAAAGGGAAACGATAACGCAGTGACAGCCAAACGGACAAACAAATTACAAAGACGAGTAATCGGGCATCACGCCCTGCTGTTTGCAACTCGAACAATGAGGGCGGAGGATCCCGTGCTCGAGGTCAATACCGATGATTTCCCCCTTTGTCCCCGGACAGCCGCTATGCTGCTGAATATCCACCTCATCACCGATGCGAAACTCCCTCCCTCGGATCACAAGCACCACCTCTTCTCCCGGAAGAGAACCCTCTCCAGCCCCACCCTTTTCAAGTTTCGCCATAAGAAAGCCCAAATAGAAGAGAGTCGTAAAACAGAAAAAACGGTAGTCATTATCCTATCACGGATACCAAATCTTCAACAATCAACTACCAGCGAATAAGGAAAATCTGATATACTGCTTTTTTCGTTTGGAGGAAAAATACCATGGCAACCACCCGTTTTATCCATCTTATTGCCGACTACGGTCTGGGCGATCCCTCCTTCGGCGAGGTTGCCCAACGCCTCACCAGCCTCCACCCCAACCTCACGGTCCATCCGACCTCGGTTCCCGCCTTCAACACCCTTGCTACGGGATTTTGGATCTACCAGTACGGCTTGGGCGAACACCCGAAAGGCATGCTGATTTTCGCCAATACCGCTCCCCGCAAAGACAGCAAGAAACCAAAGTTGGACAACGAAGGTGAAGGCCTCATATATGGCCTCCTCGACAATGGCGTCGAAGTCATGGCCGTCAACGCCGGCTATTGCTTCTCCTTCGTCAAGCCCCACTTGAAAAATTTCAGGGTCGTCAACGTCGAAAACCGCGGCTCCCAATTCCGTTCGCGGGACTTCTATCCGCAGGCGATCGCCAAGCATCTACAAGGAAAGAACGTTCTCGGTCACGAACTTAGCCCATCCATCATCCCCGAAGTCCCTAAAAACCAGATCGCTTGGATCGACGGCTACGGGAACATCAAAACCACCATTCGCCAAAGTCAATTCAACCTCAAGCCCGGAACCAAGGCAAAAATCTCAATAAACGGCACAACCAGAACTGCCCTTGTCGTAGGCGGCGTCTTCTCGGTTGCCGAAGGCGAGCTTTCCTTCTCGCCCGGCTCTTCGGGATACGAAGACCGATTCATGGAATTGATCCTGCGCGGCGGAAGTGCCGAGCACCTCTTCGAATTCCCCAAAATCGGAACGGGAATCATCCTGAAGTGAAACTCCAAGAAGAATCGTTATCGTGATGAAGACTTAGTTCGAAGTTCCTTCTCAACCTGCTCTGCCAGAAAGATCTTCATGAGCGACTGATACGGAACATCTTTTGCGTTCGCCAGTTGTTTGATCCTTGCCAATAGAGGCTCAGGAAGCCGAAGAGATATTGCCTTGGTGGATGGTTTAAGATTCGGAAAAACAACAGGCTCTGCTTTACTCCAATCGATATAATCAGTGGAGTCGTGAGTCGCCCAAAATTCACGCTCTTCGTCTTCGTTTTTAAAACTTGGAATTGGTTTGAGCTTTTTACTTCTTGCCATATTGTCCTCTTTCTTTTCTACTCGCCGGCCTTGCTGAAATAATTCTCACCCTGTAACCCCTTACTGTAAAAGATAAAAATATGGCCCTATTTTCATCTGTCTTTCCTAAAGCATGGTATCTAACTTCAGTTGTCGTTGAATGCTTTCTATCAAGAGAAACACATAAGGGCTGATTATTAAAAATCTCTTCTGATTCCTTGTCACTTATCCCATGCTTTTGAAAGTTCTTGCGGATATTGCCCTTATTCCATTCGAATTCCAATGGTTCAGGCAATATTTTCATTCTACTAATGAGTATATATCAGAGATATACATTAGTCAACAAGGAAAGGAGCTGTTAACTCCTGTTGAGTTCTGCTATAGCCTCAGGAATTTCTAAAAAAGATTCAACATTTAAATCCGCCCCTTGAAGTGGTCGCGCCGAATACACAATAATTTTTGTGTTTGCCGCTTTCGCTGCTTGGATGTCAGTTTCGGAATCGCCGATATAGACCGCTTCTCCGGCCTTCACCTTTAATTTTTTGAGCGCGAGAAGCAAAGGCTCCGGATGCGGTTTCGGATGGGTGTAGTCTTCATAAGAAACGACGACCGTAAAATACTGCTTCAGTCCGGAAATCGTAAAGTAGTCCTCTACACCCAACCGTACCCTGCTCGTCACTATTGCCAATCGGTATGTTTTATCTAGTGTATCAACGACGTCCCTTGAGTGTTCGGGGATTTTAAGCAGTTCCGTTGGGTATCGTACTTTCCGTCCTCTCCCCATTTCCCAAACTTCTCTCACTCTCACGTCAGAAGTTTCCTGCGTCAGTTGCCGTATCGCATCCATCATCGGCAGATGGAAAACACCCTCAATTTCTTTTCTTGATGGAACGTTGTACCCGCTCTCTTCAAGCAGGAGCTGGTAAAACTTGATATTTGCTTCCCAGGAATCAAGCAGCACCCCGTCGACATCAAAGATAACTACCTTGATCATGGTGTTTATTGTACCCGATGCGTCATCCTGAGAAGAGCATCAGATCATTATCTCTTCCGACCGCTCGCTTCAATATAATGACGAACCGCCTGTAAATTTGAATACCAATTCCGCCCTTTCTTTACCGCCTCGATTCTCCCTCTTCTGGCCAACAAACTCAGGTATTCCTGAGAGTAAGGTGCTTTGAGGGCAAGTTCGGAAAGCAACTGCCACATCTCCACCATCTTTTTCTTCTTTTCTGGAATAACCGCTTCCAAATACCATGTCAGCGACCGCTCAACACTTCTACCGATAAAATCCACAAATAGCTTAAGCTCTCCTCGATGGGCTAAATCAAGTGCCCGATAATATTTTTGCCTATCAGTCTTAAGAATGACGGTCGGTGGATAACCCCTATTCATCAAAATCAAATTCATCAGCAGCCTCGCCGTGCGGCCATTTCCATCGATAAACGGGTGAATATCTACCAGCTTAAAATGGGCCAGCGCCGAATAATCAATCAGATGTTGCTGGTTTTCACTTTTTGCTAACCATTTCTCAAGCTGTCTCATTGCTATTGGCAGCCTTGCCGGAGAAGGAGGCACAAACCCGGAACCGGTTATTTTTACCTCCACCTCTCGATATCTACCGGCATGATCATTGTCTATTTCTTTCAAAATCAATTGATGAATCTGCCTGATAAGCAGTTGGTCAATCCGGAATCCACCTTTCTCTACCAATTTCTCCAAAAACAAAATTGCGCCCTTATGATTGATCGCCTCGAAATGTTCCTTCAGAGGCTTTCCTTTAATCGTCAACCCATGCTCGATTATAAGCTCCGTCTCCCGTAAAGAAAGGCTTGTCCCCTCAATTGCATTAGAGTTATACGTCCACTCAATAATTACCTGCTCCCGTAACCGATTCACCAACGACGTGGGCAAGGGCCTAAGGCTATCAAGACGTTTCTTCTTCTCTACAATTCTCTGGAAAATAGACTGATCAAGAATCATATTGAAACTCTCATATGTATAAAGTTTGAAATCCCGCCGTAGCTCTGCTGCCTGCAAAGCGAAGGAGGATCGTATCGGATAGATACATTTTATCATTTATCCGATACTTGTCAAGCCCTGACAAACAATGAGGATACTCCAAACGGAAGCGTTGCTCACTCACCTTCTTGGAAGCTATGTACTCATCGGGGTCATCAGCTGAAAGTAGTTTCCGTCCGGATCGGCAAACGTCGCGATCCACATCCCCTTCTCCTGTTCCGGCCGGTACGGCTCTGCAACCACCTCAACACCCAAAGCCTTGATCCTCGCAAACTCATCTTTCACATCCTTCGTCTCAAAGTTGATAAGTATCCTCCCCGGCTCTTTATTCTTCCCGTGGACTTTGTCATGCGGACCGACGCACAAATTTCCGCTCCCCACTTGCCAGGCTGCCCATTCCCCCTCTTCCCATTCGGGGGTTGCCCCGAATATTTTTGTATAAAACTCGATCAGCTGCTTTGGCTTCTCGGATCCGATGAGGATGGAATTCAAATCCAACTTGTTTTTCATAGCTCCCAGACTTCCTTCTATAAATGTTTAAAAAGTTATCCTAGTGTACGTTTAGTTTCCGGGAAAATCAACGCCTGCATGCCACGCGCTAGGAGAGTTTCTAAAAAAATCTTTTTTTACTTACCGCTTCAATATCCCCAATCCTTCATCCATTGGCGCATTTGGTCGATCTCACGAGTTTGAGCGGTGATAATGTCCACGGCTAGCTTCTTCATCTCTGACCGCTGTGTTCCAATCTGAAGCATATTGGCCATCATCACAGCCATTTGATGATGTGGAATCATGGCTTCCACAAATGCCCTATCAAAGTCCTCCGCCTGTCCAAGTCTTGTGATGTCGGTTTCGTCGCCCATCATTCCCATATGCATATTGCTGCTTCCCATACCATGCATTCCCATGACATCATCGTCGATTGGTACGTCAGTTCCGAACCAATCTTTATACCAGTCTTTCATTTGATTTATTTCTTTGCCTTGGGAATCAATAATATTGAGTGCCAACTGTTTTACCTCAGCGCGCTTTGCATTGGTCTGTACAAGCCTCGCCATGGTAATCGCATCTTCATGATGAGGAATCATTTGTTCGATAAAATGAGCATCCATGGTATTGGAATTAGGTATCATGCCCTGATTTCCTCCACGCATACCCATCATTTGTGTAATACCGGTCATGTTGTTATTAACGGCAGTAGCTGCCAAAAGCCAAACAACGACACCTCCGATGAAAACTCCGGCTATTCCATAGAAGAGTGGGTCCCTTTTCATAGAATTCACCTCCCCCAATGAGATAGCTATTTGGAACAGCTCATGGGATCCCGTGAGATCTGAAAGTATCTCACCGGGACTTTCCAAGTTTAATCATATGATACATGAATTGAAAGATAGTTTTCTTCCTACCCCAGATTGAATCAAAGCATGAAAAGCCAGTTGATCGAAAAAGGTTCGATGCTATACTTAGGCTTAATAAAAATTGAAATAAGGAGGATGCGAATGCCCAGGTTCTTAATTGAAGTACCACACGAAAATTCTAAAGCTTCCTGTGATCTCGCGGTGAATGTGTTCAAATCTACAGGCTCACACTTCTTAACCAACGCAGACTTCGGCTGTCCGGACGGTATTCATAAGGCATGGGTAACGCTCAGCGCAAAGAGCAAGAGGGAGGCATTGTACGTCGTTCCCCCGCCTTTCAGGAATAAAGCTCGGGCAATAAAGGTAAGGAAATTTGCACTGGAGATATTCGAAAAAACCATCAGGCCTCAACACAAGTAGATAAGTAGTGCTTCTCAGTACCCCATACTCGAGCTGGTACCTCAACATCTACTGGGGATCGTATTCCGAAGAGTGTCGTCATCG
The DNA here is from genome assembly GCA_001816585.1 of Candidatus Chisholmbacteria bacterium RIFCSPHIGHO2_01_FULL_52_32. Classification (GTDB taxonomy): domain Bacteria; phylum Patescibacteriota; class Microgenomatia; order UBA1400; family Chisholmbacteraceae; genus 2-01-FULL-50-28. The sequence goes on from MHCJ01000006.1 coordinate 100,410, forward strand.
CGGAAACAAAAAAAAGAGAGCCGTTTCGGCTCTTTTTCTTGTCTGCTCCCTCTGTGCCTGCCCGCCTTTGGATGGAGATACTATACCAAATGGTTACGGAGTAAGGAGTAAGCGGTTACTCTGCCGGAATCATAAGGTGCTCGTACGGAGTACCTGCCCACATGATCCAGGCGCCGCCTTTTTTAGGGTCAGTTCCATAGAGAGTAGGGTCGAGTCTGCCAACCGGAAAAACCATGACATGGGATGGGGTAGTAATCCAGTCTTCTCCTTCTGTTGGGGTAGTCGCAAAAGGATCGGTGTTTGATGCATCAGAACCACCCTCAAGCATATAAGCCAGACCAATTTGAGTTAGGCTGGGAGTTTTTTGCGCCACATATGCTTGCAACCATTCCATACCTGATTTATCTAAACACATTGGGTCTTTACCCGGTGAGGCCGGATAATCCGGCAGACAGGTCCAACCATTGGTACCCTGTTGAAGCTCAATTAAACTGCCCCCTTCTGCTTCAGGAAAATCCATTACAGTGGCATCTTCCCTCAGAGACTCAGGTGCGGCAGATAAAGCATCTTGGATCTTTGCTTCTTCGGAACCCGGTTGGGAGGAAGTGGATGGGCTTTGGGTCTCTGACAATGCTTGCTGATTTGGGGAATTGGGAGTTTCGGTAGATGTTACCGCACCATGAATAAAATACCCAGCAATGCCGCCCGCGATTAATGCCACAATAACAGCCGGGGTTAGTTTATCCATAATTGTTGGCTGAGTGTAACACGTACACTCTCTTTGTCAATAGTTCTTCGGACACTATCCGCATAATCGTTGATAATCCGCCCCGGAGGTGGTTTTCTCCGGCCTCCCTCGCTCTGTCGGAGATAAGAGAAAATTTGATAGTATTAAAGAGTGAACGTACCCCTGCTGATCATTACCCTTATCGCGTGTTGTATTGCAGTCGTACTGTATAGGATATTCATCCGGCAGCGCTCGCAACTCGACCAATACAGGAAGCGGTTAAATGACCTGGAAATGACACTCGGTAAAACCCAAGCAGATCTTGCGAGGATCCCCAAAGAAGCCCAAGGCCAGAATGAATTTCAGCTCCTTGCGGGTCGAATAGTATCGCATTTGGATCACGGAGTAATTTGTATTGATCAGAATGGCGTCGTACAGCTTGTCAACACATACGCAGAAAAATTCCTAGACAGTCCTCCTGCCGTAGGAAAGCCGTATTCTGAGGTCTTGCACAGGTTAAAAATCGGCGGGAGGAATGATTTTTCACAATTTGAGCAGGCACGAAAGGGAAAAAGCCAAACCCTGCCGGAGACTGTCGAGTTCACCACCAAACACGGGAACATACCGATCAGCGCCACGCTCACTCCGCTTTTGTCCGATGGAACGAATGCAATAACCGCATTTATTTTTGCCGACAACAGTCGAAACGTCGCCCGTATCTTGGAAGAAAAAGCGTTTTTTTCTGCAGCAGCGCATGAGCTGCGTACTCCCCTATCCGTCATACGCATGGCGGTCTATTTGCTTTTGACAAAGTTCGATGCGCTGGGCCGGGAAGAAAGAATAGATCACCTCAAAAAAATTGAAAAAACATCCGAACAGTTGGCAAATCTCGTCAATGATTTCCTAAACGTATCACGGATTGACCAGGGAAGACTGGAAGTCGATAAAACTCCATTTGACATCGTAACGCTCACCGATGAGGTAATAAAAGAGCTTTCCGATCTGGCCAAAAAACGCAAGCTCTATATCCATCATGACATTGGCGGAGAACATCGCAGAGTCATAGGGGATAAGATGAAATCAAAAGAAGTGTTAACAAACCTGGTGAGCAATGGCATTAAATATACACTTCAGGGCGGATTGACGATCACCCACCAAGAAGAAAAAGGAACGCTCATGACCAAAGTGACCGACACCGGCAGCGGCATTACGCCGGCATCTCAACGCTTGCTTTTTAGGCGGTTCATGCAGGTCGGCGGAGGACGTCTTCAGTCCAAAGCGGAAAGTACCGGTTTGGGTTTGTATATATCAAAGAAGTTTGCCCAACTCATGGGGGGAGATGTCGTCCTGGAAGTGAGCAAGCCAAACAAAGGCTCAACGTTTGCCTTCAGTTTACCAATGGGGTAAAAAGATAAGGGCTTAGAGGCTAGAGTATATCCCTGTCGACTCTTGTAGCTTTCTTGAACCAATCAGGCCAGCCCAACTCATCGCCCCACCTCTTTAGAGTAACAGTATCCTCGATCTTTAATTCTGGATGCTTTTCCAGAAATTCATAGCAATCTCTTAGTAGTTCTTCGCCTTGTTCGTTCAACCTACTTTCTCTATTGTATTCTTCTAAATTTCCAATGAGTCCGACAAATGAGTCCCAAAGTGCGGGCCACGAATTAATGAGAAAATCAGGTGTTACGGGTCTTGTCCTCCCATCACCGAACAATACTGGAAATTTTTGTTCTCTTTCCGTCATTTTTACTCACCTCCCCTTTAACTAAAAACCTCTCTGTAAAGAGAGGTGAATAGAACCTTTTCCGACAGAGATCGGACTAATCCTTCCCTTTACAGGGTTGGGTTTAGCACCGTAGCTCTTATGAGATCGGTTGCCGGATGGATCATCGAGCCAACTCTCTCCCCATCGCTCTTGATTGGCTATTGAATCTTGTACCTAAAAAAATGATACAAGTCAATATGGTTTTTTGAATATAATTCTTGCTCCCCGGGCAGGATCTCCCTGATCCAAAAAACAGGAGCCGCCTTGGGCTCCTTTTCTTCGCTGCTCCCCCTGATTGACATGTTCAGGAACAGGAAAATTGAGATAGCTGGCTCAATCCTCAGCTCACCGCCTGCCTGCCGGCAGGCAGGATTTAGACCCTTAACTCACCGCTTTCTTCACGAGCGCTGCGATCTTCGCCTCTTCGGCAGCAGTCAACTTCTTTAGCGCGAAGGAGGTCGGCCATATGGCGCCTTCGTCGAGGTTCGCCGTATCATTAAAGCCGAACGTCGCGTACCTCGATTTGAACTTACTTGCGCTTTGGAAGAAGCAAACGACCTTGCCGTCCTTGTTGGCATAGGCGGGCATCCCGTACCAGGTTTTCGGTGAGAGGGCTGGCGCGTTGGCTTTGATGATGGCATGGAGCCGCTTGGCCATAGTGCGGTCCGGTTCCGGCATCGCGGCGATCACCGCCAGCACATCACGTTCCCCGTCCGCTTTCCTCTTGTTCGAGCGCGATTCGGCCATCAGCTCCTCTGCGCGAGCCTTCATTGCGGCTCGTTCCTCGTCCGTGAATCCCTTGAACTTCTTGTTGATCGCGGTGGTGTTCCTAGCCGCCTTCTTCGCGGATTTCTTGGTGGTACTTATCACAACCTATTTACCTCCTTTAATTTTTATTTTATACCATCCCAAACCGCCATTATCGTGGGAATTGGTCACCGAGGCCATCCTCATTGGACCCGCAAAAAAGCGAGTGCAGACCTGACGATTACGGAGGTTTCCTTATGATAAATATTCATATCATCTTGGGATCGGCGCGACCATTACAACTCTTCGACGTTGTGGGATTTGCTTTCCCGAAATCCGGCATCCGTGATGCGGATAAACCGGGCATTTTTCCACAGCTCCTTAATCGTGCGGGCATTGCAGTAGCTCATGCCAGACTTAAGCGCGCCGCTGAGCTGATAAATGACGTCGGCAACCTTGCCTTTGTAGGGGATTAGCGCCTCGATTCCTTCGGCCACGATGGAATTAAGCCGGTCTTCCGTGGTTTGCTTGAATTTCAACTTGCGGTCGGCTGTGGCCAAAAACGAAGCGGATCCGCGGTGGATTTTGTATTTCATGCCCTTGCGCAGGATGATACCTCCGGGGCTTTCATCCGTTCCGGCAAACCACCCGGCCAGCATAATCGCTGAAGCTCCACCAGCCAAAGCCTTGGTGATATCGCCTGGATAATTCGTTCCGCCGTCGGCGATAATTGGTACCCCGGACTTCTTGGCCCGGGCGCTGGCGCGCATGATGGCCGTCAGTTGCGGGACACCGACACCGGCGACAATGCGAGTGGTGCACAAACCACCAGGTCCGATACCCACTTTCACCGCGTCGACTCCCGCGGCAATTAGGTCAGCGACACCCTCGGGGGTGGCGACGTTGCCGCCGATAATCTCCGTGTCTTTGTAGAGTTTACGGATGGTTTTTATGGCACGCAGCGACACGTCGTTGTGTCCGTGGGCCACATCCACCATGACAACGTCAGCGCCTGCAGTCAGAAGCGCCTTGGTTCTGTCCAAATAATCATCCACCACTCCGACCGCCGCACCGACCCGGTACCGTCCGTAGGCATCTTTGGTGGAATGCGGAAACTTTTCAAAGTTTTTCACGGACCGGGCGGTAATCAGTCCGACCAGCATGCCATGGCGGTCCACCAGCGGCAATTTCTCGATTTTCTGGGACGCAAAAATTTTCTTGGCTTCTTGAATCGTAGTTTTTCTGTTTCCGACGATGAGCCGCTTTCGCGGGGTCATGAGTTTGGCAACCGGCGTGTTGGGGGACGGCGCAAACTGGTAATCGCGCCGGCTGATGATGCCGACGACACGCCCGGCTTTAGCGGTTACCACAAAACAATCGATGCCGGTTTGGGTTTTTTGTTGCAGGATTTGCTCAATTGTGTCGTCGGGTCTAATGGTGTAGGGAGCGCTCAGCACGAATCCGACATTGCGTTTGACTTTGGCAACTTCCCGAACCTGTTCGTCGATGGTCATGAACCGGTGGATAATGCCGATACCCCCTTCTGTCGCCAGGGCAATGGCCATGGCCGATTCTGTAACCGTATCCATGTTGGCAGACAGAAACGGCAGGGACATTTCGATGGTGCGCGTCAGGTGGGTTTTGAGGGAGATTTCGTGCCGGTGGTCGATAAACGAGCGCTGCGGAATGAGCAACACATCATCGTAGGTAAAACCTTCATCAAATTTCATAAATCTGTTTGCGCTGCAGCAGGTACAGTAATAACTTGTGACCGTTTCGGTCCGACTGATACGTATGCTACCGGTGTTTTGAGCGCCCGAGAAACATACCGGATATATCCCTTGGCTGTCGCCGGCAACTTCGCGTAGGCGGTGCAGGCGGAAATATCCTGCTGCCAACCGTCAAGTTGCGTATAGACCGGAGTACAGGTGCCGTACGTGTATGCGGACACCGGAATGTCACTGTAGCGCTTGCCATTTGTTTTATAGGCAACACACACCTTAAGGGTGGAAAGTCCGCTTAAAACATCAAGTTTTGTCAACGCCAAAGCGGTGTATCCGGAAAGCCGGGTGGACGTTCTAAGTGCCGGCAGATCCAGCCAACCGCAGCGCCGTGGCCGTTTGGATACGGTGCCGAATTCGCCGCCTTTAGTGCGCATCGCCGCACCGGTCGCATCGGTCAGTTCGGTCGGGAACGGTCCGTTACCGACACGGGTTGTATACGCCTTGACCACCCCCAGCGTCGATACCGGTCGGGGTGAGATGCCGACATAGGGGAAGATCGAGCCTGAGATGGTGTGGATGGCGACCGTATACGGGTAAGTGCCGAACACCGGATCCAAAAGGGTCCCGTGGGCGCCCTCAAACAGCACGCGTTTTGTTTTTGCCTGCAGGGCGTTTTCGATAAGCGTGGAAGTGTCTTCCAAATACTGCTTGAGCTGTTTACCGTAATGAAGATACTTGCGGGAAATTGATGCAATATCAAATGATTCTTTCTGGCCGAAAACCTGCCGGATCCGCCTGAGCTGCAACCCTAGGTTGCGGCGCAGTTTCTCCCGAAATACCGCTGGATAAAGTAGGTCATCCATCCGTATCCCGAAGCGGTTATTTTTGTCCTCATAGCAGTAGCCGATCCCCAAGTGTAAACTGCCGGTAGCGCTTTTTCCTTTCCACAGTTCGGTGGCCCGGTCCAGCGCTTTGTGGTAGGGCATCACCACGTGGACGCGGGGATCAAGCGAAAGCTTAAGCGGCAGACCGCGGGCTTTGATAAGCGCAATCTCTTCAAGTAACACCTGTGGGTCAACTACACATCCTTGGGCAATAACCACGTGCTTTTTTTGCACTACGCCCGAAGGTAATAGCGAAAGTTTGAAGATGTCCCGGCCTACCGTTACGGTGTGACCGGCATTGTTACCGCCGTTAAACCGCACGACCAAATCCGCATCTTGGGCCAAAACGTCAACCAGTTTGCCTTTTCCTTCATCTCCCCATTGGGCGCCGATAACAACGAGCGGAAAGTGGACCTTAGGCATACGTCTCAACCAGCCGGTCAGCCAGACCGGTATAACCAGTGGGAGTTAGAGCCAACAATACCTTCTTGTCTTGAGTGGCAAGCGGCAGGGTTTTGATAAATGCGGCGATCTCCTGGCGGCTGTGGACAAAGCCGCGGAAAAACAATTTCGTGCGCTCGAAGGCATCGCCGCGGCCTTTGGCCCGCAAATAATTTTGGATGGCCTCGGAGAGAATTTCGTAGTGGTCGTCGAGCGCTTGTGCCATAAATTCCGGATGGGGACGAATTCGGTGCAAACTTTCCAAAACGCTTTGGTAGGAAAGCAGGCTGTAGGCAAAGGCGGTACCGAAAGACCGGCGTATCGTACTGTCGGAAAGGTCCCGCTGCAGACGGGAGTAGGAGAGTTTCCGGATATACATTTCCAAAAGTCCATTGGCAATCTCAAACCCGCCCTCCGCCCCTTCCAAGTAAATCGGATTAATTTTATGCGGGAGAGCAGTTGAGCCCACTTCCGCAGGGATGCGCTTTTGGCTGAGGAATCCCAACAGGGCATAGAGCCACAAATCCTTACACAGCCCTAAAAGCAGCAGGTTGATTTGTAGCATGGTTTGGAAGATGTCGGTAAGCGAGTCATATGAGGCGATTTGGGTAGAAATCGGCTCTGGGTTTACTTCCAGCTGTTCCAGGAAGGTTTCGGAGAACCGCAACCAATCTACCTTGGGGAAGACCACGGCGTGGGCATTAAAATTACCGACATTCCCCGAACATTTGCCCGCTGCCCGAAACTGCGAGAGTTGCCTGATGCGCTTCTCCAGCCGGTAGATATAGACACCCAGCTCTTTTCCGTAAGTCGTGCCGTTGGCCGGCTGTCCGTGGGTATAGGCAAGCATGGGCAACTGTTTGTATTCGCGCGCCTGCTTTTTTAATTCCGCCAGATTTTCCCACAGTATGGGTAAGATAATGTCCTTGAGCGCGCGATTGATGCAGCGGGCATAGGCACAGGAATTGATGTCATCGGACGTCAGTCCGAAATGAACCATGCTCGCGATATCCCGCAGCGTAGTTTTACTAAGGCGCTCCTGCAGGTAGAGTTCAACCGCTTTAACGTCATGGTTGGTCTGCTGTTCAATCTCCCGAAGCCTCAGATAGTCTTTGGTGGTAAGTAAAAAGAGGGATTTGAGATGCGTCTGTTCTTTGGTGGTAACCGGGCGAATCACTCGATAACGCGACAGCCAAAGCAGATACTGGATTTCGACAAATACCCGCTCTCGGTTAATCGCGCGTTCCGAGAAATAGTCGGAGAGAGTGCTAATCTTAAAATAATTTCGTCCGTCAATCGGGGTGATATGCAGGTCGATGGGGATTGCACCTAGCGTACTCACGTAGCCCAGGGTAACACAAGGAATACCTGCAAGTAAAGAGATTCTTCCGCAGTCTCCGACATCAGATGCTCTTGGGGAATACAAACTTACTGGGCTCAACACCCCGCCACTTACACTGTATCATATCTTCAATCGGGAAACGCTTGCCAAGCTTAAAATCCAGCTCGAAATTGCCAGAAGGTTAACCAACAACCAACCAGCATATCAGGAGGTTCATATATCCAATGGAAGATTTTGCCAACTACCTGTACCGGAGTAGAACCAGAAAAGGGCGTTATGTAAGCCAACAAACCCTCTCCAAGCTGTCCGGCTACAGCCAGACTTATATATCTTTGATCGAAACACGGAAGGCGAGACCGTCAAAGAGGTGTATGAGGGTAATTTTAAGCGTTTTAGATGCTAATCTAAGATTTTCTTGAAACAAACCCGATTATTGCATTATCTATTAGTTTAGGCACCGTTGTATTCCAAAGAACGCCATCAACATCCTTTAAAGTTAGCTTAAGTTGCTGGGTAATCTTGTAAAGCTCCCTCATTAAAATTGAAAACGATTTGAATTCTTTTATCTCTTCATTATGATAATTGAAGTAACCGTAAAAAAAGTTCATTGTGTATCGCCTATCCATCGGGGGAAATAGCTTTGGTAACAAAAAATGGAGTGTTTTTGATACTCCAACAATTTTTGACTTTGACTTCATAATTTTTAAACCCAAGAACAGTTGTCTTGTTATCTCCAAAACCTGTTCTAGCTCAATCTCGGTCAATCGCTGAAGTTCTTTACTGCTTAATTGAGTAACAATTCCACTATTCTTCCGGATGGATTCCGCAAAATCATTAAAGTCAGCCAATCTTGCCCCCCGCATGTTCATATTCCACGAAACCAAAGTAACATAACATAGCTCTATAAAATCTCTGTCACCAGTTAGCTTTACTGTCTGAAAATCTACTTGCTTTTGACGTTCGAAGATCTTCCGGTAGAGATAGATTGACGGGGTTAAGGATCGAAAGTTTTTATTGCATATAGACACATATTTGAAAAATTGTTCTCTTGATTCTGTTAATTTGTCTATATTTTCTGTTTTCATTTAATCTCCAAACGCTTTAGAGCCCCAGTTGCAAAACTCACAAGCAAAATCGCTATGGCGCTTGGGTTCTGGGCCTTTTAGACACTCTACGGCATCCTTGAATAACTTTTCTGCTCTAGTTATATCTGTTTCCAGCTTTTTAGGCTCGACTTCAAAGTCCACTCGGCCGTTTTCTGCTACTTGTCTGGGGAAATAATAGACCAGATAAGCAAAACTGGCTGTTTTATAACCGTTTTTCATCAACAAATAGCAATAGATATCCAACTGGTGCTGGTAATAACTGCTGGTATCTTCTTTTAACTCATAACCCCGGGTTTTGTAATCCAAGGGGATATAAACGCCATCATCAACCAAGCAGTCATCCAAAACACCTTTAAGAACAGCGTCAAGCTCTTTGTCCTCATATGTCAGCCCTTCCCAGTTACTCTGCCATGATTTTAAGAGTTTCTCATCGTCAAACAGCTTACCAATTACTTTTCCTTCAATTTCTGGCGGTAACTTACCCTGTCTGCGGTACTTGTCATAGTATTTTTTGATAACCCCATCCATGCCTCCCGGTAGAGATGGAAAAATTCCTCTTGGCCTGTGAATATTTTTGTTAAACTGCAACCAAAAGCACCTCGGGCACTCCATGTATAGGCTAATTGTTGAGGGTGAGAGTTTTATCATAAACTAACCCGCTTTCTGATAATTTCTTTAACCACTTCCAAATCCTCATTATTGATAAGATGAAATCTTACCTGATCGTGACGTTTCTTTGGCATGACTGACTCAGGCTTAGACAATTTATCTTTCAGCAACTCTAGTTCTTCAGGGTTAGTATATTGAAGCTCGGCAAAAATCCACTGCTCAGCAGAATAATAGTAAAGTACCAGATTTTTGGATATCTTTATCGCTCTTGAGGATCCAGCCCACCTCTCAAACGACACATCCCGATCCTTAAAATCTTTTTCCACCCATTCTGGGATTGAAGTAACTGCTTGTTTGACAAACTCGCTTTTGACCCGCTTAATCGTCTGCTCGTCTGGTTCAATCTTTCTTCCCAAGGCTACTTTGCTTTCTTCCGGCTCTTCTTTATCGATATTTTTAACTACTCTGAGTATTTGCGAAAACCACTCAACCGCTGCTTCAGCCTCCTTCTGTAATACAAAATTGATTTCCTTGACATGCTTAACTGCATTTCTGAAGTCCTTTAAAGTGATAAACCTTTTCTCTGTTTCATAGGTTGATCCGAAGTATTGCTCGAAAAACTGCCAATTCTTTAAGATTGTATTTGAATAATCCATCACATCACACTGGCAGAGTTTCTCATAAGAGGATAATTGATCCTCTTTGATATATGGATTTTTCCTTACATACTCGGCAATCTTGGTTTTAGCTTTAACTTTAATATCTTGTGGAATAACCTTATCCCAGTAATCGGGGCCGACTTTATCCCTTAAAACGTTATCGATGAGCAAGCGAAGCCGAAGTTCAATATCATCAAGGGCGCTATTGGCATTAACCCCTAAAATCTGGATGATTTTTGATCCCGTCAATCTCTCAAATTCACCTTTAATTTTTATTACCCTTTCTTTGATAAATGCCTGGTAGTCATCATTTTTGATAACTTCAGAATAAGTTATCAAGTGTGATTGTAAAGTATTATCAAAGTCAGAGTTTTCCTTATCAAACTTTGAAAAATAGTCGCTTGGGCTTTTATCTAGAATTTCTTTGTTAAGCTCTGCCGGGATAAAACAGAAGTTAGCGATAAGATTCTCTCCACTCTGACCGTGTTTTGAAAGATGGTTTTTAGGGAAGATGTGGTGTTTTTCCGGATGGTTAAACTCTGAACAGAAGTTATAATCCATAGAAATCGGTTCGTTTGTTCTGAAATGTTTCGGTGTTCGAAGCGCTAACATGCAGAAAAAAGCATTACGCAGGGCTGATTTGGTACTGATGGTAGTATTAGCGATTTTCTCTTCATCGGCCGTAATCTGGAAATTTATCTTTGGCTCTTTATCTGAAAGCAATTTGTCAAAAATTTCTCTTCTGTCCTCACCCATTTTACTTTCCATAGCCGCTGTGTACCGTTCGCTTAGGGAGGCCTTCCAAAACCACTCGTGGACCTTCTCGGTAACCTCTTTGTCCAGTGAGTGTCGGGGTGATTTGTAATATAGATAGGCAAGTAAGGAAATAAATGAGGGGTATGGCACAAAGTCAAAGATTTTTACTCCTAAACTGCCTGTTAAGTGGTCAATTGCCTGCTCAATTGCTGAAGCGATCCCATCCCAATTGTTTTTAATCTCCTCCTTTCTTAGCTGCAGTTGGTAAATCTTGTTGCAATAGCCTTTAAGGATTAAAGAGGCAGTATGAGTGACTACTTCCGGCGGGATCTCACCAAAGTTTTTCTTGCTGATTCTTCCGCTTAATTCCTCATATTTCTCTTTCAAGTCAAAATCTTCTCCCCAAGTGCTAGCCACGATCAGGTCAAATAGCGACAGCTTCTTACCTCCCTGATTGATCCTTTCAAATATCTCACAAGCCTCGTTTAAAGTGGCGTTAGATACGGTAACCACGCTTAGGGGGTAGGTAGTAAACCGTCGATAACAATCGTTGAAGACTTTTCGTCTTTCCGGTGGCAACTTGTCATAAAGAGATAAGTGATCTTCTCCGATTATTTTATACAAAGGCAAGTATCGGTCGCTTTCTTTTTTGACCTCAAAAACAGAGATATTTCCGTTTTCATCAGGAGTTTTTTTGTAGTAATCCAGATCTAGACAGATAACCGAACAGTCAATTGCTTTAACCTTGTTGTTGTGTTTAATCTCAACCTTCAATCCCTTCCAGGCAGCATATAACGAACAAATCCTTTGCTGGCCGTCAAGGATAAACTTCAACTTCTCATCCGACCTTGGCTTTTTAGGCATAATGCCAAGCTCCGGCAAGTCCCGATAGAAAAGATTGTGCTTACCAGTTGTTTCCCAGAGGAAAAAACTTCCAATAGGATACTCTTTAAAGATACTGTCAAGCAAAGCCACAATCTTACTTCGTTCCCAGACAAAATCTCTTTGAAATCTGGGCACCCGTAAAGAGCCTTCGGTTAAAGCGTCAAGCAAAGTGATGATCTGTTTGCTTCCTTCTGATTCTATTCTTGGTGCTGATATTGACATATTTTTATACTCAATATTTAATTTTCTCCACTCCAGTCTTTACAAAGTAAATTTGCCTGTTCCAATACGGTTTGTGTTGCGCTTTCCTGTTTGTCCGGTGGGTAGTTGTACTTTCGTAAAAGCTTCTTAACATACACTCTTAATTTTGCTTGAACGTTTTCTTTGATTGTCCAGTCAATGGTGGTGTTTTTACGAAGCATGGACACAAGCTCTCTGGCAATCTGCATGAGTATTTTATCTCCCAACTCCCGGATGGCGCTTTCATTGACGCATAGCGCATCATAAAAGGCCACTTCCTCGGGGCTAAGCCCAATCTCTCCACCTCGTTCTTTTTCTTTCTTAATTTTCTTGGCCAGTTCAACCAGTTCAGCGATCACTTGGGCGGCTTCGATAGTGCGATTCTGGTATTTCTTAATTGTCTCCTCAAGCATCTGAGCAAAAGAGCGTGATTTTACCAGATTAGACCTCATCATAGTGACAATTTCATCATTTAGCAGGCGCTTAAGCATCTCAAAGGCCAAATTCTTATGAGGCAAATCTTTAACTTCAGCCAAGAATTCATCAGAAAGAATGGAAATATCCGGTGTTTTAATTCCTGTTGCCGAGTAGATATCAATAACCTTATCCGAAACAATCGCTCCCGAAACTATCTGTTTGATTGCCTCCTGATAATCTTCGTCAGTTGGTCCTCCGCCACCGCCCCCGCCGCCAGATTTTCTAATACCAGCTTTTACCGATTGGAAAAAGGCAACTTCGTCTCTGATTTTCAGAGCCTCCTCATCGGGTACGGATAGGGAAAAGGCAAATGAAAGCTCAGTTACAGCCTGGATGTACCGCTTCTGCCCGTCTTCCAAGCCGAGAATATAATCCATAGCCGAAGCAATAAGTCTAGTACGCTCAGAAGCCGAGCCTTTTAATTTATCTTTATACTCAAACCCGTGGTACATCTGACAAACAACCTCGTACTTTTCAAGCATGATCCTGACTGCTTCTTCTTGGGGTATGGCTACTTTCTTGCGGTCATTGTCAGTGTAGTAAGCCAAAGCGTCCTTCAGCTCCGGTGCAATACCCAGATAGTCAACGATCAGTCCTCCTTGTTTGTCTTTAAAGACTCTGTTGACTCGAGCCACAGTCTGCATCAGTCCATGACCTTTCATTGGTTTGTCAATATACATGGTGTGCAGACACGGCACATCAAAGCCTGTCAACCACATATCCCGAACAATGACTAATTTTAATTTATCGTTGGGGTCTTTCATTCGATTGGCTATATCGTGCCTTACCTGTTTGGTGCGGATATGTTTTTGCCAGTCCAAAGGATCAGCGGCTGACCCGGTCATCACTACTTTCAAAAATCCATCCCGATCATCATCAGAAGCCCAGTTTGGTCGAAGCTTAACCAGTTCGTTGTATAGCTCAACCGCAATCCTCCGGCTCATTGCCACCACCATACCTTTGCCGTCAACTGCTGAAAGTCTAGTTTCAAAATGTTCAACTAAATCCTTGGCGATAAGAGAAATACGCTTTGGAGCTCCAACCAAAGCTTCAAGCCGGGCCCATTTGCTCTTAAGCTTTTCTTTCTTTTCCACTTCTTCTCCTTCTGTTAATTCTTCAAACTCCGGGTCAATTTTAGGCCGTTCTTCTTCCTTTAAAGAAATCTTAGCCAGCCTTGCCTCATAGTAAATCGGTACTGTTGCTTTATCCTCAACTGCCTGGGAAACATCATAAACGTCAACATATTCTCCAAAAACTGCTCTGGTGTTTTTGTCTGTCAGCTCAATTGGAGTGCCGGTAAAGCCGATAAACGAAGCGTTGGGAAGTGCATCTCTCATGTGGCGGGCAAAACCATCGATAAAGTCATACTGGCTACGGTGAGCCTCATCGGCAATAACCACAATATTTGTCCGCTCCGAGAGCATCTGGTAGTCATGTTTGCCGTTTTCGGGGAAAAACTTTTGGATAGTGGTAAAAACCACGCCACCAGAAGCAACTTTTAAGTATTCTTTTAATTGTTCCCGGCTTTCTGCCTGTTTGGGAGTTTGCCGAAGTAAACTTGAACAGCGGGAAAAGGTTCCAAACAACTGATCGTCCAAGTCATTTCTGTCTGTCAAAACCACAATCGTCGGGTTATCAAGTGCCTGGATGATTTTTCCGGCATAAAAGACCATAGTTAAACTCTTGCCTGATCCTTGCGTATGCCAAACCACGCCACAGCGCCGGTCTCCTTCTTTTCCGGTTGCTTCCATTGTCTTAGAAACAGCCTTATTGGTAGCATGATACTGATGGTAAGCAGCTACTTTTTTGCTGATTTTCTCACCATCAGTCTCAAAGACCACAAAGTTATTGATAATATCCAAAAGTCTTTGTTTTTCAAAAATCCCTTTTAACAATACTTCCAGCTGAGGCACCGAGTTTGGCGCTAAATCCTGACCCTCAATAGTCCGCCACCTGGTAAACCACTCCATGTTTGAAGAAATCGTTCCGGCTCTGGCTTCCAAACCATCGCTGATGATTGCCAGTTCGTTATAGGCAAAAAGAGAAGGAATTTCGCTTTTGTAGGTTTGAATCTGGTTAAAAGCGCCTTTAACAGTAGCTCCGGTATCTGCCGGGTTTTTCAGCTCGATAACCGCAACAGGAAGACCATTGATAAAGATAACGACATCCGGTCGTCTTTGGGCTCTGTTTTCGATAACCGTGTATTGGTTGACTGCCAGAAAATCGTTTTTATCAGGCTTGCTCAAATCCAAAAGTTTTACTTTATCTCCGGCAATTGAGCCATCTGTCCGTTGATATTCAACATCCACACCGTCACGAAGCATGGCATGAAAGGCTTTGTTGTTTACTGCCAGTTGAGGGCTTAAAGTAGATACTCGAAGCACTTTGCGTAAAGCATCTTCTCGGGCTCCCTCCGGTATATCCGGATTCAAACGGTTAATCGCATTTTGTAATCGTTCTACTAAAACTACATCAGAGTAGCTTTTACGTTCCGGCCTTTCACCATCTGGCGGTGGAGCAATCTCTGGTCCTCCAACCACGCTATACCCAAGCTCTGAAAGCCACTCCAGCGTTGCCTGTTCTAAATCTGATTCTGTATATTTAGACATATTTAGTAAACTTTTTCAGTTATTTTTATAAATTCGGCAATGTGATTATCTAGTTCAGAGATTGCCGATGGAATTTCTTTGTCTGCATGTAACAAATTTGAGTAACTGCAATACTTATAAATATTTCTTATTCTTTCCAAATCGGTATCGTTCAGCTTGATAAGTTTTCCTTTACCAGATATTAAATTGTCGGTAACCTGAGTAAAGTTATCCTCTTTGTTCCATAATAGTAGTTCGTTTTTGATAAATCTTTCTATGGCTAACCGCAAAAGCTGACCATATTTCAAAGCTATTGCCTCTAGGCATAATGTGCCCTTTTTTGCCTGCTCTGTCATCTCCTGATAACACTGTTTTACATCCGCAAGTAAGTCAAATCCAGGATCAGAGTAGATAAAGCTTCCACCGAATTCTTCTCTATTTCTAGCTATACCAAACGTGATCGGGTTGGGATTCTCACACTTTGATAAATACTTATAAAAAAGCGGGTGATGGGTTAATACGACAATCTGCCCAAAGGTTTTAGTTTTTTCATGGATGAGATCCGATAGTATCTTCAGATTGGGAGCGTCAAGACTAGTTATTGGATCGTCTAGAATCAAGATAACGTCTTTTTTGTCACCAATATTCTCGTTCAACGCAAAGAAAAACGCCAAGGAAACCATCTGTCTTTCGCCTTCTGATAAACCTTGCTTAAAAGCTCTTTCCTTTCCGCTTTTATCGTATATTCTGAAAGAAAAGGGGTACTCCTTCGTCTTCGGTGAAAGCTTAATATGCTTAAGTGTAAAATTGAGGTTGAAACGACCAATGATTTTTATCATTAAGTCAATGAGAGATTGAGGTATTTTCTCTGATAAATACTTTTCTAAATTGTCTTCTAACAAATCTACTTCCTGATCTAATTTTTCTTTTTCAGACTTTACCTTCTCGTGCTTTTTAATTTGCTCAACTCTTTCTCCTTCAACAAATGCGTAGATTCCTTCAAGTTCAGCAATCTTGTTGTTTACTTTTTGATGCTCTAGGTCAGTGTTCCTTTTTACCGAATATTTCTGTTTAAACTGGTTGATTTTTTGGTTCTTACTATCAATAAATTTGTTAAATTCAGTTATCAACTTGTCGAGTTTAACAAAAAAAGCATTTAATTCATCATAAGCGGAATCGGTACAATATTTTGGTTTTTCTAAAGTTTTCAGTTGCTGTAAAGCCCGCTGAAGTATTGATATTGCCTGAGAGGCTTTACTGCATATTTCAAATTTCTTATTGTAAGAAATCTTCTCGTCAATATTGTAAAGATCTTTAATTTCAAATTCCTGATTTACTTTCTCAAAAGAAGAAAAAGCCTCGAGTACATCTTCTGGTAAATTAGTTATGAAGGTAAGATATTCCGTAATTTCTTGTTCAAGATTTTGAATATCGCTTAGGTATTTTTGCTTCTCGTTTTCATATGTTTTGTCAAATACCTGTCGATAATATTTGATGACAGCTGTTGCACCAGATAACGGTTGCATACACAGTGGACAGTTTTTGTTCTTTGTATCTGTAATCCTTTTATAATTTTCATCTTTTTCTAGGAATGACTTATGTTGCTCATAATGTGCTTTTATTAAAGAATCCGCACCATCTCCAGCAGTTTTTTTAATATCCCTTTCGAAAAGTTCAATATAGACCTTCTTTGAAGAAATCTGGGGTCGGTCTGACAATTGATTTATCGTTTGAATCCCTGCTATTTGTGCTGACTTGTTTAGTAGTTTTGTGAGACGATCCTTGTCTTTTTTTTGATCTGAAATTTCACTTAAAGTCCTTTTGGCAAGTGCTCCTTTTTGATTTTTATTTAAACTTTTATATTTGTTAAACAAGACTATCTCTTCCGGGGAGACTGTTAGGTGCAATATGTCCTTGTTGTTGCTTTCAAACTGACTTAAGGCCATCTTTTTTTCCGAAAGATCCATCTTTTGTTTATTTGCCTGAGCGTCTAAGCTGATAATGAGATTGCCAGCGTTTTGGGTGTGATATCCCTGGATATTGCTAATCGTCCCGTGGGAGTGGATATTTTTATCTATAAAGTCAACATCAAAAAATAGGATATGTTTTTGTTCTTTTGGTGTATCATCCCATTTTCCTTGCTCGAAGCGGTATGTCTTCGTTGATATATTCCTTTTTATATAAGTTTTTCCATTTGGAGCTGTGTTTTTACTTAACTCAACGGTCTCAAGCTCAACTTCTGACAATACGGGTTTATCGCCTTCAAATCTTTGAAAACCAGTTAAGTCTTTCAGTATTTCACAGACTGAAGATTTCCCAGACCTGTTTTCTCCAAAGAAAACTGTAAAAGGAGAAAATGAACACTCTCTTCCAGTTTTATCCTTACATAAACAATCCCACTGAAAATCTTGAAACGGTTTGTAATTTTTTATAGTTTTTATCTTCTTAATTTTCATAATCCCTTACTCTTAATTTTCCACTCATTAACCTTGGTAAAAGTGAATCTCTTATAGATGTTAGACGCTCAATCTCATCATGTGTTTGTCGATATTTAGAAAACAATAAATCTATAAGGCCACTAAATTCGGCAAGTATTTCTTTTTTCGGAAGAACTACAGGAATTGAATTTAAATTGTTTTGATTAAGTTTTGGTTGAACAGCTCCTGTGATATAAGGTGCAATATTTGTAACTTCAAGAAAAAGCTTTAAAACTTCAGTTGAAAATCCATTTTTACCCTTTAGTACATGGGCATGATTGTTGACCCAAAATTTTCCCCATACATACTGTGTGACTGCAGTTTCTTTGTTGGTGATTACCGTTCCGTCTTCTCCAACCAATAAATATATTCCGTCAAAAATGAAGTCATTAACATGATCCATTACGCCAGTTGCGCCGTAGTACCTAAAGTCTCCTTTGCGTTTCTCTCTTTCTCTATTCGATAGAGGTATTCTTTTTGAGTCAAAATTTTCTACAACATTTCCAAAGTGTCCAGCTTCCCACCCCTCCGGTATCTCTCCTAATTCCGAATTCACCATTTTGCCACCGCTTGATTTGTAAGGCCTACCATTTTCATCGGGGAATTCAAAATCTACAAACCATTGCTTAAAGAGTGCCTTGCCGATTTCCTCAAGCGTATTGTTCATTTTCCGGTTGAGCTCGATCTTGTCATCAAGAGAAGAGAGGATCAAAATGATTATCTGTTGCTCGTGAATACTAGGTAATGCAAGCTTTATCAATTCAATAATTTGCCGGTTAGCGATATTGACTTGAACACTTCCTGTTGAGCGAGATGTTATTGAAGTAAATCCATATCTTGAGGTAAAAAAATACTTTAAATAGTCTGGTAATATCTTTTCAGTGTCAGGCCTTAAAGCTAAGAGCGCCTGGCTGATGATTCCTTTTGGGTCTTCGTCCGTAATGATTGATACCTTACCAAGCGTACCCGAACAACTAATGATCAGGTCATTTACTTTTACTTGAAATCTTTTTAGTTCTTCAAATTTTTCTTCATCTATATAGTATCTAAAGTCTCGAACACCATATATTGCGTGTTGTTGCTCATAGACAGGTATTCCTTCCGATTTTAGCTCAGGTCTTCTTAGCGCTGAACCGAAAGGCCCTCTGATATATCCTTTTTCTGACAATACATCCCTTAATTCAACTAGCTCCCAAGTTTGTGGAATTTCGCCGATTTCGGTTTGTTTGTAATTTGTTTTAGATGTCATATCCAACTTTTTTTAAATTCTCCTTTATTTTCTGTTCCAACTCTTTGGATTGTTTGAATTGCACTGAAAGTTCTTTTGTTAATCTTGCCATTTTTTCTTCGAATACTTCGTCATCTTCCATTTCAAAATCTGTACCCACATAGCGGCCTGGAGTTAAAACAAATCCATTCTTTTCTACTTCTTCAATCGTGGCAACCTTGCAAAAGCCCTTTTTATCCTCATACTTGCTGTTCTTGTTTCTCCAGTTGTGGTAGGTTTGGGAAATCGTGGCTATATCTTCATCGGTCAATTCCCGGTGTCTGCGGTCGATCATCTTACCCATCTTGCGTGCGTCGATAAATAGGATTTCATTGTGCCTGTCCCGAAACTTGTTGTTGTATCTGTCTCTTGAGACAAACCAAAGACATGCTGGAATTTGCGTGGTATAAAAAAGCTTATCCGGCATGGCGATAATACAATCCACCAAGCCGTTCTTAACCAGATTTTTTCTAATTTCTCCCTCTCCTGAAGTGTTTGACGAGAGCGACCCGTTAGCCATGACAAATCCGGCAATCCCTATTGGTGACAAATGATGAATAAAGTGCTGGATCCAAGCATAGTTGGCGTTTCCTGTCGGAGGTGTACCGTATTTCCAACGCATATCCTCACGTAATCTTTCACCGCCCCAGTCGCTGATGTTAAACGGAGGATTGGCTAGGATAAAATCGCTTTTTAAGTCTTTGTGCTGATCGTTGTGGAAGCTATCACCAAGCAAGATATGCTTACTCTCAATTCCTCTTATGGCAAGGTTCATCTTACAAAGCCTCCAAGTGGTAGCGTTTGACTCCTGACCAAAGATAGCGACATCGTCAAGCCTGCCGCCGTGAGTCTCGATAAACTTCTCGCTCTGAACAAACATGCCTCCTGATCCGCAACACGGGTCAAAAACACGGCCTTTGTAAGGCTCGATCATGTAGACCAAAAGTCTTACTACCGAAGCCGGGGTAAAAAACTCTCCGCCGCCCTTGCCTTCAGCGCTGGCAAATCGGCCGATAAAGTACTCATAGACTCGTCCAAGTACATCTTTTGACCGGCTTTCTTTATCTCCCAGTCCAATTGTACCGATAAGATCGATCAATTCTCCTAAGCGCTGTTTGTCTAAAGTTGGCCGGGCATAATCTTTGGGAAGCACGCCTTTAAGCGAGAGGTTTTCTTTTTCAATTGCCACCATGGCATCGTCAACCAGTTTGCCTATTTCTGCTTTCTTGGCATTTTGTAAAAGGGAATTCCAGCGGGCTTCTTGGGGTACCCAGAAGACGTTTTCTGCTAGGTATTCGTCTTTGTCTTCGGGATCTGATAATTTGTCAGCTTTTAATTTTTCGTGGAGTTCTTCGAAGGAGTCGGAGATATATTTAAGAAAGATAAGGCCAAGTACAACATGTTTGTACTCCGAGGGGTCCATGTTGTTTCGCATTTTGTCGGACGCCGCCCAGAGTTTTTCCTCAAACCCCAGATTGGCCGAGGTTGTTTTTTTCATAATTTTAAATTCTCCTATTTTTAAAATTCTCTACTTTTTCTTTTTTTGAGATTTGCTTTTTATATATGCTTCAATATCTTCTTTTTTATACCTGCGGTCACCAATACCACGCCTGGTGCCGATCCTAACAGCTTTTAATATGTTGTCATTGTCCCATCTGCGGAGCGTCTGTTCGTTCACCTTCAAAATTTGGGCTGCTTGCTTGAGAGTTAGTAATTCGTCTATGCCTGTCATACATTAATTGTCTTTAATTATACATTTATTATTGTAAAAAGGGAAACGAACAAGTAGAATATAAACAGATCAGAGCTGCGAAATATGCCTTCGGCGTGGTCTTGAACCCAAAAAGGGGCGACTCTCGTAGGGTTCAAGGCTTCGCAGCTCTGAATACTGGGGGTCGTCCCTTTCTGTTTGGAGGATGACCCAGAAAAGATAATATATGGGTCATAAAAATATTTTTGCTTCCGATGGTTGCCTAGCCCAACTTGTTTTCTTTGTTTTTGTGTTGATCTGTTTATTTTCCTACCCACCTTACGGATTGTTACTGGGTATCGGAATCCTCTTTATAAGATTTCAACTTCATAAAAAGAAAAAGCTTGAGAAACAAAAAATAGAACTCGAACAAGTTCAAAAGGAGATGGATGAGGAAGAGAAAATTAACAAAAGATTTGATGAGATGGATAAAGTTATCAACTCCATGATTAAAAAGGGAAAGATAGATAAGAATTTTATTAAAACGCAGTTCGCTGATCTGATCCCAGCTGATATATATTCATCAGAGAAGGAAAAGGATAATCTTATTGATGAACACATAAAAAGACGGTTAAAAGGATTGGCTTATGAAGAGCGAGAATTGCGAAAACATGAGGCAGATACTTTTATGGCAAGATCGTATCTTCAAAGAAAGAAAATACAAACTCTAAAAAAGAATTTAAGACAAGTTGATGATTTATTTGATTTAACACCTGTCGAGTTCGAGAAATGGGTAAAACGCAATATCTTTGAAAAAAAAGACTGGGAGGTAACGGAAACAAAAGCCACCGGTGATGGCGGTATAGACCTAATCCTAAATCGACAAGATGAACACTCCATAGCTCAATGTAAAAGGTTCAAAAAAACAGTTGGTGAACCGCTTATAAGGGATTTCTATGGTGTAATGATAAGTGAAGGCGTCAGTAAAGGTTATTTTGTAACTACCGGCCTATTTTCCTTATCTGCTCTTAAATTTGCAGAAGGCAAACCAATTGAAATGATTGACAGGCGAGTTTTAGCTCAAAAATACCTTTAATTTCTTTCAATACCCACCTTATGATTTGGTCGATATAACGGGCTAATTCCAATTTTTCCTATTGACAAAAGATTTACTCAACTGTTATCATTTATACAGCTTCTCTCAAGAAGCATAGGTTTAGTAAAGAGTACCTCTTCGTAGGAGCAAAAGGTCGAGTAAGGCCGGAGACTCCTTTTTTATTGCTTCCAAAAGTCCTTAGTTTAAGTTGTTGGTGATGGAGACATGATCTCCTGAGTGTCAGTTTTAATAAATTGCTCAGGAGGTTTTATGTCAAAACAATATAAAAACAAAAAATATTTAAAGCAAAAATATGAAGAGTTAGGTTCAACAAGAAAAGTCGGTAAATTCTTTGGAGTTTCCAATGGCACGATATGTTATTGGATGTCAAAGTACCGGATACCAAGAATCCCCAGATTAGATTTACAGGATAACAACTCAGGAAAAGGCAGACGAGGAGAGATTTATATTGTCGATCACCCTTATTTTCGAGGAAAAATAATTGATCTTGGACTAATTGACGATAAGTCAAAACGTGATCTTATCTGGGACTCAAACTCCATTGACGTTAAAACTAGCCATTACAGGAGGCCAATTTTTAGAACAAAAGTAAAAAGGCATCGCTGTATTTTTTATATTTGCCTTTATTACGATTATAAAGTCAGTGAATTCGTTCCGGTTGAGGTTTGGATTACTCCTGCACGTATTGCTTCCCATGAGAACATCGCTCCTGGTTTTAAGAAAAAGTCAAAATTTGACAAATATCGTCTGTCAAATCTCAGGGGAAAAGCTTTTAGCACTGATGAAGAAAAGAAATATAACCAGGAGTTCGAAAAACGTTACCAAAAACTAATTGATAAAAAGAAAGCTCAAAGAACTAGAAAAAGCAAGGAGGTATCTCAATGAAAAAACCACAATTCGTCCGTAAGCTTTTTACCACCAGTCGACTTCTGGAGTTTTTTACCGAAAAAGAACTATCGATGCAAATAGGTCACAGTAAAGAATGGTGGCCAATTGCTCTTTTAAAAGAACTTATTGATAACTCACTTGACGCTGCAGAAAATATAAACAAACCCCCGGAAATCCAGATAGTAATTGCTGAAAACTATTTTTCTGTCGAAGACAACGGTCCTGGGATCCCTGATAAAGTGATTAATCGTTCATTGAACTACACCGTAAGAGTGTCGGATAAAAGCTATTATGTGAGTCCCACCCGAGGACAACTGGGAAATGCGCTTAAATGTGTATATGCCGCCCCTTTTGTCGCTAATGGTGAAATAGGCAAGATTGAAATAGTGAACGGTAAAAAAACGTATATGATCGAGGTTGTTTTGGATCGAATAGACCAGAAACCAAAAATAAAGTTAAACAAACTCGATGAAGGCAATTGTAAAAAAGTGACAGTTTTTTACACAGATTCAGCAGGCTTACTTTTAACACCGAAAGTTTCAAATATTTACAAAACCCCAATGGACGCAGAAACCCTCGTAAAAAGATATGCCATATTTAATCCACATGCGACATTCAATTTAAACGGTAAAACGTATGAACCTTCCAGCACAGTTTGGAAAAAGTGGTTACCAACAGAGCCAACTTCACCACATTGGTATACACCAGAGCAACTCAAAACGCTGATTGCTGCATATTTGAGCATGGATCGAGACAGCGAAAAAACCGTAAGAGAATTCATTGCAGAGTTTAGGGGTCTTAGTGGTACGACTAAACAAAAAGAGGCCACAGATGATGCAGGACTCTCAGGTAAGAGGTTGTGTGACTTGATCGTCAACAACGATATACCTTTAGCACCAATTGAGAAACTTCTGATGTCGCTTAAAAAACATAGCAGACAAGTAAAAGCCACTTCTTTAGGTTCAATCGGTGAAGAACATCTTAAAACTAGAATGATGAATGACTATCACATAGCCCCTAATAGCTTTAAGTATAAAAAGATAGCCAAGATCGATGAGGTAACTAATTTACCACATGTCATAGAAATTGGTTTTGCTATCTATGACAAAGACCATGAGCAAAATTCCCGACAAGTAATATCTGGTCTAAATTGGTCACCAACATTTGATTTTTTGAGTGAGGCAAAAACAATGTTGTTTGAGAACCACATAGAACCACAAGATCCAGTTTGTGTGGTTTGTCATATCGCCCGGCCAAAATTTGAATATACCGACAAAGGAAAGGAGCAAGTATGTCTTTAACCAATGATTTACAATCGGCTTTTAAATCGACTTCTAGAGATTGGAAACAGAAGAAAAAGGGGCTTAGACGGCAAGAAAGCATGAGTTCATGGGGTTTATCAAGTTTACGCTCATACCGTCCACCACGGCAAACAGTAAGAGACGCTGCTTTTAAAGTTATGAAAGATGCAATAAACAAAGCAAGCGAAAATGGACGTTACTTTGCTAATGCTCGCCAGATCATGTATGCTGCGAGGCCTTTAGTACTTGAGATAACGAGGGGCGAAATATGGAAAGATTCAGCATACTTTACTCAAACTTTACTTAAAGATTATATCGAACAATATGGCGGTGGAGAAAAGATTGTTTGGGATGCTCGGGGACATTTAATCGAACCACACACAAAAAAGGTCATACCACTAGGAGGTATTGATGTATTAAAGTACATCAACGACTGGAACAGTAAATTTGATATATACGAAGATAGTATTGTACCGAAAGGTATTAAAACTGTTGGACCTAAACTCAGATACGGTGGCGTGCTCTTTATCGAAAAAGAGGGATTTTCAGAAATTCTTGATGACGCCAGAATTGCGGAAAGATTTGATATCGCCATCATGTCAACCAAAGGGCTCCCTGTTGGTGCTGCATGTAGATTAGTTTCAGAGCTGGCCGCAGGATCTAAAATTCTTGTCCTTCACGATTTTGATTTGGCTGGATTCAAGATTCTCCAAACTCTAAAGTGTGGTACAAGACTAGCACCTAGCACGGAAATTACAGATATTGGCCTACGAATAGACGATGTTTTAAAACTCCAATCTGAGGTTGTTGATTATAAACAATGTATTGATCCAAAAATTTATTTACGAAATTGCGGTGCAACCAAAGAAGAATGCGATTTCCTGGTTGAAAAACAAGTTTTTCAGAAAAAATGGATCGGAAAACGAGTAGAGCTGAACGCCATGACTTCAAAACAACTAATTGACTGGCTTGAACAAAAATTACTCGACCATGGTATCAGTAAGGTAATCCCCGACAAAGCAACACTATCCAAAGCCTATCAAAGAGCTAGTTATTGCCTTACGCTTCAAGAGGAAATTGAACTAATAAAAGAAGAATTTGATATCGAAGCTGTCAAAATTCCAAAAGATCTATCCAAACAAGTGAAAAAAAGAATAATAAATAGTCAACTCTCTTGGGATAAAGCTGTCTGGAATATAGTTTTTGGAGAAAAATGAAAGGTTAAGTAGAAGATTTAAGTTCGACAATAGTCGAGGGGTCGCAAGAGACCAAGGTTAAGGAGTCAAAACTGGCAAAATCGATGATATAAGCCAGTAAGACTTCCATATCGAAGTTAAACGGTATCGGAGCCCTGCAGTAAAGGCGGTAGCCAAACGCAAACACTGAAAATGAAACAGGGGTCTTATCCAGATGCTCGCTTATAAAGCGTAACCGTCGTAGAAGTGCGAGTGAGAAGGATTACAGCTCACCTTGCCTCTGAGGCGACAACTTAAAGCAGAAGCGGGATGAATCTACTAGCTAATCTAGTTACAACAAGTAGCAGGCTGCACACTGATCAATTCAGAATGGCATAAGTAGGAAGTTGCCTTCAAGTCTCGTAAACTAGGATTAAGCTTCATGGAGTGGTAAAGCTACACCTGGACACGTTAGAACATGAGGAGTTGTTCAAGAACCGTTTATTTCTCTTGCGACTGCAGTTTATAGCTGTAGGGATTAATACTGCTTATAAGACAAACATTATCGTAATATTTTTTCAAACACATACTCTTAAAAATTTAAAAAACTAACTTTTCGTACTTATCATAATTGAGCCTAACTGTCGTTTTATTAGATATATTTAGCCTCATTTAGCCTGAAATCATAAGAGCGGTTATAAATTGTGGTTTCCCGCCTTATGATAGCCACTACCGCCCTTTTGATAATTCATAAAGTCGGTTGTCAGCAAATATACAACCTTCCTCCTATTTCAGTCGTCTGAACTCCTGTTTTCTTCAATCCAATATTGACAGCCGCCATCTTGCTCTTGACTTTCACTCGGGGTTCTGTTCCCCTAGGGGGCATGTCTCATTTAGCCATTGCATACGGGATAATTTTTTACTATACTGTTATTAAGTTTTTAATAAGACTCAACTCGGGTCTTATAGGTAGAGTAAAAGTTTTAGGTATAGTTTCAGAGGCACATTTCGTGCCAAAGACTATACCTTTTTTTGTTATTTAGGAGGTAAAAGTATGCAGTATATAAAAGATATAAGAACAGAGGACTATTTGGATCTTCTGGCAACTAGACTGGCCGAGATAAAACTGTCGGAGTTAGGTTACCGATTTATCCCCGGAATTTATCCGGTATTTAGACACCTCAAGCGCTTTATTGAAGCCAGAGCCAGAATCATTACACCCCAGAAAGGAGGTCGAACTGTATGTTAAAAGCAATTTCTTACTATAGAAAATCTTCTGATAAAAATGGGTCGAAAGTCGGATTAAATAAAAATGTCCAGCTCAAAGTACTTAAAAGTTATTTAAAAAAGAAAGGAGGTAGTGTCGTATGTCCAAAGCAGTAATTTATTCCCGAGTATCAACCGAGGAACAAGCCAACGAAGGCAAATCAATTGAGGTCCAAATTGATCTTTGCCGAAAGTGGGCTAAAGAGAACAAATACTCGGTTGTTGGAGTTTACCCGGAACCAGGGAGAAGCGCCACCACGCTTAAGGGTAGAGTCGGTCTTCAAGAAGCAATTGCTCAATGTCAGGATGAAAAAATTGACGCCCTGCTGGTTATGGATACAGATAGGTTAGCTCGTAATCCTGCAGATCATTTCTTTATTAAAAAGGCTTTGGCAAAAGGTGGCACAAGACTTGTTGCTGTCAACCAACCAATGATTAATGACTCTGCTGAAGGAAACTTAATCGAGGCAGTTTTAGCGGGTATGAATGCTTTTCAATCTGAAATCACCGGAAGAAAAGTTAAAAAGAGCTTAGAAAAAAAGTGTCAGGAAGGCTGGTGGCCGGGCTGGGCACCACTTGGCTATATCAATATCAATAAAGGCTCTGATGATAAACCGATAAGAATTGTAGAAATCGATCCGGAGCGTGGGCCTTTGATAACTGAGTTTTTCAGACTCTACTCAACCGGCAACTATAGCATAGACGCTTTAGTTGATATTTTGTTTAACATGGGGCTTCGCTCAAGACAGGGAAAAAGGGTTTACCGCAGTATTTTATACAATGTCCTTAAAAACGTCTTTTATATTGGAATGCTTAAGTTTAACGGCCAGATTTACAAGGGCAACCACCAACCCTTAACCACGCCTGAAATCTTTGAAAACTGCCAAAAAACATCTCAACTGCATAATAAAAACGCTTGCCGAAGAAGAAAATACCGCTGGCTTTTAAACGGTTTTGTTTACTGCGGTTCTTGTAACACCCGCCTATACACCAGCTGGAACCATAAAAAGAAAAAGGGCTACTATCACGGTAGTGTCAGAAACGGCTGTAACCATTATATTGGTTTGGATGAGCTAGAAGAGAAAGTAGCAAACCAACTTAAGAAAATCCAGTTTTCCGAAAGTTTCAGTCAGCGGGTTATTGACAAAGCCAAAGAACTGGTTAAGCGGTCACGGGAAGCTCGAGATGAGGAAATCCAGGCTCTAAGAAACAAAGTTAAGGCCCTCGAAGTAAAGAGAAACACGCTCGAGGATAACTTACTAGACCAAACCATCGATAAAGAGACTTTCAAACGTAAACATAACGAGCTAGAGCTTCAGATCCAAAACCTAGAGAATGATATTGCCACCATTGAAAACCAATCCGGTTTTGACGTCGACGTCATTTCCGATATCTTAAGCCTTACCCAAAACGTTTATGAAACTTACAAAAGGGCTAATTTCGAGGCTAAAAAGCACTATTTATCGATTTTCTTTGAAAGATTAGAAGTCAAAGACAAAGAAATCTCAAAAGTGGCGTATGCTCCGCTTTTCAACCGCTTGCTTGAAGCTGAAAAAGTTAGAGTAACGCCTACCTGGCTCCCCGGGTAGGATTCGAACCTACAACCTTGAAGTTAACAGCTTCCTGCTCTACCATTGAGCTACCGGGGAATGTAAATGTTCGGGCAAATTATACCACCTCTGGTCTTCCCAAGCCAGTAACCTAACCCCGAAATGCTCGGATACATCATCAAAAGTATTGGCAGAAAGAGAAACAATATTGTAGAATTCTTTGTATGAAAATGAATCCGGTTGTGCATTTTGAAATGCCCTATACAAACAATAAGCGCGTGGCGAAATTCTACGAAAACGTGTTCGGCTGGGGCATG
>MHCJ01000007.1 GCA_001816585.1 Candidatus Chisholmbacteria bacterium RIFCSPHIGHO2_01_FULL_52_32
AACGGGAATATCAACCCGTTTTCCATCGGCTACGCCATATGGCCTCACCTTAGGACCGCCTAACCCGAAGTCGACGAACGTTGCTTCGGAACCCTTGGGCTTTCGGCGAACCGGATTCTCACCGGTTTCACGCTACTCATACCGGCATTCTCACTCCCGCCAACTCCAGCAGTTACCTTACGGTCCACCTTCACCGTAGGCGGGACGCTCCCCTACCACCCTGTGCAAAGCACAGGATCCCTGTCTTCGGCACCCTGCTTATCCTCGTATATTTTCGGCGCCACCTCCCTCGGCCAGTGAGCTGTTACGCTTTCTTTTAAGGATGGCTGCTTCTGAGCCGACCTCCTGGATGTCTGAGGTAGATGACTTCCTTTGACTTAGCAGAGATTTAGAGGCCTTAGACGAAGGTCTGGGTTGTTTCCCTCTAGCAAACTAAGCTTAGCCCTAGTCCGCTGAGTCCTCTCACATACGCCGGCGTATTCGAAGTTTGCTTGAATATCGGCGGTTTCCCGCCAACATCCATGCAGTGCTCTACCCCACCGGTTAAAGTGAAAAGCCTATACCTAGATATATTTCGGGGAGAACCAGCTATCTCCGGGCTCGTTAAGTATTTTGCTTCCAACCACAGGTCATCCGAATGGCTTGCAACCCATAACGGTTCGGGCTTCCCTCCGCCTTTCGGCGGAGTTCACCCTGCCCATGGTTAGCTCGCCCGGTTTCGGGCCATACGTCCAGCGCTAAACGCCCTATTCAGACTCGCTTTCGCTACGCCTTCACCAGAAACTGGTTTAGACTAGCGATGAACGTATACTCGCCGGTTCATTCTTCAATAGGCACGACATTACCCGTGCTAGGCACGAGCTCTGTCTGTTCGTTAGCAAACAGTTTCAGGTACTATTTCACTGGGTTTCTCACCCTTCTTTTCACCTTTCCCTCACGGTACTTGTTCACTATCGGTCATCAGAGGTATTTAGCCTTGGAGAGTGGTCTCCCCAGCTTCCCAAAGGAGTTTGCCGTCTCCCATGGTACTCAGGAACATCCCTAGTGATCTTCGAATTTCGCATACACGGCTTTCACGTTCTTTGGCAACCTATTCCACGGTCTTCTGCTATTCTCCGACCTCCACGATGGGAGTCCTACAACCCCCCTCATGCTCCGCATGAGGAAATCCGAAATCCTAAATTCGAAATTCGAAACAAATTCAAATATCGAAATCCAAATGACCAAAACAAGAGTTTTGAATTTTTAAACATTTGAGTTTGCAATTGTTTCGTGCTTCGAGATTCGTGCTTCGAATTTCCTTGTGCGAAGCACAAGGAGTTTGGGCTCTGCCCGTTTCGCTCGTCGCTTACTAAGGGCATCTGTTCGATTTCTTTTCCTCATCTTACTGAGATATTTCAGTTCGGATGGTTCCCTACCCCACCAAAAGGCGGGGCTCGCCCTGCTTACGCAAGGCGGGGTTTCCCCATTCGGACACCGCCGGATCACCGCTTCTTGGCAACTCCCCGACGACTATCGCGGCCACGCGCGTCCTTCTTCGGCCTCTGATACCAAGGCATCCACTGTCTGCTTCAATGAGTAGACAAATATATTTCCCCCACGCTATCACCTGAATGCGAGTCCGCCGGCTGGCGGAAGGCAAGTCAAGTTTTTAGCTCCGGGGCACTTGGCTATAAAAATCGGTTTCTACTTTTTCTACATTCTATTCACTTGTCAAAGGGCGAGGCTCCGCTTCGCGGGGTCAAAGGACTCGAGCTTTACTCGAGAAAATCTAACGCCGCAAAGAGTGCAGTTTTAAGGTGTTCTCCCGCGAAGCGGGAGAACACTCTCCCTTCACTCTTCTAATGTCAATTTTCAACTTTGAACTCTTATTTATAAACTGACTTGGTGGACCCAGTCGGATTCGAACCGACGACCTTCTCATTGCAAATGAGACGCGCTACCGCTGCGCCATGGGCCCGTTCCTCCGCTAGTCTGGATCCGGACAGAAAACCACAAAAAATCTCCGTCTCCGGAGATTGTTTCCCTCACCCAAAGAAAACGGTTATTCACTCCCGCCGACGAAGGCGGTTTTGAAGATTAGAGGTATGGGCCGTTGTTCTCATGGATGTCGGAAAGATCTCCTTTAAGGGTGCGTTGCACCCTCAACGTCCAGTATCCTAACAAAGCACTGAGGCAAAGTCAAGCCGGAAAACCATAAAGACTGTTACTTCTTCTCTTTTTTGCCCGAAGCTTCGCTCGCCTTATCCGAAGGCAACTCAATCTTTGGATTTTCAACCGGAATCGGCCCCCGAATCGCCATTTCAAGCGATTGATAGGCCAACACGAAGGCAGAAAGAAACACCAGGATCATGACAAACTCCAAAACACTTCGGAGTCCTCCCACATAGAGAATCCCCAGATTCTCAAGCCCATCAACCACCTTCACCAAGGCCAATACGCTCATCCCGGCGGCAATCAGCTTCCAAACATGCTCAAGCTTTCCGCCCCGCATCAGGGAAGCTACCTTAATGGCAAACCAGGCCACGATCACCGGCAGAATGAGGCCGACGTCATTGACGAGTTTGATATCAAACTTCTGGAATATTTGGGACGAGAACAGGACATCCTGAGGAGGTTCCGAGGCAAAAACAGGTGAAACCATCCACAAGAACGAACCGGAAAGCAGTAGTCGAACAATCCGCCTCATGTTTCCCCCTTTCCGGCCGATGCCGCCGCATTCGCCACGACTTCAGCGACAGTCCCCGGATGTTTTGCGAGTAGCGGCTCGATCGTTTTGCGGACAATCAGTCCCGAGAGATTCACGTACCCATTGATGAGGGACTGTAAAAGATCCTTTGCTTCTCCGCTGAAATCAACTACTTTCCCCTCTTCAGAAAACTTCAGTCCTTCAACCTTCTTGGCGATAATCACGGAAATATCCGGTCCTAACACAACCACCTGTCGCGCGATGATCTCATTAAACAGGGAAATATATTCATCCTTTGACGATTGTCCGTCCGGCATAGTTGACCTCTATGATCAACGATAACGGCTATACGGTGTTGTGTCAAGAAGGATAATTACAACCGAAAGAATACGTTTTACTCGAGGAGTTCCAAACTGTGGGTGAGGGAGGGATCGAACCCCGCACAGCTCCTGCCTGAGCTACGGCTTTCAACCTGTACTCTCAGGCGCGTCGTCTACGGGGCAAGCCTTCGACCTCTGAATACAATTTTTGAGCTTTGTGGGTAGCCGTGGAATCGAACCACGCACCTCTTACTTATCAGGTAAGCGTTCTGCCGATGAACTAGCTACCCTTTTTATGTTTCAGCTCCCTCTACACCCGTCGCTCCCCGGAGAACATCATCGACGTGCTCAGGCTTACCGGCAGTCGCTGCTTTGGTCGCCTCAACCCCCACAGCTCTTACCGCCTCAGGATGCTCGGCGATGACTCGACCCAAATGTTCCCGGAGCTCCTTTCCCGATAACTCCGCTACCGATGTTCCCGGCTTTGTTTCTGCCATCATACCTCCTTAACAGAACTCCCCTATCCTACCATAGACTTCTGAAAAAATCACATCATGGCAAAACTAAAACCCTAAGATTTACGTTTTGAGTTTGAACGGATGCTTACACAGCAAGTATGTATTTTTCCCAGGAAATCATATGGGCTGATGCATAATATTACCTACTACACCAATCTTTTCTCATCTCTGGCACTTACCTTGACAATGTGCTAATCACGTGGTATAGTATCCCCATTCGGACAGGAGAATATTAGCCCCAAAGGCTAATATTTTTTTAAGGCCTGAGCATTGAAAAATAAAATCTGATTGATCGCTCAAAAGAAAAACCCTTTTGAACGCAGCTACTCGAGAATGAAGTGAGCGAATACCACTAAGATGTCATCGACTGTTCGACGAAGGGTTTATCCCGAGGAGTTTGATGACATGGAATGAGCGAACGAGTTCCCGAGAGACCGTTCACTGGGGCGTCATTCTTTGGTTACTTTCTTGGATGAGCAAGAAAGTAACAATTTCTCCTGGGTTCCACTCTGGTGGGAGGCTGCGAGCGCCTTTTTTTTAATTAGGTTCGTCCTTCCAGCGTTCCGCCAGAGTCGAGTCCAGGATGAAATACCCGGACGAAGACCCCGTAGCCATAGGAACTATGTGGTACCGGGGTTGAGTCCAGGAAAAATAAAAAACGCTTTAGAGGAGCAATCACGAAGGGCTTTGATACGCCGTGCCTCTAAAGCACGGCGTTTTAGTTGTCCGAAGTAAATTGCTCTTTTAAAACCTTTTGAAGCCGCCGCCGCCGCGACTCAAAGATGAAACGAGTGGGAAACCAAAACTGACCGAAGGGAATTTTGGAGGGAAATGAAATGAACCTGACTGAAAGTCAAGATCTCCCACCGTCGAATCTGAAGAATCGCCGGCAAGGCTTCACTAGGGGGCCATTCTTTTGGATACTTTTCTTGGGCAAACAAGAAAAGTATCAACCGCCTGGATCCCAGGCATATGTAAAAACTTATAGTAATATAATCTGGGACTCTCCCCTCTGGTGGTCCCGGGAATTATTGACAATAAACCTTAACAATTTGACCGAAAATAGGTGTCCGGGAGCGTGGGAGAAAAGGGCCAGCCTCGACTAGACGCCAGCCTCGCATAGATACAAGTCTAGGCGGGCGAGTCTAGGCGGGAGCAAATCCTCTAAAGCGCAGGCCGAAAGACCTGAAAACCCCTTTCTCCTACACTCCCTGGCATCAGGGGAGTCCCAAGATTGCCTTGGGAAGATCCCCAAGATGAAAGGGGTTGCTCTTTAACCACGCTACAACTCCTGCCTGATCTACGGCCTACGGCCTGTACTCTCAGGCACGTCGTATACGTGGTCTGCAGAGCTCATCTCGACATATTGTCGGGATTCGCTCTTTGACAATTGAATGGCGAGGTTCCCGATGAATACATCGAGAACCGAAGTCCCGCAGCAAAACCCGAATACCGATACGGCCGAATAGGCAGTGAGCGGTAAGTCGAGTTTTTGGTGCTGGGACGAGGTTCTCTGTATCCTCGGGAATCTTCATAAAAATGAAAATAGGCGCAATAGTGATGCAGGGAAGAGTGGAATAAAACTATCTCACTTTACGAGGAGTGTTGCCCGCCAGGATGGATACTTTCAAGCTTCTCAAGCCTCTCTTCATGATCGTAAACTTTTGGAGCGAAAATATCCAGACTTTCTCGAATAGCTTTCAACTGGCCCATCACATCGGAGATAGCATTCATAATTCGACTGCTATACATCTGGAACTTTTCCTCAAGTCTTCGGTCAACGACTTGCTCGATCTGATCAACATCCTGCTCCGTAAGCATAACGACACAATTCAACCACATCATCCCAAAGGAGTCAACGACATTTTGGGGAAGCAATTCCCCTCCACTCTCCCCTGCATCACTCGGGGAAAAACCCACGCCCGTAAAGGGCTAGAGAAAAGGAGAAGGGACGATGAAGTCGTTGAGGAAAGTGATCTTGCCCGCCGTAGTAGCAACTGCTATCTGTGTCCTCTTGTCGGAGGTATTGTTCCGGCTGCTGACTGATGCGCCGACCGCAAGTCCGCTCCGCTGGCTCGTGACTGACATGCAGCGCTTCACCGTGCTGATCTCTGTTCTACTTACTGCAGCCGTGCTGCTTCGACGGGACGATCGAGCACCTGAAGAAGTCCTGATGAGCGGATTCAGATTCACCGTCAAGGTCTACTGGCTGTACATCCGGATCGTCGTCGCGATCGTGAGCACCGCCGTGGTTGCATACCTGGTAGTTGGCGCTGTCGTGGGAATCTTCAATCCCACAGATATCGCGATCTACCTGGGCGTCCCGATTCTGACAGGCTTTGCGGCAGGAATACTCCTGCTGGCAGTCAAAGCCCTCATAAGAAGGAGTAACAACCACCAGCCGTCACCCTAGAGCCACCGGGCTCAGGGCTAGAGAAAAGGAGAAAAGGATCATGAACGCGGAGACTCCTGTTGAACAGCCGATCTATGATGCCATAGATAATGCGTGGGCACATGCAAGCATCTGGGGCAAGATCGGCATGGTTCTTGGAACACTGTTGGGAATCGTCCTACTCTTCTCTTGCATCTGGTCTTGGACCGCTGCAAGAGCTGCTAGGGACATGGCAGTCTCCAGAGCCAGGGAAGAGCTCCGGCAGAGCATCGGCATGGAGGTCGATGTCTTCGGCAACCCACACCCGGCCAGGTTCAGGGTTGAGAAAAACAGTCCCTGGGACGAGCCTGTCAGAGGAACCCTCGTTGTCCTGCTTCCAGAAGGAGCCGAAGACTTCCAGATCTTGCCGGCCCTTGAGGTATCCGACACCGATTCGGGCTTGTTTGGCCTCACGGATTTCGAGCTTGCGCTCTCGAAATGCAGCTTCTCCGTCAACTACAACGTCGACGGGGTGCAACGCGCTCGAGTCTGGAATGGGTGCCCCACATTGAAGGAGGGCATCGAGATCGACGTTCGGGAGATCGAGGCCCGCGTCGGTGAAGACGAACATGCCTGGTCGCAGCCCACCCGCTCAACGAAAGAGTACGATCTGTTCGAGGTATTCGGGCTGTTAGTAGGCCTTCTCATCGACCAGCCAGAAGAATCCGGGAAGTGATCACCCGCTCCGTATCCCGCAACCGAGGAGGACAAACTGAACAATCCTGACTCGTGAAAGACGGTAGAGACAACCGAAACTCATCCGCCTCCTGATCCCGAACTCACCGACAAGGTGAGAAATCTCCCGGGCAGGAGAAAGAAGGAGAAGGTGAAGTGAACCATCGTAACCGTACGTGGTATCCCCGTCTGGCGCTGGTCACGGTGGCAAGCATGCTGCTTGCCGCTGTCATGCCAATCGTTCCCACCGCCGCTTCGCCGGCAACCAGGCCTCTCGCCTGGAACGTCAGCCAAACGGCCGAGTCCGTCTGCATCCCTGAAAACCAAGTGGGTATCCAGGGAAGCTTCCGAAACGATGACAACCGTTCGATGGACGTCGTCGCCACGGACGAGCAGACGGGAAAATCCGTCAACCTGGGATCGGTCGCCCCGAATGAGACTGATGAGTTCCTCATCGAAACCGGCCTGTCGGTTGTTACCGAGGGCAAGGTCAGGTTCGACCTAACCTGGACGCAGGAAGATGATGACGATGAGGACGGCGATACGACCCCGACGGAACCGCCCCCGGCGGAAACCGAAGATCCGACGGATGAGGCATCCCCGACTCCAACGGAGACCGTCGAGCCGGCACCGGAGGAAACGCCCATCCCTGATGATGACGGCGACGATTCCGATGACACGGAAGACTCGGACGACTCCGACGACGGAGAAGAGGAAGACGACGACTCCGACGGAGATGACCAGGACGATGACGGCGAAGATTCCGAAGACTCGGATGATTCCGACTCTGAGGATCGCAAGGGCGATCACGACGATGACGACGAAGACGAGGATGAGGGAGACGACACGGCTTCGGCCGTTTTGAACTTCTTCTCAA
This sequence comes from Candidatus Chisholmbacteria bacterium RIFCSPHIGHO2_01_FULL_52_32, assembly GCA_001816585.1. GTDB lineage: Bacteria > Patescibacteriota > Microgenomatia > UBA1400 > Chisholmbacteraceae > 2-01-FULL-50-28. Next base: position 7,511 of record MHCJ01000007.1, read on the forward strand.
TCGGCGCCGTCGCCAATGCGGGCGGAAACCACGACGAGAAGTTCGCAGAGTACGACGCCCGCGACTGCCGCCAGCCCGAACCGACCCCTGAGCCGACACAAGAACCGCCTCCTTCATGCTCGATATTGGCCTCTGCCAACAACGAGCAGTGGGTGAGCGTCAGCGTCGACTACTCAGGTGGACCTACCGGCTGGTGGTGGCAACTCGAGTACAACCTCGGAACTGGGTGGACCGAATGGGCAGGTTGGCAAAATGGCAGTTCGCCGAACCCATGGACTGCGGGCCAGACGTTTGCTCCAGGAACTCTAGACCTTCGGGTCAACTTTCTGGGCATCGGAAATGGCATCTGCGGTACATCGGTCGTCGTCCCCGAATCTCCTCCACCGGAGCCAACCCCGGAGCCGACTCCCGAACCGCGGGAGAACCCGCAATGTACCGGCGCATCCTACGCCTTCACGGACATCTTCCGCGAGGTCGAGGTCACTGCTTCCTGGCAGAACGCCACTATGACCTCCGTCGTCTGGGAGGACGCCACCCACTTCGAGTGGAGCAGTCCCTACCCTGACGGAGAAGGATCAGCCAAGCACATCATCGACGAAGCGCTCGGACCCGGGCCGCACCTGATCCAGGTTGTGGTCACCGGCGCCGAAGGCACCGATCCGAGCCTTTGCTCGCCGATCGAAGTGACCTTCCCAGCGCCACCGCGACCGACCCCGGAGCCCAAGCCTGAAGTCAGCGCCGCTGTACAGTCCCTTCCGCAGCTCTCCTTCTGCCTGAAGAGCCCAGCCATCGTGCTTGAGCGCGGTGGTGAGATCGTCCGTCTGGACGTGGACCTCCAAAAGCTTGTGATCGTTCAGGAGACCATCCTATCGGCAGACCTGGAGGGCATCAGCACTCACTCGAGGATCAGCCCGGACGGCTGCTTGGTCGTTTTCAGCCACACCATGCCAGGCGCTTCCCAAGCGGAGCTCTGGACGGTCGGGCTCAACGGCCAAGGGCTGTACCAAGTCACCCGGACAGAGGATGCAAGCGAAATCCAGCCTGACTGGGCCTCCAACTGGGTGATCGACTACAGCGCCGGAGGACAGCTTTTCTCGACAGACCGTCTGTACACGTTCGTCCGCGACCTGCGCGTCGCCGGAACAAGCCCTGACGCATCGCCGGACGGCGAGTGGGTAGGCTATACCGACCCGGATGGGAACATCCGCATCGTCAGCGCCCACACCGCACGTCTGGGTGACTTTGCCACCGGCTTGACCGGCACGAATCCGACGTTTGATCCCCGCGGAACTACGCTGTTCTACACCAGTGACGCCGGCCTCGAAGCGTTTACCTTCGCAAACCGCGAAGTAACCACCATCGACCGCTCCGCCACCGACATCGCACGGGATCCATCCAATCACGCAGCCCTCCTGGTTGTCAGCGGAGAGCTAGTGGTAGTCGATCCGGTGGATTCGGCAAATGTCGTCGGCACCCTCACCGGCCCCGAAGCCGAAACCGGCTTCCGAGCCCTGGCGGTCGAAGCCCCGAACCTCTCACCCGACTGGTGGGATCCGAATCCGTTGGTGCCCAGCACCATCGGACTCCAGCTGTTCCTCACAGGGAACGGCACCTAAGTAGCACTCGTCCCACGAAGGGACAACCGAACCTCGCCATTCACCTGGAAGGGACCTCGCTCCCTACACCCGCTCACTGACGTTTCGCGTCAGGAAGAATAGTCAAGTCTGACTTGACGCATTCGGCAGCGGCAGGGTCGAACCTTTTCAGGTCACAAGGGTATCTGGTAATAGATCGGGCAGAGCAATGCCGTGAAGTCACTGGACGATCGAAAGATCGCGTGTCTTCTGGATTTCATCCAGACTGACCTCCACCTTCCCCATTGCCCGCGCCCCAAATCTCTACCAGCACTACCCTCCTTGGTCCGTTAAACGGGCCCTGATGAGATCTCGTCAGGATTGCAATTTGCATCCGACGATCCGTAAACAGGAATCAGGACATTTACCCTGAGCCTGTCGAAGGGCAGATCGAAAGGAAATCACTACCGCTCACCCATCACCACCGGCTCCTCATACACCCGCCATTCAATTTTTTCCATGAACCGCTTAAGGTAGTCCCGCTTCCACGCCAAGCTTCGGGGGGATTTCAACACCGCCAGCGGAAAATTCACCCGCAGCGCCCGGAACCGAATGATATGCCGGGTAATCCCGGGAGGAAACTTCTCTCCGGCCCGAACCACATTCAGCACATCCTGCGGCCGAAAGGTCGGGAAAAACAACACCACGTTTTTCCCTTGATGACGGCGGAAGAACTCCGCCAGGGTCTCTTCGTCAAAGAACACATCCTCCTGATCGCGAATCACCAAATGCTTATAGAAATCAACCACCTTGTTCATCAGGGAAACCTGCGAAACAAGCTCCTCATTCCCCCACACTCTGCACGCCTTCCCGTCGGCAAACACGACCAAACAAACCGTGCGCTTCTCCAAAGACACATGCCGATCCCGACCAACTTTAAGTAAATCAACCGAAACGCCGGGCAGCCCCCGAATAAGCCTCATGAACCGTCGCTCGTCAACCGCGGACACATGGCACCAGGATTTCAACTCGACCGACCGGGGATCAAAATAATCAACCACCTGAACGATCGCGTGGGGATAGCCGAGTTCCGCAAGGGTGGTAAGCCGATTCGCCCCATCCAAGTGGAGGTACCGCGAACCAAAGGCGGCCACGATCGGCGGGTTCATGAGCACTCCGTCCTCCTCTATTTTCCGCAGTAAGTCACGCGAAATACCGGAGTCAAAGTACTCCTGGATAACAACCGAGCGTAGGGGAACAATCCGAAGATCGGGAAGAAGGTAGGACATGAAAAGAGCATAGTGTATGAAAAAACTCACCGCAATAGGAAAGAGGAAGCCATATGCCAAAAACACCCCGCCAAAAAAGTTGCAGTCGGGGTGTATAATTGGGAGTGCCTGCTCCAGAAGAAATTGAACAATACTCCTGCCCAAGTTTTCAATAAAAGATTGTTACGACAGTGATAACATCTCTAATCGACTTTTCCAAACCTGCCTGACACCTCCGAAAAAAGGGGTGTCGAACGTTTCCGTCGCGCCCAGGCGGCTGAATGTATCGTGCTCAGCCGATCGTTGGCGTGAGCGGAAAGCACTTTGACCACGCTACAACTCCTGCCGGCAAAATCCGCTTAGCGTATTCTTGCGGGCGCGTCGTATACGTGGTTTGCGGTGCAAAAGCACCTTAACAAGTGAATGATGAGGTTACTTGTCCCTTTTGTGGGACAAGGAATTCTCTATAGCCCCGGAAAACTCGACAATCGTGCGTTGCAGAGACATCCCCCGCGTTCCGCCAATCGGCGGACTACTGAGGAAAAGGAGGTCAACAGGAAACGGCCTATCAATCCGCGCGCTAAATCAAGTACGAAGGAGACGTTCCCATGGCAAGACGGATCGGAATGGTCGTCGGGAGCGCTATTGGGCTGGCTGTCGGAGTGCCCGTCGCCATCGTCATGGTAGCCTCACGGCCGCACTTCAACATCCAAAGCCCGGACGCCACGATTATCTGGTTCGCGCTGGTCTTCATCCTTCTCACCGTCTTGCCATACGTCTGCGCAGTGTTCTTCGGTGAGATAGCTGAAGCCGTCGTCCAGAAAGTGAACAAGCGTCGCAAACCACCGGCACCACCTCAAGCAGCGGTTGCGACCGACTCAAGGCCGCGACCAAGGGAGAAGCAGCCATGAAGACAAAACTGCAACCGATGATCCTCGTTTGCACGGCACTCTTCCTGGTCTCGTGCAGTAGAGATGCCTCCGCGCTGAGCAGCGGTGAGATCGCCGCCACGGCACTCGCCGCAGATCTCCGGGAAACCGAGCAAGTCAACCAGGCGAAAGATCAAGCCAATCAGGCAACCGAGCAAGCCATCCAAGCTACTCAGGCAGCCCTGGAACAACCAACGGACATCCCCATACCAGTGGTGGCAACCCAACCAACCGAAGAGGTCTCTTCCTTTGCAGACATGGGTCTGAACCACTGGGCGTATCAAGGCCGCAAGTGGGCCATCGACCAGGGTTATGCGACCGCATGCTCGGTCGAGGGCGGAGATCCGACCCAAGTCTACGCCTGCCCGGACAAGCCGATGCAAATCTGGGAGCTCATCGAGTCCGGAGTCAGGTTCTACCATGACACCCAGTCGTTCAGACCGCCGGAGGCCACGGGCAGAACCTTCGATGACCCTGACTTTCACGGCCACGAAGGTGAAGCGTGGGCAGAGGATGCCAGTCGGCAAAACATCCTTCCCGATTGGTTCCTCACCAACTACCCCAACCCGCACTACATCGGGCCCTTCCGCACGGCGACCCGCTGCGACGGCCACGTCTTTGTGCGGGTGCTCCTCTACAAGAAGCTCGAGTTCCCCAACTGGGACCTTTTGGCAGAGCGTCAATTCTCGGACTACTACAAAGCCTCGAGACTCTGCAATCAAGCCGCGGAAGCCAACCTCGAAGAGGGGATCTTCGACCCGGGCCCGGCAAGCCTGCTGGAGCCTGAACGGGAACTTGACTGGGGGTATTGGTCCGTCCTCCTCTATCAGGCTGACTCCGTCCGAACCAAGAACTCCGATCCGGCTAACTAGCGGTTGCGACCTTCGGCCGTAACCAAGGAGAGGCATCCATGTCCAAACGGTCGTTGATCCTGATTTCATCCGTGTTCGCCATCCTCCTGATTGGAGCCTGCACTCGCGTAGGTTCACCAGTATCCCAGCAGCAGATGTTGGGAACTTGGGTGGCAGGCAGTGTGACGGCGGTCTTCAGGACGCAGGAAGCTCAAGTCACGCCATCGGCAACGCCGTCGGCCACTCCACAACCTACGCACACCGCGACGGCTTCCCTCACCGCAACCGCCACCGTCACACCGATCATCGTCGTCGACGTGCCTGATCCCAAGGAGCGCGAGGACGCTCTTTGGAACATCGACAAGGACCTGATGAGGCCAAAGCTTCGGGACCCGTTGACCTTCGGCCGCAATGATCCCTACATCATGGGTGACATGGCCATCGCCATGGGGAGAGCCTGCCTGTGGGACAAGATCGAGAAGCCGTTCGGGACGGTTTTCACCGATCTGGGTGTCGTCGTACCCCCTCCAAGGGCCAGTCCTGAAGAACTCCGGCAGGCCGAGCATCAAAGGCTCGTCCTCGCAGTCTCGGAAGAGCTGTTCCAGCGGGGGCTCTATCTCCACAAGAACCCGGCCAAGCCGAACCTGTCCAACTGGGACGACACGCTCACCCCAGATCAACTCCGCCAGTGGTGGGAAATGGCCTCCAACTCTCCCGAGTGCCGGGAGCAGATGACAAGCTCAGGTGGCGGGAACTCCCCCGGCATCACCCTTTTCACCAACGCCGTCAGTTTCAACCGGGTGAGTCTCCTGGCAAGCACGAACACGCCGAAGTCGAATCCGATTCCGACCCGGACTCCCGTCCCGAAGCCGACCGACCCACCGGAGCCGAAGCCCAAGACAGCCACGCCGGCTCCGCCAACAGCGGTTCCTCCATCCAATACGCCGGTACCACCGACCGACACCCCGGTACCACCCAGCAACACGCCCAAACCTGGAGGTGGTGGGAATGACGACGACGACGACCCGACCAAGACCCCGAAGCCGGTGATCTATTACACGGCGACACCGTCTATTTGTGTCGATGGCGCCGTGGTCGGCGGCTGTGGTCTGACGAGAATCCAGGCGGCAGACCTTCTGCATCAATATCTCGCCGACTGGGTTTTCCCGCCCAACCAGCTGCCTCCATCGCAGAACGGTCCCTAGCGCCTGCATCCGAAGCAGCGCCTCTCAGGACCTCATCATTCACAACCAGGGAAACGCACCCGTGTAATACCCACGCGCTAACCCTCTCCCCAGCGGAGAGAAGCAAACGCCGCGCGTTTGGCAAGACATAGGGAGCGTTCTCCCCCAGGAAAAAACGGGCAAGCTTTTTTGCTTGCGACTGGGCATCAAGTGTGGGGAAAGAACAAGAGAGAATCTGTCTCTCTGACTGAGGGAACCATCCCTCACTCAAGTTCCCCCCCACTCCCATTCGCAACCATCCGCCCGTTTTTTCATGCCTAAAAAGGGGAAATAGGAGTGCCAAAACGATACAGGTTGTACATCCTTTACACAATAAACGATGTTCGGATGAAATAACTTGACCGCAAGGTGTATACTAATCTTCGCGATATATCTTCTGCTCAGTCTCCTGCTAGAATCTGCCCACCGTAATGAAACAGAAACTCGGATTGGCAATCGGCGTCATCTGCCTCCTTCTTCTCGGAATGGTATCCGCTGTGCGGATCGCCAAGGCCGCCAGCCCCGCAGCTTGCTCAATCAACACCTTCCCTGTCAATGATCCCAACACCCGTTACCACACGGTCTTCACCTGGAGCAATGCCCACACAAACCAATGGTTCCTCTTTCAATGGGGCGATGAAGCCAATACCGGCAAAGATCCCGTGGGATTCATCGGCCAAAGCGGTAGGGCGGAATGGGAACACGAGTACAACCCCGGAACTTGGGAACAGTGGGCAAACCTTTCCGGTCCGGGAGGAAACGGCGGATGCAAGGTCTCGGTAACCGTCCAGGTCACACAAGACCCCGCCAGCTGTACAATCGAAGCCTTTGTTGACGGATCAAATCCCAGCCTCTTCCACACGGTACTGCGCTGGAACAACACAAACGATGGCGAGTGGTCCCTTTTCCATTGGGGCGATGAGGAATTCACCAAAGCCGATCCCCCGGGATTCCGCGGACCGTTTGGGGAAATTTCCTGGGACCACGAGTACAACCCCGGAACCTGGGATCAGTGGGCCAACGTTGCAGGACCGAGAGGCAATGGGAGTTGTAAAGTCGTGGTTACCGCAAAACTCCAACAACCGGCGGCAACCTGTACCATCACCACCAATCCGGTGAATGTCGAACAGACCCGCTTCCATACGACGCTCACTTGGAACAACTCGTACAGCGACCAATGGTCCCTCTTCCACTGGGGCGATGAAGAATTCACCCAAGCCGGCCCTGTCGGTTTCTTCGGCAGCAATGGAACAACGGAATGGGAACACGAATACAACCCCGGCACCTGGGAACAGTGGGCCAACGTTTCCGGTCCCGGCGGTCCCAGTGGCTGCAAAGTCATCACTTCCGTCAACCCATAAACCACCTTGAAAGGTCTGACCTTTCAAGGTAATCTTCCCCACAAAAAAACCGCCTCTTAAAGCGGTTTTCTTGTTTCTTGTTTCTTGTTACTCCTGACAGCTCAAGATGTGGTAGGAAAAACCGGTTTTTTTACAAGACACCGGCAAACCTTGCGTGAGTGAAAAATATCTCCTTAGAAAGGAGGTGATCCATCCACACCTTCCAGTATGGATACCTTGTTACGACTTAGTCTTCATCGCCGACTTCGCCTTAGGAAGCTCCCTCCCAGTATTGCTACCGAGTTAGGAATTCCTATTTCGGGCGCCGCCGACTTTGCTGGCTTGACGGGCAGTGTGTACAAGGAGCGAGAACGTATTCACCGCGGTCTGCTGACCCGCGATTACTACCAATTCCGACTTCATGCAGGCGAGTTGCAGCCTGCAATCTGAACTGAGGGTGGGTTTGAAGGATTAGCTCGACCTTGCGGCTCTGCAACCCGTTGTCCCACCCATTGTAGGATGTGTGTGGCCCTGGGCATAAGCGCCATGCTGACTTGACGTCATCCTCTCCTTCCTCCCTGTTTGAAACAAGGCAGTCCCCGCTGATATGTAACAGCAGGCAAGGGTTGCGCTCGTTACCGCACTTAAGCGGACGTCTCACGACACGAGCTGACGACAGCCATGCAGCAGCTGTGCTACCATCCTTGCGGATCCCCCACTGTTTCCAGCAGGGTGAACGGTAGCATGTCAAACCCAGGTAAGGTCCTTCGCTTCGTTTCGAATTAAACCACATGCTCCACTGGTTGTGCGCTCCCCCGTCAATTCCTTTGAGTTTTAACCTTGCGGTCGTACTCCCCAGGCGGAATACTTAACGCGTTAGCTTACGCCAGTCCGATAAATCGGACCAGCTAGTATTCATCGTTTACGGCTAGGACTACCCGGGTCTCTAATCCGGTTTGCTACCCTAGCTTTCGTTCCTCAGCGTCAGTCTTGTCCTAGAAGCCTGCCTTCGCCCTTGGTGTTCTTGACGATCTCAACGGATTTCACCCCTCCACCGTCAATTCCAGCTTCCCCAAACAGACTCAACCCTTCTCATCTCTTACCCGACTCCCCCGTTGAGCGGAGGGCTTTCAGATAAGATGCAGAAGGGCGCCTACGAGACTCTTTACGCCCAGTAAATCCGGATAACGCTTGCACCCTACGTATTACCGCGGCTGCTGGCACGTAGTTTGCAGGTGCTTTCTAGCAGGGTACCGTCAGATCTTCTTCCCCTGCCACAGGTGTTTACACCCCGAAGGGCGTCTTCCACCACGCGGCGTCGCGTCGTCAGGCTTTCGCCCATTGCGAACGATTCCCAGTTGCTGCCACCCGTAGGTGTGGGCCCCGTATCTCAGTGGCCCTGTGGGGGGTCGCGCTCTCACGCCCCCTACCCGTCATCGCCTTGGTAGGCCATTACCCTACCAACAAGCTGATAGGACACAGGCTCATCCCTCGACGGCCAGTTACGGCCTTTCCTCCATGAGATAATTGCTTATCTCACGGGGCTTATGCGGTATTACCCCACCTTTCGGCGGGCTATTCCCCATCAAGGGGCAGATTCCTGCGCATTACTCACCCGTCTGCGACTGTCCGGCTTACGCCGGACCGTTCCACTTGCATGCTTAAGGCACGCCGCCAGCGTTCATCCTGAGCCAGGATCAAACTCTCAAAAAAATTTGACGCAGTCAAATCCGCCAACTGGCGGACAGACCACGTCTGATTCCTACCACATCTTGAACTATCAAAATGAACCTTACTCTATTGAGTCTATTATTCACTTTTCAAAGAGCACAAAAACGCCCCGACCAAGGCGGGGCAAAAAGTGAAACCACATCCTTGGCCAGTTGTTATGTCATACGAACACCCGTACTATAGCAAGATTCCTTCAAAAAATCAACGCCTTAATTCTTCTCGGATGAATCTTTTGATACTTGCTGCTCAACGATAATGCCGCCTCCCAAGCATTCATCTCCGAGATAAAACACCGCTGCTTGCCCTGGAGCGATTCCCCGCTGGGGCTCAGCAAGTTCCACAAACAACTTTGAATTTTTCACTTTTAACTTTGAACTTATCAGCTCTCCTCCGTGTCTGATTCGCACCTGTAACCCTTTCATGACTGTTAATTCTTCATTCTTGATTCCGTTGATGAAATGAAGGTCGGCTACCTGAAATTTATCGCGGAATGTTTCTGCTCCAAATCCGACAATCAGCTGATTCCGAACAACATTTTTACCCACCACATAGAATGGCGGTATCGCATGTCTCAACTTGTCACTTGTTACTTGTACCTTGTTGCTGATACTGAACCCATGCCTCTGTCCGATCGTGTAGAACCAAACACCTTTGTGCTTTCCAATAACATCCCCATCGGTATCGACCACATCACCGGTCTTCTCGTTGATTCTGCGCCGTAAAAACTCGCCGACATCGACTTCTCCGACAAAACAAATCCCGACCGAGTCTGGTTTATCCGCAGTCAATAACCTACGTCTCTTCGCCTCTCGCCGAACCTGTTTTTTTGTCAGATGTCCGACCGGAAACAAAACGTGAGCCAACTGCTCCTGCATTAGCGGGTAGAGGAAATAACTCTGATCTTTCTTGGCATCAATTCCCTGTAAAAGATGATACATTCCGATTCCATCTCGGTTGTGGTGAGCGGGGAGACGAACAAATTTGCGCTGGTCACCCAGACCAGGCATATCGCCTGGAAAGACTTCCGGTTTGGCTCGAAGTTTCGAACGCAATCGTTGGTGACCAAGCAAATTTCCGTTCGGCGACCTCAGCTCACCGAATCCTATCCTCGCGTAATGCCCTGTTGCTACATAATCAAACCCGTGGTTCAAAGCCCATCGCAAGAAGAGCCCGAATTTAATCTCCCGATTGCACACCACATCCGGATTCGGCGTCCGTCCAGCTTCGTACTCGCGATAAAAATACTCGATGACCTTCTTCCGGTATTCCTTCTGAAAATCCAGCACCTGAAATGGAATCCCAAGCCCAAGGGCTACGCTCAATGCATCCTTCCGATCCTCCGGAGCCCGGCACCCCGGTTCATTCCAACACTCAAGGAAAACACCGGTAACATCATAGCCTCGCTCCACAAGCAAAGCCGCCGAAACCGAGGAATCTACCCCGCCTGACATACCCACAGCGACACGTCTGCCCTGAACCGTTCCGCCAACTGGCGGATCTGGTTCACGGGCTACTCGAGGGAATTTCTGCCTCTTCTCCATATCCAGATTATATCACCTCTGATAGGCACAAACAGCAAACAAAACCCGTAAAAGGTATAATACACTCATGCATGCCAGGCCACTCAATCGCCAAGCCGCTCTCTACATCGAGGCAGCCAAGAAAATTGGAGCAAGCTATACAATCATCCATCCTGCAGGACTGGTTCGGTTTTCAACCAACGGTAAAAGCACGAGGATCTACAAGAGCCAGGTCGAAGCCAACAACGCCGTCGCCACCCTCCTTGCAAGAAACAAGTACCACACAAACAGGCTGCTTCAAAAAGCCAAGATTCCCGTACCCAAGCTCTCCTTTTGCCGAACCGTCGGGGATGCGAAAAAAGCCGCTGCATTAATCGGCTACCCCATTGTCCTTAAACCCACCAAAGGCTCCCGCGGCCACCGCACGGTCCTAGAAATAAAAGGAGAAAAAGAGTTGATCCAAGCCGCAAGAATTATAAGAAAGGTCAATCACACTTTCCTGGTTGAGAAATTTCATCTTGGAAAGGATTACCGCTTTCTTGTCCTAAAAAACAAGGTCATTGGTATCGTCAAACGTCTTCCCCCGACCGTAACGGGCAATGGCAAACAAACGATACAAGAGCTCATCCGCAAACTACCCAGAGTAAAGATAGACGCTGAGGTGAGAAGCGTGCTCCGAAAACAAGGGCAAACCCTCGCAAGTATCCTTAAGAAAGGGAAAGTTATCCCCATCCGCCGAAACGCTAACTACTCAACCGGAGGCTCGGCAGAAACCGTAGACAAGAGCCAAATCCATCCCGCGATCCTTAGGCTTACCGTTAAAACAGCCCAAACCATAGGAATCACGCTTGCGGGCGTCGATATGCTCATTAAAAGCACGTCAGAGCCCCCAAAAGACAACGCCGTCGTCATCGAAGTCAATTCCAAACCAAGCATTTTTATCCATCACCACCCCGACCGCGGCCGACCCCAACCCGTCGCCAAAACCATCCTCAACCACCTCCTCCGCCTTTAAGCGGTATAATACCGCAAGGCTTAGGAATGACGACAACCATTTATGCTGAACCCACACACCGCTCTCTTTATCAAAGCCGCCCAAAAATTGGGGGTCGGTTACCGGATCGTTAACCCACCGACGCTTGTCCGTTTCACGAAAAACGGGAAATCAACCCTGATCTACAGAACCCAAATCGAGGCAAACGCCCTGATCCCCTCCCTCCTCTGCCTATCGAAGTACCAAACGAACTTGACGCTGCGGAAAGCCAAACTTCCGGTTCCAAAGCAACTCTGTTGCCAATCGGCGGAAGATGCCCGGACGGCTGTTAAAGAGATCGGCTTTCCCCTGGTCGTTAAACCGCTCAAAGGTCTGGGCGGGAAATATGTAACGGTCAATATCAAGTCTGAAACGGAACTAAGAAAAGCGGTAAATCAAGTCCTCAAAGAACACCGTGGTTTTGTCGTCGAAAAGTTTTGCCAAGGGAAAGATTACCGCTTCCTCGTTTTGAAGGGAAAGCTGATCGGAATCGTAAAAAGAGAACCACCGACCGTAACGGGGGATGGAAAACATAGCGTCAGACAATTGCTGATGATAGGTAATCCGAAGCTCCCGATCGACGCGGAACTCCGACAAACACTCACAAGACGAGGTTTGCAGTTAAACAGCGTGCCTCAAACAGGAATCGTGGTTAAGCTTCGCAAGAACGCCAACATCACGACCGGCGCCGACTCCAGTACCGTAACAAACAACACCATCCACCCGGACCTCCGAAAGCTCGCCATCAAAGCCGTAAGCGTAATGGGCATGAGCTTTGCGGGTGTCGATATGCTGATAAAAAATCCGAAAAAACCAAGAAAAGACAATGCCGTTATTCTGGAGTTAAACTCCCAGCCGGGAATTGATATCCATGAGCGCCCGGACAAAGGCATTCCCCAACCCGTCGCCGAAACCATCCTCAGGTACCTCCTCCACCTTTAAGGGAGTCTCCCTTCAAGGGGACTCCAATACAATACTATAGGAACTTTAAAGGTTCGACCTTTCAAGGTAGGTCAACTGGCTGCAAATCCAACCGAAAGTAAACTTCATTCACTATCGTCCTCGCCCATTCGTTGAGTCGATTGTGCGTTCCGTCCAAAATCGTTCGTCCGAACACCAATTTTCCGCAGCGAAGGTGTGGCTTCACCAAATCTCCCCTCCTTGGCACCCCATCGGTAAGCACAAACTCATCAGGATGTTGTATATCAAGCGGTGTCACTCCCTCCCTCACCCACTCGACTCCAAACTTTTCACTTTTCACTTTAAACTTTGAACTTAACTTATAGACTCCCGCCTTCAAATCACCTTTCACTTCTGCCCACCGTTCCGGATCCTTATTATGTAAGACCAAATGCGCCCCCTCCTTCGGCGCCTTCAACGATCGATCAACCGCTGCAAAGTCCATCGTATAGTTGATGTCCAAGAACTCTAAAAGCTGGAACACATCAAATGGGATTTCCCCCTTCTGGAGCTGAAGAAACGAATAGACCGGGAACGCTCCGGTGTAGCGCGGGTTGATCTCATTGGGATAAACCTTCCCTGACTTAGCATCAATCATCAAATCCACCCCAAAAACACCTTTGTACCCCTGATGCGCCATCGCTTCACCCAGGTTTCTGGCAATCCGCTCCGCCCCTTTCTGTATCGCTGAAGAATAATGTCGGAAGCTCCAATCGTGTCCCCGCCAGATTCCCCGCCGCTCCCTCAGATTCACAAGCTCCGGAACATCAAGAATCTGCGTCTGCACCAAACCAGTTAACACTCCGTACCGAGTTACACAACCCGTTATCGACCCAGAAATCCCATCAATGAAGCGACTGACGTTCACCAACTGCGTTCGAGAAAGATCCAATCGCCCTTTTGCATCCTCCAAAAATGTCCGAAAGTCAGAAATATCATTGATAAAATACGTTCCTTTTCCTCCACCTTCCGAGAAACTCGTAAGCTGAAACACCAACTGCCTCCCTAGCCTCTTCCTTAGCCTCCGGTAGTCATCCTCGGTAAATTTCTCAACCTCCCACTGCTCCCCCGGGATTGGAGCCAGTCCGAGTCGTCTAACCAGTGTAAAGAACGCATCCTTATCCTCAAACTGATCCCGGATCGCCCGCGGATTGGCAAGAAGCAGCCATCCTTGCTCCTGACAAAACCGATCCACCCACTCCGTATGCTTATAGGAAAAGACGGCTATCTTCCCCAGGCTTTGCAAATACCGTAAAACCCCGGGATGCTTAAGAATGGCCTGCGTGTTGAGTTTTTCAACCTCATTTGGAGAGAAGTCGCGCTGCACTGCTCGGATCGGGCAAAACCGCTTCAGGAAAGAGAGATCGCTCCCCCACTTGTAGCAGACAATCTCGTAGTTTGATGTCACCAAAGCCGGAGAAATCCTCCCAAACGCCGTCAGTCCAATTCCCACAATATGGCGCCCTGCCCCATCAAGAAGCTTACAGTAATCCTGAAATTCCATGAACTTATCTATTCCGAACGTACCAAAAAAGTCTTCAGGTCCTTTCGACCGATCAAAAGCTTTTCTCTGAATTTTGACCGATCGGATACCGAAATCGCTGTCTTTACCCTCCGACCGGAAAGCCAGTAGGTAAGCTCAATGACCGGCCGCCGCTCCCGGCCCAAAGAACTGTAATAATAGTTCTGCCAGAGAATGTTTCCCTTCCGTAGTAACCCCAAGCTTTTGGCAAGTTTCCTGTCTATACTTGAGCGGAATGCCCCCGTATCCACCTTGGCTAGGATCTCAAGTTTCTTGCCATGCGCGTCTTTCACCTTGACCAATTCATGGACACCGATAATCTTTGCTCCCCGTTTTGCCAACACCCGATCGGCAAAGCTCTCCGCAAACAGAGCCCGGGAAATCTGGATCCCCTTTCCCTTCCCAGCCTGCTCGAGTCCCTCAACCCGTTCAAGCCGTTTTTGTAAGCCAGCCCTGTTGGCAATCTGGATTCCTAAACCCGGCCGCGCCGTCAGCTCGAGTATCATCGGTCCCTTCTTGCTGTGGAGGACAAAGTCAGCCGCCATGTATCCTAAACCGACCTCGCGCGCGACCGCCAGGGAAATTTCAAGCATCTCATCCCACTGCGGGATCCGAAGACCGGAAACCTTCTTCCCTGATACGGGAACATAGAGTGTCGGCCGGTCGAAGATCGTCCCGTGGGTAGTTATCCCCGTGGCCAAATCGACCCCCAAACACAGGCCGCCTTGATGAAGGTTGGCCTTACCATGCGATCCCGGAGTGGGTAGCCTCAGCATTGCCATGATGGGAACTTGGTTGAACACGATGATCCGGACATCAGGCGTCCCGCGGTACGCATAGTGTCGAAAAGCCGGATGTCTGGGAACCCGTTCTTCAATAAATGCGGTATCCGGCATCTCGTACTTGTGGTAATTCCCCTCCAAGATATCCAAAACATGGAGCTTCAGATCATCGAGCAGTATCTCTTCCTGCTCAACGGAAAGGAAAGCCTCGCTTCCTAGTCGTCTTTTGACGATCACAATCCCGTCTCCGCCGTACCCTTCGCTCGGCTTAATCACGAAGTTTCGCCGTAAAGATCCCCAATCGAACCGCGGGACATCGGAGAAGTTCCGGAAAACGCCATAAAGCTCCGGATGAGGGAAACCGTGACGCCGGAGGAAGCGCTTCGTCAGAAGCTTGCTATCGGCAATCGCCTTTCCCTGCTTGCTGTTGTAGCGGGAAAGAAAGAGATGATTTCGGGCATTGAGGCCCATGATGTGGGAAACCAAAAAAGCCATATTCTATCCGATAAGTTCTCGGAACCTCCAGTACTCGAGTAGCCGTAACCCGACGTACTTCCCCAAAAACACATCAAAAACTGCAACCGAAATGACGGTGAGTTCAGGATTGAGAATGGTAAATCGTTGCAGGAATTCCATGGATAGTACCAGATAGCAGATGACGGCAAGAAGGACCGTCTCGCTGGCAAGCTCTACCGCCCGCCGCATCCCCAGGCCCATCTGCGAACCGATAAAGGTCTCCGTCAAAAGGACAAGCAAAAGAATAGGAAAGATCGAAAGCGAGACCAAGGTTCCCAAACCCAAGTACGGGTATAGGACAAGTACCGCAAAGATCGACAGGGAAACAAACCACAAAAGCAGGGCAATCCGGGGCAGATACTGCAGCCGCAATTGGCGAAGTGAAATCCGCGTTACCGTTGCGACAGAGAGGATCATCAGAAAGAAAAGGATACCGACCGTCACTCCTGTTGCGAGAAAGACTATAGAGAGGGCCGCGGTCGTAAACAGTCCGTACCCCCGCAGTCCGATGAGGTGTCTGGCTGAGGCGATAATCGCTCCCACCAAGGGAAATAAAAGGATCAAAACCAATGTTGTTGCCGGAACACCACGCGCAACCGCCCGTCGGATCGCATGCTGAAGGAAATTGTTGATCGATAAAGGCCCCGGATCTTTTTGCGCCAGGTACTGCTCAAGCTTTCCCTTGGCTGGACCCGCCGGTTCGGTAAGATCCGTGGTATCTTCTCGCATCACCACCACCGTTTCAACGGCGGACGATCCCGTTGCCGCGAGTACTGCCTCGGTCGCTTCCGCATCCAAAGCGGAAGCATTTGCCGCCCTGATTAACAGGAAAATGCCAAACACGATTACAAGGACTGCCGAAGGACGCCTCTTCATGAGAGGAATTATACTCCTGTAAGGCAAATCATCCTCTCAAAAACCCTCTAATATTGAAATATCGCTCTTGCGGGAACAAACGCTCTTTGTTATGCTCATTTTCGTGCAGTTAAAAACCCTCTCTCTGATCACGCCGGTCTTCAACGAACCGAAAATCCACGAGAACCTACCCGTCATTGATCGGGAGCTGACAAAAACCGGCCTTCCCTACGAAATTATTGCCGTGAACGATGGTTCCGACGCGGTCACAACCACCCGATTAAATAGCCTCTCCCTCCCAAATCTTCGAATCTACACCTATGCACAGAATCGCGGCAAAGGCTTTGCCCTCCGCTTCGGATTCGAACAATCTAGAGGATCACTCATCTGTCTCATGGATGCCGACTTACAACTCCATCCACAACAAATAGCCCTCTTCACAAACCTTGCCACACTCCTTAATGCCGATGTGGTGATCGGAAGCAAGCGCCACCCCCTCTCCAAAGTCGAGTATGGCCCCTACCGGCGAATGTACTCCTGGGGATATCAGCAGCTCGTACGATTCCTGTTTAACCTCAACCTCACCGACACGCAGGTAGGTTTAAAGCTCTTCCGCCGCCATGTGCTTGAAGCCGTCATGCCGAGGTTAAGCATCAAGGCCTGGGCCTTCGACCTCGAAGTCTTAGTGGTTGCCAAACACCTCGGTTTCCACCGAATACTCGAAGCCCCAATCATCTTAGGCTGGAAACCAGGGGAATCGCACATCAACTGGCGGGTTATTCCTGGAATGCTCCAGGATACCCTTGGGATTTTCTATCGCAAATATCTGCTTGGGTACTACAACCGCCCTCTGGAAACGCACCAGGAAGACAACCTCACGGTCGTTGAACATGAAACCGGTGAAACGGTAGAGACAATCCGGGAACCTGAACTCTTCCCGGAAAAACCGCGCCCGACCAGCGGCATCATCTTCGCTGCCGGAGAGAAATAAGAGACCAGGCAATTGGCACCGGACACTCACAACCTATTTCTCTCTCATGTTACAATCTCCCCGCAAGAGTAGCAGTCATCCATTTGCTATTTGCCATTAGCCATAAGCTATACGCTATAAGCTATCTGCAATCTGCATATTCCTATGCACATTCTCATGCTTTCCTGGAGGGATATCGGAAATCCACTTGGCGGTGGTGCCGAGTCATTTCTTCACGAACTGGGAAAACGCTTGGTCAATAAGGGCCACTCGGTAACGCTCTTCTCAAGCGCCTTTCCGGGATCAAGTGCGTCGGAAACGCGAGGGGGAATAAAGATCATCCGTCGCGGTAATCCCTGGACCGTTCACTTTGAAGCATATCGCTGGTACAACAAACTACCCGCGGATACTTTCGATCTCGTCATCGACAATTTCCACGCCATTCCTTTCTTTACCCCCCTGTATGCGAAAAAACCGGTCATCGGCGTGATTCACGAAGTAACCCGAGAACTCTGGTTTGCTGAAACGTTCCTCCCAATCAGTCTCATTGGATACCTCCTCGAACCCCTATTTTTCCTTCCCTACCGCCACCGGCACTTCCTGGCGGCCTCGCCTTCCACGAAGGAAGACCTCCTCCGTTTCGGACATCCGAAAGACCAAATCACCGTCTTCTTCGAAAGTATCGACTTAAAACCGGTCAACAGATTCCCAAAAAAGGCAAGTTTCCCCCTTCTCATCTGTCTCTCGCGTCTCTCACCGACAAAGCGCTTTGAGCACGCGATCATGGCGATGCCCATCGTTCGAGAACACGTTCCCCAAGCAAAACTTCTCATCATCGGATCCGGGAAACCGGAATACCTCCATAAACTCAGGACGCTGGTGCGCCATTTACATCTCACGCGCGTCGTTAAGTTTCTTGGGTATATCTCGGAAGAAAAGAAGCGGGGACTCCTGAAAAAATCCTGGTTGATTCTTGGGACATCAATTCGGGAAGGCTGGGGACTGGCAATCACGGAAGCAGCCAGCGTCGGCACACCAGCGGTAGCCTATAATGTTCCGGGCTTTAGGAATTCCGTACGTAATGGAAAAACAGGAATTCTCGTCACCCCCCAGAAGCCTGAAAATCTGGCACAAGCGGTAATTAAACTGATCCGCGATGACCGACTCCGCCACCGACTCGCTCTTGAAGCAATCCAGAGCGCCAAGGGGAGGAATCGGCAGAAAACGGCAAATCAACTCTTGCCGATCTTTAAGAAGATAGCCATTCCAGAAACAAGCAGGGTGCAAGGGAAATTGCACGTCCTCATTACCTCATGGAGAGATATCAAAAGCCCAGCCGCCGGGGGTGCAGAGATCTTAACCCACGAAATCGCAAAACGGCTCGTACGTTGGGGGCATACGGTAACCATCCTTTCCCCCATTTTTCCCGGCGCGAAAAACATCGAAATCCTAGATGGTGTTCAGATCCTTCGTCCGTCGTTTTTCTACGCAACCCGCCCGATCACCTACCTCAATTGGCCGCGATTTCTGGTGAACGCGAGTGCAACCTACCGGGCTCAATTAGCCAACCGGATCGATGTTGTCGTCGACCAAGTTCATGGACTCCCCTCCTTCACTCCGCTCTATGTCGCCAAACCGGTCGTTCTTTTTCCCCTGGAGGTCGCCAATGAAATTTGGCTCATGGAAATCCCATTTCCGGGCAACGTGCTTGGCTGGATGATCGAGCGACTCTATCTCTTCCTCTTCCGGAATAAACCCTTCCTGACCATCTCTCCCTCAACAGCCGCGGATCTCCATCGTTTTGGGATACAAAACGTTCGGGTCGTCACTCCCGGAATCGCCATTCCCCCGCAAAAGCTTCCGCCCAAAAGCAAGCACCCGTCCTTCATCTATTTGGGTCGAGTGACAAAGATGAAACGGATCAAAGATTCCATCCAAGCCTTCACCATCTTCCACCGCATGCACCGAAAGTCACGGTTTCATGTCGCCGGAAAAGGAACACCAAAGTATTTTGAGGAACTCAGGCGCTACGCAAGACTTTTGAGACTCGGACGCTCCATCATCTTCCATGGCTCTGTCTCCGAACCACGCAAATATGATCTCCTCGCCCGTTCCTGGGCCCTCCTCTCAACCTCGGTAAGGGAAGGCTGGGGCTTAAACGTGGTTGAAGCCGCCAGCGTCGGCACACCAACCCTGGCATACCGAATTCCAGGAATCGTTGACACGGTTGCGGATGGAAAAACTGGGCTCCTCACCAATATCAATTCACCTTCCGCGCTGGCGAAGAAAATGGTACTACTGATTGAAGATGAAGAACGAAGACTTGCAATGGGGAAGGCTGCCAAAATCTATGCCAGAGAATTTTCCTGGGACAAATCAGCCCGCCAGTTCCTGAAAGCCATCCGAAATTATCTCAACAATGAAACCGCGTCTGACGCGGTGAAGCAATGAAACAATCCACAGGTATCACAATCATCATCCCCACGAAAAACGAACGAAAGAATCTCGGAAGACTCCTGAAAAGCATCCTTCAGAAACGATTACCCCGCGAGGTCATCGTCGTCGATAACCATTCAACCGACGGCACGATACAGGTGGCAAAACGAATGTGGAACGACGCAACAAAGAAGGGAGGATACAAATTTTCGCCGCGAACACAGGCCAGGCTCTCAGCCTGGCTGGTTTCTCAAAAAAGAAAAAAAAGTGAGACTCCAGACCGTAGAGGAAAAGAATATATCGTAACCGACCTTCCTCAATTAACGCTCCTGTCTAAAGGCCCGGAGCGCTCAGCCCAGAGAAATGCCGGGGCAAGGATTGCCAAGGGAAGTCACCTGTTGTTTCTCGACGCTGATATGGAGATGACACCAACGTTGCTTCCCGAACTCCAACTCCTTGCAAAAAAAGGAGTCAAGGCAGCCAACCTGAAAGAGCTTGCCGTGGGGCACGATTTCTGGGGAAAAGCGATTGCGCTGGAGCGGAATTGCTACTGGGGTGACCCCATCCTGGAGGCTCCCCGCTTTATCGAAGCGAAACTTTTCCGTCATCTTGGCGGCTACGATTCTTCCCTGATCGCCGGAGAAGACTGGGATCTTGCCGAGCGTCTCAACCAAAACGGAACGCCAGTCGTCTACGCGAAAAGTCCCCTCCTTCATCATGAAGCGATGGGTTTCCTCCCCAACATCAGACGGAAGTGGTACTATACCCACCATATCCGGCGCTACGCGAGAAAAAATCCCGGTCGTTTCCTGAAACAATCCGCTCCAAGAATGCGTCTGAACCGCTATTGGGAGAACCGTCGAATGCTACTAAGATATCCGCTCTATACCCTCGCCTTTCTCCTCATGAAAGTCCTAATCTACGGTCGCTTTCGCTTGAGTAACAAATGAAAGAAACAAAGAAAACTTTCCAGCGAGTGTACGCCCGCCGTCTCGAATCGGAGGGGGAAAAACGTACGCACCAGCGCTTCCAAAAGATCGTAAGCTTCTTTGGCAAAACCGCCAATCTCATCCTTCTCCTCGCAGCGTCGGTCGCAATCAGTCTCATTTGGCAACAACGTATCGCTACCCCCTACCTGTCTTCCCTACGGGCTGTCGGCGGGGATTACTTCAACGCCCTGACATACGCGGTATTCTTCGCCCGACACCATCCATTTCCCCCGACGGGTTGGATGCCATTTTGGTTCGGGGGGATACCGGTTATCGGCGGATATCCGAACCTTTTCTTCTATCTTATCCTTCCGATCACGCGCTTCTTCGATGTCCCGACAAGCATGGAGTTGACTTCGATTGTTTTTATCCTCCTCTACCTTATTGCAGCGCACTTCCTTTTCTGGGAAACCACCCGTAACCACCTTATCGCCCTCCTTTTTACCGGCATCGTCCTCGTCACTCCCGCAAGCTACTATGCGTTGACAGGAGAAGGCCTCGTAGTGGCTTCAGCAATGCAATGGCTCCTCCCGCTCACCTTCTTTTTCCTGATCCGCTTCGTCAAGTTTCAAGACGGAACGATGCTTCTTGCGGCGGCGGTCTCAACGGGAATCGCGCTCATCATGCACCCGGGGGTTTCCGCCCTCATCGTTCTCGTCCCGGCAACGATATATCTTATGATCGCCGACTCCGGAGACCCCAAAGACGCGGCACACACCAGGCAATTGAGCCTCCTGAAACTGTCTGTGTGGGAGAAGTTGAAGACAAAACTCACCCACCTAACCCTCTATACCGGATTTGCTCTGTCTTCAGGCGCAATTGGCGTCTATACCCTACTCGTGCAGACGTTCCTTTCCGGTGGACCAGGATCTTGTGACAGCCCTCAGTGCTGGGGGGACTACCCGCCCCACCTGATCTGGTTTTCACCGCTTGCCCTCCTGCCGACGATCTTCCTGCCGGCAAGCCTCGTGGCATGGCGTATGCAGAAGTCGAGATTGAAAGAAATTATGGCACCGTTGGCCGCGCTCACCCCCCTCCTTCTCTACGTCGGCCTCGCCTATCTCCGTCGGATCGACTCACTCTCAAGCGCCCTTTTTCCCCGCAGACTCTTCTGGGCTATCACCCTCCTGACGCTTATGAGTATGGGTATTGCATTCCGGTATACCTTCAAAGCTTCAGCAAAGCTTGCGATCGCGGTACTGTCTATCTTCCTCATCACACTCTCGCTTTCCATTCCGTTCCTCCCCAAAGCCGTTCATTTTTCGTTACAAGACTACCTCAAGATTCCCAACTCCCTCCCCATGGGCGTTGAAAGCTACATCGTTCCCAAATACCAGACAATGCCGATTTCAGAAATCATTCCCCCTTGGCTCCCGATAAACGATGTCAATTGGCGGATGGATAGCATCCGCCCTGATTTTTTCGCATGGTGGAATACCATTGCCAGCCTTCCGTTGACCCGTGGTTATTCCAATGTGCCGACCAAGGAACATCTCGACTGGCTGTACTATCTTCAATCCTCCACCTTAATCCCGAATAATCCGGATGAACTAAGTTTGGAAACCCGGTATAACCGGGCCCTCTTTTTATTGGATGCGTACGGCGTCCGCTTCCTCCAGCATCCCGGAGGATCCATCGTCTACGAAGGCATTGCCTACGATCCGCTGCTGTTAAAAAACCGCGACTTAGTCAAAAAGTTTGAGCGGGTTCGGGAATGGAGTTTCGTGGAATTATCAGAAAAGCTCATCACACCCGTCGTTTCTCCCACCAACGCCGCGCGGGTGATGGTGATCTCAGACCAGGGGGGGTATGAAACAATCCTCCGGGCAATTTCGCTCGAGAACCTCAACTCCACGGTCCTGATTCCCATCCAAGGCCCCCAGTCCATTGACAAAATTTCTCCGAAACTGGTTGAAGAGGCAGACGCCATCATCCTTTATCAATTCACCGGTTCCAGCTTCAGGACGCTCGAGGCATTTGTGGAGAATGGAGGCAAGGTCTTTATCGACATCGGCTCCCTGCAAAACTTACCGACTTCGGTCCCGAAGTTATTCGGGGCAAAAAGCCTCCAAGTCTTTGACCAAGAAAGAATTTGGAAGGTCAAAATCCTGTCTCCCTCACCGCTGATGAAAGAGATTGACACCACGAAATTCTCCCCCCTTCTTTTTAACGAACATGCCTGGAGAATCGTTGCTCCGCCCTCAAAACAATTCCTCAAAGGAGAGATGGAAACGATCCTGACGCAAAACGACATCCCGGTCTTGGCAACCGGAAAGTTCGGGAAGGGATCCGTCATCTTCTCAGGCTTCAACCTCCCCTACCATATCGTGAATTACCAAAACGAAGAGGAGGCAAAACTCTTAAAGAACATCATCCTATCCCTGGTTCCCGAGAGCCTTGCGATCGGAGAATTCTCCGTCAACTGGACCGACCCAACCTTGATCGTAGCCTCCGCAACAGACGCCAAGGGAATCTATTTCAAACAAAACTATCACCCGGGATGGAAAGCAGCCGTCAACGGGAAGAAGACACAGGTTTTGAAGGCAGGGCTCGGATTCATGTATATCCCTTTCCCGAAAGAAAGCCAGACCAAAACCACGACACTCGACCTTGAGTTTCGCGGCAGTTTGGCAACCTGGGGCATTCCGGCGTTGAGCCTGGGAAGCATGATCGCCGCCGCCATTTTGGCGCTCAGTCAGTCTCCAATTAGGCTTCTGGGCCTTCTCTATTCGAAACTCTTCCTCAAAAGACTCAAATCCTGGTGGGCAAAAGACTAAGCCTTCATTAGCGATTTTCAAAGAAAGTGACTTCCCGGTAATGCTTGAAGTTCTGCCGACCTCCCACATTCCTTCGCATCACCGCATCGTAGGTTCTCCGCCGGAAGAGGAAGTAATCAAGGACAATACTCCCAGGGTATACGGTTGCAAGCGAATGGAGGCTCCTGCCGGAGAATTGGAAAACCTTGGTACGTAAAAATATTGGCAGATGCCAAACAAGCGCACCATAGGCTTTGAGAACACTTAAAACGAAAGAAAATCTTCGCTCGGAAAGATAATAAAGAATCGATCCGATATCAAAGAGACATCGAAGAATAAACAGCGGAAAATAGGGCCATAGGGAATTGTGCTTCAGAACAAAATAGAGGTTGTTTCGATGATTCATATAGATCTTCCGCCCAAGATTACGATTGCTGGTATAGGACCCGTAATGGTAAACCAGGCTTTCTGGAACAGAAAAAATCCTGTATCCCCGTTCCCGAAGGCGAACACAGAGATCAATCTCCTCAAAGTAGGAAAAGAAGTACTCATCGAATCCGCCCATATCCCATAACGCCTGCGTTCGAATCGCAAAACAGGAACCCGATGCCCAGGTAATCTCGCAGGGATCATCGTACTGGCCAATGTCCTTCTCGATGGAATCAAAGATCCGGCCCCTGGTAAATGGGTAGCCAAACCTATCCAAAAACCCTCCGGCCCCGCCGCTGTAGTCAAAGTAGGCTTTGAGGATATTTGAGCGAAGCTTCGGTTGAACGGCCACAACCCCAGGATACCGTTCTAAAAAAGAAACCAAAGGAGTCAGCCAGCCACGGGTAACGATACAATCGTTATTGAGAAACACCAAAATTTTTCCACGTGCCTTGGCAGCTGCCAGGTTACTACCTCGTGCATAGCCAACATTGACAGGAAACTGGATGAACTGTAGGGTGAGAAACCGAAGTTTCGCAATACCCCTTTCCAAAAGTGCGCGCTCCTTCTCCTGGGAACCGTTATCAACCAGAATCACTTCAAAAGGGAGGGCTGTGGTACATTTGGCAAGGGCCCTAAGACACTCCACAGTCACCTCTGCCCCGTCGGCGAAGAGGACTATAATGCTGACCATCGGCGCGTGTCCGCGATGAGTTTCCATGGAACTGGTTTCAAGACTCTGCAGGTACTCTGAAACTTGGGTTCAGCTTTCTTAAGTAATTGTGAGTTTTGAAACGACTTAACTTTAACAAATTATTGTTCTCATAGATGCGGCCGCACATTTGACAACAATATTTATCGTAAACATATATGGAATAACCAAAGGATCAACCCTTTGAGGTGTGCTTTCAGTCTTCAGTCTTCAGTCTTCAATTGCCTCCTCGTAAATCCGAAACAGCTTCTTTTGCATAACAGATAGACTGAAATGCGCAAGGTAGCGCCGCCGAGCCGCCTGCCCCAACCTCCCTCTTAAGTCCGCGTCCAAAACTAGCCGTTCAAGTGCCTCCGCCAAATCGCCCACGCTTCCAGGCCGCACCAACAACCCCGTCTGTCCATCAACGACCATCTCGGGCAACGCTCCCAGCCGTGAGGCCACCACAGGAATCCCAAAGCTCATCGCCTCACAAACTACCAGGCCATACCCTTCAGCCTTCGGCGGAACATGGACCAAGATATCCGCCGCCGGGTAAAACTCCGAAACCAGCCGGTCATAGGAAACAAAATCATGCTGCGTAATCCCGTAAGATTTGTCATTTGTCATTTGTAATTTGTAATTTTTAGGCACCGGTCCCAAAATCGTCAACCGCACCGTATCTCCCAACATCTCTCTCACTTTCCGGTATGCCTCCCACAAAATCATTCCCCCCTTCCGCTCAAACCACACTCCGGCAAAAAGTAGTCGAACCGGACCAACCTTTCGAACCGAAGGTTCCGCTCGATCCGATAGGCCCGGATAGATAACCGCGATTTTTGCGGGATCAGCTCCCAGTGCAATATGCTCCTGTTTGGCAAACTCACTCATCACCAAGAGTTTCGAGAAATTGCCCAGGGAAAGATCCTGGTCATAAACGGAAAGGAGGGAATGCATCGCCCGCCGCAATCCGTACGTAGCCTCGATGCGAAGCCTTCCCTGACCAAAGTATTGAGAAAGCCCCCAACGATTGGGGATACTGTCCCCCATGACCACGGGAATGTGTCGCAAAGACCCCGAAAGCCGAAGTGTATACGCATGGCAGTGGACAAGATCGAACTTCCCCAAAATCTCAACATCAACGGTTCCTGCCGAAAGGGGCAGGATACGAAACTTCACCAGCGTCCGAAGAAAAGCGTGGAAGGAGCCATACCGAACCTCCCCCTTCTTAAGCGCGTCCGTATGGTGCACGTACGTCACGCCGGGTGGCGGATTGGCAAGCAGCGTCCGGGTATAGGTATTCTCCCCACCCATCAGAAACTTGAGGTTCAAAGGAACATCTGGATCGAGCGGTGAAATCAAAAGCACCCGCATAATAAAGCGCAGCACTCTGCTCTCTGCTATTCGCTATTCGCTATTCGCTATTCGCTATTCGCTATTCGCTATTCGCTTTCAATCATATCCTATCAGACCAACCAATAATCGTCTTTCTTGTCATACCCAGGGAAAGTATGCTACCCTGCCGCTATGCGCATCCTTCTCACCGGCTCAAACTCGCTCCTCGGAAAAGCGCTTTGGGAAACAGCTCCGAAAGTATCCTCTCTCATCCTCACCTTCCTCCCTTCCGCTGAGCCAAGCCAAACACGATGGGAAACAGCACCGATGGATATCACCGACAAAGCTGCGGTGAAACACACCCTCGCCCGCTTCAAACCCGATTGGATCATTCATTGTGCCGCCCTGTCCGATGTCGATTCCTGCGAGAAAAACCCCGACCAAGCCTATGCCGTCAATGTCTTCGGCACGGAGAACCTCGTGAACACGGCAAAAAAGGCTGGCTTACGCTTTCTCTTTACCTCCTCAAACGGTATTTTTGACGGTAAACGCACCCTCTATACCGAACGCGACAAGCCCCATCCGCTGCATACTTACGGAAAAACGAAGCTTGAAGCCGAACAGCTCATCACTCGCTCCAAAGTCCCATCCATAATCGTCCGTCCGAACGCCATGTATGGCTGGCCCCCCGTTGGTGCCCGCCAAAACCCGGTCACCTGGGCAGTGGAGCAGTTGAGTGAAGGCATCACCCTCGATATGGTGAGCGACACCTTCATAAGTCCGCTCTACGCGCCATCAGCGGCAGAGGCTATTTGGAAACTCGTTAAGACCGACACAAGAGGCATATACCACATCGCAGGGAAAACCCGCGTCAGCCGTTTTACGTGGACGAAGGAGATCGCCAGGGTTTTCGGCTTCAACCCCTCCTTGGTCCGGCCGGTAAAAAGTGGTTTCTTTCCGAACCTCGCACCACGCCCAAAAGACACCTCATTCTCAACTGCCCGCCTTGAACAAACCATCGATTGGAAGCCGCTCACGCTGAAACAGGGACTCATGAGAATGAAAAAAGAGTCAGATCAATTGCTCCACTGTTAAATTGTTAAATTGCTGTAGTGAAAAAAACAATAGAACAATACAACAATAAAACAGTCAGACGGTGAAGAAACAGTTCATTGCGAACAAAAGAGCTGAGGTTGAGTTTCGCACTCGGCTTCAAGAGGGTGCGTACGTAAGCCGCGAGCCGAGCGGCAATGAACTCCTCTCCGAACTCACGAAACGGGTAGAAAAAGCAAGAATCATCTTCCGTGCGCACGAACAGGAAACCAGCTTTTCTCCATTCCTTGAGATCGGGGCCGAGCGCGGCCAGCGTTCCATGCTTCTTGCGTCGGAATTCCGCGCCCAAGGATTCATGCTCGATCTCTCCCTTGACAGCCTACGGGAAGCCGAAGCGCTGCGCCGCCCCCTGAAGCTCAATAAAATCCCGCAAAGCGTCGTAGCCGATGCCTACAACCTTCCTTTTCCAAACAATTCGTTTGCCTTCATCATTGCATTCCAGACCATCCACCACTTTCCTGATCCCGAACCTATCCTCCGGGAAGTCAATCGGGTCCTTGCCCCCGGAGGAGTATTTATCCTCGACGAAGAACCGATTCGCCAAAGCTTCAACGTGCGCCTTTGGCGAAGGCCGACCATACTTCGCTGGTGGGAAAAGATACTTAAAGCAACTATCCTCCTCCACTTCCTCTCCGAAATCGGAAAAAGCGAAACCGATGCCGGCATTATCGAGACATCATTCAGTCTTCCTACTTGGGAAAAGGCATTGAACGTCTTCGAAACAGCAAAAGCCGCCCTCACCGTCTTCCCATTCGGACCAACCGAGACAATATCCAAAACCGGTCAAGAAAAATGGCTTAATCCTTCATTGCCAACCCGAATCCTCCTCAAACTTCTTGGGGGGAACATCCAAGCCATCTGTACAAAATCTCCTAATAAGCGAAGAAGCTACAAGCTACAAGCTAAACATCTGCTCCCACCATTCGTCTGTCCTTCCTGCCCTCCCCACCCGCTATTGGAACAACGGCTGGGGAGCTGGTATTGCCTAACCTGCAAAAATACCTATCCTGTTAAAGACGGCATCCCGATCCTGATTGAACGCACACTCCGCCAAACCCTATATCCTAATGCCTAAACCCTACATCCTAATGCCTTCCATCTCCATCATCATTCCAACGTCGGGAGACAGTCCCCATCTTGAGGACTGTCTCTCCTCAATCAAAAAACTTGACTACAATCCCAAACACATCCAAACAATCGTCATCACCAATCGCGATCTAAAAAAGACAGGTCGATCCTTTAGCTTCTCACGCGCCGTCAATCTTGCCGCAACGAAGGCGCGCGGTGAGTATTTCCTCATCACCAACGACGATATCGTCTTTGCTCCGGCATCCCTCAAATCCTTGGTCAAGGCCAAGAAGCGCAATCCCAATACCATTCTCGGAGGAAAACTCTTTGATAAAACGACACACGAACCCGCTGCAGCGGGATACACCATGAATCTTTTGCTTGGAATCATTAGACCGGTTTTCACCGGTAACAAGCCAACACCCTGCGACTGGGTTTCAGCTTGTGCCCTCTTGCTAAGTCAAGAGCTCTGGAAAAAGCTCCAAGGGTTTGATGAACGCTTTGCTCCCGGTTTTTTCGAGGACGCGGATTTGTGCCTCCGTGCCGGAACCCTCGGCGTCAAAAGCCTTCTCATTCCTGAAGTCGAGCTTCTCCATGCCCAAACCGCCACCTTCAACCGCGATAAATCAAAGAAGTACGAGTATTGGTACCGAAATAAAATCCTTTTCCTGAGGAAACACGCCTCACCCATCAAGCTTGCCACAAACCTCCTTGTGCAGTATGCTCTCTTCACTCCTTTCAGAGGTCTGATTCTGCATGACGGCCGTTTCCTACCTGCCCTCAAAGGTCTCACATGGAATCTGAAACACCTCTAAATGTACTTTCTCACGAACGATCGTCGCATCGTTAGGTACATTTCGATAAGAAGAATTGTTTAGGAAAAATATTCGATGAATATTGCTATCGTCTCCGCAGGTTTAAGCACCCATTCTGGCCTCCGCGCCCCAATTGAGCTTGCCAAGGCCCTCAAAGCCCTCGGCCACCAAATCACGTTCTATGCTCTCTCCAAAGGAAAAGACAACCCGGCAGTCAACGATCTTCGAAGAACAGGGATTCGCGTTTCCGTCGTAAACGCCCGGTCTCTGCTTACACAAATCCTAATCCTGAAAAAAAAGCTTGAGGCTGGCAATCATGACATTATTTCGGCACACTGTTTCGTAAGCCAGCTCCTGGCTGCGCGCCTCACAGGTATCCCGGTCGTTTGGACCTACTACGGCACCCAGTTAAACGTCCTTCGCGAACACGTGTTCCCAACCAAGAATACGGTGATTGACACAATCGATAGCCTCCTCAACCTGACTATCCGCCTCAAAACGCAAGCAATGGCTTGGCTGGCCGACGAAATCCTGTCGATTAGCAATAGCGCAAAGCAGGAGCTTAAAAAGCTCTACGGCCGCAAACCCTTTGCCACCGTCCCCCTCGGCTCCGCCCCACCATCCTTCACAACAAAACCGCTTTCTCTCTCTCTACGCCCTACGCCCTACGCCCTAAGCCCTAAAATCATTCTCTCCGTCAGCCGTATCACTCCCTACAAAGGCTTTCATCTCCTCATCAGAGTGGTAAACAGGCTTTCAAAACGCATTCCCGATCTGAAACTTGTGATCGTCGGCTCTGCCCCCCTTCCCCGGTATCTCTCCTACCTTAAAAAAATCTCCGGTTCCTCTGTGGAAATTATCGTCAATCCAAGTGACGCCAAACTGGTCACGCTTTTCCGACAAGCCAAAATCTACGCGACGGCGGATGAGTACCTGTTCTACGGACTCCCGATTTGGGAAGCCTCATCATTTGGCATCCCCTCTGTTGCACTCAAACGCAAAGCCGCTTCCGAAGCGATCGTTCACGGAAAAACCGGCTTTCTTGCAAAAAACGAGGCTGATCTCGAAGAGTACCTCGAACGGTTACTTACGAATCCAAAACTCTGTCAGCGTATGGGGGAAAAAGCCAGAGAACTCGCTTCCCATCGGACCTGGGGAAAAACCGCCCGAAGCTACGAAGGGATACTCCGACAAGTCCTGACCAAACTCTATCTCCCCCTGATCCCGACGGGCTTCTATAGCCTAATGAAAAATCTTCAAACGCAAAGAAACCTCACCCTTGCCGACCTCGGATCAGATACGGGAATGAATCTTAAGATTCTGGGAAAACTTGATCTCCTCCGCCCCATCGCCAAGTTGATAGCTGTCGACATCGATACCAAAAATCTCAAACCCCTCGCCAGAGAAGATCCCAAAGTCCAAATACTCCAAGCGAACCTCACCAGCCTAAGAAGGGTCCCGAAAAACTCCGTTAACACCATAATCTGTACACAAGTCATTGAACACATTGAAAATCAACAAAAAGCGCTCTCGGAAATTGCCAGGGTTCTCAAACCGGGAGGAAAGCTGTTCTTAAGTTCGGTTGCAAAAAAATGGTATGGCCTCTACTGGCACAACAATAAAAAGGGAAAAATTGTCGTCCACCCAGACCACGTCCATGAATTCAGCAGTGTTGAGGAGTTTATTGACCTGATTCAGTCATCAGGACTAACCGTGATCAGATCTGAGCAACTTCCGGGTAGGTTTCCGCTTTTTGATTACTTCCTTCGTGCGATAAACCTTCTTGCAGGAAAACCAACTTCAGCCGAACACCGGGATTTCTACCTAAAACATCCTCGCCTCATCCGCTGGCACAAACATCTTTCCTTCCTTCCCATCCCCGGATACTCGATTGTTGAGGCACTCGCTCAAAAACCAATGAGGGAACAGAAATAATGAACCAAAGCAGCCTCACAACCATCCTTCATTCCCTCAACTTCGACCGTCAATTTCTCTTCAGCCCATTTCCGAAAACCCTCAGCGACCGCCTGGAATTTATTGTGAGAAAATACTCGCTTCTGTTGAACCATCACTACTTGGGAAGACCGGTGAGACTCGGAGATTCCAAAGTGAGGATCAACGGACGCTTCTTCTACTACGAATCCACCCTGGGCATTGCCCCCTATCAAACTATGCTTGTCAACTTCGAAAACCGCTATCTTCCCTATCTCCAAAATCTGCATAAACCGCTCGTTATTGACATCGGCGCCCACATCGGGTTTTTCTCCCTCACGGCGGCAAAGCTTTGCAAACCATCCCGCATTTTCGCCTGCGAACCGCTTAGGCTTACCTTCAGCCTCCTCAAAAAAAATTGCACTGGGGAAAAAGCCATCATCCCAATCCACCTCGGATTTTGGAACAAGCCAACGCGCCACAAAATGTTCTATACGGAAAGCTTCCTTGCCTATAGCTCCCTCTTTCCCGAACGCTTCACCTGGAACAACCACCCAATGACGCAAACAGTGAAGGTTACAACCCTCGATGCATTCGCAAAGCGGAACCACATTGATCGAATTGATCTCTTAAAGATCGATGCCGAAGGGGCCGAAGAGCAAATTCTTAAAGGGGCAAGCCAAACGCTGACAAAAACGATCTATCTTCTCATCGAATGCTCCTTCGACCAGCTTGGTGGAAGTACGATGAGCTCTCTGGTAAAACATCTCCATGGCAAAGAAAAGAATTTTCAACTCATTGAAATTGGTGATATTCGGCGCACTCCCCAAAGAGAACTCGCGACCATCGATTTCTTCTTCAAGAACCTTCGATTTAAAGGGGCGAGGCAAAAACAATACCCTTTACCCGCAAGCATCGGCTGACTAAGCTAAAATAACTGACAAATCATGAAAGGAAAGCCCTTAACTACCATCATCCTTCTTGGCATATTCTTGAGAGTCATCTTCCTCTTCCACCACAATATCTGGCTTGATGAATCCATAAGCATCCTCATCTCACGGCTCGCAATCCCCAGGCTCCTCTCAGTCGCCAGCTACGACAACAACCCACCGCTCTTCTATCTCTTACTCCACTTCTGGATGAAGGTTTCCCAAAATCCCATTTGGCTTCGCACGCTATCTCTCCTCTTCTCGACAGCGACGATTCCCGCAGTCTTCCTCCTTGCACGCTCTCTTGCAAATCAGAAAACCGCGGTCCTTTCATCACTGCTCGTTGCGATCATGCCTGCGCAGCTCTACTATTCCGGCGAGATCCGCTTCTACTCTCTTCTAATCCTCCAATCCGCTCTCCTTTTCTCAATCGCTCTCAGAAAGAACAAACCCCAGGGAGTTCCGCTTACCGCCCTTCTCACCGCAACTATCCTTACCCACTATACCGGTATCCTAGGAATTGCTTTGGCATTCTTCCTGATATGGAAAAAGTCAAAGCGACACATTTGGGTATGGATAACAAGTGCTGCTCTCGCTCTTCTCCTAAGCGCTCCTTGGATAACGCTAACGCTCTCAAAGCCACATCCGACACCCTGGACTCCGAATCCCCTCTTATCTGTTGCGTTCATGCCGATTGCGGCGACCACCGGTCTGGTGGGAATTGCTCCGCCCTCTACGCTCTCCCTTCTCCATGCCGCCCTCCGCTTCCTGATCGTCATCGTGGGCTTACTCTTTCTTTTGGCATTGGGAGCTCAACTTCGAACACCAGCGTCCAAGCTCACCGCCATAGTCGCAGTCATACTGGTCCTTTTGGCCGCAAGCCTCTTCCCCATCCTCTCGCCCCGCCTCATTCTTCCCTTCACACCCCTGCTCTATGTCTTCGCTGCAACATTCCTTGAGAAAAGTGCCTCCCTTCGCCTGGTATTTCTTACCGCCACGACGGCCATAAGCGTCGCAAGTTTCCTCGTCCCAATGCGAGGGCCGCTGATCCAAACCGCCCTCGGAGCGTACCGAAACTCCGCCTTCCCCACCTACCACACCGCCCTGACCACGTTCTATCCTACTTCGGTTCTCCGAACAAACTCGGATATCTACCTCGGCCCCCGCACCTTTCCCACTCAAATGACCGACGTAATCGGTGGCACACCGAAACCCATTGAATCAGTCGCCGAGAACCCCACATTTACACTCATTATCGATGAAAAAAATACCGATGAAAAAACGAAAAATGCCATAAAAGAACAACTTAAGTTTACACACGAGATGACAAAGCGATTTGATGCTGACTCAATCACCGTCCAAATGTATGAAAGAAAATCCAACCCCTAATTTAAGAATTGTTGTATTGCTAAATTGTTAAATTGTTAAAACAATAGAACAATGAGCGAGCGCTAGTGAGCGATAACAATAGAACAATGAACATTGCAGTTCTCATCGACCTACTTGTACCCGGAGGCGTGCAGAAGGCAGCCATTGAAGAAGTGCGAAACCTTAGAACATCCGGCCACAAAGCAGAACTCTTTTGCCTCACCCGTACCCGCGTTGACTACCAATACGAAGATTTACTCAAAGGTATTCCTGTGCGCTATCTTTCCGACCGCAATCCCTTGTTTCTCCAAAGGGCAGTAAAAATTCCTTTCTTTACCTTCCTTACTACAAACCATCTCCTCTCCCCCTTTCTCGCCCACCGGTACCGAATCCTCAAGGACTTCGACCTCCTGATTGCCCACGGCACCACCACCTGCCCGACGGCCCTTGCCGTGAGCCGACACTTCAACGTCCCCTATGCGGCGTTCATTTGGGATCCTATGGGTTTTATCCTCCACACGGTGTATAGAGTCACCCCCCTTCAGTACTTCTCCCCCCTCCTCGATATCATCATTCGTCTGGTCGAAAGACGGATGCTCACAAATGCGAGGCTCATCGTGGCCCCATCCTCCGTGCACAAACGGGCCTTACAAAAAGCCTATGGGATCCAACCGATTGTCATCCCTCCAGGCCATGAT
Source organism: Candidatus Chisholmbacteria bacterium RIFCSPHIGHO2_01_FULL_52_32 (assembly GCA_001816585.1). Taxonomy (GTDB): domain Bacteria; phylum Patescibacteriota; class Microgenomatia; order UBA1400; family Chisholmbacteraceae; genus 2-01-FULL-50-28. The sequence continues at coordinate 41,144 of MHCJ01000007.1, forward strand.
TTCATCACAAAAAGAAAGCCGGGAAAACGAACCTACATCCTCGGATATTCCCGCTGGCAGAAAGAAAAGCATCCCGACTTCTTCCTGAAACTTGCCCAACAGGTGAACCTCCCGATCGTCCTTGCCGGACTCTGGTCAAACCAAAACGACCTGAAAGCCCTTCGCAGGGAAATCCATGAAAAACACCTCAACATCCAAATCGTCCAACCAGTCCACCATAAGGATATCCCTCGCCTCGCAGGCAGAGCCATCGTCTGGGTTCACCCCCACTTCGAGGCGTTCGGAATGCCGGGCCTTGAACTGGCTTCACAGGGCGTCCCGATCATCATTCCCAAAGGATCCGGCGTGACCGATCTCTTCAAAAACGGTGTTCACGGGCTTTTTCCACCGAGAAACGAACGGGCGCTAATCGCTGCGGTAAAGACCATCCTGGAAAACCCGGTGTCGGCGCGACAAATGGGACGAAAGGCAGCCCAAGTCGCCAAGGCCTATACCTGGAAAGCCCATACCGCAAAGCTCCTCGATGCCATAAGCGGAAGAATGAAAGAAAATCCGCCCGCAACCATCCTGCACAACTCGTTTGTAACGACCGCATCCATCGGCGGTGGTGACCGGTTTATGATTGAAATCGTCTCCCGCCTCAAACCCAGGAAATTTACGCTCATCACCCCAGAAATCGGCCTCTATCACTGGAAAAAATCGAAGGCAATCAATGTCTCCTACAAACTCCTCTCCCCCTCCATTTTCGATAACAACGAGTCTCCCTTGCTTCTCTTTTTGGCCTATCTCATCCGAAGCATTCAGACAATAATGAAATTAACCTTTCTTCCTCAAGTAAAAATCCTCATCTCAACCAACGAACTCACGCCGGAAACTCTCCCCGCCTATTGGTACAAAAAGACCCATCCGCAAACCCGGTGGATAGCCCGAATCTTCCACCTCGTCCCACCTCCGACAAAGAGAGAAGGCAATTTTCTTGTGAACGGAGGGTCTTTTCTTCTTCAACGGGCAAGCCTCATGCTCATGCGCTCCTGCGATCGCATCCTGGTCGATAACCCGTTCCTAAAACAAGAGCTTATGAAACTTGGTTTCCCAAAACAACAAACCGAGGTCCACTATGGCGGTGTCGACGTTGAAAAAATAGGAAGCTATAAGGCCGGGAAAACTGAGGCGTTCTCAGCAATCTCAGTCGGCCGCTTCTCTCCCCACAAGGGGACCTTCGACCTCGTGCCGATCTGGGAAAAAGTCATCCGAACAGTCCCTAAGGCAAAATTGGGCATTGTCGGAGACGGACCGGAAGATCTCAAGCAAAAACTGCGGGACCAAATCCAAAACGCCAACCTGAAAGATCATGTAAAACTCTTAGGGTTCCTGCCCCATGGTAAGCCACTATTTGATATGCTGAAAAACGCTCGCCTGCTGATCTTTCCCGATCACGAAGCCGGTTTTGGGCTTATCGTTGTCGAAGCCATGAGCGCCGGGCTGCCTGTCGTAGCCTACAACCTCCCCATCTTTGGGGAAACATATAAAAAAGGCTACCTTACTGCTCCGCTAAAACAGACTGATACGTTCGCCGCAAATATCGTCAAACTCCTCGAAGATCAAGCCCTCCATCAGACCATACAAACACAAGCACGTGAAGAAGTCGGCAAATTCGATTGGAACCGCGCCGCCAGAAAATTTGACCGTCTCCTTAACCGGCTTAGCCAGGAATGATCAAGAATAAACCGAATCTCGTTATCCTCGTCAACGCCTTTGTCTCCGCGAAATCGATCGGCGGAGGTGATCGTTTCATAATGGAAGTGGCGCCAACGCTCTCAAAAAGCGCCGACACAACCATCATCCTTCCCAAAGTCGGTTACCGTCACTGGCTGCAAAAAGGCCTGGCAAAAGCAAAATATATTGTCCTGAGACCAACAGTATTTGACAACCGCGACAACCCATTTGCCATTATGCTGGCGTACCTTATCCGTTGCTTGCAAACGATTGTTATCCTCAAACGCTCCCGTCTGAGTCACCTCGTAACCGCCTCGCACTACCTCCCCGATATTCTTCCGGCAGCCGTAATAAAATGGCTTCAGCCCGACATACGCTGGACCGCCAGAATGTACCACTTGATCCCTTCACCAACCAAACGCGTCGGCAACCCCCTAACCAATACTGCAGTCTTCCTCCTCCAAAGGCTCTCCCTCCTTTTTCTGAGATACGCGGACCTGATCGTCGCAGATAACCGGGAAACACTGATCCACTTAAGGAAAATGGGCTTCCTCCCCAACAATCTCAAGCTTCTTTTAAGCGGTATCGACTACCAAACAATCGCAAACCATATCCCAAGAAAAAACTTTCCTTTCGCTGCCGCCTATATCGGCCGCCTCGATCCCCACAAAGGAATCTTTGACCTTCCACAAGTCTGGCGCCTGGTTGTCAAAACCCTCCCAAAAACCAAGCTTGCGATCGCGGGCTATGGCCCAAAGGAAACCACACGAAACCTAACCAGGGAATTCAACAGGAACAATCCCAGCTCAAGTTTCAGCTTTGTCGGATTCCTACCCCATGAAGAAAATGGTTCACATCCGCTCTATGATCTCTTAAAGTCAATCAAAGTCCTTCTTTTGCCCAACCACGAAGGCGGCTGGCCACTCACCGTTGCCGAAGCCATGGCCGCTGGAGTTCCAGTGGTTGCGTATGATCTCACAATTTTCAGGACAGCCTTTACACGAGGGAGGCTTATCGCCCCGATGAAAGATAAGCACATTTTTGCCAAACACGTGATCGCCCTGCTGTCCGATGAAAGGAGGCGAAAAAAGATTGGTCATATCGCGGAAAAACAAGCCAGGCAATATGATGTCCGCCCAATCTCCCGCCAATTTGCTCAACTGATCTTGGGGAACGGTCCCGTCCTTCCAAGCCCAAAGCCAAGAAGTCATCCGGGACAATGAGCAAAGTCAAAAGGATTGATAAGGCTTATTCCCAAAGATATAGAGCGTCCCGCAGAGCTTTTTAAAGGGAAAAAACAACGGGCCGCGAAACACCGGGAAATTCCACTGTTCAAGTGTACGGCGAACTCCGGGAAGGGGCGGAAGCCCGTGAAGGATGGCTCCTTGAACACGTAAATCACGAAATCCAGCCTCGAAAAGACGTTTCGCCCAGTAGCGGGATGCACGAACGTTCACATGCGTAGGGTCATCAGGAAAAATCCTCGTCGTCACCGATCGTAGCCAACCCTGGTGGTTTGGCGTCGTGATGAACAGGACGCCGCCTGGCCGGAGCACACGAAAGGCTTCGGAAAAAAGAAACATCGGAGAATGAAGATGTTCAACAACATCAAAAATTGTTATTGCATCAAACCAATCATTTTTAAATGGAAGCCGTTGGCGAGCCACGTCTACCTTCTTAAGGACACCGTGTACTCGCCTTCTGGCTTGAGCCAGTGCGTATCCGGAAATATCAACTCCAGAGACTTTAGCCCCCCTCTTTTGCACAGAAGATAGAAAGTCCCCAAAGCCGCACCCGACATCTAACACGCGTCGCAAAGAAGCAACCTTTTCAAACAGGATCTCCGCACGGGCTTTGGAGATGAGTTCCCCCTCTCTCGATGCGTTATAAATCCGCTCAAAATATTCCCGACCATAGTTCATAGGGTATAGGGTATAGGGTATAGGAATTAGGGTTTAGGAATTAGAAATTTGATGTCATTCGTACTGTAATTTGTTATTTGTAATTTGAAATTTGTCTCCCCCTCACCATCCTTCTTACTCCTCCTCCCTCTCCCACCACCGTCCTACATGCTTCAGAAGAACATTCCAAATCCTTCTGACCAGCGCTCCGAAAACTCTACCATTAAACAGAAATTTATCCAAAAGGATGATCCCGATCACGGCGGAAGCCGCAATCTCAAGCCAAGTCAAAAAGGCCCCGCGGAACCGAAAATCAACGACCATGGGCTTGCCTTCAAAATCCGGAGGGATCCTTGCCCACATTACGCCTGGATATCCGAGTCCCGTCCGCCAAATCGTCAGGCCCATTCCCTTCCCCTCCGAAGTCAAACGTGCCGACCACCCGGGAAATCGTGACTCTTTAAACAGAACGCCGCGTGTTCCGTCTCCCGAGACCCGGCGATGCGAAGCAGAAACAAACGATGCATCAAACTCCGGACTCTCCGTAGCCTCCGAAAAGGACTCCGGGAGGACAATCCGAAGCAGCGTTTTCAAAAGCTCCCCTTCCTGGAGGTTACGGTTGCGTTCAAGGTGTGCCGCAAGGTTCAAGCCCGACCAAACAGCGGTTCCCGACCCAACCTGAACGGTAGCAATCACCGGCTTCCCTGAGAGCCGTAGTAGTACTGAGGCTTTATCGTCAATATCACTATCCTCCGCATAGGAAACGTTCCACGGTCCGCCATCATAGATGAGCGGAGCAAATTCCCCGAACGCTATCCCGGAGAGGAGAGGATCAGCCTCAACCTCCCAACGCATTCCTAAATCTCCCCGATGGGTCGCAACCATAGGAAAGAGTGCCGGGAGTTCCCTGGGAAATGTACCCGGGAGGGCTACTGATTCCGACTCTTTGACTTCTGCTCCCGTGTCAACCAGAACCGCTCCTCCGCCTTCCACAAACCGAACCAGCATATTCCATGCCTTCCCATGATTTCGATAGTCATATCCGTAGAGGAAAACGGCGTCAAACTGGACAAGGTCGGATGGTCGCACCTGATCAAGGAACTTTGGCCCCTTGACCGGAATAAGCTGACGGCTCGTCAACCCCAGCTGTGCCAGGGTTCTTATGAAAATCTCCCACCGTGGCTCATCACCGACGAACAGAACCGAAGGCGCATTGGTCAGGGAGAGGATCGGCCCCACCAGGCTTTCTTGAATCTCAAGAAACCGCACCCAGTTCTGCATCGAAGGCTCGTATCGACCCCCCCTAATGTCTCCCGGTAGAGGCAAGCGGGCACCCTGCACTGCCCACTTTTCATCCCTGCCAGAGAACTCCGGGGTCGGCAGATACGAGGAGAATGTTGTCACGACGGATGAACCAGACCCATAGCTCTCCCCAGCCAGATATCGGATCGCATTCCAATCCAAAACAAACCGCGCCGCATTCTTGGACATCTCCACGGGATAATCAAATTTTTCCACTGCGACATTATTGTCAAGCACTATATCCATCAGGAATATCCCCCATCGCTGTGCGTCCGTGATTGCCGGATCAATGTATCCGCGCGCCAGCGGCATATCGTAGTAGCTGTTGAACCAGATGTTGAAAATCTGATCTGCACTATAGAGCCGGTAATCCTTTGTTTGAACCGGAACCCAGGGGGGAACGGCCACCTTCGCAAAATCCTCCTGGTCTTTCCGGTCCACCACATTGGTTGTCCTCCCGGGAAAACCGGCCGAAAATACCGATTTGAAGTACAGCGAATTGTCGAAATCCGAAAGATAGAGCCGTGAACCCAAAATCACAACCACACCTAAGAGAACGACATCCACACCCAAATCAATAACCTTCCGAAAGGCGGTGTCGGATCGCCCAACAACTGTTGAAAATACTTCCCCCCAACAGACGGAGGTAAAACACCCTATCAGGAGTGGCACCGGCCAAAACACGCGGTACCAACCTCCGTGGAAGATATCGATACCGATGGAATAGAGATATAAATAGCCGGTGGTATATCCAACCAGAAGGGTAACCCAAAGGATGGAAAAGACGGATGACCTCGACACTTGTCTCTTCACCATCACCCGGATGAAGGTAAAGCTAAAGTACACAAGCAAAAACACAACCACCCCCGCTCCGGCAATCAAAAAGAGCCAAGGATGGCTGTCGGTGTAGAAGTGGTAGATACGTGTGCGGTAAAACTCCCGCACTTCATCGGAGAGTGCTGGCCCCGGAGTTGCCTGGTAGGTCACCGGAATTTCTCCGGAAAGACCGGAGAGAATCTGGGCAGGCATCCGAACCAGCGCCGGGAGTCTCACGGCAGTCACCGGAAAACCGATGAAGAAAACCAATACCATGAACAAAACCGTTTCAACAATCCTCTGCCGAAAACCCGATGCTTGCTCACGCGGAGCAGTCAGGAGCGAAATGATGGAAAGCGCAAACCCATAAGAAAGCGCCACCTGTGGATGCCCGTACTGCGAGACACCCAAGGCAAGGATTGCTCCGGCAAACCACCGTTTCTTCCCGGTCTGAAAGTACAGGACAAGGAGAAGCAATGTTAAAGGAAGAAACATCTGGGTCCCGAAGTAAGGAACGCTACCGCCCCAAATGAGAGCGCCGTAGAGGTTGACTGAATACGTTCCCAAAATCGCAAGGAAAAGCGCCAATCCCCGATTACGCGAAAGCCTGGCAAAAAGGAGATAGGAAAAGACAAGGAAAGCAAACGTCGTTACGAGCATCCAAAATTGAACCGCCCGAACGGCAGCAAGTTGGGAAAGGAACGGTAGCGCAGCGTAGAGATGAAGACTCGGGTAATCCAAAATCAAAGGCTCCCCGTTAAAAGCGATGTACTTCCACGACAGAGGAAGCGTGGCAAAATGCCGACCCAAATAAGCCACAAGGGTCGTCGTATTCAGAAGGTCAACCCCCCGAACCGGAATCGCCTCCCAGTACCACCGCGCCACCGGCAGAAATGCCTGGTAGAGAACATAAAGAGCTGCAAGGTGAAGAAACAGCCCCACCAGCAGAATGAGGAAATTGACGATTCTTTTCGCCATCACTAAGCCTTTTTAATTGCTATATTGTTACATTGTTCTACTGTTGGTAGATCAAAGATTGAGTGTTTTCAACAATATAACAGTGAAGCAATATAACAATATCTCTTTGTCTCCAATCCCTCCCTCTCCTACCTCCTCACTCCTCCTCTCTCTCCCACCACCGTCCGACGCGTGCAAGAACTCTTGAAAGAAGTTTCAGGACTCGCTTACCCACAAACCAGCCGTTGAACAGGGAAAGATCAACCAAGGTCAGACCCGCCACCCACGATAAAATCCAGGGAAGATACCACTGAAACCTCCCCCAGTAGGTAAATCGTGCTTCTACCGGTCCTTGCCCGCTCAGCGGAACGTACAGGTATCCCGGGTACGCCGGCCCGGCCGTATAGGCTTTCGCCGTTTTTCCGTTCACCGTCACCTGCCAGCCGGGATAGAACTGTTCCTTGAACAGGATGCCTCTTCCGCTCTGATCGGAGCGGAAAGAAACTGATCGGGAGCTTTCAAACCTCGGCTCCCCCGCCGAAATATCGGTCAGATTGAGAGGAACCAATTCGTCGAGAAGATTCACCAGGAGTCTGCTTTCCATAACGTTGGTATTGGCATGAACGTGGTAGGCAAGGTTCATCCCGCTCCAGAGAACAGTCCCCTCCCCCAAAGGATAACGCACCAGAACCGGCTTTCCTCTCTGAAACAACAGAACCTCTGCCTTTGCATCAACCTCCGAAACAGGATAGGAAAACTTCCACTCGCCATCCTCCCAAGTTGGCGGAGAAAATGCCTCAAAATCAACTCCCGAAAAGACAGGATCGGAGGACGCAGTAATTTCCCATTGTGAACCTAAGCCCTGACGTTGGGCATCTAAAAATGGGAAGAGTTCCGGAAGGTTGAGGCGCGCTGACTCCCGTGTTTCACTCCCGGTATCGATCAGAACCTTCCCGCCCGCTGAAACATACCGGGAAAGTGAGGAAAACGCCTTATCCCGATTCCTGTAACGGTAGTTGGCAAGGTAAACCACATCAAAGGATGACAAATCGCTTGTCGAGAAGCTGTCAACGGGCTTTTCCGAATATGCAGTAATCAGAAACCGCGAATGGATGTTGTTCATGGACAGCGCTTTAATCAGAGCCTCATACGCCGGCCAATCGCACAGACAAAGAAGAGACGGGGCGTTTGAAACGGAGACTACCGGTGAGACCAGCTCATCCTTAACTCGGAAGTACTCAAGATACTGCGGGATGTCCATAATTTCCGGTTTTCCTGAAGGCGTTTCATAGAGCCGGTACAATCCCACGGTCTTCGTCTGTGCCTGCTCCGCTATGGCACCCTCAAGAAAGGACGAAGGTCTCTTATTGTCCGAAATCGAAACATGCCCGCCTTCAAAGTAGCGGACGGCATTCCAATCGATGTAGTAAAGCGCCATATTTTTCGCCGTATCCACGGGATAATGGAAGTTCTCGACAAGCCCGTCGGCACCCAAAGCCTGATCGGTCAGGAAAATTTGCCCCATCCGATCGGTCCCGATCGGCGGATCGATATATCCCCGCACCAACGGCATATCAAAAAGCGCATTCCACCACACATTAACCTGGGCATCAGTCTCATATAATCGCCAGTTGCGGTCAAAAGGGTCAAGCCACGCCGGAACAAGATCCTTCTGAAGCCTCGTAAGATCCTCGTCTGAACGGATCAAGTTGATCGCTTCAGGATATGCACTGGAAGGCGATGACTTTTCAGTCACAACCGCAAGCGTCTTTGCAAGGTCCACTGACTGGTACACCACTCCGAGCATACCCACAGACAGAACGCCCAGAGCCACGGAAGCGATTTTCCCAAAGGTCCGGGTAATCCTCGAAAACGTGTCCAATATGTAGCCGACGATTACGGCCAGAAGAAGGCCAAGACTTACCGGAAAATGCCAGAACGCCCGATACCATCCCTGTGACAGGAACGGAAAACCATAGCTATTGGCAAACACGTGCAGGATGGAATATCCGGCCAAGATTGCCCACGGGACAATCCGAAGCACCTGTTTCTTTTCTTTATCCATGACGAGAGCGACGAGAAACACCGCCACGGCAAAACCGATTATGGCAAATATCCACGGATTGGTATCTGAAAAAAGAACCAGGAATCTGCTCTGTTCCCAGGCAGCTTGGGCGGAATCTTTCATTCCCGCCAGGCCACCCTCGCGAAATTGCGCTCCCGAAGAGGCGGCGCCAAAGGAGGTCAACAACCGTCCCTTGAGCGAAGCGATGAAAAGCCCGCTGAACAAGGAGGTCGTGACGCGGTTTGAGAGGATCGTAAGTCCCACAAGAAAGACCGCGAACTCCCCCAGACGCCCCTTGAGTCCGAGCGGCTGTTTCCGCCATCCCAGGAAGAGAAGGAGGGCCGCCGAAACCAAGACAAACGTTCCCGCGTTCATCGCGTGCCCGAGAAATGCCAGCCCAACCAAAAATACGGACCCCCAGAACCAACCCCGACGGCCAGTCTCAAGATAACTGGATAACGTCCAAAGGCACAGTGGAAAAAACAGCTGATTGGCAAAATAGGGCAAACTCCCTCCCCAGGTCAACGACCCGTAGAGGTTAGGAGAAAAAGCCACCAGCACGGCAATCACGACTGCAAACAGATGGTTTCTGCTTAATCGCTGGGCTGTAAGATAGGTAAACACAAGAAAGAGGAACAGACTGACAAGCATCCCGACCTTGACCGAGGCAATCAGGGGCAACCAGCGCGCCAGGATGGAAATCGGATAATACCAGCCGATCGAAAAATCGGGATACAGGGGTGAACCCCCAAACCAAAAGGAGCGATATGCCCACGGGGGGAAATTGAAATTCTCTGCAAACATCCGCACATGGGTCACGGTATTGAAGAAATCAACACCAAGAATCGGTCGGAAATCAAAGTACCATGAAGCGATCGGCCAAACGGCCGCACCGAGAATGAGGATTGCAACCAGATGGAAAAAAATCCCTATGGCAGTCTTTATGACGGCAACAAGCTTCACATGTTTCTCCCAATGCCATTCCGTTCGTCTCTCCCCCATACTATCAAAAAGCTACCCTTGAAGGAAATGGAAATTCTTACGCAATCCAAAAGTGCAGGCTAAAAAGAAGTAAAAACCACACCAGGACAACAACCGACAGGGACAATACGAGAAGAGCCACCCACGGCCGTCGAAGAAGTCCGGGCAAAATCAAAAAACTTGGGAAGAGAACCAGGACGAATCTCGGCGCCCCTTTGAGTGTTCCGACGGATAGCATCATAACCAGGGACAGAAACTGATACATGCCATAGGACAACCGTAGGCGGCGAAAGACAACCATGGTCAAAAACAGAAACAGAAGAAAGAACGATAAGTCAGATAACTCCTTGAGTTGTACGAGAAGGAGTGGAGTCAGTCCGCCGGCGATTGCCCGAAAAACAACCGGAATTTCTGAAAAATAGGAGCCAAGAACCAAAAGAGGTGAGGTCAACGCTCGTTCGCGCTGCCAAGGTCCCTCTCCCCACTTTGAGAGATCACGCAAAAAAAGCAAGGGGTCACCGAATCTGTCCCAAAGGAACCAACACCAAGGGAGAAGTGCCAACGGAATAAGAAAGAGAGCCAAATGCTGCCGTCTCAACTGCCTCTTCCGAATGGCAATTTCGATAAGAAAGCTCGGGAAGAGTAACAATCCCTGCAACCGTGTCAGCGCCGCCAGCCCGCCAAACAAGCCTGCCGGGATAAACCGGTCCCTGCGAAAGAACCAGAAACTTACGACCGTCAGAAACAAGAACAGGCTTTCTCCGTACGCCGCCGCGAAGAAAAACGACGTCGGAAAGACCAGGAGAAACAGGAGAACCTGCCATGCCAATCCCCTGCTTCGAAGTTCCCCAATTCCCAAACGATACAACCACAGCATTGCCAGAAAAAAGAAAACCAGCGAGAGGACCTGGGAAGCCGCGAGTTCGCTGCCGAGAAAAACAGGTGCAAACAAGCGAATCAGGAGTGGGTAAAGGGGAAAACGAAGCGTTAAGCCCGGGGTATCGTACCCGAATCGCGCGATGTAGGTATGCCAGTAGCCATCCCATAATCCGAAGGTCTGAAAGGCAATGGCTGGGACAGACCATGGAATCGATAAGCCGCGGATGGTGAATAACTGGATGAGAAAGAGGGAGAACCGCCATCCAAGAAGGAGAATGAGAAGGCGAAACCAAAAGTGAGAAGTAATCCTGCACATGGAGCTCAGCCTGAGTTTCATAGTCCCTTAGCGATTACCAATCACCTTATCATAACTGTTCAAGCATATTGTGCCCACGAAAAGTTGGGAAATCGCTTTCGGCAATAATCCCTTATAATGGATACGCCAAAACCATGACGAAATCATACATCGCACTGGTCAATGCCAGAAAGCTTTGTTCACTTGTCTTGTCTCCCCATACCTACACCGAAATCTCCAATTGGCCGCTTTACTTTGCGGACCACCTCGGACTTGTGCACGGAGAATATACCCTCAGGTTCCGCAGGGACTTCAAGCTATTGCTGCAGGCAAACCACCCTGTCAAATGGCCAATCCAGGAGATTGTCATTCAAGATGACTATCGGTTACGTTCGCTCAAGGCAGACCCGCCATCAATCATTATCGATCTGGGGGCTTGTATTGGTATGTTCTCTCTGTATGCAAAAGCGCTCTTCCCCAAAGCCAAAATCTATGCCTTTGAACCATTTGCCGGGTATTTCCCGGGTCTTGAAAAGAACATCAGGCTAAATAGCCTTGGAATGGGCATTATTCCCTATCCTCTGGCTTGTTATTCCGAAACAGCAGTACGATTGTTGAAATCAGGAAAAACGCTGAAATCTCCCCCGTTGGCCGCACCGTCCTGGATCTATTCCTACAAAGATTCGATCTCCCTGCAGGGTATTTTGGACTACAACAAGTTATCAACTTGTGATCTTCTCAAAATCGACGTCGAGGGCGCCGAATACGACATCATCTACTCGCTTCCGGCTCGAATGTACCGTCGCATCCGCAGAATCCACCTCGAATACCACAACCTGGACGTAAAAACTGACCTCAACGGACACAGTTTGAAAAAGTGGTTAGAAAAAAATCATTTTGAAGTCGTCCAAACAAAGGTACCGTTTCAGAAAATGGGAATGATCTTCGCCACCAACCTTGCCCCGTGAGATCAGCCATGTATCTCACCGGGACTGCCCTCTCCTCTCCTCTCCTCTCCTCTCCTCTCCTCTCCGCTCCGCTCTACGCCCTACGCTCTTAGCCCTCTACCCTCTCATAGATCTCTATCCCCGGACCTGGTCGACTCAAGCCCGAAAATCCGACAAATGGGACGTAAAAACGATCCTGCTGGTCATAGATTTGTGCCCCAGAACCGGCATCAACCCCTGCAAATCTGGCCACCAAGAGATACGACCGTTCAAGTATTTCTGGGATTCCTTCAGGAACGGTACTGTATCCCCTAAGCGGCGACCGCTCAACGACGATGTAGCCAGGCAAACCCTCTTCTTCATCACCCGCATAGAAAAACTTCTTGCGAGAAGGATCATACGTCCATAAGACAAAGCCCTCATGTCCTCTCTCATCTCGAATCCGTATCTCCCGCTCTAAAATCCGGGCCCGCAGTAGGTTTCCCATTCCCCCCAGAGCTTCCTTCTCCCCAACCTTCCTCTCCAAATCTTCTTTCGTCGGCGGGAGAAGGAGAGTCGCCGCCGTCTGGTATACGCTGTTCTGATTTGCAAGGTGTGAATCCAAGAACGAAAGAACAAGCAACCGGCTATCCGTTCGGGACAGGAGGCGGTCAAACTCAAAAACGGTACGTGCCGACGGAAGAACAATAATAACGGCCAGCATAATCTCAACCAACATCCGCCGTCGTCCGCGAAGCTTGAGTAAGGTGCCGACCGTCCGAACGAACACCGCCCCGAGAATGCAGAGAAAGGGCACGATCGGCACCATGTAGCGTGTCATCACCGCGTAACCCTTCCCGGCAAGTACAAAGTAAAAGATGGGGAACGCAAGGAAAACAACCGCCTTTGCAGGATAACGACGCAGAAAAAACAACATGCCAAGCATGGAGGCCGCAAATAAGCTCCAACCCAAGCCATAAAAAAGTGCCACCTGGACATTAAACCACCATCCCCTTCCGAGAAAGACATTCCCCCACACAACATCCAGGTTCCTGGCATTCAACATCACATCGGAAAGGAAGGTTTTCAAATCCAATAACGCAAACGGCACCCCGATAAGAAAAGCCAACAGAAACGCTGCCCCAAAAAGTGTTATTCGCCTCAACACAAAAAGGGTAATAGCTTCACTTCCTGCCCGCCGCGGTGCCCGAAAAAATGACGCAAGAGCAATCGGAAGAACCAGTAGGATTCCGATGTACTTCGTTGCCGCCGCCAGGCCCGCAAATACCCCGGATAAAACAACGCTTTTCCTGCCTCTCTCCGTGAGAGAGCGGATGATGAAATAAAAGGAAACAAGGAGCCAAAACGTGGCTGCCACATCCACCGTTCCGAAATGGGATTCCCGAACATGAAGATATGCCAAACTCAAAAAGAAACTCGAAAGGGATGCCGTCCGCCGATCAAAAAGCCGCTTTGCAATAAAGTAGAGCAAAACGACGCTCAAAACCCCGAAACCGACCGAAACAAGCCTGGCCATGAGATAAAAAACACTTGGATTCAGCCGGTATTCCAAACCTAAGTCCGCAGGTGCCTGATACCGTCCCGAAAAAATCCCGACGGTAAAGTAGAGTCCGTAAAGCAGAAACAAAAAGTACATGGGAAACGTGGGATAGATAAACGTATTTGGATTGAGCGACCCTCCCCCGAAGCCAAGCGCGACAGTGACAAGATACGCCTCATCCGGCCGGGCAATCTCCATCGGCAATCCAAAGCGAATTCCCCATAGGCGCACAGAGGCTGCCAGAACCACGGTGGCAATAAGAAGAGAATGACGACGAAAGGCAAGGGCAACTCCCAGAAGACTCCACATAGAATTTTATACCCCTTTCACACTAGAATGTGCGCTTCATAGGCTTATTCAGCCATATCGCACATCTGGTGTTTCGGGGTATTGCACGCTATTATTAGATACAAATTAGAGTAAGATGAGTTTACTTGCGCACCAGGCAACGGAACAAGGTATATACTGCTTCTATTCCGTCAAAAGCGGAGATCTTCTTCCCGGATTCTTTCGTACGCGGTCGGTAGCTTATGGGAACCTCAAAGATCCGATATCCCCGCTGGGCAATTCGTGCCGTAATCTCAGGCTCTATATCAAACTCCAAGGCACGCAACCGAATCCCATCGATCACTTCCCTGCGAAAGGCTTTATATGCCGTCTCCATATCAGTCAGACGGGTCCCGTATAAAAGATTCGTAAGCGTTGTCAGAATGGAGTTCGCCAGCCTCGTTTTGAGGGGTATGTTCCTATTTTCTTTCAAGAAACGCGATCCGTACACCACGTCCGCCTTCCCTTCGAGAATCGGGTTGATGATGGTGAGATATTCTCTTGGATCCAACTCCAAATCCGCATCCTGGATGATGATGATATCTCCCGTGGCATACTTTAGTCCCACCCGGATAGAAGCCCCTTTCCCAAGATTGATAAATGAGAGATGTACCTTGGTGGTTTTCGGATCAAGTTGTTGTTCGCGAAGGATCTCCTCCCGACTTCCGTCGGTCGACGAATCATCCACCAGAACCACCTCTTTGGAAACGACTCCAAGCTTCACAGCCCGCACCTTCCGCATCACCTCGCCGATGGTCTGAAGCTCATTGTAGACCGGGATAATAATGGAAAGTTTCATTTCAAAGCCCCGCACAAGGCTAAAATATCGCAGTCACTATACCTATAGAGCTTCTGCACCCATTTATCAAGCGCCTCAAGCAAACGAATTTGTCTCCCCTTCCCGCTTCGGTTATACTCGCCCCAAAGTGTTAACGAACCACGTTGCGAATTGACACACCAGGCATGATAAAGCCGCAAAAAATAAGCCTCACGAATACCGAATATCTTTCTCTGCGAAATAGCGACGAAGCCTTGAGAATTTCAATAGAACAGGCAATGCCAACTCTGGGAACGCTGGTTCTCGATATCGGCTGTGGCAGCATGCCCTTAACACCTCTTTTCCATCAAAAGCGATCAATATATATCGGAGTAGATATAAATCAATCAGTCAAACCACACGCAGTCATGGTTGCTGAACGCCTCGCCGTCAGATCAAAAACCGTTGATCTCATCCTTTGTATCGCAACCCTTGAACACGTCATGAGCCCCCAAGCAGTCTTAAGCGAAGCTTCAAGAGTTTTAAAGAAGGGGGGCTCAATTATCGTCCAAGTCCCCAGTCTCTATCCGTACCACCCCAGTCCTGAGGATCATTGGCGTTGGACCCACACCGGTTTGGAGCAAATTCTTAGGAACGCGGGTTTGACGGTTACTGCTTTCTATCCCTCAGGAACAACCCTCACAACCTACCTCACAATCTTCATTCAAGGAGTCAGTCTGTTTCTCATACAGTCGAAGGTTTTCTCTTGGCTGAACTTGCCTGTTGTTGTCAGCCTCAACAGTATCGGGCGTCTGCTTGAGAAGTTCTTTAGTCCGAACACACCTTTTTATGCGCCGGGGAACTTCCTCTTAAGTCTCGCTGCAGTGGCAAGAAAGGAAGGCGAAACAAACCTTCAATAACTTCCCCGGATCGAAACCCAAATTTCACTCAAGATGAGTGCCACAAACCGTAATCCCGTTGGTATCGATTTCGCTTTACTCTCTCCACCGATCCGCTCTCCCTCAATCGTCGGGATCTCCGAAACCTTCATGCCTAAGCGCATTGCCCGAATAGACATCTGATACTCTACGGCATACCCTGTCGCGGAGAGCCGCATCCGTTCAAACGCTGCCTTCCGAATGGCACGGTACCCATTAATCGTGTCGGAAATAGAGCGACCGCTTCTGTTCCAAAGGATGTTTGCGACAAGGGTAAATGCTTTATTCGCCCAAGCCCGTGGTCGGAAGAGCTTGCTGTCTTCCTCATTGCGAGAACCCGGCAGAAATCTTGAGGCAATGACCATATCGTAGCCTTCCGCAAGTTTCGAGAGTAACCTCGGAATATCCGCCGGATCCTCGTTGCCATCGGGAGAGAAAAAAACCAGCAAGTCTCCCCTGGCAACAGACGCGGATAACCGAAATGCCTCTCCACGTCCTGGGTTTTCTTGGGGAACGATTCGAATGCCACGTTTTTTGACAAAATCAATGGTTCCATCATCGGACTTATAGTCAACCACAAAATGCTCATCCACCGCTTCAAACGGAATCCTCCCCACCAATGCCCGCATCCCCTCAATCTCATTACGGGTCAGAATAACTAGTGTAGTCTTGACCTTCTTCTTCCTCATATTTCCCTGCCACCTTCCGAGCACTCTCTATTCGTAAATCATAAATCCTAAATCATAAATCACTCTCTACCCTCTGCTCTACGCGCTAAGCCCTACGCTCTTCCTGTACCATTCTATCGTCTTCTTCAGTCCCTCTCGCAAGGGCACCCTCGCTGTAAACCCAATCTTCTCCTTTGCCTTTCTCGTGTCGCAGTTCCTTCGTGGTTGGCCATTGGGCCTGGTCGTATCGAAAATAACCTGGGCCTTGCTTCCCGAAAGCTCAACAACAAGCTTTGCCAAGTCACCAATCCGGATCTCCTCTTCGGTCCCGATATTTACCGGGTCTGGTTCGGGATACTTCTCTACAGCCTCCATTAACCCCCGGGCAAAATCCGAAACATAAAGAAACGACCGCGTCGGTGACCCATCTCCCCAGACTACCACCGGATTCTCTCCAGAAACGACCCGCCGGATAAGCGCGGGGATGACGTGCGAAGTCCGAGGATCAAAATTATCTCTCGGTCCGTAGCCGTTGTATGGTCGAACGATACTGATTTTCATACCATACTCCTCGGCATAGCTCCTCGCCAGAATCTCCCCCATCCGCTTCGCCCATCCGTAACCGTAGTTGGTGGGTTCCGGCTCATCTAACAATCCCTCCGACTCTGGAGTCGGAATGGTGCAAAAACGGGGGTACACGCAGGCAGAACTTACAAACTGCATACGGGGAACTTGAGCCAACCGCGCAGCCTCAAACATCGTCATCGCCATTGCCAGGTTGTCCCGAAGCATCGTCGCGGGGTGTGTAGAGTTGTATCCGATCCCTGCTACCCGCGCCGCCAGGTGAAATACCACGTCCTTATTGCGGCAGAGCGAAATGACTGTAGGGCGTGTAGACGAAAGATCAACTGAATGATAGCGGATCGAAGGATTCTTAAGATCAAGAAACCGAACCCCACTTGGTTTCTCCCTCCCCACAACCGTAACCCCGGCCCCCTGTGTCAAAAGTATCTCGGTAAGGTGAGAACCGACGAACCCATTCCCTCCGGTTACCAACACCCGCTTCCCCTTCCAAAAGCTTTTCCTGGTCTTCGCTTTTTTTCCCATACCTTATGTTGACCCAATTATACTAACAATTATCTTCACGAGTTTCGCACCAATAACAACCAGAGGAGAGCGCGGAACAAATTTGCGCGAGGAGCTAGGCCAGGCTGAAAGCCTGGCTGGCGATCAAAAAACCAGGAAGCTAAGCAAAACCGCGCCATAGCGACCAAGCAAATTTCTGTTACGCGATCTCCTACCCTCTATCTGCATAAAACTGCGAAACTCGCGATCTTATCCGTTTCTCTTTCCAAACGAGAAGAAGACAAATAACAATGGTAAAACCGGATATCAAGGCACCAAGATAAACAAGGCGCGGTCGAAATACATACTCCACCGCATGGACCCCCGAAAGAACCGGAACGGACCGGAACGTCCCTTGATACTTTCCCATTTCAACCCTCTGCCCATCCACAAACACTTCCCATCCCGGATAAACACTGTCCGCCAACACCAACACCCCTTGCCGATCCGCCTCTACCGCAACAACCACCCGCTCGGGCTGATTGACGAGAATTTCCGCCTCTCCTGCCGATTCCCCGGAATGATCAACCACTCTTGAGCGAGGCAGCAACTGACTACTGCGCACAATCCCTTGCTCCGAAAGGAAATACGCAACGGACAACTGGTTAAGCTTTTCCGCTTCAACCTCTTGCAGGCCAACCTCATTGAGTCTCAAAGAAGAAATTTTATCCCCCCTCAGATATTTTGCGTAAGCGCTAAGCACAAAACTGGCGTATCCGTTGGGCGTCGGCAAGCCATAAACCATATTCCAGTTCAAAGCCAAGTCGGAAAGCCTCCGATTCAGTTCCCGATAACTTCGCCGTTCTTCTGGGGTATAGAACGTGGCAGCAAATGGCGGTCCAATGGCCATGTTCTCCCAGTAATTCCCCAGTCCGCTAAACGGAACAGAGTCTTGATAACTCAAGAATCGCTCAGAAGGCGCCAAAACGTTCTGAAGTTGCCGTCCTGGTTCCGATTCAATCCGAACAAGCTGTCGCGGCATGGTAAATACGTATCGTGAGTTGAAAAAGAGAAGATCAAGAAACACAAGTCCAACAAAAAACCAATACTTTTTGCGAAAGAGAACGATGATACTAAGACCAAAAAGGAGGCTCGCCAAAACCATATTTGCCGAAACGGTCCCCACGATCACTTGATCCCGTTCAAAAGTATGAAATGTTGAAAACGGCCGCCAGAAAAGACCAAAACCAAACCGGCCGACCAGAAAGAAAACAATCCCAACCGCCCACATAAATCCAGCCATAATGAGAAGTCTCCTCGCGGCGACGAACGAGAGCCCTCGCTTTTTCACCTCATCAAAAGCAATGCCTCCACAAACTGCCATCGACAACGAAAACGGCAAAAGCGCCTCAGCTGGACCTCGGAAAACCCGAAAAAAGGGAATGAGGGTAAACAATATCTGATAGATCGGGGTGTATCGCCCCAGAGCCAAAATAAGCGAAGTACACGCCGCCCCCAGGAAAAACAGGAAAAGTCTTCGCTTGGGAGTCTCTCTTCTTAAAAAAATGCGCTTCGCCGAAAGAAAAAGGATAACGAAGGTCAAGATTCCAAGATATCCGGTGTTATCCGCCACGTGTCGCCAAGCAGGACCCCACGTCATTCCAACTTGAGGTTGGTCAAACAAATTCGGTAAGAACAGACGCAGGAGAAGCACCGGGTGAAGCGAGTCGCCGGTCGCCGTCACAAAATCCATTGAGCTTCTCGTTGATAATCTAGCAAGCTCAAGCGCCGGCAACACCACAACAGCAGTCACCCCGAACGCGAGCCCAAAAAGGAGAAGGACCGGTTTAAGTCTATTCCAACTTCTCACCTTTGAGAAGAATAGCCAGTAAGAAAAAAGAAGGACCAGCGTGTAGAGAACCGGCTGCGGATGTCCTCCGAAAATCTGCAGTGCCAAAGAAAAAGCAGCAACCACCGACCAGAGTGTTGAACCCCTTGCGATTGCCTTGTAAAAGGCGAGAAATGTAAAGGGTAACCAAATGCTACTTGATAACAACGGCAGATAGCTCGTGTAATGAAGTATGGTCGCGCTGAACATGAACGTCATGGCCGAGGAGAAAGCCGCAATTCGTGACATCCCCAATTCCTTGACGAAGAGGAAGAAAGAGACACCGGCCAAGAACACGCTCATGATCGTTACAACGGTCAACGCCCAAAAAGGATCAAGCACCAGGAAGAAAAGGCTGAAAGGGTAAAACACAGCCGTGGAGATGTCCGCAAGGAACGGTATTCCGGCAAAAAGGTACGGATTCCAAAGCGGCAGAACTCCTTCCCGCAAACGAACCGCAGCATAAATGGCATTGGGTAATTTCAGGGATAAATTGTCTCCGAAAAACAGCACCTCACCCCGAAACACCGGATAAAAAAACACAGCCGTCGCCAGTGCTAAAACCACACCGACGAGAAGATTAGGTTGTAATCCCAATCGAAAACGCTTCATACTTACCCCTTTGAACGCAGCAATTCAAGATGCCTACCAACCTATGGAGGAACCCAAGCAATGAGTAATAAAAAATCCCCCTTTGAGCGGAGCTATTCGAGAACATGCGAAAGCGAACACTGTTAAAAAGCGATCAACTGTCTGACGAGCGCTCGACGCGAAGGAGTTTGATCGCATAGCGTGAGCGAAGCAGGTTCCCGAAAGAACGCTCATGGGGTGCCCTTTCTTTCGACGCTTTCTTTGGGCAAGCAAAGAAAGCGTCACCAGTTTGGATGAGCAAAGAAATGGTCAATGACCAAAATACCTCCCAAACACCTTTCCAATATACTCAACATCATCCTTCGTTATTTCAGGATGACAGCCGATATAAAACCCGTTTTGGTTAAGGTGTTTCGCGACCGGATAATCATCCTCAATATGCCCCCACATCCGCTCGTACACCGGCTGGTTGGTCAGGGGCAAAAGGTAGCGCGTCTCAATCCCGTTCTTCTCAAGAAAAAGGATAAGTTCATCCCGATCCACACCTGCCTTCACCACGATGGGGTACATCATAAACACGTGCTCCGCGCTTGGGCGCTTTGTTGGCAACTGAAGATATTTTGAAAACCGCTTGAGCACCCGGGTCAACGCCCGTGCATTCCGCTTTCTTAAGGCGACAATCTCCCGCCACCGCCGCATTTGCCCGAGGCCCAAAGCACTCTCAAGCTCCGTAGCTCGGTAACTGTACCCGACATCGAGAAAATTGAAACGCCTGGCCACGATCGTAAACAGCTGGTTCAAACTTCGGAATTTCGTGTCATCCGGGTTCGTATAAATCCCATCTCTGCCGTGGTTGTAGAGGCTCTTTATGGAAACCGCCAATTCCGGATCGTTGGTCACCGCAAATCCCCCAACGCCAGTCACGAGGATATGCGCAGCGTAGGTTGAGAAACACCCCACTTCTCCGAAGGAACCGACGGGCTTCCCCCTGTACCTGGCAAACATCGTCTCACAGGAATCCTCAATCATCCGAAGGTTATACCGCTTCTTCAAACCCATAAGCTCATCCATATCACACGGACAGCCGCACAGGTGAACCGGCATGATCGCAACCGTTCGCTCCGTAATCTTCTTCTCTGCCTCTGCCGCATCCATCTCAAAATACACCGGATCAACATCAACCAGAACCGGAGTCAACCGGTTCTCAAGAATCACGTTAACCGAAGCCACAAACGTCACCGCCGGAACCAAAACCTCCATCCCGTCTTCCCAGCCGTACTGTTTCTTCATCGCATGAAGCCCGACCTGCAAAGCCGATGTCCCGGAGTTGCAGAATAGGGCATATCTGACCTTGTGGGCCCGCGCAAACGCCCGCTCGAACCGATTGGTGAAGTGCCCATATGAAAGTCGATTATCATCCAAAGCTTGATTAACGTACCGTTTTTCCAACTCCGAGATATTAACAGCCCCAACTCCGATAAACCGTCTTTTTTTAATTCCAGCTACTCTTCCTGGCATAATAAGTCAAATAGTATCAGGAAATATTGAAAAATGAAAGAAGATAGTCATAAGTGTCGATGGATGTTGTATGATTGGAAGTCTAATCGGCAAAGTACTCCGATGGAAAAATCCCACTTTAAAAAAAACCCAGGGATAAGATCACCCAACATCAATCTCACTCACCTTGCTATCTTGCTTGTAGTGGCGTTGGCATTACTTTCTCCCTTGCTTCTCCCAGGTTTTCCCCAAACCCACGACGGCGATCAACATTTCGTTCGCACCGCCCATTTCTTCCATGCCGTGAAAGAAGGGAATCTCCTCCCTTCTTGGGCCGGAACGCTAAACAGCGGATTCGGATCCCCTGTTTTCCTCTATAATTGGCTCCTCCTCTATTACCTCTCAATCCCCTTCCTCCTGTTGAATATCCCGGTCGTCTCAACGATCAAGCTCCTCATTACTGCCTCATTCTTCCTCTCAGTGCTCGGATTTTTCCTTTGGGTAAAATTCCTCTATAACAGCCGCTCCGCCTTCGTTGCCAGCCTGTTTTACCTTACCTCTCCGTACCATCTCTACAACATCTACACCCGCGGCGCCTTCGGCGAAGTCATGGCATTAAGCCTCCTCCCCTGGCTTTTTTTCTCAATCTCACGCCAGCTGTTTTCTGGAGTATTCAAATATTTCCTGGCAACTACAGCGCTCCTTGTCATGCTCATCCTCGCCCACAATCCGACCGCCCTTGTAGCTATTCCTCTCCTTGCCGCATACTCACTGGTGCTTTCCTGGAAAAGCAGAGAAAAAACGGTTCATGTCTTTCTGACCATCCCTCTCGCCCTCTTTCTAACCGCGTTCTTCTGGCTCCCGGCAGCGGTCGAAATGCCCTACACCAAGCTCCCTCAGGCGGTGGCCAGTCTTTATGAGAGCCATTTCCTTGAAGCTGATCGCTTCGGAACACCACAGAAAGCAACGGAACTAACAATCACAACCTTTCCACAATTGAGTCCAACGAAACCGTTCCTTCTCCCGTTATTTCGCATTACCTACATCCTTTTTTCGCTTGTCAGTGCAGTCGGAATCGCCCAAGTCGCCGCAGCCACAATCGCCATCTTCATCGTAACTAAAAACCGCAATAACAATCAGAACCGGAAAGTTGAACTCTTCTTTATCGCAACCTTCATCATTGCTTTCTTTCTCGCAACCAGTCCTTCAGCTCCTATCTGGCGCTTGATCCCCATTCTCCCCCCACTTCTCTATCCATGGAGGCTCCACGGGATAGCATCACTTGCTGCCGCACTGCTATCCGCAACCCTTATACGAACTCCCAGAAAGACAAGAGTGGCACTGATAGCCCTTTTGGCCGCGACCGCAATCCTCCTTGTCACTCGGGCTCTCCCTGCACAGAAAACCTTTCCGACGTTTACCGATGCTTCCCTCGTAAGAAGCCAGGAAAGTACCGACAGTACGGGGGTCTATTTACCTCGCTGGGCTCCTGCTCTCAGCGATCTGCCCTCCCAACCTCCACAGGATATTGCTTTTGTAAAAGACGGGAAACTCGAAACGCTCCTCATGGAACGGGGCGTTTCTCGCCTGCGATTCCGCGTCAAGAGCAAAAAAGCGACCGAAATCATCGTCAACACCTTTTTCTTCCCGGGTTGGGAAGGCTTCATCGATCGCATTCCAACGCAAGTCAGCCCCAGTGGCCAGGGGAATATCGCCATCTCTATACCAGAAGGTGAGACTGAGGTGGAACTTCGATTCACGAAAACCGAAATCCGAAAAACAGCAATAGCTGTCACAAACCTGACATTACTGGCCCTGGGAATAGGCGTGATTTTCCGCGTCTTATCTCGGGTTAACAATAAAAAGAGGCTCGGAGCTGTCCTAATGCTCATCCTCACAACGATCCTGGGTAGCGAGGCCGCAACCAGACTTGTCATCGGCGATTCATTCGCCACCACTTGCTTCAAGCGTGATCAGATCCTCCACCACATCCCCAAATTGAATGGAACGTGCTCCTATTCGGATCCCCACAGTTCCGAAGCGAAGGTGAACGTCCGCTTCTCAAGCGTTGGAACCCGCGGAGAAGAAATCACAATTCCCAAACCCCTGGATACATATCGAATCCTTCTCCTCGGAGACTCAACCACCGCAGCCATCAACGTGAACTACGAAGACGCCTTCGGGGAAAAACTCGAACGGCTGCTCCAACTAACATTCCCCAACAAAACAATTGAGGTGGTAAACGCCGGTGTTCCTTCTTACTCGGGACTTCTTGAGTATCTCTACCTTCGGGAGCGCGGCTTAACCCTCGAACCCGATCTGGTAATTACAAACTTTAATTCCACGGATGTCCACGATGACGCCCGCTATTTCCATCTCGCGAACATCGCACCGGATGGCACGGTGTTGACGGTCAGTGAGATAACACCGGATACTCCGCTCATAAAAAAACTCCATTGGGCCATCTTCAATCGCTCGCGTCTCTACGGACACCATCTCCAATTTTGGCTTATCGGACTCAAGGATAGATTACTCCCTCAAAAGCCTCTCGTACAAACCACAGAAAAAACCGAATTCGGTCAGTACGAAGCCGACTTCCTCGTCGCCCTCAGAGAAGATGTGCGACCGAACTACCAGGCCATTTGGCACTGGCCTCGTAAAAGTCTCAAGCTCCTCCACGCGCTCACAAAGAAACACAACATTCCCCTTGTCATCTCCCTTTTCCCCTTTCCACTGCAGGTGAATGGCCGGGAATGGATAAGCAGAGAGCGCATGGGTTTTGAACTCGGAAAAACCTATTCCACCAGGGACCTTGAGATGATGGAATCCCTGGCAAAAGAGGAAGGCATACCGGTCGTCAATTCTGTCGAAGCCTTCAGGAACTCACAGGAATTCCCCTTGTTCTTCCCCGAGGACATTCACTTCACTCCCGCCGGGCACGCGGTTTTTGCCCAAACGATAGCCACGTACCTGTTGGAACACAGAAGACAGCTTGGGCTTCCGCCCACACCCCAACTATGAACCAGAAAAAGAATCAAGCAAACCAAAACCAAAAGCGGTACAGAAAACAGTTCCTCATGGAAAAAAAACTGGCAAAGTCGTTGCTTTCCGCAAACGCACACCAAAGGCGGCGCCTCTACCGACAGGTCTACGATGAGTTTTTTCGTAAGGTACCCTTTCCGAACGAGAGCGAGAAGGACCGGATAGGTTCAGGTTTTGTATCCGGACACGTCAAACTCCTCAACCACTTTTTAAAACCTGACTCGACATTTCTGGAAATCGGTCCGGGTGACTGTTCGCTTTCCCTCGCCGTAACAAAGAGTGTAAGGAAGGTCTATGCCGTGGATGTTTCACCAAAACCATCAAGAAGCCTACACAAACCCAAAAACTTTCATCTGATCGTCGCAGACGGCGTGAGTGTCCCGGTACCCAAAGCGAGTGTCAATATAGCATTCAGTAGCCAAGTCCTGGAGCACATCCATCCCGACGACGCATTGAGTCATCTCAAGAACGTCCACCGGGCCCTCACCGAAACAGGTTTGTATATCGCTATCACCCCCAACCGGCTCTGGGGGCCCCACGATGTTTCGCAGTTCTTCGAAGACAAAGCAGAAGGGCTTCATCTCAAGGAATACACGGTCACCGAGTTGGAGAAACTCTTTAAAACCGCGGGGTTCTCAACAGTTCAACTTTTCATCGAAGTCCGGGGGAAAGTCATTCGCTACCCCACCTTCCCGGTCAAGGTAGTTGAATGGTGTATACAATTACTGCCCCCCTCCGTGCAAAAACGTGTGGCAAAATTTGCTCCGTTCACCCTGCTCTTAGGAATCCTTGTGATAGCAGAGAAGGGAACTACGTAGTACCCAAATCAAACGGGCTACCGGGGAAAGACGTTCTCAATCCTCCCCTCGGAGAAAATGAGCCCTGAAACACCCGCCTCATCAAGTCCGTGAGGCAAAGAAACCCACATCCGCTTCCGATCCGCCGACGCAGTCGCCTGCCAGTCTCCTCCCCAATCAAGCGCAGACGAACCGTCGGGAAACCGCCGCACAACCGACGGCGGAAAAATGACAAATCCCTTGCTGCTCGTAACCACCACCCTCGATGAATCCAAAACCTGGACACCTGTTTCTCCCAGATCATCAGTCATCGGCCCAGGGATAATATCTATAGGATTCCGTGGAAAACTTTTCCCCAGACGTTCTGCCTCAAGGAGAATCGCCTCCTCCACATAGGATCGAAACGCCGGAATGCCGCGGATGTGATCGGGAAGATTAAAAAGGTACATCAGCCTCGGCTGCGCCTCCTCGATCTTTTCTGAGATTTGCCCGATGATCTGGCGCTGACCTCGGCTAGCTTCGACCCAGGCAAAGTTACGAGAACGAAGACCCAGAGAGAAAACAAGCACAACGACAACCAAACCCCCAATGGACAGCACTCTTCTCCCTGGACGAAAATCCGAAAGACGAAGCACCACACAGACCGTGGCAAGAGCAGCCGGCAGGTAGAGAAAACGAAGCT
Source organism: Candidatus Chisholmbacteria bacterium RIFCSPHIGHO2_01_FULL_52_32 (assembly GCA_001816585.1). Taxonomy (GTDB): domain Bacteria; phylum Patescibacteriota; class Microgenomatia; order UBA1400; family Chisholmbacteraceae; genus 2-01-FULL-50-28. The sequence continues at coordinate 66,795 of MHCJ01000007.1, forward strand.
GTGTGGGTAGAAAAGAGATGGGCACCAGCGACAGCCCAACCCACCACCAAGAAAGCCAAACTCGACGCGAAACCATCGGTACCAGTCTTACCCAACGCAAGGAGATGCCAACCATCGTCAGGATGATCCAGGCAAGGAATGGTCTTGATATCCCTATCGAGTACCCTTTCTCAAGAAAGACGAATTTCCCCAAGGAAAGCGATCCCAACCAAACATAAAAACCTGCCCCAAGCAAAAAAATCCAAAACCAGATCTGAACCCGCTTTACCTCCCGAAAAAAACTATCAATACCTACTTTATTATATCTTTCTAATAGAGAATATATAATAATAGTACAAACAATAAACGGCAAAATGACCGCGGTTTCCTTGGCAAGAAGTGACATCACCCCAAGAAAAGAGGAGGCCCCAAGCCATAAGCCACGGCTCCTCCCCCGATATCCCCGCAGGAACATCCAGAGGGAGAAAAGAATCAGCGCCGAGGCAATCACATCATACCGACCATCAACCCAAGTCACTGCCTCGACGAGTATGGGACTAACGGAAAAAAGTCCGGCAGAAATCAAAGCCGCCACAACCCCTCCCTTCTTTCGCCTCAACAGGGAAGACGCGACCAGGAACACCCCAATCACAGCCAAACCATGGAAGAACAAATTCGTCAGGTGATAGCCCCACGCCTGGTATCCAAAAAGCCGAAAATCCGACCAAAACGTCAGGCCAACCAGAGGCCGGTACCGCGCAAACCGAACCGCTCCAAGCGCCGGGTACCAAAAAATCCTCCAGAGGTCCCAAGACCGAAGATCGGAAACATACCGAAACCATTCATAGTCATCCGCCAAAAACCCCACCGAAAACACCGGTTTCCAAGCCCAAATAAACAGAGTGGCAAAGACCAAAGCCGACAACCAAAATGCCCGCCGCCTCATGATTTCCTCCGATACACGGATATGGTTGGGCCGAACACCGCCGGACGTTGAAACAGGGTGACGCGGTCCAAAGCAGCATAATCCATCCGCACGATATGCGGATCGTCCGCAAATTCAACACTTGGTTCAAAGCGCTTGATGAGCTCGTACTGCTCTTCCAAAGATTTTCTGAACTCATCTGACCAAGCATAGCGGTGCGGGGGCTGCGGATTCGCCCAAGAGCTCATCACGATGTACTCAACCCCCTGCTCAAGATAATAATCAACGCTCGAAAGCTTAGGAAAAGCAGAAAGATCCCAAGCCTCCCTCGTCACATCATAAGCAAATCCTAAGTTGGGTGTCCCGAGAATCTCGTACCCGGGCTCCCTTCGCGTTGCCTCTTTGAGAGCCCGGTAGTAAGGCCTGAAGGTAAGGTCACCAAGCTCACGGGTGAGCTGCTCCCCGGATGGAAAAATGTACGGCCCGCTCCCGCTAAAGAAGTAGGGGCGCAAGCGGCCATCGATCGCCACCCTGGAACCGGAGGCAACGTTGTCTTTGATCCAAGCCGTGCTCAACTCCCCGGTCTGCTGCCGTGTAATCATAAAGTCAAACTTCAAAGATCTCATCAGGGGCTGCCAGACAAGCACCAGCAGAAGAAGCACCGCAAGAAGCGCGCCGACTCGCCGGTGAAGCCACCAAAGACGAACAAAGAACCATTCCGCTCCCCACCCGGCCAACAAAGCAAACAGAGGAACAATGGGAAGGATATACCGCTGCACATGCGCTTTCGACCAAAAATCGACCGACAAAAGAAATACTACCGGAAAGGACAGCAATATAATTCCCTCTCGTCTCTTACCCTTGAGAAACCGAACCCCTCCGAGAAATGCCAAAACCCAAATCGCTTTTCCAAATCCCTCCCAAAGGTATTCAAACAGGTAATACCACAAGGGCGAATGCGGTTTCCCCTCCAAGAGAGCGAGCGTGTTCCCAAACCAGGCCACATTCTTCGCAAAAGACCGAAAGTCCAAAAATGTGTAAGGAGAAACAACAAAGAAGGTAGAAAGGAATGTGGCAAGAAAGACCACCAGCCGCCTGGATAGTTGTACCCAGGAAAAACCCCCTTTCCTGTTTGTTGAAAGTAGATGCACGACGAGTACGTTCACAAAGAAGATAAGCGCGCTGAACTTGACCGCCACAGCCACTCCCAGGAGAATTCCCGCCAAGGCAGAGTGTTTCAGCTCCCTCTTCTGAGATACAAAAAGACACGCGAGAAACAATAGAAGTACGACGAACCCCAAAAGTACATCCGGCTTAACGTAATGTGACTCTTTTACATGTAAGACTGAAACCGCAAGAAACAACGAAGACAACAGTCCAACGCGTGCATTGAAAAGCTGGCGCCCCACTCGGTATACCAACCAAACGGAGGCAAGAGCAAAAAAGACAGTCAGGCTCCTTCCGAACATGACAATGACCGTGGGATCCTTAATAAAGGAAACTAAGAAAACAGAAGGGTCAGAAAACCACCCAACCAGCCTCCCCCAAAGGAAGTAAAGTCCGGAGAACACCGCGATGATCGACGGATAGACCGTCCCATGGACATAGACGTTTGGCCTGCCCCCCTCCGCTGCCATGGAGAAAGCGGTGTAGATAAGTGCCGTTTCATCGGCGTGCTGCACACGGGGAAGCCCAAACCCAATCCCCCACAGGCGAAGAAATAACCCCAGGCTAAGAACGCCTACCATGGCTATCCGGTCATACTTCCTCATGTTCCCGCCCGGGCCCCGCAGGTTTCTGTTCTGTTTTTCTCCCATTTCTTATTATTCCCTGATCCCTTTATACCCCGAGACTCCCACCGACAATGTACTTATCAATATTCGATCGTCGCATTGATAAGTACACTTAATCCACTTGAGAACTCTTTGCCTCCGCCGCCGATACGGAAATCTCCCACACCTTCAGCCACTTCATCAAAGTGTAGAGAGAAAACAGAAGCGAAAGCACAAGTCCCCGCAACCCACTTCTAAAATCCTGCTCCACCCATTGTCTTCGAAAAAACGTATATAAAGGCGCGAGGAACGTCCGAAACCAGTTATTCCGAAAACCACCTTCGAAGAGAAGTCGAGCTTCGTCATCCGTGTACCGATTGAACTTCTCGATCATCTGCGAAATGCTCCGATGTGAATAGTGAGTTATCGGTGTCCGCAACTGCCCCGCTCGAACATCCACAAATGGACCTTCATGGACAGGTGCATGAGAAAAACGCCCAACTCCTTTCCGAAACAGCCGTGGATGCCCACCAGAGAGCGTCGGCACCAACGGCTCTCCCAAGAAATATTGATGGAAATAGATATTGTAGGCGTCAAACCGAGGTTGCCGTAGAACCCCCTCAATCTCCTTACGTAACTGCGGAGAAACCCGCTCATCCGCATCCAGTTGCAAAATCCACTCCTCCAGAGCCTTCCCAATCGCATATTGTTTCTGTTTCCCTAAAGTATCGACCCTTCGCCGATACACCCGCGCACCCTCTTTCTTGGCGATCTCAACCGTCCGATCCGTACTGTAATCATCAACCACCACAACTTCATCCGCAAAAGACACCGAGCGCAAACATTCCCCAATCAAGGTTTCCTCGTTTTTTGCGATCACGACAACCGAGAGCCTTTTCATACCGCTTATTTCGATGGTACGATTCCTTTTCCGATCATTTCTTTAAATTGAAGAATGAATCGCCGCGCTGGCGGAGGAAGTTGCGTAAACGTGAACTTTATCGTGTCCAAAAGCTGAAGTTTCCGATTGATCGGGTCGTCTCCGATGCCGCCGCGATATGTGTAATGCGGCCGCTTTCCGAGCCAGAACCGCTCATCAATGATCCCCGCATGCATTGCCTGTTCAAAAAGCTCTGTTCCCGGAAAGATCCACACTTCTCCTAAAGTTCCGATGCCGTCCGGTTGAATCTCCGCAAGCATTCGCTTTGTTAATCTCCGATCTCCTTCGGTCTCAGTCGGCATTCCGTACATCAAAAGCGCCACCGCCTGAATCCCAGCCTTTTTGGTCAGCCGAACCGCACGCTTGCTCTTCTCAATATCGGTCCGCTTATTGATCTTGAGAAGCATGGCCGGTGAGCCGGATTCGATCCCGTAGGTGATGATATAAAAACCAGCCTTCTTCATCCACCGTAGGAGCTCCGGATCAACCAAATCCACACGCGTTGTTCCAAAAAGAGCAAGCTTTAGCTTCTTTAGAACTATTTCCTTGCAAAAATTAATGATCTCCCTGCGGTTCCCGGTTAATGTATCATCGTAAAAGCAGATATGCTTCGCGTTGTAGGTATGAACCAAATACTCAACCTCCGCAGCCACATTCTTTCCGCTTCGGCAGCGATAGCCCCGCCAAACCTTCCAACTTGAGCAAAACGTACAAGCCGCCATACAACCTCGCGAGAAAATAAGGGAAAAGCGCACTTCTGTTCCTAGATCGATCCCGTTGACAATTCCCTCGCCACGAGGCGGGTACTTCAGAGGATCGATCAAATCCCATGCCGGGAAGGGCAGGGAGTCAAGCGGATGAATCAATGGTTGGTTGGGATTGTTGATGACGACATTCCTTGGCCCCCTCCAAACAAGTCCTCGGATCTCGGATAGCTTCTTCCCCAAGACAAGCTCGGAAAAAGCCACCTCGCCTTCTCCGCGCACGATATAATCAATCTCGGGATAGAATTCCATCATCTGACTCCACATGAGCGTCGGGTGAATACCCCCCAAAACCACCCGGGCAGAAGGAGTAAGGTGCTTTACAAGACGCGCCACGCGTAACGCCTGATGCCTCCCCGGCGTGAGGGAAGAAACCCCAACAAGATCGGGCCGAAATACGCTAATGGCCTGAACGACCCTCTGCTCACCTTCAATAGCTCCGTCAACGACGGAAATATCGACTCCCCGCTCCTTCTCTCGAAGATAGGCAGCCAAATACAAAATACCCATCGGACTCGGAGTATACCCTCCCTGTTCAGTTCCAGGAGGATTGACGAGAAGTACCCTTCGAAATCTTTTCATAGATCAATCACTCCGAAGACTCCCTCCGCTGTGCCAGTATGGTAATCAGCCCTGCCTTTCCCAACCTCCCCTCAAGAATCAAAAGTGGAGCCAAGAGCGGGCGTAAAACGCGCTGAGTGAGATCGTGGAGCAAATTCAACCATCCCGCAATTCTCGGGATTTTTTTCGGAGACAGAAGATTGAAGATTCCCCGCACAATTTCCTCCTCAGTATTGGAGGTCTTCAAAAATACCACCCGGAACCCCGAACGCTCGATGAGCCGCCGCAGTGACTCGGGAGTAAAATGGTAAAGATGATCAGGCGGGGACCACCATCCCCACTTTGGTCCTGAGATCAGCGCCCCCAACGATCCCTTATTTGGACAGTGAACAAGAAGGTATCCATCCTTCCGTAGCGCTCGGTGAACCAAAGCAAGCTCTCTCTTCGGGTCCCCAATATGCTCAAGTACATCCCAGTAGGTGACAAGATCAAATTCATCTCTGAATCGACCACGCTCAAGTGTAAAGTTGTAAACCTGGGATTTCGAAAATCGCTTACGAAGGTACTGATAAATAGAAGCATTCGGCTCCAAACCAACCGCATCCCAGCCAAATTCTTTTGCAACCTCCAAGAAATATCCGTAGCTACAGCCGAGATCAAGAATATTCCGTACCGAAGAAAAATAAGGCCAATCCTGCCGAATAATTCTTCGGTATCGAGCCATCAGTAAGAATTTCGTCCGTGAATCAAGGTAAAACTTCCGGTAGTGATCTCCGTAGAACTTTTGCTCAATAAATGAAGGGAACCGCCGATCAACTTTCGTTCGTCCCAACCCGCATACTCGACACTTCTCAATCGGAAAATGATCTACCTCAAAAAGAGGTCTCCAAGATTGTGCCCCACAAGCAGTGCAAAAATCATCACGGATCATTTTCTCTCTCCTTCACCGCCCACATCGCATGCCGGACGACTGGGTGAGGGCAATCTGCCAACGATGAACAGTATAACCGAATATCAAAATGGTACCCCCAGAGCACCCTGCACCGATATCCCCTCTCAAGGAAATCCTGCTTCTCCCAAATACTCCGGTGCCTCACCAACTCTGAATCGTAAGCTCCGGAAGGCTCGCGATCCTGAGGAAGATATCCAAGGGGCAAAAACACAACCACCTGCCGTCCTGCCATCCTCTCAAGTTCGGAAAGAAGATTGAAAGCTTCTCCCTTTGGAAGATGCTCCAATACATCCAAACACCAGATGATATCGAACCGCTCTTTCCGAAGCTTCTGAGGAACTGTACGGACATCCATCCGCAACGCTCGCAGTCCCTTTTTCCTGCAAGCTGAAACTGCCCGCGCCGACCCATCCACACAAGTGATATCAGCCCCCTTCATTCTGGGATCGGCAGCAATCGCACCTTCCCCTGAACCGACATCCAAAATCCTCAAGCTCCTCCAATCCTTATCCATCAAGGAAATGAGCACCCCAACCTGATCATAATGCCGCAGGAGCCAATACAAATACATCCCCAGCCCATAGAGGGACAAGAATGGATGAAGGAACCGAAAAGGCATCTACCGCTTCCTCATTCGTACAATACCAAAGAGGTAAACAATATTGGCAGTCACGCGTCTTCGCAGCAGAAGCAAGGCCAAAAGGCTATAGAGAAATGCCCCCATACCTCCCAAAAAAAGCAGGGACCAAATGGAATGCACAGAAACGAATCCTCGCAAGAAGAAAAGCCCAAAGAAGGTCAAGCAGGCCACGCCGGCCTCCGGTAAAAACGTGGAGAAAAACGAAAATGAGAGCCGTTTTCGTAGAAGCCACCAAGGCACGAGAACCCCAGTGACCGAAACCAGAACGGAAGCATAGCCAAGCCCAACAAACCCCATCGCCAGCACAAGCGGCACTGCAAAAGCCCATTCGAGTACCGCCCACAGGATCTGGAGGTTTCGGTAGGTCTTCGATTCTCCCAGCGCCAACAAACCATTGGCAAGGATTAGGCCAACCGCAATCTCAGCCGACTGCAGCAACAGGAGCCACAACAGAGGCAAGGCCGGAAACCACTTGTCGGTATACACAATCGCGATAATCTCCCGAGACAGAACAAAAAGAATGGCAATCAAACCGAAACTTGTCAAAGCAGAGATTTCCAAAGCCCGCTCCAGCGCCCTGCGCACGCGCGCTGAATCACCCTGCGCCCGCGAAATCACCGGAAAGGTAAGCTGCCCGATGATATCAGAAAAAAACTTTGAGAAACCTGCGAGTCCCGCAGCAAAAACGATAAACCCGACAGCCTGCGGCCCACTCCACCCTCCCGGTCCGGGGTACTTTCCGATATAAACCGGGATGACCGCTCCATTAACAAGTCCGATTATTGCCGCCAGCTGAAAGGGAAAACCAAAGGAAAAAAGGCTGGATATATCGCGGAAGCGAACCGAAAAACCGATTCGCCATGGATGAAGCAGAAAAAGCGCCACAGTCCCGATAAGTCTTGAGAAGAATTCCGAATAGACCAGGGCTAACAAGCCAAAGCCTGAGAAGGCTAGCAGAATAGCCAACCCCCTCCCTACAACCAAAGACAAGAACTCGGCTATGGACAAGTGCGTGTAGCGGAGATTCCGCTCAAGTAATGTTTTCGAGATCCCTCCACCGGCGGCTATTGGAAAGGTCAAAACAAGCAAGCGGAGCATTCCAATGCTCTCTACTGATATTTGTCCGCCATAATAACCGATGATGAAAGGGGCTAGCAGCCATAATACCAGAGTGATAATTAACCCAAGTAAAAACTGGATGGTAAACACGCTTCGAAGTTGTTTATCACTCGGCTCTTCTTTCTGCTGAACAAGGGCCGCCGCAAAACCGATGTCCGCAAAGTATCCAAAAAAACCAAGGATGAAGATAAGAATGGTGAATGCCCCGAAAACCTCAGGGAAAAGGAGTCTTGCCAGAAAGATATTTGAGCCGGTAATAATGAACTGAAACACAATCCGCCGAACCCCCAATACCACCGCCGAAGACACCGCCTTCGTTCCGAGCTGCGAAACAGCAGTCTCGGCAGGAAAAATTGCAGCCTCATCTCCCATACACTGAACCCTTTCGCTTCAGATCTTTCTTTATGATTTTCCGCCCTTAACTATGTTCTTATTGATGTTCGATCGTCGCATAGATAAAGACATTTCTTTCTTGATGAGAGTATTGTAGGAACGCAGAGCCCGAGTTCGATCCAACGCATAGGAACACAGGCCCTCGGGTAAAAATGGATCAGCCTTCACAAGCGTTGCAAACTCCTCACGAAGTTCAGCGGTAGCCCGCTCAGCCTGCTCACACTGGAGAGTAAACCGCCGGTAGCGCTCTGCCAACGCCGAATTCCCCCACACACGCGACGCCAGCTCCTGAGAGTCCCAACCACTAACGTAGTCGGCTTCAGCCACCAAAGCCGCCTTGCCCAAACCGCTCTGAGCTAAAAATTCTTCAAGAATCTCGCGAACCGGAAACGGAGAAATCCAGATCGATAGCTGAAGCCGTCCGAAGCCTAAGGACTTAAGGAACCACCGCAGACGATTCCGCGTCTTATGTTGCGTCTCCTCGATATCAAAAATAACCATCCGCCATTTTCCGTCCCAAACAAGAGGCTCCAATATAAACCGGGACATCCGCTCGCGCACCCGTTGCTGGCCGCGAGCGGTCAAACGATAGGCTGCTTTGTCTCCTCGGCCGTTACGGGACAGAAACCCACGCCTCACCAGACGCCGCACCGACCCAGACACTTGTTTCTCCGAGAAAGGCAGGCCATGGGTGTATTGATAAGGATTCGTCAGAATGTTATCAACCTCTCCCAGAACACGAAAGCCAACCACCAAGCTTTTCAAAATCAGATCACCAACTTTCATATCCCCTCGTCTCCAACCAAAGGCTAGCCTACTCCTACCAGAGCTATCCTTAGCCGACTCCCACCACCAAACATCATATCACCACAAACGTACTTAATGATGTTCGATCGTCGCATAGATAAGAACATTTGAAAATCTTGATCGGCTTATCATTCTCTGACGACATGAGCTTTCTTACCCCAAAGATCAGGACAATCGTAAAATGTCTTCATACATCGAGGCGATACGCGAGGCGATCTTTCGCCCGTCATAGCGAAGCCTTGCCCGCTCCCGTCCCTTTCTCACCAGCTCCTGTCGCAGTTGACGGTCCTTGAAAACTCTCAGGATCGCATCCGAAAGAGCCCCACTGTCTCCAGGCTCGACAATCATACCCGCCCTCCCAACCACCTCCGGAATCGCGCCCGTTCGCGAGGCAATAATCGGAACTCCGCTTGCCATCGCTTCGACCAAAACCATTCCAAACTGTTCCTCCCACCCTGAAGTCGGCAGACTCGGAAGAACCAACACATCCGAACTCCTGAGAATCTCCGGCATCCGCTCGAACGGCTCACCCGGACGCAAGCTCACCAACTCCTCCAAACCGAGCCGCTTGACCTCCTTCCTAAGTCCCATCCACTCCGGACCCTCTCCTACAAATACAAACCGTATCGCTCTGCCTTCAGCCCTGTAGTCTCTGCTCTTTGCGATCCTGCGCGCTGCTTCGACCAGCTCATACACGCCTTTCTCACGCACCAATCTCCCGACGAACAACACCACAAAGTCATTCTCTCGAAAGCCACGCGTTTTTCTCAATAGTTGAGATTTGCGATTTGCAATTTGAGATTTACGCGGTGTAAACCGCGTCACATCCACCCCCATCGGAATCACCGTGATCTTTTGGGAACGAACACCCTCTGCGATCAGCCCCTGCTTTGCCCGTTCGGTAACCGCCAAAAACCAATCCGCCTTCTTTCGCACCTCCTGTTGATGCTCCCGTCGTAAAACATTCTTCTCCCCCAAGAAAGGAATGGTCTCCCACACGGAGATGACCACCCGCTTCACCAATCCCTTCTCCTTTGCCCGCACCGCTTGCAGGCTATAGTAGCTCCCAGTCTCCGCAGTGTGAACAATATCAAAACCCTCAACAAACCGATCAAATCCGATCAACATTTGTGGGTCGCCAAGCACGGCATACAAAAAAGAAATTCCGCGGGGAATAACACCGGCATACTCTCCCGGACAGGTCAACCGCTTTAAGGGGATTTTTGTTTGGGAGAGATCATACTGGCCGCGCGTCGATCCCACCGCAACCAAATCGACCTTTGAAACCAAAGGGGCATAGGACTGCATCTCCCAGGGATTTAAGGACGGCCCCCGGACTATCGCCACCTTCATCCCGTCCTCCGAAATCCGGAAATGGCTAACAGTCGCTCAAGCGGTAAAGCCGCGCCTACCCTTCTGAAAAGCTCCCGATCGGAGATCCTCCGCATCCGTTGGATGCCGAAACGCTTAGCAATCTCCTTAGGTAAGTGCCAAATATTCCATCCCACGGCCTTAAGAATTGCCAAGGATTGCAGAGGTTTTCCTCTGAAAAGAAACACCGAGCCAGCCGCCGACAGAACTCCCGCCTGAACCATAAGAGCAATTAGAATCCTCGGAAACCCCATATTCTTCAAATACGAATGGAGCCGATTGCGAACCGAGTGTGTCAGGATAAAGGCTTCGGACAGTTGCCGGGTCGTCGCGCCGCCTTTGTGGTAGAGCATTGCCCGTGGGGCGTAAACCACCCGAAACCCCCAGAGCCACACCCTCCAACACAGATCGACTTCCTCAAAGTAGAGAAAAAAATCCTTATCGAACCCCCCAACCTTCTCAAAAACATCCCTCCGAACCAAAAACGGCCCACCCGCCGCAAAGATCTCATTCGGCCGGGACAAATCAGCATCGTCTCGCTTCCGGTCACCCACCAAAACCCCGCTGTAGTTAAAAAACAGGCCGGTTGACTGGATCGTACGCGGGTAATCATACGAGGAAATCCTCCCTTGACAGACGCCGATCGACGCATCTTTCTCCATCACCGCCGCCATCTCCTCGATGCAATTCCGATCCAAGACCGAATCATCATTTCCGATAAACAGGTACTTCCCGCGTGCAACCTTTGCCCCGGCATTATTCCCCGCTCCAAACCCCCGATTCACCGGGAGTTCAACCACCCGTACATCGGGAAAATGCTCACGGACATACCTCGCCGCCTGATCGAGAGAAGCGTTATCAACCACAATTACTTCGACAGAAACCCCGCTTTGCCGCAAGATCGACGCAACGCTCCTGCCCAACCAGCGCTTGTTATTGTAGGTCGTAATGATCGCGGAGACTAATGGGAGAACCATACGTATAGCGTCTAGGGTCCAGTACCAAAAGTGCAAAATTAAAAGTTTAAAGTGAAAAATTACATTTGAACGGTGAAATCTTTCTTGTCTAATCCGTCAATAAACTTGATGATATCAAGCTGTAACGGTAGGCTCTTCTGATGAGTTGCCTCCGATAATCTTCATTCCTCATAACTTTAAACTTGCCTGCCCTGAGCATTGTCGAAGGGAAACTGCAATGTTTTAACTTTGAACTTTGCCTGCCCGCCCATTAGCGTGGAACTTTAAACTTTTTACGCCGTACCACCCAATCCCCACCACCGCCGCCAACGTTATGAGGTACCCCAGCCACTGCTGCCATGTCAGCCCGTGCTTCAAGGTAATCTCGACCTCCCCACCCAGAGGAATATCAGGATAAAGCATCAAAAACCCCAAGGGATCTCTTCCCGTCCGTATCCTCTCCGGTTTACCTTGTCCCGCCGTTTGTCGCAGATATGCCCTCCACCCCGGATCTGCAGTCATCTGCACGAGTATTACCTCACCCGCGTCAAGATTCCCCTTGACCTCGTACGTATCATTGTCAATCATCCGAAATTCAAGCTCGTTGCCGGATGATCGCTCAACCCAATCCACGTAAGAAAGAAGCGCTTCTTTGTCATCGGCTTTAATGGGCGTAGCAATCCCGCTCATCGCTTTCGCATCAACCGGTTTCGCGGTCGAAGGCCGAACCAAAGGTACTTCATAAATGATATCCCCGTCTTCCGTATATGCCTTCCGTAACCCTTCGAATCGCTCAAGATGCTTCATTTCCCGGTAAAGTTCCGAACTCCCCGGGCCAGTCACCACCGCATATTTAGCGTTCGACACTTTCAGCCACGCCATAGCGATCTCCGAATCCTCGCCATTTGCCATCTGGTAGTGAATATGATCTGGCCAGAAGTGGGTTGAGGCCTGGAAAAGGCCCCCTCGGAGTTGCCAAACATCGGAAAACCAGTTGAGGAAGAAGCCATAATTCCCGGGTAAAAATACCCGTTCACCCTTAGTTACGTCAACATGCGAAGACAACCAGTCTGCTATCACTCTTTCATGAGAAGTGCTAAGATCAACAACTTTGCTTGATGCTTCAAACGAAAGAGGTATGAAGGGGCGAACATACGAAAGCGAAACCAACAATAAAACCATCACAAAAACCGTACAAATGATCTCAGCGATAATAAATCGTCTACCAACTTTCCGAAGCAACCCACCCACAACTGCCCCCAATAGTACCGAAAAAGCCAAGTCCACTTGAGTCATATAGCGAAGCGCCTGAGGGAGTAGCTCAATGCGAAGCGCCGAAAGCCCGCCTGGCGCTGAGGCATAGTAAACATAGACAACTGTGAACAGTGTAAGAAACCAGATCAGCGAAACCGCAACACCGAAATTACGAAGAATCTTTCCGAACACGACATAGAGAATGCCGATTCCAAAGATCCCAACTAACCACCCCCAAGGAAAAAGCGAGAGCAGCATCCCCTGTGTCGTGCCTCCCTCTGCAAAAAAGTTCGTCAGAAACGATAGGTTATACCAAAACGACATCAGCCCAAACCCAATCAGGAAGAACGCCAGGCTCGAGCGTACAATTTGAGTCCGTTCTTTCGGGTACTGTGCATGGCGGACAAACGCAATCGAAGCGACCAAAAGCAATGTCCCCATAAACCCCAAGGCATTGGACAGCGAAGCCAACCCAAACGAAACTGCCCCGGCTACCAGGAAGAAAAATCTACTCCGCCGCAGGAACTGAACAAAGAACGCACCCGCGAGGGGCAAGAACACGAGCGATAACAGATGCGGCCCTTCCCCCCACCGCACGAGGATAACAAACCGCCTCGGATCAAGAAACACGCCCCCTGGGCTGAAGAATCGATCCGCCAAAACCTCTTTTTCAAGCCAGTAGAACACCGTCGGCCCAATGCTGTAGAAAACCCCAGCCACCAGCCCCCCGATCCATCGCCTTGAGAGCACCCAGCCGAGAAAAAACGCCGACACAGGAGCCAGGATGTACGACCATCCCGTCACAAACCGATACGCCTCCCAGAGCGGCATACCCATCTGAAATTTAAGCAACCATTCGAGAACCGGTAATAGCGGCGTATAAAAAAGATGAAAGGGAAACCCAAAATACCAAAACGGAGCCCAGCTTTTCCATCCGTAATCAACCAGAAAACGGCCCATGGAAACGTAGGAAACCTCAATCGAACCCAAATTCGCCGGCCCCTCCCCCCCAAACCACCCCCGGATGACCAGCCAGCCTAAATAACCGACAAATAACGAGCCGGAAAGGGCACCGATAATTCGTAGGAGAGTCACTGCAACCAAAGGGATTGATCTCATCTTCCTGCTTAAGTTAAAAGTTAAAAATTCAAAGTGAAAAATTACAATTGAAAATTTAAAGTTTCTTTCTTCCTTTAATGGTCAAAATACTCGAGCCCAGAATACTTGCCAGTTCAGTGGTCTCTTGGAGTAATGGAAAAACGGTATTCTTCTCCGCCTTACCGGAATCTCGTAGAAGCCCCAGCCAAAACTTGCTCTCGTTGGCAGACTTTAAAGCATAATGAAGGAAGTTGAGAAAGTCGCGCTTTGAGCTCGCAGCTTGTGCCTCAATGATGTTGGCTCCAATGCTGGTCGCACTTCTTAAAAGTTGTCTTGCTATGATTTGAACGGTGAAATCCTTCTTGTCCAATCCATCAATAAACTTGATAATATTCAAGCTGTAACGATAAGCCCTCCCAATAATCCTCTTTTTAAAATCCTCATCCTTCATAACTTTTAACTTTTCATTGTAACTTTGAACTTTTCATTTTAAACTTTAAACTTTTTAGTCTGTGTCTCATAACTTTTAACTTTTCACTTTTAACTTTTAACTTGATGTCCTTCTCTCTTCAGCCATATCCCCAATATCCCTATCACGACCACCGTTATGAAACTTATCCCATATCCGACCAGCCGGTCAGTAGGCCCGGTTTGCTCCCGCACCTCCCCAAGTCCGGAAACAACCGGCTTGGTGATGCCGACCACGAGCCTTCCGCTTCGCCTGCTTGAGGGCATTTCCTGGAAGGGAGATAAAAAAACTGCAACCAAGCAAAAAACAACAAACGCGGCAACCAACCCCTTCCGAACTAACTTCCGCTTCCCCATGGGCACGGGAAACCACTTTCCCTGCGGGAGAACAGGAAGGAGGCCATACACCGCACTCCCCACCACACCCCAGAGGAAAGCGATGGACATCGCCAGCTCCGGCAGATAGCGGCTCTGGGCCGAAATGGCCATTGGAGAGAGTCCTCCGGCAAAGGAGATCAGCCCAAACACAATCGTCAATCCCAGCGCCACGAACAACGGCTGCAGGTTTGGTCGTTTATCAAACAGTAAAAACCCAAACGTCCCCAGCACCGGGACCAAAAAGAAGGAAAGCGGAATGAGGTTCTTAAGCGCCAATACCACTGCCCTGCCTGACGGGGAAAACAGAGACAGCCGTATAAACTCCGGGTTATACCAGAATCCAGACAGCCCGAAAGCAAACACAACAACCAGGACAAAGCGAAACAGCTTCAGCCTCCCATAGCCAAGCAGCATCTCTGAAAATGTGGTCACTAGCATCACGGAAAACAGGGCAAACAGACCGAACGGACTGGTGAGGGCAACCAAAAGAATGGCCAAGCTTGCCAAAACTGCGGACCCAAAAGAACCGCTCTTCAGGAACCGAAGCAGCGAAAACGCAGCCAAGGGAATCAGGGTCAAAGCGGCAATATGGGCTCCGTCCCCAAGGGAAACCAAAGCCTCAAACCGGGAGCGGAGGATCGGAAGGGAGTAGACGATTGCAGCAAGGACAGCCGCCATCCGGCGTCCCGCGACCTCGCGAACCAGGAAAAAGAGCGATAGCGGCCCGAACGAATAGAACACAAGAAGGACCCAACGTACAGCCCACGCGGAGTCCGCACCGAAAATCTCAAGTCCCCTCGCCAGCGTAGGGACGACGGGAGCCGAGAATGCCGTAGGGAAAGGAACCGCAAAAAACCGCCAAATAAACAGGAGGTTCAATACGAACACCCCCAGCATGATGAGGTAATCCGGTCTCAGTCGCTTCCGCATAGTCTTTGTCTTTCCCTATTCATAGATCATAAAGTGTTTAGTGTCTAGGGTCTAGGGTTTAGGGTTTAGGAATTAGAAATTAATGAACGCCCCCTTTGAACGCATCCGAATATATGAATCATGAATTATGAATTATGAATAATGAATAATGAATTACGAATAAGGAAACCCTTTGAACAATTTCGTCAAGGGCAAGCGAACGAATACCGCTGAATTACGATCTTTGTCACCGATTTGCATAAAAGCAAGTATCTCCATAAAACAAAGGTCTTACAAAATCGGATGAATTCAGAGTCCATCGCCGCCCTCTGAGGGGCAAGTTTGATCGCATAAGCTGAGTGAGCTTGCTTCCTGACAAATTGTTCTCGGGCACACTTTCTTGGGTACTTCTTTGTGTGCGCAAAGAAGTAACAAAACCTTCGGGTTCGTAAGAAAATCACGGTCCCTCTTCGAACAAATAAAGAAATGGTCTCATCATTTAGACAAGCAACAAAGATGTCAACTCCCTAAGGTGAGTGGGCCCGGATGACCGCCTCCTTCCTCCTCCTCTTCAGAAGCAAGGGGAGAAATGGTGCCGCCCCGAACAGCAGCCACAGCCGTTCCGGAATGACGATATACGCCCAGTCCACATGGAAGGGAGAGGTTCCTCCCACCGTCCACATCCCAAAGATATGGGAGGCTCCGCTGTAATTGCTCGTTGTGTAGGAGAAATCATCACCGCTTCCCCCGTTCACGGTCGCCTCTCCCGCCCATTCTGAGATATCATCGCACCCGGTTGAAACGGTACAGCTGCTGTAGCGGACAAGGTCCGTCCCACTCCCGGCTTCTTCCGTCCATAGGGCATACAGGACACCTGCGTCGGCATCCAGGGAGAGGGAAGGATAGCTGTCATCATCATCCGCGCCGTCGGTAACCAGGATGGCCGATCCCCAGGTCGTCCCGGTCCTCCGTTTGTAGGAGACTTGGTCTGTTCCGGCGTCATCGATGAAAATGAGATGGACCAGGGAGCCGTCCGAGACGGTTGACAGGGTATCAAGAAGGTTGGCATTGACGGTATCAATGGGATCCTGGCTCCCAAGTGCGCCCGCCTCAAGCCGGGATTCAACTCCCGTGTTGTCGTAGGAAATGGTCACCGTACCAGAACTCCAGGTGAACCGGACTCTGTGTCGTCTCATGGTCATGTTCCCCACCGTGTCCGAGGGAGGGGCATTAGCTCCTCCGGTGGTGAAGGTTACGGTCTGGAGGGAAGGACAGGCAGGCGAACAGGCAGACCAGGTTTGCGAAGCGGAGGCTTTGGCAACCTGGGTGCCGTCCCATTCGGTGATATCCGTGTTGACCGTCAGGGTGGCAGCCGCACTGGCGTAGAACTTGACCGCCCAGCTGGTCGTTTGGGGGACATTCACTTCATTGATATTCAGGCTCTGCCCGCACACCCGTACCTGGGAGCTCGTGTTGGACACCCCGCATTCTCCTGCTGCAGCTCCGGTATCATTCCTATTGTCCTCAAACCCGATGACGATCCGCTTCGTCTGGTCCCCCAAAGTCCCCGTGATCCCTCCCAAAGACGGCCTTCCCGAATAGTGGGTTCCCGTTCCCCCGGCCAGGGTATCCGCCCGGATATCCATCACGGTATATGGAGAGGTGTATCCCCCGCCCGTCGTTGCCGCCGGCCACTGGGGAGCACCCGTCGTCCCATCGAACTTCTGCATGAAGATGTTTTTGTCCGAAGTGACGGTGTTCCCGATAAAGCTCCGGTCATCCTCCCAGACTACATACGGGTTCCCCGAGTCAACCGCAATTTTGGGATACCACTGGTTTCCCGCCAACCCAAAGTCATGGGAAAGCATCATCTCTCCGGCAGGGTTGTACAGCTCCACGGTGGAAAGGTAAGCGACATCGCTTGCCCCCCCCGCCGCCAGCACACGGCCGTTGGGAAGAAGGGTCGCGCTATGATCGTACCGTATGCCGATGAGGTTACCAGTCGAGGACCAGGTGCCGGCCGAGGGGTCGTATAGCTCGGTGGTGGAGAGGAAGGTGGTAGCGCTCTCTCGACCCCCCGCCACCAGGACCTTTCCGGTGGCAAGCAGGGAGGCGGTGTACTCGCGGCGTGTCCAGATCAGGTTACCGGTGGAGGTGAAGGTTCCCGCTCCGGGATCATAGAGCTCGGCGGTGGAGAGGTAAGTGGTACCACCGACAAATCCCCCCGCCACCAGGACCTTGCCGTTGGCAAGCAAGGTGGCGGGGTTGAGGTAGCGCCTCCCGATCAGGTTACCGGTCGCGGACCAGGTTCCAGCTGCGGGGTCGTAAACCTCGGCGGTGGAGAGGGCGGCCGTGGAAGATCCCCCTGCCGCCAGGATCTTTCCGTTGGGAAGGAGAGTGGCGGTGTGATCGTATCGCCTCCCGATCAGGTTACCGGTTGAGGAGAAAGTCCCAGCTGCGGGGTCGTACAGTTCGGCGGTGGAAAGGTAGTCGGTACCGTACCCCCCCGCCACCAGGACGCGGCCGTTCGGAAGGAGGGTAGCAGTATGACCATTGCGAAGACCGATGAAGTTGCCAGTAGATAAGAAAGTGCCAGTAGCAGTATCGTAGAGTTCTGCGGTGGAGAGACGGTCGGTACCGTCGTATCCCCCCGCCACCAAAACCTTGCCGTTCGGAAGCAAGGTAGCGGTGTGATCGCCGCGTCTCCCGATCAGGTTGCCGGTTGAGGCAAAGGTTCCCGTCGCCGGGTCGTACACCTCGGCGGTTGAAATGTAGGTGATGGCGAATCCCCCCGCCGCCACCAGGAGCTTGCCGTTGTTAAGGAGAGTGGCGGTGTGGAATTGGCGCATCCCGATGAGATTTCCGGTTGAAGAAAATACCTCCGTGCTCCCGTTCGGCCATTGCTGGGCCAGCCCGCCACCTGTCGGATTATCCGTCTTCATTCCGTAGATTTTGTAGCTCCCTCCTCCCCGATCACTGTCGCCACTGGTCGGTCCTCCACCGGCTCCGCTCCCCCGCCTCCCCGCCCAGGCAAAGAAAATCGACGATCCCGACACCACCGCATCCGGGCTCTCCTGGTCCGCCAGATCCACCCCGCTGTTGACCATCTGGTCGATCGAATACAGCTCGGCCGTGGAAAGGTAGTTACCACCGTACCCCCCCGCTACCAAGATGTTGCCGTTGGGAAGGAGAGTGGCGGTTTGATTGTTGCGCCTCCCGATGAGTTTACCGGTGGAGGCAAACGTGCCGGTTGCCGGGTCGTAGAGCTCAGCGGTGGAGAGAGAGTTGCCGTTAGTTCCCCCCGCCACCAGGACGCGGCCGTTCCCAAGCAGCGTAGAGGTCTGTCTGTAACGCCTCCCGATGAGTTTACCGGTGGAAGTAAACGTACCGGTTGCCGGGTCGTAGACCTCGGCGGTGGAGAGGTAGGCGTCGTCATACCCCCCCGCCACCAGGACGCGGCCGTTCCCAAGCAGCGTAGAGGTCTGTCCGTAACGCATCCCGATGAGATTACCGGTGGAGGTAAACGTACCGGTTGCCGGGTCGTAGAGCTCCGCACTGGAGAGGTAGGTAGTACCAGTATCTTGTCCTCCTGCTACCAGGACATTACCGTTATTAAGGAGCGTGGTAGTTTGGTTGTAGCGCCTCCCGATCAGGTTTCCGGTGGAGGCAAACGTGCCGGTTGCCGGGTCATACAGCTCGGCGGTGGAGAGAGCAGCACCGTCAGATCCTCCCGCCACCAGCACCTTGCCGTTCCCAAGCAGAGTAGCCGTGTGGTTAACACGCCGGCCAACGAGGTTGCCGGTGGAAGAAAAGGTTGCCGCCGCGGGGTCGAAGACTTCGGCGCTGGAAATGTAAGAACCGGCAATTCCCCCCGCCACCAGCACCTTGCCGTTGGGAAGAAGGGTGGCAATGTGATCGTAGCGCCTCCCGATCAGGTTGCCGGTGGAGGCAAACGTGCCGGTTGTTGGGTCATAGAGCTCGGCGGTGGAGAGGACATTTATGCCATCGGGATTTCCCCCCGCCACCAGCACCTTACCGTTTCCAAGCAGGGTGGCGGTGTGCTGAGACCGCCCCCCGATGAGGTTACCGGTGGAAGCAAAGGTCTGTCCCCACTGTGGTGATCCATTGGTATTGAGCTTCTGGGCATAGATGTTCCCCTCCCGTTTGAGGCTGCCCGATTCTGCCTTGGTAGCGCTGTTTGAGTCCCAGGTCAGGATGACGTTGGTTCCGTCAATGGCGAGTGTTGGATTGCGGTTGATATCCCCGGTTGAGGTAAGGCCGATATCCTCCGGGTTGTTCTGGTTTATTGAAGCTTGGTCATCCCCCCAGTTCTTGGCTCCATTGGAGGTAGACAGCTTCTGTCCCATGATCCGCAGAGGAGGACCGGTGATGGCGGGGATTGCTCCGCAGGAGTTGTTTGTTGCTCCTCCCCCGTTGCAGGCGCCGGCTGCCCCAAGGTTCACGTTCGTCTGCCACCATGCGTTGGCGTCGTAATTCCATGACAGCCCCCAGTTTTGGATCGCAGCATCACGGTCGTCTTCCCAGGCCACAATCACGTTGTTTGAGGAATCAATGGCCAGAACGGGCTTGCGCTGTTCACCCAGGATCCCTTTCCGGCCAGGATACTCGGGAACCGGCAATCCTGAACCATTCATCGGGGATCCATCATTGGAGACCGATATATCCATAGCAGGGGTATAGATCTCGGCGGCAGACAGGTTTGGGCCACCAAGTCCCCCCGCAACAAGAACCTTCCCGTTCGGAAGAAGGGTGGCGGTGTGCAACTGTCGTGCCCGTATCATGCTTCCGGTAGAGGAAAAGGTACCCGTTGCGGGATCGAATAGCTCGCTTGTGGAGACGCTACTAAGAGATGACCCCCCCGCCACAAGAACCTTCCCGTTCGGAAGGAGGGTGGCAGCCGGTTGTCTACGAGATCCGATCAAGTTGCCGGTAGAGGAAAAGGTACCCGTTGCGGGATCGTAGAGTTCAGCGGTAGAGAGATAATCATTGGGGTCGAATCCCCCCGCCACCAACACGCGGCCGTTTGAGAGGAGTGTTGCGCTGTAATCCCGGCGCCTCCCAATCAGGTTACCGGTAGAAGTGAAGGTACCGGAGGAGGGGTCGTAGAGCTCGGCGGTGGAGATGGCGTTGCTGCCATCATATCCCGCTGCGAAAAGTACCTTCCCGTTCCCGAGCAAGGTAGCAGTGTGGTAGAAGCGACGTCCGATCAAGTTACCGGTCGAGGAGAAGCTTCCCGTCGAGGGGTCGTAGACCTCGGCGGTGGAGATGGCGCTGCCGCCCCCTGCAACAAGAACCTTCCCGTTCGGAAGGAGGGTGGCGGTGTGTCCGAAACGCCCCCCGATCAGATTGCCTGTCGAGAACCACGTTCCGGTAGCTGGATCATAGACCTCGGCGGTGGAAAGAGAGGTGCCATTGTACCCCCCCGCCGCCAGGACGCGGCCGTTTGAAAGCAGGGTGGCGGTGTGTCGGTACCGCCCTCCGATCAGGTTTCCGGTAGAGGTGAAGGTTCCCGTTGCGGGATCGTAGAGTTCAGCGGTTGAAAAAGTGTCCGTTCCATCAAATCCCGCCGCCACCAGGACGCGGCCGTTTGAAAGCAGGGTGGCGGTGTGTTCTCGATGTAGGCCGATCATGTTTCCGGTCGAAGCAAATTTGTCGGTACTCGAGGATGTCGCCGGCCAGAGCTTGGCGCCATCCGAAGATTGGAGTTTCTGGGAATAAATATCATCCCCATACACGGAATTGCGGCTCTCCTGCCAGACCACGATGGCGTTCCCCGAAGAATCAAGTTTGACTTTGGGGTTGAGGTGGTCGTAGTTTGACGCTTTATCTCCCGTGGTCTCCCGGTTTCCGTCATCGGAATTGACCTTGATATCCGCCCCTCCTCCCCACTGTGATGCACCTGCCAAATTGTACTTCTGCGCATAGACATCCGAGGTCCGGGGGGTATACAGCTCGGCGGTGGAAAGGGCGGCGCCATTGTATCCCCCCGCCGCCAAGATCTTGCCGTTTGAAAGCAGGGTGGCAGCGTGAAAGTAGCGCCTCCCGATCAGGTTGCCGGTCGCGAACCAGGTTCCCGCTGCCGGGTCGTACAGCTCGGCGGTGGAGATAGAGTTGGTACCGTCATATCCCCCCGCCACCAGGATCTTGCCGTTGGAAAGCAGGGTGGCAGCGTGGAAGTAACGCCTCCCGATCAGGTTACTTGTAGAGGTAAAGGTGCCGGTTGCAGGGTCATAGAGCTCGGCAGTAGATAGGGTTTGTCCCGCAGCCACCAAGACGCGGCCGTTCGGAAGCAGGGTAGCGGTGTGGTTGTAGCGCCTCCCGATCAGATTGCCTGTCGCGGACCAGGTTCCCGTCGCCGGATCGTAAACCTCGGCGGTGGAGATAGAGTTGGTACCGTCATATCCCCCCGCCGCCAGCACTTTGCCGTTGGGAAGGAGAGTGGCGGTGTGCTCATCGCGCCTCCCGATCAGGTTGCCGGTCGAGGCAAAGATCCCGGTAGCCGGATCGTAGACCTCGGCGGTGGAGAGGTACGCCCCATCGGTTCCCCCCGCCACCAGGATCTTGCCGTTTGAAAGCAGGGTGGCGGTGTGCTGGTAGCGCCTCCCGATGAGATTACCAGTGGAAGTGAAGGTTCCCGTTGAGGGGTCGTACAGCTCGGCGGTGGAGATGTAGTCGGCTCCGTATCCCCCCGCCATCAGGATCTTGCCGTTGGAAAGCAAGGTGGCCGTATGGTTGTAGCGTAGGCCGATCAGGTTGCCGGTGGAGGACCAGGTTCCCGCTGCCGGGTCGTACACCTCGGCGGTGGAGAGGGAGGTGTCGCCGAATCCTCCCACCGCCAGGATCTTGCCGTTTGAAAGCAGAGTGGCGGTGTGCTGGTAGCGCCTCCCAATCATATTCCCCGTACTCGCAAAACTGTCATTCACGGCGTTGGAGTTCCTGGAGTCTTCCCAGACTGCGACGGTGTTTCCGGAGGAGTCCGTGGCGATATCGATGTTCCGCTTCTCTCCGGTGGTGGAGGTGGTGAAGGTTTTGTCTGAAGTCCACTGCTTGTTTTGGTTATCCGTCAGGATGTAGAAGGTATCCCCGGATCCGTCCAGGGTCTGGCTGGCGGTCGCAGCTCCCAGGGTGGTATTTGCTTCCTTGGTCCCGTTGTTCGTGTCCGTTGCCAGGTAGTCGGCATTTTGGTTTTTAAAGTAGTAGCTGGTCGTCCCTGCCGCGCTGCAGTCATTCCCATTGGCGTCCTCCCACCGCCCTCCGGAATCATCATCATCCCACAGGCAGCCCTCAAGGGCGGTGTTACTGACAAACGTGGCATACATGTCCTGGGCGGACAGGGAGACGATGTTCCCGTAGACCGTGGTATTGGTGGTCCCGTCCGAGATCTGCTTTGCGCTGTTCCAGGTCAGGGCCGCCCAGTCACTCCCGGCTGTGGCGATCGAGTC
>MHCJ01000008.1 GCA_001816585.1 Candidatus Chisholmbacteria bacterium RIFCSPHIGHO2_01_FULL_52_32
GCATGGCTTAAGTATATCAGCCGGGGATGACAAAGTTTAAAAGATCAAGTCCGGTAATGGCGCCTAAAATCCGAAAGATAAACCAAACGCCGATAACCACGGCAATGCCGATAATGGCAGTGGTGATAGTGCCGGAAGCTTTTTGCGTTTGTTTAGGATCACCGCCGGCAGTCATATACTGAAAGCCGCCGACCAAGAGCAGAACAAATAAAGCCAAGCCCAAAAGCGGCACGACAATGCCTAAGAGATTTTGGAAGATACAGCCAAAACCTTGCAGGGTAGCGATTTCGCCGCTGGGGTCAGTACAAGCAGGATCAGCCCAGGCCATTTAGCGCTAGCCGCTAAAGCCGCCGGCAGAGGGGATACTGAATTGGAAAACGTCAATGCCAAAGAAAAAGCCAATGACCTTCATCAATGCCCAAGCGGCAGCCACAATCCCCAAACCAACTAAAGCCATGGTGATTCTGTCGCGAGCGGCTTGGGTTTGGGTTTTATCACCGCCGGATAAAATCCACTGAATGCCGCCCCAGACTAAAAAGGCAAAAGTTAAAATGGCGGCGATGATCATTGCCACCTGGATGCCGGCGGATAAAAGTTTGCCGATGTCTTTGACGCCGGCTGACGGTTCGCGGATGGTGATGCTTGACTGGGCTAAAACTTGTTTAATCAGTGACATTGACACTAATTATGAAAAGAATAGTTTAATTTGTCAATTATTAAGGCGTGGGAATCTGAATGCGGAACGGGCCGCGAAAACCGGGGGATAATCCCAGGAAGTAAACAATCAGCCGCCACAGCACCCAGACTATTGCCAGAATCGCCAAACCGATAACGGCGTTGGTGATTTTTTCCCGGGCGGCTTTGGTGGCTTCTTTGTCGCCCCCGGAAGTAATGTAGCTGACCCCGCCCCAGAATAAAAACAGCAAGGCCGCCAATGCGCCGATGACCAGGACGATCTGTATTAAATTAGGTAAAAATGTGTCCAGGGAGCGAATGGCAAAAAAGGGTTGGACTTGGGTGTCAATATCGGTTAGGTTAGCCATAGTTTAACTATTTAAAGAGTGGGCCAATTTGGATTTAAAATGCTTAAGCCCGTGATTCTGGTAATTAATTGGACAATCGCGTAAGACAAAACCAAAAAGAATAAGCCGATAACCCCGCTGCCCATTTTTTCTTTAGCCCGCTTTAACCGGTCCGGGTTAGAGCCAGACATGATCCAGTCCATTGCCCCCCAAGCCATATAAAACAAAACGGCCAGGCCGCCAACGATAACAATTACCCACCAGATGATGGCAATGTAGCGGGCCAAGGCATCGCCGCCGTCACCGGGCATTCTTGGAATCGCCGGGTTAACAATTTGGGCAAGGGCTGATTTGGCTAGCATGATTTCATTATATCTATCAGGGGGTTAGGTTGTCGATTATGTCAGCCGGATTTAAGATTTTTAAGCCGGTGACTTCGCCTAAAACATACATTACCCCCACCCCGACAATTGTAATAAATAAACCCACCAAGGCAGTACTCATTTGCTGTTTTGCCTTATCCAGTGTATCCGGGTGGCCTCCGGCAGTGACCCAGGTAACGGCGCCGATCAAAAAATAGATGACAAAGCTAATGCCGGCAAAAATAGTAAAAACGCCGACAATGTTAGATATAATTTTTTCCAAGCGGCCGGCCGGGTCATTGCCAAAGCTGGCGGTAAAACCCTTGGGAGTAAGCTGGATCGGGCCAAGATCGGTTTTGACTTGAGCCAGTAAATTTTTCATGGCGTTGATGTCGTTTCCGGTCCAAAAACCACCGGATTAATAATGGCGGTCGCCGAGCCAAAAAATAGCAAGCCAATCACTCCTGCAGCGACAAAGGCAACGGCGACAATAATTAAGCCAAGAAGTGACATCCAGATTCGGGAAGACGCCTGTTTGATTATTTCCGGGTTGCCGCCAGCGCCGGCCCACTGAATGCCGGCAGTGACTAAATTAATCAGCCCGAAGACTCCGGCCGCGACCACGCTTATTTTTAAAACATTGGATATTAAACGGATTAAGCCGGCAGTATCGGCAGAGTAAGCAACTACATTTTGAGGCGGATCAATCGTACCTAATAGTTCTTGCCAGGTAGCCATAATTATTTAAACACCAGGTTATTTAATACCGTGCTAGGACGGGTGATATCAATGCCCATTAAGGTGCCGATTAGCCAGGCGATGCCATAGGCGGTAACGGTGATAGTCAGGCCGATTATTCCCTCGCTGATAAAATTTCTGGCCTTTTTGGCTCTTTCGGTATCCCCGCCGGAGGTAAGTAAGTTTAAAGCGCCGATAAAAAAGTAAATTAAAAAGGTGAGGCTGGCAATCAAGGTTAGTATGCCGATAACGTTTGACAACAACGTTTCTATCAGGGTGCCGGTAGTGGTATTGGTGCCGGCGCCATAACCACCCAAAAGCGGCTTAATCGAGTTGGGTACAGGTACGCGTATGGCCATAGTTTAAAAAACACTAAAAAATTGCGGTCTTAATAAAAAGCCGGCGTCGCCGAAAAACACCAAGCCAATAATGGAAGCAATCACAAAGGCGGCAGCAATAATTACCAGACCGATTAAAGCGCCGATAATTTTATTGCCGGCATTGACAAGCACTTGAGGATTTCCCTGGGCGGACAAGTATTGCCAGCCGGCGACAATCAGGCTGATAAACATAATTATTCCTCCCAAGACCCCAAGGAAAGCCAGGATGTTACTAACAAAATCATTCAGGCCACCTTCGGCCAGGTCGCCGTACCGGTCAACTCCGGGGGTGCGGTCGATGGCGCCGAAAATACTTAACATCGTTTAAGGCGCGCCTCCGGCCGGATTTAATATTTCTATGCCAAAGATAATTTGAACGATCTTAACCAGCCAGTAGGCGGCGATTAAAATGGCAAAGCCCATTACCGCCGAAGTCATGGTTTTATTAGAGCTTTTGGCGGCTTCGGGGTTGCCGGCATTTAATATCATTCCCAAGCCGCCGACAAAGATCATGATCAGTAAAATAATCCCCACCAACACGTAAAGGTTTTTAATAATCACCGAGATTATGGAAAAAATGGTAATACCTTGACTCTCGAAGGCGTTTTGAGCGGTTCGACTGCCACCCAAAGAAAAATATTCACTGATGTTGGTCGGAAACTCTGCCATTAGTATCAAGCATAACAAAAAGTGTTAGAATATGCGACATGAGGAAAAACGGTTTAGTTAACCAGATTTTAAGCCCCGGTTTTCGTCAGCGCTTGACTCGGTTTATCTCCCAAAAAGTAGCTGACCCGATGGATGTTGATGAAATAGTTCAGGATACATTAGTTTCTGCCCTGGATAGTCTGCCTGGTTTTAAAGGTCAAAGCCAGTTGTTTACCTGGATTTGCGGTATTGCCCGTCATGAAATTTTAGATTTTTATCGCCGCAAAAAGATTAAACAAATCGTTTTTTCCAAACTGCCGTTTTTGGAAAATCTGGTCAGTGAGGCTCTGGGTCCGGAGCTGGCCTTACAGGAGCTGGAAACAAAAATCAAGATTGTGGCCACCCTTAAACACTTAAGCGAAGGATATGCCCAGATTTTGCGACTAAAGTATGTGGAAGGTCGGTCAATGGCCGAAATTGCCGAAAAGCTAGATCTCACGATTAAGGCAGTGGAATCCAGGTTAACCCGGGCCAGATTAGCCTTCCAAAAAGTTTATGCAAATCAAGGCTATCGCCAAATTGGGACTACTGCTTTCGATTAAGGAAAGTTATTTACTGACAAAAAACAGCTTGGGATTGATTTGGCATCCGATTAAAACTTTAAACTCTTTGGCCCGCGAAAAAGACCGTTCCCAACAACTTTTGGTAATTGGTTTGCCCTTGTGGGTTTTAACCGCCGGTTTGGCCCTCACCTGGCTGGGGAGACGCTTGTTGGCCACCTCAACAGTGTGGGGGGTGGGGGCAATAACCACGCTCACGGCGGCAATCATTCTGGCGCTAGCGTTGGCAGGATATTTAACTTACTGGCTTTTAAAACTCAAACATTGGTATGACGGACGATAAAGCTTATTTTTCCAAGGCTCCTGGGCGCAACATCGAAAATATGGTCGGCTTAACCAAAATTCCTTTGGGTGCGGCTGGACCAATTAACGGCTTCACTTTGCCGTTTGCCACCACCGAGGGGGCATTAGTGGCCAGCGTTAATAGGGGCTGTAAAGCTATTCGGGAAGCCGGCGGCGCTCAAGTGATAGTTGAATTGGTCGGGGCCAGTCGGGGGCCGGTGTTTCAGGTGGCCAATTTGTCAGCCGGCCAGAAATTAATTGTTTGGGTCAGGAAAAACTTTAAGAAATTACAAGCAGTGGCCCATAAAACTGAGCCACATTTAACTTTGTTAAGCTTTAAACCCCAGCTTTTAGGCAGAAGAGTTTGGTTAAGGTTTAGCTTTGACACCCAGGAGGCAATGGGAATGAACATGGCGACAATGGCCAGTGAGGCTGTCGCTAAAGAAATTGAGCTTAAAACCAAAGCGAGGCTGATTGCCATATCCGGGAATTATTGTGTTGATAAAAAAGCCAGCTGGCTTAATTTTATTGAAGGCAGAGGCAAAAAGGTTTGGGCCGAAGCAGTCATTTCCCGACGAGTGGTTAAGGCCATATTAAAAACCGATCCGGAAAAAATTATTGAAGTCGTTCACTCTAAAGACTGGCTCGGTTCAATTTTAAGCGGCAGCCTGGGATTTAATGCCCATTTTGCCAATATTGTTGTCGCCATGTTTCTGGCTACCGGCCAGGATCTGGCCCACGTGGTTGAAGGCAGCATGGGCGTTACCTTGGCCGAGCTAAGCGGGAGAGATCTATATTTTTCTATTTACTTGCCTTCATTAATGGTCGGCACAGTTGGCGGAGGGACTCACTTGCCGACCCAAAAGGCGGCCCTAGAGATGTTAGGTATTAGCGGCACTAAATCCGGAGGCGCTGTAAGACTTGCCGAAGCCATAGGCCTAGGAGTGTTAGCCGGGGAATTGTCTTTGACCGCAGCACTAGCCAGTCGGGACTTGGGTAAAGCCCACCAAAAATTGGGGAGGGGGAAATGATTAATCCTAAAAAGTTTACCAACGTCGGGGTGGTTGGTTTTGGGGCTTATATTCCCAAATTCAGGATTACGGTTGAGGAAATTGCCAAAGTTTATGAGAAAGACGGTAAAAGCATTGCTGCCTCATTGGGTTTAAACCAAAAAGCAGTCGCCGACCGGGATGAAGACACTGCTACTTTGGCAGTTGAGGCAGCCTTGTTGGCAATAAGCCGGAGCAGCAAATTAAAACCTGAAAATTTGGGAGCGGTGTTAATCGGATCAGAAAGTCATCCCTATGTGGTTAAGCCGACCGGTTCAATTGTGGCCGAAGTATTAGGAGTGGGCCGGGATTACTTAACCGCCGACCTTGAGTTTGCCTGCAAAGCCGGTACCACAGCAATGACTCTGATTGCTTCATTGATTGAGTCGGGCTTGATTGATTGCGGTTTGGCGATCGGCGCCGATGTCGCCCAAAGCCGGCCCGGAGACGCCTTGGAATACACCGCCGGAGCCGGAGCAGCCGCTTTAATTTTAGGGAGTAAAAAATATCCTTGGTTGGCTAAGCTTAATACTGTTAGCAGTTTTAACTCGGACACGCCCGATTTTTGGCGCCGTGAGGCAGAAAAATATCCGGCCCATGCCGGTCGGTTTACCGGTGAGCCGGCTTACTTTACCCATGTCGTTCAAGGGACCAAAGAGTATTTGCAAAAATTTAAACAAAAAATTAGCGACTTTAGTCATGTGGTTTTACACATGCCTAATGCTAAATTTCCTCAAAAAGCCGCCGCTAGATTAGGAATTAACCGTGAGCAGCTTAAAACAGGTTTTATCGTGCCGGAAATCGGCAATCCCTACAGCGCCTCAGCTATGACGGGACTGGTGAAAGTTTTAGAGGAGGGAAAAGCGGGCGAGAAAATCTTGGTGACCAGTTATGGCTCTGGGGCAGGTAGCGACAGTTTTTCTTTAACGATTAAGCGGAAAAACCCCATTAATAAAAAAGATGATATAAAAAACCAATTAAAAAATGTTGAGCAAATAAGTTATACAAAATATTTACACTTTTTAGGAAAAGCTTAATGTACATTACCGGCGCTTATCAAACCCAATTTGGCGAGCTGTGGGACAAGGACCTTAAAGATTTAATTGTTGAGTCCGGTGAGGCAGCCATTAAAGACTCAGGTATCAAACGCCAGGACATTGATTTGGTATTAGTTGCCAATATGTTGGCCGGTAACCTTGAAGGTCAAAATCATTTGGGTGCTCTGGCAGCAGAGCTACTTGGATTAAGTGGAGTTAATGCCGGTCGGGTGGAAGCAGCCTGTGCTTCTGGTGGAGTGGCGGTCAACCAAGCCATCACCGCTCTTAAAGCCAAAACAGCCAAGAACGTGCTG
Source organism: Candidatus Chisholmbacteria bacterium RIFCSPHIGHO2_01_FULL_52_32 (assembly GCA_001816585.1). GTDB lineage: Bacteria > Patescibacteriota > Microgenomatia > UBA1400 > Chisholmbacteraceae > 2-01-FULL-50-28. The sequence goes on from MHCJ01000008.1 coordinate 6,453, forward strand.
GTAATCGGCGCTGAAAAAATGACTGATAAATCAAACGCCGAAGTGTCGACAGGCCTGATGGGGGCAGCCAGCGGCGAAGAACGCCGGGCGGGTTTAAC